>CAVOUD010000002.1:0-466582 GCA_963699515.1 uncultured Methanoregulaceae archaeon | reverse complement strand
TCTCGGAAGTGGTGGAACTGCACATGTTACCGGTATTGTCCCAACTCCCTCGGTTGCATTCAACACCCGCACTGTAAAAACCGGCTGGTACCATCACTGCCTCCCATAATCCCGAGGAATACAATGGCCTGAAACTGTTCAATCCCGATGGCTCATCATTTCACCCTTGCACAGCAGGCAGAGATGGAGACCCTCCTGAAAGAGCCGCACTGGGCAGACTGGCAGCACCAGGGAAATGTGCAGACTTTTGATGCAATAACCCCGCATAAAAACGCAATTCTCGATATGATCAACATAAGGCAGGGAATTTCCGTAGTCGTTGATTGTGGAAATGGTGCGGGATGCACACTTACCCCTATCCTTCTTGCAGATGCAGGTGTAAAAACCACCTGTATCAACTGTGATATATCCGGTCACTTTGCCCGGCCTTCTGAACCTCTCAAAGAACATCTCGGTTACCTGGGGGATATGGTGAAGAAAACCGAATCTACCTGCGCGATTGTTCACGACGGGGATGCTGACCGGATGATGGCATTTGATAACCGGGGAAGATATATTGACGGGGATCACCTGCTCATGCTCTTTTCCAAGTATCTTGCCGGAAAAAAGTGGTTACAACAAGCGATGCCTCAATGATCATAGAGGGGATTGCCGAGGTCAGACGTACTTCTGTTGGGGATTCCTATGTATCTGAAGAACTCCAAAAATGGGGGGATTTCGGGGGTGAACCATCAGGCGCATGGATCTTCCCGAAGATCTCGTTGTGTCCCGATGGCCCGTACGCTGCAGCACTCTTCTGCGAGATCGCATCCGAATGGGATGTCGCGTCTGAACTCGATGCAATGCCCGCCTACCCAATTCTCCGGGAATCATTCGTGCGAAAATGCACGAGAAGATTGTCTCATCGCTTGGTGCATCAAGTCCGACAGATGGTATCCGGGTTGCCGATGATGATGGCTGGTACCTTATCCGGGCAAGCGGGACCGAACCGAAGATCCGTATCACCGCCGAAGGAAAATACACTCCAAAAAGCAAAGGAGATGCTTTCAATGGGACGTGACAGGATACAGCAGGGGAAAACTGCTTAAATGTTGTAAGTAGGAGATTTACGTATGGAATGTGTCGTGCTCGCCGCAGGAGAGGGAAAGAGGATGCGCCCTCTCACGGCGAAGCGCCCGAAAGTTATGCTCCCGCTCGCTAACCACCCGATGATGGAGCATCTCGTTCTTGCAGCTCGTGACGCAGGGATCACCGATTTTATTTTTGTTGTCGGGTATGGAGAAAGGGAAATCCGCGAAATATTTTGGGGACGGATCAGCATGGGGTATTCATATTGCATATGCCGCCCAGCGAAACCAGCAAGGGACTGCTGATGCTGTTCGATCAGCACGGGATCTTGTAAAAGGACCGTTTCTTCTCCTGAATGGGGATATGATCTTAAAAACCAACGATATTGCGGACATGTGCAGACAGGGTGCTCCCTGCATGGGTATCAGCACAACCGATCATCCCGGTGATTACGGGGTAGTTCTGAGGAGGGGGGTTTTGTGACTTCCCTTGAAGAGAAATCAAAACACCCCAAATCCAACCTGATCAATGCCGGGGCATATCTTTTCTCTCAGGAGATCTTCGATCTCATCGATAAGGTGCAACCATCTCCTCGCCGAGGTGAACTTGAACTCACCGATGCCCTTAGCGGGTTAATTGCGGAAAAGAAATTGAAAGCCTACCACTTGTCCTACTGGATGGACGTCGGCAACCCATGGGATATGCTTGATGCTAATACCCACCCTGATGGAACACCCTTGATGCGAAAAATGCAGGGACGGTTGAAGAGGGGGTATTCCTTCAGGGTTCAGTTGATCATAGGAAAGGGAAGCGTCATAAAATCGGGAACCTATATCGAAGGGCCCTGCATCATAGGAAAGAATTGTCGTATAGGACCTCATGCATATATTCGCGGGGCAACAAGCATAGGTGATGATTGCCATATCGGGCATTGTTCTGAGATTAAAAACTCCATTATTATGAGCGGAACAAAAATCCCCCACTTCAACTATATCGGGGATTCCGTTATTGGATCCGGATGTAATTTTGGCGCAGGAACAAAACTCGCAAATCTCCGGCATGATCATGGGAATGTCAAAGTCTGCGGAAAAGATACGCGAAGAAAAAAATTCGGTGCTGTCATTGGAGATGATGTTCAGTTTGGAATCAATTGTTCCATCAATGTCGGTTCAGTGATAGGGAGCGGTGCACAGTTTGCGCCCAATTCCTCGGTATGAGGGATGCATCGGAGACAAAGCATCAATCCGTTAGGTGAGAAAATGCAGGCCGTAATTTTAGCAGCAGGAGAGGGAAAACGGGTCCGTCCGCTAACAAGAAGCAGACCCAAGGCGCTGATTCCGGTGGAACCGGCCGATCATCGAATATGTAATTGAGGCACTATTGAAAAGGGATACGCGATATTGTCGTCGTTGTCGGGTACCGGAAAGAGCAGGTCACCCGTTTTTTAAACCATCCGATGTACCCATTTTCAGTAGTAATTCAGAACAAACAGCTGGACTGCTCATGCGCTCAAATGTGCTGAATCACTCATTTCCGAAGATTTTCTTCTCCTGTCCGGAGATAATTATATCGATCCCCATTCAATCGGGAGGATCAAAGAGATCAACAATGCGATGCTGGTAAAAGAGCATCCCAGTCCGTCAAACTTTGGCGTGGTGCTCTTAAAAGACGGACTCGTAACCCGGATTATCGAGAAACCCGAGCATTCACCAAGTTTCATGGTGAGTACCGGCATTTATTCACTGACAAAAGACTTTTTTTCGTATATTCGTGAAAATGACATCACCGATGCAGTCTCCTCAATGATTGGTTCAGGAGAAAATCTGCAGGCAATCATTGCGGATGACTGGCAGGATGCCATCTACCCCTGGGATCTCCTGAAGATGAATAAGCGACTGTTGAAAGATCTCCCTGAACTCGCGAAGGTGTCCGTAAGCAGGCAGACCATCATCCAGGGAACCGTAAGGATAGGGAAAGGTACAACAATAGGCCCTACAGCGATCCATCCGGGCCGAGTCGTTATCGGGAATGACTGCGAGATTGGCCCAAACTGTTGCATAATGCCCAATACGAGTCTCGGTTCACGGGTAAAAATTGAACCATTCACCTTTATAGGAAACTCGCTTATCATGGATGACACCGCAATCGGATCTCACTCACGGATAACCGATACAATGACCGGGGGTGCCGCTTGAACCATACGACGACACCAGTTTCGTCAAAACTGATGAATATCGAGGGGACCGTAATAAAACCGGAATTTGGAGCTGTGCTCGGCGATCAGGTCATATCAGGACCATTCACCATTTTCAAAAACTGCATTGTCGGTAACAATGTAACAATTGAAGGTGGGAGTCGCATAAGCTCTCGCATTCTTCTCGATGAATCTATGGTGATATGAAGTGTGCGGTATCGTGGGTTACATCGGCCGGAGGGAAGCTGGCCCCGATCCTTGTGGAAGGGCTTAAGAAACTGGAATACCGGGGTTACGATTCATTTGGCGTTGCAACGATCAAAGGAAGGATCGAACTTGACAAACACCAGGGACGAATCTCCGATTCTTCAGAGCTCGCGATTAATTTCACTCAAAGGAAAGATCGGCATAGGACATACCCGATGGGCAACCCACGGAGTTCCCAACGATGTCAATGCTCACCCGCATATGGACTGCAGGAACCAAATTGCCGTGGTGCACAACGGGATTATTGAAAACTATGCAGAGACTGAAGAGTCAGCTGATTTTACGGGGCATATATTCATTTCTGAAACCGACACCGAAGTAGTAGCACATCTTATTGAAGAGGAATATGAACCAGGAAAGGATCTCCTTTCAGCTGTTCAGAATGTGGTCCCCAAACTGACGGGATCTTATGCCTTGTTAGTGATTGCAACGGGGGAAGACCGAATAATTGCCGCCCGGTATGCAAGCCCGCTTGTTCTCGGAGTGGGAGATGGAGAATTTTTTGCCGCGTCCGACATGATGCCTATCCTCGATCACACTGAAAGGGCAGTATATCTGGAGGATGGAGATATTGCCAGCATTTCTCCCGGGAAGCCTCGAGATTTTTCACGAAGGTAAGACAGTCAAACGGCCTGGTTGAACTGATAAACTGGTCACAGGAAGACACGAAAAAAGGCGGATTTCCTCATTACATGCTCAAAGAGATTTATGAGCAACCACAGGCGTTTTACAATTCCGTCAGGGCCGTCAGAAGTGATTCCATTCCTGAACCAATCAGAAATCCCGGATTGGTAACGGTCATAGCTGCGGTCCTCGTACAATGTCGGACTTATCTTCAAATATCTCCTTGAGGATTCCTGCGCGATCCCCGTGCGACTTGATTTTGCATCTGAATTCAAATATTTTCCTCCTCCCGTCCAGGGACTTGTAATCGGAATTCTCAATCCGGGGAAACTGCCGATACCATATCTGCACTTAAACAGGCTAAAGTACCTTACTAATCGCACCACTCTGGCAATTACTAACGTGCTGGGCAGTTCGATAAGCAGAAATACGGATTTCACCCTCTTTATGAGGGCAGGACCCGAGATCAGTGTCGCGGCAACCAAGTCATTTATTGCACAGAGCCGCAGTCTTGTTGCAAGTGATAAATTTAATTCGTGATGGCGAATTTGATGAGGTGCTGCGTAACGGGCACCGGGCAATCGAAGAGGTACTGCTGATGGATTTGACTGCGGCTGTCGAACTCTGCAGGAATGCCCGCAGCATCTTCTATGTGGGGAGGGGGCCTTTTTATCCCGTGTCCCTTGAAGGGTCACTGGAAATGAAGGAGATCTCCTATATCCATGCAGAGGGTTATGCCGCAGGAGAGTTGAAGCACGGACCGTTTCGCTGGCTTTCTCAGAAACACCGGTAGTTGCCATCTGTATGCCGGGCGAAACCTACGGGGTAATGATCTCCAACATCAAAGAAATGAAAGCCCGCGGGGCACCCGTAATCGCCCTTGGGGAAGAGGGAGATTGGAACTTCCTGAGGTTGTGGATATCTTTATTCCCTTGCCGGCTACCCCTCCCTTCATCCAGGTGCTGACAAGTCTTATCGTTACTTCACTCCCTGGCCTATTTCCTGATCAGGTCAGTTTAAACCGAGATGTAGACAAACCACGAAACCTTGCAAAGAGCGTGACTGTCGAATGACCGAATACGGTATAAACAAAATCGGTAAAGGAGCACAAATCTTCGAACCGGTAACATTCTCGGATTTCCCTCACGGGATGTCATCGCAAAATCCTTTACGGGACAACAATCGGGAAAAAGCGGTGATCAGTTCAGGCACCATAACCTACTGCGACGTAATAATTGGGGATCATTTTCAGAGTGGCCACAATGTTATGATCCGTGAAAAAACCCGGATTAGGCAACCACGTTGCCATTGGAACCGCGACCGTTATTGAGGGAAAAACCATAATCGGTGGTGAGGTAAGCCTGCAGAGCATGGTCTACATTCCGACAGACACAGTAATCGGAAATAATGTCTTTATCGGGCCTAATGCCGTTCTGACAAATGACCGCTACCCTCCGACTCGAATTGGTGGACTACAGGGACCGCAGATACAGGATGGTGCAGCAATTGGTGCTAATGCCACCCTGCTCCCCGGTGCTTTGCATAGGAGAAGGGGCTCTGGTCGCTGCCGTGCAATCGTTACCCGCGACGTCCCTGCGTATATGCTCGCGATAGAATGGCAAAAATGACCGCTCTGCCTTCGAAAATGATAAATAAATAGATACCAGGAACGATCTCATGCATTCTTCTTCTCGCTAAAAACCATGTGGCCTATGAATATCCTCTTCCTGTTTCCACTCAGGATTATATCCACCACCCTATTCCTTCCCGTCATCATTATATTTTCGAGGAGCTCGCTAACCGTTATGAGATCCATGTCGCCCACTTCCACGCGGCACCGTGGTGAAGCGCGGGGGACCCGGCTTATTATCGACTAAGCAACACAGTTCCCCTTTACAAATCCGCTTTTACATTACACCCTCAACACGCCATACCATTTCCATGTCTTTAATAAGATCATTCTGTCGTGAAGAAATCGACATTGTTGTTGCAGCCCATGTTCTTGCCGGTACCGCTGTAATTCATGCGGCAAAAAAATACGATGTTCCGGTAATATTTGATCTTAAGGACTGGTTTCCCGATTCGGCTGCCGCATATTTCACAAATCGTCTCATACAGAATATAGTAAGAAAAAGTGTATGGAAAATTACGAGAAAAAATCTTAATGAGTGTGATCGTATAACAACCGTCTCACCATCACTCGTAGAAAAACTCAAGGGTTTCGGCTTTTCCTCAGATTTGATAACTAATGGCGTAGATATAAACATTTTCCAACCGATGGACGGACGAAAAACCAGAAAGGAACTTGGTATCGGAGACGAGGATTTTGTTATAGGATTCTGCGGAAGCATTGAGCGCTGGTATGCAATTGATGAGATGATCCGTGCTCTGCCCGCATTGATTCAATATCGTCCCGACACAAAAATGCTCGTGGTTGGAGGATCCCTTTTCACGGATTATCAGCTCACATTATCCAGGTCTGCAAAAGATTTGGGGATCTCCGATCATGTGATATTTACCGGAACAAAACCATACCACGAACTGCCCAGATATATTGCTGTTATGGATGCCTGTACCATCCCTCTCTCTCCTCCTCAATGGAGCAACATCGCACTTCCTAACAAATTTTTTGAATATTCTGCCTGTGGAAAACCGATAGTCATGCGACCGATTCGGATGTGGAACAGATAGGTGGACCGAACCTTTTCGTTTACCGGACCCAGGAGGAATATATTACACACATACAAACCTTATGCTTCACCGCCCACCTTTTCAATAAACCTTGAAAATATATCTGGAAAGAGAAATCCCGCCAGTTTGAAGAGATATTCAAGAGTTTCTCATGAAGAATTCATCCAAATTTATTAATGGTCTTAACTGAAACCAATTACTCAAGAAAGGTTGATTCCATGGTATATATCGATATAAAAAAACCGCCAACCCAACTGGTTATCGGACTGGTTATATTATTCTCGATCTTTGCCCTTTGGCTTCGTTTGCTTCCCATGTTAACTATGGGGGACACCGACGTCCTGAATATGGTGGCAAGTGATGACCCGCTGTACAATCTGCGCCAGGTAGAACAGATATTGGCAAATTTCCCGAATTATGCATGGTATGATCCAATGTCCCTCTTTCCTACCGGGACAACCATCTACTGGGGACCGCTTTTCCCTACCATTATTGCAATCGTTTGCCTCTTAACCGGTGCCTCCACGCGACCGGTAATCATCAGCACGGGTCTTTTAATTCCCCCAGTCATGGGAATGATAATGGTCGCGATCATGTACTTCGTGGGAAAAACCTGCGGTGACTGGAAAACCGGTCTTCTTGCATCAGGCTTTACCGCGGTAGTATCAGGCCAGTTCTTTTACCGCTCGTTCTATGGATATATGGATCATCATATTGCAGAGGTACTTTTTTCCACAATCTTTTGTTTGTTTTATATGTATGCAATTTACACAGAAAAGGATTCAAAAATCGACCTGAATGTTTTCAGCACCTATAAAAAATCACTATTTTTGTCGTGTCTTGCAGGTATCGCATACCTTCTCGGACTATTTGTAATGCCGACAATGATCCTCTTTGCAATGATTGTCGGGATATTCACCGTTATCCAGTTTATCATTGATGTATTGCGGGGAAGGACAAGTGAATATATCCTGTTTATTAATACAATAATTTTCTCCATCGCGATTATCGGGCTCCTGATATTCGGGATTGAAAGTTCCGGGATTAATCTTTCCACCTATTCCATTGGACATATATACGCGTACCTGGGATTGATTGGAGGAACGGCCTTCCTCTATGGTGTTGCTCATTATCTTAAAGGAAAAAAGCGGTTTTACTACCCTGTTATACTTATTGTATGCGGTATTTTATTTGCTCTCATCCTGTTCGTTGCCAGCCCGGAGATGTATAACCTGTTTATAAGCGCACTCTTTGCATTTTTCGGGCAACAGGCCATTACAAATACGGTGCAGGAAGCACGAGGCTGGGCAGCAAACCTCGCTTGGATGACCTTCAATTATGGCATCATCCTGATGGCTGGAGGGGTACTGGTCATGCTTTATAATAATCTGAAGGATGAGCACCCGCACCAGATTTTTGCTCTCGTGTGGTCACTCGTCATGCTATTTTCGACATGGCAACATATCCGGTATGAATATTACCTCGCAGTGAATGTTGCCCTGCTCTCTGCCGTGTGTGTCAGTTTTACTTTTGAATATGGATGGCCAGATATCCGCAGGCTGGCAACCAGGTTGCCATCAGATACTGATGATCCCGAATTCAACAAAGGAGGGAAAGGGGAGCCCCCAAAGAGCAAAAAACAGAAAAAAACCCACAAGAAAGGCTCCGAAACCCCTCAACCCAATTATATTACCATTGCATTTGTAATCCTCGTTGTTGGGCTTGGCATCCTGTTTGCCTTTACCTCCGCATCGCTCAGCTACTCAAATGCTGCAGGAGACAATATACGGATGAATCCCGACTGGCGGGAGTCTCTTGACTGGATGGGGAATAATACTCCAGACACCGGTGTGAATTACACCACCATTTACAATCCCAAGACATTCCAGTATCCTCCCGAGGCATATGGTGTCATGTCCTGGTGGGACTATGGGCATATGATCACGTATATTGCAAAGCGGATCCCTAATGCCAATCCCTTCCAGGCTGGAGTTGTTGGCCCCACGGGATCAGCAAATTACTTTATGTCCATATCAGAAGATGAGGGAAATAAGGTCCTCGATCGCGCTAAAACCCGGTATATTATCACAGACATCGAAATGGATACCGGCAAATTCTGGGCGATGGCAACCTGGTACAATGCATCGGTTGCTGCCAGTCCCTATCAGATGACCCTGCTTACTCCTGCACAGAACAATCCCAACAGTTACGAGTCCGTGCTTCTCAATACCCAGCAGTATTACCTTACCATGATCTCGCGGCTCCATAACTTTGACGGGTCCCTGACAACACCTACGGGTGCCTATTATATCGAGTACGCCGACCCAACCATTTCACAGGTCTCACTTCCATTAATCACCGGCGCTGAAGCAATGAATGCTACCGATGCTGTCAGTCGTGCAGCTGAATATAACCTCAAAGCACCTGAGGGTTACCATGCCGCTGCATTGAGCCCTGCTATTACGTTACCGATTGAAACCGTACCGGCACTCAGGCATTACCGGCTTGTGCACGAATCTCCCAGCAATGTGTTCAATTCAAAGACCAACGATCTCAAATACGTCAAAGTTTTTGAGTACGTGAAAGGGGCGCACATTAAAGGAGAGGGCATAATCCAGGTTCCTCTCATCAGCAATACTGGCAGAAATTTCACGTACCGTCAGATGAGTGTCAACGGTGAATTTATCGTACCCTATTCAACAACCGGTAACCCTTATGGGGTAAAGACAACCGGCAAGTACCGGGTAATCACTTCGGGTAGGGAATATGATGTGCCCGAATCCGCCGTAATGCAGGGAGCAGTGATCCAATAATTATTTTACCCTTCCTTTTTTATAACAGGTCTTGAAACTAAACCTTTTGAAGGAAGGAAAATAATATACGATTGACGCAATTATGGTCCGATGTTCTGCAATTTACGGGGATGTTTTCTCTCATCATAATCTGGAGAAACATGATGAGAGCAGCGCCCGACTGCTTGCAGCTCTTGACGGAGTACCCAAAGGAGTACCGGTTGTCGCGCCGAGTTGTGCCACAGAGAGGGATCTGCTCAGTGTCCATACATCATCCCACATCCGGATGATCCGTGAATTTTCTTCGCATGGGGGCCAGCACTTCATTGATCATGTCACGTATGTTAATGGGGAGACATTCGATGTGGCTTCCCATGCAGCGGGAGCTGCTATCGAGGCCGTGAATCGTGCTATCGATGGTGAATCCTGTTTCGCTCTTGTCCGCCCCCCCGGGCACCACGCTGAATCTGACCGGGCAATGGGTTTTTGCATTTTTAACAATGTGGCAATTGCTGCAACTGTTGCACTGGATCGACTGGACAAAGTCGCGATCATTGACTGGGATCTCCACCACGGGAATGGTACGCAGAAAATTTTCTCAGCAGATGACCGTGTGCTCTTCTGTTCAATCCATCAGGGAAACATCTTTCCCCACACTGGCTGGGTGGATGAAATTGGTACAGGAATGGGCAAAGGATTCACCATAAACGCACCCATGAGAGCTGGATCAACCATAGACGATTACCGGCTCGTCTTTGAAGAGGTGTTTATTCCCGCTCTCCGGCAGTTCAAACCAGAGGTGATAATTGTATCCGCAGGGCAGGATCCCCTTTTTGATGACCCCAAAAGCGGCATGCTGTTGTTTCCTGTAGATTTTGGTACCCTTACCGGTTTGTTGCGGGATGCGACCGATCACCCATTGGCACTTGTCCTTGAGGGGGGGTATGGGCCTTCACATGGGGAAGCTATCAACCGGATTTTTTCTTCCCTCCATGGATCACCTGTTCCATCATGTGGTGGTGAGCCACGCCGCACTACCCGCGATATGGTAAAGGTACTCAAGAAGATGAGGATGTAATTTCTGGTTCACCTTAAAAACACATTTATATAAGAATATCCATCATTTTCCATTATGTTAGCAGAAGATCTTACCCTTGGCATGCGGGTACGGTACCCGCGAACCGGTACAACCGGCATCATTCTGCGTATCGAGCAGGTGCGGGGAGAGGTGTTTGCCGAACTGGACAGCACGAATCTCCTGTACCGTAGTGATAACCTTATTCCGGCAACCAGCCTCGAGAAATCAGCCAAGTCAATTATTGAAGACGCAAAAAAAGTAATCGAGAGAGAAAAGGAGTTTGCTTCGGGACGCGACCTGCAGGACGCCTGGAAAGCTACCGACCAGAGCTGTGAGGGGGGAGGTTAATCCTTCAGCCCAATCGCAGTCGGTTTTACTGGTTCAATCCTATATTTTTTTTACATCATACTATTCAGTAATTCTGTCAAACAAAAATAAAAGGTGATTGTAAAATATCAGCCCCTAAATAGAAAACGCAAAATGTAAAAACTCAGTCAATTGAAGTCAAAAGATTAATCGCACGAGAAATTCGCTCTTGGGGGCTCCGCCCCCGCCGCTCGGGCACCCCCCCCCTTTGCGATAGTGCTGTATTACCTGTTCTGGTGATATCGCAATGCGCCCCGTCCCTCTCGGGGACTGGTGACGCAAGGGGGGGCGATCATGCCAAATGGTGTGGTTGTCACCTCATTTGGGGGCGGATTATTGATAATCACCAAATAAAAATGCAAATAGGTATTATAGAAAAAACATTTCGATGTTCTTATCTAGTGAAAAAAATATGGATGGACGTACGTTATCGTTCATATGCCGGATAGTAAAACATATTCTGCAAAATGGCATTTAACAACAGTAACTCCATAGCCCTTTTTAATGAAAATTTTTGCTCTATTGCATGAGTCCCGATTAATCTAGGTGCGGATCTAAAAAATAAAATAATTATTATTTTTTATGTCATACTGCGATTTCTACAGAAAGTCGCTAAACTTTAATGTCTGCCGTTCAACGAGATACTTATTTAATATTTTCGCGTCCATAAGTGTTATCAAACCAGCATGGACTTTCTGATCGATGTCTCGTTGAATATCCGGGTGCATAAATCAAGAATTGGATTAATTCAAACATAAGAGTGTTGGTGTTCTAAATTTCATATAGAGTAAGGAGGTTCGATTTCATTTGCATGATGTAAAAGTTCCCAGTGTCAATATTGGAGTTGTGGGTCATGTAGATCATGGCAAGACCACACTCGTTAACGCACTCACCGGGACATGGACAGACAGGCACAGTGAAGAGGTGAAGCGTGGCATCTCGATCCGTCTTGGATATGCTGACGCAACATTTTACCGGTGCGAAAAGTGCGAAGGTACTGACGCCTTTTCGACCAGTCCCGATTGTCCGGCCTGCGGCGGAAAGGGAACCCCGTTCCGTTCAATTTCCTTTGTCGATGCACCAGGACACGAAACGCTCATGGCAACGATGCTGTCTGGTTCGGCACTCATGGACGGGGCAATGCTGGTCATTGCTGCGAGCGAGAAGTGCCCGCAGCCGCAGACAAAAGAGCACCTGATGGCGCTGGAGCTTGTAGGGATAAAAAATATCGTGATTGTCCAGAGTAAAATCGATGTGGTCAGCCAGAAAGAAGCGATCGACAATTACCACGAGATAAAAAAATTCATTAAAGGTACAATCGCAGAGAACTCCCCCATTATTCCGGTTTCTTCCCAGAAAGGTATCAATATCGGTGCTCTTGTGCAGGCGCTTGATCAGGCAATTCCTGAACCAGTGCGGGATCCAAATGCCGAACCTGTTATGCTTATAGCCCGCTCGTTTGATGTAAACAAACCTGGCTGCAACTGGAAAGATGTGAAAGGTGGCGTCGTCGGAGGGTCTCTTATCCGGGGCATCCTCCGCGAAGGTGACGATATCGAAATCCGGCCAGGCAGGCAGACACAGATCGAAAACAGGATAAAATGGATTCCTATCACAACAAAAGTCACATCAATCAATGCTGGTTCCAATAAGGTCGCTGAGGCTACTCCCGGAGGACTGCTTGGAGTTGGAACCAAACTCGACCCGGCCCTGACGAAAAGTGACGCACTTGCGGGTCAGGTACTAGGCCACGAAGGTAAACTCCCGCCGGTATGGGACAAAATCCGGTGCCGGGTCACGCTCATGGAGCGGGTTGTGGGGGCTACAAGCGAACTGGTTATTGAACCGCTAAAACACAGCGAACCACTGATGCTTTCAGTCGGAACTGCGGTTACGGTGGGTGTAGTCAGTAATACGAAAAAAGATACCATTGAAATTCAGTCGAAGCGACCTGTATGTGCAGAACTGGGTTCAAGGATAGGCGATCAGCCGGCAGGTGGGAGCACGCTGGCGGTTAATCGGGATGGGAGTCCTGAGCGAGTGAAGATCCTTCTGGATGCCAATGCACTCATGATGCCGGTGCAGTTCCAGATCGATCTCTTCGATGAGCTTCGTATGCTTCTCGGAGCATTTGAACCGGTCGTGTTATCAGGTGTAATCGGGGAGCTTGCCGGGCTCTCCCGGGCAAAAGGGCGTGACGGTGCCGCTGCCCGGCACGGTCTTGTGCTTGGTGAGAAATGTACTATCGTGGAAAGCGGGGAATTTCAATCAGGATCTGTCGATGCGCAGATGATTGAATATGCAGCTCGGAATGCATGCATGGTGGTTACCAATGACCGGCGTATCAGGAATGCACTGTTAACACGCGGTATCAGCGTGATATCAATGAGAAATCAGAAAAAACTGGAGATATTGCGGAGGTAAATTATGTATCATAAGTTGATGCTTGAGGACAAGGTGCGGGTACCCCCCCAGCGACTGGGAGAGAAACTTGAAAAAGTGATTCTTGAGGTCCTGCAGGAGCAGGCTCGAAGGCAGTATTGATAAAGAGATCGGGATCTTCATCTGTGTGACGAAAGTCCAGGATGTCGGTGAGGGCGAACTCGTACCTGGTGACGGGGGCGTCTATTATGATGTGAAGTTTGAAGCACTCGTGCTCCGCCTTGCACTGCAGGAAGTCATTGAGGGACTTGTTGTCGAGACGACAAGTTTCGGGGCTTTTGTCAGCCTCGGTCCTATCGATGCGATGCTGCACGTAAGCCAGATCTCGGATGAGTACATCAATTACGATGAGAAAAACGCCCGGCTCATCTGCCAGGAGTCAAAACGGTTCATCGGAGTAGGTGATGTAGTCCGTGTCCGCGTAGTGACTCTCTCCCTCAATGAGCGAGAGCCGCGTGACAGCAAGATCGGACTCACGATGCGACAGGCAGGACTTGGCACGGCACTCTGGCTTGAAGAAGAGATGAATAAGGAGAAAGAGAAAGACCAGAAATCCTCTCCAGCACCAAAAGAGGCTGTAAAGGAGAAAGGCAAGGGTAAGAGGAAGGAGCATGCCTCCGGCGAATAAGAAAAAGCAGGGAAAAGTCTGCCGTGACTGTCATCGTGTCGTAGATGGCGAGAACTGCGTAATCTGCGGCACGACAAATCTGAGTGAAGACTGGTCCGGCTACCTTGTCATTATTGATCCGGAAAATTCCGATGTTGCGAAACGGATGAACATCAAACTTCCGGGTCGCTACGCGCTGAAGGTTCGCTGATGCTCACACTTCCTGAAGAGTACCGGAAGCTTTTCCAGGAACCTTTCGGGGAGCTGCACCGGAACATTGATGAGATTATCCCGATAATTGCAGACAGCACCATATATGCAGTCGGTGATGTAGTTACTCATAACCTCCAGAAGAGAGGGATTACCCCTGCAATTGCCGTCGTTGACGGTTATACCATGCGCTTACCATGCAAACGGTTGCCGGTATTTCAGGGGGAATGTATCAGAGTGAAAAATCCCGCCGGCACATTAACCGATGACCTGATCCGCGCGCTCGATCATGCAATCATGCATCCACCGGTGACGGTCATCGTTGATGGTGAAGAGGATCTCGCGGTAATCCCGCTTGTGATCGCTGCTCCAGACGGCGCAATCGTGTTGTATGGACAACCACATCAGGGAGTAGTACTCCGCAGAGTAAATCTTGAGGCAAAAGAAACTGCCCGCCATTTTCTGACACATTTTATCCACTCGGATGCATGAATTTCCCTTTGTCTCCATGAAATAACCTGCATTCTGTTTTTGATTTTTGTGATTAGTGTCAGGGTTCCTTGTGAGGCTCATATTATAAATAACCCGGTTTCCAATAATTACAGGATATCGATGGACTTTGAGATCACCAGCGATAAAAGAAATGAGCTTTTATCCAGAAGAGAGGTTCAGTTTAACCTCAAATACGATGGTGCGACCCCCTCCCGTATGCAGATTATCGGCAAACTTTGTGCCCTGCTCAATGTAAAAGAGCACCAGATAACCCTTGACACCCTAAACAGCAGTTTCGGTAAAACAGAAATAACCGGTTCAGCACGTATTTATGACAGTGAAGAGGGCAGGAACAAGACCGAACGCCCACACCTTGCAGCGCGCGGAATGCCCAAGCCCAAGGAAGAAGGGGCTGCGTAACAATGGCAGCAGCAAAAAAGGCAGCCGTAGCTAAGGGGCAAAAGAGGGGCGCGTACTTCAAGGTTGAGGGCGCTAAGGTCACCACAACCAAGAAATACTGCCCACGCTGCGGACCTGGCATCATGATGGCGGACCACAAGGACCGGACCACATGCGGCAAGTGCGGATATACTGAATTCAGAAAATAAGATCCAATGCCTGTTTTTGGGCAGATACTTGGAATTGAGGGAACAGCATGGAACCTCAGTGCCGCTCTTTTTGATCATGATCTGATTTCACTTGTTTCCCGACCCTATAGCCCGGCTCAGGGCGGAATCCACCCGCGTGAAGCAGCGCAGCACCATGCATCAGTAATGAAGGAACTCATCTCTTTGGTTCTCAAGGAACCTGATAAGATTACGGGAATAGCATTCTCACAGGGTCCGGGGCTTGGACCCTGCCTGCGGACAGTTGCAACCGCTGCCCGATCGCTTGCGCTGGCACTCGACGTCCCCCTTGTTGGTGTTAACCATTGCATCGCTCATATAGAGATAGGGCGTTTTGCCACCGGTTGCCGTGACCCGATCATCCTCTATGCAAGCGGAGCGAACACCCAGGTGATCGGGTACCTGAACGGTCGGTACCGGATCTTTGGTGAGACCCTCGATATCGGTATCGGCAATGCCCTCGACAAGTTTGCCCGGTCAAAGGATCTTCCTCATCCAGGAGGTCCAATCATCGAGGCTCAGGCAAAACTCGGCCAGTACATCGATCTGCCGTATACGGTCAAGGGAATGGATCTCGCTTTTTCCGGCCTTGTTTCAGCAGCGAAAGACTAGTAAGGCAACGCTTCCCGATGTATGCTTCAGCCTGCAGGAAACTGCATTTGCCATGTGTGTTGAAGTGACCGAGCGGGCGATGTCACTTGCCGGAAAAGATGAGGTGCTTCTGGTTGGGGGTGTTGGAGCAAACCGGCGGTTGCAGGAAATGCTCCGTATGATGTGTGAGGAGCGTGGAGCGCAATTCTTCGTCCCTGAACAGAAATATCTCGGAGATAATGGCGCGATGATTGCCTACACGGGAAAACTGATGCTTGAGAGCGGGTCGTCTCTTCCCATCGAATCTTCACAGATCAAACCCTCATTTCGCTCAGATGATGTCGAAGTGACCTGGAAACATGATATTGTTCGTGTAGGACCCCCCATTTTCCCGGATCATCTGACCTGGAAAAGGGGTGCGGAAGCCATTGTCATGTTCCGGAATGGCAAAGCGGAGAAGCGCAGGGTCTCGAAACTGTACCGTGTTCCCGCACTTGACAAACGACTCATTACAGAGCGAACCCGGGCAGAAGCACGATTAATCGCTGCCGCACGCAAAGGCGGTGTTCCCACACCAATCATGAGCGACATCACTGCTGATACAATTGTGATGGAGCAGGTGAAGGGGACATTACTGACACAGAATCTCACTGAAGCAGCAGTATACAAAGCAGGGCGAATGATCGGCAAGCTGCATACATCAGGTATTATACACGGTGATCTCACGACAAGCAACATGATCCTGCGTGAGAACGACGGTACCTGCGTACTGATTGATTTTGGGCTTGCACAGGTAAATTCCGAGATCGAGCAGCGGGGAGTAGATGTTCATGTCCTTTTCCAGACACTGGAGAGTACAGCACCAGATTGTGCTGATGTACTAAAAACTGCGTTTGCAGCAGGATATGCAGAAACGTTTGCAGAGGCTGCAGAAGTCATAACCCGTGAGCATGAGATCGAACTGAGGGGGAGATATTTATAATACTTACCATGGTTACGAGCAACGCCAATAAGGCAAGGGAGGTTGCGGAATTTTTCGGCGGTTTACTTGATGTGTGCCATGTACCGCTCGAAATTCCCGAACTCCGTTCTGATGATGTAGTTGAGATCTCACGACAGAAGGCGCAATATGCATTCGATCATCTCCTCACACCACTCATTGTCGATGACACCAGTTTTTCCATCGATGCCCTGAATGGATTTCCCGGCCCGTATGCCGCGTATGTGCTGCACTCGATTGGTAACGAGGGTATTCTCAAAATTATGAAGGACGTGAAGAATCGCAACGCACACTTCACGACAGTGATTGCATTTGCAGATGAACATGGCGTCCGTCACTTTTCTGGAACCATCCATGGCAGGATCGTTACCATCCCGCGGGGAAGCGGGGGGTTTGGGTATGACCCGATCTTTGAGGTGGAGGGACGAACACTTGCAGAACTCCCGCTTGAAGAGAAAAGCAGAATTTCTCACCGTGCGCTGGCGCTTACTGCATTCAGGGACTGGTTCATGCAGGAATACAGACCATCAGAAGTGACACAAATGGTTAATAAGTCTTACAGCTTTGTTATAAGGGCAGACAGGAGTGTATTTCTATGGCAAAATTCCCCGAAGCCGAAGCCCGGTTACTCAATGTGAAAATATGTATGCATTGCAACGCCCGCAATGCGATCCGCGCAACCAGCTGCCGCAAGTGCGGTTACCAGAACCTGCGCCCCAAGAACAAGGAAAGAAAGGCGTAATTGTTATTCTTCACTATTTTTCCTGTTTTTTATTAAATATTACCTGAAAGAAATCATGCCGAGTAGTAAGTCACCCGCTTGCCTTTCTTTGCATATTCACCGGCAAACGTCTCGATGTTCCGTTTGTACCCTATCCGTTCAATAAAACCCAATGTGCGGAGTGTTTCACGCACCCGCATCACATCAGTCTCATCCGCCCAGTTTTTTGTATATACATAGATGACTTTTCGGTTATCGCGTGATTCCGGATTTGGTTTTGACGTGCTCACTTTTGCAGATATACCGAGCTCGAGTGCCACGGTTGCGTTCCGGACCTTTTTCCATGCTTCATCCGCAAGGTCCGGCTCCTGGAAAATCAGCCATTTACCCGCATTTTCATCCTCGATTGCCTCAGGAGCGCTGCCCGGAGCGTCCTGTACAATCCAGTACATCTGCGTGGTCTTTGTCGGGATCACCCCTTCACCATTGCAGAGCATCCCATAGATTGTGTCAATATCGGAAAATCGTTTCAGTATTGCCTCTGCAAGCTGCGGATATTCACGAGCAAACATCTCAAAAATTACGGAAAGATCCATTTTGAAGTCAATACCGCCTTCGACCAGTGCATAAAGGTATTTGTCCTGCGTCTGGAGCCCCCGGTTCAGGGAGTGCTCGAAGATGCCGTATGCCACATCAGCCAGCGCTTCGGGATCGACTTCAGCCATGCGTACCAGTCAGATGTTGGCAAGAAAATAGTTTCTGTATTGATCCTGCGGTAAATACCTATACCCGACCCCTTCTGCAAGTAAGCATCTAATGAATCCATGAATAGGCTCAAAATTCGCGCTGTTTATTGCAATTTTCGATTGTTTTAAGAGCGCGCAATAACGAACATGTACCACTTATGGAATGGAAACGTGACTGGGGCCTTACCGGTAGAGTCTGGCTGACAATGTTCTTGTTGTTCATCCTCTACCTTGTGTTCATGACAATACTCCTGGCGTTCGGAGCAGGTCTCTGGTTGATAGTGTTATTAGCTGTAGGAATGGGATTAGTCCAGTACTTTTTCTCAGATAAGCTGGTACTCTGGTCAACAGGGGCACGGATCCTGGAAAAAGATGAATATCCTGAACTGCACCAGACCGTTGAGAAGCTCTGCAAGGAAGCAGACCTTCCCCTCCCAAAGATTGCAATCATGCAGAGTCCGGTACCGAACGCTTTTGCAACCGGAAGGAGTCCCAAGCATGCAGTTGTCGCATGCACAGACTCGATTATGCGTCTCCTGAATAAGGATGAACTCGAAGCGGTACTCGCCCATGAGCTTTCCCATGTGAAAAACCGGGACATCCTGACCATGACGATGGCCAGTTTTATTGCGATGATAGCTTCGATGATCATGCAGAGTTTTTTCTTTTCCGCGATGTTCGGTGGACGTAACCGGGAAGGTGGTGGAGGCACGATCATTATCTGGATTGTCTCAATTGTTGTATATGCGGTCAGTACATTACTCATCCTCGCACTTTCGCGGTATCGTGAATTTGCAGCAGATCGCGGCAGTGCCTTGATCACAAAGAACCCCAAAGCACTCATGTCCGCATTGAGCAAGATTAGCGGACGAATGGATGCAGTGCCGCCAGAAGCCAAAGCAAAGGTTGAAGCAGCCAATGCATTCTTCATCATCCCGGCGCTTTCAGGAAGGTCTTTCATGGAACTCCTTTCCACTCATCCACCGCTCGAAAAGCGGATTGCAAACCTTGAGAAAATCGAAGCTGAAATGCATGGGTACTAATTATCCGGCTTTTACCCTTTTTTCCTTCAGGATAGTCATCCTGAATCTCATAATTCCCGGAATTCTTTAAACGATTGCCACGCATCTCATTCGATAATGTATCCATGCATCGATTTGCAGATGTTTTCCCATCAGGTTATCATACCGTTTGCCCTTCTCTTATCATGCAAGGATATGATGAGCCGTCATAAAAACCCTATATTTATATCTGCCGGGACTCATTGAACTAATAATAAAGGGTGTTCTGACCTTGCTCTCTGTCCTGCTGATCGATGATGAACCTGCGCTGCTCGAAGTGCTCAAACTGTTCTCTGAACGGTCCCGTGAAATGAGTGTCCACACAGCACAATCCGCAACAGAGGCACTTAAGATCCTTCCTGAAAAAACCTTTGATGCCATCATAGTCGATTATTCCATGCCGGAGATCGATGGAATTGAATTTTTAAAAATTCTCCGCTCTGAAGGCAATACAACACCGGTGATAATCTTTACAGGAGTCGGGAATGAACGTACAGCAATTGAAGCCATGAATAATGGTGCAAACTTTTACATAAAAAAAGGCGAAGACCCGCAGATGCAGTTCCGTGAACTGATTACTTTGGTCAAAACCGCTGTAGAAAGGACATATATCGGAAAAAATCTGGGTACAACGAAACGGATCATCTCAGATATGATCAATTTTTCATCCGATCCCAGCTTCGCAATAGATCGTGAAGGTAAAGTTGTTGCATGGAACACTTCCATGGAACAGCTCGACAGATACCCCGGCAAGCGCTGTGATTGAAAAAAACGATTACTTCTATGCTGAACCTTTTTTTGGAACCCGAAGAAAAATGCTGGCAAATCTCATATTCGAACCGGATGATGAGATAAAGCGACACAAGTATATGATAGTCAGCAGGGTTGCAAAAGGCCCGATTATCGCGGTTACCAAAGGATTAAAAAGGGATGGAAGTGAGTGGACACTCTGGATGAAAGCTATGCCGGTGTATGATGGTCAGGGAAATTTCATTGCGGCTGTCGAAACGGTGCGCGACGTCACTGCGACATTCAAGGATATCGTGATTCATGATGAGACACAGGATGCTGTTGCCCATATAACGGAGGCTGCATCCCGGCAAACGTCAAAACCGGCAGGATTGGTTGATAAGATTCTCGGCACGTCATCGGGCAAAGCCTCTTCCTATTACAAGGAAGGAATTATCCTGTATATGCAGGAAAAGAAATACCCTGAGGCGATTGTTGCATTCAATAAGGCACTGGAGATTGACGACAAACTTCCTTATGTCTGGAATGACCGTGGTCTCTGTTTCCGGGAAATGGGGGACAATAAAAGTGCACTCAAATCATTGCTGCGGGCGGTTGAACTTGCACCGGAGAACCCGGAACTTCTCTTCAATCTTGGTGAAACCCTCGAAATGATAGGGGTGCTCTATATGAGTAACAAATATCTCGATTCCGCAATCCAGACATTCAAGATGGTGGCAAACCAGATGCCCAATAACGCGAATGCATGGAATCATATCGGCATTTGTTATAAAGAGATGGGAAAGCCTGAGGAGGCCAAATTCTACTTTGATCGTGCCCGGGATATCCATATCTGGAAAAAGGATACCCCGATTATTCCCAATCATGATAAATTTCTCTAAAAGGGATCTTGTCCTCAAGTCCAGTATAGCTGAGTTCCTTTTGTGAATTTCTCCTGTACAGTGACCCGATATACATGTAGAATTTTTTTTCTTTGGTGGTGGCTGGTCCGCACTTCAGGTATATATTCCGAAGAACCCGATACACTCTTTATGATTTCCAGATGGTTGCTTCCTGGTATTTTTCATCCTTCTCATAGTAATTATCTTTCCTGTGTATGCCCATGTCCCGATAAGTGCCGACAGCAATATTGATCTTGCCACTGCACTTTCCGTGGAAAAACCTACCAAATCGTATGTAATATACGGGCATCTTCATAATGCCGGGGATGCGGGGTATTTCCAGTTCAACCTGAATTCCGGTGACCAGCTCAAACTTTCTCTTATGACTCCCGGATTCGATGCGCCGATCCCGGATATGGTCGTTATGAGCCCGGGAAATTCTGTATCCACTGACGGTCTTCCCCAAACCGTTGACATCCCGCAAGGTTATGGAGCGGAGGTGATCAAAGGTCAAAAACCGGTCACTGCAGAGTATGAACCATTCACTCCTGCTGCAATTTTTAACGTTGCATCCTATTCAAAAAACATCACCCAGCCGGGAACCTATTATGTCGCAGTTATCAGTCCGTCTGATGAAACCCAGTACAGTATTGCTGTTGGTTACCTTGAGGAGTTCAGTGTTTCAGAATGGATACTCGTACCTGTCAATGTCATAAATACGCACATTTGGGAAGGGCAGTCCATGATCGCAATCCTTGCACCGTTCCTTGCCATCATGATTCTTGGTCTCATCCTTATAGCCCGACGAGAACAAACAAACCAGATAAAAAAACCACTGTCATTCTGGTTTGCAACAATTGCCGGATTATGCTATTTTGGTGGCGCATCCATTGTGCTTGTCCAGATGTTTCGCGTCCTTATGGTAACAGGCTTTTCTGCTGGTGTGATTGTCACCCTCATCCTTGCTTTCATACCAATCATGCTCGGTATCTGGATTCTGCGCATTGCCCGTTCACCATTCCCGCTATCCAAAAAGGATCGGTTCTCGCTGGGAATCATCGGGCTGCTTGGACTGCTATTCTGGGCAGGGCTTATTATCGGGCCGGTAATTGCCTTTATTGCAGCTCTGGTACCGGTGAGATACTAAAACAACTCCCCTAACCAATAAACTTCAATAATCACAATTCTTCTTTTTTTAAAACCGTGAAAATGGGAATGATTAATACCACTGCTCGCTAAAATTGTAAAGCATCATTGCATCGATGGTCTAGTGGTATGACTTAGGCCTTCCAAGCCTATAGCCCGGGTTCAATTCCCGGTCGATGCATGCGGGCTCGTGGTCTAGTTGGCTATGACGTCGCCTTCACACGGCGAAGATCTCGTGTTCGAATCACGACGGGCCCATATCAGTGTAAGACTGGTATCTGAGATCCGGACATTTTTTTATAAAATTCAGGAGTTGTAAAATAATTTTTTTACATACCACGAGCAGGAAAAACCATGCAAATCACCCCCTCCATCCATGCACTCAGGCACTCATTCAAAATACCGATCACACCCGGTATGGCTCATTGACCGCTTTGTGTACTCGTATATCATCTATGGTGAAATGATCACCCTGATCGACACGGGTGTAGCTGGTTGCGAGAAACCCATCTTTGAGTATATCCGGTCCACTGGCCGTGACCCATCAGAGATTGCACTTATTATCCTGACCCACTCCCACCCTGATCATATCGGGGCAGCACGGGCAATTCAGCAGGTGACCGGGTGCAGCATCGCGGCACACCCGGCCGAGCGGGCATGGATTGAAGACGTGGATCTCCAGAACCGTGAACGTCCGGTCCCGGGTTTCGCAACGCTTGTGGGGGGATCTGTACATGTTGATCACGAACTGGTGGATGGGGATACGATTGAACCCGATGAGACCCGGGCTGGTGAAATGCTCGTGTTTCACACGCCGGGCCATTCGAAGGGTTCGATCTCGCTCTTCCTGCACAGCGAAGGTGCTCTCTTCTGCGGTGATGCAGTCCCGGTTGCAGGAGACCTGCCGATCTATGATGATGCTGTTGCATCCGTGCAGTCGGTAAAAAGACTCCGGGGATTGACGGGGATCCGGGTCCTCCTCTCATCGTGGGACGAGCCCCGGACAGGAGATGCTGCATACCAGCAGATGGACAATGCGCTTGAGTATCTCCAGAAGATCCACAAGCCGTGCTTGCTTCCGCAGATGATGGATCTGCTGACCTGATGGAACTCACCAGAAAAACTGCCACCGTCTCTTGGACTTCCCCCACAGGCAGTCACTCCGCTACTCGCCAGCACCTTTGCCGCAAACCTCCAGGTTCGAGAGACAGAAGAACCTGTTATTGGATTCTTAAAGTGAGAACTCTATTTAGAATCATCAGGTCAGAACATGGTATTTCCTGTTTCCGAACTTCACCAGCCAGGCCTCAAAATCCTGGTAAAACTGTGCTAATCCGCTTTACCTCATCCGGTGTACGCACAGCAACCTTTTCACGATAATACCGTGCCTGGTCCTCCGCATCCCAGTGGTCCTTCTCGCCATCGGTTGGACAAAGATCAGCCTCACTCTTTTGCCCGGCACGGCTCATTTTTCAGTGTGTGGCAGAACGCCGTCCGCACCGGAGATTTCAGCGGTTTTACGGCACATTTCGTTTCAGAATACCCGTCCCAGTGATCATTCACCGGGAAGCCGGCCTTTGCAAGAGGGCGGTCCCATGTCGCATCCACCAGTATCCAGCGGCACCCGATCTGCACCCGGCAGGCGAGGTGGTGTGCGATCGGAAGTCGGGCAGCCTGTTTTCGGAGTCCGGAGGGTAGTGGAGGTCAGGGTCGTTCCATGAGAATGCGATTGTTGCAAATACCACGCTCAAATTCAGTTTCCTGAACATCTCCGCGAGCAGGTAGTGCTTGGGACCGCATGATCCTTTACCAGCAATGAGTAGCTGTTCCATGTGAGGTTTTGGGATCATGTACATGGAACAATAAGCGAGTACGGGATATCACGGATATGCGAGAAGATCGAGATCATACTCTCACGGGTGTCAAGACCATGTGTCCATTCTGCAAATGTATTTTACCAGCGAAGTCATACCGGATTTCCATGGAACGAGTCTTATCCATCTAAAGAATATTACCAGATATTATAATCATTATATTGCATTTTGGAAACAAAGCAATTTCAATCTCTTGAAAGCAGTCTTGATCCGTGGAAAATTGGATATCATGAGCAGGACTTCTGAAGCATGTTATGGAGTATTCTTAAACATTAACGTAAAAGAGTCATGGCCGCGAGGATCGCGAGCCACGTGCTTGAGAGAAAGATATGTGCAGTCCGTCGATGCCGGTTTTCCGGCATGCAGACGGACTGCGTGCAATAGCAAAAGTGAAGTTATGCGTTTTTCATCTTGGCTTTCGCGACGAATCCGTCCTTGCCGATATAGTACATGAAACCGGATTCTTTTGCAATCTTTTCAGTGCCGACTTTCTTCTTCTTGCCGGTCTTGTTGTGCTTCATCGGGGCAGCCCAAACATAGCCGTCCTTGCCGATGAAGTAAAGGTATCCCTTTTCACGCTGAATTTTTTCTTTTCCAATTTTGGTTCCCATTTAAACACCTCAAAACCACGATTGGGTTTTGATAATGAGAGTTAACGCCTGATAATATAAAAGGTTTCCGTCGAAAGTCCGTCGAAGTCTGGATTTTTACCAAAATTTTGAGGGTATTTTTGGTATTGTGACACACTATTAAGGCCGATTAGAAACCCGTTTTAATCGCTCCGTTTTGATTATTTCGGGCAAATTTCGGGTTTAATCAACAGATACGTCGTTAATTTTATGGAATGGAAAAGCGCATTTATCACGGGTCAGATGGGGAGTGGGGTCCAGCAGGCACGGCAAACAATCATTGAAGCGAAGAAAATGTTTAAAAAAGGAGTCCCGTTCATCTCTGTTCCAGAAAAGATGTTGAGATCCTGATTTATCGCTCTCTGTGGTCAACAAGTCGTCTGGGTCGCCCTTTCATGGAATAAAAATCGAGGCCGCGGGGCCCGGTAAATTTGAATCTGATATGGAATGACTGGTCATGATAATGCTCCGCAATCAACGGTTTGTATTTGAGGAAACGCGATACGAACTGATCTTCTATTCCGTGCCTGTCACAGCGATCAGGATCAAAACACTCGAGATTAACCAGTAATACCGTTTCGCCCGGGACATCCGTGTCATGTAAAAATGCTTCGTATTCCCCGGTGAGATATATCATGTTCTGGTTCTGGAAAACCGCTGCCTCGATATCAGAGCGGTTGAACGGATTTCCGTACAACCAGACCGTTTCTGCTTCACGCTGGGGGTTGATAATACGCATATGTGTCCTGCCGCAACCACACCGCTCGCGTGAAAGAACAACCGTTGTATCCTCCGTATCATAATTAATGAGCAGCATTCCGCATTTTCCGCCAACCGGAAGAAGTGTTGTTAAAATTCCCCTCCCGCATTCACCATCCTTCACAAACGATTTGACCTGAGGATCATAGACATCGAGGTGAACCAGGTCCTCCGGGACATGCAGCCCGGAGATCTGTGTGCATTCACCACACATTGTTCCCTTCTGTACTGCCATAGGTATTATAGACCGGTACACCCCACAATTCTGAAAGATAGGTGCGGGATTCGTCAGCAAAAGACTCCCCGCCAACAACCAGTTTGTCGATTGAGGTATCAGAGGTTTTTAATCCCTCCGCCGCGAGACGACGTGCAAGCCTGAGTAGTTTGAAGACACTGCCCACGATTGCAGTTGGTTTGTAACTTTTCAGTATCCGGGATTCGAATGTACATTTACCGATAGGGATAATTCCCATACCGATATTCCGGGCGGCAATTGTCATCGTATTTGCACCCACATTCATGCCGTAGGATGCACAGACAACTATCCGGTCTTTATTCGAAAATCCCTGTGATACAAAACTTCTGGCGTACTTCTCCGCATAACGCTTCCAGTCATCCCATGTCAGAAAAAAACCTTTTGGCGTGCCGCTTGTCCCGCTTGTTTCCTGGATGGAGAATACATCATTCCAGGCCGTAGACAGGAATTCGAATTCCTGGGTGACGGGAGGCTGGTGTTCCCGAATGGTTTTACCAGAAATAATGGGCAGGTGGAGCAGGTCCTCGTGCTCCCAGATCTCATCGGGATTTATGTCATTCTCGCGGAACCAGTTCCGGTAAAACGGGGAATGCTCAGCGGCATAATGCACCGTATAACGAACCCGTTCATCAATAAGCGCATCGAGATCACTGCGCTCCAAAGTCTCGACTTCCGGTGAATAGTACGATCCTTTGAGCATATCAAGAAATGATAAGACAGATGGTTTATAGGTTACGAAGTCTGGCAGGCAGATTTTTTACTCTTTTTTTGCAATTACCTCCAGCCGCATCATCCCGATATGGATTGAACCGTCAGAATCAGCCGGATACATCCCAAGATATTCATCGATACATGCGTTGATAAACACCGGTTTTTCCTGCTCTGGCAACTGCGACATCCAGGGAAGCCATGTGGTGCGGATCCAGCCTGCAAAGTCCTCCCGTTTCTGGTATGACATGTCCTTTGGGATCAATTCAACACGGACGGGTTCAAGACCAGCATCTTCAAGCCACCGTCTGTACTCTTCCGTGCCAAAAAAACCATAGTTGAACGAGAACTTTTCAAAATATCGCCGCCAGCGTTGTTTCTCCACAAGGGTATCCAGCACCCAAAAAACCTGATCTGCATTACCTTTTCCGCCCATCTGGATCACCAGCATTCCCCCGGGACACAGGGCACCTGCAATTCCTGCGAGTACTGGACGGTGATCCGTTATCCAGTGGAGTGCTGCATTTGAAAATACTACATCAAACTCTTCAGTAAAGGCAAGATTTCGGGCATCCATGCAGACAAACGAAAGGTTCGGATACAATACGGGAGGGGAACTGTTTCTTCGCAAAACGGATCATCTCTTCAGAACTGTCAACACCTGTCACTGCTCCCTGCGGCACTCGTGATGCGATCGCGGCAGTCACGCTACCATCACCACAGCCAATATCAATCACCCGTTCATTCCCGGAAAATCCGAGTTTTTCGATCAGTTCCCGTGCCCATAACTTCTGGGATGATGAGCTCTTGTGGTAATCGGCAGGATTCCACGTAAATGATGATGACGGTTTTAGTGAAACCATGAAAGTTTTCTCATATGTATATAGGGATATCAATTTAAAATGCAGGACCAAAGGAAAAAGTGACCTGACACATTCCCTAAATTTATCGTCTGGAAAATCCCATGATAATGAGATTTTCTTGTACTTCCACCTCATCCTCACCGATGATTGCAATCTTTGTTGCAGTTACTGCCGGGCCAGAGAGTTTGAGAACACTGATGAGAGTGAAGATACTGGACACCAGATCCAAATTGATCCCCATCTTCCGCCTGAACTGAATGTTAATCTGGATCTGCTCTATGGTTTCCTCAGCAGGGACCCTTCCCCCTCGCTCACATTTTACGGAGGAGAACCCCTTTTGCGAACGGATCTGATTGAGAGGATTATGAGAGAGGCGCCTGTTCCGCGTTTCATGATCCAGACCAATGGCCTCCTTCTGGACAAAATTAATCCGGAAATTGTTAACCGTTTCTCCACAATCCTTGTTTCTATTGACGGCCAGGAGGAGCTCAACGATGCAAACAGGGGTAAAGGAACATACCGCAAGGTAATTGAGAATATTAAAAAAATCTGCCGGAATGGCTATGAACATGATATAATTGCACGTATGACCGTAACTGAAAGTACGGATATCGTTGAAGCGGTCCACTGGCTTTCTGATAATCCGGATTATTCGTTTTCCTCTATTCACTGGCAGCTGGATGCAAATTTTTCCCATGATTTTTCACATCGCAGTTTTGCAGCGCTGGGTGAACGACGAGCTACAATCCCGGTATTTTCAGGCTCGCAAAGGACTGGGTTGATCATATGGAAAACACGGGGGAAGTGCTGCACTGGTATCCGTTTCTTGATCCAATGGAGGACCTTCTTTTAAAACGACAGAGCGGGCTTCAGGTGCGGGTCGGGCTATGCCAACTACAGCATTATGACTGACGGAAATATCGCCCCCTGCCCGGTGATGATTGGGATGTCACAGTATTATGTCGGGCATATAAGGGATGCTGACCCTCAAGATCTCACAGTTATAACAGTAAACGGGGAATGTGCAGACTGTCAAATCCTTCGGATTCTGCGGGGGGAGATGCCTCTATTCAAATATCACAAAACCGTGGGGAGAAGCTGAACGCAGGATAGTCTGCAGTACCGTTGAAAATCTTTATAGATGCCTGACGAATGCACTTCCCCGTGTGAAAAATCTTCTGGCCAGCGGGAGTGATTCATCGTGCAGATTTTTCCCATGAAAAATACAATGGATGCGAGATCATTCCCTGAATCTCGATAAAAAGGATACAACCATTCGCAACCATGCAGATGTATTTATAATCTTGACAGAAATATTTATACGCAGATCTAAAAGCTGCATGAGTAATACAATGGAAAGAAAGAGTTTTGGTGGCCCGAGAAACTTCGGTCCCAGAGAAATGACAAAGACAGTCTGCTCAGACTGTGGAAAAGAGTGCGAAGTCCCCTTCAAGCCAACAGAGGGCAGGCCAGTCTATTGCAGAGACTGCCTCCCGAAACACCGGAAACCCCGGTTCTGAATCTTATCATTTTTCTCCCTTTTTTTGGATTTTACATCAGTATTAATCCATGAGGAGAGACCTTGCTCTGAAAAGGAAGCATCTTCTTTTTTACTTGACCTATACTGCCACTATGGCAACCTCATGGAGAGAGGCAAAGGAATGTGCAGCAAGCGAAGGACTTCCGCAGGTGTATCATGACTGCGATGCTGATGTTTATGGAGCATGCAGGCCTGGAGAGAACACAGGGATCATTCAGAGAAGGTGTCTTTATAGAGCACCGCTGCATCTGTATGCCTGCACACCTGATTCCCGAAGAACTCGAAGCAAAAGAAAAGAAATTTCTTCCAGGATAACCCGGACTGGTGATTTTTCACAGTATTTCCCGTTTTTATTTCTTAATACGAATATCTTCACGGAACCGGTGGAAGATATCAAACATCATCCCGCGAAATTCCTCCCCGATTTCTTCCCATGATCTCGCATCTGATACCGGCTGTGCAGCTGAATCATAGCGTTCTCCATGCACCATAAGAGTATCACTCACGTCTTCACTCTCTTTTTCTGGCTGTTCGGACAGTTGCCTGAAGATAACATAATAACCGCTGATGAGAACGACGAGAAAAACAAGCGGGACAATAAAGGACGGGATCAACCATGAAGAACTGAGAGATTGTCGTACCATAATTATCGTCCATCCACTGAAAGACTATCAGGATGTATGTTATGCAAAATGCACTACCAATTGCCCTGATGATAGGAGCAGGCAGGTTCAGAGGGAATGCCAGTGTGCTGAAGATGTCAGCAACAAACAGGATAACAAGAATGAAAAGAAGAAGCCAGAAATTTGAAAACAGAAGACCTTCGGCTGCCTGTTGAAAATTACCATCGGGAGTGGTGACAGTCGTGAGAATTGTTGCCAGGACAACCACGATCAGGAAACAGATGATCGCCATCATCCGTGATACAAAAATCCAGCTCAGCGGTTTCTTTTGATATCTTACCATTGTATTCTTCACCAGAAATGTTGTACAAGTTTTGTCATGTTTCCTATATAGTGGTTAACCTTACAGAATTTTCCTGAGGGAATTTGACATTTTATTTGAAACGCCGGATTTACCACCACGTCGATAAACATTAAGGATTCTTACCAGGTTTGGTCCATGATGACCTGAAATCCCATTATCTGAATATTGGAAAGTACAGCAAAATCTGATCATTTAAACATCACTTCTTTACACTCCCAACGACTATCACAAAACCTATTATCCGGATTCGTGGATCATCTGGTATGCAGGTCAATTACAAACGATACGGTCTCTACCTGCTCCGGTGGCAGGCAAGTACACCAATCCTCGCAGGGGTCGGCATCCTGTTAGCCCCGTATGGTCGGCTCATCGCAGCAATAGTGGCAAACCTGATAGGCGGTCTGATCTTTTTCTGGGTGGACCAGTTCATCTTTACATCCCAGTCACTTGCCGCACAGTGGGAAGTCAAAGACAATATCGCCTGCGTGGACTGTGGAAAGATTGCGACGGGGTACCGTCTGGTAAGATCGGGAGATTACGACAGGACACATGACTATGCAGCCGGAATTCAGGTGTGAAGACTGTTCGAAAAAGAAAGACAGAAGAATTGAAAGGACGTGGAGTAAAAATCGAGTAATCATGAATCAAAAAAAAATTATTGCCTTACCCATTACAGACGATTATTTATGCTCCTCGAATATTCATACAGTTAACATTTTTTCGTGGTAAAATTCATTAAATATTCCATTTTTACCTGTCAATCATTAGCAACGGTGCATTTTAAAATACATTAATAGCCAAAAAAATACAATAATGTATAAATATATACAAAGCTGACCTGTATACCAGACAACCATCACAGGTTCTCAGGATGCACTGTTTCCTGCAGGTAGAACTCCAAAAAATTTACCGGTGGAATGCAGGACTATGAAAACCCGTACGGTTCACGACGAAGGTCCCGGCGGAATGGAAATTGCAGATATGAAAGCAGATCTTACATTAAACCTTGGACTACAGGAATACCTGACCGCAGTAAATGATCAGCCAAAACCACTGATCATCCCGCTCTGTGCTGAACTTCCTTTACCGGATATCTCACCCCTGGATGTGTACACAAGCACCAGGAACGGCTGTGGGTTCCTGCTCGAATCGATGGAGGGTAGCGAAAAAATTGCACGCTACTCCTATATCGGGATCGATCCCGAGTTCGTGGTCACGATAGGTAATACGGTAGATGTACAGGGAAATGAGCGGTTTACTGCAATTGCAAAAGATCCGGAGGGTGAGACACCCGTCGACAAGATCAAATCGATCCTCTCCCGGTTCTGCTACGTGAACGTAAAAGCGCCCCGGTTTTTTGGCGGCATGGTCGGTTACTTTGCGTACGACTGCGTGTACTCCCTCTTTGAAAAAGTACGCGGGAGGTACAACGGCAGCCAGACTTCGATCAGGAACCGGGACTGCGGGAACCATGACGCCAGCTTCATGCTCACCAAGGACTGCATCGTCTTTGATCACGCTGAAGCGAAACTCTACATTTTCTCAAGCCCGTTCCTCACCTACGATTCCGATCTGAAACAAGAATATGAACGAGTGTTGCAAAGATCCGGACATCTTCGGGATCATATTGCAACCCTTACATCTGGAAAACATACGGGTGCAGTGCTGAAGCAGGGAAGCGGTAAAAAGCCGGAGTATATCCCATCAATATCACAGGAAGCCTTTGAGCGATCTGTCAGGAGGGTACAAGAGCACATTATCGCAGGAGACATCTTCCAGGCAGTGATCTCGCGCAGGATGGAGTGTGCGGTGAACAACGATCCGTTTGCGATCTATGCAGCGCTCCGGGAGATCAACCCGAGCCCGTATATGTATTATCTCGATTTTGGCGATGAGCAGGTGATTGGGGCGAGCCCGGAGATGCTCGTGCGGGTGGAGAAGCGGCGGGTAACAACGGTACCAATCGCCGGCACCCGTCCACGGGGACGGGATAGCCAGGAGGATGCACAGTTTGCACAGGATCTTCTAGCGGATCCCAAGGAGAGGGCTGAGCACACGATGCTCGTCGATCTCGCGAGAAACGATCTTGGGACGGGTATGCCGGTTCGGTTCCGTGGAGGTTGAAGAATTCATGGGCATAGAGAAATTTTCCCATGTCCAGCATATTGTTTCGACGGTCAATGGCATGCTCAAAGACAACCTTGACTGTTACGATGCATTCAAATCCTGCTTTCCTGCCGGCACCGTATCAGGTGCACCAAAAATACGGGCGATGCAGATCATCGAAGAGGAAGAGTCACAAAACCGTGGGCTTTATGCCGGTGCTGTCGGTTATATCGGGTTTGACCGGAATCTTGAATTTGCTATTGCAATCCGGACTGTTATTGTCCGCAATGGCCGGGCATACGTACAGGTGGGGGCAGGGATTGTCGCAGATTCGGTCCCGGAAAATGAATGGAAGGAGACCGAGAGCAAGGCATCAGCGATGCTGCGGGCGATCGAGCGGGCAGGGGTGTCGTCATGAAAGTCCTGATCGTGGACTGCTACGACAGCTTCACCTTCAACCTGTACCAGCAGGTCGGTAAACTTGGAGGCAATCCGGTTGTTATGACCTGCGACACACCGCTTGAACGCCTTAAAAAGACCGGGTGCGACCGTATTATCCTTTCACCCGGACCGGGAACACCTCATGATTCGGGGGTCTGTCATGAAGTGCTGGAAACCATGAGCAGGACGATTCCCACGCTGGGTGTCTGTCTCGGGCACCAGGTAATATGCTCTGCATTTGGGGGAGAAGTCATCAGGGCAGATCACCTGATGCATGGTAAGACCTCTGCGATCCAGCACGACGGGCAGGGAATTTTTACCGGTATACCGGCACCATTCACCGCGACACGATACCACTCGCTGGTTGCTGCTAAAGATTCGCTTCCCCGTGAACTCAAGGTTTCTGCTACCAGCCTTGATGATCGATTATGTCATGGGAGTCCGGCATACCCGTTATCCGATAGAGGGTGTACAGTTCCACCCGGAGAGTATCCTCTCGCAGGAAGGCGACCGGATTATCAGAAATTTCCTTAATGGAATTCCGGTGGCACATATGATGATTCAAAGAGACTCTCACAAAACTTGCAGCGCGGCAGGATCTTACCCCTGCTGAAGCTGCAGAGGTGATGAGAACAATAATGGAGGGGAAAGCATCGCAGGCACAGATCGGTGCATTTCTCCTTGCACTGCACATGAAGGGTGAAACTGCAGAAGAGATTGCCGCATTTGCCCGCGTAATGCGGGATCATGCGATAACGGTAAAACCAGTGACCGGGCGAATGCTTGTCGACACCTGCGGTACCGGGGGAGATGGGGCACAGACATTCAACATCAGCACCGCTTCTGCCTTTGTTGCTGCAGGCGCCGGTTGCCCGGTTGTCAAACACGGCAACAGGGGTGTGAGCAGCAGGTGTGGTTCGGCAGATGTTCTCGCAGCACTGGGAGTAAATCTCGCAACTGCACCGGAAGTGCAGGCACATATTGTGGAACAGGTCGGTATCGCATTCTTCTTTGCACCTCATTACCACCCGGCGATGAAACATATCATGACCGCACGCCAGGAGATCGGGTGCAGGACAGTGTTCAACATCCTCGGCCCGCTGGCAAACCCTGCCGGTGCACAGGCACAGGTACTGGGTGTCTACCACCCGGGCTTAACCGGTACAATGGCAGAGGTGCTGCGAATTCTTGGGCTCTCACGGGCGATGGTCGTTCATGGATCCGGTCTTGACGAGATCACAACTACCGGTGAGACCGTGATCGCTGAGCTCGATAACGGGACGATCCAGACGTACACGATCCGGTGTGACACATTCGGTATTGCACCTGCACAGCCAGCGGATCTCGAAGGAGGAGATGCTCAGACAAATGCCCGTATCATCAGGGATATCCTGCAGGGCGAGCGGGGTGCAGCACGGGATATTGTTCTCATGAATGCAGGAGCCGCAATTTATATCGGGGGGCTGGCACAGGATCTTCATGAAGGGATACGGCTTGCCACTACTTCCATAGATTCGGGGAATGCATCTTCCCGGCTCAATGCACTGGTGGATGCAACACGGGGTGTAGCATGATCCTCGATGAGATCATCCGGTGCACCAGGAAAAGGGTTGCCCGGCTGCCGGCATCGTTCCCGGAGAACGGCACCCATACTCACGCGAGCCTGATCGATGCAATAAGGAACAGGAATGGCAGGAATGCGGTGATCGCAGAGATCAAATGCACCTCACCCAGCCGCGGTATCATCCGCCGCAACGTGGACATGGCGATGATGGCAGGTGCGCTTGCAGGGAGCGGTTGCGTTGCACTCTCGATCCTGACCGAGCCGTATTACTTCGGGGGAAGAGGGCAGGATATCGCCCATGTGAAATCTGCGGTAAGTATTCCGGTTCTGCGCAAGGACTTCATTATTGATGAACAGCAGATCGCTGAATCGCGGGCACTCGGGGCTGATGCGGTACTCCTGATTGCAGCGGTGCTTAAAGAGCGTCTGCCGGTATTTGTCGATCTCGCACAAGAGTATGGTCTTGAACCGCTTGTCGAGGTCCATACTGCAGGGGAAGTAGAGTCTGCACTTGCCACACGTGCAGAACTGATCGGTATCAACAACCGCAACCTGTCGACCCTCACCATCGACCGTTCCACCACCCGGCTGCTCTCGGAAAGTATTCGGTCCGCAGGGAGATCGATCGTATCAGAGAGCGGTATGCGGTCAGCAGATGATATCCGGGAGATGAAACCCTTCTGCGATGCATTCCTGATCGGCTCATCGATCATGGAGCACAGACGGCCGGAAAAGAAACTCGAGGAGTTCGTATGCGCATAAAATGCTGCGGAATCACGAGAGCGGAGGATGCCCGCTCTGCGGAAGTGTGCGGTGCGGATGCAATTGGCGTTGTGGTTTTTTCCCCCACATCCCTCCGGGCATGTCCCATTGAAACGGGCGCGGGAAATTTTTGATGCTGTAGGACCGTTTACCACCAGGGTCGCGGTGAGTCACACCACCTCGAACGACGATCTCGAAAAGATCCTTGCACTGCACCCGGATGCAATCCAGACTCTCGCATCCGTTTGTGTTCCAGGAAAAACCCGGCGCAAACGTGATCCGGGTAATCGGGCGAAATGACCCGCTGCCCACAAGGTGTGACGCAATCATTGTGGATGAGAGCCATGGAAGCGGGAGAGAATTTGACCGGTCCCATGCCCGCGATGTGGTGCAGAGATCAAAGGTACCGGTAATCCTTGCAGGAGGACTGACACCGGAAAACGTGGCAGATGCAATCCGGCAGGTACATCCGTATGCCGTGGACGTCGCAAGCGGTATTGAGAAGCTACCGGGTATCAAAGACCACAGGAAAATTGCCGCATTCATCGCGGCAGCACGGAATACATAACATGAAAAAAAAGGGAAGATACGGGAAATACGGTGGGCAGTATGTCTCCGAGACACTGATGAGCGCACTCATCGAACTGGAAGGTGCGTATGAAAAGGTGAATAAAGATCCACAGTTCGCCCGTGATCTCACATCATTGCAGACAGAATACGCGGGACGCGAGACCCCGCTCACCTTCTGCCCGAATGCCTCACGGGAACTCGGGTGTAAGATATATCTCAAGCGCGAGGATCTCGTGCATGGTGGTTCCCACAAACTGAACAACACCCTCGGGCAGGCGCTGCTTGCAAGACAGATGGGCAAGAAACGGCTGATCGCTGAGACCGGCGCCGGGCAGCACGGAGTTGCGACAGCGATTGTCGGGGCGGCACTCGGGATAGCCGTCGAAGTCTACATGGGGGAGGTGGACATGCAACGGCAGGCGCTTAATGTGTTCCGTATGGAACTGATGGGCGCAAAAGTGATCCCGGTAAAATCCGGTACACGGACACTCAAGGATGCGATCAACGAAGCGCTTCGCGACTGGGTGGCAAACGTGCAGGACACCTACTATCTGATCGGTTCGGTCGTCGGCCCGCATCCATATCCGCTCATGGTACGGGACTTCCAGTCAGTTATCGGCAGGGAGGCGCGGGAGCAGGTGATGAGAAAAGAGGGCAGGCTTCCTGACGCGGTTGTTGCTTGTGTTGGAGGCGGTTCGAATGCGATCGGGATCTTCTACCCGTTCCTTTCCGATGATGTGGAACTGATCGGTGTAGAGGCAGGAGGTGAAGGGATAGAAACGGGAAGACATTCTGCAACGCTCTGTGCCGGGAATGAGGGAGTTCTACACGGAACGCTCTCGTACCTCCTGCAGGATGAGAACGGGCAGGTATTTCCTACCCATAGTATATCAGCGGGTCTTGACTACCCGGGCGTTGGCCCGGAACATGCGATGCTCAGGGACAACCATCGCGTGACCTACGCAGCTGTGAATGATCCTGAAGTTCTGGACGCCTTCAGGTTCCTTTCAAAAACTGAGGGGATCATACCGGCACTGGAGTCAGCCCATGCTGTAGCATACGTAATGCAGAATGCGGCCCGGTTCGACAGGGATGATATTGTGGTTATCAACCTCTCAGGACGTGGCGACAAGGATGTGGCTGAAGTGGCAGCAATGCCGGGGAGATCCTGATGGGACGGATCGAAACGGCATTTGGCGCGGTGAAAAAACCTGCGTTCATCGGCTTTGTTGTTGCAGGAGATCCGGATAAGGTCACCTGTATCCGGATCGCCCGGGCGCTGATCGCCGGGGGGACAGATATCCTTGAACTGGGGGTACCATTCTCTGACCCGGTGGCAGATGGTCCGACAATCCAGAAAGCCGATGAGCGGGCGCTTGGCGCTGGCACGACGCCGGATACCGTGTTTGACATCGTCAGAGAGATCCGCAAAGAATCCGAAGTGCCGATTGTCTTCCTCACGTATTACAACATCGTCCATCACCGAGGGATAGAACGGTTCTATCATGAAGCACACGATGCCGGTGTGGATGGTATCCTGATCGCCGACATGCCGATCGAAGAGGCTGAGGAAGCGTGTGCAGTTGCATCGCGGTACAATATCGACCCAATCTTTCTCATTACCCAGACAACTTCTGATTATCGGATTAATACGATAGCGGCAAAGGCACGAGGGTACCTGTACCTTGTTGCAGTACTCGGGGTAACCGGAGTGCGGGAACAGGTATCCAAAGGGGCAATCGATCTCCTGCACCGGGTCCGCAAGCACACACCGCTTCCGCTCGCTCTCGGTTTTGGCATCTCAACACCAGCACATGCACACACATGTGCCCGTGCAGGTGCTGACGGTGTGATAGTCGGTAGCGCAATTGTTGAGATTGTTGAACGGAACGTTAAAAATCCAGACGCAATGGAACGTGAGCTGAAAGAATATGTATCTGCCATGAAAAACGCACTTATCAGAGATCCTGATTAATAATCTCTTCAGATTGGCTACTTTTTATTAAATCACCAGCTTCGAGAAATGGGCACTTTTCCGCTTTGAAGGGAGCAAGGTACGTGTCACAGCAATGCCGATAAAATAATTTTTTTGGCACGGTATAAATGCTCAATTACAAGCTAAACGCTCACGGGGGTTTCACCCCCGAGCTGTGGCTCCCCCCCCCCAAATACGATAAACTCCGGACAGGTAATACGTCATTATCGCTAAGCACGGGGGAAGAATGGGGGGACTGGTACTGTTCCCTCCTTCATCGTGCCAGTGCTTTGTATTTTATATATAAGCAAAAGGAATTCTACAGAGCCATTTTTTTCTTTTTTTATTCAATACTTTCCCCGAGATATCCGTGTGCAGCAAGTGCATTGATCACGGCATTTTCCCATCCTGTATCACTATGGCGAGGCAACAGTGGTGCGATATGTTCTTTCCAGACCTGTTCAAGCGTTTCATCTGTTGTTTTGAGATCATTGCGTCCCATAATCCTGCCGCACTCGTTCCCGGCACGGTTAACAATCACCATCCGGTAGCAGCGGAAATCCCTGCAGATTCCCGGTCGTGTAGCATAGATTGCACAGGAAATACCTTTACCGGCGGGATCCTGCCGTATAAAGGGGCAGCCTTTTACCGGCTTTCCCTCTATTGAACCAAGCGGGGGGCATTCCGCATAATCTCCTTCGATATGAGCGAGAAATAGTTCGTTTTTTATCCCGTACCGGCAGTAATAATCGCGGCTGGTGAGCTGACGCTCAATTTTTATAAACTCCCCAAAACTCCGGCAGCATTTCCCGCACCGGGAACAATCAAATGCAATCATACCGTTGATGGGATGTTGGCGGGAAGGGTAATAAAAAGAGCGGGACAGTATTCAGCCCCGTGTTTGTGTAAAATTTTCTGCTTCCCTTACAAATATTTTACAAATTTGATTTTTCAGCGCAAAAAAGACTAACTATTACGGATTTCCCGATCCCCACCTGACACCGGGCAGCGATGTGGAAGTCCCTGAAGGTTATCGGAATGTACGGGACATGATTACGGTATTGGGTGATATGACAATTGGAACAACCACTCCTTATTAGTCCCGTATTTTCCTCTAATAACAAAATTGATAGTACACCATAGCGTTCATTGAACTACCGGGGTATGAGGTATGGCAGGGATTAAAAAAAAGAAGGATATCTACGCTGAATCTCTCGATCTCCACGAAAAGTACCGTGGCAAAATAGAAGTTCATTCCAAAGTGCCCATCTCTACCCGGAGAGATCTTTCTCTTGCATACACCCCAGGTGTCGGAGCAGTATGCAAAGAGATCCACCTGGACAAAAACCTTGCCTACAAATATACGCTTAAGGCAAACACGATCGCTATCGTGACTGACGGATCGCGGGTCCTTTCGCTGGGAAATATCGGGGGATATGCCGCGATTCCTGTTATGGAGGGAAAGGCCCTCCTTTTTAAAAAACTTGCCGGGATCGACGCCTTTCCCATCTGTTTTGAGAGTTTTCATACGGAATTTGTTGATGAAGTGAAGAATATCGCACCGGTATTCGGGGGAATTGCACTTGAAGATATCGCCGCCCCAAAGTGCTTTGAGCTTGAAGATGCACTGCAGGGAATAGGTATTCCCGTGATGCATGATGATCAGCATGGGACAGCGGTCGTAGTTCTCGCAGCATTAATAAATGCCTGCAAGGTGGCCAGGAAACGGTTTGAGGATTTGAATATCGTTGTGTGCGGTGCAGGTGCCGCCGGGTTTGCCATCACCCGTATGCTCAGGTGCATAGGATATGATCCCAATCTCTGCAGCAGTGTAAACGACATCATCGTGTGTGATACAAAAGGGATCATCCACCGGCATCGTGAGGGACTGTACGCGAACAAATACAAGTTTATCATTTCAGGAGAGACCAACAAAACCGGACGGACTGGTGATCTCACTGATGCAATGCAGGGAGCCGATGTCTGTATTGGAGTGTCAGTGCCGGCAATCATTACCCCACCCATGATCCGGTCAATGAACAAAGATCCCATCGTCTTTGCCCTTGCACATCCCATGCCAGAGATTCTTCCCCATGATGCCCGTCTGGCGGGGGCGGCAATTGTAGGAACCGGACGAAATGAGTACCCCAACCAGATCAACTATGCGCTTGCGTTTCCGGGGATATTTCGCGGTGCTCTCGATGTCTGTGCAACACGGATCTCCGATGAAATGAAGGTTGCAGCCGCTCACGCACTTGCCGGTTTTGTCAAACGGCCGCAAAAAGACAGGATCCTTCCGCAGGTCCTCAACCGGCGTGTTGTGAAAGTCGTAGCCTGTGCAGTAAGTGCAGCCGCAGTTGCAAGCGGTTGTGCCCGAAAAATATCTTGATCGTCCGGTTCAAGATTTTGATAAAAAAAAGAGAATTGCGTTTTAAAAATCCGGTGTTCTTAACACCCGGCACACCTTTGCCATAAGCGCGTGATGCCGCACTACATGATCCATATAGAAGTCACTTCGTTTGTCTATCGGTATCGGTATCCATACAATTCCGCAGTCGGTATCGCAGAGAAGGAGACCCTCGGCAGGGGCTGGCTGGAGGGGTCTTTTTACTTCACCTTCCAGAAGGGATGTGATAAATGTCTCACCCGCTTCACCCTCTCCAACCTGGAGAAGCGCCGTGGCCATACACCGGACCTGGTGCCATAAAAAACTCTCTGCCTTCACTTCAAGATAAACAAAATCCTCATATTGTCCGATGCTGATCTCAAGGATGTTCCTCCAGGGGTTTTTATCCCTGACCCGGGCAAAGTTTGTGAAGTTGTGGCGGCCGATAAAATAGTGCGCAGCCTGCTCCATAGCCGCTACATCAGCGGGGGTCTTTGAGAAATAGTACCGGTACGTCCTGGACTTTGCATCATACCGCGGGTGGAACTCCGGAGGCACTTCAGCATAACCGGTGCACCAGCAGTCAGGGGGAAGCTGGAGGTTCAATGTCTGGATGGCGCGGTCCGGAACATCTGTGGTGAATGCCACAACCTGTCCGCATGCATGGACACCGCGATCAGTTCTTCCTGCAAAGAGGAATCCAGCTTCACGCCAATCGGAGAAAAGACTCAGTCGCTGGCAGGCAGCGATGAATTCCCCTTCAACTGTTCGGTATGCCTGCCTGCATCTGCGAGCCAAAAAACCTGCTGCCCAGATAGGATACCCGGAACGCCAGCCTCATCGGAGGTGCACACGCCGTGTAAACCGTTTGATCTTTCTCCATGTATTATTCAGCGACTGGTGGGTATAGGTCCGCAACGGCGTCTGTTTGCCGCCACAGCTTACTTTCCCGGCACGGATCGCAGCAAGGATTGATGGGATATCCCGCTCAGCATCAATAAATGTTCTGCCGAAACCGACGAATCGTGCATGATGGGCATCACTTCCTGCGACACAGGGTTTTCCCAACTTTTTTGCGATGCGTGCAGCTTTCCGGTTTGCTGAACCGACAATATACCGGCTATTGAACGTTTCGATGGCATCAACCGCGGCCATACCGGCTTTCTTCCTGCGGGCAACACCATGACGCCAGACATGGTACGGATGCGGGAGGATCAGGAGCGCCCCCATTTTTCGGGCAATCTCAACCGTATCAACTACATCGAGTCCTGCCGGAATCAACTCGGTCACTCCAAGAATGATGAGGTGCCCCTGCTTTGTCGAGACTTCGATACCCGGAATCACAAGGACAGAGGTATTGCACGAAAGTGCCTTTTTTGCACCGTCAATCGAATCATGATCGGTGATAGCGATTACGTCAAGCCCGACCTCTTCGGCTTTTTTGAGGATCTCTTCGACACTGCTCTCCCCGTCTTTTGAAAAATTGGTGTGCACGTGCAAATCGCAGATAAGCATCTGATCATAGTGTTTTTATCTCTCTGGTATTAAGGGAACTTATGCGCATCCTCCTGCCCACTGGTGCTGCCACCGAAGAAATGGTAAAATGTGCGGCGGCGGGCTTTGACGCACATGTTGTGGTGACCGGAGAGATTGCATCGTTTCTTACTCCCCACATGCTCCATGTGCTGATCAAAAAAGGAACGTATGATCTGGTTATCGTCTCTGGCATGTGCACCGCATCATTTGAACAGGTAGAACGCGAGACGGGCGTCCCTGTTTACCGCGGTCCCCGGCATGCAGCAGACCTTGCATTAATTCTTCCGGTACTCGATACGATAACCCTCTCGCGGACAATTCCTGCTGACGACTTTCTTGCAAGGAGAAAAGCGGAAGATGCATTCAAACGAATCGGGGAACGGGAGTATAATACCGGATTCGATTTTTCGATCAGGGATACCAAGATCGGTGGCGGATCACGAATCAAGGTACTTGCGGAAGTGATGGATGCCCACCGGTGTGACAATATTCGGGAAGTCGTGGAACATTACTTTGGTTCGGGTGCCGATATCGTTGACCTGGGGTTTGGCTTCGATGCGACACCAGAGGATGTTTCGCGGGTCTTCTCGTTGTTAGATGATATCGACCGCCCGCTCGCTGTTGATTCCCAGCACCCGGATCTGATCCGTACAGCACTTGGTCGGGCTGATATTGTACTCAGCCTGCAGGAGACCAATATTCCTTCAGTGGGTGCATGTGTTGCCGATGCAGGGGCTGCAGCCGTGATTGTACCAGGAAACAGTACGCTTAAAAAGAACCTTGCGATGGCAGAACATGCGGGCATTGAATGTATCATTGCTGATCCTTTGCTTCGGCCTGTTGGTTCCGGTCTTGTCACTTCCCTGACACAGTTTAAGGATACGGGATACCCGCTCTTCTTTGGTGCGGGCAACGTTGTTGAGCTTCTCGATGCAGACTCCATTGGAGTCAATGCACTGCTTGCCGGCATGGCATACGAAGCGGGCGCTTCAATAATCTTTACCAGCGAGCACTCGGACAAGACCAGGGGATCAATCCGGGAGATGCGTCGGGCAACGGAAATGATGTCACTCTGCACGGACCGTCCCTATCCAAAAGATCTCGGAATCGATCTGCTTGTGCTCAAAGAAAAGCGAAAACGGCGCGAACCCCCTCTTGATTATGATACGATCACCACTGCAAAGAAAATGCCCACCGAGATCAAGTATGATCCGAAAGGAAATTTCCGTATCGGCATTGAGGGTGATAACATTATTGCGGTAATCCATGGTAAGGCTGTGCAGGGTAAGCACTGGCAGGATGTGCTGTACACCCTCCTTATCCAGGAGGATGTCTCACTCCTCGATCATGCCGCGTATCTCGGCCGGGAGTTATACAAGGCAGAGCTGGCAATCAGGTACGGCAGAAGTTTTGAGCAGGACGGGGAGTTCTGAAAACGCATCATATATTGGAGAGAAAAGGAAATTTTGGCATTTTTTAGGATTCCTTCTGGTATGATATTGTAAGAAAAAACAGATTAAGATGAAGGGGGGTGTCTATCCCCCATGCCGATCCAGCGTTCAAGTAGCAATGATAACGTATTACCTATACTGGTGATATCACTTTTTTTAAGATGAGCCCCAAGCGGTGAGGGGAAAATCCCTGTTGAGCGTTTAGCTTGTTATCGAGCTTTTCCTATGAAAACAGACAGGATTCCCCTTGGGAGACATCCATACAGGATGAAAAAGTGATTGCATTTTTATAATAAATCGTATCATTCAGATAAAATGCGGGGATTTTTTCCCACACTATCCATCAGGTACGATGATTGCCGCCACCCCCGATGGGGCGCCCCCGTGGCAGATCGTTGAACAAAATTGAAAAAACTCCTGCCCGCCGTGCCTCGGAAAGGCCCTGAGGCGGGAGTCCATCGTGTGGAAACGATTTTCGGGCTTGAGTGTGAACGTAAAGGAAAATACCTGTTTCTCCAGAGCCGGAAAATTCAAAAAATAATGGAGTACTAGGGTATTAGTATCTCCTAATCAACCCATCGCTGAGAGAAAAGTTTGGAGGGTCTATTGAATATGATGTAATGAAATTGCAAATAAATACAAATCTTTTTTTTGTCCTTCCCTTCATCAACTCTTTTATCCCATCACTCCACATTTCTATACATGGCTTTGCAGGCACGTGCATCACATATCCTTGTCAAAACGGAAGACGAGGCCCATAAAATACTTAAAAGGATTAATGACGGCGAAGATTTTACTGCGGTCGCGAAGCGCTTCTCATCCTGTCCCTCACGGAAAAACGGTGGAGACCTTGGGTGGTTCGGTAAAGGACAGATGGTACCGGAGTTTGAGAAAGTTGCATTCGAAAATGAGGTTAATAAGGTTGTAGGCCCGATCAAGACCCAGTTCGGTTACCATATCATCAAAGTGACGGGCAGGAAATAATTTTTTTGTGGCATAGGCAGTGGAACATAAATACCTCTCCGAGTTTTTTTAGTAACTGTACTGATATTCTGAAATGGATGGAGAAGCACTCGATAAAATCTCCCGAACTCATGTCAGACATCTGGGTAAACCGAAGTAACGATTATTATTAGGTCGGAAAATAATTCCCTTACCTTTTTGCGAGAGTTTTTTGCGGAACACAACAAAAAAGATCGGTACAGCGCTGATGTGCTGACATGGGAATAAAATCATGAATATTCGCGGAATCAGACAGGAACTCCTCTCACTTCTCCTTGAGATGGGGCGCAACAGCCATCCTAACGAGTTCGTCGCCCTGCTCCGCGAACGGGACGGCATTATTGAGGAGATGGACATGCTCCCGGGCACGGTAGCAGGAGAGGATTCCGCATCACTCTTTTTTGATATGATGCCGCTTGATACCCATCTTGCGGGGAGCGCCCACAGTCACCCGAACGGTGTACTCCGCCCTTCGAATGCGGATGTGAATTTTTTCCCCCGAACCGGCCGGTATCACCTTATCATCGGCTACCCGTATCGCGAATCTGACTGGCAATGTTTTACTGCGGATGGCAACCGGCACACTATTGAGGTGATCGTGTGATTCCGCGTCGGGTCGTCGCTACCGGCACGTTCGACATCCTCCACCCGGGGCATCTCTACTATCTTGAGGAATCAAAAAAAATGGGTGACGAGCTCTGGGTGATCGTTGCACGGGATGCAAACGTCAAACACAAACCCTGTCCGATCATTCCTGAAGTGCACCGCCTCCAGATGGTCGCAGCCCTTAAACCCGTAGATCATGCAATTCTCGGGGATAAGATCGATATGTTCCGTCCGATTAAAGAGATCCAGCCTGATGTAATTACCATCGGATTCAACCAGCATTTCGATGAGAGAACACTGCACCTGCAGCTCACCGAACGCGGGCTGGCTCCGGAGATTGTCCGCATCGGTAAATACGAAGACGGAGATCTCTGCAGTTCACGGTTCGTTGTGCAGCGGATCATTGAAGTGCGGGGGAAAAAAGATGAGACTTAAGGTATAGAACGCCCGATCTTTCACCCTGCATTCACTTTCAAATATGAGAATAGGCAGATCGAAGCACTACCTTCAAGGTAAATCCTGCACTAGACAACTCAATAATCATATTGGGATCGATGAGGAGCATAGTGAACCGGCTACAAACCTTTATTGATATGCATTCTCATCCACTCTTTACAGGTGATGAGTGTGATCAAGGATATTTCAGCTGAGATTGAAAAACTCACGGAAATTGCTTGTGGAAAGGGTGTGGAAGTCCAGATAATAACACCGGAAAAAATTGTTATATCAGAATGGGTTCGGTTCAAATGCCGGTATGGCTGTAAGGGATATGGAAAACATTTCGGCTGTCCCCCTTATGCCCCGTCACCAGGTGAAACCCGCCGGATGGTGGATGAGTACTCCACCGGGTTGCTGCTTCGGTTCGACGGGGTTCCCGGGAGGGGGTCGTTTGGCCCTGAGGATATTCCGGATGACTTCCATGAATGGTTCAGGGACCTGATCCTCTGGGTGAACGGAACAATGCACATGCTCGAAAAGACCGCTTTCTATGATGGGTTTTACAAGGCATTCGGTTTTGGTGGGTATCCCTGTATATACTGCGAGCACCAGCACTGCGTTGCTGAGGAAGCCCCGGGAGTGGTGGACGAGAGCATGCGCCGGAAGTGTCGGCATATGGATAAGGTTCGCCCAAGCATGGAAGCAGCGGGCATGGACGTATTCGCAACAGCAAAAAATGTTGGCTGGAATCTTGAGACGATCCCGTGTAAGGATATGGAGTATGGGAAGATCACCCATTCCGATATCCACTCGATCGGGCTTGTGCTGATCGAATAATAGTCAACGACCCGGATGCACCCGGTGCGGCGGGGATTTTTTCCGTCCCAGGTGCATAATCCCTCTTCGTAACGAGGTGCTATATTTTGCAGTGAACGATCCTATGATCGATGTCACGATAACCATCGCTGCGATCGTGGTCCCGATAAGCGGTGAGCCGTAAAGAACGGCGATAGCAATGGAAAATTCCCCCCTGCCAATGGTATTTCCCCAGATTTCTAGGCCAGAAAGCGCCGAACCATGAATGAAAATTCCGGTTAACACACCGGATATGAGCTTGCTCACGATAGCAAGGAGGCAGATAACCGTGATCATGAACCAGTTCACTCCTCCTGAAAAGTCAATAGTTACCCCGAAGAAAACAAAAAAAACAACTAAAAAAACGTCCTTGAAGGGGCGTGCATGCTGCTCGAAAGCATCCGGATCCGTAGTTGCAAAGGCAACCCCCAGGGCAATCACCATCATTGTTTCGGGAATTCCCAGGTACATGGAGACCGATGCGGTCGTGAGCACGGCAACAAACGTGAAGATGATGGGAAGCTCGTCATCCCGGTCAAGAATTGAGATGAGAAATTCTTTGCCATAATGGGCCAATGCATAAAGCACCGCCAGAACACCGAGAATCTTCACCAGGAAAACTATCAGGTTCTGGTCACCGGCTGAAATAAGGGCCAGAAAAATTATCAGAATAAGGTCTTCAAAGACCATCAGCCAGATGACCGTCTCGGCTTCACGGAGCATCAGCTTCCGGTTTTCGATGAGCGAAGTGATTGCCATCGCCGTGCTCGAAATATAGAATGCAGAGGCAACGATGAGCGACTCGGTAATCGAGAAGCCAAGGAGGTATGCCGCGACAAATCCGATAATCATGTTGACATTGAGATCGATGATCCCACTGGTAAGGACTGCAGAACGGTTCGCTGCTATCCGCTCAGGTTTTAACCCGAGACCCATGAAGAACAGTAAAAAAATCAGTCCCAGGCCTGCGAAGAAGTTGCTGATCTCATCTGATGTGACCAGCCCGAGCCCGGCTTTCCCCAGCAATACCCCGGCAAGGATATAGAAGGGGATCGCAGGAACCGACAGGTATTTGGTGATGAGCACCAGGAGAAGGCAGACAAATAACGCAAGGACGATCCCTTCCATTAATCCACCATTATTTCGCGCTCAAACATTCTGATCTGGTCGCTTTCTCCGATAACCAGTGCCGCATCACCGGTCTCAAAGACGAAATGCGGGAGGGGGGTTGACGATATTCCTGTCATGCCGGCAGACTGCGATTACCGTTGCGCCGGTCTTTGCCCTGATTTGAAGGTCTTCGATTGTTTTTCCGGAAATAGCTTTTGGGATGATGAACGAATGGATGGTAACCCGGAGATCGGCAAGTGCCGAGAATGCGATCTCGACACTTTCCTGGTCTGCTTCCATGATCGCACCGGTCAGGATATTCCCCAGTCTCCGTGCTTCAACCAGGGTCATCTCCGCTGCGCTGGAGGTTTTGCAGCCTTTCTGGAGGGTGTACATCTGGATAATCCCGGTTTTGGTAAAAAAAATTGCAACCGTATCACCTTTTTCGGTCTCAAATTCATATTTTGTTCCGACACCGGGGAGATTGAGCGAACGAAGAGACATAGATGACATTAGAGAAATGATCCTAAAATATATTATGATATGTGATCAGATGCATCGACGTATCAGTTCATCCGGAAAAAAGCAAAAAGAATGGTGGAATTTTTTTTGGTTTTTTAGGTTTCTTTAAGGTTTATGAGAGGTCGGGAGGGGCGAGGTGCAATCTGATCCTGCACCGGATGCTTCTGAGGGGTTTTCGTCCTCCCCACATACCTTGTTGAAACACTATGCCTTTAAACACCTCGCCGGGCAGGGTGAAAGTGATACGTACATCCTTGAAAATGGTGAGGAAAACACAACACATAATTGTTTTGTGGAGACATGTTGTGACTATGCGCACGCAGAAATTGACGATTCTGCACTCAAATGATATGCATGGCGACTTTTTGGCTGAAGTTGGTGGTGAGTCGGGAAGTTTGATTGGAGGACTCGCTCTCCTGTCAGGATACATAAATAAAGTTCGCAGGGTGGAGGAGAACGTCCTCTACGTAATCGCTGGCGATATGGTGCAGGGATCACTTATCGATACAGAATACAAGGGTATCTCCACGATAGAGATCATGAACTACCTCGCCCCGGACGTCGTGTCACTGGGCAACCATGAACTTGATTATGGCCTTGAACACCTGCTGTTTCTCGAAAAGATGGCGAATTTTCCTATCGTAAATGCAAATCTATACATAAAAAAATATTATAAGCGACTGATGATGTCGCATATCATTATAAAAAAAGCGGGGCTGGACATACTCTTCATTGGCATCATTACAGAGAAAGTTATGGACACGATTTCCCGTGACTCGATGATCGGGAGTTTCATTTCGATAGAAGAGGCAAGTCGTGAAATCGGGCGGATCTGTGATGCCTACAGGAATGATGATATTGACCTGACAGTACTCCTCACCCATATCGGATTTGACTCTGATCGGGAACTGGCAAAACTGCTCAACCCTGCGTGGGGGGTCGACATGATCATCGGGGGTCATTCTCACACCATTCTTGAACACCCCGTAAAAGAAAATAACATCCTGATTGCACAGGCAGGGGTTGGCACAGATCATATCGGAAGGTTTGATATTTTCGTTGATGATGACACAAACAGTATCGTTGACTACGGCTGGCAGCTTATAGAAATTTCAGAAAAAACTGCAACCCCGGATCACAAGTTACTGGAGTACATTCAATCATATAAACAGGAAGTTGACCGGAAATACAACGCACTCCTCACAAAATTTGCAATGCCACTCACCCATCCCTGCCGGGAACAGGAAACATCGCTTGGCAACCTTGTTTCTGACATCTTCCGGGAAGTTGCGGAATGCGATATTATGCTCATGGGATCAGGAGCGATCAGGTCTGCAGAACTCGGTCCGGCAGTCACGCTCGGCGCATTTCGGGCGTGTTTCCCCTTTGATGATTCCCTGAAACGTTTCACCATTGAGGGTATCCAGATGAAGCGTATCTTTGCCCACATTATGCGCCCGGAAAACCGGACTGGTGAGGGGGAATGCTATCAGGTTAGTAAGGGTATCCGTGCGGTCTACAATGACGGTACAAAAACTCTGGAATCACTTTCCTTGAATGGGGAACAAGTCGATGAAGTCAGAAAATATACTATCGGGTTGATTGGCTACCATGTGGACAACAGTGAAAAGAACCTAAACATTCCTCCACGCGGCACTCTCTGCGGGAGGACCTTCAAAAACGGTTGCAACATCAACTAATGCAGTACTGGAAGAGTACCTGCAGGTGCATCCGAATCTCTCCCGCCAGGTTGAGGGGCGGTTGGTATACCTGAATTAAAAAGATATACCTCAACCTCGCTTACCTCATAGTAACTATGATACCTTTTTTCTGAATCATGATGATAAATAATCATAGTACCGCGATCTCTTTTCGCGCTTACTAACTTATTGTATATCACCGCAGGAGTTGGATACGATCACTGAAATTCCCAAAGAAGAATACGTGCTGAAATGTACATCCGCATGTGCCGGGTGCAGCGATTCGCTTGCACTCAGGTACGTGCTCAAAGCGGCAGGACCTGATACCGTTCTTGTCGTACCTGCCTGCTGCACAAGCGTCATTCAGGGCATCTATCCGAACACTGCATTCAATATACCCGTTTACAACATCGCTTTTGGTGCTGCCGCAGCATGTGCATCGGGTATGTCAAACGCGTTCCGTGCCTCCGGAAAAAAGACAAATGTGATAGTATACGCCGGTGATGGGGGGACGCTTGATATCGGCATCCAGGCGATGTCCGGTGCATTCGAGCGGGGTACCGATTTCCTCTACATCTGCTATGACAACGAGGCATATGGCAATACCGGTATGCAGCGGTCGGGAGGGACACCCATGGGCGCCCGCACGACCACGACGCCGACCGGTAAGACGGATGCGAAAAAGGACATCGATGCAATCATAGCAGCACACAACCCGCCCTATATGGCAACTGCCTGCGCTGCTTACCCTCAGGACTTTTCAAGAAAGTACAGAAAGCGCTTACCTTCCGGGGACCTTCATTCATTCACATCCTTGCACCCTGTCCCCCGGGGTGGCGTTTCTCCACGGAAAAATCTGTCGAGATGGGCAAGCTCGCGGTAAAATCCGGTATGTGGGTACTTTACGAGCGCGAGTACGGAAAACTTTCCATCAACCCCCAGTCAAAAGTGGCGATGAAAAAACCCATCCCTCTCGAAGAGTATCTTGCACCCCAGGGACGATTCAAGGGTATTGATGCAAAGACGCTTGAAATGCTCAGGCAGCATATCGCAAAGACGGCAAAGAAACTGGCTGCTGAGGAGGCGGAAAATTGAAAAAGATCGCAACCGGCAACAAGGCAGTCGCAGAAGCAGTAAAACAGGTACAGCCGGCAGTGATCGCCGCGTACCCGATTACCCCCCAGACAGAGATCGTCGAACAGATCGCAGAGTTTGTTTCCACAGGCGAACTTAAAAGTCGTTATATACCGGTGGAAAGTGAGCACTCCGCGATGGCCGCATGCATTGGCGCAAGTATTACCGGAATACGGACGTTTACCGCGACAAGCTCCCATGGTCTTTTGTACATGCATGAAATGACAAACTGGGCGGCAGGCGCACGTCTGCCCGTTGTCATGGCAAACGTAAACCGATCCATTGGTCCCGGCTGGAACATCTGGGCGGAGCATACCGATGCAATGCAGGAGCGCGACACTGGCTGGCTCCAGGTGTACGTGAGCACCGTGCAGGAAGCATACGACGCAACGCTGATGGCATTCCGTATTGCCGAACATAAGGATGTGCTGTTGCCGGTAATGGTGAACCTTGACGGTTTTACCTTAAGCCATATCATGCAGCCGCTTGATACCGTTGAGATCGGGGATTTTATTCCACCGATGCATCTTCCCCATGCCATTGATCCGAAGAATCCTGCAGGGTATGGAGGACTTACCGGCCCTGACCAGCATTTCAAATTCCGCTGGGATATCGAACGCTCGATGCGTGACTCGGTTAAAATAATCGAGACAACCGAGAAGGACTTCGCAAAGCGCTTTGGCAGGAAGTACGGATTCACCGAAGACTACCAGTGTGAAGATGCTGATGTGGTCGTTGTGTCAATGGGTACCCTTGGCAAGGAGGCCGAAGTCGCTATCGACATGCTCCGGAAGGAGGGGATAAAGGCAGGTTCGATGCGCCTGCGCTGGCTGCGCCCGTTCCCGAAACTCGACCTGAAAGGAAAGGAAGTCGTTGTGATCGACCGCGACTACTCGTTTGGTTTTGGGGGGATACTCGCAAAATCCATCCAGGCTCAGCAGAAGACCGATGTGTACAGCGTAATTGCCGGCCTTGGCGGCCAGGAAGTCACCTATGAAGATATTGCGGATTTCATCCGGAAACGTCGTATCGGCGAAGAGTTCTGGTTCGGGGTGAATGACTATGTATGAGATCCGCATCCATTCCCGGGGCGGACAGGGGGGGGTCACTGCCGCACGGCTCCTGGCACTTTCAGCAATCCATGATGGGAAGTACGCAACCGCATGCCCGTTCTACGGTGCCGAACGCAGGGGTGCACCAATCGTTTCATTCGTCCGGATAAATGATACCCCGATTAAGATCTACAGCCAGATAAAAAAACCAGACATGGTTGTGGTGCTTGACGCGAGCGTAATGGATGTTGTAGATGTTCTCCAGGGATTAAAACGCGGTGGAAAAGTACTGGTTAACAGTGCCCACAAAAAGGAATTTTCCGGCTTTTCGACAAGCTATGTGGACCTGACCGATATTGCACTCAGGGAGAATCTCGTGGTTGCGGGAAGCCCTATTCTGAACACACCTGTGCTCGGGGCACTTGCAAAGATGGGGATTATCTCAGTTGATTCTGCAAAAAAGGCAATCCGTGAAATGTTTACTGATGAGCGCAATGTCAAGGCAGCTGAAGCGGCATACACGGAGATGAATGCATGAGTCAGGATCGTCAACGCCTCGCAATGAGCAAACCAACACAAGGAGCAGCGGGAAAGACCGGAACGTGGCGTGTCTTTAAACCTGTCGTGGATAAAGAGAAGTGCAACCAGTGCGGTCTCTGTGAGATGTATTGCCCGGACAGTGCAATCGATGCTGATCTCAATGTTGACCTCATGTTCTGCAAGGGTTGTGGTATCTGCGCGAACGAATGCCCGAAAAAAGCGATTGAGATGGTACGGGAAGAAAAATAAGCAGTTCCTCCACCCACAACCTTTTTTTATCTACCATGTACATATCCCCGTATGAGGGTGTACGGATGAATGCAAAATTTTTCGGGGATCCAAAAGACCTGTTCAAATACGATCTTATTACCGATATACTCAAAAATTTTCATGGAAAAATTGACCGTCTGGTCATCATCCCCATGCTGACCGCCTATTATCCCCGGTTCCGAGGTAATCCTGGATGCAGGAATAAAAACCTGATCGAATGTTTCCGGCGTTTTCGCACAAAAGAAGATGTGGACAATTATTACATGACCCTCAAGGAATATTTTAAAGAACTCAAGGAGAGCATCGGAACTAAGAAAGTGCGGGTACGGATCGAGAAAGATGAGACTTTTTCACAAGCGACACGATCTGCGTATTTTTCCGGCATTCTTGAACATTTCCCACAAGGCTGTCTGCTCTTCATTGACCCGGATATCGGGATCAAAGAGAGCAATTACACTGCAAAACATCTCTCGTTTGCCGAGCTGAAAGGATTCTGGGATCAGCTCGATAATGAATCTGTCCTCATGATCTACCAGCATTTCCAGCGAAACCGGGTATTGGGACGTAGCGATCCGGTTTCGAAAGCAACAGATGTGACCCAATTGATCGGTGTATCCCCGCTCATCATTGCAGACACGACCGTCATGTTTATTTTTTTGACAAAAAATCCTGAACTCCGGTCAGAGCTCAAGGAGATCTTAAAAAACTACCAGAAACGGATCCATAATTCGGTGAAAGATCCCAAAAAGCGTCGTACCCTTACCATAACCGGGTAAGATGCCCCACATATTTCATAGCCTTTTTTTCCAAACGAGAAATTACCGCAATATCATGAAAATTGAGTGTTATCCTGCTGCACTTTGAGTTCGTCCTTTGCGATGTACTCAAGATCGAATTTATAGAAATGTGTGAACCCGCAGTTTTGGCACCGGACGGTAAAATGCCGGCAACCTATCGTTATATCATGGGGACCGGTTACGTGACAGTTTCTGCATTTCGTGGTTTCAAGAAGGTTCCAGACATCGTAACACCCAATTGTTGTGAATGTTCCTGGCTGAGTGACATCTTCAATACGGGGGATAAAGACACGGGTCGCACCGCAGTTTTCACACGCCACCTGTGCCTGATACGGTACCGCTTTTATGATCTGTTCTGCCACCTGTTTACAATGGTAACAGTCAGTGCTGAATTTTGTAAAAATGAACCGGTCGCTCATAGGAAATACTGGATGTGTACGGGTTCATTAATCTGTTGCACAATCCACCATGAACCGGACGCGTCCGCATCTTTAGTAATAAAACCGAACAAGCCGTTACCTTGTGCTATACTCAGGTGTTTGATTCTCTTCGAGATATGGTCGGGGAAAATCTGCCATAGTCAGGAATAAGATCATAATAGCAGGCTTATTTCCGGTATTTCGAACGTCAAATAATTTTTTTTGGTTCGCGGAGCAAAATAATCACGAGTACGTAAGTAAATTTAATTACAGGGTGAAAACAATTTACCTTCCATGAAGAAGTTCATTGGTTTGTTTATTCTTATGATCGCTTTTGTTGCGTTCACTGGATGCACCCAGCAGGCTGTTCCAGAAACAGTCACTACTACCCCGCCTGCGATGGTTCCCACCACCGTGGCAACCACGGAATTATCCATTGTACCGACACCGGTACCAACCACAGTTGTGACAACGCTGCCTCCCACCGTAAAAAGAACCGAGTCACCATCAACCAAAGTCGCCACCACCATCCATATGAAGAATAATGCATTTGTTCCCCAGGTACTGACCGCTCTCCCCGGGACAGGAATCACCTGGATAAATGACGATGGTAGTGTCCATTCGATTAAGATGAGCGGACCCAACAATGCCGGATTTAATTCCGGGGATATTATGCCGGGGGCATCATGGAGTTACACATTTGGTTCACGAGAAGGGAATTACACGATCACTGACGCAAAACAGCCGGACATGAAAGGTACTGTAATTATTAAGCTATAGATACATCACAGAGCGGGACACACACCCCGATACAAGTGACATTTACAACATAAGGGAAATCCCCTTCTTTTTTTGTTGTGAATAGAATTCTATTTTTTTTAGACAATTATTAAAAAATTTCTCGCAAGATATAGGAGTGGACGTAATCTATACGCTGTCAAGGGTCAAGTTCAAGGGTCAAGTATAATTTGAACTTTTCAGCAGAGGCTTTTTTTCCTCTTTTCTACTGTATTCCACCCTTATACCATGAAAATTAATCAGGGAAAAACGAATTGTGGAAAAACAATAGGAAAAAGAGAAAGAGAATAAAAAAAAATTGGATTAGTAATCGCCCATACCGGGGGGCATACCGCCCATACCGCCCATACCACCCATGCCACCGGGGGGCATACCGCCCTCAGGTGCATGGCTCTTGGACGACGCAATGACATCGTCAATGCGCAGGATCATGATAGCTGCTTCTGCAGCTGAGGAGATTGCCTGTGTCTTGACGCGGAGCGGCTCGACGACACCGGCTGCCTTCATGTCGACTGCCTTGCCTTCGAACACGTTCAGACCGTATGTTTTCTTGCCCTTTTCGTGAGCCGCACGAATCTCGACAAGCATATCGATGGGGTCAAGTCCTGCATTCTCTGCAAGGGTTCGCGGGATGACCTCAAGTGCAGATGCGAACGCTTCGATGGCGAGCTGTGCCCTGCCACCAACGGTTGCACCGATATTCACGGAGACGGAGCGAAAGTTCGGTCTCAATTGCGCCGCCACCGGCAACAACCTTCTTGTCCTCAACAACGACACCGACAACGCGGAGTGCATCGTGTATTGCACGTTCAAGTTCGTCGACTACGTGCTCAGTGCCTCCCTTGATGATAATTGATACTGCCTTGGGGTTCTTGCACTGCTCGACAAAGGTCATCTCTTCACCGGAGACCTTGCGTTCCTCCACGAGTCCTGCCTTTCCGAGTTCTTCCTTACTGATTGCGTCAATCGAGGAGACGAGGCTGGCACCGGTTGCACGGGCGAGCTTTTCCATGTCACTCTTCTTGACACGTCGGGTTGCAAAGATTCCTGCCTTTGCAAGATAATGCTGTGCGATATCGTCAATGCCCTTCTGGCAGAAAAGAACAGTTGCACCGCTCTTGACAACCTTATCGACAATGCCTCTGACCATGCGCTCTTCCTCATCAAGGAATGCCTGGAGCTGGTCGGGGCTGGTGATGTTGATCTCGGCGTCAACTTCAGTCTTCTTGAACTCGACTGCAGCATTCAGTAAAAGGATCTTTGCATTGGTGACTTTCTTTGGCATCGATGGGTGGACTCTTTCCTTGTCAATGAGTACTCCTTCAACAATTTCCGAGTCCTCGATACTTCCACCAGTCTTCTTCTCGACCTTGATATTCTCTATATCGACCGTGCCATCATCATCGGTAACCATCGTGATTGCCTTAACGACAAGATCGCAGAGCTTGTCCTTGGATGCCTCGGCGCCTTTGCCGGTCATCGCAGTACCTGCGATATTTTTAAGCATCGCCTTGTCGTTTGGCTTCACATCGAATGCCATTTCCTTCAGGAGCACCTGCGCCTTTTCGGCTGCCTGACGGTAGCCAGCGGCAATAATGGTTGGGTGAACATCCTGCTCAAGGAGATCCTCTGCCTTCTTGAGAAGCTCCCCGGCAATGACGACTGCAGTGGTTGTACCATCGCCGACCTCATCATCCTGGGTCTTGGCAACCTCAACCATCATTTTTGCGGCCGGGTGCTCGATGTCCATTTCCTTGAGGATTGTGACACCATCGTTCGTGATCACGACATCGCCGATTGTATCGACGAGCATCTTGTCCATACCTTTTGGACCCAGTGTGGTCCTGACTGCACTTGCCACTGCCTTTGCGGCGGTGATGTTCATACCCTGAGCATCGCGGCCCCGGGTACGGGTGCTGCCTTCTTTGAGAATAAGTATCTGCTGTCCACCAAGTTGCTGTGACATTAAATCACCACTTTTAGCACTAAAATTGGTTTGTGGTTCTATATAAACATTATCTAAAACAGATCATTCACCGATCATATCGAGAAGCTCAAAACCATCGGTAATCCGGTGGAGGCGATCCTCCCCAATTACGAGTGTTTTTCCTATCTTTTTCTGCTTGTAATGATCGGTGATAACACACATCGCATGCTTCTTTGCGATCTGTGAGATATTTCCAATAAGAGCGGCGCGTTTAATGACTTTGTCCGCTGGACCGTATCCGGTGAGAATAGTATGTTTCTCAAAGGTAAGAAGCGCCTGGAACGGGGCGCCATGGAGCGTGTGCAGCTGCATGCCGATCTGTTTAAAAAACTCCATCGGTGTCTGCCTGCCCGTTCCTTCGTCCCTCTGCTCCTCCACCTCCATCACTTTAGGTGGCTCGTGAAGGATAAGATTTATGGATTTTACCACACCGGTATTAAAAAATTCCTCGATGCGGATCGCTACATCAAGGGTAGTACCCATTCCGCTCTCATATTTACTGATCGTTCGTCGCGATACACCAAGCACCTGCCCGAGATCCCCAAGCGACATACTGCGTTTCTCGCGAAGATCGCGGAGCACCTCACCATCGATGTTCACGTATAGTCCACCGGGAGATGCATAGACAAGCGGGGGAATCATCTCGACAAAATAGTCATAGAGTGTTGAGGGACTGATAGCATAGATACCGTACCGGACATAGACTGCCCCGCGCTCCAGCTCTGCGTCACGGGCACGCTCACCGACGATCAGGGGGACTCCCCCAAGATGGCGCGAGATCACTTCAAGGTCAAATGCCACCTCTTCGCTTACGCTGTCGATGTGGGATACCACTTTAATGACAAGCAGCGTCCCATTGTTGCGGGCGATAAGGTCAAAACTCCGTGGACGGATGGAGAACCGTTCTGAGACATCGAAACCTGCGGTGATCATCACACTAGTGACCAGCTGGAGCTGGCGATCCTGAGACATTTCCGTAAAGAATGGATATAGCCTGAGGATATATTAATATAGATATGCTCATCGGGATTGATGACACGGACTCACCTCAGGGGATGTGCACGACCTACCTCGGTGCAGTCCTTGCACGCCGACTGATCCGCGAACATATGAGAGTTCGCGAGGCACGGCTCGTCCGGCTCAACCCGAATGTTACTTGGAAGACACGGGGCAATGCAGCGATTGCGCTTCGATGTTGCAGGAGACAGGGACCATGCATTTGCAATCGCGTGCGCAACCGTGGAAGAGCTTGCCGATTTCTCCTGTGAGAATACCAATCCCGGGGTTGTTGTTGTCGATACACCACCGGACCCGGCATTTTATTCAAAGGCAGTGACGGATTTCTGCCAGATCGACGAGGCAATCGAACTTCTCGAAGCGGCTGGAGCCCAATACCACGGGTACAAAAACCAGCGCGGTCTGATTGGCGCTACTGCGGCTGTCGCGAGTGTGCTTGCGGACAGCACCTCTGAAATCCTTGTGTACCGGCAACCGGAACAATGGGGTACTCCCCGCAAAGTTGACCGGCAAAGTTTGTTCGCTGCGGAAAAGGCAACCTTCCCGCACACGTGGGATACTGTGGATACTGCAAACGATGTTGTGGTCTGCGTGCCGCACACACCTGACCCGGTGCTGTTTGGCATCCGTGGTGAAAATCCCTCATGGGTGATGATTGCCCGCCAGATGGTCCAATCGGAAAAACCGGGGATTGAACAGATCTGGGTCACGAACCAAGGGACCGATGCGCACATCCTTGCTGGCAGAATCGGTGAGCTTCAGCGAAGGGCTCTCGTACCGGGTACAGGGTATTGTCAGAGGATGCTCCCTTAACCATAACCGGAGGACACGTCTCGTTCACTATCAAGGATGGGGATCATTCCGTGCGGTGCATGGCGTACGAGCCCACAAAAAATTTCCGGCAGATCGTGCGCCAGCTCGTGCCGGGCGACGAGGTAATCGCAGTCGGGAGTTACAAAAAAGGGAGTATCAATCTTGAAAAAATCAACATTGTTTCTCTTGCCCATCCGGTAACCTCACGCCCACCAATCTGCACTTCCTGTAACAAGCGTATGACAAGCGATGGTACAGGAAAAGGCTACAAGTGTAAAAAGTGCAGGGCACGTGCATAACGACCCGGAGATTCAGGAAATTTCCCGGACGCTGAAACCGGGATGGTATGAAGTGCCACCTACAGCGAGAGGCATCTGGCAAAACCGCTGTGCCGAGGCGAGCCGGAATATTGACACATGCATTGGCGACAGAATGGTCGCCCTGGTTGCGAAGGCAGAGCCTTCCGACAACAAAGCGTATCTACCTCCACGGCATTCTTTCCTGAAAACCGATGCGTTAATTCCTGCGCATTGAGACTGGAGGAATACCATCAGGGGACCACGGACAACAACCATACGCGAAGAAGCACGGGTCTGCGCTGAGCGGATGGGATACCACTGGTTGGCAAACACCGAGCCTGATTTGCCGTTCGATGCATTCATGTTCCGGCAGGCTGTGATTGCTGCGGTCAAAGTGAAAAAGGTCCGGTATACTCTGTTGATGACGATGTCATCATTGAAAAAAAATTTTCGGATGAAGTCGTCGCTCTCCAGGCCCTTCCCTTACCAGCGTACGTGCTTCGCGAGCTCTGGATCCGGACGCAGAACGAACGTGCGTGGCGCCGGTTCTATGTCATGCCTGGAACGACCGCGGAGATCGAGTTCAATACTTCGGAAAATTACCGGAACACCCACTTCGATGAGGAGAAATGGCAGAATGCACCATTCAGGATCGACATCACCTTACCACCCAAAAAAGAGGGATGAAAACGAAAAAGCCCGTAAAAGGCTCTTTTTGCCAATCAGACGAAGGCGATTTTTTGCTCAATAAAAATGGTGTCCACCCTCATAACAAATACTGTTTAAACTGATTATTTTCCTCATCAAACTGATTTGAGGGGATTTTGACCCTGCAATTTAGCGGGCTTTCAAGAGCCCCTTTTTTAGGGGGTTACTTTATGCCATGACAGAAAAGATCTTGTGTCCAATCACCAGTATGACCCGGTTTTTTATTGTCGACGATGATTATTTCGAGACGGATTCTTCCACTACCGCGATCTCATCAGTGGTTAGTCCATATAACCCATACACAAGCGAATCGATTTGCCGGTCGATCGACTTAATCTCTTCCGTGATGATGGCCTTTTCCTGATCGATCTTTGCATCGCTCAGGTGCTTGTGCAGTTCCAGCATTTCGGTAACGAGCGTGACCATGCGATCGTGCCGGGTTTTGTCATCAGGATTGTCGAAGTCGATAGTATAGATGGGGAGATTTTTGAGATCGTCCCACGTGTGCATTTTTTGTTCTGTTCCGGCAGTCTGAATGAAATTATTGAACACCAGCAACATGAGACGACTGTTGAGAAGACCGAGCAGGTACAGGCTGGAAGAGGGAATGACACTTACGGTGTGATCGGCAATCGCCCATCCCTCATCAAACACAAATGCCGGTAGTTTAAACCGGTTCCGATAGAAAATTTTTGGGTGTTTACCACACCAGAGTTCCTCATCGTATGATGTCTCCCCCCAGTGATAGCCAGGCTCTCTTGGGCCTTGTAATTTCTCAATGGACAATTTCATGTGTCGGGCGATTGAAGGATGCCGTTTCTTGAACCAGCGCCATTGATAAGAAATGGAGGATAGAGGGTCATTCATCCATCCCTTAGGTATAAAAATTAAAAATTTCGAGTTCTTTGAAGTCTGGTAGCGGGTTATCCCGGTTCCCGCAACAAATGGTCTGATGAGAGATTTGCATCCCGGATCATCTTTGATGAATTGGTTCTTCAACGCTTCATCAATAACAAATGGTCCGCCATGACCAAATTTTATTCCCGGAAAGACCTGCCCCATCACATAATCTTCAAGTGATGTGCCTGACTGTTGCACTTTACAAAAAATATCCTGCATACGAGTGTCACGCCATGTCCAGCTGCCGTCATCGAGTGTGACGGGATCCAGAGTATAACGGTGCGACCGGATATAGTCAAAGTGTTGTCCCTTGAATAAAGGACTGATACGCGTGACAAAAAATGCGTGCGAAGGGATGCAATTGGCAATCCGAATGATGCATAATGCAGGATTCTTTGTGCTCTTACGGTGTTCCCCGGTATAAACAATCTCTTCAATTTGGTACATTTTCACTACTGACCGCAAGGGTGAACCTGCTTTTCCACGAAACCACCGGTCGCTCATGACAAAACCGAGCATTCCGTTCCTGCGCAGGAGCGAGAGTCCCTTTTCAATAAAGTACGCGGAACGATCAATCATCGGGTGATAGACTGTCGTAGTGCCGTTGGAAATAGTGCTGTATCCATTCGCGCGGTGCAAGGGATCCATCCGGGGGGATCCCTATGACAGCATCAAACCCGCCAGCAGCAAAAATTTCAGGATAACTGTTATTCCATGCAAACAGGTTGAGGGAGTGGCGTTCACGGGTTGAACAGAACGTCCAGGATTCATCATTCACAATTTGGGGATCGATCAACGCATTCCCGCACCGGATAGTGTAATAGAGTTCACTGAATACTTCCCCTGCAACTGTAAAAAAATCCCCGGGTAATGATTCTGCCCGTTCCCCCTCACATCAGTTTAATGACAAGGAGTATTTTTGCCACCGTAATAGCATGCCTGTCGATATCTACCCCATAAATTGAGTTGAGCAGGATCTCTTTCTTTCCGGTAAACGTAAAAAATGTGTGATCCTCCGCATGAATCAGGTGCCTGAACGCGCAAAGCAGCGCAAATCCTGAACCGCAGGCAGGATCAAGTATCCGTATCGGAAGAATCTCCTTCTGCGACCTGGTGGAACGGGCAGCATCCAGTGTGCTTTGTACCATATATTCGATCATTGCGGGAGTCGGATCTGAAGTCCCGCTGTACTGCGTCTTATCATAGGTATCGATAATAACGGCCTGGTGCGTCGCTGAACGTCGAATCGTCCGTGTGAGGTAATACCCTAAAATCTGTGCAATTGCTTCGGTAGGAATGGCAGCCAGATTATACGGTCGACCCGCAGAACTGAGCTGCGAAAGGATCGTTTTCATGAGACTGTTTTCGATAACAGGATTTTTTATAAAAATATTTTTTTGCTGATTGCCATTATCCAGGTCAATCCACAGGTTGTCCATTTTTTGAGAAATCTTCAAAAGCACTTTGTGGAGATCATCAGATTCATGGATCTTTTTGACAGTCCCCGCATCTATCAGACCGCGGTCTTCTGCAACCAGAAGAAAAAGTAAACGAAAAATGATCTGGTTCACGACAGTTGCAATATCGTCACTCCGATAACTGTAGTTGTTCCGGGCAATGCTGCGGGCGAGTTGTTCCCGCCATCGGGTGAGATCGGAAAGAAGAATTCTTTCGGGTTTCAACTCAGTATTACCCGTTGATTCAACCCGATTGACCGAAGTGGGCTTTCTGGTTAAGTCACGGGTTTTGCGCGATGCCGTTATGAGACGTCCCCCCAAGGAAATACTTACAAGTTCCCCTTTTTCATTGGATGGGGAAGAACATTAACTCCAGCGCTCGTGTCACTCTCATGACCAGGCTGAAAAGTCTGTTATCTGCCCGGAACACCAATACCCTAGCAACAACCGTGGGGAATATAAATGACACTGCAATGCGATGAGCCGGTTACCCAGATCCATGTCAAACCAAAGATGACCGTGAATGAGCTGGTTATTGCGATGGGAAAAGCCGGTGCGTACAATGGCGGGGCACTGTCAAGAGCGGCAACCATTTATGAACAGATGCTGCGCGATAACCAGGCGACAAAATTCTTCGGGCTTGCCGGCGCGATGGTGCCTGCCGGGCATGGGCGGGATCGTTTCTGATCTCGTGAAAGCCGGGCATATCGATGTGCTCGTATCTACCGGCGCAAATCTTACCCACGATATAATCGAGGCGATCGGGTGCCGACACTTTCACGGTACATGCGTTCTGCAATGACATTGAACTCCGGCATGATGAGATCAACCGTATCTACGATGTATATCTCCCCAACGAAGCATTTGAGCATTTCGAGGAATTCATGCAGAACGTGTTTGGCAAACTCGAACCCGGGAGCACGATCTCCATCTCCGGCCTTCTCAATCATATCGGGAACAACCTGAAATCCGGCATCCTCCATACCGCTGCGAAAAAAAATATTCCTGTGTACTGTCCCGCAGTCCAGGATTCGATGGTCGGTCTCCAGGTACTGGCTTTTCTCCCAGACGAATAAGGTGACGGTCGATGCATTCGCTGATATGCCGGCCCTCATGGATACCTGCTTCACCACAAAAAAAGCCGGGGCACTCCTTGTTGGCGGCGGTGTGCCGAAAAACTTCATCCTCCAGAGCATGCTTATGACTCCCAACGGTTTTAACTATGCAGTGCAGCTTACCGGGGACCGCCCGGATCTCGGCGGACTCTCCGGTGCGACACTTGATGAAGCCCGCTCATGGGGAAAGATCACGGAAGAGGCACAGGCAGTTACCGTGTATGGCGACGCGACAATCACCCTCCCCATCCTTGTCGCCGCCGTTATGGAGCGGATGCACCATGACTGAACTGATTCTCGCACTCGATGTAACCGATAAGAAGAAGGCACTTGCTATTGCACATGCATGTGCACCATATCTTGATGCTATAAAACTCGGTTACCCGCTTATACTCTCATGCGGGCTTTCCCTAGCACAGGAGCTTGAAGGAGAAGATCTCCCGCTTATCGCTGACTTCAAAGTAGCCGACATCCCGAACACGAACCGGCTCATCGCAGAACAGGTCTTTGATGCGGGGTTCTCATCCATCATCTGCCACGGGTTCACCGGAAAAGACGCAGTGCAGGCATGTGTCGACACCTCTTCTGATTACGGGGGTGCGTGTTTCGTTGTCGCAGAGATGAGCCACCCGGGTGCTACCGAATTCTTCCAGGGGGGAACCGCAGAGCGTATCGCACGTCTTGCCATGGAGTGCGGGGCAGATGGTATCATCGCCCCTGCTACCCGTCCTGATCGGATGAAGGTGCTGCGACAGATCGTTGGCAACCGGAAGATCCTCTCACCAGGTATCGGTGCTCAGGGAGGAGATGCTGATGCGGTCGCCAGGCTCGTGGACGGAATTATTGTGGGTCGCGCGATCTATGAGGCAGAAAGACCCAGGTAACCGCTGCAGAGGCATTTGCGCGTATCCGTTCGAGTGTAAATCAATACAAATAACCTCCATTTTGCGACCAGATCCGAGTATGCGCGGCTTGATTATCCAGATATTGCCAGTTCATTGAACTAAAAGGTTCTAAATATTTATTAAGGACTTGTGCAATGTTATAGTATGGATTGGACTGCAGAACAACGAACATTGGCTCAAAAATACAAGAGACTGGACGATATTCCGGAAAAGGAGCGCAAATACAAGTGCCACACCTGTCACCTTATCGTCGAAGAAAAGCCGTGCCCGAAATGCGGCGAGACGCACCTTGAGATCATGTGCCCGCTTGACCACTGCCACTGCACCCACGAGATCATATCGGGTATCGAGTACTGTCCCTTATGCGGGAAAGCCGTCTGCCCGGAGTGCGGCTCCCACGATGTCACCCAGATCAGCAGGGTAACCGGTTACCTGCAGGACGTCTCCGGCTGGAACGCCAGCAAACAGCAGGAACTCAAGGACCGCATGCGTTATTCCGTCGCATGAGATACTATTTCGATACAAGTACTCTTTTTATCCGCGGGAACTTCCGCGCTGCAAGCACCGGAATCGCCGGGGGCATTCGCTCCGTCTCAACTCTCATAAACCACACCGTTCCTGCAGGTTGGAGCCATGAGGATCCGGAAAAGGAACTGGAATTCATTGCAGCCGAGTGCTGGCATTGATCAGAGATTTTTTTGGGCTTCTCACTGCAGTGCCTGTTCAGCAATGCTGTATACTCCAGTACGATTACGTAACCGTATTCATCACTGCAGGTGTTCGACGCGAACCTCCGGCAAATGCCGGCACCATCAACATCATTGTATGCAGCAGCGAGGGGATGGAAGACGCGGCACTGCTCGAAACCATTATGGTCGCCACTGAAGCAAAAGCCGAGGCACTGCAGGCGATGGGTCTCCCGCTCACCGGTACTCCCACCGATGCCGTGATCGCTGGATGTGAGGGCAGCGTAAAACACCGGTATGCCGGGCGACTCACAGATACTGGACGACGTATTCGTGAAGCAGTACTTCACGGTATACCGGAAGCGATCAGACGTCATGATGCGGCAGAACCGTCCAGCCACTCCTCCTTTTTCATCTTCAGCCGTTTCAAAGGAGAGCACTGGGTAGAATTGTCACCGCATGACTGCCCGTACTTTCCCTGCCACTTTCCCGGTCAGCGGTGCGATTTTTGCTATTGCCCGTTCTATCCCGTGCAGGGACGAGAATCTCGGGCAGTGGATGGAGAGTTCCAATGGGGGAAGAGTCTGGAACTGTGCACGGTGCACACTCCTGCATGAACCTGAAATTGCAGATTACCTGAAAAAATTTCCCGTAGCGTCACGTGCAGAACTGAAACACCTGCGGATCATAAAAAAGAAAATAAAAAATTACTCTTTTATTCCGAGCGCAGAAAGGAGCTCAGGCAAGGGGAATGCCATGTGCTTCGGCAGCCTCGCGGATAGTCTCACCACGGGCAATGGCGCATCCGACACAACCCATACCGAATTTGAAGAGTGCTTCGGTTGCCTCTGGTTTCGCTTTTAATAGATCATAGATCGTGCTGTCAGCGGTAATTTCAACCATAGTATCACTTAGTCATTGTGGTAAAACATAAATCTTCACCATAGCGGCGGTTCACTTTCACCATGCATACTTCGTAATATATAGGCATGATCAGAACCGATGAGTACCTGGAGATGTATGAATGGACTTTTCCGAAGCAGCAGAAAGAATCTCCCGAAAGTTTTCCCAGAAAGGAACAGAGGTCGATCCAAAGAAGATCGAGAGCAAGCTCCGCCGTCTCGTCAATGAGTTCGGTGTCCAGCCATCCGAAGCGGAACGCAGTGTAACCAATGAACTGGCCAAAGAGTTCAACCTTCCCGCGATGGGAACGGGGGGTGGTGGAAAGAGCAGCGGTGCAGCCGAGCCAGAAGAAGATCGCGGATGTGACACCCGGTGAATGGGTAACCATCGAGGGCAAGGTTGTCGCACTCTCCGCACCTGCATCGCCATGCAATTGCCCAGAGTGGGATTATTGCTGACGACTCCGGAGGCATACGGTTCGTGGCATGGGCAAAGTCGAATGCACCTGCGATGACCGAGGGCTCATGGTACAAAATTGAATCAGCGGTAGTAGATGAATTCAAGGGCATTGCCAGCCTGAAGATCCACTCGGGTACAACCGTAAAAGAAAGCGCGACCGATGGAGCACTTATCCCGAGTACGGTTCCGATTGTTAATCTTCATACGGGGGTTGGCAGTGTTCGTGCAAAGGTGATCCAGGAATGGGATGCTTCCCATGAGAGAATGCTCCAGTCCGGTCTTTTGGGTGACGAAACGGGGACGATCAAATTTGTGATCTGGAAGGAGGCGGGCAAGGAAAAACTCGCGGTGGGCTCTGTCTACAATATCTTCTATGCTCTGGTAGACGAATTCAACGGCAGGCTCTCACTCAACCTGAACACCGCAACGATCATGCAGGATGATGGCGATATTCTGGTGAGCGGGGGAGATGTCACAGTCCGGGGAGCTATTGTGCATATTGCACCCGGCTCCGGGATTATCAAGCGCTGTCCGGTTGAAGGATGCAACCGTGCCCTATCACGCCAGAACTATTGCCCGGTTCACGAAATCCAGCCTAAATTTCATCTATGATTTGCGGATCAAGGGGTGGCTCGATGATGGTGAAAAAACCCATAACATCCTGCTCCAGCGGGATGTTGTTGAGTCACTTACCGGGATAACGCTCGATGCGGCACAGGAGATTGCGGAGAACAACCCGCTTGGTATGGATGAAGTATTCCTCCGGATGCGGGATGCGGTACTCGGGCGTTATATCACCTGCCATGGCAGGGAGATCGATAACCGTCTGCTGGTCAATACCTGCGAGCGCCTTGACCTATGAGAGCGGAGAACATACAGCACTGCTGAACCGGGCCGGGGGTGTATCATGAGCACGAATCCACGTGACATGGGACGAAAGGAAGGTGCGTTTGAACGCGAACCGGCGCGACGGGTTTTTGCCGCAGAGCTTCGCGAGTGCCGGTACCAGTTCAAGGATGGTGAAGATGAGAAGAGTCCGACATTTGTCCTGCTCCCAACCGGTGAGCGCTGTAACCGGATATTTCTTGTTGGAACCCTGACCGAAAAGCAGCGGCAGGGAGATCAGAACATATTCTATCGCGGAAGAGTTGTCGATCCTTCAGGTACATTCTTTGTAATGGCAGGCAGTTACCAGCCGGAGGCGATGCAACAGATCGCAAAAATCGACACTCCGGCATTTGTCGCTGTTATAGGAAAACCCAACCTGTACCAGACACCTGACGGAGCATTTCTCGTCTCAGTCAGAGTGGAATCAATAACCGTTGTTGATAAGGAGACCCGCGATCTCTGGGTACTGGACACTGCTGCACGAACGCTCGACCGGATTGATGTGTTCAAAATGAGTACTGGAACCGGATGTCGTAAAAGCAAAAGAACAATATCCGACCATCGACATCGCTGTGTTCCGGAAAACTGCGTATGACGCGCTGGCACAGATCAAGATATAATCAATTTTTTTTATGCATCCATGAGTAAACCTTATTTCATTGTGTACTAATCATTCTCCGATCCCTATGGAGTCAAAGGAGTTGAGTGTACTCATCAAAGACATTGACACGAAAGTGCTCAAGGATGAGGCAAAGAAACTGGGCTTGAAACCGGGCGTTGTCCCACAAAGATGAGCATCGCGAAAATGCTGCCTGAGGAAACGCTGAAAAAACTCGCAAAAAAGTGAATTGTATTTCGATGTCAGGATCGGTGTGCCTGCGCTTCCCACCGCTCCAGCACTTCATAGCCTTCCACAAAAACGAGCCTGTGTTTGCGTGCATAGAGTCTGGCATCTTCTTTTGAGAGGGCATAACCGGATTCATCATCCAGCATCTCGCAGATGGTGATGGCCGGGGTAATACCGGCCATCTGTGCCATCGCGATTGAGAGCTCGGTCTGCCCTTTCCGCTGGTCAAGAAGCCCATCCGCAGCCCGCAGGAGCGCCATGTGTCCCGGGGTACGGAAGACCTCGTGGAAGTTCACAGCTGCCTCCATTGAGTGCCCGTTTTACCTGCTCGGCAATCGCGTTGACTGTCAGCGTCCTGTCGCGGTCAGTGATGCCGGTGAACGTATTCCGGTGGTTCACCCAGAGAGAGAATGAAGAGTGGTTCTTTCTGTCATAGGGAATATCACCCTCCCGTTCTGCCACAGAGATTGCCCTGAGGGCATCGCTTGCAAAAGGCAGCCCAAGGCGCAGGGCTGCAATCGGGTGTACTGCTGTGCAGATCAAACCCCCGCCATCCTTGCGCATCTGCACAATGTGGCGTGGCGTAACCGCGTCAGACCTGATGGCAAAATCCGTCTCTCCTTCGCGGTCGTCAAAATCATAGAGCAGGATAAATTTTCCTTCCCTCAACGCTGCCAGTGCATCGTCAATCACTACCCCACCTCGACAGTCACGGTATCCGTATCGCCGACACCAAGTTTCCTGCGCAGCGCAACGGGCGCGATCACTTCAATGATGTCTTCCGGGTAGTGAGTCCTTCCGGGCACGACAATCCCACAGGGAATGTTGCCGATACGGCACGGAAGGCACTTTGCATCACCAAACGTTCTGCCATCGGTAGAAAAGCCCTTGATCCGGATCCAGTCAAGACCATCGATCATCTTGCGCACCGGAAGACTTGAGCTGGGGAGACGAATGTTGAGCGTTCCCGGGTACGGTTCAAACCCAAGATGCGCATTGAACTGTTGCTTGTAGGGTTCGAGGCTCATGTAATATTTGCCCTCACCAATTCCGCTGACCACCGTGCCGGACAGGACATATCCTTTATTGCACTCAGAAAAAATCCGGCAGTACTCCTGGTATTCATTCCGGAGCTCCGCTTCACCGGTTCTGGTCACCGTCACATGCTGACCATCTGCGGCAATTGTCCGCGTAATGAATCCCTGAGATTCGAGCCCTTTTAACCTGCGGGAGGCGGTCTGCTGGCTGATAGCAAGCATATCACCAATGGTCTGGGATGACACAAAGACCGGGCCTTTGCAGCCACCCTGCAATGCAATCAGCCTTGAGACACTGGAGATCTTCAGCGGGAATCATGCTTATCAAAATTGAGGTGCTTATTATTTATGGGTTGCTCTCCAGATATCCCTTCGTCGTGATTCGTTTACTGTCGAATGCATGTTCGTTAATTATTTAATACTCCACGTTCTTTGTAATGAGCATGAAATCCGGATTGCGGAACCAGCTTGCCGAAAAGATGGCAGGTGAGATCACGCTGTCGGACTCACCGGGGCACGCGCTGAAAAAGTGGCGCATGAACTTTGAGATCGCACCAGGTATCCTTGCAGATCGTCTCGGTGTCTCTCCCTCTGTCATCAGCGATTATGAGAGTGGCAGAAGAAAAAGTCCTGGCACTGCAGTTGTCGGCAAAATTGTCGACACACTCCTTGCCATGGATGAGGAAAATGAGGGGAAACATATCCAGAAATTTTCAACCATGCTCTTTTCCAATGTTGAAGATGATGTGATCTACGATATTCATGAATATGCCACAGCCATCCCGCTCAAAGACTTCTCTGAGGCGATCGGGTGCACGCTGCTCTGTGGTTCCATGGACCAGGTCCTTTTTGGTTATACCGTAGTGAACAGCCTGAATGCCATCATGCAGTTCTCATCAGATGAGTTCAACCGCATCTACGGGTGGAGCACAGAAAGAGCGGTGGTCTTCACCAATGTTTCAACCGGAAAATCACCGATGGTTGCGATCCGTGTTACTCCCTTCAAACCCCGATGTGTGGTGCTGCAGGGAATCGATGTCGCTGATGTTCACCCTATAGTGGAGAAGATGGCAGAACGGGATCACATCACGGTGATGTGCACGATCATGGAAATTGACAAAATTGTGAGTACGTTGAGGGAAAAAGAATGGTAGGCATCATTACCTACGGTGTGTATATACCGAGATACCGAATCAAGGTTGAAGAGATTGCGAGAGTCTGGGGTGCAAATGCTGCAGATATTTCCGGGGGATTGGGCGTTTTTGAGAAGTCTGTCCCTGACCTTGATGAGGACGCTGCGACGATTGCAGTCGAAGCAGCGCGTAATGCGTCTTCTCCGAAGAAAGATCGATCCAAAGGACATCGGAGCGGTGTATGTAGGCAGTGAATCCCACCCCTATGCGGTGAAACCGACTGCATGTACGGTCGGGGAAGCGATTGGTGCAACGCCAAATATGACCGCAGCGGATTATGAGTTTGCCTGCAAGGCAGGCACAGCGGCAATCCAGACCTGCATGGGCCTCGTAAAAAGTGAGATGATCACGTACGGTCTTGCGATCGGTTCTGATGTGTCTCAGGGTGCACCAAGCGATGCCCTCGAATATACCGCAGCAGCGGGAGGTGCCGCGTTCCTGATTGGGCGGGATGACCCCATTGCAACCATCCATCATACCTGCTCGTTCACGACCGATACACCAGACTTCTGGCGACGTGAAGGAGCAGGATTATCCCCGGCATGGAGGGAGATTTACCGGAGAGCCGGGCTATTTCAAGCATGTTGAAGGAGCAAGCAGGTTATTATTCGAACAGACCGGCAAGAGCCCGAAAGATTTCACCTATGCGGTCTTCCACCAGCCGAATGCAAAGTTTCCGCAGAAGGTCGCAAAGAACCTGGGATTCACATCTGAACAGATCACACCGGGCCTTGTGGTGCCCATGCTTGGCAATACCTATTCAGGAGCATCGCCCATAGGACTTGCCGCAACACTCGATATCGCAAAGCCGGGAGATACGATATTTGTCTGTTCCTTTGGTTCCGGTGCAGGCAGCGATGCATTCGACATTGAGGTCACCGATGCGATCCTGCAGGATAAATTCCGGCGTGATGCTGCACCAGGTGTTGAACAGTTGCTGAAAAATCCCATCTACCTTGACTATGCCCGATATGCGGTTCATAAGGGGAAGATCGTGATGCAGTTATGAGAGATGTTGCAGTAATCGGGGTAGGGTGCACGACCTTTGGTGAAAAATGGTCGAGTGGGTTTCGGGAACTCTTTGTTCGAAGCGGGCGCGCTTGCTCTTGAAGATGCACAGCTTTCCGGTGAAAAGATCGATGCAATGTATATCGGCAACATGAGTGCAGGACGGTTCATCGAGCAGGAGCACATCGGTGCATTGATTGCCGACTATGCCGGGCTGGCAACGCACCATATTCCCTCGACAAGGGTTGAAGCTGCATGCGCATCAGGAGGGCTTGCCTTCCGCCAGGCCGTGATTGCCGTTGCAAGCGGGATGGAAGACATCGTGGTCGCGGCAGGTGTCGAAAAAATGACCGATGTGGAGCCGGGCGCAAGTACCGATACCCTGACCGGGGCAGCTGACCGTGAGTGGGAAGGGTTTGTTGGTGCAACGTTTCCCGGGCTCTACGCGATGATAGCTACGGATTATATGCACCGCTATCCCCTGACACGCGAGCAGCTCGCGCAGGTTGCAGTGAAAAACCATTATAACGGGGCGAGAAACCCGATCGCACAGTACCAGCAGGAGATTACCATTGAGACCGTCCTGAAATCCACGATGGTTGCTGAACCCCTGCGGCTCTTTGACTGTTCCCCGATTACCGACGGCGCTGCTGCAGTAATCGTGGCACCGCTCGAACGTGCCAGAGAGTTTACCGATACACCTATCAGGGTGCTTGCAAGTGCCCAGGCAAGTGATACCATCACCCTCCATGACCGGCGTGATATCTCGACCCTCGATGCAACAGTTAGCTGCAGGTCAGAAGGCATTCAGGATGGCGAAACTCTCCCACAAGGATATCGACATGGTGGAAGTACATGACTGTTTCTCGATTGCGGAGATCTGTGCAATTGAAGACCTCGGGTTCTGTCAGGAAAGGAGAGGCCGGGAAATTTACCGCTGATGGTGAAACCGCGCTTGAGTGGAAAGATCCCGGTAAATACGAGCGGAGGGCTTAAAGCCTGCGGGCACCCGGTTGGCGCGACCGGGATCAAGCAGGTATACGAAATTGTTCAAGCAACTCCGGAACGAAGCGGGGAAGCGCCAGATCGATGAGGCGAAGATCGGGATGACCCATAATGTGGGGGGTACCGGGGCAACAGTTGCTGTTCACATCCTCGGGAGGGTCTAAGATGTCCGTTGCACGATTCTGGAGAAAGATACCCCAGCGGTATAACATGATTGGGACAAAGTGCGAGACCTGCCAGACGGCATTTCTTCCCCCCGCGGACATTCTGTCCTGACTGCCGCAGGAGTGGCAGGATTGTCGATCACAAGTTTGCAGGATCTGGCACGATTGTGACCTATACGGTTATCCATACGGCAAATGAACAATTTGAGGCATTCACTCCGTATGTGCTCGCCATCGTGAAACTCGATGAGGGGCCGCGCATGACAGCACAGATTGTCTGCAGTCCTGACGAAGTCGAAGATTGGTATGCGGGTAAAAAGCGTGTTCCGCCGGATCGCCACCGATGGTGAGAGTGGTATCATCCACTACGGTACGAAGTTTGTGCCAGTGGAGTAATTCCTTGTCTTATTTTATTGTTGACGTACTCTAACCCCTCTTATGGGCACTGCCCCGGCAGCTATGGCATCCCGTGATTGCGATAACTCCTGGACACGTTTCCCGCCTCGTCTGATATTTCCCGTCCATTGCTGGCATTGGGTAATTAAAAGCTGAAGAAGCGTTTTGCGCGTAGGGCAACACAGACGAAAAATGCAATAATAGCCTAATTCCCGAAGGGTATCACTCCTCCCCTACCCTCACGTCATACACCGCATGCCACTGACCTGGCGAGTACGACCGCACCACCCGCTCGGCAATAATTTCCCCGCCCAGTCCGTGTATGCAGTCGTTGTGCTCGCCCTCTTTTGACACAAGGGAGTAGAAGTGGATTATCCCGCCAGGTTTGCAAAGCCGGAACGCATCGGAAAGGAACGCACTTCCAGAGAGAGGGAGATTCATGACGATCCGGTCAAATTGCCAGGGTATAATTGCGGGGAGATGATGCGCGTCTGCGAGCACAGGGAGCACATTCTTCGTGCGGTTTTGTGCAAGATTTGCCAGCATCAGACGTAATTGCCTGCGGGTTGATATCGGAAGCGACAACGAGTGCTGCCCGTGCCGCAAGGGTAATTGCGAACGGCCCGACACCGGCAAACATATCGAGAACGGTCTCGTGATCTCCCATCCGTTCAAGAATGCGCTGCCGTTCTGATGAGAGGCGTGCGGAAAAATAAGCAGTTGAGAGATCAACGGTAAACCGGTGCCCGTACTCGATCACATCGGTCCGGGTGGTGGGGATACCGGCAAGAACCTCAAATTCACGGGTGCGGTACTCTCCGGAGACCTCACTTGCAGCGCAGAGCACCGTATGAAGTGACGGGCGCGATGCAAGGATATTCCCCGCGCCTGCCGGGTCGCAATCCTGCATGATTGCAATACCGCCAACGAGCTCGTGTCGTGGAAGCACCTGCCGTCCTGGTTGGGGTTCAAAATCGCACCGTTCCGCACTCTCACGGTGTTCGGTTACCGGTAGCAGAAGTGTAGAGCCCTCGCGCCGGACTTTGAGCGAAAGATCAAGCGCCCCTTCCTCGATAAGTGCCCGACGGACTTCTTCACCCCGCTGCGCCGGTACCCGGATACACCATTGCTCCACCATCCCGCGTGACCACCTGTATCATAAATTTATACGATGTATCACTATTCATGGCTGATGATGCGGAGCACCGCGGGGACTCCGTCCGCGGAGAGGGATCCGGTCGTGACACTGAGAAGGAGGGTATCATTTACACACAACTGAAGAATGGCTCGCTGTAAACTCTACGAGCTGGAAAAAGAACTCCCGCCTCTCGATGCGATCCGGGTCCGGAGAGAGTTTATCGAACAGGAGACCGGGACAACTCTTGAGAACCTTGGCATTTTCTCGATCGACATTGAGCGCGTCGTGAAACGCAACTGTGAAAATATGATCGGCACCGTCCAGGTCCCGGTCGGTGTCGCAGGGCCACTTCTTGTGCAGGGGGAATACGCGCAGGGAAGTTACTACCTCCCCCTTGCAACAACGGAAGGTGCGCTCGTTGCTTCGGTTAACCGTGGTTGCAGCGCAATCACCCAGGCTGGTGGAGCACAGGTACGCATTCTCCATGACGGTATGACACGGGCACCCGTCTTTGCTGCTGATAGTGTCGTGCATGCAAAACAGGTTGCAGACTGGGTGGCAGCGCACCATGATGAACTCCGCGCGGCTGCAGAAAGTACAACATCACATGGAAAAATGACCGATGTTGTCACCTATATTGCCGGCACAAGTGTTTTTGTCAGGATTGAATTCGATACCAAGGATGCGATGGGAATGAACATGGTTACGATCGCAAGTGCAAAGGTAGCGGAGACTAATTGCGCAGGGAACCGGTGCACGGCTTATAGCCCTTTCCGGAAATATGTGCACCGATAAAAAACCCGCTGCAATTAACGGTATCATGGGGAGGGGAAGAAGCGTGGTTGCCGGTGTTGCACTCTCTCATGATCTTATCAGCCAGATCTTCAAAACAGATGCAAAAAGCCTGTTTGAGGTGAATTATCGGAAAAACCTTGTCGGATCAGCCCGTGCCGGTTCAATGGGATTCAATGCCCATGCGGCAAATGTCGTTGCTGCAATGTTCATTGCCTGCGGACAGGACGCAGCTCATGCAATCGATGGCAGCACCTGCATTACAACAGTGGATCTTACGGATTCGGGTGTCTATATCGCAGTCACCCTGCCCTCACTTCCCGTAGGAACCGTTGGCGGGGGAACAGGATTGGAGACACAGCAGGAATGCCTTCGGATACTCGGCGTAGCCGGAGGAGGCAATCCCCCGGGGACAAATGCCAAAAAACTGGGGGAGATTATTGGTGCCGGCGTGCTTGCCGGTGAGATCTCACTGCTCGGTGCCCTTGCTGCCCAGCATCTTGCCCGGGCACACCAGCAGCTCGGGCGCGGTTAAAACCTGAACCACTTCATCATCACGAGAGCATCTTCGCCATTGGAATAATAATCTTCGATCTGAAAGATGTCCCGGTAACCGAGCCGGCGATAAAACCGCTGCGCTGTCGTAGTTTCCAACCCGCACTTCCAGTTGGACACCGGTGGCAAGTTCGAGCGCGAACTGGTGCTCGAGCCTCCGGACGAGCAGCCTCCCGATTCCCCTGCGCCGGTAAGCAGAGACTTACGCCAAAGTTGCACAGGTGCCCGTAGATATTTTCACCCGTGTTCTCGAGCCCGCCAATGATAAATCCCGCAACAGTTCCATCACAGACTGCAACAAAATAAGGTCGTTGGAAAACAGGTAGAACGCTTCAAAAAATACAGAGGGTTCCCACGGGTCGATGAATGATTCATTTTCGATGGCAACAATTGTCTCAATATCTGAAGGGGCCGCGCGGCGTATGTAGGGTAACGGGTAGATGGCAAGATCATGCGGACGGATCATCAGACTGACTCCTGTACTCCTCAGCTCAGTAGTATCATCAATGAGCTCTTGTTAAAACATAATCGTTTGTCCCGCAGAAATGTGCGGGAAATTATATGGTAGCACACCCAACTATGAGGACAGGTTATTTCTCTCGCGTTGTGACAGGTGGAATGCATGGTCAGGATCTATCGTTTTGCAGGAGTGCGCCCCGATCCTTCGGTTGCATCGGTAATCGCAGCTGTTCCGTACGATGTTGTGACCGCTGATGAGGTACGGGCAATCACTGCTAAAAATCCCGGAACCTTTTTACGCGTGAGTCGTTCAGACGCGGAATTACCCGGGCTTGCCCCTGATGATGACCGGGTATACCAACGGGCACGCGAAAATTTCATTGCACTCGAATCAGACGGACGCATGAAAAAGGATCACGACACCTGGTATGTACCTCTACAGGGTGTTGCAGGACGGTGAAACATTTCTCGGGCTCTGCTGTTGTCTTGATGTTGACGACTACCGGAAAAACAACATACGACGGCATGAGCAGACAAGGTATGACAAGGAGGAGGACCGGACCCGGCACATTGAAGCAGTCAAGGCACACAACGGCCCGGTAGTGCTCCTTTACCGGAATACTGATGGGATTTTTTCCTTCATTGAATCACTTGTCAATCTGTTACCGGAACCCGATGGAGAAGTTACCTCAGATAACGGGATAATCCACCAGATATTCCGGATCACTGACAAGAACATTCTTGATCGGCTTGAAGCTCACTTTTCCTCAGTGGCCGCGCTCTATATTGCTGACGGCCACCACCGGGCAAAAGCTGCACTGAATGTTGTGGACCGCCGCATTGCTGACGGCAAACCAGCAGAAGGCGAAGTTACCCGGTTCATGGGGGTCATGTTTGCTCATGACCGGGTAAAGATTCATGGCTACAGCCGGTTGCTTACGGATCTGGGCACCTACACCCCAGAGACCTTCATGAAAAGGCTCAAAGACTATTTTGATGTCAAAAAATATGGTCTGGTTGACGGAAGCGGGTACAATATCCCTCCAAGGATTCTCCTTCCCGAACAATTCCATGTATTCCACCTGTACCTTTCGGGGACAATGGTACGAGTGCACCCGTCCGGTTGATGTCAATGCATCGTCACTCAATACTCTTGATGTTGCTATACTCCAGAAAGAGGTATTTGAAACAATGTTTGGCATTACCGATCCGCGGGGAGATGCACGTTTGCAGTATCTCGGGGGTGCCCGTCCGGTTTCGGATCTTGAGAACCTTGTGGACAGTGGCAAATACCGGATTGCGTTTGCCATGCAGCCGGTCAGGGTCGATACGGTGCTTTCCATCGCTGACGCACAGGATGTAATGCCACCAAAATCCACATGGTTTGAGCCAAAACTGCTGAGTGGCCTTATCGTCCACACGTTCGAATAAACAAAACCCATCCTTACCCTTTATCGTTTTTTACAGCGATTGTATATCGTATGATTACCATTGCACTGCCCAAGGGGAGTCTTGAAGCGCAGACACTGCAGCTTTTCAAAGAGGCTGACCTTGAGGTCAGACGTACCGACCGCGATTATAATCCCCGGATTGCCGATAACCGTATCGGTAAAGTGAAGATCCTGCGCCCCCAGGAAATCCCGACCTATGTTGAGAAGGGATATTTTGATCTCGGTATTTCCGGTCTGGACTGGGTAAATGAGACAGGATCCGATGTCGTTGAGGTAGCAAATCTCTCGTACAGCAAGACCGGGGAGGGGAACGTGAAGATCGTTGTTGCGGTGCACCGCGATGAGCCGATTGATGACGTCAACCGAATCCGCCCGCAAAGCCGGGTAACGACAGAATACCCTGAACTTACGAGGAAGTATTTTGCTCAATTGGGAATCCCGGTTCAGCTCTTTCACTCATACGGTGCGTCCGAAGCGAAAGTACCGGACCTCATGGACGTTGTGGTTGATCTCACGGAAACCGGCACAACACTGCGTAAGAACGGGCTCAAGATCATCGGACAGATTATGGAGTCCTATACGGTTATAATTGCTAACAAGTCGAGCTGGGCTGACCCGCAGAAACGCAGGGAAATAGAGGAGATAAAGACGCTGCTCTTTGGGGTCATCGAGGCGCGGAACAAAGTACTCCTGACGATGAATGTTCCTTCTGCTTCCATGGAAAAGATTGTCGCTGCTCTCCCGGCAATGAAAAAGCCTACCGTAAGCAGACTTCATGAGATTGATTACTATAGTATCCAGACAGTCGTTCCAAAGAATGCAGTCAACCAGCTGATCCCAAAACTCAAAGCGTGCGGTGCGGAAGATATCCTTGAGATACCCATCACGAAAATTATTCCATAATCTGGGAAATTTAAAATTTTTAGGCGTTTCTAAATAAAGTCCACCAAAAACTAGTACTCTCATGGAACTAATTCAAAGAATCTCTTTGATTTTTCAATTTGAAGACGTTTTTGGGGGTTTCGCCCCCGCTACTAGGGCATCCTCACAATTGCGATAACGCTGTATTACCTAATCTCATAAAATAATTTGAATTTTCTCGATCGGTCTGTAATTTCATTCGGAATATCTTACGCAATAAAAAAAGGTGGTGGCACTAAATGATAAATCACCAAATTTTATCCTTTAATTCTAATCCAGTGAGTATTCATATAAATTATCCGATCATTATTGTGGCGCTGGTAGATTTGCAGCTGATTCGGAAGAACGACAATTTAATACAATCATCCAGAATATGTTATTGGCTAAATTGAATACCAATATTTATAACTGTTGTTATCTAAATAAGCCTTATAGGAAGAATATGCACAAATTTATCCCCACGATTTTCGCCATATTAGTACTGTTCGTCATTATTCTATTCAGTGCATGCGTTACGCAACCAACAGCAAACCAGTCTTCCGGGCAAAATTCCGGAATTACCCAGATTATATTGAAGGCAGACTCCTCTCGAATCAGTTTTGAGGAGGCACAACAGAATCTCAGGGAGTATGGATCGGGTTTATCGAATCAATCCGTTGATATAAAAACAGTATATTATATGCTTTCGCGAGATGTAGATGGTTCGGGAAACGCGACAAGCTGGATTTTTGGGGTATCACATCAAAGGGGGACAGAATTTCTGGTATATGATAATACAGGATGGACAATGATTCCATGGAATGCAACGCCAAATTCTGAACCGATTGATATGGATATTATTATCTCTCCTGACAGGTTATTCAACGAGAACAAAGCAGTGATTTCAGAGAATACATCACTGATAATCCCTGAAAGGATGGATCTCGAATTACAACGGGGGGAATACACGCTCACCATTACTTCGAGTGATTTAAGTAGGAGTTTGAAGTTTAATGCGACTACAGGAGTGTTGATTGCATAACAATGACTGACGATAATGGAAATCTTTCCATCGATTTTCTTGTTGGTTTTACCATCTTCCTGCTCGCGTTCATCTGGGTAGTTTCGATGATCCCAGGGTTATTGATCGGGTTGCAGGCCTACACCATCGATTATGATGCGGTGGCATACCGGACAGGTGTCATCCTTGCGGAGGATCCGGGGCGGTCAGTCTTGGATCTTGAGCCTTGGGAATCCTATTACCTGCAAAAGGCTAATGTGACACGGTTCGGTCTTGCAATATCTAAGGAAACCCCCAATATCCTGTCCAAGGACAAGATAAACAGATTTTTCTGTTCGACGGTTTTTTTCTATCCTGAAGATTACCGGAACCGGATTATTTTTGGGGACTACCCATACCGCTTTAATATTTCTATTCGTGAGCTTGGGCAAAACAATACACGATCGGTAGGTGATGTTATCCCTGATGGTTACGGATATATCCGACGTGTGGTGAAGATTAAGGAATCTAGCTATGCAACAATCAATAGTACAAACTATACCAATCTCGATGCTGTCCCGTCACACGTATTTTCCATTCGCATCAATAGCGACAACCTTATAAATGAGGTCAGTGATCCACGATATCAAATTAATCCATCCAGAGAACAGTTGACAATTAATATCACGAATTTGAGTAAACTCATAGATCCATCCACTACCAGTATCAGTTTAACAACTGTAACATTATGTTTTATGGACTCGAAGTCGTCTATTTGTTATTCTCCCTCCCCCTCAAATTATCCCTTTGTTGATGGTAGTAGTACCCGATTAACATTGCTTCCAGCAACGGTAAAAGAAAATATAACGGTCAAAATAGATCCGGCGTACATAAATGATAGGTTAAAAATAGGAGCGAATACTGTTTATATCGCCCTTAAATTTGACCTGAATTATACTAATGGGACACCCTACAGTGGAACTTTTTTAAATAATACACAAGTGCTGCCGAATATTAATAATCTCTGGGGAAATGCTACTTTTTTTGATCCGGAAACAAACATTTATAATAATATTACTGACCCCTTTGATTACGATTATAACTCCATTGAAGTCACTCAACCGAAACTCAAGGATGCTGTACTGGAGGTGGCGGTATGGTAAACAGTGATGGGGGCCAGTCTTTCACCATTGAGGGAATCGCAGCAGGTCTTCTCATGATCCTGACAGCCTATTTAGTCGTGAGTGCTACATCGGTTTATACTGCCGGGGATACCCATATCAGCGATATGCAGCTTGAACAGCTGGGGAGCGATGCGCTGAAAATTATGGACACCCCGGTAATGAAAGATGGAAAAAGTCCACTGCAGGAAATTATCGAAGTGACTCCGGTTGGCGTTGGCAATGCAACATTCGGCACGATGTTTTTGAACCTTACGAACAACAGGGCCGGATCAAGCAGGGATCATATCCAGTTTACCGCAAACTATACGTGCCGGATTGACCCTGGCACTGAAATTGCATCCAACCCCCTGAGTTATTCCCGGAATCTGACCGGTGGAGAACATGCAGTCCGTGTGACGAAATGGGTTGTTGTGAACAAAAATGTCTGCGGTAATAATTTCTTTCCCGTTCAAGACCGTACCGTTCTTGTGGAGGTGCTGATGTGGCGCGACTGAATGATGATGCACAATGGATTATCCTTATGGGGTTTTTAATAAGTTTCAGTTTTTTCTTCCTGGCATTGATTATTAACCAGTCCACAGTCGTTGGACAAACCACTGCAGAAAGTATCATTGAATTCCCGAAAAATGATATCCGGGATTTCAGAGGAATTTTTATTGATGTAATTGCGAAAAATACAACTCTTGCGAATTCTTCTTATATTCAGAATGATCTTAAAAGCATTTCACTAAACCGTAAAAATGCAGTTGTCAATTTTTCGGTGTGGTACAAACCAAATGACACGCATACCTATGTTGATTTGTACTATAACAATGGGGTGACTTTATATAATGAAACCTGGACTTCCCTGTAACCAGCTGAATAATGAACATGCAGTGGCAAACCTGATCGAGTACATTATGATCAGTGGGGTACTCATGACGCTCCTTATTGTCATGCTTCTTTTAGTAAATACAAACATTATGGAGGATCCTGCCAACAGGCTGGTATATGTTACGTTTACCGATATCGGGAATGGCGTTTCCACCCGAATTGTTGATGTGTACGCTATTGGACCGAGTGATGGCACGATTTGCACCCACTTTGATATTCCCGATGATATCGCCGGAAAAGATTATTTTGTGGAAATTGGGGGGCGGCAAAACCCGGTTAACGCTGATGAGATTGACCAGTATATTCAGATATCTAGGGGATCTCTTGAGGCGCGTATCTCCCTTGCCGGCATTGGAGCTTCCCGTGAAGCGACCGGAACAACAACAGGAAAAGGTATGAACAGGATCAGCTATAATTCGGAGGGAAAATTAAATGAAACCGCAGTTTGTTGAAAGATTTAATGATAAAGGCGTTTCCGAAGCAATTGGGTTTATGCTTATCTTCGGTATGGTGATTGCTGGTATTGGTCTTGTGACCCTTTATGGATACCCGTTGCTCCTCCAGCAACAAGTGGGTGCTGACGAAAAGATCATGGAAAAGAACATGATTGTGTTGCAGAATGATGTAAAAAGCCTTGCGTACAAGACCGTGCCGTTCAAAGAAACCTCCCTGAAAATCGGAGGGGGTTCTTTAGCGGTATACAATTCAAGTTATTATCCCCCTTCATCAACCATTCAGATCAATAATGGAGTTGTTGCATCGTATCTCCCTCCGGACTTCCAGGTCAATACCAAGTTCACCCCAGGCGAACTGCGTTATGAATCGGTCAATGCCCAGACCGATATTTCCCTCCAGAATGGGGCAGTAGTTTTACGTCCAAGAATAAACAAGGGAACTATAAATGGATCGGTCATGCTTGCCGAACCCCGCTGGTTCTTTGACAACAAAACCAATATAATGGTAATTAATCTGATCGAATTCACCAGCGAAACGATCATGTCAAAAGAAGGGATCGGAACCGTGCAGATGTCATTGACAGGTGACCCATATAATAATCCATATTATAATGAAACTATAGTTCCAGTGAACGGAAATATTACAATAATTTACACTCCTGATCCAACTCAGGATTATTCAGTTGCATGGGATAATTATATATTAAAGACTTGGAATATTCCGGAATCTTACAAATCTGGTGTGGGTATAACAACACCAGGTAAAGGGTTACCAATTACCTATCCTCTGACTAACGGGGGTTCTTCGCCAATGACACTTGTCATAAAAATATTTAAAGTCAACATAAAATCAATATGATATCATATTAAGAAAAATTTCTGCTCTGTAGAAAACCTCAATCATTACAAATTGTAAGAATTGGTGAAGGTTACAAATTATCATTTTACACGAGAGTCTCTTTCGTCTGGTTAGAGAATTTTCTCGTTTTGAGATCTCCCCCGAACTTTCGTTTTAGGACTGAGAATTTGGTTTCAACCAGAGTTCGTCTATGGTATCGAACTTCATCGAAATGTTCATCCATTTCTCTTCGAAAGATCCCACCGACTCGTTCATTCTTCCAGGAACGAACAGGGATAATGGAATCAGCGTTCAGTTCTTCTCGGATCAAACGGTGAATGCTTTCAGAATCATAACCTTTGTCCATGACATAGCAGGCAGATTTTTTCGATTTGTGACATCGTCTCAACAACAGCCTGGCGTGTCTGGTATCGTGTACACGGCTTTTCGAAGAGATGAATCCGACAATGACCTGTCTCCCGGTATCAACTGCGATAGAGGTTTTTATGAAATGTTTCCGGATTTTTCCGGTTCTTTCTGAGTAATAATGACTTGCATACGAGCTTGTAAACCCAGATGAATCAATGGCAGTAATAGATATTTCATCGTCGTGAGAGTAGAATAATTTCAGGGTCTTTGCAAAAATAAACACTATGTATCGGGATTTTATTCGGGCTAAAAATTTTTGCAGGGTCGTGAAATGCGGAATGGTACTGAGTCCCAATAAGCTCCGGATGCGATCCATTTCAACAATAAGATCAATGATTTCACGATAGTCTTTTTTGAGATAATCTTTGAAAAAAATGAGAGCAAGCCGTTGGGGCTGGGTGTATACTTTTTTCGAGTACTTGCAGGAATACAAGGGGAGATGGGATGCTTTAACGGTTGAAAGTGCTGCTTCAACAAACCTGAAATGCCGGCCCGTTGATCTTGTTATTGTCTCCTTGCGGGTTATTAGCATAACAAGGTAAGGAGACACCGTACCTTAGCTCTTTCGGTCGACCAGGTCAGATTTTTCTTCGATTTAATGATTTCTACAGAGCAAGAAAAATTACAACATATTTCAAAGTTAATTTTTACAATCTAGCCACTCAACCTTTGGGCAGGTATTATAAATTCCCCTGACTCTTTTTCTGCGAGGAGTTGTTGAAGTGTACCAGCATTGACATCTACAACATCCTCGGCCAGACTGTACCGATAAGACAAATTTATCCGTAAATACCCGTTGTTTCTTGGTCCCATCGCCACGTTTTATCCCTTGATCCCGGATTGTTTTTCGTATAGTCTTCCAGTAACCTCCGAGATAGGGTTTATCCACTTCAACAGTCCCGAAAAAATCTCGGGAATATCCTATTTCATTACTACCCGGATTTTGGTTAATGTTCTGAGTTCCCCTCATTGTTCGAATCAGGTCTATTCGGCTAATAAATTCGAACATTGTACCATGAGAAACTGATGAATAATTACTCTCCATTCATCTCGGGAAAATGTTTAGGGCAATTTGGGGGGAATGAATTCATACCTCCATTATGCTCAACGTCTTTTCCTACTCTGAACTCTGAATAACGTAATTAAATTGCATTTTAGGCATGCAATTTTTGCGATTGGTAACGCCGAAATCATTATTTTGACGTAAGTGTTTAATCAGCATAATATCCCTCATTATTTATTTTTCTTTTTCCCTCCTTATTACGCCATCAAAACAGTGGATACTGGAATGGTTTGCACCCATCATCAGTTCAGTGCACACGAGCATTTTTCCCAATCATCTTCGTAAAAACCTGAATATTCAGCATTAAAGAGATACTATCTGCACTTAAGGTGCTTGTCATACCTGAAAGATGCACTCATTTGAGGGTTCTGGAAACGGGGTGCTCTTCACATTAATCAGGACGTAAAAGGACGTGGATTTTCTTTAGTAGGGATCTATTATCTGTAGTGAACATCTTAGGAAACGAATTTGCGATATCTCAGCGTTTTTTATAATTCTTAAAAAAAGGGATTATTCAAGTTTTATATACGGTATCTGCTGAGTGCTAGTTTTATTTGCAGCAAAGTAAATTTCATCTCCAAGATCAGGATTAGCGGATGCTGCTATTTTGAAGTAGATTGCATAATTCCCTTGCGGCAAATTCCTCATATCCAGTTGTGCATAATCCACATACCCCTTCTCGACGGGATCAGATGGATACCCGTTATGCGTTTTTGTAGAGAACCGTACCCAGGTCCAATTATCTCGGGAATAATAAACATGTTCGGTAATGGTTTTATTTCCTGTATACAGCGTATTCCACATTATTGGCAGGAGAACACTATTTCCAGGTTCTGTCACGGGATTCGAGAGAGTTATCTTTTTTTGCACCATTCCCGTAGCATTAAGATCAGGCACAACCGTGAGGAACGTGTGTGGTAACGTCAGGGTGGATGCACCACCATTGAATGATACGAGAGAATTCTCACCAAAAACGTCAATGCTGCCACTCTTTTTGACTTTCAGGCGGAATGTCGCCTGCCAGGTCTCGCCGACTTTTATCGTACCAATGGTGAAGTTCAGTTGATGAGAGAGATTCCAATCAGCTGACTGATCGGTCACATTTGTTATCCCATCCTGCCATTTTATTCTTGTTGAAGCTGTTGAATTATATACATAATCGTATGCCTCAGCACCTAAAATCGAGACATTATTGATCTTAACATTCTGGAAATCGTCCACCATGGCGGTATCTACACCGGCGTTTGCTGTAACATCCGTGGCAATGTCTGTATATACTTGGACAATATTCGTTGCAGATGCTTCATAGTACTTGCCGCCGGTTGCCAGTGCAAGGATTTGAAGCGTTGTCTTCCCACCAGGGGAAATACTGTCCGCAAACGCAATTGAGTAGATCGTGATATTGTTATTCTTTGCATAGATCGACATATTCTGGTTAGAGAACCTGCCAGACCCAAGGCCCGTGAATGTCCGGTAATTCTGTGTCAGATCGCCATAAGAAGTTTCAAGGTTAGTACTCCCGGTTCCCCGTGCGAGAGGGTCACCGTACCAGTTATAGTCTCCATCAGAAAGGAGAATGATAGATTTGTTAGAACCGGACCTTCCGCGACTCTTGATCTCATTCACCGATTTGTAAATTCCTGATCTCATGGGCGTGCCATGATCAGGAACAATTCCGTTGAGTGAATTTTTCACAGCATTAAACCCGGCAACCCCGCCAATCAACGTCCTGTCGACCGTGGCATAGTCACCATATGTCTTCGGGGCGGAATAGACATTGTCGATCTCTGACACATCTATCCCTGAGTTGACACCAGGCCTGCTGATATAACCATTCCTTCCAAAGGTAACAAGTCCCAGGGTATCCCTCGAAGAATTCATCTGATCCACGAACACCTTTGCCGCCTCCCGGATCGAATACATACGATCGGGATTATCAAAGAGCATGCTCCCGGATCGGTCAGTACACAACACTACATCGATGGGGCGAGGCTGGAGAGCCCATCCGTCACCTATAAAATCAATGGTTACATCAACGGTGGTATTTACCGCAATTGTCTGAGGATTCACCGAGGTTTTAACGCTCAGGTAGGGATAATTCTTCCAGGTTACCAGAATATTTTTGCTGACATTTCCCCAGTGAGCGGTAATTGTACAGTTTCCGGTTGCCGGAGTGGTGTTTGTGGAGCTGAAACTGCCGGGTATGAAGATGACTGTGGCAAGACCATCCACATCTGTTGTTGTGGTATTGTTTACTAGTGAGGGTCCTGAGGTTACATTGTACGGCCCCCCGGGATAATTCACAGTGCCCAAAGAGAAGGTTACTAATTCATTCTCAACCGGATTTCCCATGATATCCATAACCGATGCAGTAATATCTGCGGTAATGAGGGGATTGACATCACGACTTGCCATGGTCTCGGGATTTGCTGTGAGTTCCATGTTCGTTGCCGCAGTATTTACAAATTCAACTTCCTGGCTGATGGTTACCGAAACATTGCCGAGTGCTCTGGCAGTGATCGTAATGACCCCAATTGACGATCGTGGGCCATAAGTAGCTCGTTATCTGTCCCTGGTTGTTTGATTTGAAATCGTATTCCTCTCCTGCGATCGTGGTATTTATCCGGACCCATTGACCGTTCGTTGGATTGCCGTAGCAGTCTAAAAGGGTATAAATTATAGTAAATTTACTCATCCCGTCTGCAGGAAGAGATGGTGGAGATCCCGAGGGAGTGAACGCTTGGCTGATCGAAAACGGTATACCGGTTGTATCAGCATTGATCCATTCAAGTCTATCCGGTATACTTCCAAACGCGTCCATCCTAATGCAGTTAGGACCTATTTTAGTTGTCAACCTCACCGTTACTGACTGGTTTCCATTTGAATCAAGAGGCAGATTGGGGATACTATTCCCATAACCGACAAAATAACAGTCATCAGGGGAAGGGCCGTTGACATGGAGGCTGATAGTATGATTTCCGCGTCTGTTGTCGATCGGGTTTCCCCAAAAATCAGTAGTGGAGACATTAAAGGGTACGTCTGTTGCCACTGTTCCGGAAAGGGGATGCGAAAAATACGAAAAATAGGGAGTATCGTGATCAATATTCTGAATAGTTGAATTAGACAATGCAAGCGCAGGTATTATTGCAGTTATTTGTACTGCACCACTCTTTGACTTCACTTGGAAGGTGCTTGAAGCCACTCCATTAGAATCTGTGGTGACTGTCAGTGGACCCAGGGTTCCGTATAAAGGATTTATTACTGGTAAGTTTATGGTTACGTTTGGTACAGGTCCAGGATCCGTTGTTGTATTCGTAACTTTTATGGTGATTGTGGATTGATCAACATTATTCGCTATGATCCAGGGCTTATTGGTGGTGACTATGATGGTATCTGGAATCCCAACCGCCGCAACCGATCCAACAAGGAACATAAAGCTCATGATGAGTAAAATGCTAGCATACGCTCTCATACAAACCTCAATGGAAGAAGAGATTGATTGTTAAAGTATATAAAACCTTTTATTTTTTTAATGCTTCAAATATTTGTTTGATTATGAATATTTCAAATAAAAATGACAGAAATAAGAATTTTTCCCAGCGACCTCATTTCCTTTCTTAATATTCTGCAACTGAACATCCTGATCGTCTCCGCGGGAATTAGCTCACTATCAACTGCCACCATTCTTATGCGGTGAGTAGTTTTTTGTCAGAAGGAACACCTCCTGGCGGATTACACTATCATTTTAGTCACATTAGATGAAATAATTCCCTAAAATAATAATACCTTGCAAGGCACTGATGCCTTGCTATATATATAAACACATTGGTTTGATAAAAATTTTAATTTTCTTTTAAATGCTAAATATCAAATTAATATGTCCTATATCCTGAGAATGCAAAATAGGATAAGAACAAACAGAAGTGCAATCATGATAACAAAGTCCTGCTAAAAAGAAAAATATTACCAGCATTCACAGATACTTATTACGCCGGAGCCATTCGACCTGTGGGCCGGTATAACGGTAAATGATATCACATTTTTCGTCCTGGAAGTTCCATGGGATGACTATCAGGATATCCCCTTCACGGATCCAGACTTTCTTTTTGATCTTTCCCTTGATTCTCCCCATCCGGGTCACGCCATCGAAACAACGGACACGGATATGGTTTGCACCCATCATCAGTTCAGCATTCCCGAATATTTCCCGGTTGCGTTTCTGGGGGAGCTTAACCCTGATGATCTCATCACCCGGAGGTGATCCCGGTTTCTTGTCTGTCAGTACAACCTCTCCTCTTTTTTCTCCATTGGTGATCCGTACTATCAGGTGTTCAATTTTTGGCGTACGGGAAAATAAAATTATTCCCTCAACTAAAAGCTCCGGTATACCGAAACAGCAAATTACGGCTTGTTCAGAGGAATCTATTTTAATAATTTTTTTGGGTAAGATGCCATTTTAACCACTAAATCCAATACTGATTTAAATCGGGAAAAATGGCTAAAATTGAATGTCCAAAATGTAAGGGAAAAAAGTTATACAAGCTTGGGAGTGGAAAGCGGAGATGTTCCCGATGTTTTTACGAGTTCACTCCTCATAGACTCCCTCTCCGATTTTCCCGAGAGGATTGGAAGAGGATTCTTCATCTTTTTCTAATGGAACAGAGCTCAAACTCGATCGCAGAGCAAACAGGATACGATAAACGTCGTATCCTAAGGGCATTGACAAGAATACGGATGGTGCTAGCCAGGGACGTGTCTCCTGTATTCACTGGTACGGTAGAAGTCGATGAGACCTATCTCGGAGGACAATGGAAGAACAAACGAAAAACGATCCGGGATACGGGCACAAAGCGTGGCCGTGGAACCACGAAACAGCCGGTATTCGGGATTCTCTGTAGGAATGGTCAGGTATGGGCTGAGATCGTGGAAAATGTCGAAGCAGGTACCCTGCTCCCCCTTCTCGCTAAACAAGTGAAGCCGGGATCTATCGTTTGCACCGATACCTGGAAGGCCAATACCGGAGTCGCGGCTAAGGGATATGTCCACCGTCTTGTTGATCATACGGAGAGAATATATAGCGACGGGAGAAGTAATCACATAAACGGGCTAGAGGGATTCTGGGGATTCTTGAAACGGAAACTCGCGTCTAAAGGAGGTATATCGAGATCCCGACTTCCCCTCTATCTCGCGGAGTATGTCTGGAGATATAATCATCGAAGCGAGCCAGAAAAGGTTAAACTGAAACGAATCATTCAATTATTAGAACAAAGTTTGTGGCTGGAATAGCACCTTACCCATTTTTTTTTAGCCCGGGTGATATGCGATCTCGCAGGATTTCATACCCACTGCAGGGGATTCCACGAAGAACAGGTGTTCACCCAGGCAGCCCCATGGTTTCAACAAGAAGGATAAGCATGCCTGCGCCAAAACAGGAAATAAGCAGTCCTGATACACGGTTAATCAATGTCAGGTTTACCGTACTGATGCGGGAACGAACAGAACCAAGGGACCCACAGAGCACGACCCACCATACCGTAGAACCAAAAAAAATTCCTGCAACAAATTCCGCTGCAGACAAAAAAGAGATCCCTTGGATCACCACACCATATCCAGGCAAAATTATCAAAAAGAAGACAAGCGTCAGCGGATTTGCTATTGCCAGGGCAACCATGGAAAGGTAATCCTTCAGGTACGTTTCATGATCGGTCTTTGCACTGATGGATGAGGGGATAGACAGGAAAACCCGTATACCGATAAGGATTAAAACAACCCCGGCAAGGAAACGGAAAAGATATTGTTGGGCGATTATCAGCCCGGAAATAACCGTAAGACCAAGAAAGGTGACAGCAGCATAGAATGAATCGGCAGTCGCCACACCAATACCTGAGAAGATCCCATGAAGACGTCCTTCTGTTACTGTCCGCTGGATGCATATGAGGGCGAGAGGACCCACTGGTACAGCAAGGGTCAAACCGATGATGATTCCCTGAAGAAACAAACTGATATCCATACGGCACCTGAAACGGTGAATAATGACCGTTACCGGACCCGGGAAGAGGGTGAACAGTGCATGTGCCACACATCCTCCGGACCAGTTCCGGTTCTGGGGATGAGATTATCTTAATAGTACCTGTTGATTCTTCCTTGTCATCAATGTTCCATACTGCCCTGAGTGATTTTTCTTAAGGGTAGCGTGGATTGGATAATAACCAACCATCTGAAGAGGTAAGTAAAAATACAATCCTGATATATAACCCAGGGAAAAGATGCGGGGAGCCGGATTTGAACCGACGAACTCCTGCGAGAATAGATCTTGAGTCTATCGCCGTTGACCAGGCTTGGCTATCCCCGCGCCTGTGTTGGATTATGTTGGTGAGAAGAATAATTAAGGTACCTGATCAGCAGAAACGCCGTCAAAAGCAGTGGGCTTAAATGATGGGTGAATCGAGATTTTTTCATGGTAAATAATGTTGTACTATACCAAAAAAAATTACATGAAATCAGCAAGCCCGAGCTGCTGCTGTTTTTCCTCACCAAAGGTAGACGTAATCGCAAGTTCAAGTACCTCGACACGTTGCTTGGTGTATTCAGATACCTTGTATTTCCTGCAGATCTCCCGGGACATCTCAAGATATTTCTTTACCGATCCTTCATGGACGGTTGGGACAATATTGCCACTGCAGACACCCTTCCCCTTAAATTTCGTGCATTTGCCGGTAAGGGGCATCCGCCGGTAGCTCGTGTTGCATTTCGTACACCGGAACTTCTGTTTGGAGAACGCAGAGAGGTTGCCCATCAGGTCGCGGATGAAGTGGGTGGTAAGTACCCGTTCCGCAACATCATCGGCATCAACCGCACGTATCTTCTCGGCAAGGACCAGTTCTGCCTCAAGTTTTTCCGTCATAGTCCTGAGCTGGGTGTACATGGATTCGATCGGCCCCGCCGAGATATCCGATGTATCATGAGTAAACTGGAAGCCTTCAAGCTGTGAGGGGGTCCCAATCCTTCGTTCAACACGATCAATAAGCCCGCTGATCACTTTAGGTTCGACATAAGCGAGTGCGCTGGTGTAGAGTTCCAGAGGGTAGTGATCGCAGACATCGACATTCTGGGCTTCCTTGTCGATTTCCGCAGGATCTATCCGGCTCGTCAACACGAGCGGGGCATCCATCGATCCTCCCCGGCTCTGGGGCAAAAACGAACGCGAGAAATTGATCAGGCCGTCAAGAAGCAGCATGATGCAGTCTTCATCACCATCGCACTGCCCGGTAAAGATTCCATTCGCGACAAGCGTGTGATCCTCAGCCACGGTCAGGCAATATACCCGCTCTTCTGGCGCCGGCACGATCTCAATAGACCGGATATGGTCGGCGATAACGTTTGCACCTTCGAATACCGGGACTGCGTCACCGGATTTGAGTTCCAATGCCCTGATCTTCTTAAGGTACAGAGTGTCCCAGACAAGCATTGCATGATCGGGAGTAACCGCAATCTCCTTGCCGAGTTTTGTTATGAAGTGGAGAAGCGTTGCAGGAGAGCGGTGAATGGAGACTGAGGTAATCCTGCGGATATGCATGATCCCCCCTGTATCAACGGTTCGGGTGTAATACGGTTGTGCCGGATCGGAGTAGTATGTCCCAAGCCTGTCGATGCCCGGTCGGCTTACATCAAAATTTTCCAGAACAAATTTTCGCACGGGGGATTTTTGCCAGTGTTTTCCATCAAATACTTCGACCTCAGTATCACCGTAGAAACAGTTCCGGCGCTTGGCAGCATGGAAGAACGGATGGGCGTAACCGACATTTGCCCGAGTGAACCCGACAATCCGGGCAAGGACACCGGCGCTCGTGTGGGGTGCAAGCCCGATGACAAGGTGCCCGATGAGATCATCAGGTTTTTTGACATTATAGAAAGGGTCAAGTCCATAGCATTTGACAAGCAGATCATCCATGAACTGCGCCACGTTCACCATATATTCAGCACATGAATCAGAGATGAGAAGATCCTGTGGATGCAGCTCCACAACCTGCGATCCGTTCTGGAGATCATATCCCAGGGTATCTTTGATATACCCGAGCGAACGGAGTTTTTCAACGGAAACCCTCACCTCGTTGGGGCGGATATGGGTGAGCGGCAGGTCAATCATATCAAACCGCGTGGTCCCATCCTTGAAAACAAAGATGTTCTGCATTGCACGCAGGATTCCTTTCTCCATCGCCTCCACTGCTTTTTCCCGGGATATGACCCCCTTAACTCCCTTCACGAGTGCCACACTATCGGTTCTGAGTCCCAGCCGATCCATTGCCCTTGCATACTCCCCTTTTACATTCAGGGAAATTCTCTGATTGCAGGTAGTCGGGACATCGCAACCTGGACACCGCTCCATTAATGTTTCTCTCCCGCATTTGGGACAGGTTGTTATCGCAACGGTATGTGCTCCACACTTTTCACACCTGTTGGTATACGTAATCTCCTGGCATTCAGTGCACCGCCGCCTTCCGACCTCGATCTCGATGATCCCCCCTTCCTTCTGAAAATCGATATCAGTGATAGTTGCATCCACTTCCGCAGTGTGGTTGGATGCAGACTGGAATGATCGCCGGGAACCTCCTGAATCACCGAGAGGGAACAGGACATGAGGAGGGGGGTTCATCTTCCTTGGTTTGGATTTCCCCGGTCTGCCCATGCGTCCACCTATCCGGGTGCCTGCACGTGACCGGAGTTTTATCCCGGACAGATGCATGACGAGATTGAACGGGGTATCATACGGTGCATTCGTCCATGCATCGCATTTTTTCAGGTTTTCATCGAGCCCAAGGCAGGTAATGAATGCCCGATAGGTTTTGATCTGAATAGTACCATCACGCACCTCATGCGGGATGAGCAGTTCTTCAAGAATTATTTTTGTTGAGGGTTCATTCGGAATCTGCAGGAGGCCGTCCGATACTTTTCCCTCACGGGTAACCGTATCAGCAAGAGAAAGGATCTGCTCAACAGAAAGATCGTCCCAGAACCACGTGTACGCAGGATGCAGATATTCCCCGGTTCTTGCAAGAGCAATGGCTTCTTCTTCGTTTTTTGGAGGCTTTGTACCGGCTTTGACTTCAAGCAGCCACCACTCCTCGCAATAGCCACAGGGTATAAGCGGGTGGTTGTTCTCCAGGAATTCACCGAACGAGATGAGGATTTCACCCACATCAAGGATCTTTTCAATAGCAGGTCCGAGTTTCAGTGCTGTCGCCACATCGTCAATCCGCAGCACATCGCCATTGTGCAACCGCACGGTCGGCCCTTCAATGGAATCAACCGGTACAACCCCGCATGCTTTGCCTGGGCGTTCGGTCTTCATCTGGGTTCCGACTGCAAGAAATTCTCCGAGGATATATAAGGTCGCGGGATGGAGTCCCGCAGCTGCAAATCCCGTGTTGCGTGACCTCCCATAGCGGAGCCGGAACCCCCCTTTTCGCATGGGATACGAAAATACGGGTCTTCCCCCAATCAGGTCCCGAAGGTACTTGTCCAAGGGTTTGATGCTGACAGTTCCTTCATCGGTTTTATTTTTAATGAGTTTGCCGAGCCAGTCCCAGCCGTCCATCTTCATCATTTCAACTTTGCTCTTGAGTTTGGGAGCCTTTCCGGCAATCCCTTCTGCCAGGACAAGCGCCATACCACCCCGCACCGTGTTGGTCTCCACCCGCTCAAGGTTGCGGTGTCCCGATACCTCTTCCTGTTCGGTCGCTTCCCCATCAATGCACACCGGGCAATTTTCGACAATAAGCCGGATTTCCATTTCACTGGGCAGGTACTGGAGGTTCATGATGGTGTTGTACTGCCGGATCTCCTCGATATACCGCTCAACCTCTTCCTGACGGGGATTGTAACGGCTGATGCCAATCTGCCTGCGGACGTAATCGCCAACGAGTACCGAAAGTGCCTGTGCAGTTCCGCCTGCACTTCGGATTGGTCCGGCATAAAAAATTTTCAGGTACTGGCTCCCGTCATCATTTTTCCCGAGTCCGACTTTTGCAATCCCTTCGGTGGGTGCCGCCACGACACCTTCGGTCAGCAACGCCATGGCTGTCCGAATGGCATGGTCGAGAATCTGTTCGTTCGTCGTCTCGCCAAACTTCCGGGCTACGAAATCATCACCTATGCGTAGTGCAACCTCTTCCCGGGACATTCGGGATTCGAGATCACGTATCCGCTCTGCCACACCTTTGATTCCCAGAAGGGCTTCAACCCGGTCCGCAAGGTCACTGGCAATAGGAATTTCGATATCGGTCGAAGGATCGAGACCGACCAAACGGGCTTTTTTCGCTATCGCTATTGCGAAGAGAAGGTCGTCCATCAGCGATTTTTCATACGCCTCCATCGCTGGCGAAAGGACAAGCATACCCATACGGTGGGCGGGAGCAGATTTATCTGTTCGGATTAAGATGCACAAGGAAAAATCGAGGGCTGGTTATGGGATGTATCATTCTTTTTTTTCTTCTTCCTGCATTTTATTCACCATCTCCGGAATCCCGGTTTCGCCCATCTGCCAGAGGGTAAGGGTAGCACAGGACCTGATAATGTCATCAGCGTCATCAAGCCGCCGGGTGAGGGGCTCGACTGCAGGTTTTCCGATCCGGCAGAGAGCCAGAGACAGGAATCCCCGCAACTCCCGGTCGTTGCTCGCCATCGCGTCGATTAATGGTTCGATAGCAGGAATCCCGATGTTTCCCAGTGCTGCCGCAGCATATCTCCTGAACTCAGTCTCGGGATGAACCCGCATTGCAGAAATCAGCAAGTCTATTGCCGGGGCACCAACACCGGACAAAGCAAGCGCGGTATACCAGCGATGATCGTTATCGTGAGCCCCTGCCAGCTCCTGAACCAGCGGTTCAACTGCAGGTCTGCCCATGTTGGCAAGCGCCTGAACGGCCTGGTGGCGTATGTCGATGGATGGATCGGACAGTGCGACGATGAGTCGATGAATTTTCATATCCGCAGGGGACGGGTATCCCATGTTATCCTTCTCCACCATTATTTTCTGATCTGCTCGTTTCATTCTTTTGATGGGGCCCGTTCCGGAGTTTCCGCACGAGGGGTTTAACCGTAGGAATCAGAATTGCATCAAGTGCATCGGCAATTGCTTTTCGTTCGTCCTCATCGGCATTCTCGAGCATCTGGATGAGTGGTTGGATAGCGTCGGTATCTTGTAATTCACCAATGGCCGAAACAACTTCAAGTCGTTCAGGTCTCTCTGAGAATGTTAAAAACCGTAACAGTGGCTCTAATGCAGGTTTTCCCATTGCAGCAAGTGAAGTAGCAGATTCAGAACGGACATTCTCGTACTTGTCCGCGAGAGCATGGATAAGAGGTTCTATCGCTCGCGGATCATGAATTTTCCCCAGTGCGATGGCAGCACCCCATCGGAGATTTCCATCACCTTCACAGAGTGCACGGAGGAGGGGGGTGACCGCTGGTTCCCCAATTGCTCCAAGGGCAAGAGCGGCATGGCTCTTGACAAACCGGTCTTCATCGCAGAGCAGCATAATGAGAGGATCGATCGCCCGCGGATCGCCAATTTCGCCAAGTGCGATAGCCGCTTTCCACCGCACATCATCATCATGGTGTCGCAGTGCTCCGATAAGAGCTTCAACAGAAGGAGCCCCTATTTTAGAAAGGGCTTCTGCTGCCTTCCACCGCACACCGCTATATTCGTCGTTTTTCAATGCAGTAATAAGGGGCTCCACCGCGCCGGAGTCCCCGATTTCCCCGAGCGCCTCCGCTGCTCCATACTGAACATCCAGGTCCCGGTGTTTCAACAGGCGGGTAAGCCCCCTTACATCTCGTGCAGATTTCATTCCGGGGATACTGTCACGGGAAGAAAATATATTCTTAAGCTGATCGAACAACGAGATTCCTGATAAAAGGATAAAAAGAAGAGTGATTCTGGTCATACGGGGGCTTGCATCGACGCGTGCAGCGATCATCTCTTGTAAATATTACGGGATACAGGATAAAAAGATCGTGGGCACGATATCCAGTCGCGTTTCCCGAATGCCTGTTGAATTTCAGGGTAGAATTCTCCTTCCGGGAGGAGGAAAGTATTTATTCCCTCACTAAAGGATTACACACATTGATCACTTGCCGGGTATTTACCATATGTCACAGGATAGCGAAATAAAAATCGGGAAACTGAAGGATATCGCCATAGACAGGTGCAGGGAGCGGATAGAGCAGGCAGCATGCAAGGCAAAGGAATTAATGAATAAACCAACATCTGAAGGACAGAAAGAGGGAACTACAAATTACACTCAGCCTTCCGGCATTACTTCATTTTTAAAAAAAAGGCACGGACTTTAAAACCGCTGATACCGAGAGCAGGTTATTTCATTGCTGCAGGAGATGGGAAATGGCATGGAGAGACTTAAACATCACGTTGAGTTGGGTGGTTGAGAAAATCTGATGCAATCCTCTCCCCATGTTAATCTGGAGACCTGATTGGCAAGACAAACCTCTTTTTCATTTTTTCTCGAGATTTTTTAAAAAAGACTCATTGAATTATTCGAAAGTTCTTAACCGGGAAATAATCAAAGGGTAAATTACTGTTGCGTGGGTCATTCCACCAAATTCCCGGTGTCAGGTATGTCAGCCGTTCTGCTTTATTGCTGCCTTTTTCTTGCGTTCAATAATCTTTTTGACCTTTTTTAACCGGAAGAGATCTTCGCGCTCCCGTTCGTCAATGGCGTTTTTGATATACTTTGTCTGTTTTTTTAATTCGGGGATCATTATCTGCTCAAGCGCGTTCACCCTTCTCCGGGTCATCTGGATCTCCCCCCCGAGCCGTTTTAAGGAAGTCTCCGTCTCCGCAAGCCCGATGATCAGATCCAGTTCCATCTCGAACTTTTCGGCTGCCTCATCGATCCTGCCGCTCACCCCGATGATACTGTAGCCCCTCTCCAAAACACTCTTTGAGACTCTCTTTTTCTCAAGTACCGGAACAGGAACTCCCATGATATTTTTCCCCTTGATATCGATGAACAGACCTTTCCGCGTTGCAAAGGATGCAGACTTCAGGGTTACTGAATCGTCAACCGCAAGAGCGGTCAGGAGCGAGCGCTGTGCCGAGTTGGCAACACTCTCCAGCTCCACCCGCGATTTCGAAACCGACTCCATGATGTGGAAGAACTCCTGGATGAGCGCATCCATCTTCTCCCGGAGAAGATCCCTCCCCTGCTCGGCGAGCTTGATCTGTGCGTTTTTCTTGATGAGTTCCATCCTCGTGGGGTTTACCTGTTCCATCGCTCATCCCTTTCTGAACGCCGGGTGATACTTCTGGATGTATTCCCGTTTTATCCGTTTCAATTCTTCTTCCGGAAGCATGGACATGAGATCCCAGCCGATCTCCAGCGTCCTTTCAAGGCTCCGGTTTTCGTCACCCTGCGTGATGAACTTCTTCTCGAACTCGTCTGCAAACTTCAGGTATTTCTTGTCCAGTTCCGTCAATGCTTCTTCACCGACGATCGCGACCAGCCTCCGCAGGTCTCTCCCGTAGGCGTATGAGGCATAGAGCTGGTCCGCCACGTTCCTGTGATCCTCCCGCGTCTTTCCCGCACCGATACCGAGGTTCATGAGCCGGGAGAGACAGGGAAGGACATCGATAGGTGGGTTCGCCCCCCTCCTGTACAGGTCCCGCGAGAGCACGATCTGTCCTTCGGTAATGTAGCCGGTGAGATCCGGCACCGGATGGGTGATATCATCGTCGGGCATGGTCAGGATGGGGATCTGGGTGATGGACCCCGTCTTTCCCTTGATCCGCCCGGCGCGTTCGTAGAGGGATGCAAGGTCCGTATACATGTAACCGGGATACCCTCTCCTTCCCGGGACTTCCTCCCTTGCCGTGGAAATCTCTCTCAATGCCTCACAATAGTTGATCATGTCCGTCAGGATAACAAGGACATGGAGGTTGTGGGTGAACGCGAGGTATTCTGCGACAGTCAGGGCGCACCTCGGGGTTGCGAGCCTCTCAATCGTCGGGTCATCGGCAAGGTTCATGAAAAAGACCACGCGTTCAAGGGCACCGGTCCTTTCAAAATCATCCATAAAGAACGATGCTTCTTTATACGTGATCCCCATGGCGACAAAGACCACCGCAAAGTTCTCTCCTTCCCCGAGTACCTTTGCCTGGCGGGCGATCTGGGCGGCAAGCTTGTTTGCAGGCAGACCGGCACCGGAGAATATCGGGAGTTTCTGACCCCTGACAAGAGTAGTTAATGCGTCAATCGTGGACATCCCCGTCTGGATGAAGTCTGCTGGTTTGTCCCTCGCATACGGGTTGATGGGCATCCCGTTGATATCCAGGCTTGTTTCCGGGATGATGTCGGGACCTCCATCCCGGGGCTTTCCCACCCCGTTCAGGATCCTCCCCAGCAGGTCAATGGACACATCTATTGTCGGCGGTTTGCCGGTAAACCGCACCCGGTCTCTTTATTATCGATTCCGCTGGTACCCTCAAAGACCTGGATCACCGCAAGATCCTGCGAGATATCCAGTACCTGCCCTGTTCTCTCGTCACCGTTAGGCAGAGTGATCCGTGCGATTTCTCCATAGGAGACCCCTTTAACAGACTGGACGAAAATCAAAGGTCCGGAAACATAGTTGACCGTCTTGCACTCTTTTGTCAGCAGGCTGACCGGCTTCATCTCTCCACCTCCAGTGCAGCAATATTCTTATCGATCTCCCCAATGAGATCCTTGATTTTACTCGACATCGGCCAGTTCCTTCATCCTGCCAATCTCCGGCTTTAAGGGCAGTTTCAGGATTTTGTTCAGGGCAACTCCCCTGTTCATCGCTTCACTCGTCCGATCATAGAAGTTGAGGATGACCTTGAGCATCCAGTACTGCTTCTCAAGCGGGCAGAAAGAGTCGATTTCATGATAGGCACTCTGCTGGAGGAAATCTTCCCTGATCATTCTGTGTAACCTCCAGAATTGCCTTCTCGCTCTCAGGCAGGGCATCAGGACCGACCAGCTGCACGATTTCCTGTAACTCGACTTCTTTCTGGAGCAGATACATGGTCACGTCCCGCATCTCTTTCCATTCATCAAATCCGCTTTGCACAAACCAGTCCTGAATGCTGTCGAGATAGAGCGAATAACTTTTTATCCAGTTCACCGAAGGGAAATGTCTCCTGTACGCAAGACTGGTATCCAGTGCCCAGAACGTCCCGGCAATTCTTAGCGTATTCTGGGTGATGGGCTCTGAGAAATCGCCTCCCGGGGGGGATACCGCACCGACAATGGTGATGGATCCCAACCGTTCATCTGACCCAAGGCAGACAACCCTGCCGGCACGCTCATAGAACGCCGCAAGTCTCGTAGCAAGGTAGGCGGGATAGCCTTCTTCGCCCGGCATCTCCTCCAGCCTGCCCGAGACTTCCCGTAATGCCTCGCCCCATCGTGATGTGGAGTCAGCCATCAGCGCGACGTCATATCCCATGTCCCGGTAGTACTCTGCCATGGTGATGCCCGTATAAATCGAAGCCTCCCTGGCCGCCACCGGCATATTCGACGTGTTTGCAATCAGGATCGTTCTCTGGATAAGGGGCATCTTCGTCCGCGGATCCACAAGTTCGGGAAATTCTGTCAGGACATCCGTCATTTCATTTCCCCGCTCCCCGCAGCCGATATACACAACGATCTGGGTATCCGACCATTTTGCAAGGGTCTGTTCCGCCACCGTCTTTCCCGTGCCAAAACCACCGGGGATCATGGCGGTCCCGCCCTTGGCCACCGGGAACATGGTATCAAAAATTCTCTGCCCGGTGACAAGGAGCGAACGCGGGTCCTGCTTTTTTCTGTAGGGTCTCCCCCGTCTCACGGGCCATTTCTGCAGCATTGTTATCGGAGTGTCGTCATCAAGAATGCAGACGGGTTCCTCAACAGTAAACGCACCGCTGCGGATCTCCCTGATAGTTCCTGAAACAGGGGGAGGAACCATGATCCTGTGCTCGATATTGTACTCCATTACCGTCCCGACGATGTCTCCACCGGAAACCGTATCTCCCTTTTTTGCGGTTGCGAGTAAAATCCCACTTCTTTTCCTTATCAATCCCGGGAACGGAAATTCCCCGGGATATGAAACTGCCACTTCTCTTGACCAGCACCGGCAGTGGCCTCTGAATGCCGTCATAAATCGAGGAGAGGAGCCCGGGGCCGAGCTCGACGGAGAGCGGCATTTCGGTGTTCACAACTTTCTCGCCAACTTTCAGGCCGGATGTGTCCTCATACACCTGGACAACCGCCAGATCCCCGTCAAGGCGTATGATCTCCCCGTTCAGCTCCTCGGCACCTACCTTCACCACGTCATACATCTTCGAGCCCCTCATCTGGTCCGAAAGAACCACAGGCCCCGAAATTCTCGATATAACTCCCGCAATCATGACCCCTACCTCCTTATCACGATATTATACCCGATTGCCCTCTGCAGCAGCCGTTCGATGTAACTTGTTCTCTCGAGACCCTTTATCCTGGCGGGAATCGGAATAATGATCGGCCGGTATGTCTTTTCGATTTTTTCCAGCAGTTTTTCGTCAAGTGCTGCCATGAAATCTTCACTTACCGCAACGATTCCCGTATCGTCCTTATACATCAGGGGGGGTATGATCTTCCTTGCTTCATCCAGATTGGATACCTCGAGTACATCCACACCGGCAAGCCTGAACCCCGGTGCCGAATCGGGATCGGTGACCACGACAAACCTATACATAGATCAATTCCTCCCGGATTTCTTTTTCTGTTATGTCGGCAGTCTTGCACCTCGCGATGATTCGGATATTGGTGATCTCGTTATATTTCGCCCAGACATACCCGACTGCAACGGCAATACTCAGCGGATCACCAAGAAACCTGCTGATCCCTCGTTTAATCAGATATTTTTCAAGTTCTTTTTCAAATACTGATATCTTTTCTGTCTTGAACAGCATCTGCGGGAAGTTCCGAGAGAAACTTGTATGGCGTGGCGTCCAGGACCTTGATTGCTCCCTCAAGCGTCCCGGATCTCAGCATGGAGAGCAACTTCTCGATATCCAGTGTAATACCGCCCTTGATCAGGAATGTTTCTGCCTCTTCAATCTCGATTTTGTCCCTTATCATCTTCAGGACATTTTTGATATTGGTCACATCAATCTCCGTGGTTATCATATCCAGAATGATGCGATCATCGTAGGAATCTTCGCCTAATTTTTCTAATGCATTTTCATAATAAAATTTGTCAATGGCATACTCAAGGACGGTTAGATCCCTTTTTTCAGAGTATTCCTTAAAATTCCGGGTTAATGGTTTTGCATATTCGATCCCCCATGTTGCAAGGAGGTCGATTACCGCTTTGACATCCGGCTGATTGATAAGCTCAATGAGCGTGGTATCATCCAGTTGTCCTGCCGGGACAAGGCATTCGACAATATCCGCTGATGTCATATGGATATTCTTTCCCCGGAGAATGGTTTTGATGTTCTGGATATCCCACCGGCTCAGCAGAATTTTTATATACGTTTCGGATTCTCCCTCTTTCATAAAACCTAAAATCTTTCGGAAGGCATTCGTGAAATCCTTCCGTAAGGCAACCTCGATACACTTAATCCCGGAATACTGGACGGTTGCCTTTTCAATTTCCTGTTTATAGGGAGTATTTTCCAGCTCAGCAATGATGGATTCAACGTCGGGTTTGAGGATAAGGGTTTCAAACAAGGGAGGAGCGAGCAGGCGACTTTTCATGCCTTTTATCCGGGCATTTACATAATCATACTCCACTCTGACCACCATAGAGCGTAGTGAATATTTCTGGTTTTAAAAGAGCCTTTGCCTTCTCAAATCTCGATTCTATCGTGTTGAATATGATGAACCTTCCATCCTTTGTGCTCGCGTTCAGACCGCCTGCACTGGTAATATCGGGAATTACGTCGCAGTTCAGCTTAAGTTCGGACAACACTTTTTTACAGAGGTTCTCGTCCCGTTTATCGATATGCAGCTGGATTTCTTCTCCTTCCAGCTCAAAAACCACCTCTTGTAACATTTTTCTGAAATTATTCTTGTAATCCGCACGCGATCGTGCCGATGAGAGAATTTTTTGAGCTTCAAAAAAGGCTTTCATAAAGACTTCATCTTTGGTTCGGGTAAACTGCATCCGGGTTTCTTCTTTGATCTTTGCAATCGACTTGTTACGTTCAGCCTCAACAGTTTTTTTGACTGCATCCAGATGCTTCTTTTTGATTGCCTCGTCCTTTCCCTCCGCCTCCCTTCGTATCTCCACCGATTGTCTGTATGCCTTTTCCTTCAATTCCGTGATTCTTTCTTCGGCACTCACCTCAACTGACTCAATCAATTGTTCAATCGACATCGCATCACCAACCCCTGTTAAAGCTTTTTTTAGGACCAGGACAGTTATGTTCGATCCCACTTATTCCTCAATATAATCCCGGTTCCTCCAAACGACCGTTATACCATGCATCAGCATGTCATGGCAGATTTACCGGTTGTATCCTGACCATACATTCACACGAGCATGATCATCATCATTGCCGCGACCACGAAACCAAGAATGACCAGGGTTTCAGGAATCGCCACAAGTATCACCATAAGACCAAATGTTTCAGGTCTCTCCGCAATAGTTCCGGCACCGGCTGCCCCGATCTTTGATTGTGCAATTCCTGTTCCCAACGCTCCAAGTCCAAATGCAATACCAGCTCCAATGGGAATACCCCAATCCACCGCCATGTTTACCACATCCTCTTTTTTTTGTGTTAATGATATGATCCTGATTAAAATTTCTCAATCTGCTGTACAAAATGTTTGCCAGATCATCGGGATGATCCGTGTTCATTTCACGGTTTCACCCTCCTTTTCCTTTCTGAAGGGTTTGAATATCTTTCCCCCTCCTTCAAAAAATTTGGAATCGAATTCCACTACATGCAACCTGAAGGAATGTAAAAACGGGCTGAACATCGCAAGCGCAATATTGAGTATATGCAGCAGGGCAGCGATGAAAAACCCGAGCAGTGCTACATCCATCTTCGCACCAAGCTCATTGGCGACAAGGGCAAGGACTACCGAAGCCATCCCGATTGCCATAAGCCTGGCATAGGAGAGGATGTTACCTACGGTGCTTATGATCTCGAATACGCCGAAGAATCCTCCCCCGTAAATGATCAGTGGCACAGCAATGATGACCAGTACCACGCCAAGCTGAAGCACGAATTCCGGAACTATTTTTGCCGCCCCGCCGATGACCAGGAGCAGTCCCGTGATTACGATAATCATTCCGGCCTTTTCCATCACATGTTTCTTGCTCTTTTTGGTAATGGCATTGAGGATTCCCAGACTGAGACCGAGAAATACATGAAATACACCAATCGCAATGGCAAGGATCAGCATGGGAACTATCGCTTCAACCCTGTTCCATTTCGACACCAGCGATTGTCATGGGATGGATCCAGCCCATAGTCTCACCGAAATCCCCGAAGAACTCCCCGTAGATGAACCCGAAAAAGATAGTCCAGACAGATGATATAATGAAGATGTTCATCAGGTGCTGGAGCCAGACCTCCATTTTATATCTGTTTTTCATAATCAGGGCAATACCAAGGATAATAAGACCATACGCAATATCACCGACCATAAATCCGAAGAAAATGGGAAAGAAGATCGCCATCAGCGGACTTGGATCAATCTCCCGGTACTTTGATGTGCTGACCACCTCCAGGAGAAATTCGAAGGGTTTTACGATATCAGGGTTATCGTAGAAGGTGGGTGCCTCGTCCATATTCTCCGGACTTACCTCAAGCTCATTGACAAAGACCCTGTTGCCGAAGGCATTTTTTAGTGCTTCTTTTGTGCGTTGCAGGTATTTTTTGGGGATCCACCCCAGAATTACAAAAGTATATTCCGTCTGACCGAATTTGCCGAACATGCCTGCTTCTTCGTTCCTGTCCTCAAGCACTTTTTTGAGCACAGCAAGTTCCTGGTACCATTCCGTGGCGAAGTTTACCAGTTTTTCGTCGATTGCCGCCATCTCGTCAATTGATTTTGTCCTCTTTATGGAAATCAGCTGAAGAATTTCATTGAAGGGCTTGCCGAGGAACTCAGATGGCAGCCGCACCTCATTGACATTCTGGGAGAAGATGAGCGAGTGAACCGCCTCGGAATATCGTTTATTGAACACGATAACCGCAGCAATAGTTGTTTCATCGATATCCGCTGAAATCATTTCAAACTGTTTTTTTGTAATTTCACCCAGCGTATTTTTGATGAAGTCTAAAACTTCCCTGAACTCCCGCTGGATGAGAATTACCGTGACTTCAAAACCCTCTAAAATCGGCAACTGGCTCTCCAGAGGCTGAATTTTTTTAATTATTTTTTCGTACCTGTCCATTGCGCCAAGGGTAAACTCCAGATCACTCTTCTTTATAGCGAGGTCCTTTGTGGTCGATTCGAGCTCCTCGATTACGTGATTTGCCCTCGCAAGCAGTTCAGATTGGCTGATTTGCTGCAATTCCTCATAGATTTGTTCCTGCTTCTTCGTATCATATTTAATTTTAGGGAGGGCAAGGAAAATTCCCCCTATTTTTACCAGGGTATTTGCGATATCTCCTCCTTTTTCGATATCCATCCTCCTTAAAAGCGTATCCCCGGGGCGGATTGTTTTGGATATATCCTCAAGTTGGACCGTTCCCGTATGGTACAGGACGTCGACTACGCTCTGAAGATCTTTTTTTGGCCCCAGTACCTGAATCTTTTTCATCTTTTGAAGCATATCGCCCTACTCCAGGGAAACAACTTTTGCAATTTTATCTATTGCTGAGGGTAAATTGCGTTCGCCCTCTGCCCGAACCAATAAAGCCTGTTGATTGCTCTGATTTCTGAGCTGCTCAATTTCTTTTCTTAATTTTTCCATTTCTTTTTCATAATATTCCTGGGCAGCCTTTTTCCCCTCTCTCTCTGAGTTCTCAATCATTTCCGAGGCTTCTTTTCTCGCACTGAGAATGACCTCCTCACCTTCCCTTCTTGTCTCATCAATTTTGATGCTGATCATCAACTCTTTTTCCCGGATTTGCTGCAATAACGATTTTTCTTCTGCCATATGCAACACCTGTTATAATCCCCGCATTTTTTTAAAATGTGATGTCAGACCATGATTCTGACGGCAATTATTCCGATTGTGAAACTTTTTTCCTTTGGGTTCTCCCGTGCCTCGATAATCCGCTCCCGGCAACGGTCAACTGCCCCTTTTTTCAGTTTGTCAATGAGTTCTGACGTATTGTTCATCATAGGCAAACATTAAATATGGTCAATGTCAATACTCCTGTTTCTAAACGATAAATGTTTCTATTGTCCGATTCTGCTTTGCCAAGGACGTATTCCAGAGATTTTATTATTGAATTTCTTTAATAAAACAGATGATATGGCCCCAATAAACGCACTGAATATCGCAGATAGGAGGAATGTGTCGGAGGAATTATGGACCCGGTTCAGACGTTCCCGAGGCCTTACCTTAATCCTGCATCCACCTCAGCGATGTTTCCCCATTACGATAACCTGGTGATGCGCCATACAAATGGCATGCCCGGTTCGATGAAATGACCGTATACCAATAAGACTACAGGATGATGCGGAAAAATCAGAGAAGAAAGACCGCTTGATATTCAACTCCCCGATTTTATCCATGGCTCGATAGAAAGGAAAGGTACTGCCCTCCATCATTCCTGACAATGTGCATCCCGTAAGGTCAGGACCGCCCCTCTTTTTGCAAAGATTCCTGCATCCATGCAACGGGACATGGGTTGGCATCCGGCCGTTCAGGAGATGACACATCCAGATAGCATTAAATATCGTAAACAGAATTTATTGTTCAAAAAGAATCCCGTCAATTTCGCCTTGTCTGCTGCCAGCCTTTCGATATACTATTGGAGTGACCTATGTTTGAAAAAATACTGTTCCCGACAGATTTCTCAGAGTATGCAAAGAGAACACTTGACTGCATAGCCGGTTTTCCCGGAGCCCGCGATGTCATCCTGTTCCACGTTGTCGAAGAGGCCAGATCTCCGAGAGGTGGTGGAGAGATAGGTGATACATTCTACCGGAATGGCGAAAATTTCCTCAGGGAAGAGAAACGCTACCTTGAAAACCTCAGCCAGAACCTCAGGGTGACAACGGCGGTAAAGACATCATCCGACACTGCCGGAGCAATCATCGAAACAGCCGAGGAAAGAGGTGTTTCCCTGATCGTTATCGGTGCACGGGGGAACAGCCTCGTGGAAGGGATCCTCCTTGGCAGTGTATCGATGGCGGTCCTCCGCCGCAGCAGGACCAATGTGCTGATCATGCGCCATAAAATTATCGAGGAGATGAAGGCGAAGACCTATGAAATGTTCTGCCCGATGATACTCTCCCGGGTCCTCTGTCCGATTGATTTTTCCCCATTCTCAGACAGTGCGATAGCCCTTCTCAGCAGGACAAATGGGGTGAGAGAGGTTATCCTTCTCCATGTTGTTTCTCAGGGCGAGACTGAAGCTGAGATCGAGGATGCTGTCCAAAAGGCGAAGGATCAGATAGAAGCAATCCGCAGCAGTCTTGCCGCACAGGGCATCGAAGTCAGGACAATCGTAAGGACAGGGAATCCCGCCTTCGAGATCACGAGAATTGCCGATGAAGAGGACGTATCTGTCATCTGGATGAGCTCCCATGGAAAAGGCTGGTTCCGTGAACTTTTACTTGGCAGCACAGCGTATACGGTGGCTATGAACGCAAAACGGCCGGTGATCATCATCCGTAAGCCGGAATGAGGGGATTGATTAAGGCCGAACTCTGGGGATGACTTTCAGTTCGGGGTGCATGATATTAGTCCCGAATTCTTAACGCGGATATTCTCGATCGGATAAATTATCGATCTTGCCCTGAACAATAATGGCAATAGGCCTGTTTGGAGAACAGCGAAGAAGGGAATGGAATTTTTTTAAGCCCTAATCATTCCTGAATACGATTGCAGCATACAGTATTGACTGACTTACCAGCCAGTTTCTATGTCATTAATATTTCTGTACCTATATTACGCTGAATGGAATTATGCTGAGATCATTTCATCAGCCGTCCCTTTCTCCATAGTAATATAATCAGATTTTTTGGCGAGCCCCCATTCTGGAAAGGGATGATATACTCGCACTCACGGTGCGAGTTTACCCTCCGCCAAACCTGCCAAGGATACCCAGGGTAAACGCCATCACCAGCAGAGCCACGGTTTCGGTCATACCCAGTATGATCATGTAATTGCCGAATCCTTTACCGGTTTCTTCCATGGCGTCGCAGGCGCAGGCAGCACATTTTCCCTGAAAGTATGCAGAAAGGCCTATCGCCAGCGCCGCAAAAGGCGCCGATACCCCAAAGGTCATTGCCTTGTGCGGTAAGTTCATACATCCTGTTCATGACGATCATGCCATAGATCGTCTGGGTAAGCGGTGCACCGACAAAAGCAACGAGCATAAATGCCGCCGGCTTATTCTGGCTGTAATTCTTCTTCCATGCTCCTATCGCAGCCATTCCGGCGACACCTGCTCCGGCGGCAGACCCGCAGGCCGACAAGCCAAGCACCAGACCTAATCCCAGATCCCCAGTCATGATATCCTCCTGTTTATTCTTTGAGTGGTTCGAATGTAAACCCACTCCATGTTACGTTCGCATGCCCCGAAAATTCCAGCACATTAAGCCTGACACCGTGCACGAGTACTGACATCGGTCCTAAAATAATGTTTAAGCCATGGCCGATTATAAGAATTACGACACCTGCCGCTAATGCGACGACACCATTGCCAAATCCTGATGCCAAGTATTCGTCGTCTCTGCTATGGCGAGAGTTGCCAGGCCAACCGCAAAAAGACGTATATACGAGATCACATCGGTAATATTATTCATAAAGCTCAACGCCATCGTCCCCAGCCCTTCTCCGATGCCTCTGAGCACATGGCCTGGGGGTTGGTAAATAAAATCACGAGAATAATCCCTGCAGCAACCAGCCATATCCCAAAGGGTGGAAATGCTTCTCCCAGGATTAACGTCCTGGCCAGGAAAAATGCGGTCCAGAGTATGCAGATACATCCGACATCAGCAAGCGCTGTCAGCGACGGAAATTTCAGGAATGCCCGCCAGGAATGGGCAATGGATAAATGCAACGCTCCCAAGAAGAAGCAGAACGTTGCCATGACGTTGGCATCGTTTAACTGCGGAACGAGGGGCTTAACCGTTCAACCATCCCTGGCCAAAAAAGGTACCGGTCAGAATACCCCATATGATTGCGCAGGAACCTAAGAGATAAAAAAGCGAAACCATCGTTTTCATCTCCGTATTCAGTTTCATCTTTTTCTGTAACCAGATCGTGATCAGGAGCGTGAGAAGATATAGACCAGCCCATAACCGGCATCACCGATGAGAATGCCAAAAAAGATGCTGAAAAAAATCAGAAACAGCATACTTACGTCAAGTTCACGATATCCGGGCGTGAGCCCCAGAAGCCCAAGCACGGGCTTGATCATATTGACCCATTTGGGATTGCGCAGGAGCGTCGGCACATTATCCTCAGCCGAAGGCTCAGTGATCATGATTCCCCATTTTCTGCTCCTGGCTTCGGCAATCAGATGCCCTTCCATGTCAGAAGGGATGTATCCCGTTACATAACTGATTGCCCCTTCCTTTCCCATACCATTTAATACCTGCTGGAATTCGATCTCTTTCTCCAGTTTTTTCTTTATTCCCAAAAGAGTCTTCATAAAAACAAGCGGATTCAATAATCTCGCCTTTAATCATCTCCATAGCCTTATTATTCTCGGCGAGCCGCTTTTTAAGCAAAGACAGGCTTTCCTTTGGCGGAAGAATTTCCTTAAAAGCGCATTCGAACTGCCTGCGGGATATCGCCACGCAATGGGCGATGTCACCTGCAGTAAATATCGTTTTCACTACCACGTCATCGGGAAAACTTCCTATTTCTTTTACCGGTACCTGGTAAAGCTTAAGGTAAATGCCGTTTTGGCTCAGGTGCTGTATCTGGTTGAGATCAACATCACCCCAGCGCTCCCACTCATTGATTTGACCGATTATGTTTCTGGATGAGGACTCCAGTTGTTCCTGGCGCTTGCCAAGTTCGATGATATGGTTTGCAACTGCTATCCAGTCACCGGTGATTGTTATTCTGCGGCTGAATATTTTTCTCTGACGCCATCACCCGGTTCAGGACATCAAACGAGGAATTAATTAAGGCCACTTTTTCCTGGAGCGCGGATATATCTCTGCCCTCAGGCGGATTCTGGTGCTCAACATGCAAAACCCCTAATGTACGCAAATATTTTACCGTTGCTTCTGCATCTCTGGTTTCGAAAAGGATGGTGGCTTTTTTCATCGGAACAATCATACCGCCACCTCCTCAAAATTAGCTTCTTCGATTTTATTTTTGGCAATTTTGCTGCGACCAACGGCATTGGTCATCTGGTCGCCGATATAGATTTTAATCAGGCGGATTGCCTCTTTTGCCTCAGGGATTTTTACCTTTTCGAACAGATTGACACGCTGCGTGGTAATACGCAATTCATGCTTCAGAATAGATATTCCTTTTTCAATGACCCGTATCTCTTCTTGTAAAGAGACCATATCCCTTAATGTTTCCAAACCTGCATCCACCCAGAGAGGTGTCAGGAACAAATCATACTCCGCCGGCTCAAAATCCACGCGTTCAAAAACCGGTACATCAACCCCGGCAATGTTTTTCTTTGCGGTGATGATTTTTTCAGGGATAAGCCATTGCCTGATTTCAGGAGCCTCAACTAAAAGCCCTAACCAGTTTTCTGCTGATTTCTCCTTTTCGGATAAGGAATTCTTTCTCTCCTTAAGAGCGCTCTGCTGGTGTAAAATTTCAAGCTGCAACTGCTGCTTTTTCAGCTGCAGAGTGGGCAGATACCTCTCGTACTGCCGCAGGGCATCTCTTTGTCTTTTAAGTTCACCTTGAGTAAGTTTTATTTTCATACTATGTCTGGCCAATACTTATCTATCATGGATTTCTTAATCCCGGTTTCCTCAGGAGAGAAACAATCGTGCAAAATCTCCCAGCCCAGATCCAGCGCTTTCTCCAGGGGGATATTTACCTTTAACGACATCATTTTATCTTCAAAGAGTTTTCCGTATTTAAGAAGTTTCATATCCCAGGCACTCATCTGAAATCCCATGGCCTGCTTTTCCTGTGTTTCGCGGTAATCGGCAAAAAGCTGAATCATCGTATCCATAATCGTCCGGTGGTCATCGCGGGTTTTGCCGTTGACCTGCTGCTTCAGACGGCTTAAGGAACCGAATGGTTCGATCACACCGTTCTTAAGATAAAACTGCCCCTCGGTAATATAACCGGTATTGTCCGGAATCGGATGAGTTACGTCATCTCCGGGCATCGTGGTTACTGCAAGAATAGTAATTGAGCCTGCGGTGTCAAAATCAACTGCCTTTTCATAGCGGGCTGCCAGCCGGCTGTAAAGGTCGCCCGGATATCCCCGGTTGGAGGGAATCTGTTGCATGGTGATGGCAATCTCTTTTAATGCATCGCAGAAATTGCTCATATCCGTCAATAGTACCAGAACCCGTTTTCCCTCCAGAGCGAAATTCTCTGCCACCGCCAGACTGATATCCGGAACAAGCAGACACTCCACAACCGGATCGGCTGCGGTATGCATAAACACAATCGAATGGGAAAGTGCGCCGTGTTCTTCCAGGGTGTCTCTGAAGAAAAGGTAATCATCATATTTTAAACCCATGCCACCCAAAATAATGATATCGACTTCCGCCTGGGTTGCAATTCTGGCCAGCAGTTCGTTATAAGGCTCGCCGGCAATGGAAAAAATAGGGAGTTTCTGGGATTCAACCAAAGAATTAAATACATCGATCATGGGTATGCCCGTCCGGATCATCTTGTTCGGGATAATTCTTTTTACCGGATTCACGGGTGGCCCGCCAATATCGACGAGATTTTCGGAAAGTTCCGGCCCGTTATCCAGGGGCATACCGCTTCCGTTAAAAATGCGACCTAAAAGCATAGTGCCGGTGGCGATACGCATCGGGTGTCCTAAAAACCTTACCTTGTCACCCGTAGAAATGCCGCGGCTTCCGGCAAAAACCTGTAAAAATACTTTTTTCCCGTCAAGGCGGATAACCTGGGCCAGGGAAGTTCCGCGTTTGGTGATTACCTGGGCGAGCTCCGTATTGCCTACGTTTTCCGCCTCGACAGTAATGACATCCCCGACAATCTGATGTATGTTGGTATATAATTTCTGCATACTAACCTTTCTTTGACCGCTCGAGTAAAAACGCCCTGATCTCTTTTTCGGTTTTTTCAAACTCTTCGCTCTGCCAGGGAGCGGAGTTCCAGCCCTTGAAAAGCTGTCTCAGCTGCTGGAAAAAATGTAAAGCCGTATCTTTATCTTCAAAGATAAATTCCGATTCCAGAATGCGGTAAATAAAATCAAAGACGTAAATCTGCCGTTCTTTGGGGGTAGCTTCGTCAACTGCGTCAAAGGCATTCTGCTGCAGATAGACAAAATCAAAAAATTCTGCTTTCAGGTAGTCCACGTAATCGGAAAGCGAAGTCCCTTCTTCTCCGACAACTTTCATCATCTGCGCCACATCGAAACCCTTGCGCAGAATCCCGTGCCCCCGCTCTTTCTGTTTCTCGTCAATAAAACTTTTATACTTGCTCCAGCTGATTAACGGGTCTATTGCCGGGTATCTGCGGGCATCGGAACGGCTGCGGGAAAGCCCGTGGAATGCACCGACTACTTTTAACGTTGCCTGGGTTACCGGCTCTTCAAAGTTTCCTCCTGCAGGGCTTACTGCTCCGCCAATGGTAACCGAACCGGTTGAGCCGTCATATAACCGCACCATACCTGCCCTTTCGTAGAAAGAGGCGATACGCGACTCTAAATATGCGGGGAACGCCTCTTCTCCGGGAATCTCTTCGAGCCTGCCGGACATCTCACGCATGGCCTGGGCCCAGCGGGAGGTGGAATCCGCAAGCAAAAGCACGTGAAGACCCATCTGACGGTAATATTCGGCTATCGTTACTGCCGTATAGACGCTCGATTCCCTCGCTGCCACCGGCATGGAGCTGGTATTACAGATAATGACGGTGCGGTCGCTCAAAGGCCGGTTGGTTCTGGGGTCAACGATTGTAGGGAATGTTTTTAATGTTTCGACTACTTCTCCGGCACGCTCGCCGCAGGCAGCAATAACGACAACATCCACTTCGGCATGCCGGCTGGTCAATTGCTGTAAAACTGTTTTCCCTGCTCCAAAAGGACCGGGAATACAATACGTCCCCCCCCGGGCCACAGGAAAGAGCGAATCAATAAGGCGCATCTTGGTAACCAGCGGTTCTTCGGGTTTCAGTTTCTCGGCATATGCCTGAATAGGGATTTTCACCGGCCAGTTCTGGCTTAAATATACAGGATAGATCTTTCCGTTCGGGTCTTTTATCTGGGCAACCGCCTCGCGTATCGTGAACTTGCCGGCATTTTCAATCGACACAACTTCAAAATTTCCCCGCAAAGAGAAGGGAACCATACAGTAGTGTTTGAATATTTTTTCCGTCACAAATCCGATTTTATCTCCGGCACGTACTCTGTCACCGGGTTTTACCAGAGGAGTAAAATCCCAGACCTGGGTATCAGAAAGCGCCTTGATATAAACACCGCGTTTTAAGAAAAAGCCGCATTGTCTGGCAATCTCCGGCAAAGGATTTTGCAGGCCGTCGAATATCTGACCGAGCATCCCCGGCCCCAGCTCAACCGAAAGAAGCTCTCCGGTAAACTCAACCTCTTCGCCGATTTTTAAACCGTCGGTTGCCTCATAGACCTGCATCTCCGCAAGGTTGCCGCGCACACGGATGATTTCTGACTTAAGACGTTCTGCTTCATGCAGGATATAGGCAACCTCATTCTGCATCACCGGAGAATCGAAACTGACAGTTACCATGTTACCGCTGATTTTGGTAATACGGCCTTTTCTTGGTGCTGTCATTTATACCCCGTTAATGCTGTAAAGCCTGTTCAAGCAGGATTGTTCCATCTGCACTGCGTATGTTCTCCCAACGCTGGAGTATCAATAATTTATAGGCATAGGTTATCAGAAAATCCAGATCAAAATAATGGCCTGTTGCCAACTCCTCCAATGCCTTCCAGCGCATTTCATCCAGTGTCTTTTCTGCATCAAGAACAGAAGTATGTATGTTCGCTGCCATAACTGCAGGGGCGAGGGAAGAACCGCTGTATCCATCGGGTCGCAGATACGTCGCAGGATCAAGATGTTTTTTTGCTGGCACGTATCCTGACCAACTCATTTCTTAAGGCAACATCGAATTCGATCCATTTCTGAATAATCCGGTGTCTTTTGCCTTTTTCAGAATATTGTTCAGGTTGCGGCAAGGTACGTAATAGTTGAAAGTCTTTTTCCGGAATAAACGGGCGACATACTTCAAGAAACCGCTCAAAAGAAAATGGCGGCTTCATTCCGAAATGCAGCATAGGCAGGCTTGCAATCAGATAGGGATAAAAATCTGCCATCTTATTTCATTCCTTAATTGCTTCCTGAAGAATCTGGTTTAATTTCGGCTTAAGATAGGTGCCGATATATTCTGCCAGGGCTTTGTCGGTAAAATCATAGCAGGATTTTCCGCTATCAAAACTTATGGTAAAACCTCCTGAAATTTCTTCCGCAGGCCTCAAAATGATCTTTTTTTTCGTTTCTTCCCTGAGTTTGTGCAAAAAATTTTTTTCCAGGATTTCCAGGTCCTCTTTATTCAGTAAAACCGTAATATCACTACTTTCCCCCGCGCTATAGTTCCTGACCACTTCCGATAAGAGTTTGAAAAGTGCCTCAGGGGTCAAGGCCTGCTGGATGTCTGAAACCACAATGCGCCCAAGCATGGCATTAATTTCTTTTCTTAAGGAGAGGAGCAGATCCCTTCCTGCCTGAGCAAGCAGGGTTTTTCCTTTTTCGTCTTCACGGCGAATCCTGTCTTTTGCGGCAGCAATCATTTCCTCTGCCTCAAGCCTTGCCTGAGCAAGGATGTCATCGGCTCTTTGCTTTGCCGCAGCCTCTATATTTTGAGCCTTTTCCTCCGCGGCCCTGATTCCTTCCTGATTTATTTTTTCGATCAAGTCTCTAATCTCTTCTGCCATATAAAAACCCCTTAATTTTTATTGTATATCAGAAGGGCATAAAACATTATTATCAACTCAATATCGTTTTTGCCCATTTCCATCGCAAGATCTGATTATTTGGTAGTTGGTGCAATACTATTAAAATCATTGAGTCACGCTAAATTTCCCATCAGGAGAATCGAATCCGCATGGCATAGCAGTGTTGATTTCCTGCATCAGTATAACGGAATATTCCATTCACCTGATAGGGATAATTTGCATTATAACAAAAAAGAGAGGAGAACAACACTGGTGATGTTGATGTTTGGTAAGGCATTAGTTCCCACAGATTTTTCTGAATGCGAAAAAAAACCATTTTATATCTCACCAGGCGCAGAATTAAGAGCGCGCAAGGTTTTTTTATCTGGGAGACTAATTCCGCACACTATCACCTTCCTTTACCACGTTTCCATGGGAATGGCAGCATGTCTCAAACACTTCCCTGATTGCAACAATATGCTATCTTGCCAGTATTGTCCTGCTCTGACAGCGCAAGCCCCGAAATACAGCGGAACCGGGAGTTTATTCTGGTAATTTATCCAAGAAAAACTATTTAATCAGAATCACAAGATTAAATTGAGGATGGATGCATGCCGGATGTGACAAATGACGAGCGGGGGAGAAGAATTTTTCAGCTGCACAAGGAGAGAGCTGTCGAGACAGCGATAGAGAAGATCCGTCACAACCCGGCATCCGGTTTATCTGCATTTTCACCGCAGGACATAAAAACGCTGAATTACATCCTTGGCGAGACATGGGTTTCGGTAGGAAGACAAATCTGGGAACAGAGTTCCTTTTCCCGCCTGACCAGAAAAGATCTGGAGGAGATCATCAGTATCGGAAACGATGTAAGCAGCAATAAAGTGCGGGAGGAGAGGGGGATCAATAAGATCTGCGGGATCCTCAAGGGATCCATCTGATGAGGGGGAAAATAGGCTCTCTGCACTGAACAGCGATATTTTTTTGCTCCTTTTTTACTCTTCATTAAAAATTATACGGGACGCGATTCTTGTTTTTAAGGTTTGAAATGACACTCCCAAAAAAGCAAAAGCTTTGCCTTCAAAGTATCATGCATCCGGCCCCTCATGCCTTCCTGTCTCCCGACTTCACCCCCTGTGGTATGATTCGCCCGTATCACGGAACAAAAAAGTCTGCCATGTATATCAAACCAATATACTGGGGAATAAATATTCATCCCGTGATTCACCGTTCTTTTGCTATCGGCAGTCCTTTGCAAATGGGGTGCCATAAAGGTTATCACGTGAGAGGGTAATGAGAAAACTGATCACGCATTCGTGTGCGGGAGACAGGAGTTTTAAAAAATGCCAGATGTTTCGCAGAAAGAAGTGGGAAGACGGATGTACCATGTACACCGGGAAAAGACTGTGGAAGAAGCAATAAAAAAAATTAAATATGGCGTTGGCACAGACTGGAGTTTTTTCACCCGGGAAGATATCGATCTGCTGAATCATCTGCTGCAATGCACCTGGAATGTAATTGATCAGAAGATTTGGGATAATGTACCCTTTGGCAGAATAACAAAAAATGAGGTCCAGGCAATTCTTGCTTGCGGGCAGGGTGTTGGTCCGGGAAAGAACCCGGAGCGGGCTGAAGTCGAGAAGATTAAAAAAATTCTGCTCTCCCTCAAGTAATTACTAAATTTTACTTAATTTTTTTTATTCAGATCTTACCTACCTAAACCATATTGTACGAAAAGTGTCTGGAAAAAGATACCAGCGATTATAATGTTGCTACTGCCACGCACTCTTCAATCGAGCCTATCCGGGCAACCGCACCGCACATATCCGGCACATAGGCAAGGGCTTTGCCGCTGTTTACCATAATTGCGGGGTATCGTTCCATAACTGGTGAAACCACCATACAGGTGTCAGCAAAGACCCGGGCACCACTTTTCTCAATGGCATTGACAGTCATACTATTGTTATTAATGACCCCCTGTGCGGCAAAAACATAGAGGGGTTTTGTGACAGTTTTTCCTTTCAGGAGCCGGGCGATATCGACAAGTTCAGCAGGGGAGCAGTGCGGGCAGCCAACAGCAACAGCATCTACTGGAATGTCGGTAAAAAGCCGGTCAATCTCGACGGGTTCAATCCTGATGACCTCAAGACCTGAAATATTGAACTGGTTCTTCTTTGCCTCAGGGGTTACATCATTGACATGATAGAGAGCCACCGCCCCGGTTGCCGCCATTGCAGCACCGAGTGCTTTCAGCTGATCATTATCGGGAGTGATACCCCGAAAATACGGTATTTTATTTCCCACCAGTTTCCCGGTATGATAACCAAGCGCACCGTAACGGGCAATACTCCAGTCTTTTTCATCGGATTTTACTTCAATAACCACATCGGGTTTACGGTTTTTATCAAGATGTAACCCATAACAAGGAGTTTTTCCAACCAGGGCTGCAGCAAGCGCACCTGGTCCTCCCTCCCGGTTTGTCCGTGCCCCGATGACCGAGTTAGCGTAACTGACCGCTGATGATTCCGACCATGCAAGATGATCACCAAAGGAAGTTTCATGCAGGTAATACGGGGTGCAGGTGCATTCAAGGTTCACTCCGAGCCGTTCATATGCCGCGATCACAGCCTGCTGTCGTTCTGCAAACGCGGGTTCGATACCCATCTCCTGCCAGCGTCCACGTGGCATGCCTATGGGGTTCAATACCGCCGGAACCACAGCACGGGCATCAAGACTCGACAGCCATGCAAGCCCATATTCCCCGATTGTTTTGTAGGATGCCCCGCTGACCTGTGCACTTCTGATCCTGACAAGTCGTTCTGCACCAAAGACCTTCCCGAGAGCTACGAGAAGTTCCAGCATCTTTTGCCGGGTCTCGCCATTCTCACCGGCAAGCATCTTCTCTTCGTCAGGATCAAGATACATCAGGTTCACCAGGTCGCACGCGAAAAGTCATCCTCGCGTCCAAGCACCATTGTCGCATCGACCCCGACTTTCACATTGGTCCCATCCTCGAGCTGGCAGGGATCAAGGGACGAACCCCGAACACCCGTGATCACCATGACATCCCGGTCACCGCTGACGCGGGTTGCAATCGCATACTCTACATCAAGGGGATCACCGGGATCGATATCCTCGTCTACAATAACAACATGTTTTAAGGACGTGTGAGCGGCAAATGCAGCCATAATCGCATTTTTTGCATCGCCCTGCGTACTTTTTTTAATCTGGATAACCGCGTGAAGATAGCCGCAACCCCCTTTGGTCAGCACGACGTTCTTCACTTCAGTCACTCCGGCAACCGCACGATAAATTTTCGGTTCATAGGGTGCACCCATCAGCATTTTATGTTCATCGCCACCAGGCAGAATACCGTGATAGATAAAGTCCGGTTTGAGGTGCATACCGGTAAATTCAATCACCGGTTGCTGTCTCACGGGATCATAGGTTCCGGTGATGTCGACAAAGGGCCCTTCTTCAGTGACTTCCCCTCCGATATATCCTTCAAGACGATCTCGGCATCCGGGACAAGCACACCATTACTGCACTCGCCGGACGGTAATTTCACCGCCCAGAAGTTCGGCTGCAAAACCAAGTTCCATACCGGGAGGAACACGGGTGCAACTGGCAAATGTAACAGCAGGATGCGTCCCGATGGTAACCGCAATGGGGAGTTTCTCACCCTTTGCCAATGCTTTTCCCAGCATCACATGCGTGTGCCTGCCCTCAACAAGCCGGGCTGCTACCCGGTGATTGTCCAGCACCTGCATCCGGTGGATTGATGCATTCTCCACACCATCAAACCGTGAGAAGACAATCCCTGAGGTAAGATACTTCCCGGCATCCTTGGGGAAATGATGCATGACAGGAATTGTGGAGAGATCGGGTTTTTTCATCGTGAGCGTGCCTGCCGTTTTTACCTTTCCATCAAATTTCGCATCGGCAAGTGTTTTTACCATCTTCTTCTCGTCAATTCCGAGAGCAATGGAGAGAGCGCGGCGGCTTGCGGTGAGGTTCATGACTGCCCGGGCTCCTTCGATCTTATGGAAAAACAGGAGTTTGTCTGTGGAAGCCGCCATCTTTGGTGCCTGCATGTCAGCTGAAACAGGCTCCTCTACATCAACAACGAGCCCGTGTTCCCGCATTTTTTCTATAAATTCACGCATCGTAACCGCTCCAGCGCTTTGACAAGAGTATGTTCCACCTCAAGATGATCGAGTACGCGGGCAACGACCATGTCCACCAGATCATCTATCGTTTCCGGATTGTGGTAGAACCCGGGGCAGGCCGGCATAATCGTTGCTCCGGCATCCTCTGCAGCAAGCATGTTCTTGAGGTGGATCTTTGAGAGCGGAGTCTCCCGGGTGACAAGAATACAGGTACGGTGCTCCTTGAGGCAGACATCTGCGGTCCGGGTGATCAGGTTGTCTGCATATCCTGATTGCAATTGCTGCAAGCGTTTTTGCGCTGCAGGGAATAACGACCATCCCATCAAACCGGTTGAGATCCGCTCGCGATCGATGCGGCTATCTTGTTAATCGCATGGTATGTTGCATTGAACCCTTCAAAAGATACACCTTCGTGAGCGGCAATCTGCTGCTGCAACATCCGAAACGATGATGTGAACCTTCGCATCCCTGCAGAGCACTTCAAGCAGGCGTCGGGCGTAGCACACCCCGCTCGCACCAGTCACTCCGATAACAAACTCTTTTTCCATCGTATCCTCGCGCTCTCCTGTGATACCAATGTCTGATTCAGGATAAAAAGAGTTTATGCCGGAATCCTGAAAAAAAACAAAAAATCATTTTGTTTTTGGTGGCGCAAAGAAGCGGTACCGCACGTGTGCTTCCTCCACGCGGCGTGCATGTGTTCGGGTTAAGGTCCCGGCGCGCTTCAATTACGAGAGTATTGAGAATATTGTGAAGGCGGAGTGTATCATAATCCTTGTCCTTGTGTTCATTTAAAAAGTCTAGAAGATCGCTTGTGCTCTTGAGCACACCGGAACTTCCAACGAGGTTCAAGCGGTTGAGCGTTATGGCCAGATTCTTTTTTGCGATATCCATCTTGTAAGGATCACCACGTGGCAAGGTTCAGCTCGGTAATCGCATTCAACAGATCCGTATAGACTTTGAGTTTGTAGGTGCTTTCGTGCATCCTGCGCTCGGCACTGCGAAGTTTCAACAACGTAACGGTCATGACAACAACAATTGCCACGACACCACATATCACTACAATCCAGTCTTCTATCATTGCATTCACCTCAATATTCAGGGGTTCCTCTTTGCCACAGTGACATCCACTTTGACGAGATTGCCTCTCATCTCGATTTTGTACGGTCCGGTGATTATACATTGGTATCAGGTGCTTGAGCTCAAAACCATTGGTACGACCGTAGCCGTAGGTTTCTGTCTGCCCTGTATCCAGTATTGGTGACATTCATCTCGAACCAGCTATAGATTATGTTGTCCGTGAGAGGAAGCACATCAAATCCGATACCCCACGAGGCATTGTCCACCCGGATCTCTTCCACATAAAGTATCCTTCTCACTCTGGAAGGAGTACGACTTCTTCAGGTAATGATCGCCCAGGGAAAACGAGGGTTGTGGAAGGGGAATCGTTGGGGTTGGTGTTAATTCTGAGGTTTGTACAGGAGTAGGTGCAGGATGGGCGCCAGGTATCAGGCCCTGGATACATCCGGCACTTATTGCTCCCGCAAAGATCAGCGATAAGAAAGATGAATGCACTGTTCTTCATATGGGTGAGTGTTGGGAGAGGGTAATATAATATTTTTTATTTATGTACTTCAGGAATCCATATATACCGTCTGGTGTGTCGCTTTTGGAGGGGCGCTTGGTAATCAACACTCCATCATCCTTGCTGATGAACCCCACACTGATCTTGATTCCCGGAATTCTGACCTTATTGCCGAATTTAATCTGGAAGCCAAACAAAGCGTTAAAACAGACAATAGTGATGGTGTCCCGTGAGGAATGGTAAAAAATATTTTGACCGGATCATTTAAAGGAGACCCAGGAAGATCATTTTAGTTTCAACTCATGATGGAGAATCTTCATAGAAAATCCGTTAAAACAGAGTATCCTGTCGTGTCGGTTTTTTTATGTGCAGAACCTCACAGCCCACTTCGGCAATCAAATCCCTGTATTCAGGAAGTGTATACACACCGAGACGCCACTGTTCGCGTCGCGTTGTATTGAGGGTTCGGATGCGTGGGGAGATCTCGTTAAAACCGACAACCGTATGCCGGTTTTTCACCCGTACTCCAAGCGACATCTCACGGGGAATCGAGGGTATATCTACCAGGACCTCATGCGGCAGGAGACCGGCATTCAATGCGATCTTTTCCGCGAATTCACGGCATTTTTCTATCGGTACTCCCTGCTCAAATAGCGGTGTATTTACCGATCGCTTCCCGCGTAGATTGCCCGTTTATAGAGCCGGCGCTCATAGAGCCGGAGAGCAAGGTCCCGGGCAACAGGATTTTCTGAGGTACGCAATGCATGAATACAGGTCGCGTCATCCATCTGAAAGAGGCGTTGAGAAGCCTCTTTTTTTGTACCTTCAAGATGTTCCAGTACTGCCAGCTGGAACATGCTCTCTCCAATCCGACTTACATGATGGAAATACACAGTCGGCCGCATGAGCGTACGTGCTATGAGCAGCGATTCGGCCGCATTCACCCCATTCTCATCAAGAACGGTGCCCTCACTGGTCCGGATCAGGTGCCGGATAAGGCGCTGAGCATCGACGGAACCGTAGGGTGCACCGGTATAATAGGCATCCCGAAGAAGGTAATCCATCCGGTCCACATCCAGGTCGCCGTGAATTATTTGGGACAATGAATGCTTTCCTTTCACAACGGCGCAGAGTTCGTCAGGATCAATCCCCCATGGACGGAGCAGACTACTCACCTGTTCCTCGACAATCATATCAATATCATCATGGGTACGATGCAGGAATTTCTCCATAAGCGGTTCGCTTGCATGGGAGAATGGCCCGTGCCCGATGTCATGGAGAAGTGCTGCAGCGACGACCAGTGTATGCTCACTTTCAGAAAGCCCGAATCGGCGTGAGGCCACATCTGCAAGAAACATGGTGCCAAGCGAGTGTTCAAACCGTGTATGATTGGCACCTGGATACACAAGATACGAAAAACCGAGTTGTTTAATGTAGCGGAGGCGCTGGAGTGCTTGAGAATCAAGCAGGGCTAAGTGCAAAATCCTCCACCTCAACATAACCATGGACCGGGTCTTTTATTATCTTCACGATTTCACTAAAAGAATCTTCATATACAACGCATAAAAGTATTGAGTAATGATCACGTTCCTTTCTGGCGGGACAGGCACCCCGAAGCTCCTGCGGGGCATGCAGAAGTTGATGGACCGTCATGAAATCTCTGTCATCGTCAACACTGCCGAGGATATCTGGATATCGGGAAATCACATCTCACCGGATCTTGACACGGTTATGTACTTGTTTGCCGGTATCCTCAATACCGACACATGGTGGGGAATCAGGAACGATTCGTTCACCACCCATGAAGAGATTACCCGGCTTGGTATTGATGAGTTCATCACAATCGGTGATAAGGACCGTGCAGTGCAGATCGCCCGCGGGGAGATGATGAGAAACGGGATGCGGCTGACCAATGCAACAAAAATTCTCTGCGACCGGTTTGGTGTCCGTGAGAATGTGCTCCCCATGACAGATACCGAAGTGACAACACAGGTAAAAACAGATCTCGGCCTGATTCACTTCCAGGAATACTGGGTACGGGCAAAAGGAAAGATCGAAATAGAGCAGGTGGTGAGAAGTTTTAATGAACCTCCCTTTGCAACCGAGGAAGTCCTTGCAGTGATTGAAGCAAGCGATGCTGTGGTGATCGGGCCGTCCAATCCGATCACCAGTATTTCCCCGATTCTTGCATGTGAGGGAATAAAACCTGCCCTGAGTGACAAATTAGTGATTGCTGTAAGTCCGTTCATTGGTAATACACCAATCAGCGGTCCTGCTGGTGCTCTCATGCAGGCAGCAGGATTCGAACCCAGCTCCATGGGGACCTTAAACTGCTACGAAGGGATCACCGACATATTCGTGCAGGATATCCGCGATCCGATAGAGATTAGCAATTCTGTCAGGTTTGACACGCTCATGATCGATGAAGAGAAGAGTGTCGCACTCGCCCAGGAGATCCTGCGCCTTTCAAGGAGTTGTTGAGTGACTATCCAGAGGTTTTTTGCAGGACATTTTTTGCAAACCTATATAATGCTGCGCAATAACGGTTATCGTGGGAGAAATGAACGTTAAAATGGATGGAAAGATTGTTATTTCAATCCTTGTATGTTGTGTGTTACTATCCGGATGCATATCAGGTCAGGAGAAAGGCACCCTTCAACTTGCATCCTCACCTTCCGGTGCTCAGGTATACCTTGACAGTCAATATCAGGGAAGTACACCAAGCACCATTACCAATGTGGAACAAGGAAATCATACGCTAGAATTCCGTTATCCAGGGTATCAAAGTTGGTCAACACCCATTTTGGTATCTTCAGGAATATCTCACTATTATGCTGCATTAACACGTCTTCCAGATATTCAGGGGCTTCAGAATAAATCTCCATTAACCATTCCTTTACCATCCAAAGTTACCGTCCAGGCAAGTAAAGACTTGATGATTATTGGAGACTCAATTCTGTTTTCAGGAACGAGTTTTGACTCTGATAGTGTTTTATTGACACTATACGGGCCAGGATATTATTATTATGGGGTGCTTCTGGACCAACCAAAAGTAAATTCTGTCGGTTCGTGGAGTTATACCTGGAATCCAGGATTTTCTATCCAGTCGGGTTCATACACCGTAGTAGTGGAGGACGCTAAAAAAACTACATCCAACAAGGATGAATTTTCGGTTGTTGGTGGGGGAAAAGTATCCATTGCAGCGAGTTCTTATGCGGCTGCCGGGGGGGAGACCATTACATTTTCTGGCCAGTGCACAACTGGTGCTCAAAATGTTTTACTCGTATTATATGGGCCTGGACGGTTCTCCAGCGGTGTTGAATTGGGTTCGCTCTCTGTTACGGCTGATAAAACGTGGAATTTTAAATATACTCTTGATAACTCAATGCCTAACGGTTATTATTCGATGTACGTGTATGATATCCCAAAAACAACATCAAGTACCACACAATTCACGGTTGGTTTCACCTCATCATCGTAAAAAAAATGGTACGAGTGGCACTATCCCACTCTCTTTTCTGGAATTGTTTTGAATAATTGATAAAAAAATTTATACTAAAGCGGAATATCAAGGATTCACTCTGAAATTAACCTAGAGATCAGAGAATAATTTTGCACACCTTTTCATCATCTCGATACTCCAAATTTATACTTCACAACCCAAAGCAACACCTATTCTCAAGCGATGTTTTGGACTGCCGGACTAGTCAAATTATGTGGAGCTATACGCCGTCAGGAATCTCTCACTTTTAAAAAACGCGTTCACTCCCGGGCTCTGGACAATTCCTTTTATCTGGGTGTGAAATAACAGGACATATCAGATGAGGAGGGGACAGTGCCTGTCCTCCCTTACCGCCCCTGTGCTGATAGCGATGGGGACGTATTACCTGTTCAGGAGTTATCGCATTTGAGGGGAGCCGAAGCGGCGGGGGTGAAATACCAGTGAGCATTCATGTCTTTTTGAATATTTCCCATGAAAACGGACATGATTCCCCTTGGGACACCACCATAAAGGATTAAAAATGATTGCATTTTCATATTAAATTATAGTATTCATCGTTGCATCCGACCTCCCCGCATAATCCAGTAGATTCTGCACCTCCTTTTGCATTCATTGTGATGTACATGTAACAATTAAACCCATGGTAATTCACCTGCTGTTTATTACACAGACGAGCAGATGCATTCTGTTAATTGTTGTAGTGGTTCCTTATCTCACATCCACGGGAAGTGCTGTAAAAACCACAGATCGGTAAAAAAACCGGTTTAATTATCCCAAAGGTGAGTAAAACCTGTCAGAGGTATCCGATACCTATTTGAAGGATTTTATACTAATACTCGTTCGGAGAACGTACATGGGCATTACAAAGAAATTCCTCAACATGTTTAAATCAGGAAAAAGCGAGGAAGGGGGAAAAAGGAGACGGAGGAGGCACAGTTCCGTGCGCAAACGGTGCGCTACGAAAACTTCCTCATGGCACTCAGTGAGGGGGATCTTGATACCCGGTGGAATGCAGTTCGATCAGTCGGCGACCTTGGTGAACCATTCATCGAACCGCTCATCCGTGGCCTCAAGGATGAGTACTGGATCATCAGGCGCGGATCCGCAGATACGCTTGGTAAAATTGGCGCTCCTGCTGTTGGACCATTGATTGAGGCGCTGCATGAGCCAGGTGAGGATGTACGGCAGGAAATCATCCGTGCACTTCAATTGATCGGTGAACCATCAGTGGGTGCTTTAATTCAGGGGCTGAAACACAACCATCCGTTTATCCGGAGAGGTTCTGTTCAGGCACTCGGGATTATAGGTGAGACACGGGCTGTTCCCCAGCTCATTGAATCTCTCAAAGATCCCGATGCCATGGTCCGATACGAGAGCGCAGTTGCCCTTGGCCGTATTGGGAATCCGCGGGCAATAGGCCCCCTTATCGAAACACTCAATGATGTAAAAGAACCTGTCCGAATGGCCGCAATGGCAACACTCTGTTCACTGGGAGAGCCATCAATAGAACCGCTTATCCGTGCACTCATCGATCCAAACGAGGATATCTGCCACAGGGCAACACTTGCCCTTGTCACTATTGGTGAGCCCGCAGTAGATACTTTGATCAAAGCGCTCGGTGATCAGAACCCGGGTATCCGCAAGGGTTCTGTAGAAGTGCTCGGGCAGATAGGGAATACACGGGCAATCCCTCCGATCATGGAGGCACTCGATGATCCCGAAAGGTCAGTCCGTATTGAAGTCGTAAAAGCACTCGCCGCCCTTGGAGTTCCTGCCATTGCACCACTCATGCAGGTTTTCCGCACGGGAGAGCCCATGGTGAGGACCAGTGCTATGGAAGCTCTCTGGATGCTCGGGCAGCCTGCGACAACACCACTGATCATGGTATTAAAAGACGACCAGAGCGATGTACGGAAGCGAGCGGCGCTCCTGCTCGGCGAGATCGGTGACCAGAAAGCTGTTGACCACCTGACCGGCCTTCTCACCGATGAAAATGTTGCCGTGAGACGGGAAGCGTTCGAAGCGCTTGAGATGATCAAGAAACGAACTGCACGCTAATACCCATCTATTCTTTTTTCTTCACTTCATTATTCAGTGAATTCTTTTTTATGAGGGAGGAGTTTACTGAGATTGTTTGATAGTGAGGCTCCCTGAATCATTTTTTAGACGTAATCCTCATAACCTCCCGGATACCTTCTTCATTCATGGTCTCGCTTGCAGATATCCAGGCAGCTGAAATACGGATTTCTCCGCATATCATCCACACTCCTCTCGTGTACTCTCCGACAATTTCTGAGATAACGGGGGCGAAGGTCTATTTAAAGCTCGAAACACTTCAGAAAGCGGGATCGTTCAAGGTGCGAGGGGCAACCAATAAGATTCTTTCTCATATCAATGCAATCAGGGAACAAGGGGTTATCGCTGCCTCAGCCGGAAATCACGCACAGGGTGTTGCAGTCGCAGCACATTCTGCAGGCATTCCTGCTGCTATAGTTATGCCGGAATGGTCTTCCCTTTCAAAGCAGGAAGCGACCAGGGGTTATGGGGCACAGGTGATTATTCATGGCCAGACGTTAGAGGAGAGTATCGGGAGGGCACAGGAGATTGCAGGTAAAGGGCAGCTCTTTATTCACCCGTACGATGATGATGAGGTGATCGCCGGGCAGGGAACCATCGCACTCGAGATTCTCGCTGATCTACCGGATGACAGACATGATCATAATACCGGTCGGTGGGGGAGGATTAATAGCGGGTATAGCCACGGCTGCAAAAGCAAAAAAGCCGGAAATCAAAATCATTGGAGTCCAGGCAGAGGCATGCCCGTCCGCTGGAGAGGCGATCCGGCATGGATTCCCTTACCGGATTCCTGAGGGAAAGACTATTGCCGACGGTATCCGGGTTGCAGAGACGGGTAAAATCACGTTACCCGTCTTGCAGCACTTATGTCGATCATCTCGCACTTGCGTCCGAAGAAGAGATCGCGGATGCAATGCTCCTGTTGCTCGAACGTAAACATATAGTAGCCGAAGGTGCGGGTGCAGTGCCGCTTGCCACATTACTGAACGGTTCCATTGATGTGCAGTCAGGCAGCACCGTCGTTCTCGTGATTAGCGGTGGAAACATTGAAAGTGCCCAGCTCTTCCGGGTCATCCGGCAATCTCTTGCCCGTCAGGGACGGATCATGCGTTTTTCGGTAATGCTCGACGACCAGCCCGGCACTCTCGCCCGGCTCCTCGCAGTGATCGCAAAGGAACGGGGCAACATTCTCCATATCCACCATTTGCAGGGAGAACGAGATATACCCGTGCAGATGGCGAGAGTGAGTATTGAACTCGAGACACGGGGGTGGGAACATATCGGAGTATTCAAAAAATCTCTGGGGGATGTGGGATATGAAATCCAGATGGAATAAGATCCGAAATATTGGTATCCAATTTTAAAAAAAGTTACAACTCACCCATATCTTTCCAGTAATCATATTCGTGTTTCCAGATATCTTTATTGAACATTACCAGACGCTTGAAATACTCCCTTCGTTCTGCATGTTGTTTTTCCTGAACCGGATCCTTCCATGTGGTGCTGATTGCATCGACCAGTTTCCTGCCCAGCTCTTTTGCCTGCTTTTCTGCAGGCACAATCGCATTCGGGTCGGCACCGACAAGCACTGCCACCTTGCCGACTGTTGTCGCACCAAGGTGCAGCATCGTTGCGTTCATATAATCCGCGACCTCTTCTGCCATTGAGCCACCTGCCGTGGAGACAGCGCAGCCGTACTTTCCAGTGAAGGACTGGCAGTGGATCGAATCCGCCATCCGGTCGAACATGGTCTTGAGCTGTGCGGTGACCGAGTTGATATAATTTGGTGAGCCCCAGACGATACCATCTGCATCCAGCATCTTTTCCAGAAGTGCCGGGAAATCATCATCGTGGATACACTCCCCCTTTGCGTAACATGTACCACACGCAGTACAGTACTTGATATCAAGACCGCAGACATCCACAAAGGTTACATCGGCCCCTGCCTGACGTGCTCCCTCAAGGACTCCCAGAACAAGCCGGCGTGTCTGGCTCTTCTCCCGTTTCGGACTCCCGTTTATACCAATAATCTTCATAATCAGCTCTCCATGTAGTGATTTCACTATCGAAGTATAAAGATGTGCGAGAGGAGAGTCCCCCTATTTCTTTATCCCGCAGGTGAGGGGTGATGATGGAGAACCTGGATGGAAAACAAGATATGCTCGGTTTTTTCACATGGTCATAACACAGCGGGAAACTGATATCTGCATATCAGGATAAACCTATGACTGAGATGAGCGGACTGAGAGAGAGGATGGGATATCATATCTCAAAAAACCGATTGGAAACTATGGTCGATGGCATCTTTGCGATTGCAATGACTATTCTCGTACTTGGGATTAATCCCCCAAAACCAGATATATCCCAGGCTCAGGACGTACTTCCCGGCCAAATTTTCGATCTTCTCCCGGAAATCTTTATTTTTATTATCGCTTTTTTGATTCTTGCAGGTTTCTGGCTGGATCATCACCGCCAGTTCCATTTCGTCCGCACAGTCGATTCCCGTTTGCTCTGGATTAACATATTCCTGCTCATTTCTGTTGTCCTCATACCATTCTCCACCGATGTGGCTGGAGACTACCCCGATATCCTGGTTGCCGTGATGCTCTTCCACATCAATATTCTGATCGTCGGGTTCATTTTCTCATACCACATTCACTATATTTCACAATCCAAATACCTGCTCGATCCCGAGGCTGACAGTAAATCCCTGCGTGTACTTTTTCATCAATCCCTGCTGGTACCGGGTATCGCGTTCATAGCTGTGCTCATTTCAGTTGTCAATCCTTCAGTTTCGCTGCTGGTATACCTGATGATTCCGTTCGCTAAGTATTTCGTCAATCGTTTCGGTTCCTGAATCAGGAGGGATCGCATTTGAGGGAGCCCGATAATCCGGTATTTTTCAGGACACGATTCAAATAACTATTTTTATCAGCGCACTACCGTATGTATGGTGAGAGGGGACGAGCACAACAATGATTACAGAACATGAGTCCGGGCTTGGAGTTATGTCTGATCAGGAGCGGGATCTTGAGGATCGTGCATCGTTAGCCATCGATAACCGCAGGGACGGGGGACTTGAAGGATTGGTTGGTAACCTCGATGCGGTTATTATCGCCACAGAGCCTGACCATCTGGTGCCTGCTGTGTACCAACTCCTGAGATATACTGGTCTATCCTGTATTGAGGCATTTTTCGAACAGGAGTGCCAGAGCTGATGTGCTGAGTATACCGGGGTCTGCATCAGTCATAGTCCGTTCACGGGATTCGCCAATGAACCCGTTTATTGAGGTCAACAAAGCACGAATGACAGGACCCCTGCCTAACACGCGGCTGGAGACATTCGTCTTTGACTCAAAGAGCCTGCAGGATTTGGTTGCCATCCAGAAGGTGCGGGGTGTGAAATTCATTACACCTGCACCCATTGAATCGGATGACTATTCTTTCATCCAGACCGTCCCGTCACGATTCACCGGAAACTCTCTCGGATTTATTGAGTGGAAAGGTAAGGACCGGATATACGTCCCGAAGACAGGGATCAGCATTACACCGGATATTGCAAAACCGACATACCGGCACCTTAAAAATATCTCTGTTCTCGATCATACGGCAACAAGGGTCCGTGCGCAGGACCGTGATGCTGCAATCCTTGAATTTGTTGCACTCACCAACTACCATTACGATTTTGCAGTCCATGTCAAATCACTCAACTCGATCACGAGTGTTGCACGTCATGACACTGATGACTTTGCAATGGTCTTCACTTCAGGAATTACCCCCTTCACGAACGATGCCGAGTCCGGCCCGACCGAGAAGTTCATCCAGAATTATGGGACCCGTGTCCATCATATGGCGTTCAGGACCAAAAACATCGAAGCGACTGTTGAGACCCTGAAAAAAGATGGCATGGCATTCCTGCTCGACCTTGTAGGTTCAGAGAAAGAGGGTCTTAGACAGATCTTCTCCGAGCCTTCGCAAAACACCTTTATCGTGACCGAATATATCCAGCGGTTTGGTGATTTTGACGGATTCTTCACGAGGAGTAATGTGGAACGGCTGACGAAAGCAACGGAAAGACAGTGAGATCTTTCATTATTTTAAAAAAATCAAGGGTAAACTACCAGTTTAGCACCTACTTTTTTCTTATAACTCACTCAGGATACATCCCTCATAACATTCCTGGGGGATTCGGCAATGCCTCAGCCCACGCCGTTGCGGCGACCCCCATAATGCGATAGAACTGCGTATTCTTTTTTTATAGCATCGAGTATGTCGGAAAAAATGATATACGTTTTTTCAATTCATTTTAGTTCAGTTGTATCAATCGGTTTTTTCATCGCAGTGTGATATTTATTTTTGGTGTTTAATAAGCGGTTTACCCAAAATCAATATGCAATAGATTCGGTTTTTTTCGCAGTTAACGCCAGATTCATCACCTTTTACTGTGTAAAGAATCCTGATCAACTATGTCACACGGGAAACTCTCCCTGGTCGTGCTTGCTTCATTCGTGCTCCTGCTTGCTGCAGTCATTGCAAGCGGATGCATGAGCTCAACGGTAACAGCACCGTCAGGGGATATAAAAAAGTTCAGCTCGGCGGAAGAAATCCGGGAATACATTAAGAACAACACCCAGCTCGTACAGGATGAAAATTACCGCACCGATGGGGCATGGATAGCAACGCCTGCCCCGGTCATGGCAGCTCAGGAGTCAGCGGCAAAGGGAGTTTCCCTATCCGGTGCACTCCCGTCAGCCGCAGGTATCGGGTCGCCCGGTTACTCGCAGACCAATGTTCAGGTTGCTGGTGTCGATGAGCCGGATTTCGTCAAGAATGATGCGCGGTATATCTACGTGCTCTCAGGCAACACGCTTACGATTGTGGATGCGTACCCGGCAACATCGGCATCTGTCCTTTCAAAGACCGAACTTGAGGATACACCCCGTGAGATCTTTATCAACGGTGACCGGCTCGTGCTCCTTAAGACCGGCTCTTCAGACATAGAGGTAAGTGGCACGTCACAGGGTACGGACATCGTAGCAAAAGTTGCCATGATGCCCCCCCGGTACCCGTATTACCGCCCTGCACCGGTCACCCATGCCGTCTTCTATGATATCAGTGACCGGGCACACCCGAAAGTCCTAAAAGACTACACAATTGACGGGGATTACGTGAATGCCCGCATGATTGGCAGCACGGTATACCTGCTCTCCCGCGAATCTGTATATCCGAACAATGACCGGATCATAGTTCCTGCAGTGAGGGAGAATGCAAAGATTGTCGCGACACCTGATGTCTATTACTTCGACAATCCCGAACGGCAGTATGACTTTACCACTGTTACTTCGTTCGATGCCCGCAACGGTGCCACTAAGGATGCAAAGACGTACCTCGTTGGCAGCGGCAATATCCTCTACGTCTCGCCAGATGCAATGTACGTGAGCTACCAGAAGTACAACAACGTGTACCGCCCGATGAGGGGATTAGCAGAACCTGTTCTCAATGTAGTTCAGGATTCCGCCGGATCAGCTGCCGGCATTGCGCGGGTATCATCACCCGCCCTTGTGGAAGATTTCAACACAATGAGCGACAGTGAGAGGCAGGCTGTCATCGCGGAGATGAAGAGCGGGGAGCAGGAATCAATCCGCAAACGCGAGATTGACCAGAGCACTACCACGATCCATAAGATTGGAATCAACAACGGTGCAATCACCTACCTCGCGAAAGGGGAAGTGCCGGGATACCTCAAGAACCAGTTCGCAATGGATGAGTATGGGGGTAACCTCCGTGTAGCGTCAACGTCAGATGTCTGGACGAACCGGGGGCAGTACGAGTATAATAACGTCTTTGTGCTGGACGGCGCAATGAAGACGATCGGGTCACTCACGCATATTGCCGAGCAGGAGAAGATTTACTCCACCCGGTTTATCGGTGACCGGCTCTACATGGTCACGTTCAAACGCATCGATCCTTTCTTTGTGATCGATCTCTCGACTCCCTCAAGCCCGAAGATTCTCGGCAAACTCAAGATCCCCGGCTACTCCGATTACCTGCATCCTTATGATAAGAACCACATTATAGGCGTCGGCAAGGAAACCGCAGCAAATGAATGGGGTGGTGTCTCCACAAAGGGGCTGAAGCTCGCGCTGTTCGATGTATCCGACGTTGAGCACCCCAGACAGATCGACAAGGTGGAGATCGGTGATTCCGGTACAGACTCTGCTGCACTCTCGGATCACCGGGCATTCCTGTTTGACAAGAACAAAAACCTGCTCGTGATCCCGGCTCGGGTTGTCAAAACAATCGATGTGCCGGAGAAGTTCAGCGGCGACCAGCAGCGGATCTGGTACGGGGCATACGTATTCGGTCTCACACCGGAGAGGGGCTTTGACCTGCGGGGAACCGTAGAGCACAGCACCAGTGGGGGGTACGCGTGGTACGGTTCACCGAACGATGTGAAACGCTCGCTCTATATCGGTGATACACTCTACACTCTCTCACAAAAAAAGATCCTCGCTAATTCCCTCAGCCAGATCAATACTACGATAGCTACTATACAGCTGCCCGGGGGAGGGGATGTGCTCTACCCGGAAATGAGAGGGATTTAAAAAATAAAAAAATTGGTGATTATCAATAATCCGCCCCCAAATGAGGTGACAACCACACCATTTGGCATGATCGCCCCCCCTTGCGTCACCAGTCCCCCGAGGGGGACGGGGCGCGTGCGATATCACCAGAACAGGTAATACAGCACTATCGCAAAGGGGAGGGTGCCCGAGCAGCGGGGGCGGAGCCCCCAAGAGCGAATTTCTCGTGCGATTAATCTTTTGACTTCAATTGGCTGAGTTTTTACATTTCGCGTTTTCTATTTAGGGGCTGATATTTTACAATCACCAAAAATTTTTTGGTGTGCTCTTTTACCAGCATCCTGCAATCAGGATATATGAGCCGGGAACTTTGATTTGGACTTTCCCATAAAATCCATTATCCCCTGCACCCCATAGATATAGGACTTAATTATGCGCATTCCCATACAATCAGTCACACCAGCAAGCGGACAGGCAGAAATCTGCGGCTGGGTCCATGAGGTGAGGGATCTCGGGGGTCTTGCCTTCTTTTTGATCCGGGACCGTACCGGAATCATCCAGGTAACCATTCCGAAGAAGAAAGCTCCAGAGGCTGTGCTTGCCGCTGCAAAACAAGTCTCCCGCGAATCTGTTGTCCGGGTCACAGGGATAGTAAAAGCTATCGAAAAGGCACCGGGGGGAAGGGAGCTCGTGCCTGATTTGTTCGAGATCATCAGTTTAGCCGACAGCCCACTCCCTCTTGATGTTGTGGAGAAGGTCCCGGCGGATCTCGACACCCGGCTCGATGCACGTTTTCTGGACGCCAGGAGACCGCGGGTTGCTGCAGTTTTCCAGATCCGCAGCGCTGCAACACATGCCGTTAATCAGTACCTGCACCGGGAGGGCTTCATCAATATTACCACCCCCAAGATAGTAGCAGCCGCAACAGAGGGCGGGACGGAGTTGTTCCCTATAGCCTACTTTGACAAGGAGGCATTTCTCAACCAGAGCCCACAGCTTTACAAACAGATGATGATGGCAGCGGGATTTGAAAAGGTCTTTGAGATCGGGCCAATTTTCAGGGCCGAGGAACACAACACGACCAAACACCTGAACGAGGCCACATCGATCGATATCGAAGTATCCTATGCAGATCATCTCGAGGTAATGCGCATCCTCGAAGAGCTGATTGTTAAAACCTACGAGTATGTCCAGGCGACCTGCAGCGACCAGCTCGCCAACCTCGAAATCGCCGATTTTGTCATTCCAACTTCACCGTTTCCCCGGATTCCCTACTGTGAAGCGATAGAGATTGCAAAGAAAAAAATCGATGATCCGATCAAGTATGGCGATGATATCAGTCCCGCTGCAGAGCGGGCTATTGGAGTAGAAATGGGCGGGCACTACTTCATTGTGGACTGGCCCAGCGAGATCCGCCCCTATTATGCCATGCCATACGAGAACGATCCCACCATCTGCAAGGCATTCGATCTTATGCATCCAAGAATGGAGTTATCAAGCGGGGCGCAACGTGTCCATCAGCATGATCTCCTCGTACAGCAGATCAAAAAGAAAGGACTGAATCCCGAGAGTTTCGAGTTTTACCTGCGCCCGTTCCGGTACGGCATGCCGCCCCACGCAGGATGGGGACTGGGAACCGACCGGCTGATTATGACGATGCTTGGGTTGTCGAATGTACGTGAGGCAGTACTGTTCCCGCGTGACATGCACCGGCTGGTTCCCTGATCATATACATTTTTTATCACCGCGGTCGATTCGATTGTACGATTAATTATCCGGATATCCTATGTTAAAGGACTATTTCATCGATAAAGTGCTGGCAACAACTGTTGTCGGGAGTTACCCCGTAGTGAAAGGGAGTGGCCTGAGAAGTCTCTTTGACCCCCTCCATACCGCAGTCGAAACAGCAGTTGCCGACCAGATCGCAGCAGGCATCGATATCATATCTGACGGTCAGGTCCGTGGGGACATGATCCAGGCATTCGCATCAAAACTTCCCGGGATTAAGGGTCAGGAGGTTATCGGTAAAGTGCAGCCCGCATCCGGACCCATAACGGTGGGAGATACGAAGTATACACTCACAAAATCTCCGAAGGTGAAAGGGATCATCACCGGCCCCACTACGCTTGCCCACGGTCTTCATATCAGCACCCCGATGTACCGGAACAAGGAGGAACTGGCACTGGATCTTGCCGCTGCACTGGTTCCTGAGGTAAAAGCACTGGAAACTGCAGGGATAACCCTGTTGCAGATTGATGAACCGATATTTTCCACAGGCATGGCGGATCTTGCCATCGGAAAACAGGCAATTGAAATCATCACGAAATCGCTGCGGATTCCAACCTGTATGCATGTGTGCGGAAATTTGGGGAATGTTCTCGATGAAATCCTGAAGTTCAACGTGAATGTGCTGGACTTCGAGTTTTCCAATAACCCCGCAAATCTCGATCTTCTCTCCCGCCGTGACGTTGCCGGGCGGATGATTGGGTACGGTTGCGTGGATTCATCGATTGATAAGATCGAAAGCATTGCCGAGATCAAAAAGCGAATCGAAAAAGGGATTGAGATATTTGATCCAAGGATCCTGCTGCTCGATCCGGACTGCGGCATGCGAATGAGGTCACGTGAGGCCGCCTACTGGAAATTAAAAAATCTGGCAGATGCTGCAAAGGAAGTCCGGCTTGCATTGTAGTTCTTTAAAGTCCAAAAAAATTTTTTTTATACGACCCTTGAAGTAGTCGATGCTTCGATGCCATTGTCAGTGATGATGAATGGCAGCAGTCGCCGCGGCGACGCCGCGTCCTTCATCTTATGCACAGCCAGCGTCCGCTCGATCTCAGCCTGGTGAACCTCTGTCTTGAACTCGATGACAATGTCTGCTGCACGCATGATCCTGGTCATTTCTATGGGCGCGTGAATCCCCGTGTAGACAACGAACATGATATTTGCACTTCGTTTCTTCATTTCTTCGCGGGTAAGCCGTAAAAATTTGAGTGCTTCCTCAATCCCGTACTTGATGACTATTGTCGAGAGTGAGTCAACAACAATACGTCCTCCCGCCATCTGGGGGATATACATCTCAGGATGAAGATCCGTGGTGTCGATCATTCCAGTCTCTACGTCTCCATCGTTCATCAGATAGGTGCCCTCTTCGCCTTCAACCTTCCAGAACTGCATTGCCGCAAGATCTACACCGGCAAGCGGTGTCCCGTAAACCATGATGATAGTCCCTTCGGGAAATCCACCATCAAGTAAAAGGTTAAGACCTACAATACCGGTAGTACGTTTTTTCTGTTTTACACTATCCGGAATATCCTGGATGTGGCTTTTTGTATCTGCCAAAATGCTTCTGCCATATATTTTTTTTGCCGCTTTAATAGGTTTGTGTGAACCAATGGCTGTTTACTGGAGATTATTCAGGTTATTATATAGTACTGATAAGGGCCCCAAAAACTTTTCCCACAGGGTCCTGTGTAACAACTTCCATCGATTTATCCCTGGAATGGATTGAACTACTCTTCTTTAATACCTTCCACCATTATGGATGAATGACGGTGGGGTAAATCTTTTCAGCAGAATATCTCCATTCTGTAATCTGTATGTCACACTTTTCTCAAAGGAGGATCAGTGAATAGGAATTCACGTTCCAATTACTTCTCCCTCAATAACCGGTTTTTTTTAGAGTAAACTATTTCTGTAACCTCTCCTGTAATATCTGTCCTGAAACCTATGGCGGAAGAAACTCAGAATATACAGACTATTCAAAAAGAAAAACCCTATCACAACCGGGAACAGGTCCTGCAACCACCAGAAAAACCAGAGGAATCAAAAGAGGTGGGGTTGGATGATGAAGAGACCGAACCGGACCGGACATCCAGACCGTCCCGTTCAGGAAGCCGGGGTAAACCACCGCGCCGGGTAATCGAGGAATCGGTAAACGATCCGTACTGTGAATAGTGAAACCGAACCGGACAGGGACACCGCGATGCACTGGTATTCCTGATAAAACTTTTTCACAAAAAATAGGCATATAAAAAAAATTCAAACAGAAAATTTGGCGGCAAAAATTAAAAAAAATACGAAGGATCTTTTTCCGTTAAAAATTTTTAAAAAATCAGAAAATTTCCGGCAATTACGTTGGTTTCCCACTCATCTCCGCACTCCGTAATCCGGGCTCATTCTGGTCATTTCCCTATTAAAAAATCCGAGTTAACTACAATCCAAAAACCTTCAGATTCGGGCATTTTAAGGGCATTGTTTCCTGGATCTCTTCAATATGGGCTCCATTTAAGTGTCGACAATCCCCTGTTTGATCGAAAAGTCCGGGAGTATTTGCATGCAGAGGGGATCCAGAAGAATGTCTGACGATGTCTGAATCCGGGCGTTTTCAAGGGATCCGGGGACATGATCCCAAATACGCCCTTTAAGGGATCCGATTGCCGATCAGGGAAACTCGTTTTCCGGTTCCATTGGAGGGCGTGTCCACGCCAAAGAGAAATATCGATTTAATCGGTTATTTTCAGAAAATATCCTTTTTAATCAGAATAAACCCGTGCAATTTAGCGGTCTTCCAATGCCCCTCTTTTTTCATGGAGGGTGTAAAACGGTCAGAACGATTGCAGGGCCGTTTTCCCGGATCACTTCTGGCAACCTTCCCATATTCCAGATAATCTGCGATCACCCGATATTACCGTAAACCATTCAAAGATTACCGGACTTCCTGGGGTATAAAACAGGTGAGCATTTGATCGGGAATTCTACCGGGCGTCGAGCACACCTGGCAGATCCGCCGCCAGCACGATCTTAACCCCGATATTCTGCATGTCCCGGATATTGGCCCGGTGCACCTCGTCTGATGCTGCCCCGGTCGCATCATCAACCAGCACAATAGGGTAATTGTACGCAATACCATCGAAAACGGTGGTCCGGATGCAGTTCGGGGTCTGGATGCCGCAGACCACAAGGTCCGTTACACCAAGGGTCCGGAGCATCAGGTCGAGTTCCGTGCCGATGAACGCACTCATCCTTGTCTTGGTGAGGATATACTCCCCCTCAAGAGGTGCCAGTTGATCTATAACCTCTGCCCCTCTGGTACCGGAAACGGCAAATGGCTGCTTATAGAAAAGCTCCTGCCGAATGATCTCAACGTCCGAACCATCCGGCCGGTGTACCCGCACGACGTGGAAAACCGGGAGGGATCGATTCCTGAACTCAGTCAGCGCAACCTGGATCTTCGGTATTACCGTACCGGCTCCGGCAACTCTCATCGGTTTGCCTTCCAGTACGAAATCGTTCTGCATATCGATGATGAGCAGTGCAGGTCGTCCCATACTTCATCCCGTTAGACTATTGAGACTAGGGGTATAATAACTCTGTAGCAGATTTGGAGAGCCTGTGGACCCGATCCTGTATTTTGTCAGCCTTATCATCACAGGGATTACTGCAGGAACTGCTTCCGGCCTCTTCGGGGTCGGCGGAGGGTTTCTGATGACACCGGTCCAGTACTGGCTCTATACGGCTGCCGGGATTGACGGAACGCTTGCCACCCGGCTCGCGTTCGGGACCTCACTCGCCGTAATGATCCCGACGATGATCAGCGCGGCGTTCGCCCACCACCGCCGCGGGGCAGTGAACTGGCAGGCTGCAATACCGATGGGCTGTGCCGCAGTCTTTGGGGGTCTTACCGGAGGTTCGCTCGCCGCCCACCTGCCTGGTTATGTGCTCCGGACGATCTTCGCCCTCCTTATCATTGCAACGGCAGTCCGCATGGTCTGGCATATCCGGGTCTGTTCGGTCTGCGAACCCCGTGGATCGCCCGGTATCTATCTCCTCATCGGATTTCTGATTGGCATCGTCTCCGGCCTCGCCGGGATTGGCGGGGGCGTCCTGCTTGTGCCAGTCCTCGTGATACTCCTTGGCTATCCCATGCACACCGCGGTAGGTACCTCCTCGGCCTGCCTGATCTTCTCGTCAGCCGGCGCTGTGACTGCGTATGTTATCAACGGGTGGGATGTGGCGGGCCTGCCACCTTACACGATTGGTTATATGAATCTCGTGACCTTTGCAATCCTTGCTGCAACCACCATTCCACTAGCACGATATGGTGTGCGGTGCGCCCACGGCTGTTCCGGCCGAAATTTGCAGATCGTGTTTGCTGTTATGCTGATCCTCATTGGCGGGATGATGCTTGTAAGCAGGTAAAAAGAGTTACTGGTATTCCGGTGGCTGTGCCTGTTTGGGAAGACCACCTTTGAAGTGCTGCTGGATATTTTTGTAATATTCTCTGAGCCTCTCGTTCATCATCGGGTGCACCTTTTTCTGGGCTTCCTCAAAATGGCGCTTGGTTACCATAGTCACATCTTCCCGCAGTGCCAGCATGCCCGCTTCCCGACAAATTGATTCAAGATCCGACCCGACAAAACCTTCGGTAATTTCGGAGAGTGTTGTTGCAAGCCGGTCTCTGGGTGGATCTGCTAAGACCAGATGTTTTTCATTCAGAAGTTCAATAAAGCGTTTCCGTCGTATACCCACAGAGGCTCCGGTACTCCCTTCAGCTGCTTGCACGATAAGGGGCTTTATGTCTTCGAGATCAAAAGTCCGGTCTTTTTCCAGTTTCTCCACAAGTTCCGCGATTGCCTCCTCACTGTAACCTTCCGTCAGGTGCATGATTTCTTCAAGCGCTGAACCTTCAAGCGGCATATACCTTGTATGGATTTGGATAATTTTTTTCCGGCCTTCGAACGTGGGTTCCCCGATATAGACAAGCCGGTCAAACCGTCCCGCCCGTAGGAGGGCTGGATCAACAATATCAGGACGGTTTGTCGCCCCCATAACCACAACATCCTTGAGCTCCTCAAGACCGTCCATTTCGGTCAGGATCTGGTTGAGGACGTTGTCGATGACGTGTGAATCACTGGAAGTGCCCCGTGCAGGTGCCAAGTGCATCAATCTCATCAAAGAAGATAATTGATGGTGCGACCTGACGTGCCTTCTTGAATACCTCTCGCACCGCACGTTCGCTCTCCCCAACCCACTTGGAAAGAAGCTGCGGTCCACGGACCGGAATGAAGTTCGCCCCGCTTTCGCTTGCAACTGCCTTGGCAATCAGTGTCTTACCTGTCCCAGGAGGACCATAGAGAAGTACTCCCCGGGGGGGTTCAATACCGAGATCTTCGAATTTATGGCGATGGGTAAGCGGGTATTCAACTGCTTCACGGACTTCGGTCTTTGCTTCATCGAGCCCTCCCACTGTATCCCATTTCACATGCGATACTTCGAGCATTACTTCACGCATCGCGCTGGGGCCAACATCACGCTGAGCGCTGCGGAAGTCACTTGGGAAGACCTTAAGTTTCTCAAGTACCTCTTCCGGGATCTCATCGGCATCCAGATGTTCGGAAAGATCAGGCAAATAGCGGCGGAGGGCACGGATTGCCGCCTCACGGGCAAGTGCGGCAAGATCGGCACCGACAAAACCATGAGTCTGCTTAGCGAGTAACATCAGGTACCTGTCCTTGGCCTTGTCCTCTACCTCCTTGATATTCTGCTGTTCAATTACAGTCCGTGTCTGCTGGGCGAGCCGCATCTGATTCTTGTCCTCGGAAAAGGGCATATTCCGCGTATGAATCTTGAGGATTTCGATCCGGTCCAGCTCGCTCGGGACGCCAATTTCAATTTCCCTGTCAAACCTTCCTGGTCTCCTGAGGGCGGCATCTATCGCATCAACACGGTTCGTCGCTCCAATCACAACGACCTGCCCGCGCTCTTCAAGACCATCCATCATAGTCAGGAGCTGAGCAACAACCCGTCGCTCTACTTCTCCTGTCACTTCCTCGCGACGGGGTGCAATAGAGTCGAGCTCATCAATAAAGATGATCGACGGGGAGTTCTCCCGTGCCTCCTCAAAGACTTCACGGAGTCGTTGTTCACTCTCACCGTAATATTTCGATATGACTTCGGGGCCGGCGATCGAGATGAAGTGTGCACCGCTCTCGCTTGCAACTGCTTTTGCGATAAGCGTCTTTCCAGTCCCCGGAGGACCATAGAGAAGGACTCCCTTGGGGGGCTCTATTCCCAGTTTCTGGAAAAGTTCCGGATGACGCAGTGGAAGCTCGATAGTCTCCCTGAGTCGCTGAAGTTCGTCTTTGAGACCGCCAATATCCTCATAAGAGAACCGTTTGATACCTTCGAATCCTACTGCGGGTTTGTCGGAGAACTCGATGGACGTGTTCTTGGTGATAATAACTGCTTCTTCAGGCTCGATCTCCACGACTTTGAATGCAACGATCTGAGGCTGGATAAATGGCAGACCCAGCATAATCGGTACTGAATCATTCTTCGCAATCGGGAAATCGATCAACCCATTCACTACATGTGGATTATTAGCGATCGGTATCTTTTTCGGGAGGTCTTCCGGAGGAGCCAGAACAACCCGTTTTGCTTCCACTTCATCGGCAATTTTTACAACCTTGACCGTATCACCGATGCTCACCCCGGCATTGAGCCGTGTAAAATTATCAATCCGTATCTTGCGCTGGTTCCAATCCTCAACAAGCGCACGCCAGACCTTGGCAACAGTCCGGCGTTTCCCTTCAATCGCCACAAGATCCCCCGGTGAGATCTTGAGGAGTAACATCGTCTCGGGATCGAGCCGGGCTTTTCCGCCTCCCTGATCGCCGGGATACGCGGAATCCACCCTCAATTGAACTTCAGGCATTACCTTAAAGGTCATATACGCAGGGATTTATAAGTACTGTAAATGCGAGTCCTTGTTTTTGATCCGTTCCACGGCGCCGCAGGAGATATGATTATCGGTGCACTGCTGGATTGTGGGGCGGATAAAAATTGTGTCATGAGAGCGATGCAATCCGTAATCGCAGAACCGGGCATAACTGAAGTGACCCGGGCGGGTATCCGGGCGGTGAAAGTGGATACCCATGCTACTCCTGCCCAACGCACACTTTCTGAGGTGATGACAGCGGCTCGATGGTGCAGCGGCAGATCTCCCTCAAGAGGTCCTCGCGATGGCAAAACGAGTCTTCGAACGGATCAACGATGCTGAAGAGCGGGTTCATGGTGCCCATCGCTCATTTCCATGAAGTGGGAGCTGATGATGCAATCGCTGATGTAATCGGCGCCTGTACTGCTCTTCACTCCCTCGGTGTTGATGGTGTGACCGTGATGCCCATCACACTCGGTCAGGGGACATCAACAGGCTCTCACGGCACATTTCCGATACCGGCACCAGCCACTGCCGAAATTCTCAGACGGTCGGCACTGTTAATCAGGCAAGGAAAAGAAGAGGGCGAACTCTGCACACCAACCGGCGCTGCACTCCTTGCAGAGTTCTCGACGATTGCCCAACAGATCTCGGAATATACACCGTCAAAGCGGTTGGATATGGGGCCGGTACTCGGGATCCTGCCAGCACGCCCAATGTGATTCGGGCAATGGTCATCGAAACGGTGAGTGATACCGGCACACTTTCTCAGGACATGGTCGATATTCTCGAGACAAATGTTGACGATGTCAGTGGGGAAGTCATTGCCCATGCAATCACGTGTTTTTTAAAAACCGGTGCACGGGACGCGAGTGCATCGCCGATCATCATGAAAAAGGGGAGGCCCGGGTTCCTTATCCAGGTAATCTGCACCAGGGATAAAAGCGGGGAACTTGCGGAACTGATGGCACGGGAACTGGGAACACTTGGCATACGCTGCATTCCGGCAGTTCACCGGTTTATTGCAAAACGGACCATCGGACATGTAGATGTTGAAATTGCCGGAAAACATCGCTCGATGGCGGTCAAGTACGGGTGGATGGACGGTGAAATCTATTCACTCAAGCCGGAATTTGATCAGGCCCGGGACTGGGCAACGGAGCTCGATATCCCGGTGCGCGAAGTCTTGCGCGCCATTGAACATGCCGGCTGGAAATTAGTGAAGAAAAATAGTTCTCCATCAGGTGACCGATGAAGACTGACCGCCGGAGCAGCGGGAATACCGCACTCGACCAGCTGCTTGGTGGCGGGCTTGAAGTGCGGACGATTACCCAGTTCTATGGTGAACCTGCGAGTGGCAAGAGTACATTATGTATGATTGCAGCAGTTACCTGCCTTCGGGCAGGACACACCGTTGTGTTCATAGATTCTGAGGGTTTTTCCATTGAGCGGTTCCGGCAGATAGCGGGTGTGGATACAGAAAAAATTGCCGACCGGCTTTTCCTGTTCGAACCCTTCGATTTCGAGCACCAGGGTGCCATGATTGCAGAAGCCGAGAAGGTTCTCAAGATCCAGAAACCGGGGTTACTGGTCATGGATTCCGCCACTGCATTGTACCGAACCGATCTTGAGAAGGGAAGGGACTCTATTCAGATGCTCACCCGGCAGATGATCCAGTTGCTCGGCTATTCCAAACGATACGAGATCCCGGTAATCATCACCAACCAGGTATACATGGACACCCTGAAAAACACCTATTTCGGTCTCGGGGGTACTGCCCTGGAGCACCTCTCCAAAGTGATTATCCGGCTCGAAAAGACCGATAGTCCCGGGTTCCGCAGGGCGCGGCTTGTCAAACACCGTTCACAGCCCGAGGGGGCTTCCTTTGACTTTGAAATCGTTGGAGACGGGATACGGGCACGAGAGTAATTATAAGGTTATTATATATTTTTAGACTATGGAGCAATTTTTCGTATTTTCATTCAGCTCAATGTAATATCTGAATTTTTTTATATAATGAAAGACACCATAGAATCCTTACAATGGTTCTGAGAAAAGAAATTGCCCTTCAGATTAAAGATTTGTTAAAGGAAAATCCGCAGGGCCTGAGTATCACGGATATTGTCAAGGAAGTCAATATCAATCGGAACACTGCCGGGCGGTACCTTGAGAACCTCCTCATTTCCGGACAGGTTGAGATGCGACGCCTGGGAATGGCCAAGATATATATGCTCTCACAGAGAGTGCCACTCTCTGCAGTGCTGTCCATATCCTCAGAACTGGTCATGCAGCTGGACAACAGTTTGCGAATAATCTTTGCAAACAAGCCATTTCTTAAGCTGGTCGGAACTGATAGTAAAAGCCTGCTGGGAAAAAATATTGAATATACACCCGTTGCCCTGGTCTTTGATGATTTATTCCCGGGATTTCTCGAAAACATACGGAAGGGGCTCATCGGTAAAGAATGGGCTGGGGAGATTGTACTAACCACAAAAGATATCATCTTTTTTTGCCGGATCGCACCAACCGTTTTCGATGACGGGCGAAAGGGGGTCTCTGTCCTTCTTGAGGATATTACCGAGAAAAAACGAACCGAGATGACGCTGCAGGAGAGTGAGGAACGCTACCGCCAACTCGTTGAGATATCACCGGATGCTGTTATCATTCACCAGGAGGGGAAAGATTTCCTACATTAACCCTGCAGCGGTCAACCTTCTTGGTGCTTCGCAACCTGACGAAATAATTGGTAAAAATGTCCTTGATTTTATCCATCCGGATTTTCACGATTCAGTAATGAAAAATATTGAAAAAGACCTGAAAGAAGAGATCTCACCTTCGTTAGTATTACAAATGATTCGCCTTGATGGAACATCGATCATTGTCGAAGGTAGGGGGGTTAGAACATCCCTTGGTGGAAAACCAGCTGATTCAGGTAGCTATAAGAGACGTATCAGAAAGCAAACGTGCGGAAAATGCATTGCGAGAGAGTGAAGAGAAATATCGAATCCTCATTGAACGAGCAAATGATGGTATAGTTGTTATACAGGACAATATCGTGAAGATGTGTAATCAGTACATTATCGGATTCTGGGGGGAGGGGACAATCGATCAGATAGTAGGTAGGAATTTTACAGATTTTATACATCCTGATACTCTTCCTGATGTCGTTGATCGTTACAATCGGAGAATTGATGGCGAGGCATTACCCTCAATTTACGAGGCTATACTTATGCGCAAGGATGGGAGCAGATTCTTCGCCGAACTGAATGCAGGAATTATTTCCTATGAAGGAAGACCTGCAGATCTCGTCATTATTCGTGATATCAACGAACGAAAAAGGGCAGACAACGCATTACGTGAGAGTGAAGCGACTGCACGAGCACTCATCAATGCACCCACAGATTCGGTAATTTTAATTGATAATCAGGGAATGATTCTGGCACTCAATGAAATTGCTGCTTTACGCTTTGGAAAGCGGGGCGATGATCTGGTTGGTACCATGTCATATGATCTCCTGCCAAAGGAGGTTGCGCAATCGAGACGATTACTGATGGCTCCGGTACTGGAAAAGAAAGAAATGGTGCGCTTTGTTGATCAACGCGATGGCAGATGGTATGACACGGTTGCGTATCCCATAGTGAACGAGTCCGGAAATGTGAAAAAAATCGCGATTATTGCCCGTGATGTCACTGAACAAAAAAATATTGAAAAACAGCTCCGAAAAAGTGAACAGATGTACAAGCATCTCCTGGAACAGTCATTTGATGCAATTGCGATTCATAAGCAAGGGAAAATAACATTCTTAAACGAGAGGGCAGCGAAGGTTCTTGGTGCGGCTAAACCTGAGGATCTGATTGGTAGACCAATTTTTGATTTTATTCATCCAGAGTCACGCAAGGATCTGGAAGATCGCTTGAAGGAATTGAGTGCTACTGAGGGCATGTCTGCTCCCGTAATTACAGAGAAATTTATCCGAACCGATGGAACAACAGTAACGGTAGAAGTTATGGCGATAAGGTTTGATGATAACGGCATACCTGCATATCGGGTAGCATTTCGGGAAATTCCTTCACTATAATGGCGATAACGTGTTTGGAATTTAAAAGAGGGGTAGTTCAGTAGGTGATTTTTCCGGAAAAAACCGTTGTCGCCGGTCCTTCCATTTTTGCACCATCCTTGAGATAAATAGTGAGGGGCCCACCATGTGTTTCCACATTGACGGTATCCCCAGTATACCCCAGTTTGTGAACGACCGCCGCTGATGCGGTGGCGCCAGTACCACAGGAAAGTGTCTCTTCCTCCACACCACGCTCGAACGTGCGGATCCTGATGCTGTCAGGCCCGGTTCTCTCAACGAAATTCACGTTCGCCCCTTTTTCGAATGTCGCATGGTGGCGGATTGCAGGAGCCACTGCTTCGACATCGATCGCATCGATCGCATCAATGATAATAACCGCGTGGGGGACACCGGTATTTACCGCGTAGACATCGAACTCCCCTATTCTCTCCTTATATTCCCCTTCGCCGGTTGCCGGAATATCTTTCCGGTCAAATTTCGGTGTGGTCATGGTGATGGTCGCTGAAAACTCGTCCTCCTTATACCCCATAGCAACACCGATCTCCCCTGCAGGGGTTTCCACAGTACAAAATTCCTTTATATACCCAACATCAAAAGCATATTTCGCAAGGCAGCGGATGCCGTTACCGCACATTTCCGCTTCGCTCTCGTCCGGCTGGAGTATGCGCATTTTCAACGTGCTTTTTTCCGATTTGGAGAGATAGATAACCCCATCTGCCCCAATCCCAAACCGACGGTCGCAATAGATAGCAGCAAACTGCCCTTTCATATCATCCGGTATGATAATTTTTTCATGCTCGTCGATCAATACGAAATCATTGCCGTTTCCGTGTAGTTTGGTAAATGGTATTTCCATGCGTATATCCCTCAGTTGCTGCCCCCACTATCTGAAGCACCTGTCATATACTCATTCCTCGTGTCTTGTATTAATTTCAAAGGTTTTATGGAATTCTTCGATACCCCATCCAAGATATTCTCTGATGATGATATAGGCCATTTGCGGCGGAATAGCACCTGCTTCTGTTACGATAAGATCGATATACTCCGCGGGAGTCACATCAAATGCGGGATTGCGCACGGTAACATGCGGAAGGGTACTGGCGATCTCATCTGCCAGCACCTCGTTTCCGGCACGCTCCTCAATCTGGATCAATTCACCGAAAATTGTCCGCGGCGCAAACTTATAGGTCTCTGCTGCAACAAGAACATTCACCCGCGCTTCATGTGCGGTATGGGCAACCTGCGAGGTGCCGATTTTATTCACCACTGCGCCATTCACCGTGACAGCATCTGCTCCAACGATCACAAGATCAACTTCGTTGATGAACGAACGCACAGCCGAATCAACAATGAAGTTGGTTTTAATACCGGCATCATTGAGTGTCCTGATCGTAATAAGCCCCTGGTTTCGCGGGCGCACTTCCGTTGCAAAGACTTCAATCTCTTTGCCACTCCGGTGCGCTTCAATAATGCACCCGAGAGCGGCTTCAGAATTGCAATGCGTGAGGATGGTATCTCCATCGCGTATATGGCGTGCACCGAACTGTGCGATCTTTTCCACAGCATGCTGGGACGAGTGTATGAACTGCTCCGCACGAAGGATTACACCATCTTGCGCGTCTTCAAGTGTTCGTGCCTGATCAAGGCCAGACATAACAATGTGCACGGCATTTGGCAGCGAGACTGCAGTCGGGCGCGTGGCAACAAGGGTCTGTGCAGCACTTTCCATTTCACGGCGGAAAGACACAAGATTGCCTGCCCGGATTTCTGTCGCATGACGCCGGAGTGCTTCAGCAGCCTCACGCGCAATTCTTCCGGCACCCCTAATCTCCATGCTCTTTATCTTCTTTGCGGTTTCAGTTACGAACATCAGCTTCATTGATTCAATGTTCAGAAAAGTACATAGAGTTTATCACCGGGTATCACCATGTCGTTAGCAGTTGTCTTTGACAGTGCCGGAACGCTCCTGAACACGTACCGGGTTGCAAAGGAGATTTGCAACAAAAAACTCCTGCCAGGTATCGAGACCACGACACTTACGTTCAGTTCTCCTGATCGCGTACTCGTTGTTTTGCCTGTCCACTCAAAGGATATTATCAAAACACCGGGTGAAATGCTGCTTTCTGCCTACCTCGTAGAACATAACATCGGATTCGGTGTCAGCTGTACCAGAAAAATTGTTACTGCAGAAGAAATCGGGGATGTGCTCTATACTGACTGCCGGGTCCGGGTGAGTGATCTTCAGGAATGCATCCGGAATGTCTGGACAGTCTGTAAAGCGGAATCGATCGTGACATTGAACAGCGGTGCGATTGTCAACATGGCAGACAAGTGCATTGAATTTGCCATAACTGCCGGTGGCTGGCCGTTTGATGGTGCAAAAGAGGCGATAACAGCCCTCCATCGCATGGGGGTGCCGACCTTCATCGCATCCGGAGATCGGGTAACAAAACTGGAAAAAATGGCAGACCATCTGGGAATTCCCCGCGACAGGGTCTATGGTGTCGCAACACCCACGGTAAAAGCGCAGATAGTCAATGACCTGAGGCAGGAATACGACAAGGTGCTGATGGTTGGTGACGGGATCAATGATCTCTGTGCCATGCAGAATGCCGATATTGCAATACTTACTGTCCAGCAGGCCGGTAACCGGCCGGAAGAACTTTACAAGGAAGCTGATTATGTAGTAAAAAACGTGGGTGACGTTGTTACTATCGTGCAGAAGCTGCTCACATCGACAGGACGTTTCGATCGTGACGACTGTGATGCATCATATAAAAGGTAATATGTCACAAGTATCACATTAGGTATAAGGGTATTATGAAGGCTCCACTGATCACGGTAGAAAACCTCTGCATGGATTTTGATAGCACGAGGGTACTCAAGAACATTTCTTTTGAGATTGCCGAAGGGGAGATCCTGGGAATTATTGGCAGGAGTGGCGCAGGTAAGACGGTACTCATGCACCTCATCCGGGGCGTGGAACAGCCCCCGACAAGCGGGAAGATAATCTACCATGTAGCAGCGTGTAACGGATGCAATTACATGGATGTCGGGAGTTCCGCGGGAAAATCCTGCCCTCATTGCGGGGGTACGCTCTCTGCACTTGACGTAGATCTCTGGAGCGAGGGAGATGAGACGCTTAAACGCCGGCTGATGCGACGTACCGCAATCATGTTCCAGCGCACCTTTGCATTGTACGGTGATGACCGGGTCATCGAAAATGTACTTCATGCTCTCGATGATATTGATTACCCTCAGGAGAAGGCCATCAACCGTGCCGCTGACCTTATCGACCAGGTAAAACTTTCCCACAGGATGATGCATATCGCACGTGATCTTTCAGGAGGGGAGAAACAGCGTGTTGTCCTCGCACGTCAGCTGGCAAAGGAACCTTTCATGCTCTTTGCCGATGAACCGACAGGCACCCTCGATCCTGGCACTGCGCGAATAGTTCATTCAATGCTTATAGACGCGGCCAAGACAAACAATATGGGAATGGTTGTCACCTCCCACTTCTCCCAGGTAATTGAAGATGTAGCACATCGTGCAATCCTCCTGGTTGATGGAGGAATTGCAAAAATAGGAACCCCGAAAGAAGTCATCGCGGAATTCATGAAAGGGTATGATGACACTGAAAAATTTGAAGAGACCGAGTTGGGGGAGAAGGTAGTTGTTGCACGCGATCTGTTCAAACGCTACATTTCTGTTGATCGCGGTGTCGTGAGGGCAGTAAACGGGGTCACCTTTGAGGTTTATACCAAAGAGATCTTCGGGATCATCGGAAAGAGCGGCGCAGGAAAGACTACCCTCTCGGGGATTATTGCCGGTCTTGTCGAACCAACCAGCGGGGAGATGAATATCCGGATTGGCGAAGAATGGATCGATATGACCAAACCCGGGATTGAGCAGCGTGGGAGGGCAACGGGATATATCGGACTCCTGCACCAGGAATATGACCTTTTCCCCCATCGCACGGTTCTTGACAACCTTACCGATGCAATCGGATTGGAATTCCCAAAAGAGCTCGCGATGCGAAAGGCACTCGTAACGCTCAGGATGGCGGGATTCTCTGATGAAAAAAGCAGGGAGATCCTTGAACGGATGCCCGGCGCAACTCTCCGAGGGGGAACGGCACCGTGTGGCACTCGCCCAGGTCCTCATTCGTGAGCCCCGGATTGTGATACTTGATGAACCAACCGGCACAATGGATCCCATCACAAAGATCGATGTGAAACATTCAATCATGCACTCCCGCGAAGAGATGGAAGAGACCTTTATCGTCGTTTCGCATGATATGGAGTTTGTACGGGATGTCTGTGACCGGCTGGCACTTATGCGTGGCGGCAAGATTGTGCAGATTGGTAAGACTGCAGAAGTGCTCGCAATCCTTACTGAAGAAGAGCGCAAGCTTATGAGTCAACCTGCAGCATGACAAGTGGAATGATTACCATCCACCTCGATGGAGAGAGGATGGAGGTCAGTGAGGGAAGCACTCTTGGTTCTATCATTTCCCATCATCCTCCCGGATGTAGTGTAGCAATTATTCGCCCATCAACGCAGGAACAGGCAAAGACAGGCACTCTTGCAATCAGCACCACCGCAGGAGAAGTCGCGATTGAGATTGTTGGGGGGAACGATGATTTCCTCAAATCTCCTGAAATTGTGCAAAAACTCACTCTTCACTGGGGTGATCGTTACGCTACGGCGTTCGGACCTTTTCCCTCTCCGATTCACCCGCTGCGAAAACCCCACCTTTACGAACGAGGTGATGTGATTCTCGGTTGTGGGGGTTATGAGCCGGCGCGATCCTACCTGATTTTCTCAAAAGCCCGCCATTCTGCAGATCATGGGGCAGATGAAAGTGGCGGGGTCTTTGCAAAAGTTGTAAGTGGCAGGGGGGTACTCGACCGATGGACAACAGGAGACCGTATCACGAAAATCGAGCCGGTCATCAGCTGGGCGGACACAAGCCGTTCCTTCACCACAACCGACATGAGCCTTGTTATTGAAGACGGGATGCAGATCGTAACCCGGGTAAACGTGATCGCTCAGGGATATACCCCGGAACGGATCACAACGGAAGCCTCCGGAAGTGTTGAACACCTGCTTCTTGCACTTCGATCAGGGAAATTTTCTGTCAGCCGGGTAACGAGCACCCATATCCTTGATTCCCGACTCGCTGGTACTGAAGATATCGAACCAGAATTCCGGCGCCCGCGCAGGGAGGGGACGGTTACCGTTCGAACCATTGGGCAACTGGCTGGAGGTATCTATATTTACCGGGATGATGTTCCCAGCAGTCCCGTTCACGATGTTGTCGGTCAGGTTGTTCATGGGATTGAACTGGTAAAACTTGCTAAAGAGCAGGATATTCTCACTATCAGCGTTCTGCCACAACGGATTGACCTTCTTGGACTCCCCCTCACAAAGGCAAAGGAGATCGCCGCAGCAGAGAAAATTTCACTTAACGTTGATAAAGAAGAGGGTGAGAGAATTGTTGTTTCACAGGATCCGGGAAATACCCTGGATGTCCTCAAAGAGCGGACGGTTACAGTAACGACAGCCCCTCTGGAAAAAGTAATAGATATTGAGCTGGATGACGAAAAAGCACCCGTCAGCTGCGATATATTCCGCCGTATTACAGGGCTAAAGCAACATGATGCCGGGATGATACCGGTCTTTTTTAAATTCGATGACGTAGTTCTGTTCAGGTCAACTATCCCGTCAGGGATAAAGATCAATCCTGAGAATACACCCAAGGGAGAGGTTCCTGCAGCCGCACTTGCCATCACCAATGATTCCCGAAAGAGCTTCCGGATTTGTGGGTGTGCGCCTTTCGGCAAATAAAGAGTTCGGTCCCACATCAGAACCATTTGAAGGTACCAATATTCTCGGGCGTGTTATCGATACGGAAAAACTGAAAAAAGTAAAGGAGAAGGAGAATGTGTATATCAGGGTGGTAAAGCGGTGACCGAATATACTCCTGACACATGTAGGTACCGTAACAAAGTACGTGGTAGTGGAATCATTTGATGTTACACCGGCTGATCTTGCACTACGTGCATATGAGATCTCGCAGGGTGTAATGATCAAGGAGACCTGTTTTGGGATTGTCATAAATGGTAAAGAGGATGAAGTCGATCGCATTATTGCGGAACTGCGGAAGCTCGATCCGGATCATATATTTATCAAAGACCGCGGGTTTCCTCCCGGGGATCCCCGCCGCTGCCGGGCGAACCTTGGCGGTGCAAGGCCAGGATACAATGGTATGGAGCACGAGATGACCATCATCCCCTATGTCTCGCACGGGCTTGAGGAACTCAAAAAACGTGATGAGAAGACCATTCCTGCCCCGGAAAATCCGCTGGAGCACCCGTTACTTGACATCTACAAACTCAAGAAACTGATCGATGCACAGGAGTCCTGATATGGTAAAAGTATTCATCTACCCTTCAACGAGCCTGATCCTCTCTGACATGGTGGCACGATTCGGGCACACACCCCTTTCGTCTGCCACAGCCATCCGTGAACGTATCCAGACTGCAGGACTCGAATCCCCTCCACTCCAGATCACTCCCGAAGAGCCCAAAAAGGGACTGAAGTGGGCTGCAGTCGAAGTGCCTGCCGGTGTTCGCGGTCGCATGTCACTCTATGGGCCGATGATTGGGGAGTGTGAAGCAGCGATCATCATCAACGATGCAGATCTCGCGTTCGGGTGCATGGGATGTGCCCGCACCAATGAGCTGGTAAAGTTTCTCGTTCATCAGAAAGATATCCCAAAGCTTGAGCTGTACTACCCGAAGAATGAGGAAGAGGGCGTGAAATTCGTTGCTGCCATCAAACGCTTCCTCGCGGACCTGGGAGCAGTCGAAATGACACCTCCTGTACGCATTGCACAACTCTCCTGTGGGCCGGAATATTCCGGTATCCAGCACGAGATCGATGCCGCGGCACGGGAAGTTGGTGGCGAGATTTTTTACCCGGATGTCGCCCTCAAAGACATACGCCGCGATTTTGATAAGTTCGGGCTGGATGTAAGGAGCCCGGACTTAAAACTCGCTATTGCAAGGGCTATGGCACTCGTGGAGGGGCGGGTGGAGGCAGACGCGGTCTTCATCGCCACCTGTTTCCGGTGCGCAGAGGCGGCAATCGTTCGTAACGAACTCCGGCGGTACATAAATGAACATTCAAAACTGCCGGTAGTCAGTTACTCATTTACTGAACGCACTACTGCGGGAACACTCCTCACCCGTATGGAGGCACTTACCACCATTGCCCGGCGTCGCGCACTGCTCGCCCGTGAAACCCAGCAGGGCATAACACTGGGGCTTGACTCGGGTTCCGCAACTACAAAAGCGGTCGTGATGAAGGACAACAAGATTATCGGTACCGGTTGGCAACCCACCACCGAAGTCATAAAAAGTGCACAGGAAGTGATTGCCCATGCCCTCCAGGAAGCGGGAATCACCCGGGATGAGGTGCAGGCAGTCGGAACTACGGGTTATGGCCGTTTCCTTGTGGGGAAAGAGATCCATGCTGACCTCATCCAGGAAGAACTGACGGTAAACTCGAAGGGAGCCGTATACCTTGCCAACCGGCAGCATGGGCCTGCAACCGTTATTGATATAGGAGGGATGGACAACAAGGCGATCTCGGTGATGGATGGCATCCCGGGGGTGTTCACGATGGGAGGTATCTGCGCAGGTGCAAGCGGCAGGTTCCTTGAAATGACGGCAAAACGGCTCGGCGTCGATATCACCGAGCTCGGCCCGCTTTCCATGAAAGGATTCGGCGGACGTGTGCCTATGAACAGTTACTGTATCGTTTTCGGGACGCAGAGCCTGGTAAACGCACTCGCAGCGGGCAGTACCCGCGAGGATGTGGCTGCCGCTGCGTGTCACAGTGTCGCCGAACAGGTTTTTGAACAGCAGCTGCAGGAAGTTGATATCAAGGAGCCGGTGATTATGGTCGGGGGCACATCACTCATTGAGGGGCTTGTTTTTGCGATGGGTGAACTGCTCCAGACAAAGATAGTCGTACCGCCCTATTCACAGTATATTGGTGCTGTGGGATCGGCGCTGCTTGTGTCAGGATTTATAAAGGACGATTAGATGCCTGCCATTGAGTACTTTGAAGTGGAATGCCCCGAACCGGTGGGCGCTGAGTACTACAGGCAGATCACAAACGACGTCCTGCTGGACCACAACCTCCTGAGAGTTATCCATAAGCTGCATATCTATATCGATCCGAAGGTGCCGATCTTTGTTGCAGTGGGCATATTGAAAAAGATCACCACGCGTGTCCGTGTAGGGGATTTTGCCAATGTAAATCCTCTGGAAGGCAAGATAACCCTCGTAATTTCAGATGAGACATACCTTGCTCCCATGCTCAAGATTTTCTGGCAGAAATTCGGCAAAGACCATGTGGAACAGCCAGACCGTTTCACCGTTATCCTGTATGATGTCAAGGCAGACCTCAAAGAGATCGAAGAGATTATTGTCGCCGATCCGAGCGAATCGCTCTACAAGGATCTCATCTATGCGTTCCGGTGTATTGCACCGGAAGGATTCCGCCTGCGAAGCGAGAAATTCAGCAAAGAAAAATTCTCATTTGTGGCAAGTGAAAACACCCTTACCGAGAACATCGATGAGATTGTCAGGGAAAAATTTGCACTTATGGGGGAGGTGCCATGACACTTGTCCCGATCACCTACAAGGGAGGTATCTACCAGCATGATATTATCACCGATCTCATTGAGGATCTTGGCGGGTATATTATCCAAAAACACGTAATCGCTGCGGAAGTCGTGCTCCAGTGCTTTGTTCCCCGTGATGATATTGACCTTATCCGCAAGATAGCAAAACCGCTTTTTGGGGAAGTGACCGATACTCCTCTCGTCGGCACAGAGATTGCAATTGTCAGTATGAGCCTTGAGATCCACCACCTGCCCCACCCGTCCTGCGATATCGCGGAATATGTGCGGCGGATCGGGGCCAAGAGCAATATGGTCAGTCTCGCACGCGGCCCGGGAAAAAGGATCGCCGGTTTAAATGATGAGGAGACGGGATGTCATCAACGAACACGATATTGCAGTATATCTTATGGGTAATTTTGAAACCTGTATTGAATACAAAATGCCCACTCTCCGAAGAGGTATTGAGATACCTATCGTGCTCTGCGGGGGCCCGGACAAAGAAACCCTCAAAAAGATCATAGATCCCCCGGTTGACGGCTATGTCGGCAATGTCGGCAGGTTCATGCGCCGGACAAAAGAGGCTGATGAAATTGAAAAACTCGATGAGATCATTGCAGAGATCATACGGGTACTTGAAAAAAAGCGTGAAGAAATCCAGAAAGATCCCCTCTCTGTTTCTCCTGCGAGACTTATGGGTTTAATCAAAGAAAAGGTACCCGCCATCCACGGGGTCACTTCTCCAACACCCCTTACGGTGCAGATGGCCGGGCTTCGGGTCAAACTGCCCTATGATACATTTGCCGGGGATCTCAGGAAGCTCGAGATCGAAGACGGGATATTACTCGGGGATATATCTGAAGTTGTTCCTTCCCGAATGAGAGACTATATCCTTGTAAAAATCCTGCCATTTTCAGAAACGAATACGGTGATATAATGGAAAAAACAACCAAAGAAGAATTTGAGGAGCGTCTCGCACAGATTGTGGCGCGAGGCGCAGATGTCACGGCCGATACGTGGATGAGGGAGATTGAAGTGGAATACGGGCGTGTTCCTCTTATTTTCAAACGGATGGGAGAACGCCCTGAAGTACTTATTTCCCATCTTCTCTACAAGGGTACGGTGGCTCAGACCAGCCCGCTCGATCCAAAATATGTGGAACTCATCAGTCTGGCTGTGGGAGCGGCACTAAAATGTCCACACTGCACAGGATACCACATGCAGGCTGCTCTCAAAATGGGTGCGAGCAGGGAAGAGATCCTGGAAGTGATACTGCTTGCCGGCATGATCTCCAACTCATCGGTGCTCGCGAACTCCTACCGTATCTTTGACGAGAAGATGGAACGCTGCATACCTTGTGAGACAAAAGGGGTGAGTAAAGTTAAATCCAGACGAAAAACAATGTCTTCAAAAAAGAAATGATGCGTTCATTCATACGTGCAGATTATTCACCCAACTTTTTAATCATACAGGGTCCATTTTTACCATAATGTGCGGGATAGCGGGGCAATACTGTTTTAACAACAGGGAACCGGATAGCCGGCTGCTTTCGTTAATGTCGGAAAGGCTTTCACACCGGGGACCTGATGGGGAGGGGGTTCGTCTCAGTAGTTGCACAGGAATTATACATCGCAGGCTCGCAATTATTGATCTTTCTGATAATGCCCAGCAGCCGATGACCAACGAAGACGGTACACTCTGGCTGGTATTCAATGGGGAGATCTATAATTATCTCGAACTTCATCGGGATCTGGCAGAGAAAGGACACCGGTTCCATTCAAAATCTGACACCGAGGTGATCCTTCATGCCTATGAAGAGTGGGGAACCGATTGCCTCACCCATTTCAATGGCATGTGGGCATTTGCACTCATTGATGAAAAATCCGAAACACTGTTCTGTGCACGGGACCGGTTTCGGCATCAAACCATTCTATTACACGCTGGTTGATGATACATTCCTTTTTGCTTCAGAGATCAAAGCACTGCTCGCTCACCCGAAAGTCGGCACCAAACCAGATGATGCCACACTGGGTACGTTATCTTGCATGGGGAGTACTCGACCATTCCGAAAGGACGATGTTTGACGGTATTCTCCAGTTGAGACCGGCCCATGCGATGGTTGTAACAAAGGACGGGGCACAATCGCCGTTCCGGTACTGGGATGCGAAGGTCAACACGGAGATCCGTGCCAACGTGCCTGATGCAGAAGTTGTATCGAAGATACGGTCCCTGCTGCACGATGCAACCAGCATCCATCTCAGGAGCGATGTTGCTGTTGGAACCTGCCTTTCGGGGGTATCGATTCATCGACTCTTACGGTATCTTATCAATAATTTGATCCGTGAGGAGGCCCCTTCCAGTGTAGGAAAGCGGCAGAAAACCTTCTCCGCAGTTTTTTCCGACACGCGATTTGATGAGAGTCGGTATATAGGTGAGATCGTTGCGGTGACCGGTGTCAATAACCGGCAGACCGAACCATCCGCTGAAGATCTCTGGAATGATATCGACCAGCTCAGTCTATATGCAGGACGAACCGTTTGGTTCATTGTCCATCTATGCGCAGTTTTGTGTGATGCGGATCGCTTGCGAAGAGGTCAAAGTAGTGCTGGACGGCCAGGGTGCTGACGAGCTCCTTGCCGGTTATCTCGCATACCAGGGTAGTTATATCAGCGACCTTTTGCGAACTTTCCACTGGTGGGAAGCTTGTTATGAAATATTCGGCAGTTTCAGGTACCACCCTGGCTTTCTTGGTTCTTCTCTGCGACAGCTTCTGGTACGAAAAGGACGCAGGAAGCTGCTTAAAGGATATCCTGAAGAAATCAACAGGTATAGTGGTAACCTAAGTGATGTGCTTCACCGGGAATTGACTGTAACCAACTTACCGTCACTTCTCCACTACGAGGATCGGAATTCCATGGCATTTTCGATCGAAGCCCGGGTGCCCTTTCTTGATGTCAGGGTAGTGGAGTATATTACGTCTCTGCCTTTAAGACAGAAGATCCAGAACGGTGTAACAAAGGTCTCTCTGCGCAGGGCAATTAAAGGAATTATTCCCGAATTGATCCGGTGCCGGATGGATAAGATGGGATTTGTTACTCCAGAAGAAGTCTGGATGAAAGAGAATCTGCGACCATGCATTCTGAAAATTCTTAATTCATCTGACTTTCATGAACGCCCATTCTGGGATGCGGATGCTGTGACGAGAGATTATCTCAAATTCCTTGAAGGGAGATCTTTGTATTCTCCGGAAATCTGGCGGATTATCTGTACCGAACTGTGGCTACAGAAGTTCTTTGACCATAGAGATGAATTGCCTGTTAACAAGCATATTAATCCGGCAAGCGCGGTATAGTTACCTTCGTTTTTTTTTCCTTTGCATGATCGAATTCTCTAAATAGTGACTCCGGACAGATTTATGTGATATATTTCTGAACGATATGGCAATTAAAAACCTGTTCAGGAATACGGATACATCATGAAATCCATCATTCTTGCTGGAGGAGTCGGGACGAGACTCTGGCCACTCTCCCGGGAGTACTATCCCAAGCAGTTCATCCCGCTTGACGGTCATTCACTTTTTCAGAAGACATACGAACGGGCAACCCGGCTCTCAGATCCCGATGGGATATTTGTGGTGACCAACGAAATCCACCAGTATCTCGTCCGTAACCAGATTGAGGAACTTGGATACACCATTTCTGATGATCATCTTCTTGCAGAACCGGAAGGGAAAAACACATTGCCTGCCATCGCATGGGCTATGCAGAGGATCCGGAGTATTTCTTCCGCTGCCACCGTAGTTGTATTCCCCAGTGATCACATTCTGGGCGATTCCGCACTCGATCAGATTCGCGCTGCAGAACCACTGTCCAGAAAAAACCTTGTCACATTCGGTATAAAACCAACCTCCCCCCAGACAGGTTATGGGTATATCAAACCAGGAAAACCGCTTTCCCTGGGGTCTGTTGTTGACGAATTCAAAGAGAAGCCTGATGAAAAAACTGCGAAAGAATATGTCCGGAAGGGATATCTCTGGAACAGCGGGATATTTCTCCTCTCCACTGACTCTTTTTTTCAGGAACTGAAAAAATATCGTCCGGATCTGTTCAAAGCATTCATCGAGGGAAATATTGCAGATTACCGAAAGTCTTGAATCGATCTCCATCGATTACGGGCTGCTGGAACACTCAAAAAAAGTTGCCGTTGTGGCTCTTGACACCGAGTGGAGTGATCTGGGTACATTCAAAGCCCTTTACGACATCGAGCTGCATGATAGTGAGGGTAATGTGGGTAACGCGGAGTATTTTTCAGCGAGAAATAATTTTGTGCAGGCACCGGGAAAACATGTAGGACTCATTGGTGTTCATGACCTCATTGTTGTTGACACATCCGATGCACTCCTTATTTGTGACACCGGGCATACAGAGCAGGTAAAACAACTTGTCAACAGGTATAATGAGCGCGGCGATCCGGTTACCAAATTCCATCGTCAGGTGCACCGCCCGTGGGGATCTTACACGGTTCTTGAAGAAACGGAAATCTATAAAATCAAACGCGTTAGTGTCAAACCTGGCCAGAAACTCTCCCTTCAGTTGCACCATCACCGGAGTGAACATTGGGTTGTGGTAAGCGGGACTGCGGAAGTCGAACTGAACGGAGAGACCCGGTTACTCAGGCAAGGTGAAAGCACGTTTGTCCGCAGTGGTATGAGGCATCGTTTAAAAAATCCGGGCATTATACCACTTGAAGTTATAGAGGTCCAGCTTGGAGAATACCTTGAAGAGGATGACATTGTAAGATTCGACGATGAATATGGAAGGAAATGATTTTAAAAAAAATCACTTTATTTTTTATTTCTGCTGTGTTTTGATGCGTACTTATGAGTCCCCCGTTCAATGGCAGGTACCAGGAACTGCCTTCCGTTACCGATAAGATCGGTTCTTCCCGCAGCTTTAAGTCCTTCAATAACTAATCTCCTGTTGTCTGGATCACGATACTGCATCAGTGCACGCTGAATCTTCTTTTCATTCCCTTTCGGTACGTGAACCGGCTCCAGAGTGAAGGGATTGAGGCCGGTATAATACATACAGGTCGAAACACTCATCGGTGTCGGTGTGAAGTCCTGCACCTGTTCGGTGTAAAGCTGGTGGTCACGGATATAGACAGCAAGCTCGACCATATCATTGATGGAACAACCGGGATGTCCCGACATGAAGTATGGAAGCACGTATTGCCGTTTCTTTTTGCCTTTCTGCAATGTTTCGAAACGTTCGCAGAACCGATCAAAAACTTCACGATCAGGTTTGTTCATAACATCTGTGACGTTTTTTATCACATGTTCCGGTGCAACCTTGAGATGTCCGGAAACATGATGATCACAGATCATTTCCAGATAGCCGGAATCATCTGCAAGCGCAAGATCGTAACGAATCCCGGAACCGATAAAGACTTTTTTCACACCCGGAATTTCACGGAGTTTTTTAAGGAGTTCCCCTTGATGCCGATGGCTCGTGTCCAGATTTTTACATGACAGGCTGCAGTGTTTATCCCGACAGGCTCCATATTTTTCCCAGAGATCACAGGAAAGGCAGTACATGTTCGCCGTCGGACCCCCTACATCCTGCACGATGCCCTTAAATTCCGGCATCCTCGTCATTCGGGTTACTTCGCGGATGATCGATGCACTGCTCCGGCTCTGGATGATCCTGCCCTGGTGATGGGTCAGGGCGCAGAACGAGCAGGCACCGAAACACCCCCGGTGACTCGTAACAGAGAACTGCACTGGTTCTAGTGCAGGGATCTCGTTGGGTATATGAAGGGTGTGCACGGCGGGAGAAAGGCAGATCATAGATATGGTCAAGTTCTTCGGTCGACAATGGCAGAGCTGGAGGATTCTGGACCACAACAGTCTTCGGGTGCGGTTGCGCCAGTGTCCTTCCCCGAACGGGATCCTGTTCGCGATAATGCATCGCAAACGCACGGGCGTATGATGTTTTATCCTGTGCAACTTCAGTAAAACCGGGGAGTTCGATAATCCCTTCCGGTCGTTTACTGCGCCACTCTGCTATTTCCATCCTAAACGCAGTTCCCCGGATATCCCGTAGCGATGCAACGGTTTCACCGGATGCAAGCCGCCGGGCAATCTCGACCACCTGTCTCTCTCCCATGCCGAAAACAAGAAGATCTGCCGGAGCGTCAGCAAGGATTGCCTGCCGGACGCGATCCTGCCAGTAATCATAATGGGCAAACCTTCGAAGACTTGCTTCAATACCGCCGAGGACAATCGGAGTGTCCGGAAACAGTTCGTGCACCCGGTTGGTGTAAACAATGGTTGCCCGATCAGGTCGTTTGGGGATCCCCCCTGGAGAATAGACATCATCACTCCGCCGTTTAAGATTCGGAGTGAAATTATTCACCATAGAGTCAACATTTCCTGAAGATATACCGAAGAACAGTCGCGGTTTTCCCAACTCAGTGAAATCAGCAGAAGTTGTCCAGTCGGGCTGGGCGATGATTCCAACGGTAAAACCGGCATCCCACAGGACCCTGCCAATCAGAGCAGTACCAAAAGAGGGATGATCAACATATGCATCTCCTGTCACCAGGATGATATCAAATTGCCGGATACCCAGCTTATTTCTCTCAATGTCTGACAGGGGAAGAAATTCTGGCTGATGTATCATAAAGAATTGAGATAGGATTAGTGAAGATTCTGATGAGCCAAAAATATTCTTCACAATGAAGATCTGCCAGTCAGGTCACGGATAATATCTGCAAGTCCTTCGGGTAGATCGTCCATTTGTTCTTCATCCTGTGGGGATTCTTCACTGGATTCACCTGAATCCACTTCATCGATCTGTGCCGGAGAGGTGAGTACCCTCTTCGTTTCCCAGTACCGGAAGATGAACCTGGGTCTTTTTATCAAATTCCCGCCGTGCTGAAAGACCGGTAAATTCCAAAATAACCGCTTCAATAATAAGATACGTTATTGCTTTTTCCCTCAGACACCCGGTCAGGGCATGCCCGGAACGACCTACCGAGGCATGATAATGGATGTGCGGGCCGCCTTCACCCGGATAAATAGTTCCCACACCAAAGACTTCCCAACCCCCCTCAAACATAACAAAATGGGGAACTGGGGGTATTACCGGCTCTTCTGGTCCGGTTACCATTCTCCCGTTCATCAGGGCACCAAGGAAGAGGATCGAGCCGGCCTGGATACTTTTGTCATTGATGAACTGGTGCAGCGAAATCAACATATCTTCACCGTCATCGATCCTCACGACAAAAACCCTGCCGAGTTGCCCTTCTGTATATTGCATATAATCAGATTCCCTTTTTGGTATTCATATGGTTTGTGCGGATTTATATCTTATATGATTACGGCCAAAATGGCGTTTAAATTATTGCCAAACGTCAAGAAATGATAATTGTTTCATGATCACACGTACCTAGAATTTGCAGGGTTCAAATCATCTCCCTCCGGCACCACCGCCACCAAATCCTCCGCCACCACCAAATCCTCCACCACCAAAACCACCAGAACCCCCGGATTTTCCGTGACTTGGTGGGCTGAAGTGCATAAGGGGAACGAATGCAGAGTTCATTCCCATAACACCGATGGGGACACCTGTTTCAGCTACGCGGATGTTGAGTGCTTTCATTGCCCGCTCCACTTTGTCCCCGACACCCAGTGCGGTTCCATACACCAGCCATTCGCCCCACATCGACAGATCTGCCGGCGCATACTTCTGAATCATTGCCATATCAGAAAGGAAGCGGGTGAATGCATCCCATTCAAGTTTTTCTTTATACCGGTTATCTTTCCAATGCCCGAAAAGCGTGGAGGGGGCAGCGATAGAAAGTATTACCTGCACCACAACTACCCCCCAGAGCACGACAGCAGGAATGAGAATATACGATTGAATGGACGCAACAAAGGCAAAGATCAAGGTAATTGCAAACAGAACGATACCTGTCAGCAAGAGCGGCACCAGGTGATCTCGTCCATCAACTATATACTGGGAAACAAGTGACGTGTCCACCCTGTGGTAACATCAGTGAGCGTTCGCTGGTACTTCAACGCTTTTTCCTCTGCACTGCTGTTTGTCTTTGCACGGAGGGCAAGTGCCTCGATTCTGGCAGTATCAAACACACTGTTTTCTGCTACAAGATCGATAAATCCGAGCACACGCTGCTCGTAGGGATCGGTTGTCGCACCGGAGAGCACCCTGATCTCAATTCCCTTTCCTTCTCCTTTTTCAGTGATAGAGATGATCTTTTTCCGATGGAGATCGAGCAGTGTTGCGTAATAGCCATCCTCATCGAAATCGTGCGCATCACCTTTGAACAGCAGGTTCACCTGCCATGGTTTAAGTGCAGGATTTGGAATCGTGCTCAGGTATTCAGGAACCGTGAATGATTTCTCCCTGCCATACCTGTGGTAAATAGAGAGGAGGAGGAATGGGACGAATAATACCGCAATTTTTGCACAGTAGTTCAGGAAATACGCCACATAATACGTAAGATTGTACCAGAAAACAGCCGAATTGGTTGATTCCCTGACGTTCCCGATTTTATTCCTGTATCCCTGAATCTGATTGAAACCATCAGCATTTGAGAGGATTTCGACCGCCAGATTTTCATCTCCTGCAACACTACCGGTGATAACGTAACTATCCCTATTCTTTTCCGTCTTCATCATAGGGGGATACACAAAGACCTGTTCAACATTGGTAGCAGGCACCGTGATTCTGACGTTCCGGTACGGAATATGGCTCCCTCCTGCAAATTTCAGGTTAAGGTGCGATGTGGAGGAGTCGTATTCGATGGGGGGGTGAAGGATGTATGTATAGGCGACGGTATATTTTCCCTCATTGAAATAATCAGGTTTGTAAATTCCGACTTCATTTGTTTCGGCAAGATTTCTGATGGTTGCTTTTAAGGAACTATCTTCGGCAACACCGATGACATTAACATTTCCGCCCTCATCTTTCGCATAGCCGATAGTACCGGATGGAACGGTTGCTGAAACAAATTGCACTGATGGTTTTGAACTTGTACCAAACGTGAGAGGTGCTTCCCAAGAACGAAAGAGCATGCGATACTCGCCAGATATCCTGACATCATAGGTATATTGCTCAGTAAGGGTCCCGTTTTCGTACAGGACTGCATCATATGAGTCAACCACAAGGTTGCCCTCGAAGAGTGGAGGAATTACCGTGACGAGACCCAGCCCGATTATTCCGAGGACCAGAGTCGCGATAACAAGCAATGCCAGTTGTTTTATTTCACTCACAGCTATTACCCATTAGAACTCAATCTTCGGAGGAGTTTTGATCGCTTCTTCAAATTGCAGGTATTCAAGCTTGATAAGCCCGATCAGTCGTCCGATGAAATTTGAGGGGATTGTATCCATCATCGTGTTAAACTCCTGTGAGATGTTGTTGTAGGTATAACGCTGCCGGGCAATCTCTTCTTCAATTCCTTTTACAGCATCCATGAGACTCATGACCGTCGTATTGGTCTTCAGATCAGGATAATTTTCTGCAACCGCTAACAGGCGTCCGAAGATCGAACGGGATTCGGCTTCAACCTTATTCAGATCGCCCGGTGAGGCAGTTGCAACACTTGCCCGCATTGCGGTAACACGTTCGAAGGTTTCTTTCTCAAACTTCGCATAACTTTTAACTGCACCAAGAAGCTGGTCGATCATGTCCAGCCGTTTTTTCATGGCTACACGGATCTGTCCGAGCGTTGCCTCGGATGAATTTTTCAGGCTGTAGAAACGGTTGTAGATACCAACAGCCCAGATGATCAGTCCGACAATGACAAGGGCAATTACACCCAGCACAATCCATCCAAATATCTCCATAATTATCATTGTACAGATAATCTTACCACTACATAAGGTATTAGGAAACAGAAGGAAAAGCTGAAAATTTTTTGGGGCAAGAAGGAAAATTAAGGTGAGCGCGAAAATCAAAAAAATGATTAAGAGATAACAAGACTCCCAACTACCCGGAGCTTGCCACCTTCAAGATAATGGAGAACAAGACGTGCGTTGGGAGAGTATACCAGTGCTTTTTCCAGAGTAAGGGTAAGGGTGGGCATCCTCCAGTCACCATTCACAAAGACTTTTTCCAGGCGGGTGGGGAGGAACTGCATCCAGTGGCCGGCATATAACACCATACCTTCTTTCAGAGGAGCCGGCCAGTATTTCACAAGCTGGGCTTTTCCCGATATGGTGGTGGCATATTTTATTGCTGGATCGTTGGTGAGGACAAAACCTCGGTCAAGGTCTTCTGATTCAATATTTTTCAGGGCAAGACCAACCCTGTCACCTTTAATCGCATTCTCAGCATCGTCATCATGTTTCTGGATAGAGCGAATCTGGGCGGTTTTTTCGGTCGGAAGGATCCTGAGCATATCGTGCTTTTTTATCCCCCCTTGTGCTACGAACCCGAGCACCACAACCCCGACTCCTTTCACATTGAAATGCGCATCAACCGGAACTACCCCTTTTCCCAGGGTATCATGAGCTTTCTGGTGGGCTGTCTGTTTAACGGAAATATCGAGCATGTTCTCGCGAAGCCCGACTATATCCTCTTCAATCACTTCGTAATGTTCAAGAACCGTTCCCTTGAGAAGCGGTGCAATCTGATCCGTTGAAATATAGTTCTTGAGGATAAGATATCCATTGGATTTGCCTGCGCACTGAAGCATCAGAACGCACTCCCCAAAAGTAGCGTTGATTTCATCAACCACCAGAACCACACGATCCGCAATGGATACCGTATAAAACAGAGAGGATAATTTTTCCGGATACCGTGTCGGTTCAACGAAGGTGACAGTTGCATCCCCTTTTTTCAGATTATAGAAAGTAATATCGCTGGTCGTACCTTTCTTTCCCAGATCTTTGGCATAGTCGGGGGGAGCAAGGATAGCGACGGTAAGGTTGGACATAAAGAACCATTGGATGTTTAGAAATAAGAGATTTTATACAAAACGAGGTGTTTTTTGTTTTTTGAATTGGTAACACGGATAACTTCTCCTCAATCAATTCCTTTGAGAGGGGGCAGTACTGATGATACCGATATTTTTATCCTATAACTCTTTTTCTATCAGATAAAAAATCGGAACGGTTAGAGTGCCAACCAGAGTTGAAACAGCACTTAGAATGAATTCACTTCTGCCCGAGGGGGACCATGGGGTGCTCGTTCCTGTAAAGCCGTGCAAAGTGAAAATTTTCGGAGATACTGAAATTCCAGATCTACGTGATTCGATAATTTTTTCAGGAGCGAACTACTATGAATCTGATTTCACGGTTAAGGGGGACTTAACTGCATCAAGAAGACTCTCTATACTCGTTACTACAGTTGCCGATTCTTCGAGCATGAGATTTACCTTTTCATAGCTGCCGGATCTTCGGAAATCTGTTCGTAACGCAATTACCTGTTTTCCCGTGTGCGTATGCATACCCCATCTCCCACGCAGTCCCCGAATCTGCATCCGCACCATCGATAATTGCAACAATTATATCGGCATTTTTCAAGAGCTCTTAAATTTTCTGAAAAGATCCGAACCTGTTCTTCTTTGTTCCTTGTGTCTGAATCATCACCCGCTTCCTGAGGCAGATATACATCAAAAAAGTTATTTTTCAAATGTCTGGCAATCGATAGATTATAAGCACGTTCGGCTTCTGAAAACAGAGGTGCTGCAAGATAAACGCGATATTGAGAAAATGTCGCCACGTCCATAGCCCTGATATGAGGGAATCGTTTGAGAAACACACCCCGACCCGCTTTTTTTGGAGGAGTGATACCCTCACTTCCATAATAAGTGCTTGTCACCCCACAGGTAGGTGACGAGTTGACCCCGATAATACAGGCTGGAAGTCCCCGCAGTTCGATAGATCTCCTGTACCTTTTCTGCCATCACATCGAGGAGGTGGGTAAATTCCTGTGTGTTGAGTCGTTCAAGAAATGTCCCGGGTTTCCTGTCAGGTCCCAGATAGACCGTCTCCGGACAGGGAAGCGGTATCATTTCGATACTGAATTTTTTACACCGTTCTATTGTGCGCTCGAACAGCACGAGATCCGAGGGTTTCGTGATCCCCTTTGCACGCAGCGCAGGATTGAGAATACAGGGGCTGCAGAGTACGTACATTGATACAGTGTGTGCACGCACAGATGATCAATGATGCCGCTGTATGCATATCGGGATAACAGCTGTGACCCCAGGAAGTGTACAGTAAAAAAACTTGAAAAATCTGGTTTTTTAAAAATATTCAATAAAATTTCCCAAATACCACGAAATACACTACTCCTTGATCCCACTGCAGAGCAGGCACTTTCCCCGGCAGATAAGTACGTTAAATCAATAACGGTACTGGATTGCTCATGGGTAGTGTTAGACACCGGGAAAGTACGTTCCTGGCGAATCCGCCGGGCGCTTCCCTTTTTAATTGCGGCAAATCCGGTTAATTTTGGCAAACCCTGTGTACTTTCATCAGTTGAGGCACTTGCTGCTGCACTGTATATTCTTGGGGAAAAGGATCGGGCAGCAGAACTCCTCTCGAAAGTCAGTTGGGGTATCCGCTTTTTGGAGGTAAACAGAGAACCACTTGATCTGTACACAAATGCAAAGGACAGTACAGAAGTGATAAAAATCCAGGAACTCTATATTTGAGGTTTCCTTTTTTTAAAAAGAGTCTGATTGTTTCGGACAAGTTATAAAAAAGTTAGCAAATTCGTTTTTCATTTGATTAAAAAAAATCAGAGGCTAAAATATTATAGATTACCTGTAATAAAGTAACAATAGAAAAAGTATCTGGTGCATATAAACAAGGAGTGATAATTACTTTGACCGATAATGAGGTAATTTCTATTTTGTGCGTGGATGATGAACCTTTGGTATTGGAGATTTTAGAAAATTTTTTTGAACGGGAACCCGGGTTTCTCGGTAAAAACATGTTCGAATGCAACAGATGCATTAGAACTTTTAAGCGCCCGGCAGTTTGATGCAGTCATTGCAGATTTTGGTCTTCCTGATATGGACGGGATTAATTTACTCAGGGAAATCCGGGCCGGGGGATTTTCCGGGCTTTTTATTATCATCACCGGTAAACATCGTGCCCATGTTGCCATCGATGCGTTAAATAATGGTGCAGATTATTATGTGCAAAAAGGAGGGGGAATTGTAAATGACATGGACACGATTGTTGACTTCATACAGGGACGTGTCGGAAAAATTCGGGCAGACCGTGCATTGCTTGAGAGTGCAGGTCTGTATCGTTCAATTATCGAAAACAATTCCGATCTTCTTTGCCGTTTTCTCCCGGGAGGAGAAATTCGTTATGTAAATGATTCATATGCGAATTTTATAGGAAACGGGAAGAAAGAGTCAATCGGTAGCAATTTTATTTCATTACTACCGGAAGAAGAGCGCGAAAAAATTGTGGAGCAATTACACAATCTATCACCATTAAATCCTGGAATACTCATCGAACATGCCATTAAGAAGAGTGATGGATCATCCACTCTGATTCAATGGAATTATCGTGCGATTTTCAATTCCGATGGAGATATGTATTGAGTATCAAACAGCTGGGAGGGAGGTTCCCGGATTGGTACAGATTTATGAAACCCCTTCTTCAAAGAGTGTAAAGGATGCTGTCTCTACCCTGCAAACAACTACACTTGGTTCGGAATCTGAGGATGAGTGGAAAACATTTACGAAAACCATTGATACGCTCGAGAACCCGGTATTTGCTATCGACAAAACCGGAGTCGTAATTATATGGAATAAAGCCATGGAACAGTTGACCGGTGTTCCGTCAAAGGAAATGGTGGGTAAAGGAAATCGTGAGTATGCCATTCCATTTTTCGGTGAACCAAGACCGATGCTGGTTGATTATATTGTCATATCAACAGATAAAAGACAATCCGGAAAATTCCCGGGAATAAAACGAGTGGGGAACACATTTATCGGTGAAATGGAAAAAGTCAAAATTCGTGAAAAACCGATGTATTTGTGGGGTAAAGGAACTGCGGTGCACGACGGGAAAGGTGTGTTGATTGCGGCAATAGAGACAATTACGGTTGTCGAGCAACAGCAGGCAGCTCAAACACCGGGAGATTCAGAAAAGGAGATATATATCGGGGGTATATCAAGTCCTACACTCAAAGTTGCCGGAGGAAGCGCGAGCGGAGCTCTTGCTGGTCTCATCCCATCACCTCCAAGGGGTTATGGAATCTATGCAACAAACCAACGGTTGTTTGTTATCCAAAATCCCGATTTTGATCTCTCAAAACCCAGGGGAATGCAGTATGGACCCTATGTTCTGGATGACCTTTTTGGTACCAGAGCAACCATTGATAATCGTCCAAAGACTATCGAGACTATTGAAAAATTATTGGTCTACGAAATTGCAAAACAAGATCTGGTAACAATAGAATTAATGAATCCGGTTCTGCTTCCCGGGTTCCTGACACTGTATAACAAGACGGGCGAATCGTTCAGAATGTTTATTGATCATAAAACGGCATTTTTACAGATTGAACATTTGATAAAATCGTTCTATCCGGAAATTTTACGGCTGGAGTAAAGAAAAATACTGAATTTTTTTATAATTTTCCATGGGAAAATCCTGGTTCACACCGTATCATTTACCGTTGAAAAAAATCTCCATTATCTCTCTTTTGACGATACGATTCAGGAAATGAGTTGCGTTTATAAATTATTTCACATTTTCTTTATCACATGTATGGTATTTAAAAAAAGGATCATACTGAACATGCAGGTTGATTTCATCCCCATAGCTTTTTTGTATACTACTACCATGTACGATTGTATGATCAAGGTTGCCATCAATGGTTACGGCACGATCGGTAAACGTGTTGCTGATGCGGTTGCCGCCCAGAAGGACATGAAAGTGATCGGGGTATCAAAGACCCGCCCGAACGCTGAAGCATTTGTAGCAAAACAACGAGGTTATCCTCTCTATATTGCGGATCTATCAAAAAAGGCTGCATTCGAGAAAGCCGGGCTTACCGTTGTCGGATCAGTCGAAGACATGTGCAAAGCTGCCGATGTTATTGTGGATGCAACACCGGGTGATGTAGGAGCAACGAATAAACCACTGTACGAGAAACTCGGGAAAAAGGCTCTCTGGCAGGGGGGCGAAGAGCATGAGATCGCCGGATTCTCCTTCAATTCGTCATGCAATTACAAGGATGCAATTGGCAGGCAGTTTGTAAGAGTGGTTTCCTGTAACACAACCGGACTCTGCCGTATCATTCATGAAATAGATAAAGAGTATGGTGTTTCGCATGTCCATGCAGTTATGGTAAGGCGTGGATCCGATCCTGGCGAGATAAAAAAAGGACCGATAGATGCTGTTGTCCTTGATCCCGTGAGTGTCCCCAGTCACCATGGCCCGGATGTCCTGACAGTTCTTCCTCACATCTCTATCACCACAATGGCGATGATCGTGCCCACCACCATGATGCACATGCATGCAATCCAGATTACTACCAAAAAACCAGTCAGCCGTGACAGGGTCATTGATCTCATCAAAAATCATCCCCGCCTGGGGCTCATCAAAAAGACATTGGGAATTAAAAGTACTGCCGAACTCAAGGAGTTTGCCATGGATCTCGGCAGGCAACGCTCTGACCTGTGGGAGAACTGCATCTTTGAAGAGTCAATCTACGCCAATAAAAACGAGCTCTGCTTTTTCCAGGCAATCCACCAGGAAGCCGATGTAGTTGTTGAAAATATTGATGCAATCCGCGCTATGGTCGGACTTGAGAAGGACGCGGCAAAATCAATATTGACTACCAACGTGAGCTATCGGATTAAACCTCATCCAGAATAACCATTAACACCCATCATAACCCATTATTTTTAATGGATACGTACGAGCGGGTAACCCGAAATACTGTTGAAGTTGTCACAGAAGACGACCTCCGCACACTTCTCGCCCAACCGCAAAAAAAAGTCTATGCAGGATACGAACCCAGTGGCGAGATACATCTCGGCCATCTCGTTACCGTAAACAAACTTGTGGATCTCCAGGCTGCTGGTTTTGAAGTCACCGTCCTGCTGGCCGATCTCCATGCGTTCCTCAACCGTAAAGGAACGATGGAAAAAGTCCGCGAACTCGCCGATTACAACCGGCGTTGTTTTGACGGCCTTGGCTTGAAGAACGTGAAATATGTTCTGGGATCCGATCTTCAGCTCAACCGGGACTATGAACTGCTTGTGCTCCAGCTCTCCCAGCAGATTACCCTGAATCGGGCAACACGGAGCATGGATGAAGTAGGAAGGCAGATGGACCATCCTACGGTTTCACAGATGGTTTACCCGATCATGCAGATGGCCGATATTGCCATGCTCGGAGTGGATGCGGCGGTCGGGGGTATCGATCAGCGAAAGATCCATATGCTCGCCCGTGAGCACCTGATCAATTTCGGATACAAAGCTCCGGTGTGTATCCACACGCCGATTCTTAATGGGCTTGACGGAAAAAAGATGTCATCTTCGCAGGGAAATTACATATCCATTGCTGATACGGAAGAAGAAATTCGCAAAAAATGTCAGAAGGCGTTTTGTCCTCCTGAAATTCCGGAAAATCCGGTTCTCCAGATATTCCAGTTTCATATATTCTCCCGTCTTTCTGAAGTTACCATTAAAAGGCCGGAAAAATTCGGGGGCGACCGGACTTTTACGAGCTACCCGGAGCTTGAATTATCCTATGGCAAGGGTGAAGTACATCCGCTCGATCTCAAGAAATCCTGTGGTGAGTCACTTGTTGAGATACTGGAGCCTGTGCGGGAATATATACGTTGAGTTGGAAAATTACCTTATGATTGTCGGTGGCTCTCTGTGAGTTTAGAGAAACGAATGGATCAATTCGATAAGAGACTAGAAGAGATGGGTGTCCGTATCAAAGATGCTGACCAGTTCAAAGTTTCCGATGATGTTTTTGATGACGTCACACTCCTTGCTCTCTACAAGCTCGTCCATAAAAAATGGCTCTCAGTAATTGGCGGATCGATAAGCACCGGCAAAGAAGCGAATGTGTTTTATGGTGAACGTGATGGAACGGGGATTGCCATAAAGATCTACCGGATCCGCACGGCAAATTTTACCACCATGAGCTCCTATATAGTTGGTGACCGTAGATTTTCCCGCGTGAAAAAATCCCGGAAAGAGCTGGTCTTTGCCTGGACAAGAAAGGAGTTCTCCAATCTTGTACGAGCCAGAGAGGCGGGTATTCCCGTTCCCGAGCCCCTCGTCTGGGACCGGAATATCCTTATTATGTCATATTTAGGAAAGGATGAGATTCCGTACCCGCAGCTCAAAAATGCTGATATCGATGACCCGGCTGGAATCTATGCAACCATCATGAACTATATCGATATCCTTTACAACAAAGCTGAACTCGTGCATGGGGACCTGAGCGAGTTCAATATATTGTACGGCGACCAACCATATCTCATTGATATGGGTCAGTCGGTTACCCGTGATCACCCCCGTGCTTACCAGTTTCTGATGAGGGATATCCGCAATATCAACAGGTTTTTTAAAAACCGCTGCGATGTGCGTAATGATGTCGAAATTTTCAATGCAGTGACCGGGCTTGATACCGCTGAACCATGATAACCGCGGACCCCGTTATGATAAGCTAAGAGAACAGTGGTGTGAAGAGGATATCTATATCCAAAATTCGAGGTGGAAGGAAAAATGATGCAAGAAGTAAAAATCGCCGGAAGCAGAGTGGGTGTTCTGATAGGAAAAGGCGGTGCAACAAAAAAAGAACTTGAAGTAAAGACCCACACAACAATTACCGTCGATAGCAAAGAAGGTCTCGTAAAGGTTGAGAGTTCTGAAGAGCACACGGTATCGCTCCTGCGGGCTGTGGAGATTATCAACGCCATTAACCGTGGGTTCTCACCAGAACGTGCTTTTGAAATGATTGAGGATGAAGATCTGCTTCTCGATGTTATTGATCTCTCAGGTATGGCAGAAGGTCCACGGCAGCTGGATCGGCTCAGAGGAAGAATAATAGGAAAAGATGGTCGTGCACGTGAGCAGATTGAGGATATGACAGATGTGGAGATTTCTGTCTTTGGAAAGACTATCGCCTTGATCGGTTATCCTGAGCAGCTCAAAACTGCACGCGCTGCGATAGATATGCTGATAGAGGGAGTTCCCCATGAAAATGTCTTTGCATTCCTGGACAAGAAAAAGAAAGAGGCAAAACAGGATATGATTAGTTATTATTACTGATGCCTGGAATACCTTTAAACACCCCCCTGCCAATAGATGAAACTGCTTTGTTTCCCTTGGAAATTTAAAAAGTAATCAGAACTAAATTTTTAAAAAAAAAGATGCAATTCGTACCAATTTAAGGGGATTTTAAGGGTTTATTAAAAGGTTAAAACATGCTTATTCAGGACCTCGCAATCCCCACTAATCTCAAGCAGAGGTATACAAAGGCTGGCATTTCAGAGCTTTACCCCCCACAGGCCGAATGCGTGGAGAAAGGAATACTTGCAGGGAAAAACGCGCTCGTTGCCATCCCTACGGCAAGTGGAAAGACCCTGATTGCCGAAATGGCTATGCACCATACCATCACAAATGGGGGGAAATGCCTCTATATCGTTCCCCTTAAAGCACTTGCAAGTGAGAAATTTGAGGAGTTTGGCAATAAAGGGGTGAGGGTTGGTATTGCGACCGGCGATTTTGACCGTCGCGATGATATGCTGGGAAGAAATGATATCATAGTTGCTACCAGTGAAAAGGTGGATTCTCTCCTGCGCAACAATGCAAGATGGATTGCAGATATCACACTTCTGGTTGTCGATGAAATCCACATGATTGACTCACAGGGACGTGGCCCGACACTTGAGATGGTGATTGCCAAGATGCGGTTCCGGAATCCTGCGATGCAGATAATCGGACTTTCTGCAACCATCGGAAATCCTGATAAGCTTGCCGGCTGGCTCGATGCGGAACTTGTGACGAGCACGTGGCGCCCTGTTGATCTCCGGCAGGGAGTTTTTTTCAATGACTGCATCCATTTCCGTGATCGGGACCCGCTCTGTCAAAGCGGTATCAAAGAATTACGATGATCTCAACCTCTGTCTTGACACTATTACTGAAGGAGGTCAATGTCTTGTCTTTGTATCATCACGTCGTAATGCTGAGGCATTTGCAAAACGTGCTGCTGCGGCAATAAAAAGCGAAGATCCTGCACTCGCTGCATATGCCGAGAGGATTCTGAGAGGTGCTGAGACTGATATGGGAAAGTCACTTGCTGCCTGCGTGGCAAAGGGTGCTGCTTTTCACCATGCCGGATTGGGCCGGCCTGAGCGTTCGGTTGTGGAAGAAGGGTTCCGGAAGGGTCTGATCAAATGCATCTCTTCTACACCAACCCTTGCTGCAGGACTTAACCTTCCCGCACGGCGTGTGATCATCCGGGATTACCATCGGTTTGCTGCAGGTGAGGGGATGCAGCCAATTCCGGTGAGTGAATATCACCAGATGGCAGGGAGAGCCGGTCGCCCACGGCTCGATCCCTATGGTGAGGCAGTTCTTATTGCAAAAGATCAAGGGTCAGGTAGAGGAGCTGTTTGAATGGTATATCGAAGCACCACCGGAGGAGGTCCACTCCAAAATCGCTGAACCCACGGCACTCTATACTCATATACTATCACTAATCGCATCCGGTTTTGCTAAAAACCGTCACGAGCTCACCTCATTTATGAACCGGACATTCTATGTCCACGAACACCGGCAGGGACGCCTCATGCAGAGAGCCGTGGATGCCGCACTCACATTTCTCGTGTCTTCAGATATGGTAGTAGAAATCGGAGAACATCTCGGTTCATACTGAGTTTGGCACGCTTGTTTCAAAACTCTATATCGATCCAAGAAGTGCTGCAATGATTGTCAGTACCCTGCGCGAGAGGGAAATATATACCGATCTCGGTCTCCTTCAGGTCATTTGTAGTACCACCGGATATGCCCAAACTGTATGTCCGGAATACTGACATTGCAGCACTATCCCGTATGATAGATGATCATGGGGAAGATCTCTGGCTCACGCTGCCCCATGATGATGAGGCTGCAGAGGCATATTACCGTGCACTAAAAACAGCGATGCTCCTCTCTGACTGGACAGATGAGATATCGGACACAAAAATCTGTGAGCGGTATTCAGTAGGGCCCGGCGATATTTATGGGATGGTGGAAAGTGTTACCTGGCTTCTGCATGCAAGTGCCGAACTGGCGCGAATGTTTGTATCGGCCTTTCATCCAAAAGTGCGGGAATACGAAATTTGCATGAAAAACGGTACACGGCGAGAGCTTCTGCCACTTATCCGGTTACGTGGGATCGGCAGGGTTCGTGCCAGAAGATTATTCAACAACGGGATGACAACCCCGGACGAGATACTGGCGCGGGGAATTGAAGAGGTGACAAAGATTCTGGGGGTGGGTGTGGCAGAACAGATATTTGATCAGCTTCTGCGAAAAAAGAGAGTTGTATCTATGAAAGAGGACGATATGAACTCCCCTTCAGGTCAGTCAACACTCAATCGTTTCGGGTGAATACATGGAAACACCAAGAGAGACATACGAGATCCGGCAGGCTAAGATAACCGTTGACGACCGTGATGCATTCCTTCGAATGATACAGGGCAATTGCACGGTCGTATTCCACGCATATTGTCTGTTTTGATGCTGACAAACTGGCAGGGCGGGATCATGCAGAAGCTGCATTACAACACGCGCAGCGCTCATTTTTTTCAGAGAAACCGATATCCAACTCATTTGAAATGGAAGCATTATTATTCGCGGCCGGATCCCGCCAGTGCCTGGTTGCAGCATTATTCGGAATTCAGGAGGGTGAGAATAGAATGTTTGTCTGCTCGTATCCGGTAAATGAGGATGTATGGAAAGACCTCTCACACCATATGCACTTTGTAACCGAAAAATGGGATGAGATGACACCAGACAAAGAAGCCAGGCTGATGATTTTGTTCAGTATCACACAGGAAGAGCTTGATGTAGTCTGGTCGGGATCGAATAAAAGATCTTATACTTGAACGTATAGCTCTTCTCCATGTCAACCGGTAGAGGCACACCTCACTGTTAATAGAACCGGCAAAATGTTAAGGGGCGGGTCGTGTTTTTAAAAAAATTCCTGATACTGTTCGCGACAATATCATGTTTTTAAAAAATTTTTTCTGATGTGATACAGGAAGTGAAAAAAACGTATTATGAAATTATTTATTTGCATGAGATAGGATGTGTGCAATTTCGGGAACAATAAGTTCCTTTGTTGCAAGGGTTACAGCAGGAGTGTGAACCAGGAATGCAAAAAATTGCTTTGCCATGACAGGTACCCGCAAGTGCGCGGGACAGCATTGAAGAAGTGCCAATTTCCTGATAGCTTTTCATCCTGAAAAGCTCGCCGAATCCATCAATTTTTTTATCGAGCAGCGGTAAAACAGCTTCGATTGTGCAGTCATCATGCGTTAGACCGGTTCCACCATTGAGGATTACACAATTGGAATTTTTTAATGCAAGATAAACCTCAGAACGGATTGCTTCTATCTGGTCATATACAATAGAATAGTGCTGAACCTGAATTCCCGCAGATGTTAAAATATCACAGATCGTCTTTCCACTTGTGTCATTTTCCCTTGTTCTCGTACTCGATACAGTAATAATTGCTGCATGAATCGGTATTGTTTTGATGTGTTTATGGTTCATCTTAATGTTGATAGTATTTTTTTCCCATTAATAATCTGTGATTAATAGAGATTGTTACAGATTTTGTCAAAATACCACTATAGCACGATAGGGGACCCCTTGGTTTCGTGTGGAGATCTTGTTACAGGGTCTCCTTTTCAGTAAAGTAATCATTTACTGTCTTTTTACCGAACAAAAAAAAGTATAACTGATGTTGAAATATTTATATACTTAAAAATCCAGATCTAAATAAGCTCATTTTATTGAGATTTTAAATTATCATCAGTCATATCAACGATTTCCACACGAAACCAAGGGGTCCCTCCCATCCATAAATAGTAAAATCAAAAATGTTTTAAGATCACAACTATTTGTGACATTAATCCGATATTGTGTTTTATAATTTAGTTTAACTAAAACAATAATAAAAATTAAATTAAAATATTTGGGCTTTATTAGTCAATCTATTGGTAAATTAGCCGCGCTCCACTGGAAACAAAGGGGTTTATAAAAGGGACAAACCGATCGTTTTTTAGTCTTATGTCACTAAGTGTCTGATCCTTAGTGTCATTATGCCTGAAACAGTAGATCCCTCAACAGGGTTATTTAAAAAATACCTTGCCAATAACAAGATATTCCGAGACCGAGAAGTGCTCAGGCACTCGTACCGGCCTCAGATTCTCCCCCATCGCAAGCCCCAGATCGATAATGTGGCGTCAATCCTCGCCCCATCTCTGAGAAATGAAACCCCTTCAAATATCCTTATTTATGGAAAGACCGGGACTGGCAAGACAGCCTGTGTCAGGTATGTGGGGTCAGAACTTGAAAAGGCAAGTAGCAAGATGGGCACCATATGCCGGATTGTCCATTTAAACTGCGAAGTGATCGATACCCAATACCGTGTACTTGCCCAAATAGCAAAAAGTCTTGATGGAATGGATGAAGCCGCAAGTGATAAGACCAGGACTCATATCCCCATGACTGGCTGGCCTACGGATCAAGTATATGCCGAGCTCAAAAATCAACTCGAAGCTGGTGGCGGTGTGCTGGTCATTGTGCTTGATGAGATTGATAAGCTGGTAAAAAAGAGCGGTGATGACACGCTTTATAATCTTACGCGAATCAACTCCGATCTTAAAAATTCCAAGGTGAGCATCATTGGCATCTCAAATGATCTGAGTTTCAAAGATTTTCTGGATCCCCGTGTCCTTTCATCGCTCTCTGAGGAGGAGATTGTATTCCCCCCCTACAATGCTCCACAGCTTGTCGACATTCTTGCACAACGGTCTGATGCGGCATTCATGAAGGATGCCATTGCAGAAGGTGTTATCCCGCTCTGTTCCGCTCTTGCAGCACAGGAGCATGGAGATGCCCGTCGGGCCCTTGACCTTTTGAGAATTTCCGGTGAACTTGCCGATCGCGACGAATCAGATCAGGTCAAAGAAGAGCACGTTAAGCAGGCTCAGGCCAAAATCGAGACTGATAGTATGATTGAATGCATCGCAACACTTCCCACCCAGAGTAAACTTATCCTCTTCTCGATGCTCATACTCGAGCAGCTCGGACAGAATATATTTACAAGCGGGGAAGTTTCACGTATCTATCAGGATATTGCACCGAGAATTGAACTTGATGTACTCACTCATCGCCGCATTACCGATCTCATCTCTGAGTTAAACATGCTCGGTGTAATCAACACACGTGTAGTAAGCCGCGGGCGGTATGGCAGAACAAAAGAGATGTGGTTTGACTCAAACACGGGCAAGATCCGTGAGGTTGTGCTCAAGGATTCGCGACTGAACGGGTTAAAGGACCTTGATGTAAAGCAGATGGAAGCAAAATGGTTAAAAACATGGTTCAGGTGATGACGTATGCAAGAAAAGGATCTCGAACTTCTCCGTATTCTCGAGGATAACAGCCGGCTCTCCGCAAAGGAAATTGCAACGATGACAAATCTCACTCCCACCGAAGTGGAGGCACGGGTCCATGCACTCGAGGCCGCGGGAGTTATCCGCAAATATACCACCGTCATCAACTGGGAGTTGGCAGGTAATGGCGAGGTCTCTTCAATCATCGAACTCAAGGTAAGTCCCGAACGCGACTTTGGTTATGACCGGATAGCAGAACGGCTTTCCCGGTTCAGGCAGGTAAAAACCCTGCGCCTGATGACAGGCACCTACGATCTCCAGCTCCTTGTAACAGGAAAGAATATGCAGGAAGTTTCCCGCTTTGTCTCTGAACATGTAGCACCTATGGACCGGATCCGCGAGACGGCTACACACATTATCATGAAGTCGTACAAGGAAAATGGCAACGTGCTCTTTGAACAACAGGAAGCAGAACGGCTCCCGTACTCGTTCTAAGGTGTGGGTATGCGGAATTTTATTTCTGAACGTGCACAGAACATCCCTCCTTCGGGGATCAGGAAATTCTTCGATCTTGCTCTCACGATGGAGGATGTCATATCGCTGGGTGTTGGCGAACCTGATTTTCGTACTCCCTGGAATATCTGCGAGTCAAGCATTTACTCAATAGAGCAGGGTGTGACATCGTATACCCCCAACAAGGGTCTGCCGGTGCTCCGCGAAACTCTCTCCAACTACTTAAAACAGCACTATAATCTTCCTTATAACAGCGATGATGAAATTATCATCACGAGCGGTGTGTCAGAAGCGCTTGATATCGCAATCCGGGCAATTGTGGACCCGGGTGATGAAGTGCTTATTGCACAGCCAAGTTATGTCTCCTATGCTCCGTGTGTTACCCTGGCAGGAGGCCTCCCGGTTCCTGTTGAATGTACAGAAGCTGACAGGTTCAAACTCAACCCTGATGCACTCCAGGAAAAGATCACCGGGAAAACAAAAGCACTCATGATCAACTTCCCGAATAACCCGACGGGTGCAGTTATGAACCGGAAAGATCTTGAGGCAATTGCGGATATTATCATCGATAAGGATCTTCTGCTCATCTCTGATGAGGTATATGCAGAACTCACCTATGATGGGCATCATGTTGCTGCAGGTACGGTAAGTGATCTCTGGCAGCGGACGATTACCCTCAATGGTTTCTCCAAAGCGTATGCGATGACCGGATGGCGTGTCGGATATCTCTGTGCCCCAAAAGAGCTCTGTGAAGCAGTCCTTAAGATCCACCAGTATGTGATGCTCTGCGCACCCGTGATGGGACAGGTCGGTGCGCTTGAAGCGATTCGCTCTGCAGAAGAGGATAAAAACAATATGGTGCAGGAGTATCGTTTGAGGCGCAACATGTTTGTTGCAGGATTAAATCGCATCGGCTTCCACACCCATGTTCCGGAGGGGGCATTCTATGCATTTCCATCGGTGAAAGGCACCGGACTGTCGGACACGGAGTTTGCCGAGCGACTCTTAACAGAACAGCAGGTTGCTGTAGTACCGGGTAGTGTCTTTGGTGTTGGTGGAAAAGACAATCTGCGCTGTGCATATGCGGTTTCCAGAAAGCAACTTACTGAAGCACTCGGCCGGATGGAATCGTTCCTCAACGGTCTCTGATATCTGGGGATATAAACCCTACCAAAACCATTTTTTCACCCTGCTGTGGTAAGCGTATATATTCTAAGCATACTTTATTTTGCAACTCGATCAATACTACTTGATATTACAATGAGCTGCACGATCATCGTTGGTGGATTTTTTGGGGATGAAGGAAAGGGTAAGATTGTTGCCCATATTGCATACAAGGACAAACCGGTTATCATCTCCCGCGGCGGTGTAGGGCCGAATGCCGGACACACTGTCCAGGTTGGAGACCGTGAATATGGTGTCCGTATGGTTCCTTCCGGTTTTGTGTATAAGCAAGCCAAACTCTGCATTGGCAGCGGTGTGCTTGTCGATCCCCGCATTCTGAAACAGGAAGTCGAAATGCTCGATGTGAAAGGCCGGGTATTTGTTGATAAACGCTGTGGTATTATTACCGAAGATCACATCGTCAGGGATAAGGGGAGTGCCCACCTGTCAAAGAAGATCGGCAGTACTGGATCAGGATGCGGACCTGCAAATTCTGACCGGGTGATGAGGATCTCTCCTCAGGCAAAGGATGTACCGGAACTTGCCGAATATTTGCTTGACGTCCCAAAAGCGATTGATGATGAGCTCAAACAAGGCAGGACGGTACTGCTTGAAGGAACGCAGGGTTTTGGGATCTCTCTCTACTATGGTACGTATCCTTTCGTAACAAGCAAAGATACTTCGGCTTCCCAGATTGCAGCGGACAATGGCGTAGGACCAACAAAAATTGATGACGTGATTGTTGTTTTCAAGGCATATCCCACCCGTGTTGGGGAAGGCCCGTTCAGCACGGAGATGACTGCTGAAAAATCTGATTCAATGGGTATTCAGGAGTTTGGAACCGTCACCCACCGGAAGCGGCGTATTGGTGGATGGGATGGGGACATGGCCCGGTATTCAGCGATGATCAATGGATGTACCCAGGCAGCAATTACCGGAATTGATCGGGTGGATAAAAACTGTTTTGGGGTGACTGAGTACGGGAAGCTGTCAAAGAAGGCGAAAGACTTTTTAAAGAATGCCGAGGAGGATATAGGCAGCCCTGTCACCCTTATCTCTACCGGACCTGAAATGACCCAGATCATCGATTTGAGGGAAGACAGGTATGAGACGTTCACTCATGGACATACTATGCTGCCCGGTATGCAAAGGAGATCTCGCACTTGAGGTTCAGAATGAGGATGAAAAGGAAATTCTTGAGGGGGAATTACTCTGCGCTGTATGCGGGGTAAACTATCCTATCCATGAGGGTATTCCCAATCTTCTCCCACGGACCCCCCAGACGAAATAAAAAAAAGGAGCAGGAATGAATTTCCCGTTGTCATTCACCGTGCTGACTGCTGCGGGTCAGGTATCACATGAAACTTCTTTTGAATTTTATCTTAACCGGTTTGGAATTAATTTTATTGAAGTCCCAAAGGAAAATATCTGGGTAGAGATTGGCGGTACCCTGCGGTTAATTTTTAAAAACCGTGGAGCCCCAACTCACATTACCATTTCCTCTCCCAATTCAGGTATGTACACCGATTTTTTCCACGAAAACATGTATGTGGTTGATGAAACAGTATTACCTATCCCTCTGCGAAAAGACTGCCAGGAAGGTTTCTTTGACCTCGAGATTATTACCGGATACGGGGGAACAAAAACCACCCTTCGCGTTGATGTTATTACGAGGGGATAGCTATTCAGAAAAAGGCAGCAAAGGAAGAACCCCCCCTCCAACCGGTTGCCCATGGTCGCCCGCATCTTCTGATGATCATGATGGGAATCGCCCTAATCCTCTATAGTGCATCGCTCTATACGAAAATTGAATTTCTCAATACCGCTGCTTTTATCATACTTATCGTTGGTGCTCTCTACACATGGTACCGTCAGCAGTAGCGGCCGTAGTCATTGTATTAATTGCCGCCCTTCTTGTTGATCGTCTGATCGGTGATCCTCACTCGCACTTGCATCCCGTTGCTCTTCTTGGCAGGTTTATCGGGTGGTGGGGCAAACCGGAAAATTATTCCCCACGGCTCCAGCGTTTTGTTGGTGTGGTCTTCTGGCTTGTCACTGCAATCCTGTTCGCACTGCCGTTTTATTGTTTTGCCGTATTTGCCCCGTGGTACCTGTATCTGGTCATTGCACCATTCCTGCTCAAATGCTGTTTTGCCTGGCGATCGCTTGAAGAGCATACTCTTGCAGTTGTGGCTGCGTTGAAAGATGGGGTGCAGAACGGGCGGGAACAGGTCAAAATGCTGGTATCGCGAGATACCACAAATCTTGAACGGGAGCATATTCTTTCAGCCGGCTATGAATCGATGACTGAAAATCTTACAGACAGCATTATCTCCCCGTTGTTTTATTTTTCCTTGTTCGGGCTTGCCGGTGCTGCCATATTTCGTGCAGCAAACACGATGGATGCGATGCTTGGATATAGGGATGAACGGGAACGATTAGGCTGGTGCTCGGCACGCATGGACGACATACTTAATTTCGTTCCCGCCCGGCTCACGGTATTGTTGCTTCTTGTGTATTTTGCCTTCATAGGGAAATTTTCGGATGCAGTGCGTGTGATGCATCGCGACGGTCACAAACGTCCTGGTTTTAATGGTGGTATTGTGATGGCAGCTATGGCTGGGGGGACCGGAATACGGTTTGAAAAGCCTGGGGTCTATACGATTGGTGACGGTAAAAGAACACTTGATGAAGCCGGGTCTGATATTATCCGTACGTGCCGGGTGGTAACAATTGTCTTTACCGTGCTTGCCGGTAGTACTCTGATTTTATTGGGATCATGGATCAATAGTACCGGCATATGAAACTTGAAGAACTGAGATTTGGCACTGAGCTTCTCAAGCGCGGCTTTGCATCCATGCAGAAAGGGGGCGTTATCATGGATGTCGTGAATGCCGACCAGGCAAAGATCGCTGAGGACGCTGGTGCAGTCGCAGTCATGTCGCTGGAACGGGTGCCTTCGGACATCCGGAAAATGGGGGGCGTTGCCCGCATGGCGGACCCGGAGAAGGTTATCGAGATTATTGATGCGGTCTCTATCCCGGTTATGGGAAAGGTGCGAATCGGGCATTTTGTGGAAGCGCAGGTCTTGGAAACCCTGGGTGTCGATATGATTGATGAGAGTGAGGTCCTGACACCGGCAGATGAGCAATATCATATTGATAAGAAACTTTTCAAGGTCCCCTTCGTCTGCGGAGCCCGGGATCTCGGAGAGGCGCTCCGCAGGATAAACGAGGGCGCGGCAATGATCCGGACCAAGGGTGAGGCAGGGACCGGCAACGTTGTCGAGGCTGTCCGTCATATGCGCAATATTATGGGAGAGATACGGATGCTCAAAGGCATGGATCGCCAGGAGATGATCGATTATGCACGGGATATCGAAGCCCCCGCAGAACTGGTCATCGAATGTTCTGAGCGCGGAAGACTGCCCGTTGTGAACTTCTCAGCCGGTGGTATTGCCACCCCCTCAGATGCAGCGATGATGATGCAGCTGGGAGCCGATGGGGTTTTTGTCGGATCCGGCATTTTCAAATCCTCCAGCCCTGAGCGGATGGCAAAGGCGATTGTTGAGGCGGTCAACCATTTCAACGAACCTGAGGTTATCGCACGGGTAAGCAAGGGTCTTGGCGACGCGATGCCGGGACTTGATGTGCACACCCTCAGGGACGATGAGGTGCTACAAACCCGTGGACGTTAAGATCGGCGTACTTGCGCTCCAGGGAAATGTGAGCGAACACATTGAAGCGTTCCTGCTGGCGCTTAACCGGATGGGGCAGGATACCTCATCCGAAGTTTTTGAGATCAGACACCCCGCCGACCTTTCAGGATGTAATGCCCTTGCCATCCCTGGAGGGGAATCTACCACAATCTCCCGGCTCATTGACAAGAACCACATGTACGAGCCGATCCGCTCGTTTTCCGGAGGTATTTTTGCTACATGCGCCGGCATGGTGCTGATGGCAACGCATGTTGATGATACCCGTGTCCATACGCTGGACCTTATCGAAATGACAGTGGACCGGAATGCATTCGGGCGACAGAGAGAGTCGTTTGAAGCCGACCTCCCGATCAAAGGACTTGACGGGGGTCCGTTCCATGCGATTTTCATCCGGGCACCAGTTGCGATCTGCGCTGGAGTGGGCGTTTCAGTGCTCTCCCGGATGGATCAAGGGATAGTTGCGGTTGAGTACGGCAAGCACATGGCACTCTCGTTCCATCCGGAACTTTCGTGCGATACCCGTCTGCACGAGCGCTTTTTGAAGAAACTTGGTGTTTGATCCCGGGAAAGTAGAAAATACATACGTTTTACGTATTTTTCCCATCCAGGATAATAGGTGAATACCACAGTTGCATCTCTCGAAGGACCCGTTGGTTCGTACCTCTCTTCTGAAATGGGGCGTAATATTTGCTATCCCTCCAAGTTTTTAAAAAGCGCAACGATTCTCTAAGCCAGAATGTTCAGGCTTCAGGTCAAGGAGATCTCAATGAAGGCGATCTTTCAGACTCTTGAGGAAAAATACCCTTATTTTTTCTTATTGTTATTCTGGAATTCAACAGAACATCGTAAAAGATCCTTTATATTCCTTGAACATTCAGCTGATAGCATATGGGAATGAAAGAGAATTTTACACCTGTCGAATGGGAGAACCTTATCAGTCTGCCCTATGCCGTTTCCATGACTGTCATGGTTGCCGTCCCTTCTATCCTTGGGTTGTGGGGTGAGACGAAAGCCATTATGCAGGAACCAGCTAACCTCGCAGCTGCAAGCGGGAGTGCCCTTGTTGGTCTCTTACTCGCCGAAATGCAGTCACGGGTAAAAGACCTGATGAAAGATCAACAGAATGCATGGAAGCATGATCAGGCCGGATACCGGACAAAGACTCTTGAAGCCTGCAGGTCTGCAGCGACAAGTCTGGTAAAGGTTCCCCCGGAAGAAGGCCTTTCATATAAAAAATGGGTCCTGGCAATCGGCCTGAAAGTGGCAGAAGCTGCAAAAGAGAACGGGGTTGCAGTCAGCGATCCGGAAAAGGCAGCACTAGCCGAGATTTCCTCTGCACTCGGTATTGTGGGATAGGAACAATTCAAAAGATAACTTTCCGGATCAATCAAAGAGGTGAAAAAAAGGCAAGAAAAACACGTTTACGAACGCGGGATATTTTCCTGAGTGATAAACAAAATCTGATTTTTTTATTCGTTTTTTTTACGTAAGGCCAGGAATAACTTACATCTCTCTCCTGTTGTTCAGGAGGCAAGACTCTGGTGGCAAAGTGTTAGCGATAAAAATTCAGATTGATAGGAAAAATATGTTTACTACCTCAATCACTAAGTCCTTTTTACAGAACTGCCAGATAATGAAGGAATTCAGATGAATTCATCACAGGTTGTTGACAGTATCCTCTCGGCACGTTACTTACGGGAAGGAGAAAAAACATTCGAGGATATCTGTCACCGCGTTGCAAGGTCGGTTGCAGGTGATGAGGAAGAGGCCCGCTTTTATGATATCATGATATCCCTGCGCTTCTTACCCAACTCTCCCACCCTCATGAATGCCGGAACAGATCTCGGGCAACTCTCTGCCTGCTTTGTCCTGCCGGTCCCGGATTCTATCAACGGGATTTTCGATGCCATGAAAAACGGCGCCATAATCCATAAGACCGGTGGGGGAACAGGATATAATTTCTCGCAGATCAGACCGAAAGGTTCCCGTGTGCAATCTACGGATGGTGTTGCTTCAGGTCCGGTATCCTTTATGGGAATCTTCAACACAGCAACCGAGGTCATCCGGCAGGGTGGTCGGCGACGCGGGGCCAATATGGGGATACTGAATGTCTGGCACCCCGACATCCTGTCATTCCTCTCAGCAAAAGCACCGGAAGGAGAGATTGCCAACTTCAACACCTCCGTTATGGTCAACGAAAAATTCATGGATCTCATTTCCCGGAAGATGTATGACGATGTCTGGATCATCCATCCGTCTTCCGGCGAATCGATCACCGTCGGGCAGATATGGTCGGGAATAGTAGACGGGATCTGGAAGAACGGAGAGCCCGGCATACTTTTTTATGAGGAGATAAACCGGCACAACCCTCTTCCGGGCCTTGGTATCATCGATACAACCAATCCCTGCGGTGAACAACCGCTGCTTCCGTATGAGAGCTGTGTCCTTGGCAGTATCAATCTCGCTGCCTTCGTACACGATGGTATCCTTAATGAACACCAATTGAAGGGCACGGTTCGAACGGCAGTCCGGTTCCTTGATAAGGTCATTGATAAAAATATCTATCCCATTCCAGCAATTGAAGAAGCAACGAAAAAAACCCGGAAGATTGGTCTGGGCCTTATGGGCGTCCATGATGCTCTTCTTATGGTTGGGCTGCCCTACGATTCTGCAAAAGGGAGAACCTGGTGCGAACGCGTCATGCAGGAATGTGACAGATACTGCCGTGGACGAATCACGCCACCGTGCGGAACAGTTCGGGGCGTTCCCTGCATGGAAAGAAAGTATCTGGAAAGAGTTCCCCATGAGGAATGCGGCGTTGACCACCATAGCACCGACAGGAACATTATCCCTGCTTGCCGGGTTGTTCAAGCGGCATCGAACCGGTCTTCTCATTTGCCTATACCCGCAGGAACACTGTTGGAAAGACTTTTGTCATTATAAACCCGGTATTCCGTGCAGCTCTTGCAAAAATCCTCGGTGCTATGGAGTTGACAAAAGAAGAGCAGATGAAACGGGTAGAAGACATAATCACTCACGTACACGAGACCGGAACCATCCAGGACCTGCACTGGCTCCCGGATGAATTCCGGGCCCTCTTCAAGACCGCACTGGATATCCACTGGAAGGATCATATCCTCATGCAGGCGGCATTCCAGAAGTATGTCCATGCTTCCATCAGTAAGACCATTAACCTGCCGAACACCGCAACAAAGGAGGATTGTGCAGATGCCCTCCTCATGGCATGGAAGCTGAAGCTGAAAGGGATCACGATGTACCGGACCGGGAGCAGGCAAAATGTGGTTCTCTCGCTGACAGATAACCTGTCGGATTCAGATAAGGAAGATCTGAAAGATGCCTGTACTCTGCAGTAGGCATACCAGTTGTGCTTCCCGGTATTTTTCCTCAACAAAAAATCCCATCAGTGTTTCCTGACCCTACCAATTCTTTACCATTGCTTCAGCTTTTGTTCCTTTGGCAGCAGCTCGATTGCGTACCGGAGCGCTGTCCGTGGCATCGACTTCCTGGTACGCATAACATAATGAAAGACTTCTTCTTGGTGCTTGCGGCTGGCCTCTTTTAAGAGCCACCCATAACCTTTCCGGACCATGTCATCATTATCGGTCAGCAGCAGGTCAGCTATCTCAAGCACGTCGTCAAGATATTTTCCGTGTTTTGCCGGAACAATCAGTGATACTGCTGCCGCCCGCCGCATCCAGCGGTTATCTGACAGTGTCCAGCGTTTCAGTTCATTGATATATTCCGGGAATTTTTCAATGAAATCACCCATGGCGTGGTTGCAGAAACTGTCACAGGCGGCCCAGTTGGTGATGTAGGTATCAATCCAGTGCCGGAATACCTCAAAGTCTTCCTGCTCATATCTGCCTGAGAGCGCGAAAGCCCAGTTTGAAACAATGAAGGACTCCTCCATGTAACCGGATTGGTATAACTCCTCGCAGAGTAAAAAGATCTCCTGTTTTGGCCGCCCCTTCACTTCTTTCCAGTACTTCTTTGCAATTGCTATGACAGCAGCAGTCTTCATACCGTAACACGTAATCTTTTCTTTGAAGAACCGCTGCGAGGTGTTCCGGATTTGGGGGTCTGCCTGACTTTTAAGTTCCTGTCGGATTTTTGAAATTACCGGATCCATGCTTGAGGGTGGGGGTGGATATGGGATAAGGGATATGCATAAGCATTTAAAAGGAAGAGCGTATCAGGAACCATGAGCGAAGGGTGCGAAGGGACAAGAGGTTTTTTGATATGGCTATAGATCCTTCCCTATGGCCTATTTGACGATTTTGGCAAGTTCCTGTGAAAATTAATGGCAAAAATAATCTTCAGTAATGCTACCATCTCGTTCTTTTTTCAAATTCCAAGATCTTTTTCCACTATTTCATTCCACAATCGCAGCTACTTCAAATCTTTCGATAAATTTGATACCCATACCGCTGGGTTATGATCCCCTCACAGCCCCATCTTCCCTGCCAGCGTCTTTGTCCAGGTCGCGATTGCATCCCAGTCGCGGAAGTCACCGGTGGGGACTTTCATAAGCGATGTCAGACTTCGTTCAACCAAGTTCATTTTGCCTTCATCGAGAGTGCCGGCAAACATCGTCACCGCGACTGGACTTATGGGAGCTAATGCCGTGACTCAGCTGGTCTATGAACCCTTTCACATCGCCGGTTTTTGGATATACCGGAGCGATCCCCGTGACAAATCCAGCCACCGGCAACCGGGAAAGCCCGTCTCTGTTCACTGCGACAAATGCCGCCACATCTCCTGTAATCTTTCCAGTGTATATGGGTGCTCCTATCACAACCGCATTGTATCCCGCGATTGATGTGACTGATTTTATATCGCTGATATCAACTGCATATCCTTCTGAGATTAGTTCCTTGCCGATTGCCTGAGCGATGCCGGCAGTCGACCCTTTCCGCGATGCATATGCAACAAGAATTCGTGCTGTCATGAATGGTCCTTACGGTATTTTGTGCAGGACTCCTATAAATGACCAGCCCGAAAATTTCCTTATCTGTCACTGTGTCAGCCACTCTTTGAATCCCTACTTTTTGACTTCCCTTATGTACTGACATGAGTTTCCGATACAAGCACTATTTTTAAAAACAAGTGCTGATAATGTGTAGTATCAGGGATGAATGATGGCTACTGATCCTGTCTGTTTTGCATTAGTTGATGATGACGATGCCCGATTCACAAGCACGTATAAAAACAAGAAGTATTCCTTCTGCACGAACTTTTGTAAAAAAAAATTTGATGAAAATCCTCAGAAATATTCACGGACTGCATGCGATTTAAATATTGAACCTGGTGGAGCATCGTGCTGAACAGCATAGTCAAGGAACCCGGCGATTCATGTTTTTCACCTCGAACAAATAGGCAAAAATAAAATTTTTCGAAATTTTTGGATCAAATCTGTAACCCCAGAAAACCCTTCATAAGGCATCTGAAATTTCACGGAACGGTTGATACGCAAATCCCCTTCACTAAATAAGATAACTGCGGCACGTTTTTACCAGTCACCTCAACACGTATCGCAGGTATTGGATATCCCGGATACTATTGAATAAAAGGCGATAACACTTAAGGAGATACACCCGATCTTAATATATACTAACGAGGCAACCAACCATGTCTACCGATCCTGTCTGTCTGATGATAGTTGATGAAGATGATGCGATATTCACCAGTATGTTCAAAGACCAGAAGTATTACTTCTGCTGCAACTGGTGCAAAAAGAAGTTTGAAGAGAACCCGAAGAGATATTCGCGTCTTTCTACCGATCTCAGTGTCGACCTGAAACACGTGACCTGAACAGGATTTTTTGGGGACAACGGGCAATACTTCCTTTATTCTAGTTGTCAGGTAAAAATGCTGAGTGTTTCTGATACAATGAATGGTGTACGGTAACAACCGGTAACGCTCATCATCGCCGGTTATATAGGTGTTATCATGGAGAAGTCACAGATAAAATGGCTCTACATTTCAATCGGATTCTCCCTTCTTTTTTTGGTCATTATCCTGAACCTCACCATTAACGAAAATACTATCCAATATCTTAGAGGTTTCAATCCATTCTTCCTTCTTCTCGCATTCTTAGCCCATATATTATCGATGTGCTTCTGGGCATTGCGCGTCCAGAAGATGTCCGGTTCGCTGAGTTATCACATCGGTTTTTTCTACAGCTTGAACCTCGTTTTTGCCAACCTGCTTCTAGCAGCAATAACCCCCTCACAAGCCGGAGGAGAGCCGGTGCGTATTCACGAGCCTCTATAAGGCAAACGTGCCACTTGGGGATGCAACCGCAATTGTAATCATAGAGAGGGTACTGGATGGTATCGTTCTTGCCTTCCTTGCTGTTTTTGCGATGATTGTCCTTGCTGATCAATGGAAAAGCACGGGTGTAATCTCGCAAGTCATGTTCTCTTTAACCTTGATTTTTGTAATAGGATGCCTGTTTCTCTTTTACCTTGCAATAAAATGGCCGGAGAAAGTAAAAAAGATAGTTCACCGTTGTGTTCGCTTCTTCACCCGTACCTGGGAAAGCCCCAGGGTGGAGGTATTCATTACGCGGACTGATGAGGAGATTGATAATTTCAATGAGGCAGTCATCAAGTTTGTGAAAAGTGCAAAAGGAGGACTCTTGTGGGGGTTGTTGTTTACTCTGCTTTACTGGATTTCAGAGATTTTAATCGCTTCTCTTATCCTCCTCGGGCTTGGGCAGCCACCACTCATTCTTGAATCTTTTGTGATTCAACTCGTTCTCGCAATCCTGATGATGATCCCGCTCACTCCCGGCGCCTCTGGTATAGCTGAAGTAGGGGCAACATCGATGTATGCACTATTTATTCCATCATCGATAGTCGGTATATTCGTTGTCATCTGGCGGACGGTCCTCTTTTACTTTAATATCGCACTCGGAATTCTCTCAAGTTTCCTTATTGTGCGTCGAGAAGTAAAATCCAAGGAATGAAGCAATTTTTTTACTGAGTTTAACACTTTCCTTTGACCACAGTGATCCCTTTGCAAGGCCATTACGCAGATCGAAATCAAGGCAATTGATGTAGAATCCAGTATCAGGAAAATCCGGGATAAGATTTCCCTGTTAATAAATGACTTTGTTGACCGATTTTGATCTCATGCTTATTCTCTCCCTTCAGCAACCCCTAATCCCCTACTCTAAAAGATATATATTCAGCCCAAAGGCCTGAGGGCAGGAACCAAAAACCAATGGCAGAAAATAATGAAATAAGAAAAAAATATAAATTTCAGATAAACAGCGGGGCAAAGACCACTGCGACAATCGCCATCAGTTTTATCAGGATGTTGAGTGCCGGGCCTGCGGTGTCCTTGAACGGGTCCCCCACCGTGTCACCGGTGACTGCAGCCTTGTGTGCAGCCGAACCTTTTCCACCGAGGTGACCCTGTTCGATGTATTTCTTCGTGTTGTCCCATGCACCGCCGGTGTTTGCCATCATGACAGCAACGATAAAGCCGCTGGCGATTGAACCAACGAGGAGTCCGGCAAGCGCTGCCGTCCCGAGAACAAGTCCGCATACAACTGGTGCAAGGATTGCCATGAGCCCCGGGATCACCATCTGCTTAAGGGCGGCGTTGGTGGAAATCGTGATACATGCTTCATAGTCTGGCTCCGCCTTCCCTTCCATAAGCCCCGGGATCTCCTTAAACTGCCTGCGCACCTCCTGCACGATGTCCCCCGCTGCCTTACCGACAGCGGTCATGGCAAACGAGCAGAAGAGGAAGGGGAGCATTGCACCGATCAGGACCCCGACAAAAACGATCGGGTTGAGGAGGTCGACAAGCGGGAGACGCACCGCCTGGGTGTACGCGATGACGAGACCGAGAGCGGTAAGGGCTGCACCACCGATAGCAAAGCCCTTGCCGATTGCTGCGGTCGTGTTACCGACTGCGTCCAGCGTGTCCGTGATCTCCCGGACGCTCTTATCCTGGTGGGACATCTCGGCAATACCCCCGGCATTGTCCGCAACCGGGCCATAGGCATCGACCGAAAGGGTGATCCCCAGTGTGGCGAGCATACCGACGCCGGCTATTGCAACCCCGTAGAGTCCTGCCTGTTGAGCTGCGACGAGGATTGCGGCTGCGACAATAAGTACAGGAAATACCGTGCTCTCAAATCCGACGGCAAGACCGATGATGATGCCGGTTGCTGCTCCGGTCTCCGTGGATTTTACAATTCTCTGAGTTGGCGGGCGGTCATATGACGTATAGTACTCGGTCACCAGCCCGATCAGGAAACCTCCGACCAGTCCTGCAATAATTGCGATAAATACACCGACGTAATTCGGTCCGAGAAGTGTGACCACTAGGAAATAAGCGGCAACAGCGGTGATGATAAGACTGGCTAAAGTGCCCGCATTAAAAGCCTTGTGAATAGCGCTGCTCTCGTTTTTGGAACTCCTGACAAAGAACGAACCGATCACGGAGGCGATAATCCCCACAGCAGCAACCAGCAGCGGGAGGAGAACGAGGTTCATGACGCTGGCTGCATCCGGAACGATATTGATTGCGGATCCGAGCGTCAGGTGGATAGTGCTCATCAGGTTCTCGGTAGATGCTGATGCAATCATGACCGCGACAGAAGCACCGATCAGCATAGTTGCAATAATGGATCCGACATAGGATTCATACAGATCAGCACCCATGCCTGCGATATCGCCCACATTATCCCCTACATTGTCAGCAATGACTGCAGGGTTGCGGGGGTCATCTTCCGGTATCCCCGCCTCGACCTTTCCGACAAGATCGGCACCGACATCGGCAGCTTTGGTGAAAATTCCCCCTCCCACCCGGGCAAAGAGAGCAATGGAACTTGCACCGAGAGAGAACCCTGAAAGAATATTGATCACCTCATAGATACCGACAGTTGTGAAGGTACCAACCACATAATAGAGAACGGATAAACCCAGCAACCCGAGTCCGACGACCGTGAGGCCCATAACCATTCCGCTGGAGAACGAGACACGGAATGCCGCTGCCATCCCGGTTCTCGCGGCATGCGTTGTGCGGACATTTGCCATGGTTGCGGCGGTCATACCGATGTAACCGGCTGAATGCGGAAAGAGATGCACCGACAACAAAACACCCGGCAGTCAGGGGATTAATCGCGACAGCGAGAACAACTGTCATGACGACGACAAAGATCCCAATCGCAGTATACTGGCGTTTCAGGTACACCATTGCTCCCGTGTGTATCGCTGCAGCAATCTTCTGCATCAGTTCAGTACCGGTACCCTCTTTTTTCATGCTGAAAAAAGAAAAAGCTGCAAAAAGCAACCCAATAATGGCACATACAGGTGCAAGTATCAACAAATCCATTTTTTCTCAGACCCCCCCGTTCGAAATCCTGAATAATGCTCGAAAATTTTAACACCAATAATTTAACATCCAGCTTTAAAAACCAGTCGCAATTTGCTGGATATATTCAAGAATAGAATCGGGGGGGCTGGAACAAAAAGAGCAATCGGGAATGCCCGGATGTCCCCCCTTCATGCATTTAAGTTGTCTCACAACTGACGATGAATCGGTGGTATCAATAAGGGTGCGATCAAAGAAGCCTGATTCCGTTCAGCATGTTTAGGTTTCGCCTCGAACCGACAACATTTCATGGACCGGAATTATTGTGATTTTTCTGCAACAGGAATCTTTTTCCTGCAAAAAAAATCAGGAATTCTCGGTTTTCTTTTTCCTAAAGAATGTGGTCAAAACAAACACGTTTTTTTAGATTGAACATTATAAATCATTAACAATTATGGTGGCGCTATCGTGTTCCTGAACAATGCTTACGGTAACTGTATCCTAATATCAAGCGAACGGTTTTGGCTGGGTAATAATAAAAAAAATACATTTTCTGAACAACGAAAGGGACATCAGTAAGGGGTGTGTGTGAGTGATTGCATTTCTTGTTACTGCGGGTGCAGCATTTCTGATGTACCTGATACTGACTGCGGGCTCAGGCACTATCGGGTTCTGGTCGTTATCTGAACTTGTCATGGGGGTCCTGCTTGCATGCCTGACCGGACTGATTACCCGGAACTTCCTCTGCAGATCGAAGAGTTACCGGCTCCTTTCTCCCCTCCGGTTATTGCTTCTGCTGGTCTATGTGCCGTTTCCCTTCTTTGTGGAGCTCACAAAAGCCAACCTTGATGTCGCATACCGGGTCATCACGATGAAGATCAGGCCGGGGATCATACGGGTTCACTCCGGGCTGAAAACGGATCTGGGTATCTTCATGCTGGCAAACTCGATCACCCTGACTCCGGGCACCCTTTCGGTCGGGATTGACGAATCAACAAACGATCTCTTCATCCACAACATCAATGTCGGTGAAGGCGACGAGAAGCGAGAGATAATCGAGAGCACCGAGCTCTTCGGGCTTGTAAACCTTCCCGAATGGATACGGAGGATTGCCGAATGATGGATGCCTGGATCCTTGCGGTGCTCTGCCTGACGGTTCTCATGGTATTTGCTGCAGTCAGGCTGGTGCTCGGACCGACAGCCCCCGACCGTGTGATAGCGCTCGATACCGTGAACACTCTCGTCATTGCTTCAATGATCCTCCTGGGTGTGGTGTTCGGTGAGATCATCTTTGTCGACGTTGCTATCGTGTATGGGCTGCTCTCATTCGTAAGCACACTGTATATTGCCAAGTATATAGGGGGGAGCTCTGACATGACTATCGTTGAAATACTTATTTATACATGCCTTGCCATCGGTGTGATTTTTAACTCGCTTGGGGTGATCGGGCTCCTGCGGTTCCCTGACCTGTATACCCGCATGCATGCGACAACGAAGGCAACCACGTTTGGCTCGATCTTTACGTCGCTTTCAGTAATCGTTTACGGGCTGTATCTGTTTTTCACTGTCAATGACAGCCAGTATCTCATCCTTGCCATCCATGCATTTTTGGCGGCTGCGTGCCTTGCATTCACAAATGCTGTCAGTGCCCACGCGATTGCGCGTGCAGCTCACAGGAGTGGGATTAGGCCAATGCCGGCAGTTGTCGACCGTCTGGCGGAGGTAAAACTATGATCGAACAGATTCCCCATATCCTGATCCTGCTCGGATTGATTGTCTCGGCAGTCCTGACCTATTATTTCAAGGACCTGCTCGCAGCAACGCTTGCGGCGGGTCTCTTCAGTTTCCTGATATCACTGGAATTCTATATCCTGCAGGCACCGGACGTTGCGATATCGCAGGCAGCAATCGGCGCTGGCCTTACGACTGCGATATTTATCATTGCGATCCGGGCTACCGGGCGGTTTGAGGGGGAGGGCTCATGAGAAAGATGCTCGTTGTGGGAGCATCCCTCCTCATCCTTGCGGCATTTTTTGGGATGGTGGCAATGACGTTCTCGTTTGGCTCACCGAAGTTGACGGATATGGATGATTACTTCCTGAGGAATGGGCAGGAGCAGACTGGTAGTAACAACGAATGCACAGCCGTCGTCTTCGATTTCAGGGGCTTTGATACACTCGGGGAATCGACCGTGCTGTTCTGCGGTATTATCGGAGTGGCTCTGATGTTCCGGAAGATGCAGGGAGGTGAGGAATATGAGGATGAGTAGGATTGTGCGGACTGCGGCAGATATCCTCTTCCCGGCGATCCTGATCTTCGGGCTCTATATTGTGGCACACGGCCACCTGACACCGGGCGGAGGATTCCAGGGCGGTGCTGTGATTGCAACCGGTGGAGCACTCGTTATAGTGGCCTTCAGCTACAAAGAAGTCAGCGGGTGGCTAAAAAAGAATGTCCTGACAGGACAGGAAGTCACCGGGCTTGTCGGATTTATTGGGGTGGGGCTCCTCGCACTTGCATTCGGGCAGGTGTTCTTCTTCAATTATCTTGCCAACAGTGGCTCACTCTTCGGGATGCCGGTTCCGTATGGGATCAATGCCGGCGAACTGTACACCGCAGGGGTCATTCCGCTCATGAACTTTGCAGTCGGGATCGAAGTATGGGGAGGGCTCACCATCGTAATCCTCTACCTGCTTTCCGGGCTGGAAAAGGAGGGGTGCTGAATGCTCTGGAACCTGCCGTTCATCACTGTCGTGGTCCTGACCCTGATTGGCTTGGGGACCGTCCTTTTAAAAAAGAACATCATCAAGATTCTGATGGGTATCAACATCCTCAACTCCGCGGTAAACCTTTTTCTTATTTCCCTTGGCTACCGTATCGGCGGTGTCGCCCCGATCTTCACGCTTGCCCCATCGGAGCTGATGGTGCTGCCTACCCCGCAGGCACTCGTGCTGACCTCGATTGTAATCGGGGTAGCCACCAGTGCGCTGGTTCTCTCGTTTGCCATGGTGCTGCAGAAAAAATACGGGACGGTTGATATCGATAAGATCCGGAGGCTCAACGGATGACAGTCGCCGATTTTATCGTCACCAATGCACCGGCGCTGCTGGTAGCCATCCCGCTGTTTGCGGCATTCCTTTGTCCGGTCATGGGAAAAATTTCCACAACCGCAAGGAACCTCTGGGTGATGGGGATGATGCTGTTCACCGCAGCCGTTGCGTTTATCCTGGCGTATCAGGTGTTCACCAATGGTACAGTAGTCTATGTATTTGGTGCCGCTGCAGCGAATCTCACCGTCCCGCTGGACTCCGGGGGTATCCCGATCAGGATTATTTTCACCGTGGATGCAATGAGTGCGTTCATGGACATTATCTGTGCGATTGTCGGGGTATCAGCTCTTACGTATTCACTATCGTCTGAGTCCCGCAACAGCAGTCTTGAGGGTTATTACACCCTGTTTTTCCTGATGATTGTCGGCGTTTTCGGAATGGTTTCTACCGGGGATATCTTCAACTTCTTCGTATTCTTAGAGATTCTCTCTCTTGCATCAGCCGGGTTGATTGCGTACCGCATTGACGGGGGGCTTGCCGTAGAGGCAGCACTGAAATATTTCATACTATCCACGCTCGGAGCAATCTTCGTCCTGTTTGCCATCGGGATATACTACGGGCAGTACAATGCGCTGAACATCGCGATGATTGCCCAGCGGATGCAGTATACAATGCTCGACAAAATCGCGCTCGTTCTGCTCGTTGTTGCGCTTGCGATGAAGTGCGGTGCTGTACCCCTGCACTTCTGGACACCGGATGCCTACTCCATGGCGCCGTCATCAGTAACGGCATTTCTGGTTGTTGCAAGCCAGGCAAGCCTGTACGGGCTCTTCCGCGTGGTGTTTACAATATACAATGTCACCCTGAACTGTGTCACCGTAGGCTGGATAATAATCATTCTCGGCGTGCTCTCTATGGTTGTCGGGGTCACGATGGCAATTCCCCAGAAAGATATCAAGCGCCTGATGGCATACCACGCGGTCTCCCAGACCGGTTATATGCTTCTTGGTGCCGGTGTCGGGCTCGCCGTACTTGGCAATGCCGCTCTCACCAGTGAATATGGATTTATGGCGATGGAGGGGGGCATCTTCCACATCTTCAACCATGCGATGTACAAGGGGCTCCTCTTCCTGACTGCGGGAGCAATAATCTACCGGATCGGCACCCGCGACCTGAACAAAATGGGCGGCCTCGGGCACACGATGAAGTACACGATGATCTTCTTCATAATCGGTGCCCTTGCCATCGCAGGAATCCCCCCCTTAAATGGTTTTGCGTCAAAACTGATGATCTACGAGTCCGTCTACCTCTTCAACCCAATCCTTGCGATCATCGCGATGGTTGTTTCCATCCTTACCCTCGCATCGTTTGTCAAGGTCTTCCATTCGGTGTTCATGGGGCCGAAGCTTCCGGAGTATGCAGAGGTTAAGGAAGCCCCGCTTCCGATGCTGATTGGTATGGGCATCCTTGCTGCCATCGTCATCATCTTCGGCCTGTTCCCGCAACCAGTAGTGGATATGCTTGTCGCCCCTGCAGTCCATGCACTTGCAGATCAGAGCGGGTATATCGCATCAGTTCTGGGAGGTGCCTGAAATGGATCCGATTGCACCGCTGCTGACCGGATATGGTATATGGGCTCCGGTTGTCTGGATGGTTGCATTTGTGGCGGTTCTCGTCATTGTGTATCTGCTCTGGAAAACGGGAGAATCATCGTACAGGAAAGGAACTGAGCTGGAGCGCCCCTACCTCTCCGGTAACGTGGAGCCGGAGAAGGGAGCAGTCCATATCAGGGCCAGCAACCTCTACTGGGGATTTTTGCAGGCACTGAAAGGTTATTATGACGCCATTGTGCCTGTACATACGGGTGTCCTGACCGATTACATGATCTGGTTTATTGCAGTAACTGCGCTGCTTCTCGTAATTGTGGGTGTGCTCTCATGAAACTGACAGAATCCTTCAACCGTTCGCTCTGGGTGTTCCACCTCAACACCGGCTCATGCAATGGCTGCGAGATCGAGATTGTGGCAACAATAACCCCACGCTACGACCCCGAACGCTTCGGCATGAAGCTGGTGGGCTCGCCAAAGCATGCCGATGTACTTTTGGTGACCGGGCCAGTGACGAAAAAGATGGCGGCGAAAGTCCGGAGGGTCTACGAACAGGTACCTGATCCCAAGCTGGTCATGTGCATCGGGACATGCGGCCAGTCAGGAGGTGTCTTCTATGACTCGTATAACCTCGACGGTCCGATCGACCAGGTACTCCCCGTGGACGTGTATGTTCCCGGTCTGTCCCCCCGCCGGAGGCTATCATCTTCGGGGTCGTAAAAGCGCTGGAGAAACTGGAGCGCCTGGAGGCAGCGCAATGAACGAAACACCGCATCTCTCCCCTCAGGAGATTATCGATCTCTACAAGGCTGACTTCGGGGCAGGTATTCTTGATGCCCGGATCACCGACCGCGGTGAAGGTGTACGCAAGACAAAGGGCTATAATATCTGGATCCGTGTCGAACGGAACCTCCTCAAACCCGCGATCAAAAAACTTATGGATATAAGGTTCCCGCACTTTGCAGTTATCGCAGGAAATGATCTCGGCGATGAGATTGAACTCCTGTATATCCTGTCCGTCTTCTATGGCACGAAATTCGGCGAGTACATGGTAACAATAGGGATACATCTCCCAAAAACAGATCTGACGGTGCCCACCATCACTGATCTGATTCCTGGCGCCCTTGTATCAGAACGCGAAAAACAGGAGTTTTTCGGCATCACGGTGACGGATATCCCGGACGGGCGTAGAATCTTCCTTCCCGAGGAATTCCCGCAAGGGGTGTATCCCTGGAGAAAGGACGAAACAGGAATAAAACCCGGAATGGTCAGGGAACTCTGGGCGATCGACCGCCCCAGGGATCGCCCGGTACCACCGGTTCCGGAAAAGAAATCCGTTGTGGACGTGCCGGCGGCTGAAGGAATTGAGAAAAAGACGGGAGGAGCAGCAGAATGAACGGCGAAACAACGAAAAAATCAACCCCCTATTCGGTCCCGATTGGACCGGTGCATCCAGCCTTAAAAGAGCCGGTCATGTTTACCTTCCAGATGGAAGGAGAAGTGGTCAAATCGGTGGACTTTGCCCCCGGTAATACCCACCGGGGCATCGAATGGATGGGCATGAGGAGGAACCCGGTCCAGATCGTCCACCTCACCGACCGGATATGCGGCATCTGCGGGATTGTGCACTCGCTCTCGTTTGCACGGGCCGTAGAGCAGATCGCCGGGATCGAAGTCCCCCCAAGGGCCGACTACATCAGGACCATCCTGCACGAGCTCGAGCGGATGCAATCACACCTCCTCTGGGCTGGTGTAGCTGCCCACGAGCTGGGATTTGACTCTCTCTTGTTCCTCACATGGCGAGTAAGGGAACAATCGATGGATCTTATCGAAAACCTCACCGGGAACCGGGTGAACTACGGGATTGTCCAGATCGGTGGCGTCCGCAGGGACATCAGTGACGACCAGCGCCCCATCATTGAACAGGGCCTTTCCTACTACCGGGGGCTGCTGGACCAGATGAAGACCGTCTTTTTGGATGACAGCACCATACGCATGCGGTGCAGGGGGCACGGTCTTATGAGCTACCGCGATGCCCAGCTTCTCTGTGCTGTCGGGCCGACTGCACGGGCATCAGGAGTCGCCATGGATGTCCGGCACGATTACCCTTACTGCGCCTATGGCGACCTTGATGTCCACCCTGTGCTCCCCCCGGCGGAATTCGGAGGACCTCAAGGGGATGTCTATGATCGGATCATCGTGCGGCTCCTTGAGATCGCCCAGTCCATCGATATTATCCAGCAATGCCTGGATAATCTGCCCGTTGGCGAGATCCTCTGGGAGAAGAAGCTGCCCAAACTGCTGCTCACCTTAAAGAAGGCACAGGGAGAGGCAATCGGCAGGGTGGAGGCCCCGAGAGGCGAATGCATGCACTATGTCCGTATGGATGGGAACGAAGCTCCGGCAACCTGGAAGGTGAAAGCATCCTCCTACAGCAACCTGATGTCCTGGATTCCCATGCTCAAAGGTGAACAGCTGGCAGACATCCCTATCATCGTGGCATCCATTGATCCCTGCATGTCCTGTACCGATCGGGTGACAATTATTCAGAATGGCTCTTCAGCCAACCTGACCAAGGAAGAGCTGACGCGTCTATCCCGAGAGAAGACAAGGAGGCTGTTACGATGCTAACCGATATCATCCTCACGGCAGGGGGGGCGGTACTTGTCTGGATTTTCGGATTACTTACGGCACTATTCCTGCTTGGTGTCGACCGGATCGTGACTGCCCGGATGCAGGCACGCATCGGTCCCCCGCTCATCCAGCCACTGACAGACATCCGCAAGCTCTTCACCAAGGAAAATGTGGTACCTGCCAATGCCATTCCCTGGCTCTTCAATCTGGCACCTGTTGTAGCACTGGCATCAGCTGTCACCATCCTGCTTTATATTCCTGTCGGGGGGTTTCCCCCCGTCCTTTCCGGCGGGGGAGACCTGATCCTGGTCATGTACCTCCTGACCCTGCCAGCCCTGGCCCTTGTTGCGGGAGGTTTCTCCTCCGGGTCACCGTACGCCACCGTAGGAGCACAGAGAGAGATGGTGACCATGATTGCATACGAGTTCCCGCTGGCTGTCGTGATTATCGCCATCGCTTGGAAACTTGCCGTTTCCGGCATCCCGCTCCCCTTCATGCTGGCAAGTGTGCAGGCCAACCCGGTCTGGGGACTTGTAGGCCCGCTCGGTATTCTTGGTGTCCTTATCCTGCTCTTCGTACTTCTCATCGTAACCCCGGCGGAACTCTCCCGCATCCCCTTCGATACGCCGGAAGCCGAGACGGAGCTTGCCGGCGGGGTGCTGGTGGAGTATTCAGGAAAGAACCTTGCCCTTTTCACCCTCACGCAGGGTGTGAAGACGGTGGTTATGGCCTCACTTGTGGTGGCGCTCTTTATCCCTTACCGGCTCTCCACATTTCTCCCGTTGCCGGTTATCCTGCAACCGGTTGTTGACCTGTTATTCTATCTCATCCTGGTGGTGCTGGTTGCTTTTGTCGCGGTAAGCCTGATCAGGGTTTCCATGGCACGGTTCCGCATCAACCAGGTGGTCTCGGTGTACTGGATCTATCTCAGCCTCATTGGGATAGCGGGCATGCTCCTGATTATGGCTGACCATATGTTGGCGGTGGTGTGATCATGGTCCGTCTTCCGATGGTTTCGGAACTTTTAACGCAGCTCTTCAAGAAACCTGCCACCAACGCTTTTCCAGCCCGCTACCTCCCGCCCTCAGTGACAAAATTCCTCTACAATGTCGCACAGGGTAAGGCAGCCATCAACCCCCCCGTAACAGTGCCCCCGAGATTCAGGGGAAAGATTACGTACGATCGGGAGTCCTGTATCGGATGCCAGCTCTGCCTGAAAGTCTGCCCCGCCCACGCCATCGAATTTCTCCCGACAACAAAGCGTGTCCGCATCTATGTCACCCAATGTATCTTCTGCTCCCAGTGCAATGACATCTGCCCGAAGGATTGCCTGCACATGACTCCGGAGTTCCTGCTTGCGACGGAAAACCGGTTTGCAGACAGCCAGATTGTTGAATAACAGGAGAAATTCCTCTCTTTTGGTATTTTCATCACCGACCTCGGTCCTTTGATCCCTATTCAGCCTTTCCTGCTACTACTTCAGATACTTAAGTTCAGAACGCCTGATTAATCTGATCCAAGGACAGGAATACGATCAAGTTCTCCGGTAGAAAGCACATGTAAAAGCCGGTTCGCACCCCTCCTCACGGGTAGCGAGATCTCTTCACCGGTGCCAGCACGTTCCGGCTGGATACCAATAAGTATGATCCGCGAGGCCGTATCTGAGAGAAAATCAATAAGCAACGAGAGGGGGAGCTGATGGGTTCCTATACTCACATCCTCTACTTTATCCCGCGGAATGATCCGGAATTCACCCGGGGAAATGCCCATTGCAGCAGCATCAACCAGAACAAGACAGGCCGGCCGGATTTTCCGTATTATCCCGGTGAAATTCTCTGGTGCGGTTCCGCAGGCGAGTGGGATCCAGTTATCTTTCCTGAACCGCTCTGCCACATAGATACCAACACCATCGTCCCTATTCAATGGATTGCCGATCCCTAGCAGGATATTGGGTGTCATGATCTGAAAGTGATCCATGTTATTTTTATTTTTTGAAATTTTGGGATTTACAGGAACAATCGAATCTCAGGCTGCAATGTCTGGAGATCGACAACAACAGCCTGCGCTGGTGTAGGGTTCACGTTCATCTGTTTCTGGAATGCGGTCTGGGACTGCCATGTGCCAGCATTAATCCCGAGCACCCCCCGATACTGGGTCAGTCCACGGATGTGGACATGACCAGTGTGCAGGATCTCCGGCAGCGGGTCGATTATTAACCTGTCAGTTTTTCCTGCAGCAATGGGGGTCCTGCGTCCATATACCGGAGCAAGATGCCGGCGCTGGAGCATCTCCTCCATCATGAGCCCGCTCTGTTCATAGGATGCACCGGGGATCAGCCCGATCATATCATCGATTGATCGCCCGTGATACATGAGAACCCGCACTCCCTGAAGGTTGACGAGTGCCGGATTCTCGACAAGCATACAGTTCTCCGGGAATTTTTTTGTAAATTGTTGTGGGATCACCGGTTGGGGTTCAGCACCCCGTACCACGTCATGGTTACCGGGAGATATGATGATCTTCATACGGGAAGGAAGGTCCCGCAACATTGCACCGAATACATCATACTGTTCGTAGATATTTTTGATCACCAGTTCGCTTTCCTGGCCCGGATAGATACCGATGCCATCGACAAGGTCTCCTGCAATAAGGAGATACGAGAAATCAGAATCCGAAAGCCAGTCTGCGAACCGGTTCCAGCACTCTTCAAGGAACGTGTCACTGCCGACATGGACATCGGAAATAAAGACCGCTTTGCCAGGTAGTTCGCTTGTGAAGGGGGTGTTATCAATACGTATGTCCGGACGGTACAGCTGCTCGGCAAAAAAGAGTTTCCCGTCATTGGAGAGTTTGCCCTTCACCCCGATAACTTCATCATGGATAATGCGTTCTGCATCGGAAAAGACCGGGCGGTCTTTTCTGAAGAGCACGGGAATGTTTGCAGAAGAATCCTCTATCTCGGCAATCCGGTGACCGTTTGTTGTGGTCTTCACCTCGACAACCATGCCGATGATAGTACATTCTTCCTGACGGTAACGGGTATTCCGGGTAAGTGCCTCGATCGGCATCGCCCCGCACCGGCTCCGGATCATGCTTCCGAGACGGTTATACCGGTCACGGAAATAGTGGAGATAATCACTTGTTCCGTTCACACACCCGGATGTTCCCGGGCTGCCGCTGATTACTTCAACTGAAGGATCTGAGAGGAACCGCGTGCCGTCACGTGTGGCATTCATACCGGGGATATGTTTTACTGAAACTACGATGGTCTCCCCGGGAACCTGCGCGATGATACGCTCGATAAGATCCAGCTCATTCTGTTCCTGGATATAGCGCACGACATCGGGATGCACCTGCAGTTTGGTCTCAAGAAACCGGAGTGTGATCTGCTGTGCATCGAGCATGTATAGTATATTGGGCACAAAGAAAATATAGGGTTTTATCTTAACACGGAACAGTTGCAGGGTGCCAGGTGCAGGTTGTGGATGATTAATAATCTCATCCGCCGCAGATATTCCACAATATTTCAGCAGACTCCTTTCTATGTATGATATAATCCAGATGGTGATCCTTGGTTTTGTGATTGGCCTGACCGGCGCGCTTGCACCTGGTCCAACACTGGTTGCAACCATCAACGCATCGATTGCCGGTGACTGGACGACCGGGTTGAAAGTGTCTCTTGGCCATGTAATCGTTGAACTTTTTCTCGTTATCCTGATACTTTTAGGATTGGCGACAGTTGCCCTCCCCTACACCTCAGCGATTGCAGGAATTGGCGGGATTGCGCTGGTTGCATTCGGGGTGCTGACGATTGCAGGCAGCAGGAAGGCAACCATGAGAACCTCCTCTCCCCAAACATTTGCCAATCCCTATATGGCAGGACTTATAACCAGTGCGGCAAATCCGTACTTCTGGATATGGTGGCTCTCAATAGGAAGCGCCATGGTAATTGCAGGGCTCCAGGGGGGACTGGTGCTGGTAGGAGCCCTTATGGTCGGGCACTGGTCTGCAGATATCGTATGGTTAACGCTGGTCTCAACGGGAGTGTCCAAAGGCGGGACGATCATTTCTGACACGACATACCAGAAGATCATTGTACTCTGCGGAATCTTTCTCATCCTTTTTGGGGCATACTACCTGTCACGTCTGCTGATATCACTATGAAATTCCACGGCATTTTATAATCCGACATGGTTAATTATCAAGGGTTAAACATTATTATAAAAAATCAGATAACGAGCGCTAAAAAAATGGCAGAAAACGATAATAAACGGGATATCCGCACGCTGATCTCACAATTCCGGGAAAGTGATCACTGGGGGGTGTCCCTTGTGCGCGATCTGCTCTGGATAGTTGCTGTTGTAGGGGGGATTGCACTTGCCCTGTTCGTAATCAGTGGTACTTGGCCTGCTGTTGTTACTATCGAATCTCAGAGTATGGTACCTCATATGAATGTGGGGGATCTTGTTGTTGTCGTCCAGAAGGACCGGTTCGGTACATTGCAGACCTGGGTCCAGGGAAATACAACCGGTTACAAGAAGTTCGAGGATTACGGGGATGTGATTATATACCAGCCCAACGGGGCAAAGAATCCTGTTGTTCCCATACCTTTCCTTTCATCAGGTGTGCATCCCATTATCCACCGGGCCATTGACAAACCTGCCACCGCAGACCTGCCAGAATACCTTCTACTGGATCTCGTAAATATCTCAAAATATTACGAACCCCACGGCGGATACATCACAAAAGGGGACAATAACAAAAATATTGATCAGGTCGCAGTTTACCAGGGTTTGGGTGTTATCGAGCCGGTAAAGGACGAATGGATCATCGGAAAGGCACTGTTCACCATCCCGCTGGTCGGGTATCTCCCCCTCCATATTGTTGAAGTGACCCTCATCATCATCGTCCTCATGATACTCCATGAACTATATCTGCACTCACGCGAGGATAAAATGAAAAAACCTCAGAAGAAGAACAGAAAAAAACAGCGCTAGATCGTCGTGTCGGTTATGACAGGGATTCCCAATGAAAATAGTTGTCACTCAATAATAAATTGAAAATCAACGGGAAATCAGAGTATCTTTTTTAAAAAGGTATCAGAGAAGTTCCAGCGCCTGCCGCCCGGTCATACCGGTCCGGATCCCGCGTCCCAAAGCAGATCGGTTTGCCTCCTTGATAATCCCTTTTAAGATATCATCAGTATCAACAATTGACGGTCCGATTGCGGGTCTCACCTTCGCTGCGGGATAGCTGAAAGAATCCAGTGCAGCAACGTCAAAAGCGCCGCACCCAACCATCCCTACATCGGTCATTACCGCGACAAGATTAGCCGGGCCGAGAGGAATAATATATCCATCTGCAATCTTTCTGGTCAGATGCACTTCAACCTGTTCCATATCTCTCCAGTAGAGATGGTTGGTGCAAGGGGATTAATAATCATGTGGCATAAGAATACAATCAGGTATTTCTCTCCGGATGCTACAATGCCTGAAGAATACCCTGGAGCAAATCATGGAGAATCAGCTGCGGACGTTGCTGGATGATGTGAAAACCGGCCACCGGATGAGCGTCAACGAAGCACGGGATCTGTTCCAGGTCCGGAATCGACAGGTCTGGGAGATTGCAGCAGCTGCAGATGAGATGCGTGAACAACGGGTCGGTAACACAGTTACCTATGTCAGGAACCAGAATATCAATGTGACCAATCTCTGTGTCAATGCCTGTGGTTTCTGCGGTTTTTCAAAAAAGCCCGGTGATGAGGGCATTTATTTTCATGACAAGTCCGAGATCCAGAAGAAGGCGTCCCTTGCAAAAATCCGCGAAGTATCTGAGATTTGTACGGTTAGTGGGCTTCATCCGGATTTTAATGCCCGATCCTATTGTGATGTCTACCGCTGGATTTGTGAGGCTGCACCGGGGGTCCACCTCCATGCAAGCAATCCGATGGAAGTTGCGTATGCTGCCAAAAAGAGCCATATGAGTACGTATGAAGTTATGACTGCGATGAAGGAAGCAGGACTCGGGTCAATGTGCGGGACAGCAGCGGAGATCCTTGTTGATTCTGTCCGTAAAAAAATCTGTGCACAGAAGGTTTCAACAGAGGAGTGGGTGCGCATTATCCGGGAAGCGCATGCGATGGGCATACCCACAACTGCAACGATCATGTACGGTCACTGTGAGAGGGATGAAGACCGGGTACATCACCTGGCAATCCTGCGTGAAATTCAGGACGAGACACACGGGTTCACAGAATTTGTCCCTCTCTCGTTTATTCATATGAACACCCCCCTCTACCGCGCAGGAATCGCACGGGCGGGAGCAACAGGAAGAGAAGATCTCCTGATGGTTGCTGTTGCACGCCTCTTTCTGGACAACTTTAAAAATATTCAGGTTTCGTGGGTAAAAGAGGGGATCAAGATGGCGCAGCTGGGTCTTATTGCGGGTGGTAATGACCTTGGCGGAACCATGTTTGAAGAGAGTATCTCAAAAGGGGCGGGTGCGGTCAATACCGATTATCTCGATCCCGCTGAGATGCAACGGGTTGCAGAGGATATCGGAAGGACGCTCAAACGCCGTACAACGCTCTATGAAAAGGTCTGACCGCGAATCCGTCCAGAAAAATGAGGGATATCAACAAAAGAGGATAACAAACAAACTATAGGAAAATTAATGATCAACATCGAACTATGATCAATCCCTCACGACTCTCTGGTCTGCAGAATCGGATTTTCATATGCCGGCTGAGTCTGATCCAATACCGGACGGTTTTTTATTCCCATAACGGAAAAAAGCACGAAAAAGGGAATCGCATTTTTTTTTAATTAGCGGTGGTTGCGTTTCACAAGCCGGACAATTTTATCCCCGATTTTCTGTGCGTCCTTAACAGCTTCAGTATCGTTTAGTACATCCCCTTTATGATACCCGTTTCCCTTGACACAACCCAGCGATGAAAATTCATGCGTGCTTAAGAATCCCTCAAGCGTCTGGATTGTCCGGATTGCACCTTTATGTGCCTGAACAGCTACGGCCACACCTTTCCTCCCCGCAAGCTTCCGGTCATGGTAGAGAGAATACGTGCGGTCGATGAAGTTTTTCAGGTGGCCGCAGACATCGTAATAATAGGTAGGTGAACCGATGATGAGTACATCGCAGTCCAGCACTTTCTGAATCACTTTATCCCAGTCATCGTTCTCGATTACGCACCACTTCTTCTCCTTACATTTCTCACAGCCCAGACACGGGTGGATCTTCTTTCCCGAAAGGGAAATGAATTCGGTCTTGATCCCGTTACTGTGGCAGCGTTCGAGAATGACATTGATGAGATCTGCGGTATTGCCATCCTTACGCATGCTTCCCGATATCCCGAGCACTTTCATATGTTATGCTATACCTGTGGATTTATGATAGTTGTGATGACCGGGTCGAGCTGGAGTTCACGGAATGCAGCGAGGAGCTCTTGCTTTGGATCACTCTGCCGGTAAAAAAGGTGCGATGTGCAGGAGCAGTCACTGCAGCCGAGCTTCAGAACGCCGCCCTCATGCATTTCACGAGCAAACTGGCATTCCAACCGATCCGTAGTGAATGCATAGACAGCATACACAAGAGAAAAACTGGGTGAAATGAGGAGATAGTCAACATGCCATTTCGGTTGTTTGTTACGCAGTTGGGCGAGCAAGATATGACGCCGGAGACGATGCAATCCTCCGCTACCCAGGGCGGATCCAATATAGATGTGCCAGCCAGCCCAAAACGTAAGGGTTCCCAAGGCACCGACCCGGACCAGGCAGCTGGGATTTTCAAACACGAGGCAGTAAATTCCCTTATCCATAACCGCTCTTCATAAGCTCCTGTGCGGCTGCAATGTGCCGGCTGCCTCCCTGTTCAACCGGTTCCCCATGACCAGGATAAAGCCCTTCAACATCAAGAAGCGAGAGCCGGTTGAGCGACCGTGCAAGTTCCATCCTGCTCCCTCCGGGGAAATCATAACGCCCAAAACAGCCATCAGAAAAAACAGTATCTCCGCTGATAAGCACACGATCCCGCTCCGAAAAGAGGCAGATGCTTCCCGGTGTATGACCCGGTGTATGAAGGACCATTAGTTCTCCGATGATGTCCCCCTCATCAAGTACGATATCTGGAGTAATACCAGGAGAACGGGCACCAAAGTGCATGGAAAGACTCTGGGTGTCATCAACAAGCCCTCTGGCATCATTTTTATGAATGGCGACCTTTGCCTTACACATATGCGCAATCTCTTTTATCCGGGCAGTGTGATCAAAGTGGCAGTGTGTCAGGACAATGGTATCGATTAAATCTTTGTAGGGCCTGATTGCCATGGGCATCACTCCCGCGTCAACGAGAATCGAGCCGTAAATATAGGAGTTTGCATATCCCGACTGTTCGGGAATCCAACGGACCTGCATGCACAATAATAAGGATTCCCGACAGATGTTTCTTATGGATTCGCTGATCCACAGGTGTGCATGTGGTGTCCCGCAGGACCTCGAAACAGTGGCACTGGCGGAAGGAATGGATGCGGCGAGCCTGGCGCAGGGTATTGCAGCCGGAAGGATTGTGATCCCTGCAAATCCAAAGCGGATACACAAGCAGTGCGCGATAGGTGAAGGTTGTAAGGTAAAAATTAATGTGAATATCGGGACATCCGGCACCCGCTGCGATCCTGCGCTTGAAGAGGAAAAGGCACAGGCGGCACTCAGCAATGGCGCCGACGCCCTTATGGACCTCTCCACGGGGGGGGATCTTGTTGCGATCCGGAGAAAAATCCTTGCATTTGATACGATGGTTGGAACCGTTCCGATCTATGAAGCGGTACGCAGGGCGGGTAATGCAGGCGATGTTGATGCAGATCTCCTGTTTCGTGTGATCCGGGAGCATTGTGCGCAGGGTGTTGATTTCCTGACGCTGCACTGCGGAGTTAACCTGCAGGCGCTCGGTGCACTCAGAGCAGATCCCCGGTTGATGGGAGTGGTGAGCCGCGGGGGGGCGTTCCACTGCGCGATGATGGTGCACCGCAATGAAGAGAATCCGCTTTATTCGGAGTACGATTACCTGATGGAGATCCTCGCCGAATATAATGTCACGATCAGCCTTGGTGACGGTATGCGTCCCGGATGCTTACAGGATGCAGAGAAACTGGCAAAATCGGTGGAATACGTTACGCTCGGAACGCTTGCGAAACGGGCACATGCAGCCGGTGTCCAGCGAATGATTGAAGGGCCCGGACATATGCCGCTTGACCAGATAGGCTATAATGTGCGGATGATCAAGGAGATCACCAATCATGCACCGCTCTATCTACTTGGCCCTCTTGTGACTGATATCGCGCCTGGTTACGACCATATTGTGGCTGCAATTGGCGGGGCAACTGCCTGCCTGAACGGCGCAGATTTCCTCTGCATGGTCTCTCCAAGCGAGCACCTCGCATTACCGCTCGTAGAGGATATCATCGAGGGTACAAGGATCGCAAAGATCGCAGCACATATCGGCGATACTGTACGACCCCCTGAGGGTTATCGCATGGAACGTGAAGTGAAGATGGCGAATGCCCGGTACCGTCTAGACTGGGAAGAGCAGTTCCGGCTCGCTTTATATGGGGATATTGCCCGGCGTGTTCATGACCGCGATGGTGAACTGGAGACCTGCTCGATGTGCGGGGACCTCTGTGCAGTGAAGATAGTCAAAGAACTCTTTTTAGAAAAAGAGAAGAGGAAATAAGGTTTTTATTATTTTAATAAATGCAGAATCCTTATCGCCAGCCACGCCGCGTTCTCACCGTTGTCGACCCCAACACACGCTACCGGTACGCCTTTGGGCATCTGGGCAATCGCGAGGAGTGCGTCAAGTCCGTTCAGCGTCCCGCTTACCGGAACGCCGATCACGGGTTTATCAGTCTTAGATGCGATAACGCCAGGAAGTGCTGCGGAAAGCCCGGCGATTGCGATGAACACCTTTGCTTTGCTCTTTTTGATATATGAGTCCAGCTTGTCCGGGTCACGGTGAGCGGAGATTATCTGATCATCATAGGACACCGTATTTTCTTCCAGGATTTTTTTCACTTTTTCTGTAATGGCTGCATCAGATGCGGATCCGGAAATTACTGCGACGTCTGCCATATCTGCCATCCAAACTTATATCCTGTCTCTATAAATATAGTATGGGCAGATCCACATGGAAAAAGAACTACTCCTGATGCTACCGGGTCCTGTGCCGATGCCGGAACGGGTAAGGTATGCAATGATTCGTCAGGCAATAAACCACCGCAGCCCCGAATTTGGTGCGGTCTATGCTGACTGTACACGGGTCTTAAAGACCGCCTTTGGAACAACAAACGACCTCTTTGTGATCAGTGGATCCGGAACTGCCGGTATGGAAGCTGCAGTTGCAAACTTTGGCAGGGACAAGGATATTGCCTGCCTTGTCAACGGGAAGTTTGGCGAGCGGCTCTTTAAAATCAGCCAGCGCTATGGAAAGGCACACGAAATCGGCTCTGAATGGGGAACCCCGCTTAACCTTTCAGCACTCGAGGAGCGGCTCGAGCAGGGTGCACAGGTAGTCACGCTCGTGCACAACGAAACGTCTGCCGGTATCAAGAACCCGGCAAAGGAAGTCGGCCGCATCGCAAAAAAGCATGATGCGCTGTTTTTAATGGATGGCATTACCTCTATCGGTGGTGATGTTGTTGAGGCAGATACCTGGGGAGCAGATGTTGCCATTGTCGGATCCCAGAAATGCCTTGCAGCACCTGCCGGGCTTGCCGGTATCTCGGTAAGCAGCAGGGCTTGGGAGAGGCTTTGTAAGAATCCCCCCTACTATCTGGACCTTGCAGCGTACAAAAAAAGTGCAGCTAATAAACCAATGGAGACACCGTTTACACCAGCAGTCCCTCTCTTTTTAGCACTGCGGGAAGCATGTCTTGTTATTGAAGAAGAGGGAATGGCCAACCGGATCGCACGCCACCAGAAAATGGCGCAGGCCGTGCGGGCAGCAGCGAAAACCTGGGGACTCTCCCTGTTTCCGAAAATCGATGCAAAGCACGAATATTCCAACACGGTCACTGCCATCTCCTGTCCTGATGGGGTGAAGGATGACGAGATGCGTGGAATCATCAAGAAGATGGGGATTGTCATTGCCGGCGGACAGGATCACCTGAAGGGGAAAATCTTCAGGATCGGGAGCATGGGTGCGGTCAGTGCACCGGAGATACTTGCAACGCTTGCGGCAACACAGCATGCATTGAAGAAACTGGGATACAAGGTGCAGGGCGACGGTGTGCAGGCAGCCTGTGAGGTGCTGGGATGAGGGTGGGTGTTGCTGATACCACCTTTTCACGCGTCAATATGGGAGCGATCGCTATTGATGAATTAAAAAAATATGCAAGTGTGGCGATTGAGCGGGTAACGGTACCGGGTATCAAGGACCTGCCGGTTGCCTGTAAAAAGCTCATTGAGGAACGTAAATGTGAGATCGTAATGGCACTTGGGATGCCGGGAGGCAAAGAGAAAGACCGGCTCTGCGCTCATGAAGCCTCACAGGGTCTCATCATGGTCCAGCTCATGACCAATACTCACATCATTGAAGTTTTTGTGCATGAAGATGAAGCAAAAGACGGAAAAGAGCTTGCATGGCTTGCAGAACAGCGTACCCGCGAACATGCAGTCAATGCGTTAAAACTGGCCCTTCACCCAAAAGAGCTCGAAAAAGAAGCCGGCACGGGTCAACGCCAGGGATTTTCTGATGCGGGACCAGCACGCCGCTAGGGTAAAAACAACAGAAGCGGACAAATATATCAGGTTCGATTCACAAGAGATGATTAATTATGTGTGATACAAAGCCGATAAAACTGGGTTTTGTCGTTGCGGAATTCAACCGTGACATTACCTATATGATGGAAATCGAAGGAAGAGAGCACGCAGCGTTTCTCGGAGCAGAGGTGACCGAGTGCCTGTATGTACCCGGTGCCTATGACATGCCGCTGGCGATCAAGAAGATGCTCCAGGCGGGAAACGTCGATGCCGTCGTTACCATAGGCTGCGTTATTGAAGGTGCTACCCAGCATGACGATATTGTCGTTCAGCATGCAGCCCGGAAGATTATCGATCTCTCGCTTGAATTTGGTAAACCGGTAACCCTGGGCATTTCCGGGCCCGGTATGACACGCCTTGAAGCGAACGAACGGATTGATTACGCAAAACGGGCAGTCGAATCAGCCATCAAACTTGTCCAGCGATTGAGATGAGACAACTCTCGGAGAAGATTGCGGCTGTTTCGCCATCCGCTACCCTTGCAATCTCCGATAAGGCAAAGAAGATGCAGCGGGAGGGCATTGATGTCATCAGCCTCTCGATTGGTGAACCGGACTTCGATACCCCCCGGCACATCAGGGATGCCTGCATTGATGCGCTGAACCGGGGTGAAACACATTACGCCCCCAGTAACGGCCTTCCCGAACTCCTCTTTGCAATCGGTGAAAAAATAACAAAAGAGAATCACTTCAGCTGCCCCCCTGAACACGTGATCGTCACCTGTGGTGCAAAGGATGCAATTTACGATGCCATGGAAGCAGTCCTGAACCCGGGCGATGAGACCATCCTTTTGACCCCGGCATGGGTTTCCTACGAACCATGCGTCCAGATTGCAGGGGGGAAAATTGTCCAGCATGCGGTCAATACCAAAACCTTCCAGCTCGACGATTCCCTTCTGGATCGGGTGAATACAAAGACTAAGATGATCGTTATAAACTCGCCTTCTAATCCGTCAGGTGCTGTTTTTGACAAACCCTCGATGCAGCTCGTAGCAGATCTCTGCGAAGACTATGATATCTATGCAATGTCGGATGAGATATACGAGAAACTGGTATATGACAAAGTGCACCTCTCGCTTGCTGCACTCGGGGATATGGCGTACCGTACAATCACTATCAACGGGTTCTCGAAGTCGTACGCGATGACCGGGTGGCGGTTAGGCTATGCTGTAGCACCAATAGAGATCATCCGGCTGATGTCCAAGGTGCAGCAACACTCCGTCAGCCAGGCAGCAACGTTTGCGATGTGGGGTGCAGTGGCAGCGCTCAAAGGGGACCAGTGTTGTGTTGAGGAAATGCGAACTGAGTTTGACCGCCGAAGAAAATATATCATATCTGAATTAAACCGGATGGGATACGAGACTGCACCAGCGGACGGGGCATTCTATGCATTTGTGAAAGTATGTGGAGATGATAGGGAGACAGCCACCCACTGGCTTGAGAAGGGGCATGTTGCTGTTATGCCAGGCAGTGCCTTCTACGCACCCGGTTGGATCCGGCTCTCGTATGCAACCTCGATGGAAAAATTAAAGGAAGCGATGGGGCGGATCCGGCAGCTTGGTGTGCAGTAACACCCGTTCAATTTTCATAACGTTTTTTTCCGATCTTTTCTCCACCATATCTTTGCAAATGTTGAATCACCGGATATGACGATCTCAGTTCCTGTTGTCTGTATCAGTGGTTTGAGGTAGTCATCCAGCACCTGCTCCTGTTTTGATGTCGTGACATTAAACCGGCGCCGGAAAAACGCCGTCATCTCATCCGATGTTGCAAACCGGTACTCTTTTTTAAGGGGGAGCATCTCCACGTTTGCGTAGATGCCCAGCTGGTACAGGACGCCAAAGAGGCAGTCTGCCTTTGGCCCGGGATGGTATTCCAATCCATGGAGGGGTTCCCAGAGATCGGCATACATCTTCTCCCAGAACGGCATGTCAACAAACCAGAACAGGTACACATACCCCTGCGAAACAGCATCCATCTTTTGGAGTGCCAGCCGGATGTCCTCCATGGTGAGAGAGAGCGAAGCGATCACCACATCATACTGCCCCGCAAGATCGCGGGCTGGATTGATATCTTCCCAGCGTTTTTGGATGGTTGTTACATTGATGACACCCTCTTTTTTCATGCGCTCTTTAAGGATATCCACCATCCCCCCGCCCGGTTCTACAGAAGTGATCTCCTTCACCAGCGGTGCGAGAGGGATCGCGAGCGTGCCGGGCCCGGCACCGATATCCAGCACCCGCGAATTTTTTGTGATATCCAGCCCGGCAATCGTGGTCTTTACCCGGTCATCATACTCGCTGCGGGACGTGGAATCATAGCGCTCGGCATTCTCCCGCTTGTTCCAGTTATGCGAAGGGTCGTTAAAATATTTTGACGACTCATGCCGTTCCTGCCTCTCTTTCCAGATCGTATTCCAGTCCGGATCATTAATGGAGAGTGTCGGCGAACGGCTCATAGCATTGAGTATGCACGCCACCGGTTAAAAGTTTCTATCCGCAGAAGTTCTCACGTTATAAAAGGATATTATTCGTGCCTGAGTGCATCTATCGGGTTGAGATTCGCCGCCCGCCATGCAGGGTAGATGCCACAGATCAGGCTGATGACAATGCCGAATGACATGCCGTAAATAATATGGATCAAGCTCGAAGGAGCGAACAGGTACTTCGTGGTTTGTAGCAACACACTACTGATCGCATATCCCCCCAGGAGACTCATGGTACCTCCAATCAGGCTTCCGACAACACCAAGGATCAGCGCCTCATAAATAAACATCGACATCACTTCTTTTCGCTGTGCTCCGATGCTGCGCATGATGCCGATCTCCTTGATCCGTTCGGTTACAGACATCATCATAATGTTGAGAATGGAAACCCCTGCAACCAGCATCGATATACCGCCTATTGCTGACACGAATGTGGTAATCTGGCCGAATGCTGAAAAGATGGTTTCCATTGTTTTACGGGTATCCACAACGTCAACGATTTTATCCCGCTTGTTCATCTGATTTTCGATAGCGGTTTTAACGGCCGGGAGATCATCCAGATTCTTCACTTTGACAACCACTTTATCGTAATCATTGCGATTATATGCCTGGTCGAACCAGTCTTTTGTGACGATTATTGCGGAATCGGTGCTGACATCAAAGGCCATCCCGCGCTCCTCGATGATGCCGGTAACCCGCAGTGTTCCTTTATCCCCCTCGGTTCCGACTGCAATCCGGGATCCGACCTTGACGTTGTTGTCTCTCGCGAACGTTGATCCCACGAGGACTCCTGAATCGCCGCGGCTGTACCCCCCCTCTTTCAGTTTCAGGAGGTCGGGAACATCATCCGGATTAAGGCCGTAGATTGCTGCAACGATCTCATCACTCCCTACACCAAGTTTCATACGATCCGAAGTCTGAAGCACAGGAATAGCAATATTTGGGGCAGAGGCACGTTTTATCTGTTGAAAATTCTGTTCGGTAATGCTGAGGGAGGATGGACCACCCGTTCCCCCGCCAAATCCGCGCATAGTTCCCCCGACATGGGGGGTGACAATAACGCTGTCGCCGACTGTTTTCAGGCTGTCAGATACGGTAAGCACTAAACTATTGCCGAGAATTCCCATGGATGCAATCGCAATAACACCAATCACGATACCGAGCATGGCAAGGGATGATCGGAGCAGATGGATCCTGATATTCCGTTTTGCAATCTCCCAAAAAATCATTCCACTATCCTCCCGTCCGTAATTCGGATAGTCCTTTTTGAATAAGCGGCAATAGTGAGGTCATGCGTGACCATGATGATGGTCGTGCCTTTCCGGTTGAGTTCTGACATCAGTTCCATAATGCCGGCACCGGTCTTTGAATCAAGGTTGCCGGTTGGCTCGTCGCAGAGAAGGATATCAGGGTCATTAATCAGTGCCCGGGCTATGGCAACCCGTTGCTGCTGACCGCCAGAAACCTCCATGGGTGTATGGGTGAAGAGGGAATCATCCAGCTGTACCGAACGGAGCATCGCACGTGCTTTTTCCGGGTCCACCGCTTTCTGGGATTTCAGCATCATCGGGAATGTTACGTTCTCGATGATGTTCAATAGCGGGAAGAGGTTGAAATACTGAAAAATAAATCCTATCCGGTCCCTCCGCAGCTCAGTGAGTTCTTTATCGGACATGTCCACGGTTCGAATACCGCTGATATAAATGTCTCCGGATGTTGGTGTGTCAAGGCACCCCATCAGGTTCAGGAGCGTAGACTTCCCGGAACCCGAAGGCCCCATGATCGAGATGAACTCACCCCGGTCAACCTTGAAGCATACACCATCAAGCGCGGTAACGTCACCTGAAGGAAGCGGGTACACTTTGACTACGTCTTTGAACACCATTACAGGTTGTTCGTCCATAGAAATGGTCACTTCTTGTTCCTTCTGACGTAGAAGTACCATCCACCGATACAAGCACCGACAACAATTACGACAGCGATAATGGGAAACAGGAGATTTGATGGAATACTATTCTGTGAGTTAGTAGCAGGTGCCGAAATTTTAACGTCCTGTACAGAATTATATTGGTTGCCATCCGTATCCTTGTACGACAATTGAATCGGGATACTCGAAGTGCTGTTGGCAGAGAATGTAACCTCAAAGCTCCCAAAATCATCAGGTTTGAGGGCCCCGACAACATAGGTCTTATACGGGTCCTGAGGAACCGCTGGTGAAAGCGAGGTTACCATGACCGTATTTGCGGTTTCCAGCCCGGCATTATTCACATCACCGGTGATGTGGTAGATACCGCTTTCAGATTTTACCTGGACATTGCTGATAACCGGGTTCGCCTGTTTTTTATCAATTCCAAAGGTTATTGGAATAGACATCGTCTCTTTATGAGGATTATTACCATTTTTGTATGTTACCGTGACAGTAAGTGTCGTCTCCTGATCAGGGGTTACTGTAACGTTTACTGGTATTTTGGCGCCTGAGCCAGGTTCCCGACGAAGGTTTTTGACGGAGTTGCTGTAACACCCGTGCCGGAAACATCAAGAACGACGTTCCTGACATCATTTTTCCGGGGATTAGCCACTTGCATGAAAATGGTCTTTTTCTTGCCCTGGGAAAAAGCGTCAGGTTGATCGACAATCGTTAGTTTAAGTGGGGTGTTATCTACCTGTACCGTTGCCCGGGAATAAAGACTGTCTGCATCGCGGAAGCTCAGGGAGAATGTCGGGTAATACGTTCCGTCAGGGGCATCAGCGACAACGGAAAAAACGAACGATTTACTCTGGAGGGGGCCGATATTGGCTGAGGAATCGTAGGGTGTACTCATGAGCCTGATATTTTTGTCACCGATGGTTACATGATTGACAACGACACTCTGGTCAGAGTTGCCATTGGTAACATATACCGTGACGGTACCCGCATCATTAGTAAAAAAAGATCCGGGATCATACGTAACATTGGAAACATAGACATTGCCAGCGGCAACAATGGATTCCGGTGTCTGGAATGCGGTTACCGTGCCAATCCCTGTACTGAAAATCAGGCAGAGAGCTGTGAGTATAATAAATCGTGTGTTTTTCATTTAAATCCCTGTCATGGTATAGATCATATAGAGAATGTAAACAACAACCGGAATGCCGACACAGAGTGCAGAATCCCTTTCAGAAAGCTGTCGGGCATTTCTCATGCCAAAGATCCAGATATTTGCACTCCAGAGGAGAAATACGATAGAAATAATTGAAATGATCTGGGTCATCTCCATCATTGCAGGATCATGCATCAGTGTTTTGACTGCTTCCTGGATCAGCTGGGGATCCTCGGATGCGGCTGAAGTAATCTCGGGAACAATGACTCTTGGGATATACTGGATTGCAACAATCACGGTGAGTATCGCTCCGAAAATCTGGGGGAGATAACCATATCCTATAAATTCAAGCGACCTTTTAAATGTCCCCTTACCCTTGAACAATGATGATATAAGATAGAATACGCCAGTCCATATCCCCCAGAAGACGAATATCCCAAATAAAGCGCCAAAAATAGTAGAAATGGTGATTATTGATTCCATACCAGGAATCAATCCTGCCATCATCTTTCCTGTTAAGCCCCCGATTAAATACGCGTATACTGCTGAGACAATCCCCATCGCAAGAACAATAAGTCCGGGAATTTTAAGACTTTCCTTTTCCGCGATTGCATCCTGGAAGAATGCCCCGGGTCTGATGAGAATATCAATAAGTGAATGTTTCATCCCATAATCACCTGTTCCGCTCTTGGATCTTTTTGTTGTTGCAGGAATAACAACTTCATTACAGATTTTCTCCAGACTATATTAATGGTATGGAAGACGGAATTAAAAGTGTTGTTCGTGTTTTTATAAGTGGGGAATTACCCTTTATCCTCTTGAGGGTGTGTGAGGAATCGGTTTTATCCCTTGTGTCCTTTGCGATAAGGAATCAAAAAAATTCAAAGATTATTTTTTCACGGGTTCTGGGCTTCGGAGAGCGCTTCACGCGCCTTGTCCACCATATTCTGGGAAGCGGTTATTTTTGGTTTTATCATAGAGTAATCTTTCTTGTCAAATGATGCTTGCGCTTCCTTATACAGGTTATCCGCCCGGTCAATCCGTCCCTTGGCTTTTGTAACATTGGTGCCTTCGCACTTTGCCATGTCAACTTCTTCCTGCACAGCAAGCACCTGCCCACAGAGATCTTCCAGCATACTGCGGAACTCTTCTGCTTTTGCAGAATCCTCCTCAAGTTTCTGCCTCCCGCGTTCGCGTATCTGCCTCTTTAGCCTCTGCCTGCCCCTGAATTATGTATTGCAGTTCATCCTCGACTTCTTTGATGGTTTCAGCAAGCACAGCGGCGAAATTAGTGCGATTGTCTTTTGATTCTTCGTACCCATCATAGGCTCCATATGCTCCCCCGGCAGCTGCACCCCCGATCGCACCGGTAATTGCATCCCCGAGTCCTTCATCCTTTCGCAGCACATTACCGAGAATACCTCCCAGTCCTGCACCGGTAATCGCACCCATCACACCTTTGGAGATCTCTTTTCTCTCACGGTCAACAGTGTAAGAGACCTTGACATTCTCATTCTCAACAGCGATTTCAAGGTGGCCCTGCTCATCTGTATGTTTCACATGCATCTGTGCAGTGGTCTCTTTGAGCACCTGCCGGGTGATCTCGGTTCCCTTGAGTGCCAGATGTGACATCAAACGCTCGGTGAAATCCTGGTACTGTGATGATACTCCCTGACTATAGTAGATGAAAGACCATGGTGCTCGTTACTCCTCAATATTATACTTATCAGAATGTTCAAGAATAAATGTTTGATTTATTTGATCTGATGAATTACAGATTTCAATTTTGTTATGCACAATTTCGCTTGGTTCACATCTCGCAATTGTATTAAAAAACTATACATATTCCAGCATAGTGTACAAATTTGTTGCACAATGTATATATTTATACAAAACAATGTACTGTGTATGCAGACAAAAATCCTCCTCGATGAGGAGCAGATGCCAAAAAAGTGGTATAATGTCCAGGCGGACCTGAAGTCACCGCTCGACCCCCCGCTCCATCCCAAGACCCAGAAACCGATTGGTCCTGAGGATCTTTCAGCCATCTTCCCGATGGAGCTGATACGACAGGAAGTGACCACCGATCGTCATATCGATATTCCGGAAGAGGTGCAGGATGTACTGCGGCTCTGGAGGCCAAGCCCTCTCTACCGTGCTCACCGGCTTGAAAAATTCTTAAAAACACCGGCAAAGATTTACTACAAGTGGGAGGGGGTCAGCCCGGCCGGGAGTCATAAGCCAAACACCTCGATTCCGCAGGCATATTACAACATGAAGGCAGGAGTCGAGAGGATAGCAACCGAGACGGGTGCCGGGCAGTGGGGCTCGGCGCTTGCATTTGCCACGATGCTCTATGATCTGCAGTGCACCATCTACATGGTCCGGTCAAGTTACACGCAGAAACCGTACCGGAAGTCGATGATGCATGTCTGGGGTGCAGAATGCATTCCCAGCCCGAGCACCAAGACAAATGCCGGTCGGGCAATGCTCGAAAAAGACCCTGATACCCCGGGAAGTCTGGGTATGGCCATTTCTGAAGCGGTCGAAGATGCAGCATCCCACAGCAATACCAACTATGCCCTGGGCTCGGTTCTGAACCATGTCTGCCTTCACCAGACGGTGATAGGACTGGAATGCCGCGAGCAGCTGGCAATGGTTGACGACTATCCGGATGTTGTGATCGGGTGTGTTGGCGGCGGATCCAACTTCGCCGGGCATCTCGTTCCCGTTTGCCGGTGACAAACTGACCGGAAAGCACAAAGATGTGGATATCATCGGTGTTGAACCTGCATCCTGCCCGACACTGACCAAAGGGCTGTACACCTACGACCTTGCGGACGAAGCCGGTTATACCCCGCTTCTCAAGATGTTCACGCTCGGGCATGACTTTGTCCCGCCCTCCATGCATGCGGGAGGTCTCCGCTATCATGGCGACTCTCCGATTGTCTCCCGGCTTGTCCATGATGGGGTGATGCGGGCGAGTCTCCTACCACCAGAGCGAAGTCTTTGACGCAGCCCAGACATTTGCCCGAACGGAAGGAATTATTGTCGCCCCGGAAACGTCCCATGCGGTAAAATCAGCGATTGATGAGGCGCTCAAATGCAAAAAGACCGGAGAAGAAAAGACAATCCTGTTCAACTGCTCCGGTCATGGCAATTTCGATATGTCGGCATATGATGCCTATCTATGCAGGCAAACTGGTAGATTACGAATACCCGGATGAGCTGATTAAAGAATCACATTGCCCGGATACCAAAAATTTCCTGAAATTCCTTTTTTTATGAAACGTATCGGTTTTCTCATCAACCCTGTTGCCGGTATGGGAGGGGCAGTGGGGCTCAAGGGAACCGATGGTAATGTGGAAGAAGCCCGCCGTCGTGGGGCATTACCGCTCGCAAAAAACCGGGCTCGTATCACGCTTGAGCTACTCTCACAGGATAAAAGGCTGGATTTTGTTACCTGTTCGGGTGCTATGGGTGAGGATACTCTCAAGGAAACAGGAATACAAGAAGTATCAGGTACTCTATCATTTCAAAGGTGAAAGCAGTGCTCAGGATACCCGGCAGGCAGCACAAATGTTCCTGAAAGCCGGTGTTGACCTGATCCTGTTTTGTGGTGGTGACGGGACCGCCAGGGACATCTTTGATGTGGTGGGAAGGAATGTGCCGATTCTTGGGATTCCTGCCGGTGTTAAGATGTATTCGGCCGTCTTTGCCATTGATCCGGTAACCGCAGCAGAAATCGTGGCAGGATACGGGATAAAATCCCTGCGGGATTCCGAAGTGATGGATGTGGACGAGGAAGCGTACCGGGCAGGGGAGCTGAAAACGCGGATTACACGGTATTGCCCGCACTCCGGCTCTTGCAGGAAAAGTTCAGCTCTCCAAGCAAATATTTGAAGAAGGCGATGAAGAACGTGCAAAAGGGGAAATCGCACGTTTTATCCATGAGATTATGATACCGGATGTGCTCTATATCCTCGGTGCAGGGACAACCACTGAATCCATTGCCCGCGAACTCGGGGTGAAAAAAACCCTTCTGGGTGTTGATGCGGTCAGGAACGGGAAAACTGTTGCCCTGGATATCGATGAAAAAACACTCTGGGCTTTGCTTGAGCAGGGGCAGGAGGCAAAAATTCTCATCAGCCCGATTGGTGCACAGGGGTTTATACTTGGGCGGGGCAACCAGCAGATAAGTGCCCGCATCGTGCGACGGGTGGGAATCGGCAACATTATTGTGGTTGCAACACCGCACAAACTCCGGGAAACACCGGTCCTCTACGTTGACTCCGGGGATCCGGTGCTTGATGCAGAGTTTGGCGATACGGTTCTTGTGGTTTCCGGTTACCGAATGGCCCAGCGAAAGCGCATCTATCAGTCAGAGCGTGGATAAAAAAATTAGTTTTTCTGGGGATGCCTGTGGCGGTTTTAAGAGAGCGAATGCGATCCCCAGCCCGATTACCGCAAGCACAAGAACATAGGGGAACACACCCATGTAGGATCCTGTTGATGTTTTTATGAACCCGGCCAACTGCGGTCCGACAATGCCACCTGCACCGTATGCAAGGAACATCACCCCGTAGCACCGCGGGTAATCACAGGTGCCGAAATAACTTGCCGTTGCAGTAGGGGCAATGGCCAGCCAGCCGCCAAGGCAGCCCCAGAGAATGGCAAAGACAAGGATGTATACCGGCACGGATCGGGATCTGCCAGATGAGCAGTGATACCAGTGCGATCAGTACGAAGGATACCATCGCGGTATTCCGTGGGGTCAGCTTGTCCGTAAGGGTACCAAAGACCGGGCGTCCAAAGCCGTTGAAGATGGCAAAGACACCAACGAGCATCGTGGCAAGCCCTGTCTCAACACCGACATCGATGCCAACAGGCTTTGCAATGCCAATTGCCATGAGCCCGGCAAGACAGCCGATGAAGTAACATGCCCAGAGTGCGTAGAATGTGGAGGTTTTAAGCATCTGCTCGCGTTTGAATTCGCAGGTGACTGCCTGACCGGCTGCCGGGGCAGGGGGTGTCCAACCTGCGGGTTTCCACCCGGTTGCAGGGAATTTCAGGGGCAGTGCAAGTACGACTATCAGGATGATAAATGCTATACCAAACATCCTGAATGTGTTCATGACCCCTGTGGCACTGATGAGGAATCCTGCAATATTGGCAGTCAGGACCGCAGAGAACCCGAACCCGAGCAGGGTCAGACCAACCGCGAGTCCACGGCGATCCGGGAACCAGCGGGCTGCAACGGCAACAGGGACTCCATATGCGATACCAACGCCAATACCGGCGATCACCCCGTAGAAGAGGTAGAGCCACTGGACAGAGCCGGCAAACGAAGAGAGGAGCCAGCCAAGACCGGTGAGACATCCCCCGACGATCGTAATATTCCTCGGTCCATATTTTTCGATATATTTACCGGTAAACGGCATTGCTATGGCAAAGAATGCCAGAAAGACTGAAAACGGTAATAGGATTTCACTTGCGGATAACGGTCTGACCCAGGTCTTTGGTGAAGTAGGTAGTAAGCGGTCCGACAAAGACACTCCACGAATAAATAGAGCCGAGACACAGGTTAATGATCATGCCGAGGATGATAAGCATCCAGCGCCCTTTTTCCGGTTCCATGCCCATGATTTTTCAGTTGACTTTCACTCATGGTTCCCTCTCCAAAAATTTATTCTCGAATTATTTTTCAGTATTAAAAATTTTGGGATTTATTCTTCCAGCGTTGATATATCGCCGGGGTCGATCCCCATCTCTTTTGCCTTGAGAACACGGCGCATGATCTTACCGCTTCGTGTCTTTGGGAGTTTATCAACAAATTCAATTTCATGCGGTACCGCAATCGGACCGAGCGTGGTCCGCACATGGTGGACAAGGTCCTGTATAAGGTTGTCACTTGGCTGGTGACCAACCCGGAGAATCACAAAGGCTTTGATCGAGTTCCCTTTTACTGAATCCGGTTTGCCGATGACGGCGGCTTCTGCCACTGCCTTGTGGGATACAAGGGCACTCTCGACTTCAGCGGTGCCGATATTGTGACCGGCAACGATGATGATATCATCGGCACGCCCGAGAATCATAATATAACCATCTTTGCCCTTGACTGCAAGATCGCCCGCCGTGTAAAGGTTGTCAATGGTGTACCAGTACTTACGGTACCGTTCATCGTCCTTATACAACGTGCGGAGCATGGCCGGCCATGGCGATTTGATAACAAGGAATCCCATGGTGTTCGCCGGGACAGGATTTCCGGATTTATCAACGACATCAGCGATGACACCGGGAATAGGTTTTCCTGCAAATCCCGGGCGCATCTTTTCGCCAATCATGGTGGTGATCAACAGCATTCCTGTCTCCGTCTGCCACCAGGTATCGACAATGGGGCACCTGTCCTTTCCAATCACATGATAGTACCATTCAAATGCTTCAGGATTCAGGGGTTCACCAACTGACCCGATGATCCGCAGCGAGTTCAGGTTGTACTTGTTGGGCCAGCTCTCGCCCACCTTCATGAACGTACGGATGGCGGTCGGGGCTGTATACAGGATCGTGATTTTCTGCTCCTCAATGAGATTCCACCAGCTTCCTGCATCCGGATAATCCGGGGTCAGTTCGGTAATAAAAACGGTGGCGCCGACAGCAAGCGGTCCGTAGATGATATAACTGTGCCCGGTGACCCAGCCCGGATCGGCAGTACACCAGAAAATATCATTGTCCTTGATATCAAAGACATATTTGCTCGTGTAATGTGTCCCGACCATGTACCCGCCACAGGTATGCACCACCCCTTTTGGCTTTCCCGTGGATCCGCTGGTGTATAATATGAAAAGCGGATCCTCCGCATCCATGACTTCGGGCGGGCATTCATCGGAAACACCCTCCATCACCTCATAGAAATCCAGCTCGCGGGTCGGATGGAGATCAAGACACGGTTCCTTCCTTCGGAGCACAATGACATGCTCTACCGTAGGGGCATTAATAAGAGCTTCATCAACAATTGCTTTCAGCTGGATTGCTTTCCCGCGGCGGACTGCAATATCCGCTGTTATTACGACCTTTGCTTCAGCGTCCTGAATCCGCAGGTTCAATGCTGCTGCGGCGAATCCTCCGAATACCACGCTGTGTGTTGCACCGATCCGTGCACAGGCAAGCATTGCAATCACCTGTTCCGGGACAAGCGGCATATAAATACAGACACGGTCTCCTTTTTTCACCCCGATTTTCTTTAATGCATTTGCAAAGCGCATTACCTGAGACAGGAGTTTCTGGTAAGTAATAAATACGCTCTACGCCACCTTCCCCCCGCCAGATAAGGGCAACCTTGTTGCGCCGGTGGTTGTTGACATGACGGTCAAGACAGTTGGCAGTAATGTTGAGTTTTGCATTCGTGAACCACTTGGCATAGGGGTAATTCCATTCCCTGACAGCATCCCAGGGCCGGATCCACTCGAGCTCGCCAGCCATTTTGCTCCAGAACGCATCCGGGTCTGCGAGAAACTCATCGTACGCCTTCTGGTAATCTCCCATCCATGCATTTTTGCTTGTATTGTGGGTCGGGGGTATAATATTTCACTCCTCAACAAGTTTGACATTAAAGTTTTCAGTCATGCGTTCCCACCAATTTTACATTATTAATCATGTTAGAATTATTATTTAAAATTTTGTTACAAGGTCAATGACCCGAAAAAAGAAATTTTTTTATAAGCATAAATAACTCTGCATAAAAAACCCAAGAACAATGTACTTGGACTGACTATCCTTTTTCAAGCGGTCAAAACGATATCTGAGTATAACAAGAATTATCTATCCATGTTTTTCAATATAGGATTGATGCTGAAAAAATTCAAAGGGTGCCTGCTTGGTGCAGCAATTGGCGATGCGCTTGGTATGCCCAACGAAAGCACTTCCCCCAACCTGAAAAGATGAAGTACGGTTACCGTCGCCCGTATAAAAACCATCCGAATGAGGGATTAAAACCCGGACAATATACTGATGACACCCAGCTGATGATCCTTGTCGCAACACTCATCGCTGATGGAAAATACAATGAGGAACGATACTTCACTGCACTTCGTGAGCTCTATGATCGGGGAAATCTCCGCTTTCCTGATGGATCGGTTTCATCGGTATGCGAGACACCGGTAAAAGAGAACGTCCCCCAGAAAGGGGTGAAATCCACAACTTCCGGATGCCTTCCGATTGCGATCCCGTTCGGGCTGACATTTCCTGATATGAATGAGGGATGTGAACGGGCAGTGCGTGCGTGCAATGTTACCCATACTCATCCGGCAGTGCATGCAGCAGTATCAACCTTTGTCACTCTCCTCTATCATACGCTTCACGACACGCCAGATCCCCTTGAAAAAGCGCTGGAGAAAGCACAGGTTGAAGATGAGGTGCTGGGGGGAAAAATAAGAAATGCACTTGTTCTGGAAAAAGAAGGAATGGACACCGAAACGGCAGTACTGAAAATTGGCAATGATGTGTCTGTTTTCCAGACACTCCCGATTGCGATCTTCCTGATCAACAGATATTCCAAACCGTCTGATCTCCTTACGGTAGCAGCCAATGCTGGGTGGAAATACCGATACCATCGGGCTTATCTGTGGTGCATACCTTGGTGCTGCGAAAGGTATGATGCACTTCCTGCAGATTTATTGGAAGGGCTTGAAGACAGGCAGCGGATTGAACTGCTTGGGCAACGGTTACACACCCTCTATTTGCATAAACTGGAGCAAAGGTAAAGTCATTTCTCTTATTTCCTGTATTTTTTTAAAGATTTAAACCAGACCTGCCTAAAAAGCATTAAATTTTTACAATCGGATACTCTGTTATGAAAATTGCGATTATCGGGGCTTCCGGTTATGCCGGTGGTGAGCTGATACGCCTCCTCGTTCACCACTCCACTGCAGAGGTTACCTGTGCCACATCCCGAAAACTTGCGGGAACACCCCTTGATCAGGTTCATCCCCACCTTAAAGGGTTTACCGATCTCAAATTTGAAAACCCGGATATTGATGCCATTGATGCAGATGTTGCATTTCTTGCAGTTCCTCACACTGCTGCAATGACCTATGCTGGCAGACTGTTATCGAGAGGAATAAAAGTAGTGGATCTCAGTGCCGATTACCGTTTACCAAAAGAGATCTATGAGAAGGTGTACGGGGTCACCCACTCTGATTATTTCCCGGCTCCCTACGGTATCCCTGAACTTCACCGGAAGGATTGCGTCAATGCAAAGTTCGTTGCAAATCCCGGGTGTTTCCCAACCGGGGCAACTCTTGCGGCTGCACCCCTGGCAAAATATGCTCACACGGTAATCTTTGACTCAAAGACCGGTGTGAGTGGTGCGGGAGACAATCCTTCTGCAACCACGCACTATCCGAATGTAGGGGACAATATCGGACCCTACAAATGGACAACACATCGCCATCTTGCCGAGATGAAACAGGAGACTTCACTGGCTCGGGTCAAAAGCGAAATGCTATTTCACCCCCCATCTTGTACCGGTTAATCGCGGCATTCTGACAACGGCCCACATCCTGCTCAATGAACCAATAGAGCAAAAAGAAGTTGAGAAACGTTACCGCGACTTCTATAAAGGTGAATACTTTGTGCGGTACCAGAAGCCCTCACTTGCCGCGGTCCGCGGAAGCAATTTCTGTGATGTCATGGTCGAAAGTGAAGGATTGCGTGTCGTGGCAATATCTGCCATAGACAACCTTGTGAAAGGTGCAAGTGGCCAGGCGATTCAGAATATGAACCTTATGTGTGGTCTGAAAGAACAGGACGGACTTATTGGGGCAGGTATGCTGCCGTAGGTGAATAATAATGCTGGTAAAAGATGCAATGACAAAAGACCCTATTGTGTGCACTGCTGAAACATCCCTCCGTGAGGCAGTAGGTTTGATGAGGAAGCATCATATCGGCGGGCTTCCGGTTATGGAAGGCACGGAACTCGTTGGCATGCTTACAGAATCTGATCTCATCTCGCTCCTTGAATCCGAAAGGATCTCCGATGACCTCTGGCTGCCGTCTCCCTTTGAGATTATCGAGATCCCTATCCGTGAGTATATCAACTGGGAGAAGACAAAACATGCACTTCGCAACATCGGGGATATGCAGGCAAAAAAGGTAATGACGCACCGCGTAATCACTGCGACAGAGGAAATGGATATCGAGGCAGCTGCGGCACTGATGCTTAAAGAAGGGATCGTGCGCGCTCCCGGTGATGAGGGGGAAAAAACTGGTAGGGATTCTGGCAAGGGCAGATATCATCAATGCAGTTGGGTCGTCCTATCCTGCCAAAGAGGGAGCTGATACGTGAAATGACGTTTCAAAGTATCTGTGCAGTCAAGGGTGTAAAGGCTTACGGGATGAAAGAAGGGAAGTTCGGACTGACACTCATCCGTGCAAGCGGAACAGCAGCTGGTGTATTTACTGAAAATCTTGTCAAAGCAGCCCCCATTGAACTTATGCGCAAACAGATAAAAAAGGGGAAAATGGAAGCAGTAATCGCAAACAGCGGGTGTGCCAATGCCTATACCGGAAAAAGAGGATATTCAGATGCTGTTGCGATGACCGGGTTTGCCGGTTCTGCACTGGGTGTTGAACCGGATCGGGTTGGCGTTGCCAGTACTGGTGTCATCGGACGGTATCTTGATCTCCCGCTCATTCAACGCCAGTGTGAGGCAATAGCACCAAAGATCGAATGTACCCAGGAAGCTGAAAACCTTGCAGCCCAGGCCATTTTGACGACCGATACGTTTCCCAAACATGCACTCGTACAAAAAGAAACGTTCACGATTGGGGGAATCACCAAGGGAAGCGGGATGATAGCACCGAACATGGGGACAATGCTCGCATTTATCTATACTGATGCGGATATCGGTGCAAAACCCCTGACGCAAGCCCTCAAACTGGCTACCAGACGCACATTCAATCGCGTTGTTGTTGACGGGGACATGAGTACGAATGATATTGCGCTTTGCACAGCAACAGGAGAATCAGGAAAGGTAAATCCTGCTGAGTTTTCACATGCTCTTGAGGAGTGTTGTCGTTTGCTTGCCCAGCAGATAGCGGCAGATGGTGAAGGTGCTACAAAATTGCTTGAGGTGACCGTTAAGGGAGCGCACAAGGAAGACGCAGCCGCAAAAGTTGCCCGCACCATTATTGAGTCTCCCCTGGTAAAGACTGCTGTCTATGGAGAAGATCCAAACTGGGGAAGAGTGGTTGCAGCAGCAGGGCGTGCTGGTGTTGATTTTGATCCAAATGCAATTTCACTCTGGATAAGTGACGGAACTGATGAGGTATCCGCTGGTCAGGTCCGGGGAGATTATCGCAGATCTGAAGAAGGCAAAAGAGGCAATGCACGGTAAGAAAGTGATCTTTATTCTTGACCTTGCAGCGGGAAAAGAAGAAGCAACGGCATGGGGTTGCGATCTGACCGAACGCTATGTGGAGATCAACGGGAGGTACACCACATGATGAAGCGCGAAGACGTTCTTATGGAGGCGCTGCCCTATATCCAGCAGTTCCATGGCAAGACCATCGTGATCAAGCTCGGAGGACATGCGATGGTGGACCCGGTTGTACTCGAAAATGCCATCCGGGATGCGGTTCTCCTTCATTACGTAGGAATCCGCGTGGTACTTGTCCATGGTGGGGGACCGGAGATTTCAGAGAAGATGAAAGCGATGGGCAAAGAATCCGTATTTGTCGGTGGACTGAGGGTAACCGACCAGGAAACACTTGAGATCGCCCAGATGGTTCTTGTCGGTAAGATCAACAACGGAATTGTTTCCCTGATTGCAAAATGCGGTGCCCGTGGCGTGGGATTATCGGGAAGTGACGGGAACATGATCATCGCCAGGAAAATGGATCTCCAGCGGGTGGATGTCGGGGGTGTCCAAAAAGAAGTTGATCTCGGGCATGTGGGAGAGATTGAATGGATTGATCCTGCAATCCTGAACACATTGCTCGATAAGAACTATATTCCCGTGGTTGCCCCGATTGCAATTGACCGGTCCGGTGGGAGTTTAAACATTAATGCAGATACCGCAGCAGGGGATATTGCAATCGCACTTAACGCCTACAAACTGGTTAACATGACTGATGTTGATGGTGTAATGGATGCAAAACGTACAAAAGTGTATCGTAAACTAACTATTGATGAAGCGAATTCACTGCAGAAGTCAGGGGCGATTGGCGAAGGCATGATCCCAAAGGTGGGTTCGGTAATTAAAGCGGTGGAAAATGGTGTCAGCTATGCTCATATTATTAATGGTAATATTGAACACAATCTCATTCTTGAACTCTTCACCCGTGACGGTGTTGGGACGATGATCTCCTTAAAATAACCATTTTTCCCTACATTGCAGACAGACATTTTATTAAAGCAATAAACCAGATTCCTACAGAGGTTAAGAAATGGACAATACGCTGAAGATCGTTGCAGGAGTATTCGTTGCGATACTAATCGCATGCGTGGTATTTCTTGTGGTCATTCCCCAGCAATCAGTACAAACCCCTTCAGCAGCAACGGACACTTCAGTTCAGGGAAATGTTACTGTTTATTTTTTTTACGGTGAAGAATGCCCGCATTGCCATAACGTGATGCCGTTTATCCGGAATCTTTCAAAAAAATATCCTGATGTGGATTTCCAGATGCTTGAAACCTGGCATAACGAGACCAACCAGGCACTATCCCTGTCATTGCACAAGCAACTAGGGTTTCAAAGTGCCGGTGTCCCTGAAGTTATTGTGGTCGGGAATAACACTCCCCTCATCGGTGATCGTGCTATACCTGCAGAACTCGAAGGTGTCATTCTCGAACAATTAAAAAAAAAGCAGTAATTGATGAAACGGAATTAAAAAAGATAACCCCTCCCCCTTCAAATGGTACATCACAAAATGCGACCATCAGTGCATTTTTTTTCTATGGTGACGGGTGCAGCCATTGTGAGAAGGTAAAACCCCTCATTGATGATTTAAGGGTGAAGTACCCGGAACTGGATGTCCGGATGCTTGAGGTCTACCACAATACTACCAACCAAGAGACCTTTGCAAGAATGAGCCGGCAGTACGGTATCAGCAGTACCCGGAGTACCGGCCATGTTTATCGGCACAACAGCCATGGTCGGGGATACTGATATAAAAAACCGTTTTGAATTGACAATCCTTGCCGAGAAAGAACGGATTGCATCCTGTATTGGCACTGCCCAATCTGTGACACCAGTCAAGGATCCCAACTGCACGCAGGAATCCCCGCAGCTCAGCCTGCCTCTGGTCATCTTCGCAGCTGTAGTTGACAGTGCCAACCCCTGCGGATTGTCCGTGCTGGTATTCCTGTTGATCCCGATGGCTGCTGCCGGGAGCAGGAGGCGCATCCTGCTTGTCGGTGGTGCGTATATCACCGCGATGTTCCTGTTTCATCTTCTCGTAGGAATCGGGCTTTTCTCGGTGTTTTCCTTCTCCGGATTCTCACGGACTTTCGCTCTTATCGGGGGGGCAGTTGCTCTTCTTATGGGGATCATAACGATCGTCGATGTGCTCCGGAACAGGGAGACCTTTATCCTGTCCATATCGGAATCGCACAAAGGCCTGCTCGGGAAGTATATCCGTATCGCATCGCTTCCCGCAGCATTTGTCCTCGGTATCCTTGCTGGAATCCTCGGCTTTTCCTGCACCGGGGGCATCTATATCAGCATACTCGTTCTCATGGGCACGGAGATGACCGTAATGTCCGGGTTGCCATGGCTTGCATTGTACAATCTTGTCTATGTCCTTCCTCTTATCCTGATCACCCTTCTTGTTGCGTATGGCATATCCCCGGAACGGGCTGACAGCATGAGGGCAGAGTACAAGCGACCGCTCAGAATGCTTATCGGCATAATACTGGTTGCCCTCGGGGTAGCGATCCTTCTCGGGTGGATGGGGTAAATCACTTATAAAAAAAAATTCCTGTTCAACTATTCTCTGCTTGAGAACCAGGCATTCCCGGTATCGGAATCGCTCGTAACCAGAAATAATGGAATAGTTTAACAGTATCCGGATAAATAGACAGATAAAATAAGTCAAAAGGGTGTCAGAGTAATGAAAAAAATGGATAACCAGGTATACCAGTTTAAGATTGCTTTGAAGGGGATCACTCCCCAGATCTGGCGGAGGATTCGGGTTCCTGAAACCTATACTTTCTGGGATCTCCATGTGGCAATCCAGAGTGCGATGGACTGGGGAGGGCATCACCTCCATGAATTTATCATCCTCAACCTAAAGACCGGTGAGATGGATGTGATTGGCATCCCACATGAAGACTTTGATGAACGGGAGGTACTGGAAGGCTGGAAAATAAAAATTGCCAGATATTTCTCGATGACGAACAAAAAAGCTCGAGTACCTCTACGATTTCGGGGATTACTGGGAGCATAGCATAGTTCTCGAAAAGATACTGCCAAAAGATTCCAAAACCAGGTACCCGTGCTGCATTGCCGGGAAACGGAGTTCTCCTCCGGATGATGTCGGGGGGATCCCGGGATTTGAAGAGTTCGTTGAGATTATGAAAGATTCCTGTCACGAAGAGCATGATGAGATGGTTGAATGGTATTGTGACGAATTTGACCCAGAAGCTTTTGATTGTAAGGATGTCACGTTCTTAGACCCTGCCGAAATGCTCAGACTGATGAACGCGGGTCAATAATTCACCTTTTTTTATGGTCATAAGCCCGGTCATATTCCGGTTGCTCCCCTTCACAAAAAGCAGGAGCCCGCATAAAAAATCTCTGCGAAAATAATTTCAAAAAGTATAGGGGGCTCACAGAAAATCCGGATTTTTTTTGGTGGGCGAAAAAAATCCGGATACAATTTTTTTGGAAAAATATGTTCACGCACTCCTCCCACAAACCGGAAATATTCCCAACCACGCAAAAACCCCCCAAAACCCCAAATTCTCCGACGTGATCGAAATAGCGGACAATAGCAGATTATCCTGCAGCATCTCTCTAAAAAAACTTAAGTAAGTATGTACCAAAAAAAGATGCCCGTAAAAGACCGCTAAATTGCAGGCTCAAATCGCGATTAAACGGGTTATTTTGGAGAAAAAGCCATTTAAAACAGTATTCTCTATAGCGGTGGACACCACTTCCAAAAAACCCGAAAACAGGATCAGGAAAATGGCAATCGGAGCCCATATGAGGCTCAAAATAGTGTATCTCATGGAACAGGGAAACTGCCCGGTTCCTGGCTTTGTCTGACCAACTTCTGACCCCCTGTTCATGCAAATAATCCAGGAGTTTTCGATCGAACAGGGGATCATTTACACCTACACGGAGCCCATTTTGGAGAGATACAGAAATCAAAGCCCGCAAAATGCCCGGATTAGGGGTTTTTCGATTGGAGTTAACTCCTTTTTTTGAAGGGGAAATGACCTATATTTGGGGGGTGACATACAGCCTTAACAGGCTTATGAATTATACAGGGGGGATCAATTTCGGATTGGTGCAAACACTTACGGGAGCACAACCCCCCGGGACCCAGAATGCCGGACCCTGCCGGATTTCCTGTGATGCACTCACGTTCGAGCAAAACCATTTTTTAAAAAAGCAGAATCAGGGAAGATTCCCCTCACCAGAAAAGTCCCGTTGCCGATCCTCACTCATGGCAATGAGAATTTCAAAAATTTTCTGAACTGCCACAGGATCAATTTTATATTCAACTGCCAGTTCAAAGACCGATTCAAGTACCTCGGCGGTCCGGTGTTCATCGTGGACAGGAATCCCAGCATGAATCTTGATCTTAGCAATTTTTCTGGCATAATCCTGCCGTTGTGCAATAAGACGGATAATTTCCCTGTCACCTTTGGTGATATCAGCTCGTATCTTCTCGAGGGACATATGATGTACATATCTGATATTTCGAAATAAACCTAATCCTTACGGTCCCCAACACCAAAGCAGATAACAGAGAAACACCCTATTTAATCAGGTGGTTTTATGCTCGAGCGCATATCCCGACGTGAAGAATTTGATCTATTCATAGCCTGGATCGCAATCTCTCTTGCATTTGCGATTATTTTTCTCCGCGAAATCGGTCGGGCAGACCCGGTTATTGCACTGATATTTCTCGCCCTGTCCCTGTTTACTGTCGGAATCGGTTTTATCCTCCACGAGATGGCTCATAAATTTACCGCAATAAAATATGGTTTCTGGGCAGAATTCCGCAAGGATAATATCATGCTGGTCGTTGCGGTTGCGCTTGCGGCACTTGTAGGAGTTGTCTTTGCAGCTCCAGGTGCAACAATCATATATGATACCACTGGCCGGGGTATAAGCCGGGAACAGAACGGGAAGATTTCCGCTGCGGGACCTGTCGTCAATCTCCTGCTTTGCATCCCGTTTGCTGGGTTGCTGATCTATAGCGGTGGTGGGCAGTCGCTCAATGGAAATATAATCACGATGATGGGTATGATTGGGTTTCAGGTGAATGCGATGATTGCCGCTTTCAATATGCTTCCCGTCAGCGTTCTGGATGGTAAGAAGGTGCTTGCATGGAATATGGGCGTCTTTTTAGTGCTGATTATCACTGCATTTGGTGCGCTCCTTGCCTCATTCTCTCCAGATATATTCTCTGTGATTCTTTGAAGCAACTTTTTTTTTATTTTTGTGATTTTAAGATACAAAAATGGAAATTACTCATTTTAAGATTTCCCCCTCTTTTCAGGGAATCCTGGCCTTTAATTTTTCCAGTACACCTACTAACGTCTGCGCTTTAGTAAAAGCCTCATTCAATGCTGTCGGGTGTTTGTTTATCCCTCCATAGGAATCCATATTATTTGCGATCACGTTATCGTAATACTCAAATCCTGTCGTGTTGAACAGTGCAGTAATCACGGGGAACGCCCCGTCAAAAACATTCTCCCAGCCAAGACCTGCAGTAGAGATAAAAATTCCCTTGTGACGTTTGATATGGTCATCAGAAAAGTACAGCGTTTTTAAAATAAACTTGCGGGCCCAGAGATATTGCTGACGGTCAATAAATCCTTTGAGCTCAGCTGTAATCCCCATCGTATAGATTGGTGAGGCAACTGCAAGGCAGTCTGAAGCCAGTATTTTTTCATACAGGATAATTGCATCATCATGTACAATACATTCCCCGGTTTTGTGGCAGGCATTGCATCCGCGGCAGGGTGTATAATGCAAGATCTTAAGCACCACTTTCTCCACCGATGCACCGGCATGCTTGTGCACCGTCAAGGAAACTGTCCAGCAGGGTTTCAGTATTACCATGCCGGTGGGGGCTTCCCGATATCCCAAGAACTTTTATTTCCATAAAACCTCATTGAGAAAGGCGCTTTCTTATTTCGGCAATCAACGGCTTTTCCGAGTTTCTCAGCATCTGTTTTTGCGGTCGGGTGATGTTCGATCGCGCCTTTCTCATCTACCCCGTTGATCATCAGGTAGGAGATGTCGGCATCTTTGATATCAATCACATGGAAAAAGCACTTGACAGAAGGAACCGCTGCATCAAAGACATAACTCCAGTTCTGCCCGGCTGTTGCAAGAAACACACCAAGCCGTTTCCCTTTGCGTTCCGGAGGGACAATCGGGAGTTTGAGCACATATTTCCGTGAGCGGAAGACCTGTGCACGATCAATCAAGGCCTTTGGCTGTGAGGCGATGCCCATGCAGTAAATAGGTGAGGAAAGCAGGATGATATCAGCAGCGATGATCTTGTCATGGTAGATGTCCATCCCATCACGTTGTATGCATTTATTGAGTTTTTCACAGGCATTGCATCCCCGGCAGGGATTGATATCTGCTTCATCAAGGGCGACTTTCTCTATGATAACGTCCGGGTCAGCGATCATACTGCCCAGCACCCAGTCCAGCAGTGTCTCGGAGTTACCATTCCTGCGGGGACTTCCGGCAAAGGCGAGGATTTTGATCGGCATAGCAGTTTTCTTGTGGCGGCAATGCTAAAAAAGGTTGGTTTTTGATCTATTTCACGTGGAAAAATGTTTAGATTTTTCAAATTTTCTTGAAACAGAGATACCAGTCTTTGCACTCGTACCCCTCGGTCATCCGCTTTTCCATCTCTGCGGTCGTCTTGGGTGGTGGCACCACAACCTTATCGCCCGGCTGCCAGTTTGCCGGTGTTGAGACCTTGAACTTGTCCGTGGTCTGGAGCGCCTTGACCAGCCGGATGATCTCGGGCATGAACCTTCCGTTCTGGAGCGGGTAGTAGATCATCGCCCGCATGATGCCCTTGTCGTCGATGAAAAAGACACAGCGGACGGTCGCGTCGAAGATTGCCCGGGTGGATCATCCCGTATTTTTTGGCCACTTTCATGGTCAGGTCAGCAATTGATCGGGAACGGGACTGTATACACCCATCTTCTCTTTTATGTCATGAACCCATGCAAGGTGCGCCGAGATGCTGTCCACAGACAGGCCAATCAGGTTGACATTGAGCGACTTGAGTTCATCATAAATATTCGTAAACGCCATGAACTCGGTGGTGCATACCGGTGTGAAGTCAGCAGGGTGCGAGAACATCACCACCCATTTTCCCTTCAGGTCTGAGAGCTTGATCGGTCCCTGCGTGGTTTCCGCTTCAAAGTCCGGCGCCGGTTCCCCGAGAACGGGGAAGGTGATGCAGGTATCTTCTTCCATGGTCTTTCACTGCTTACAATGTTACGGCATGACCTCATCGAGCTGTGCTTTTCCATAGACGTATGCGGGCATGCCTGAGAGCAGGAAGGTGACGCGGAGCGCCTCTTCGACCTCTGCTTTGGTGACCCCGAGATTCTTGGCCCCTGCCAGCTGGGCGCGGACGGCATGCTGGTCACGCAGAGCCGCTGCAATCGCAATGGCAATCAGTTTTTTTGTCTTTCTCGACAGTTTTCCATCGTCCCAGATGTGCTGCTCGAATCTCATAACAAGATTGAACATCTCGGGATCTTTTGTCGTCAACTCCCGGAAAAATTTCGGCACTTTTCCGATCTTCTTCTCAAGATCTTGGAGTTTTTTATCAGATCCTTTTTTTGCTGCGGTCGTTTTCGCAGGTGTCTTTTTTACTGCCATAAATTTACTCACTCTCCAGTTTCATGGGTTCGCCGCAACAGATAAGTTCGCCGCCCCCGACCTCCTTTACAACAACAACATTATCAGCAGATCTCGCATTTGAAGACCTGCCCCTCTTTTGAAACGTTTACCATGGTTATATCCTCCTTTCCTGTCAGATAAAACTGGGAGCAGGAACCCTGCGTGCATGTTTTTTATGCAGGAACTCCCAGGAGTCACACTTGCTGTACAGTGCCTGAAAAGAAAAATAAGAAGTTACTGGTTGCTTTTTCCGCGTTTTGGCGGATTTTTGGCATCCTCCGGCGTCTTGATGTCCGGACGGATATGCGTCATGGGGAAGCACTGGTATTCTTCGCAGGCGCAGGAGGGACATTTCCTGAGATCCTGCTCGCTCTTGTCCAGTGTAAGTTCTTTTCCGCAATCAATGCACACATATTTGCCCGCGCCGACTTTCTGTCCCGCGGTGTACGTCTTCTGTTCAGTCAACTCATTCACCAAAACTTTCATGCACGTCAAAGATATATATGAGTTGCGTTAATGCCCCCAGATTTGCTGTTATCTCCACATAGTATACCAGATGCAGGACAGTATCCAAAACTATATCGTGGTTTTTCGCATCTACTGTTTTATGGGAAAAAAGGTTATCGGTCTGCTCGGGAGTCCCCTGCCAGATGGTAATACAGCAAAACTGCTCGACAGGGCGCTCAAAGGAGCCGAGGATGCCGGCTGCACGGTTGAAAAAATTGAAGTTGGCAGTCTTGATTTCCAGGCATGCCAGGAGATGATGTTCTGCAAAGACCATGACACCTGTATCATTGACGATGACATGCAGCAGCTCTACCCGAAATTCAAGGAGATGGATCTGCCTTATCCTCGCCACGCCGGTTATGACCATGGGAATTCCCGGCAAACTCAAATCGTTGATGGACCGGTTTCAGGTCTTTTTCATGGCCAAGTATATGCGGAAAAAACCGTTCGTCTCAAAGGAACGGAGTGTGGAACGCAGGGGACTGTTCATCTGCATCTCAGGTATGAAGATCCCTGAGGTTTTTGTGGGCGCAAAACTGACTGTCAGGGCCTTTTTTGACATCATCGACTGCCAGTATACCGATGAGCTGCTTATCAGTGATATGGACACGATCCGTGACGTTACGGCACACCCGGATCTGCTCGATGTAGCGTATAAAAAAGGTTTTACATTGGGCAAGTCTCTCTCCTCCTGATAGAGAAGATAAAAACTTCTCTTGGAAAAAAGAAAGTGCAATAAAAAGATTTCAGTAAATCATTTTTTTCGAACCATTGACAAAATCATTCCGATAATTAGTATCGAAATCACAACTCCGGTTATCACATAAATAACGGATTTATCGAATTGGATAGGAGATACAGAAATACTTCCGGGATCTTTAGGATAGCTTGATTGAAATTTTGTTATTGCCTGAGACATGTTCACTTTTTTTAAAAGAGTGCCGGTTTTTTTGTCATACAACTCAAATGTCATCTGGTTTTCATAGTATGGAAGTATGAGGACAAGATCTGCATTATCAGAATATGTCAGGTACCCGGAAAGATAACCGGAAGATTCATTGTCTTTTTCAAGGACATCCCCCAGCTGATAGCGGGGATCCCAAAGATGTAAATTCCCGGATCGTGGAACCATCGGCCGATTTTAGCGTTCCTTTAAAGTCCCCGTTCCGGCCCTCGATATTTGGGGGGTGGCCGTATCGCATCTCAACTGACTTTTCTGTGATACTGCTTTTATTTATGTTGAGGTGGACAACAACAATCTTAGAATAATCGGGAGAGTCATCTGCGGAAGCAAACCAGACTCCCTGCAGGAGCACCAGAAAAATCAGACCTGCGAAAATGAAACGCTTCATTTCTGCCACCGGTTGATCGTATCAAAAATATGACGGATGTGTGATGTTGAAGCATTTCCGAACCTGCCGGAATATGCCCCGCTGCCCATGATATCGGGATCAGTATCCGCTCTCCAGAAATTTTTCACACAGGGATCTTTCGACCGGCTGCTGGCAGGTTTTAAAATTTGCCGGCAGCTTGTGCTATCCCAGCGTTCCTGCTCGGCATTTTTTTTGCATGAGGATTCAGAACTCCAGACATTGGGAAAAGGAGAATTTTCCACGTAATAGGTATCCCCGCAATAGGTATCAATCAAACCAAAGACCACATGCCCGCTCTCATGCAGAAAAATCATAGGGGAATCAGCTGGTGCTTTCAGCCAGGATCCTGATCCGGGCCCTAGGCCGTTTGCACATCCAATTGGTTCACACGGGGGACCGGAATAGAAACCCTCATAGGATGGGTACATGATAATTGCCACATCAGTGAATGGTGCATCATTCCAGAATTCGTTGGGAAGCGTTCCAGAACAACCTTCAAAAGCATCAGCGAAACCCTCGGTATCCCAGTAGTAATAAAAATTAAACCGTTCCCTGAAATCTTTGGGCAAACCCACAGAACCGGATGTCACAGTATCCAACTTTAAAAAAACATTTTCAACTTTGTTGTTTACATCTATGATGAATCGTTGCTGATCACCGGTATATTCCGCGGTCTGGATTTTTGTTTTGGAATTACAGTTAAATGAGGTTTTTGAAGCTACAAAAACAATATCAATCTTTTCATCTGTTGATCCATGGATTCTGTACCGGTATCACTTTTGATCGGTTGAGAGTGAAGGTGATCTGCTTCTTTTCAGTAATATCGACTGGTCGGGTGATCTCTTCATATCCTGTTTTTGCCACCCTGATAGTATGTGAGCCCCTCTCAACATCACGGAGAATCTGCTTTCCATCCTGTTCCGAGTGTGCTTCCGAAAGACCTACCATCGAGATATACATGAGCCCCCCCAATAAATATCCCCGTTTTAGCATCTTTTGTTATTACCGTGAGGTCGAATGAGTTTTTCACGGGGACTCCGGTGCGGGGGGGGTTATCGAGTATCTTAATAATGGCGAGACCGTTTTTTTGGAGGCTTCCGTTTTCGGTTAATTTACCGGTGACGAAATATCCTTCACCAGGAATAACAGCAATATCCTGTATTTCGATGGATTTTCCGATACTGAATGTCCGGTTCCGCTTCTCATTGCCATTCAGATCGATGTCGCGTACGATTATCTCACTGGTTTTTTCGCGTTCAGATTCCCGGTATGAACCTGCGATGACGGTTATACCTTCAGCAGTCCTGGATAAGGAGGTTACCCGTGGATCTCCCCATCCCGGAAATATTTTTTCTCCATAGTTCTTTACCACGATCATCAGTTCTGACCAGGAAAAGATCCTTATATCCTTGATTTGTAGCAACGGGAAGGAATGTTCCCATAAGAGATATACCCTCCATCCGGTGTTTGAATGACAGATGGTTTTTCATTCCCCAGCCCGCTTCCATAGGTGATAAACCATTCTTTATTGCCAAATTCATTCATCTTGTGCAGGTACATGGAAGGGACTCCGGTAATCCCGTAGCTTTCGGTAGTCCCGGCAATAATATATCCCCCATCTTCGGTCTGGCGGATGAACTTGGCGAAATCATTTTTTTCACCCATAAAAAAACCGGTCCACTGTTCTCTTCCTTCAGCATCGGTTTTGAGAGTGTAACCGTCCCAGAGTGATGATGGAGAAGTGTTATTCCTCAACATGGACCCGGTAACGATAAATCCCCCATCACGTGTTGTGCTGATATAATTTCCGGATGTAATATTCACCTTTATTGAACAGCTGTGTCCATGTCGTTTTTCCGGCCGGATCAAGTTTCCTGAGAAAAATCCCGTTTGTGATGGTGGTATTGGAACTTCCGACAATAATATATCCTTTATCCCGCGTTTCAATAATGGAATTTCCATCGTAGGTACTTCCTGCTTCGGTCCAGTCCCATATTTTATTTCCATTTGTATCAGTTTTGATGATATAAAGACTGGAACTTCCTGGAAGGGATATGCTATTACCGATGGTCACCGATCCCCCATCACTTACGGCAATGATTGAATATTTCCCTCTTTCAACAGGTCTGTTCGAATGATTTTATCCATCCCAGATGAGGATCTGAACCTGAAGTAGTATCCGTTGCTGCATGAACCGGGCTGAATATTAACAACAGGAGACCAAAGAAGATCTGAATGAAAAACACAAAAGTATAACAAGGGAAAAAAATGGGCTTGTCCTGCCGAAAAGAATCAAACCATTTCATCAGTATTCCTCATATTTCACACTCTTGATCCGGTAATATATAACTTCTATGAATCTGTTGATTTTACTGCCCTTCACAATAAATAACAAAAAATCCTCTTGTGCACCGGTCAAATAATCCCAAATCTCTGTAAACCGAGGACCTGGCAGACGATTGTCGTAACAATTAAAGAAAAAAAAGCCATACAATTTTTTTCCTCTCTTCCTTTGTATTTGCGGTCCATATTCAGAACATAAGATATGCTATGAGCCCGAGACGTGTGTCCAGAGGTGCGACGCGGAGAACAAAGATATGACTGGAAAATCGTAATGGCGATGATTCCAACCCCAAGAATTCGCAGGCCATCAATGTGTCTTTCGTTGTGATCAAGGGACGATTCGGAGGTGCATATCTAATCTCCATTTCAGGCTGCTCCTCTCTGGAGGTCTGGTGCTCTGAGTTGAGGACGTTGAGCAGGATTTAATCCCGGGATGCCTCCGGCCTCGAATAGGGAAGGACTTTGCGGTCATCACTCCTGTCCCCCCTGGCGATCCGAGTTGTATGCCCGTCGGAACTGGTGTCGGTACCGTGGGGGCGGTAAGATTCACCAGTGTGTATGAGAGGTCGAAGCGAAGAGTATTATTCTGTGCATCATTCTGTGGTTGTCCCGTTTCTTCAAATTCCCATGTCCAGTTTAGTCTGATAGTATCTCCGGCGTTGAATGAATCGATAATGATGAATTGGTCCGGTAGGAGGGGAGCTTCAGGAAAGGAATTGATTCGGGCTGGAAGAATTACTTTGCTGGTGAGGTCATGGTGTGAGACATTGAAATACATATAATTCGCAAGCCCGCCTCCAGGATTACCGTATCTGATCGGTCGTGCTGATGTTGTCAACCCAAATATAGACAATCCCACTCTCGGTTCCATTATTGTGAAGATCAATAAAGGTAGAACCATGATCTCCTGGTAGAATTCCCGTGATCCTCCAGGGGAAAACGCCCGTTTCTTCGAAAGCGAGGTCAATGGGGCCCTGTGCAAAAACAGGTACGGGTAGGAGAAAAAGAAGGATGAAAATGAATCCCGCCAGAGGGAACAATGATATCCGGTAGGCAATCCTTGAAATTGTCAATATACCCCCCTCACCATTACGAGGTATTTCTTTAATCGGATGAATACTTGCGTACTTGTTATTACGAGTACCATACCCTCACTTCATTAAGAATTGGTGTTCTTGATTTATCGCTTGTCGAAAGGGTTGCACGCCATTGAAGATATCTGCCTGAGGGGAGTCCTGAATTGACTGGTGATGGCCAGCCGGATTGTTCCCAGGCAGGTAATGCGTCTGTTTTGGTAAAGAGGGTATTGGACGCCCGCACCTCAAACGTAACATTTGTTCCTGCAACAAGTGTGCTATCCCAAGAAAGTGAGTCCCATCGTGTACCAGCATTCCCGGTATCATATACGACTGAAGTAAGTAAACCAAGTGGTAGATATCCAGAAGAACCTGATATGAATGAAAGACTCCCTCCCCAGCCTACCAGACCGGGCGGATCAGAAACAAGGGAGTCGTTCCAGGAGTTTGCGGGAATATTATAGAGCCAGAATTTTTGGGAAGAACCGTTGAAAGCATAAATATTGTTCCCATTGTTGGATATGAGAGCCCCGCCTGAATTTATTTGACCTGGTGTTGCGGTCATGGATGACCAGTTATTGAACGGGATTGAGTACCGGTAAAAATTTGTGGTCCCCGCCCCCTGTAACGCGTAAAGGTAATTCCCGCCAGTATAGACCAGAGCGCCACCGGAATTAATGGCAGCGGGAGTTGCGGCCATTGACGACCAGTTATTGAACGGGATTGAGTACCGGTAAAAATTTGTGGTTCCCGCCCCCCGTAACGCATAAAGGTAATTCCCGCCAGTATAGACCAGAGCGCCACCGGAATTAATGGCAGCGGGAGTCAGGGTCATTGATGACCAGTTATTATAGGGGGTTGAGTATCGGTAAAAGTTACGCTGACCGCCCCCCCGTAACGCATAAAGGTAATTCCCGCCAGTATAGACCAGAGCGCCACCGGAATTAATGGCAGCGGGAGTCAGGGTCATTGATGACCAGTTATTATAGGGGGTTGAGTATCGGTAAAAGTTACGCTGACCGCCCCCCCGTAAAGCGTAAACGTAGCTTAGATTATCTTTTGCAACAGCCCCCCCGTTGCTTATGCTGCCAGGTGTATTTGCCAGCGAGTTCCACGTGTTGTTAGAAACATTATACTGCTGAAAAGTAGTTGATCCGCTTCCCAATGTTGCATAAATTGTCGGAGATATATTTTTCCAGACCAGTCTCACTTCACCAGGACTGGATATTGTGTCAACATTTTCTAAAGTCCCCATCTGATAGTCAGCCTGGGTGGTCTGGGTCCAAAAATAGGATTGCCACGTGGAAATAAGGTGCGGACCCGTAACCTGCCTAGAGGTGAAATGCGCATGAGTTGTACCAAAGGTGCTGAGAGAAATTACCACAAGAGTTAAAACGATTATTCCGATGGTTGTTGTTTTCATGGTTAGCAGATCATCTCTCTGTTATTCCATCTCTCTCCAGAGATCAAGCATCTCGCGTCCGATAAGAATCATTGCCGGAATCAGCAAGAAAAATGTGAATCCAAGTGGTGTTTTGATGAACTGGGCAAAAAGACCTAGATACGGGATAGTGAATGCTACAATACCGACGATTTGACCTGGAGCGATAGGGATTACATCAGAATTATTGTTAGCATCTCCTTTGGTGATGAACTGGAGTGAGGGCTCAGATGCTACATTAACTACACGGTGTGTGGTCAGGCTCGTTTTATCGGGAGAATAATACATAATTACATCTCCTTTTCGGATAGTATCAGGAATTACCGGGCGGACGATAATGACACTGCCCGTCCGGATAGCAGGCTCCATACTCCCTGAAATGACTACCTCAGTCCTCCAGCCAAAAAAAGGAGTGATAATCGTGAATAATGATCCTGAAATAATTAAAATAAGGATAAGAATTGCTGCGACTCTTCCCAGTCGTTTTATTTGAGGTTCAACTGTTCTCAGGTTTTGCGTATTCATCCCCTTAATCACGTCACCTTAAATGTAGCAGTGCAGGAAAATACCTGCACATTATGGATTATCTACCGTGTCCGGGCAGTTCTGGTGCTGGAGCTGCCGGCTGTGGGGTGCCTTGGCTTTGTTGGGCATAAAATACAACGTTAAACGTCATATTATCCGTCTGCGCCCAGTTGGTGACATTTCTGTCCATCACGTAACTCTGGTTAATCTGCCAGTTTGCTCCTGATGGAATGTTACCGAGGTAAATCCATTGGTCTTTCATTGAAGTGGTTTGAAGTGCTCCGGTTAAATTATGTGTTCCCGTGCTGATTGTGTAGCCTTCAGTGTCAACGATTATTGGCTGGAGTCCCATACCTGTATTACTATACAAATCATAGCGGATGACGCCGTCAATATCAAAGGCGTGAGGCTCCAACATTTCAGCAGAAGTATTTGATCCGTTGTCGGTGACAACATTTATGGTATTCAACCAGAGATCCGCCTGATTCTGCCCGGTGTTCTCCACGGTTACATTACCCCACCGTTTTAAACCGGGTTTCACATCTGCAAGTGTTGCGTTGAATGTGCCGGACCAGGGATCCTGACCATTAACGTTAATGGTAATGCTTCCTGTGCTAAGCAGATTTGGTCCGCTCGTTTGAGTTGAACTGAAATATGCCATTGTTCCAACACCTGTGAGGAGTGCAGTCAGCGCTATCAGCATGATGCTGATTAAGAGAACTTTTTTTGTACTCATCTCTTTCTCTCTCAATTTAATCACCTAATTTTTATCAAGATTATAAATCGGAATTGAACGTATTTTTCCCGTAAAAAGGATAATTACCACTTTGTGGTTACGTTATATAAATATTTGTCTCGCCTGAAAGATTATAGTACATCAAATAACTATGGAAATTAAAAAAAATCGATTAATAGTCAAAGTAATTCATTTGAATTTTATCTTTAATCTTCAATGGATGAGAATTAGTCTAATGAGCAGGCATGAGTAAATTTTTATTAAATTTTTTCAATCCCAATATTTTCTGTGACAAGAATTAACCTGAATGAAGTTGCTATTGATTTTTGGATAATAGAACATCAGGATGTCTGCAGGATCGCGATGCTATTTTTTCCCGTTAAATTAAACCACGCTCTTTCATGCTCAGGTAACCGGCCTTAGTCACAATGATATGGTCGATCAGCTGGATACCCAGCAGCAGTCCGGCTTCCCTGAGCTGTGTGGTAATCGCAATATCCTGCGGGCTGGGTTCGAGTGAACCTGATGGATGGTTATGGACGCAGATGATGGATGCAGCCCGGTCAGTGATCGCATCGGCAAAGACTTCACGGGGGTGAACAAGGCTGTGATTGAGCAGCCCTACCGTTATGATCCTGCTGTCAAGCACCTCACCTGCACCATTGAGAGTGATACAGATAAAATGTTCCTGCCGTTTGTCCCGCATTTCGGCAATAATTGTGAGAGGGAGAATATCCTGCGGTTTTGTCACTTTGATCCTGCTTTCAGCGGGAGCGCAATAGCGCCTTCCCAGTTCAAAGCACGCCATGATCTGGGCAGCCTTTGACGGGCCGATCCCCCTTATAGAGATAAGATCATCGTACTGAATCGTGCCCTGGTGATCCTTCAGGAGCCCGCAGATCTCTTTGGATATCACGCGGACATCCTTGTCCCGTGTGCCCCTGCCAAGGATTGATTCGATTAGTTCCTGATCGGTGAGTGATGTCACTCCTTTCTTGGCAATCTTCTCACGTGGCCTGTCCCGTTCAGGAACGTCTTTCATCATCCTCATGGAAAAAACCCGGCATGCAGGAAACGGAAAAGACCGGTGATCCTGTTGTGTTTCAGGGGTGCTTTTTGGCACAGTAAAAACCTTTCTTTTTTGAACCGGAAAAAACTGCCATTTCTGCCTTATGAATAATCTTTAAGCCAAATTCCCCCCATATCTTATGATCATGGCAACCATTGAGAATGCAAAAGAAGCGTTTGCCGGCGAATCCCAGGCAAACCGAAAATATCTGGCGTTTTCTGAAAAAGCTGCTGCAGAAGGGTTCAACAACGTTGCAACTCTCTACAAGGCAGCCTCTGAAGCTGAGGCAATCCATGCAAAAAAACTCTTAAAGGTGCTGGCGGCTATCGAACCCACGCAGAAAAACCTTGAAAACAGCATCGCGGGTGAGACCCACGAGTTCACCCACATGTACCCGGAATTTGTTAAGCTGGCAGAGGCGGAAGGGAAAAGTGATGCTGTGCTGGCTTTCACCCATGCCATGAAAGCCGAGCAGGTTCATGCAACTCTCTATAAAAAAGCACTCGATGCGATAAAATCCGGAAAAGATCTGGGGCGGGAAAAAATTTTCCTCTGTCCGGTCTGCGGAAATATCGAGATCGGCAAAGTCCCCGACAAGTGTCCGATCTGCGGTGTTTTCGGGAAACAGTTCCGGGAAATCACTCTATAATTTTTTCCTCGTCTTTCCCATTTTCATTATCTTTCTCTTTTCCCCGCTCTTTTTTCCGCCGGTGCAGCCACACCATGACAAGGACGATTGCAATCAGTGTCACCCAGGATGCAGAGTAAATCACAATTATGGGATAATTCAGGATTGTCTGCGGGGCTGGTGGTGGGAGTGGGGGTGCAATACTCTCAAACTGGATCGCAACCTTGGCGGGAAACTTCTCCTTACCGTCGAAATATTTGACGCGCACGGTTGCGTTCCCTGATGGCACAACCCCCATTACCGGGGCGTTGTTGGTGTTGGGGAACGCGATGGACCGTGTTATTCTTCCTTTTTCATCAGACATCTCAATGTACCAGGCATCCGGGTATGATATTGAATAGAAGTCCCTGGCCTTCACAACGAGTGTTGAACCCGGTGGCAGCGTAACATTCCAAATACCGTTCTCAGTCTGGTTTGAGAAGGTAAGGATCCGCGAAGTCAATTCGTTTGGACCGAGTATAACTGAACCTGATGTAACAGTACAGGAAGACAAAGGTTCGAGTCTGTACTAAAAAATCCTTGGAAGGAGCAACAGGTTCCTGGGAGCAACTGAACTTGTCATCCATTACCTGGCCATAGTTCAACGCAACGGGGTAAATCCTGACCTCATCAAGCCCCCCCGGAAATACTGCGGGCAGTTCTGATCCGTCTGGTTATAGACGCCTGCATCAGCCCCGAGCATGACATAATTGTTGTATTCATAGTGGATCGCACCCGTAGCATTCAACTGGTTTCTGAGGATACCATCAAGATATACCTTCAATGTCTGCCCATCATACGTTCCCGTAACCTGGTGCCACTGGTGGGGCAGGATACCTTCATGCTGGACCGGTATTGACACCTCCCCGCGTCTTTCCAGATTTATAGTCCACCAGAGATCGTTGCCATCATCAAATCCCAACCTGTATCCCCCATCCTCATAGGATGAGATTAAAACCTGTGGTTCGAACGAGTCTGTATAAAATAACAATGAAACAGTTATTTCCTCTGTGGGGTGATTCTGGGAGCTGAAGGGTATTTCAACGTAATTATTAATCCCGTTAAAAAAAACGGCCCTCCCGCAACCCCCGCTTTCAAGCCTTGATACGCCATACATGGTTCCTGCGTTGCCATTACCAGATGCATCAAGGGCATAATATGCCACTGCCCTCGTTGAAGTTGAAATACAAACCCGGCTCAGGAACAGAGTAAGCGTTGTCTGGGTAGGCACATGCCCCGCTTATAATACACAGGAGTATAAGACAAAAAAGATTGTGTATTTTTTTAGTCCCCCCGTTCCAGGCAGTACACTCATAGTATCGTATCAAAGGTGTATTGGGGCTCGTCCAAAAAGAAAGTTGCTATGATATTGGATAAAATTTTCTTTTTCCCGTATCAATATATTTATAAGACATCGCACCATTTTCGAAATGATGAGAAAAGTCACCGTCTATTCAACAAAAAATTGCCCCTATTGCCGGATGGCAAAGGCATTCCTCGACAAACATGGTGTTCCTTATGAGAGTATTGATGTCGGTGAAAATACCGATGCTGCAAAAAAAATGATAGATCTTTCCGGACAACGTGGTGTTCCGGTTATTCTTGTTGATGATGAAGTGATTATCGGGTTTGATTCGCAGAGGCTGAATGAGCTCTTTGGCGAAACCGTTTCCGGTGAAGTGTATGATGTCCTGATCGTTGGTGCCGGCCCGGCAGGACTGACAGCAGGTGTATACTGCGCCAGAAAAATGTTGAATACGATTATCATCAGTGAAAACATTGGTGGCCAGGCACTGGAATCATGGGCAATCGAAAATTACATGGGTTACCGTATGATTACCGGTGAAGATCTGATGAAAAAATTCGAAGAACAGGTCCGCACCCTGAATATGCGGCTTGAACTCGACCGGATTGTCAGCATCTCCAAAGAAGACGACGTTTTTACTATCCGGACAATTTCAGAAAATACGTTAAAGGCAAAAACCCTGATTCTTAGCCCAGGGAAACCGGCCGAAAAAACTTGGTGTGGCAAACGAGGAACAGTATCTCGGACGCGGTCTTTCCATCTGTTCCACGTGCGATGGACCCTTATATCAGGGAAAACGGGTGGCTGTAGTAGGTGGTGGCAATTCCGCGCTGCAGACTGCTGTTGAGATGAGCGAAATCGCCCAATCAGCACGTCTCATCGTTCGAAGCAGTATAAGGGCTGATCCGGTATACGTCAGAATGCTCGAATCAAAAAAGAACATTACCGTTCATTTAAACACACAGATAACTGCCCTTCACGGGGATAAGTTCCTCTCTGCAATAACAATCAGGAATGAATTTGGGGAAGAGCAGAAAATCGATCTCGATGGGGTTTTTATTGAGATCGGCTGGTTACCCAATACTGATATTCTTGATGGCTTTGTCGCGCTGAACGAGAAAAAGGAAATCATTGTAGATATAAACTGCCACACGAGCATGGCTGGCGTTTTTGCAGCCGGGGATGTCACTTCAATAAAAGGCAAGCAGATCATTATTGCTTCCGGAGAAGGGGCAAAAGCAGCGCTTGAAGCTCATGAATATCTGCTGAAGTCATCATAGTAAAGAAAATCACAACATTTCCTGATTTTTTAATCGTAAAAAATGTATGAGATAAATATCCCTCGTATGTCTCTTGTTTGATCAGGAACCGGTCATAGCAGTCTTTTTCTTTTCTTTTTCTTTGTATCCTTCAAGAAGTACTGTTGTAATATTTTTAACCGGTTTATCTGTATGTGCGGCTATGTGGAACTCACAAAACGGGCAGGAGGAGATCACGATATCTGCTCCGGTCTTTTTGATCTCGGCATCCCCGTCGTTTGCCAGAGCTGCCGCCTCATCAGGAATCCCGGACTTCACGCCGCCGCCCGAACCGCAGCAGTAAGATGGCATCTCCACCAGATCCACCACCTGCCGGATCAGCTCGCGGGGCTCGTCGCGGATTCCCTGCCCCCGCAAAAGGTGGCAGGGATCATGGTATGTGGCCTTGATCGGGAGTTGTGCCGGGGGTTCGATACCGTATTGCGTCAGGAGCTCGTTGATGTCAATCACCTTGAACGGGGTTTTGTAATCGTTCTTAAGCGTGGTGCCGCAGCCGGCGCACATGGTCAGCACCGTATCGATACCCCGCGACTGGAAGACCTCGATGTTCTTCTTCTTGAGGTCGTCGATGAAGGAGATCTGGCCCGTACCTGATAAGCGGCGAGCCACAGCAGACCTGATCGTGGGGGATGAGAACACGGATACCGTTGCGTCTTGAGTACTTCCATGGCATCAAGTGCCGTCTGCGGGAGGCGCATGTTGTACATGCACCCGACAAAGAACCCGACCGTCGCCTTCACCGGGCCATAGGGCTCAATAACCTCTCCGACCTGCTCGAGAAACGTGGGCTTCTCCCGCGTCACGCTCCGCCCGGTCTCTTTGACCATCGCTGCGACCTCATGATGCCGCGGGAACGTGAAGCCCCGCTTGTTTGCAAGGGACCGGAGTTTCTCGATCGCCTTCCTGGGATTTCGATATTCTTCGGGCAGACCTTCCAGCAGTGCCTGGCAAGTGGTGCAGGTGAAGAGACCGTCCCGCACCGCATCGGCGATCCGGTCGCCGCTGTCACGGGGGTCGAGTGCGAGCCGCATCTCCTGCCGCATCGCGGTGGGCCCGAGGAACTTGGTCACGTCCACCGCAGGACAGACCGAGACACAGGCAAGACATTCAATGCAGTCCCGCAGGGGTTTGATCGCATCGATGTCTGCCTTTGTGGGTATAACGGGTGTGCCTTTTGGCATGAGGTGCGCCATCTGCGCAAGGCGGGGTACGAGATCGGTCATGAGATCCTTTTTGACCGGCAGGTTCAGGGGCTCAATGGTGCTCTTGTCCTTTGCTTCCTCCATGCAGGCCAGAACCGGCTTCCCGTTCACCTGCACCGCACAGCTCCCGCACTGGCCCGAAGCGCAGGAGTAGCGGTACGCAAGTGTCGGGTCGATAGTCTCATGGATGGCGTGGAGCACATTAAGGACACGGGCACCGTCATTCACCTTCACGGTGTAGGTCTGGTAATACGGTTCCTTGTCCTTATCGGGATCGAACCGCTTAATCGTTACCGTCATCTCCCTCATTTCGGCACCTCGCGTTTCTCGATCCCCTGCCCATTCTTTGAGATGAACGTGTGTCCGAATGGGGAGTGTTCGGCATCGTGTGACTGTCTGACATCCGTCCGCACATGGGCTCCCCGCGATTCTTCACGGAGGAGCGCAGAGCGGCAGATGAGCGATGCCGTCAGGCACATGTTCTGGACAATGCAACACTCGGCAAGGTTACGGGAGGTCTGGGCTCTTATTGATTTGTCGGCTAGTATATCTGCTGCTTCAAGTGCCCTGTTCAGGTCTGTTGCGTTCCGGAAGATATTTGCCCCGTCCCACATCGCCCGTTCGAGAAGTTTCCTGACTTTCGAGGGACTTATGGTACCGTACATGAACCGGTCGAGCCGCTCCTGCTGATGCTTCACCTGCGCCCCGTCAACCTTTTTCTGCCGCCTCTCCGCGTTGCCGGCAGCCTCACCGGCCCGCTTGCCAAAGACCTGTGTTTCTGCAAGGGCATTGCCTCCAAGCCGGTTTGCACCGTGAACCCCACCGGCAACTTCCCCACACGCGAATAATCCCGGCAGGGTGGTCCGGCATTCCGGTGTAATCCGGAGTCCGCCCATAATATGGTGGGCGGTTGGGGCGACCTCCATGGGTGTTGTGCGGATGTCAACGCCGAACGTGAGGTACTGTTCGAGCATTACGGGGAGGCGGGTCTCGATCTGTTCCCTGGGAAGATGCGTCACATCAAGGTATACCCCACCGTTCGGGGTCCCCCGTCCGTTCTGGATTTCGGTTGCAATCGCCCGGGCAACCACATCACGGGTCGATAGTTCCATCCGCTGGGGATCGTAATCCTTCATGAACCGCTCACCCTTGATGTTGAGGAGTATGCCTCCTTCCCCGCGGACAGCCTCCGTTATCAGCCTCCCCCTGGCATCGTACGGGAAGACTGCACCGGTCGGGTGGAACTGGATCATCTCCATATCGATGAGCTCAGCCCCGGCCCGGTATCCAATGGCATACCCGTCACCGGTCCCACTCGAGGAGTTGGTGGAGATATCATAGACCTTAGTCCCGCCGCCCGTGGCAAGAATGGTACTGTCGGCTTTGATGAGGACGAGATTGCCTTTCTCATCAAGCGCCATCGCCCCTATCACCCGGTCGCCTTCCAAAAGGAGGTCAATGACTGTGTAATCCTGAAGGGTAGTGATACCTTTACCCGACGACTGGTCCAGAATATAGGAGAGCCGGTCAATGAGTGTCAGCATCATCTCATGGCCGGTCCGGTCACCGGCATAGCAGGTTCGGGGGAACCGCTGGCCCCCGAAGGGTCGCTGGGCGATTTCATCAGTATCGGTGAAATCAAATACCGCTCCCCACTTTATGAGATCGCCCATCCGCAACGGAGCTTCCTTTACGAGAATATGTACCAGCTCGGGATCGTTGAGGTACGCACCTCCTTTAAGGGTATCTTCAGAATGAATCCCGCAGGAATCCTGTTCCCGGAGGACCGCATTATAGCCTCCTTCCGCCATCGTGGTACAGCCTCCTTTACCGACGATGGTCTTTGAAATGAGCACCGTGTCGCCATATTTTGATGCCTCAATGGCGGCTCTTACACCAGCGCCGCCGCTCCCGATCACCAGGACATGGCAATCAATAACCTCCCCTGCAAGCATCTTATTATTTTGTGGATCGTATAGTTACATAATAAATGGCATAGCCAAAGTGAGAGCGAAATGAGATTATTAATGAAATTCGGTGGGACTTCAGTTGCCGATGGACAATGTATCAGACGCGTCGTGGATATTTTGGAAAAACATCACAACGCCGGAGACGAACTGGCAGTTGTTGTATCCGCACAGCGCGGTGTGACCGACCAGCTGATCGAAATTACCAGCAAACTCCCGACAGCGAAGGATGATACTGCAATAGCACCACTCATTCAGGCACTGGGAAAAAGGCACATGTCCACACTCGAAGGAGCTGCACCCGATTATCTTGCTGAAACCGGTTCTGTCATCGAGGAACGGCTCATCAGTCTCCAGAACATTCTTTTTGCGGTTTATAATCTGCGGGAACTCACTCCCCGCTCAAGGGATTACGTCATTTCATTCGGGGAACGGTTGCTTGCCCCGATCCTTGGGGCATCTCTCCGTCAGCGTGGCATCCGCTCAACGGTACTGGATGGTTGCGATGCCGGGCATCCTCACAACCCTTCAACATGGTGAATCCACAGCACTTCTGGAAAGTGATGAACGGATTAAAAAACGGATAGGTCCTCTGCTGGAAACGGAAATTCCCGTTATTATGGGGTTCATGGGTTGCACCAGAAACGGGATCGTGACTACCCTTGGCAGGAGCGGCTCCGATTACTCTGCATCGATCATCGGTGCAGGTATCGATGCTGACGAGATTTGGATCTGGACGGATGTGGATGGTATCATGACCTGCGATCCAAGGGTGATCAATGATGCACGGGTTATGCCATCCCTGTCCTATATCGAGGTGATGGAGCTCTCCTACTTCGGTGCGAAAGTGATGCACCCGCGTTCCATCGAACCCGCAATGCGGAAGAATATCCTTGTCCGGGTAAAAAACACCTTCAATCCCTCTCATCCCGGCACCGTGATTATTCGGAACGGGCAACGGGACAACCGCGTGGTAAAAGCCCTGACCTATATCGATAAAGTCGCTGCGATAAATATCAATGGTGCGCAGATGATCGGGAGGCCGGGAGTAGCAAAGGCAATTTTCACCATCCTTGCGGATCATGAAGTGAACGTCATGATGATCTCGCAGGGGTCTTCTGAAGCAAACATATCGCTTATTGTTGATGAAGCGCACCTCAATGCCGCAGTTCATGCTCTTGCTGATCTCGTGAAGCAGGGGATCGTGCGTGAAGTTACGCACAACCATGATGTGTGCGCAGTTGCTGTTGTCGGTGCCGGTATGGCTGGAGCACCAGGCACCGGGGGAAGGATCTTCACAGCTCTGGGAAAAACAGGTGTGAACGTCATGATGATCTCGCAGGGGTCCTCTGAAGCGAACATCTCATTTGTGGTGAATCAGCAGGATGGCCCCCGGGCGGTACGCGTTCTTCACGATGAGTTCAGGTTATCGGAGGAGTCTGATGAGTAGCACCTCCTACCGTGAAGCAGGAGTTGACATTGATCTTGAGGCAACTGCAATCAAAGCCCTGATTAAAAACCTCACCTACAAACGGAGAGGCAGCTGTACGATGGTTGGCACGGTAGGTCATTTTGCCGGCCTCATTGATTTCGGTGAGATGGCACTCGCACTGACCACGGATGGTGTTGGTACAAAGATGCTGGTTGCCGATCATATGCAGGACTGGAGAACCGTTGGAATAGACTGCATTGCGATGAACGTCAATGATCTTTATGTCATGAATATGGAACCTATTGCGTTTGTAGACTACATCGCAACCGATAAGCTTTCAGTTGAGAAGATGGCGCAGATAGGAATCGGGTTGAACGAAGGCGCCCGACAGGCAAATATCGATATTGTCGGCGGTGAGACGGCGTCTCTGCGGGGTCTTGTCAATGGTCTTGACCTTGCAGGCACCTGTCTGGGGATGCAAAAAAAAGATAAAATCATCACTGGCAGTGCAATACAGCCGGGTGACAAAATCATCGGGGTACCCTCATCCGGGATCCACAGCAACGGACTGTCGCTTGCCAGAGCGGTTGTGGAAAAATACACAAATTACCATGAAAAACTGAAGAATGGCCGGACACTTGGCGAGGAACTTCTTACACCCACACGAATCTACCATGAAAGCCTGCAGGTTGCCTCAACCTGCACTGTGCATGGTATGTGCCACATCACCGGTGGAGGACTGCTTAATTTCAAGCGGCTCTGTCCGTATGGTTTTGTGGTCAATACACCGATTATACCCCCGGAAATCTTTTCATGGATCCAGAAAACCGGTGATATTTCAACGGTTGAAATGTACCGTACATTCAACATGGGAATGGGATACGCCTACATTGTACCAAAGGACAGTGTCGCCGGTATACAGAACGCTGTCAAAGGTGCAAAAATAGTCGGTGAAATTACCGAGGAGCCTGGAGCCTGGTTGAGGGATATCGAAATTACATAATTTTTTTCATTGGTTGGGTTCTGGGGTATATACACACTTTTGTGCTTTATCTGCAATGATCGCGCTGTTTCCACACCGATCTTCAAGAATGAGTGTAATAGGGATTGCTCCACATTTCACACCCTCAATCTTTTCCAGAAGTACCTGTGCATTTTCCCGTTCCTCAACCTCCCCCCACAGCAACGCGCCCTCCACGATTTGTCTGATACGGTCAAGGACACCCTCAATATTAGACACAAAGCCCTGGCAGGCAGGTCCAGGATCTATTCGCACGCCCAGCTCGGGAATTTCAAGGCTTGCGCTCATACTCCGTACAATGCGGATCCCAAGGTCTTCTTCGGTGTCAACTGCCACTACATACCGGACTGGTTCGTTTGCTTTGAGGAGCTGAGTATCAACATATTTGTATCCGCATGAACTGCAGATAGCAGAAATGATCAGAATATCGGAAAAATAAGGGATATTTTCAGTCTGATAAATATATTCGATTTCAGTATTGCAAATGGGACAAGGACCTGGAACGACCGTTCGCAACGTTAAGCTCCACCAATCTTGTCCCGGGAAATTTTTACCGACATGGGAGTGAGTACAACATACCTCTGGTCCCCGAGGCCGATAATGTCGCCATTGACATCCTTTGCTACTTCTTTTAAGTCTTTTAAAACCCGTTCATAGGATATCTTGTCCATTTTGAGCCGGGAAATATCCACAATGACTATGTTACCACTATAAACTTCATCCTTAACCCGGGGGGTATCCTTGAGATCAGTAATCGTAGCGATCTTTACGAGAAGTGCAGGTGCAGAACTACCATGCTCTTCATATGATGCAAGATCAAGCTCCATGTAATCGTCGTCCGAGCTTGCGGAACTCTTTCCAAGAAGGGTGTCAATGATTTTAACCATAAAAAAACTGTATGATGAAACTTATTTAATAGTATCTATTTTGAAAGCAACTGTCAGGGTTTTTTTACCATAAAATAGAGAAAATGACCGATTTTCCGCACAATCGATTTGGACCGGTATGTGTTAGATTTCAATGTTCCATATCTCATCGCTGACGTGATGAAAATTTTTACACATCTTTCCTGAAATTCTGGCACGCATATCGGGCGCATCAAGGAGCGCTATTCCGATCGCAAGCGGTTTGCCGTGCCGCTCATCAACGATCTGTACCGGTTCCCGGACCTTTACGTCATCAGATACTGAAACGATACCTGGCCGCATCACATCTGCACCATTGACTACAAAGGGGATTGCCCCGGCATCCACAACTACCCTGCGTTCCGGAAAGGGAAACTGGATTGCACCTTTTAAGGTTGGGAATACCCAGTCACCGGTGTCCATCAGGAGCGGTTTTTTGTTAACCAGGAATAACGAAACCTCGGCGTTGGTCTCAAGTACCTCAATCATATCCGCGTGAAAAAATTTTGCTGAATTTCCGATCTGATCAAAAAGCCGGGACAAGAGATCCTGTGCCTGGCTTTTCCGGATAGAATGGCGTTTTTTTACAACAATCTTTTTCATCGTTACAGTTCCTACATTCATCCCTCTCGCTTGAAAATAATTTGCATTGGAAAATTATGGTGTTTGTTTGGAGAACCTATCCCTGCATTTCGCCTCGGAAATAGTAAAGGCTGATGCGGATCTACGGTATGTTTAAGTAAGCAGCTCACACACATATATTACTCCAGAGCGATGGTGAAAGGGTATTATTATGACCAAAAGGCCGTTGGATATTTTGGATCAGGTGCTGAACCGACAGCCCGTTATTGTCTCTCTCAAAGGTGGGAGAGAAATACGGGGCATTCTCCAGGGATATGATGTTCATATGAACCTCGTGCTGGATAAGGCTGAGGAAGAGGAGAAGGGACAGGTTCAGAAGGTAGGCACGCTCATCGTACGCGGGGATAATGTTATCTATATATCCCCATCGCTGGAACAATAAGGTGAAGTAACATGTCAAAAGGCACTCCATCAATGGGAAAGATGAACAAGTTCACTCATGTCGCCTGCCGGCGCTGTGGGAAAATCTCGTTTCATGCCCAGAAAAAACAATGCTCTGCCTGCGGGTTTGGCAGAAGCACCAAAATGCGTAGCTATAAGTGGACCACAAAGAGACCAAAAATTCCAACGCATTAGAGTTGCACCATGTGTGGTATCGTTGGCATCGTCGATGCTGGCGGTGTTTCGATCCAGCTCTACTATTCCCTGTACGTGCTCCAGCACCGGGGGCAGGAAAGTGCCGGGATTTCCACCTATGATGGCACGAACCTCCAGAAATTTAAGGGGCCGGGTCTCGTCGCCGATGTTTTTTCCCCTACTGTTTTAAACGACCTGAAAGGGAATGCCGGTATCGGACATGTCCGTTACCCGACAACCGGGTCCAATCTTCCAGAGAATATCCAGCCTCTCAATTTCCAGTTTAAAGATCATTTCATATCAATTGCTCATAATGGCAACCTTGTAAACACTGCAGAACTCAGAGCTGAATATGAACAGGTCGGCCAGATCTTCACCACCACCACGGATACGGAGATCATTGCAAAGATCCTTATTGACGAGATAAGTAGTACCGGATGTGTGGAGGACGCGGTTAACCACTGCATGCGGAAACTCAGGGGGTCCTATTCCGTCGTGATGATGATTGACGGTATCATCTATGCCTTCCGGGACCCGCTCGGTATCAAACCATTTTGTATTGGGAAGACTGATCACGGGTACATGGTTGCGTCAGAGAGCGTGGCTGTTGATGCCCTCAATGGGAAATTCATAAGGGATGTACGTCCCGGGGAACTAATCAGGATAGACACGGAAGGAATAAAATGTAATCAGGTAGCAATTGCAGGTAAGCGTGCGCACTGCATCTTTGAATATATTTACTTCGCACGTGCAGATGCAATCATAGACGGTGTGCTGGTCTATGATGTGCGGCGTTCTATCGGGCAAAAACTCTACGAAGAGGATCCGGTGGTGGCGGATTCTGTCTGTTCGCTTCCTGATTCCGGGACAGCGTATGCGATAGGATACGCCGAACGTTCAAAGATCCCGTTTGTTGAGTCGCTGATGAAGAACCGGTACATGGGACGTACGTTTATCATACCGACCCAGAAGGAGCGGGAAAAAGCCGTGCGAATAAAACTCAACCCTATTCCCGCTCACCTGAAGGGGAAGTCTGTGGTACTTGTCGATGACAGTATTGTGCGGGGAACCACTTCACGCAGAATTATCAACATGATGCGGGAAGCGGGTGCCCGGGAGATCCATATGCGTATCGGTTCGCCGGCAATCAAAGCTCCCTGCTATCTCGGCGTTGATATGCCCACGAGGGAAGAGCTGATCGCGAACAACAGAATTGAGGATGAGGTCAGGCATAGTATCACCGCTACAACCCTTCATCATGTCTCCCTCTCTGCGCTCATTGAAGCGATTGGTTTTGACCGGGAAAATCTTTGCACGGGCTGTCTTACGGGATGCTATCCTTTACAGATCGAAGGTGAGCAGGCAAAGATGCGTCAGGTTGATTTTATTGACGGGACATACCAGTCCAAACTCGGATCGTTTGATGCTGAAAGCACGTGAACATGATTTGGTTGGTTCGGTCCGTTTAGAACAATGAGAACAATTCCCGATTACCGGCGAAATAATTATCAGTGTCTCTTTTACCCCCCGTGAGTTATGCTTCAGGATTTTTGCATTCAGGAATAGGCAGGGATACATGATGGAACATATAAAAAAGGCATTCGATGCTATTGCAACAGAGTACGATTTCCAAAGGGAGTTTGTCATTCCCGATCTGCAGCAGTTTTATACCACTGCAGTCTGGGCAGCAGAATCTTCAGTGTCAGAGCCGGCAATCCTTGATATTGGGGCAGGGACGGGTTTATTGAGTGCGCTTATACTGCAGAAATTCCCTCATGCACAGATAACCCTGCTGGATATTTCTGAAAACATGCTGGAAATTGCCCGGCAGCGGTTCGCGGGCAGGAAGAATATTACCTACCTTGTGGGTGATTACAGCCAGAGGATACCGGTCGGTCCGTACGATCTGGTCTGTTCAGCACTTTCCATCCATCATCTGACTTTTGAGGACAAACGATACCTGTTCAGGAAAATATTTTCTGCACTTAAGCCGGGCGGGTTGTTTGTTAATGCCGATCAGGCAGATGGTGATACACCTTATTTCAGGACAAGGTACCTTGACTACTGGAATGAATTTCTTAACAACGGTCCGATGAATGATAGGGAGCATGCGGAGATTCTCAAGCGTCGTGATACCCTTGACCGGAACGAGAAACTCTCGGTTCAGCTCCATTGGCTGCAGGAGTGCGGCTTTTCTGATGTGGATGTGGTTTACCGGAATCGGACATTCATCGTTACCGTAGCACGAAAAGGATAAACCGCACACATCTGCTCAATGAGTGTTGATGGAGCATATCTAACCATGAAAAAACAGGGAAAGACGTTTTGGGTAGATTTTATTGCCAGGATGTATCTGTATGAGCGAGGATTCTGATAATTCCATGACCCCTATCAGAACCCGGACACCCTATTCAATTATCAAGGGATTAACCTCAAAACAGAAAATCACAAAAGAACCAGTAGCGAGGGATGGATTTGAACCATCGATCTACGGGTTATGAGCCCGTCGGGATATCCTGACTACCCTACCTCGCTCCAATAATCAGGGTAATAATATAGTTGGCGTGCGCTGATATACTTTACTTTAGTTTCTCCGTATACTGCTTCCATGTCAGGGACATTTAATTACTCTTTTACCTACAGAGAAGTATGGATGATGAGATCAGCCGGATACGAGAGAAGCGGATACGGGAGCTGAAAGAAAAAATGAAACACACGGCAAAGGTGGATGTGATGCAGGTTGATGAGACGCATTTTCAGGAATTCATCAAGACACATCCATTTGTAGTCCTGGATTTCTGGGCAGAATGGTGCGCTCCGTGCCGCAGGGTCGGGTTGGTGATAGAAGAACTGTCTAAGGAATTTTCCGGGAAGGTAACGTTCGGTAAGTGTAACACCGAGGACAACCGGCTCCTCGCCATGCAGTTCAACATTACCGCAATACCTTCCATCATGCTTTTTTCTCATGGTCAGCTGGTGTACCGGATTATCGGGGCTTATCCAAAAGAAGCAATACGGGAAAAAATTGTCAGGAAATTTAACCTGAAATAATTTTTGGTGATTGTAAAATATCAGCCCCTAAATAGAAAACGCGAAATGTAAAAACTCAGTCAATTGAAGTCAAAAGATTAATCGCACGAGAGATTCGCTCTTGGGGGCTCCGCCCCCCACTGCTCGGGCACCCCCCCTTTGCGATAGTGCTGTATTACCTGTTCTGGTGATATCGCAATGCGCCCAGTCTCCCTCGGGGGACTGGTGACGCAAGGGGGGGCAATCATGCCAAATGGTGTGATTGTCACCTCATTTGGGGGCGGATTATTGATAATCACCTAATTTTTTTGGGTATAGTTCCAATTAAACCACTAAAACAAAAACTGATTTAAGACGTGAATAAATGAAAAATATACGTTACTGAATTCAAGACGGAAAAAGTGCTTCTTTTTTTTAACAAATAGATTTTCAGGTCTTAATACGATTATCAGTTCTATCGCATTGTGGGAGTCGCCACAGCGGCGGAGGCGGAGGTAAAAGCCGAAGCCCCCTGAAGCGTGATAACTATTGATTGAAGTATTATTTATGGAAGATTTTATGAAGAAAATATGGGGTAAAATAACACGTTACCCTTTGATAAATCGTACAGAAAAGGTAGTCGCTGGAATGTGACTATACCCATTTTTTTATAAAAAAAAAGAAATATCGAACATTCGCGATAACCTTATTATTCTTTTTTGAGTATGTTGAGTTTTGCTGCCATAATAAAATCGTTTATTGTCAACCCGCCTGCAAGATACGTATAATATGAAATTTCTACGAATCGTGACTCTTTCATACAGATATCCGGAATATGTCCCTCCTGTGATGAAAGAGCCATCACTTCGATAAAAAATTCAACGCACTGGTCGCTGTCATCGAGCTCAAACATTCGAGTCAGATGACCGTTGTCGAGCGACCATCCGGGCACTTCACCAAGGAGCTCAAACGTCTCCTTTCTTGTCAATGGAGGAGTTCCCACCCGATAGGTAGTGCATTTTTGCTGTGTGAGTTCCATGGTTATTTTGTCGTCTCTCTGAACAAAAAAAGGTTCTCTTGAGCAGATGGTAAAATTTCCCCCCTGCAGGGTATTTCACGCCGATTTTATGGATTATTCTGCAGCTGTGACAGTATTAGACGGCTGTTGCTTGTCCGACTGCCAAAGTATGAAGATCATGACCAAAAGGGAGATGGGCAGGGCAACTACAATCGGATCGACAGCTGCCTATGGTGGTGCAATTGCCTGACAGATGCCCAGGGGTTCTGCTTCTGCTGCATAGAAGAACACTGTCCAGAGGAACCAGATCACTGCCACGGTAACTGTGCACAGAATGACACGGAAAGAACATATTGCGTCAGGGACTACGCTTTATCAGAAAAACGTGCCATCAGTATTTTCAACTCTTCACGAATCCCTCCAGCAGGTGCTTGCCCAGCGACTGGAGTGGACAGAGCTCCGTGAAGTGCAGGAGCAGACATATTCAGCAGTAGCGACGGGAAGTGATGTGCTCGTAATTGCACCAACCGCTGGGGGAAAGTCTGAGGCAGCGCTGATTCCTGTAATGGATGATATCCTGAAAAATGGGAGGATGGGTGTAACCTGTCTTTACATCTCTCCTTTAAAAGCCCTGATCAATGATCAGGAGGATCGTTTCAGGGATTTTTGCATACCGACATCACTGTCCGTCATGAAATGGCATGGTGACGTACCGAAAGGGGATCGCTCCTGGAAGGATGGTGAGCCCCCTCATTTTCTGATGATTACCCCGGAATCGCTTGAGGTTCTCCTCCAGGAAAAAAAGTTATCCTCGGATCTCCGGCGGGTTCGGACCATCATAATCGATGAACTCCATGCGTTTGTTGAATCCGAGCGGGGTGTTCATCTTAAGGTGCTGCTCGACCGGATGGACCGTATAACAAAAAGACCGGTCCAGCGGATTGGACTTTCAGCAACAGCAGGAAATCCCCGGGAAGTGCTTGCCTGGCTCTCTGATGGCCGGCACACAGCGGAACTCGTTGCGGTTCCATCACCTCCCAGAGAGAAACAGTTCCTTTTTATCGTTGAGGCAGAAGAAAAAGACCGGATCAATGCGCTGGTACGGATCGTCCATGGAAAGAAGGCGCTCGTCTTTGTTAACAGCCGGAGTATTGCAGAGAAACTCATGAAGGTGAGTGCGGGCAGGATACGGAATCTTCACATTCATCACTCATCGCTCTCTCCAGCTATGCGAAAAACATCGGAGGAAGCCTTCTCTTCACAGGATGGTGCCTGCATCATCTGCACAAGCACACTGGAACTCGGTATTGACATCGGCGACCTTGATGTGGTTGTACAGGTTGGCCCCCCAAATTCTGTCTCTTCATTCCTCCAGCGAATGGGACGGAGTGGTCGGCGTGGGAAATCTGCGTATGTGGCCTGGTTACTCCAGAACCCCTGTGAACTGCTGTGCAGTCTTGCGATCATAGAATGTGCGATCCGGAAGGAAGTTGAAAACCTTGTTCCCCCAAAAAAACCCTACAACGTCCTGCTCCAGCAGGTTTTCCTGTATTTATATACCCATTCGAGGGTTAGTCGTAAACAGCTGGCAGCATCGGTACTTTCCCCGCCTGTATTCAGTGACATAAAGCCAAAGATTCTGGATCAGATTGTTATCCATCTCGTTCAGGCTGGGTATCTGACTACTGATGGTGAGATGCTGATGCTGGGAACCGAAGCTGAGCGGGTGTTCGGGCGTTCAAACTGGAAGGATCTCTATTCAGTGATCAGCAGTGGCGGGGAGTACCGCGCCGTAACTCCTGATGGTGAGGTGGTGGGGAAACTGGATGCACGGTTTGTAAACAGCAAGAACTCAGATGAGATCTCGTTGGGCGGACGCAGCTGGTCGATGGTGAAGTGCGACGAAGGACATAATATTGTTGTCGTGGTTCCAAGCGGATCGGACACGTCCCACACCTTCTGGACCAGTGCTGGTGAAGGTGGCTTTTCACCCCTTGTGTGTCGGATGGTACAGAGGATACATGCACGGAGGGGATCAGTGCTCCCCCTAAGTGAGCATGAGAAGGAGTTGATGCAAACCGTGCTCGCACGGATTCCGGAGGGTATAGGAGAGGATGGGTTGCATGTCATCGAACAGATCGGGACAAATGGGGTCGAGGTTCTCATATTCTCTTTTTCCGGTGGCAGGTTTAACCGGTTGCTTACGCTTCTGCTTCAGGATAGGCTTGGTGGCAAGGCGCAGGTGCGGTATAATGATTTTATTGTCAGAGTGAGGCGTGCTGGAAAAGAAGGTACTGGGCAACGGGTTATGTATGTATTACAAGAAATCCAGAAAATGGGAAAGGACAAAATTGGTGCAGTCCTCCCGTTGCCCCCGGCAGAAGGCTGGAAATTTGCCCGTGCTCTGCCGGCCGCACTCTTTTCTGATCTGTCCCTTTCTGACCACTATCACGTGGAGGAGTTTATGAACATTATGAGGAATATTCCGGTTTTTATTCTGGATACTCATATCCAGAGGATATCCTCTGACGAGCATTAAGAGAACTTGTGCTCCCGCTTTTTTTCGATACATCAGATTATTATACGGGAAACTGTGGAGATTTAACTATGAAAAACGGTCTCATTCTTCTTGCCATCACCATCATTCTGGTTGGGGTCTGTGGATGCACCCAGACAGCATCCCCTGTCCAACCGCCGGTAACCGTATCTACACCCCTGCAAACGACCCAACAGGTGACGGTAACAACCATTCCGGTTTCGCAGACAACGAGTTCTGTATCCGATAATACTATCCGGATCAAGGATTTCGCATTTGATCCTGCAAGAACAACCATGAAGGTGGGATCAACTGTACGCTGGGTGAACCAGGATTCAGTTCCGCACAGGATATTATTTGCGGATGGGGCAGATTCTCCCGTGCTCGCACCTTCGCAATCCTGGAGCAGGAAAATTGACCATGCCGGCACTTATGATTATGCCTGTACTATCCACCCGTCTATGCAGGGAACTGTAATCGTGGAATGATGGATTTTCAGGTACATTACCCGCACCTCCTTTTTCTTGGAAATTGTCCATTCTGTGCTCAGGGGCATTTCCATCACCATTGATTTTTTTTGGGCATCCAGCCATGCTGAATAAAAAGCACGAATTGTATCTTCTCTTTCCCGTGATGCCTAAAAAATCGCAATCCGGTCACTTTGTTGTGCTGGAATCTAGGGAATGCCGTGTTTCCTGAAATATATAAAAATTATGAGCTCTGTAGAAACGGGCATGAACCGATCGGGTTCACTCCCGAACCATGAAAACCTTACTGTATCCAAAGGACTCCCGCCTCAGGGCCTCTCCGAAGCAAGGTGGGCAGGAAGTTTTTAATTTTTTATTCCCCAATCCACCGCACAGGAAGCCTTGTTTTGGGGCGGCGGCAATCATCGTACCTGAAGGATAGAGTGGGAAGAATCCCCATTTTATATCTGAATACTATGATTTTCATGGGAAATGCTTAATAGCAAGCTGAACGCTGCTATGGATAAGTACCATCATCTCTGTGCTTCAGTTCAAAATTCCGAGAATGCCGTTAGCTGCTGAAGAGCCTCAGGAAGCCAGAGCCTTAACCATTTGACCAGACCCACGAACGGGTTCTCCGACGCGGTGTTTGACGGTCTTCCCCACTCTGCCATTCTTGCATATCCACGAACCGAAAGAAAATAATCGTGGTGCTGAAGCCTCTACTTTATCTATGGGTACCTGTGGTTTGACGACCATGAATACTCACGGCGGTTTCACCCCAGCCGCTCCGGCCCCCCTCAAAATGCGATATCTACTGAACAGGTAATACGGCACCATCGCAAGTGGATGGGAGGTCTGGGGTGACAGGCACTGTCCCCTCCGTCATTTCCACCAGTGATTTGTATTTCATATCATAGTAAAAGGAATTACCACGAAAGACCTATGGTTATTCATCATGCTTGCCTGAGTCCTTGACTCATTCCCGTTTCTACAGAGCCAAAATATAGAGCCTTTTCATTGAGAAAATGTGGCTGCGAAAAAATTATAACCCGGCAATCCGGAGCATCGCCCCAAGCAGAATGCCGAACATGGATGTGGATGCGGATAACATCCCTAAAATAATATATCCGACTATTATTCCGATTTTTAGCGGAATGTAGGTTCGGTTCAGATTGACCCTTCGTACCTGACGAAACGATCTGGTATCTGACGAAATCTGTGGTTTATTTTTCTTGATCCGGATCATGGCGTTTCACCCCTCTGACAAGGTTTTTCCCCAAAGGTTCTGGTGTCGTTGGTGCATATATTGTATGAACGAACTGTTTCTTATTATGATATACTATGGATAGGTATTATATATAATTTATTTTTTGATATAAAAATAAAATATCTTCAAATTTCGGTTTTTTTGAGAAATAACTACGATTATTTACCTTTTTTTGTAATCGCGAAGCAATGGCAATTTATTGTATTTCCAAGCCCGTCATCTTTTGCATTTTAAGATTCGTCTTTAAAAAAAATGGATTTATTGATGTAAAAACAACAATCGATGATAACAAAAAGTGAAAGAAAATCTTAGAAAAACGACATAAAAAATACGCCGAGGGGGAGATTTGAACTCCCGAGGCGCGAAGCGCCAGTAGCTTTCGAGGCTACCGCCTTCCCGGGCTAGACTACCTCGGCAACCGGTTCTGATATTTTTTCCATCAATTGCTCTAATAGTTATCTGATGCCTGTATACTACCCCCCATCTATTCTATCCGATCCCCGCGTGATGGATTTTCACTTTTTACGGCTGCTGAGAGAAGAATCAATCAGTACAGGCCCCTCTCTTCAGGAATACGTGCTTTCTGTCAGGGAAGCACACAAAAAACCGGATGAAAGGGAATTGATCCAATCCCTCTTCTTAACACAATTGAATTTTATTAAAATGCTGCGGGAGCGCCGCCAGAACCTGGCGATTTTGACTGGGTGACCATCATGTCATCAACGCGGATGAGCATGACTGCAGTCTCAGAAGCGCTCTGGATGGACTGGCGCTTCGATCTCAGGGGTTCAAGTACACCTTCCGCAAGCATGTCGACAATCGTGCCGTCAAAAACGTTCAGACCTGCGTTCTTCTTTCCTTTTGAATGGGCATTCTTGAGTTCGACCAGTTTATCGATAGGATTGTATCCTGAGTTCTCTGCAAGGGTGCGGGGAATGGATTCAAATGCTGTTGCATAGGCTTCTATGGCAAGCTGGACACGTCCACCGACAGTTGAAGCGTAATCCCGGATTTTCATTAAGAGTTCAGTCTCGACTGCACCGCCACCAACCACATAGGTTCCATCTTCCATCGCGTCCATAACCACGCGGGTTCCGTCAACTACGGCACGTTCGAGTTCGTCAAGGAGATAATCGCTTGAGCCGCGGAGCAGGATGGTGATGGACTTGGGGTTCTTGCAACCGGATATTCGGGTGATGTTGGCATCGGTATCCTCTTCTACAAGGTCTGCGGTTCCGAGATCCTTTGCCGTGAGTGAATCTGGTTTATTCACGATATGTTGCATGGAGTGATCGTGCGGCATATTTCATATCACTTTCCGGTACATCCTCAATGGCAAATATTCCGTTCTTGGCCAGGTAGAACTGGACCGGATCTGCGATGCCCTTCTGGCACAGAAGAACATTTGCACCGCTTCCGATGATCGCATCGGCAAGTTTTTTGAGCGTATCGCGTTCCTGTTCGGAAAAAGCATTAATCTGCTCAGCACTCGTGATCTTGATCTTGGCCTTAACCTGGGTTTTTGTTATCTCAAGAGGGGTTGCAACCAAAGCGACTTTTGCTTTTGTAACCTTTTTAGGCATCCCCTCGCTGATGCGCTTCTTGTCAATGACAATACCGCGGATCAGCTCGGCATCGTCCATCGCCTTTCCTTTCTGTTTCTTGATCATTACGTCGTCTTCATCGACCATGATCTTCCCATTGGTCTTTTCAGCAACTGCCATTACGGCGTCAACAATAATGCCGTCAAGCTTGGTTTTCACCGACTCGATCGACTTACCGGTTATTGCAGTGTCCACGATTTTAAAAAGGGTCTTGCGATCCGTCGGGTCAACATTGAGCGAGAGGCTGTTCACGATCTCGAGCGCTTTTTCCATGCCCATACGATATCCCTGTGCGATCACGGTCGGGTGAATGCCCTGTTCGAGCATTCCCTCGGCCTGTTCCATAAGCGCGCCGACAATGACAACTGCAGTGGTTGTTCCGTCGCCGACCTCGTCGTCCTGGGTCCGTGCGACTTCAATCACCATTTTTGCGCCGGGATGTTGCACGGCAATTTCCCCAAGGATGGTTGCGCCATCGTTGGTGATCACAATATCACCCGTGGAACCGACAAGCATCTTGTCCATTCCCCGTGGACCAAGGGTTGACTTGACAGCACCGGCAATTGCCTTTGCTGCCGCTATGTTCGAGCGCTGGGCTTCTTTCCCGTAATTACGCTCTACATTTTCTTTTAAAATGATAATTGGTTGTCCAGATTGCATAATGGATCCTCCGATGATGTAAAAGGTGGAATTGAACTTCTATATATAACTTCTGTGTTTAGCTCCGGAAAAAAAGAAATGATCAGTCAATACGGGATATTTTAAAGAGCGAATACACCGGTACTCCATCAATATCCTTGATACCGCGCTTATCGAATATTACCCAGATCGCAACGGGTATAGCATTGTGTTTCTTTAAATATTTCACCACTTCCCGCATGGTATTACCCGAAGTTATTGTATCATCAACGATGATACAATGCTCCCCGCCGATTGCGGCAAAATTTCCGCTGATTGATCCCAGTCGGATGCTCGCTCTGGTTCTGCTTTGCCGGGTGATAAATCGCAAGTTTTGCTGCCTCCTGCACTGCAATGACAGTCGCAAGCGGGATCCCCGAAAGAGAAATACCGACAATTACTTCCGCAGCGGGTGATGAAACGCTTTCATCAGGCTGGTCTCCATAATATCTCTGGAGAAGCATCAAGTGCGGTTTCTTCGAGTAAAGGTGCATGGCTGCTGACGGCAGTCCAGTCGATATGAACATCTTTTGGGGCAGCTAGTCCCCTTTCCCTGCGTGAGCAGCCATGTCACGGTTTCCATGGAAAGTGACAATTCATCTGCAATCTGACCTGGACTATGTCCTTCAGCAAGGAGCATTTTTGCCCTGCCAATCAGATCGTCAAGGGAAGACATGGAAAAAGATTCGCTGGCATCTATTTAAGTTTTCTTTTAATTATCGAGCCACAGATGAGACAATCGCCGTCATGATCGAAATATCTGCCACAGCCACTGCACCGGTATTTCCAATGAATGCGTTTTGCCTTTCGCTGGTTGATAGGAATGGTTTGCACCCCGAGAATACCTGCAACGTTCTGGATAGCGAAGTCATCGGTATAGAGAATTGCATCGAGATCGAGAGCAAGCGCAAGAAGGTCGCAATCCGTATCTGAAATTACGCACGTATCCCTGGTTTTTTTGGCTGCAATTGTCACGGTCTCTCTACTTTGGGCACTCGGAGAAACAACGTGTAAACCTTCAGCGGAAAATTTCTCGAATTTCCCTTTTGAGCGAATGTCAATCAGCTCATCACAGACAGAAGGCGTTGTGTACAGCTCCCCGGTAATTGGGCAATCCGAGAAAAAAACACTGGAATCAAGAATGGCTTTCATGAGCGAAACCTGTAAGAAGCAACAATAGATCATTCATTTTATTATGGTTTTATTCAGAATCAGATCTGTTTTTTAATAGTTTGGGCAATCTGGCCTGCAGCAGATATTTTACTGCACCCACGTTCGATAGTATCGCTGCAGATTACATCGCGGATTCCTGCGGTCATAAGGTGGACGTATGCACCCCCGGTAAGCACCCCATGAACGCATGCAGCAAATACGTCTTTTGCACCCTGCTGGTAGAGCATACCCGAAGCGGTGGCAATTGTCCCGCCGGTTGAGATGATATCATCGACTATAACTACTGATCTTGATGCGGCACATAATTGCTTAGGGGCCATCATCACCTCAACACCGCTGAGACGAGTCTTCTCAAGATGATCAACATCCCATCCACCCGCAGATGCAACGTGTTCGGCGAATGTAAGGGCCCCTTCATCAGGAGCGAGAATGAGGGGGTTGTCTGAGATGTAAGGATTTAATATAGGAACCGATGTCTTGGGCAAGTGAGATGTTTCTTGCCGGCACTCCAAAATACTTCAGTACTTCTTTTTCATGGATATTGACCGTAATAATTTCCGAAACCCCTCTGCTGAGCACCTGTGCTACGGCTCGTGCACTGACAGGTTCTCCCTGCAAGAACCGTTTGTCCTGCCGGGCATATCCCATATAGGGTAAAACAAGCTGGTTATCAGAACTGTCGCAGGCATCGATCAACAGGACTAACTGGACGAGTGCGTCATTATCCACCACGCTTCCGACAATAATAGTCTCATCATCCAGTTCACCGGTAATCAGGTACTGCTCTCCATCCGGAAAACGGGAATATTTTACTTCAACAACTGAAGTCTTCAGTGCCCTGGCAAGGCTGGTGGCAAGTATTTGGGATTTTTCAGTACAGATTACTTTCATTTTATCTATCCTAACCTTTTGGTGGTGGTGTTTCTTTCTTTTGTGGATTTATTATACAATAGGAGGTCTTGTAGTTTATGCGCATTGGTTTTTTGCGCATTTTTTTATATTTTTATATGTTCATCTGCCGACTCTCAAGGGCGCTGTCCGATGTAATCAGCTCGAAAGTACTTAAACTATCATGCAACAATTGTATATGAAAACTCTTAGTGATAAAAGAGGTATATTCCGCAATGGAAATTTCTGAACAATCTTCACCGCAGAACGAGCCAGTCCAATCACCGGTTACAACCCCTGAGGTTGCGCACACCGAAAGTGTGATAGCAACCTCATCCCAAGTTGAAGTACCTGAGAAGCTGATTGATCAGGTAATCGGTCAGGAACACGCGGTTGAGGTTATTAAAAAGGCAGCAATCCAGCGCCGACATGTCATGATGATCGGAAGCCCGGGAACGGGAAAGTCCATGCTGGCCAAGGCAATGGCCGAGATGTTGCCTAAAGAAGAGCTTCAGGATATTCTTGCTTACCCGAATTCTGATGATCCCAACAACCCGGTAATCAGGACGGTAAGCGGGGGGCGGGGCAAGCAGATAGTTGCAGCTCATAAAGCAGAAGCCAAGAAAAAAATCCAGTTCCGGAACACCCTGCTTATGCTCCTGCTTATTGGTATCATCGGTTATTCCTTCCTTACCTACCAGTGGTTGATGGGGATCATTGCCGCTGCATTTGTTTTCATGGCATTGCGGTACACAACTCCACGGGAGGAAGCGATGGTGCCAAAGCTTCTCGTTTCCAATGATACTAAAAATATAGCCCCCTTTATTGACGGGACCGGATCCCATGCCGGTGCTCTGCTTGGTGATGTACGGCACGATCCCTTCCAGAGTGGAGGACTTGAAACCCCGGCGCACGACCGGGTTGAAGTGGGGGCCATCCACCGGGCGCATGGCGGCGTGCTCTTCATTGATGAAATCAACACTCTGGACCCGCATTCCCAGCAGAACCTGCTCACGGCGCTCCAGGAAGGAGAGTTCCCCATTACCGGACAGAGTGAACGCTCGAGTGGTGCGATGGTCCGGCACTGAACCAGTACCCTGTAAATTTGTGATGGTTGCTGCAGGAAATCTTGATGCTATCAAGGGGATGCACCCGGCGCTCCGCTCCCGTATTCGCGGGTATGGGTATGAAGTATATATGGCGGATAGTATGGAGGACAACGAAGACAATCGCAGCAAATACATTCGCTTTATCGCCCAGGAAGTGAAAAATGACGCGAAGATCCCCCATTTTGATCAAAGTGCAATTGATGAAATCCTCCGTGAAGCAAAACGACGGTCGAACCGGAAGGGGCACCTGACATTAAAACTGCGTGACATGGGGGGACTAATCCGTGTTGCGGGCGATATTGCACGGCAGGAAAATGCTATCCTTACGACATCTGTCCACGTAATCACGGCAAAGAGTGACCGCACGATCCATTGAGGATCAGGTTTCCGATGATATTACCCAGCATCTCAGGGAATATGAGATGACTATTGTTGAAGGTACCCGCATTGGACGCGTGAATGGGCTTGCGGTGACAGGAAATGATGCCGGATCAGTCCTCCCCATAATGGCGGAGGTAACCCCGGCACAAGGAGAGAGTGGCCAGATCATCGCCACGGGTGTTTCCGGAAAACGGCAGGAGCCCTGGCTGAAAGATGAAGAATCGATAGCGCAGCAATCGATCAAAAATGTTAGTGCATTAATAAAAAAGTTCACGGGAAAAGATATCAAAAACATGGATGTCCACATCCAGTTTATTGGTACCTATGGTGCAGAAGGAGATTCTGCCTCGATCAGTATTGCCACTGCGGTAATCAGTGCAATTGAGGGAATTCCGATTCGGCAGGATATTGCCATGACCGGTTCCCTGTCTGTCCGGGGAGATGTTCTCCCGGTGGGTGGAGTGACCTATAAGATTGAAGCTGCTGCAAAAGCGGGTATCAAAACGGTGCTTATCCCACGGATGAATATTGGGGATGTTTTGATTGAAGAGCGGTATAAATCCGTTGTCACGATCCTGCCCATGGACACCATTGATGATGTCCTCAAGTATGCGCTGGTCCCGGAAAATGCGGATGGATTCCTCACCAAACTCAAAAAGATGGCGATGAGGTCAACAGCGATAATTCCGGAACTCCCTGCAATTAACCAGACGACGGCCTGAACTTGATGCACGGCATACGATATTATGATCTTCGGCATGTAACCGGGCAGGTCACCCACATCGATATCGATAACGGTGTCGTGGAATCAGCCGGAACATCATTTTTCAATAAAGCAGTGATCAGGGTACTCAGCAGAACCGGCTGGGGAGTTCTCCAGATCGATAATTATGTTCCCTCTCACCGGAAAAAAATTTAATGCGATTCTTGAGACCGCGTGCAGGCTTGCCCGAATCACCCAGGAAAATGTTATCCTTGGTGATGCCCCCCACGGGATGCTCGCTGTACCGCTCATGAAAGAAGATCCCCGTACTGTGAGACATCGAGGAGAAATCATCGCTGCTTTCAGGAATAGAAAAGGCTGCCCGACACCCTTTGGTTGTGAACAGGAGGGCAAATTTCATGGAAAAAATTGAACAGGTCCGGTTCACGGACAGTTCTGAAAATGAATATGCTTATGAGATGTGCCGGTCCGGGTTTAATGTTCTGGCAGTTGCTTCACGGAATGGAAATGTCCAGATGGGATACGAGCGTGAGCATTCGATTCACGGATTCAACCTCCGGCACCAGCAGTCCCAGGGAAAAAAGGCTGCTGAAATTGCAGTCGCTCTTCTTGATGCAGGGGTAGCAAAATCCGGGAAAATGCGAGCGGTACTTGACCCGGAATTAGCGGGTGTATTTGCCCATGAAGCAGTTGGCCATGCAAGTGAAGGTGACCTGGTCAGGGAAGGCAACTCTGTCCTGAAGGGAAAAATCGGACAGAAGATCGGGAATGGAAACCTGACCATTATTGATGACCCCGGGATTCACGAATTCGGTTTTGATCCGGTCGATGCGGAAGGTGTAGCAGTGTGCCGGACAGAAATAATTAAAAAGGGTGTCATTAACGCATTTCTCCACAACCGGGAAACACTTTCTTCTGTGGGGAATGGTGTTGCCGGTCATGCTCGTGCCATGCCGGGTGAACCCCCGCTGGTCCGGATGAGCAATACCTTCATTGAAGCTGGAGATGCTACGGAGCATGAGATCTTTGAAGAATGCCGGAATGGAATCTTTCTCAAAGGGTCGAGGGGTGGTCAGGTTGATCCCGGGCGGGGGATATTCCAGTTTAATGCGGAGTATGGTTACCTGATTGAAAACGGGGAGTGTTCAACCATGGTAAGGGATGTCTCTCTATCAGGTGAAATCCTTCTGACACTCTATGGAATCACCCTCTGCGGTAATAATCGCACCATGAGTCCGGGATATTGCGGGAAGGGAGGCCAGAGTGTTCCGGTGAGCGACGGGGCACCTCATATACTCCTGAGTGATGCGGTGGTGGGTGGCAGTGGCGTGGATTGATCAACTGATACACGAAGCGGAAAAAACTGTTGATGAAGTTGAGGTCTTTTATGTTCAGGGAACATCAGTTTCTGCCGACCTGAAACAAAAAAAGGTGAATCTCGCCACTACGTCAGAGGATTGCGGTTTTAGCATCCGCACCATTCATAAAGGAAGAATCGGGTCATCGAGTACAAACAACATCAGCCAGTGGCGGGAATGCCTGAACGCTGCAATTGCCAGTGGAAAACTTGCAACCCCGCAGGATTGGGAAGGACTACCCGACGCCGTACCACTTTCCCCGGCCCCGCTTTCGTTTGATGACTCGATCAGGGCCGAACCCCAGATAGTTATCGACCTGATCGAAAAGATGCTTGAAGGAGCAGCAGAGCACCCGGCAGACGTGGCTTCGGGATCCGCTTCACTTTCTTCTTCCACGGTGACACTAGCAAACAGCAGAGGTGTCAGGTATACCAACCAGCACACCGGAGTCTCTCTCTCTCTAGAAGCGGTTCATGGGCATTCCACCGGTTACGAGTTTGATCATTCCTGTTTCTTTGACAAGGTGGATCCGGTCTTTGTAGGAGAGCGGGCGACATTCTTTGCCACGGAATCGGATAATGGGAAAGATATCGCCACAGGGGAGTATGATATCCTTCTCTCACCCCTTGCCTATGGGGAGCTTTTGGGGAATGTATTTGTACCTGCGCTGAGTGGAAGAAATGTGCATGCAGGACGATCCAGGCTTGCGCATTCCCTTGGTAAAATCGTTACTGATCCGCAGATCACCATGTATGATAACCCGCTTTTGGAAAAGGCAAATGGGAGCGTCCGGTGGGATGCCGAGGGCACGCCGACACGAAGGGTTGATTTTATCAGAGAGGGAATTCTGGAAACCTTTGCCTATGATCTCAAAACTGCATACCGGTTCGGCAAAACAAGTACCGCGAATGCAATACGGGGTGGGCTTGGAGGTTTGCCGTCAATAGGGCATCATAATTTTGTTGTTGACGGGAAACGAGATGAGGTTGCCGATGAACGTGTTGTTTATGTGCACAATGTGGTCGGTGCTCATACGGCAAATCCTATGAGTGGAGAATTTTCCGTTGAACTTTCCAATGCATTCTGGATGGAAGGAGGAGAATTTGATTTACCCATCCGGAGTGCGATGCTGTCAGGAAATGTGTTTGATTTGCATCATTCTATCTCCGGATTAAGCAAAAAATCCCGGGCGATTGGATCTATGATTCTTCCGTCGGTAAAAATAAGAAGGCAGCATATCATTGGTAAATAGACAAAAGAGGAAAAAATCATGAGTGACATGCTGATTACAGTGCTTCTTGTCGTAGCAACTATAGCAATCGTTTACTATCTTGTAAAAAATCTGATGGTTCTTGTCATAAACGCTATTTTGGGATTAACGGTATTGGTTCTCCTAAATTATTTTCATGTAATGCAATGGATTGGCAAACCTGATCTCGGCTATAGCGTTGCTACCCTAATTATCTGTGCAGTGGGGGGGCTTCCCGGTGTCTGTGTTCTCGTTTTACTTGATATTCTTGGGATAACAGTTTAAAATAGTATTTTTTTGGCTCTGTAGAATCCCTCATATCTGGAAATGTAATGAAAGATGAAGGAGGGGACAGTGCCTGTCCCCCTATTCCGCCCCTGCGCTGAGAGCGAAGATAATGTATTACCGGTATAGGGGGGCACAAAGCGGCGGGGGTGAAATCCCCGTAAGCGTTCAAGTTTTAAAAAAAACATTTCTCCAGAGCCATTTTTTTAAAGGTTTTTGCTCCAGATGAAACAGCCCTTTTTTTTAACTATTTCAGAGGGTTCACTATCCAGGATTTGTGGAGACATACTCATCCTGCCTGCTTTGGGAGCGAGGAAAAAATGCTGATTGCACAAAAAGGGAAACTGTGTGTGAGATAGCATTAAATAATGTCACACAGATGTCGTAGTGAGGTGATGTGGATATGTGTACTGTTGGTGGACCCGTAGACATTGATCTCCCCCCGGATCGGGTGCAAGGGAAGGATTACCGCTGCAATGAATGCAATGAGCGGTTCAAAGGTATTGGTAAAAAACCCATCTGTCCCAGCTGTCAGTCAGATGATGTGGCTCTGGCATGAACTACGCCCTCGATGATGAGGTATTGCTCATCAGGGGGAAACAATCTTTTTTACTGATTGCATTAGTAAAGAACAGCTTTGGGCTTTGCATTGAGACCTCCCATGATGAATATTGCCAGGGCGTTGAAGCCGGTGACCTTGTTGTTGTCTCCGCTCCTGAAGGCGGGGCCATTGAACCTGCCCTGATGCTCATCGATCTTGTGAGGATCTTCCATGTGCCGTTGTTGGTATTGCCGAAAGATCATCCCGGATCACGACGGATCTCCTATGTAGTGTCCGTAGGACCTGAAATTTTTACCAGCTGCTCGATTCAGAGGGGAACACATCCGGATCAGCACCTTATCTGTTCAAGTGATGAGCTTGCAGGAATTACCCTGAAGAGAAGTGAGCATGGTGTCGATATATCCCCTCTGCCCGAGAGCATAATCCCCAGGAATATTAAATATGAAATAAAAACCGATGTATCCTGAATCGTCCATTTTTTATAAAATTAACCTGTGGGCAACGATTTTTTGAGCGTAAATAACAATACATATATTGTTTTTTTCACCAATTATTGTACTGCCGTGAGAGGAGGGTTGGATGAAGACTGAGGTCCTACGAGACATTAAAAAAACTGAAGAGGAGTACCAAAAAACAATCAGTGCGGCCCAGGAAGAGAAGAAGCACAGGCATTCTCAGGCTGAGCTGGAAGCTGATAATCTGATTGCAAAAGCGCAGAGTAATGCTGAACAATACAAAAAGCTGAAACTGGAAGAAGCACGGCAACAGGCAGCACAGAAGCACGCAGAGATCATAAAGAGCGGCAATCAGCGTGCAGCGGCAATCAGGGAGAAAGGGGCACCGCACCTTTCAAAAGCAGTGCAGCTGCTGGTAGCGAGGTTTAAGGAGCAGCTGCATGTTAACGCCTAGGCAGATGAGCCGGTTGCTTATCGTGGCGTCCAGGGATCAGCTTGACCCTGTTATCAGGGAACTCTACCGGTCCCACCTGTTCCATATCGAGGATTTCGTTGTTGACGGCCGGGAAGGATATGATGGTTTTTCTATCGGTAAACCGCTTCCGGGTGCAGGCGAAGTATCTACGGATCTTGTAAAGGTGCGCACCATCGAGAATGCGTTTCTCATCAGGTCATCGGAGATCGAACCAACAGGAAAGCACCTCAATGAAGAGCTCGAGATCGAAGATCGAACAGGAACTGCCAACAATTGAACACGAGCTCGGGGAGCTCACTGGCAGACGATCCCGGCTTGAAGTGACAGTCAAGGAATGCGAGCAGAAAATCACTGAACTCCTTCCGTTTACCGAGATCCCGATGGATATGGAGATGTACCGCGGGTATGCAGGGCTCACTGTTCTTGCCGGGTATGTTTCAAAAGAGGTAAACATTCCGGAGCCCGCCGAGGTGTATATCTCGGCAGGGAAGGCACGGCGGTTTATCGTTGCCGTCTTTAAAAACGACCACCGCAGTGACGTGGATCGGGTGCTGCTGGAGGCGAATTTTCAGGCAGTTACTATTCCTGTGGAAACGGGGATGCCCCGGGCACGGATCGACGCTTGCAACGAGCAGGTTGCACAGGCGAAAGCGGAGATCGACCAGATTAACCGGAGACTCGATGAGATCAGGGACAGGCACAGGGAATTTCTGGTCGCATGCGAGGAGATACTGAAAGCGGACATAGAACGGGCGGAAGCCCCCCTGCGGTTCGCAACGATCGGGCAGACGTTCGTTGCCGAGGGGTGGGTACCGAAGGACAGGGTTGCATCCCTGAAGGATGCACTCAACGGTGCAACCGGTGGCAAGATATTTGTAACCGATCTGATGGTCGGCGAGCATGATCCTGTCCCGGTAGAGTATGACAACCCCCCGTTTGCACGTCCGTCGCAGCTGCTCATGGATACGTACTCGCGACCAAAGTACACCGAACTTGATCCGACAATCATGGTCTCTATTGTATTTCCCATCTTCTTCGGTCTTATTATGGGAGATGTGGGGTATGGTATCCTGTTGCTGGTCCTGTGCCTTGGTTTGCGGAAATTCGTAAAAGGAGATGAAGGGCGGCAGCTGATTGTAGTGCTCAGAAATGCGAGCATCTCAAGCATCTTTTTTGGGGTGTTCTACAGCGAGTTTTTAGGGTTCCCGATGCCGTGGAATTATCTTCTGCCGTCGCGTCACCTCAATATCGGTGCGCACGCCACGGGACATGGTCCCAATATTCCGGGCCTGATGATGATGGCTATCTGGATTGGGATCGTGCATATTACCCTGGGCAGGGTCCTGGGAATTGTCAATCATGCACAACATGACCATGGGTCTCACCGGATCAAGGCAGTCCTCGCAAATGTCGGATGGATCCTGATGATTTGGGGCACCCTTTTCCTGATCTGGTCGATGGTCCCGATGCCGTTAATGCCGGATCTCACCGGTCTGCCGCCCGTTGTGATGGGGCTGAATGTCGCCGCGTTGATTGGCATTGCGGCACTTGTTGTGGGAATTATTTGTATTGCACGGGAATCGGCGCTTGAAATCGTTGAGCTTCCCACCATTTTCAGCCATACACTCTCGTATTCACGTCTGGTCGCGGTTGGTCTCTCTGGAGTGGCCATCGCAATGGTGGTGAACTTTATTGCAATCGGAATGCTTATTGAGCCCCAGCTCGAGAACATCACGCCGATCGGCGTTCTGTTAATTATCATGGGAGTTTTAGTCTTCCTCCTCGGTCATGTGATGAATATGGTGCTGGGTATCATTGGGGGAAGCCTGCATTCGGTCAGGTTGCACTATGTTGAATTCTTCACCAAGTTCTACAAGGGTGGAGGCATAAAATACAGCCCGTTTGGGTTTAAAAGAAGATTTACGGAGGATTAATAATGGCAGCAGAAGTTGTAGCAGCAGCAGTAACAGCAATTACAGATGTTGAAGTAATGAAAGCATCGCAGATCGGGATGAAGGCAATCGCAGCAGCGATCGCCATCTCCGGAACTGCTATTCGCTGCGGCATGGGCCGAGATGGCGATCGGTTCAGCAGCAGTTGGCGCAACTGCAGAGAACAAAGATGTGTTCGGGCTTGTCCTGTTGCTTACGGTCATTCCGGAAACCATCGTTATTTTCGGGCTCGTTGTGGCGTTGCTGCTTATATTCTAAGCACGGGGCAGACAATGGGACTGGAAGCCGTTGTTGAAGAGATCAGGGTAAAGGGCAAAACAGATGCGGATAGGATCCATGCAGAGTCAAAGCAGGAAACAGACAAAATCCTTGCAGTAGCCGGGAGGCGTGTCGCGGAGATCAAACTCGCCGCAGAAGCAGAATCGGCAAAGCAGACCCGGCATATCATTGATCAGGAAGTCTCTGCAGCCAACCTGCTTGTCAAACGCGAGCTGTTAAACACGCAGAAGGCACTTCTGGATAAGGTCTACGAAACAGTTCTCATCGAGATTGCCGGTCTCCCTGAAAGCTTCCATCGTGAAGTTATCAAAAAACTCCTCACCGAAGTAAAAAAGGAGATCCCTCAGGGAAAAATTTATTGCAATAAACGGGATATGGCAGCAGTCAAAGCTCGTTATTTCAGAGAATCCCGAATTTGCCAGGTTTAAAGTCGGGACTCCTGTCGACATCGATGGTGGAGTTCTTGTTGACGGTGAAGGAGGAGAATTGCAGATTGATTACAGTTACCGCACATTCCTCGCAAAGGTGTGGGAATCCGGGTTGAAAGATGCATCTGACATCCTGTTTACCTAAGGAAGTGTGTGTATGGTCGCAATGATGCGTAACCCGTCACCCTACATTTATGTATGTACCAGGATGCGGGTGAGAAAATCGAAGCTCATACCCCACGAGGAATACATGCGGATGCTCAATATGAGCCTCCCGGAGATTACCCGTATTATCCAGGAAACGGCATATAAACAGGAGATCGATGAGCTGGGAACCATTTTTTCAGGTATTGATCTTATCGAAGTTGCCCTGAGCTGGAACCTTGCAAAGGAATATCAGAAAATCCAGGAGATCACGCCGGGGAACTTAAAACAGTTCACCAAGGCATATCTTCGCCGCTGGGATATCCAGAATATTCTCACTATCCTGCGTGGCAAGATGCAGGGAGAGAAGGCAGGAAAGATCAAGGAAATCCTGGTCCCTGCCGGCAGTCTTGACCGGGTAATCCTTGACCGTCTTTTGGCAGAAGACAGTCCCGAAAGGATTATCGAAGCACTCAAGGGCTACCGGATGTTTCCGGTTCTCGCAAAAGAGTATCCTGCAGCGAAGGAAAGCGGATCATTCTCCCATATGGAAAATGAGCTCTACAAACAATTCTTCTCAGAGATTATTGCAGAGGCTGAGAGTGGAATCAAAGGAGGAAATCTCTTTCTGGACTTTATCAGGTTCGACATCGACATCAAGAATGTAAAGACCCTCTTCCGGCTGCGTGCGGACACTTTTGAGGAAGATGCACGGGAGATGTATATAGAGGGAGGGGTACTTTCAACAGCGGATTTTGCGAGCCTGAATGGAATAAAGGACCAGAACGAGTTCATTGACCAGCTCAAAGCTGAAGATCCGCCAAAAACCTCTGCTTTCCCTCCTTGATGAGTTAAAAAATGACAAGACCGGGCGTGATATCGAAATCAAGTTGACACGCGTCCAGCTTGAGCAGATGGAGCGTTTATCCAAACGTCATCCTTTCTCCATTCATCCAATCCTTGTCTATCTTGAGAAGAAGAAGTATGAGGTGTTCAACCTTCGGGCGCTCACCAGAGGAAAGGAGTCAAAACTCCCGGCAGAGAGGATATCGGAATACCTGGTGGTGTAAATGGAGATTGCAGTAATCGGCAACAGTGAGTTCATTCTCGGGTTTCGTCTTGCAGGCATCCGTAAGACGTATGCGGCCGAGAACGATGAAAAACGCAATGAATATATCACCAGCGTGCTGCAGGATGGGCAGGTTGGCATTCTCGTCCTCAACAGCAGCGATATGGAAAAAATTCCCCGCAGGCTTCGCGCCACCCTCGAAAAATCCGTCAGGCCGACCGTTATCGCTATTGGTGCTGAGGAAGGGGGATTGACCATGAGAGAGAGAATCAAGAGATCGGTGGGTGTTGATCTGTGGAAGTAAAAACCAAAAAATCAAAAGATGCAAAACAGGGGGTTCTCAAAAGAATCGCCGGCCCCGTAGTTACGGCAGTCAATCTTGACGCCCACATGTACGATGTGGTGAAGGTAGGTAAAGAAGCGCTGATGGGAGAAGTCATCAAGATCCAGGGTGACAACATCATTATCCAGGTCTATGAGGATACATCCGGTATCAAGCCGGGAGAACCGGTGGAAAACACCGGACTTTCCCTCGCAGTAGAGCTCGGCCCGGGTCTTCTGACCAGTATTTACGATGGAATCCAGCGCCCGCTTGCCGTGCTTGTGGACAAGATGGGCAACTTTATTGAGCGTGGTGTTTCTGCACCCGGGCTTTCGCATGAGAAAAAGTGGACGTTCAAGCCCCTCGTAAAATCTGGCGACAAGCTCGAGGCAGGCGCAATTCTCGGAGAGGTTCAGGAAACCAACATCGTCCATAGGGTCATGCTGCCCCCGAACGCAAAACCAGGCATTGTCAAGGCAATTAAAAGCGGTGATTTCACCGTAGATGAGATCATCTGCGTTCTTGAGGATGGTCGGGAGTACCCGATGATCCAGCGATGGCCGGTCCGTGTACCACGACCGGTAAAAGAGAAGATGAACCCGACAATCCCGCTGATCACCGGCCAAAGGATCCTGGACGGTCTTTTCCCCATTGCCAAAGGAGGCACTGCTGCAATTCCCGGACCCTTCGGAAGTGGCAAGACGGTTACCCAGCAACAGCTTGCAAAGTGGAGTGACGCGGAGATCGTCGTCTATATCGGTTGCGGAGAACGCGGCAATGAGATGACCGAAGTGTTGACCGAGTTCCCGCACCTGGAAGATCCCAAATCGGGTAAACCTCTGATGGAGCGGACGGTGCTTATCGCTAATACCTCAAATATGCCGGTTGCCGCCCGTGAAGCTTCTGTGTATACGGGTATCACTATTGCCGAATATTTCCGTGATATGGGTTACGATGTCTCCTTAATGGCAGATTCAACCTCCCGCTGGGCAGAAGCGATGCGTGAGATCTCATCCCGTCTCGAAGAGATGCCGGGCGAAGAAGGATATCCGGCATATCTTGCAGCACGTCTTTCTGAGTTCTATGAACGCGCCGGACTGGTCAAAACCCTGAACGGTGCCCGTGGATCCGTTTCGGTAATCGGTGCAGTGTCTCCACCAGGTGGAGACTTTTCAGAGCCGGTCACTCAGAATACCCTGCGTATTGTAAAAGTATTCTGGGCGCTTGATGCAAAGCTTTCGCAACGGCGGCATTTTCCGGCAATCAACTGGCTGAACTCCTACTCGCTCTATCTTGAAAGTCTCAATGATTATTATGACAAGGAAGTCTCTCCTGAGTGGAACAAGATCCGCTCGTGGGCTATGGAAGTGCTCCAGAAAGAAGCGGAGCTTCAGGAAATTGTGCAGCTTGTTGGTTCCGATGCATTGCCCGAATCAGAACAGGTGACTATCGAGGTCGCCCGTATGATCCGTGAGATGTTCCTCCAGCAGAACGCGTACGACGCTGTTGACACGTTCTGTGACATGACAAAGCAGTACGACATGATGAAGGCGATCAAGCTCTTCGCTGAACTTGCCTACGCCGCCCAGATTGCCGGTGTCAGTCCGACGCAGATCAACGGGGTCAAATCGAAGAACGAGCTGAATCAGATCAAGTTCATCAAGGATTACAAACCCGAGCTTGCCAAGATAGAGAAAGAGATGGACACTGAGTTCAACACACTGAGGTCGGCAGCATGAAGGAATACAGGACAATCAACAAGATTGCCGGGCCTCTCGTTTTCGTCGAGAAGACCGAACCGATTGCCTACGGGGAGCTGGTGCACATAATTCTTTCCGATGGATCAACCAAGCGTGGTCAGGTTCTCGACACGAGCGACGAACTGGTAGTGGTCCAGATCTTCGAGAATACGACCGGTATCGGCAGGGACAGCGGTGTCCGTTTCACTGGCGAAACCATCAAGATGCCCGTGGGTCGTGAAATGCTCGGCCGTATCCTGTCCGGTGGTGGTAAACCTATCGATGGCGGTCCGGAGATTGTGCCGGAGAAACGCCTCGATATCACCGGTGCTGCAATTAACCCGTACGCCCGGGGTATGCCGGCGGATTTTATCCAGACCGGTATATCTACCATCGATGGTACCAATACCCTTGTCCGTGGCCAGAAGCTCCCGATCTTCTCTGGAGCAGGTCTCCCTCACAACAAAGTCGCGCTGCAGATCGCACGGCAGGCGAAAGTGCCCGGTTCTACTGAAGAGTTTCGCCGTGGTCTTCGCTGCGATGGGTATAACGAAGGAAGAAGCAAATTATTTCATGCAGGATTTCGAGCGTACCGGCGCTCTCGAACGAGCGGTAGTCTTCCTCAACCTTGCAGACGACCCGGCCGTCGAGCGTATCATCACACCGCGGCTCGCCCTCACCACTGCCGAATACCTTGCTTTTGAGCTCGGTATGCACGTGCTCGTCATCCTGACGGATATGACCAACTACTGCGAGGCGCTCCGGCAGATCGGTGCGGCCCGTGAAGAAGTACCCGGGCGCCGTGGTTATCCAGGATATATGTACACGGATCTTGCCTGTATTTATGAGCGAGCCGGTATGATCAAGGGCCTGAAGGGCTCGGTCACCCAGATCCCGATCCTGACGATGCCCGGTGACGATATCACCCATCCGATCCCTGATCTGACCGGGTATATCACCGAAGGTCAGATTGTGGTCAACCGGGATCTTCACCGTAAGGGTATCTACCCGCCCATCAATGTGCTGCCATCTCTCTCGCGGCTGATGAATCTCGGTATTGGGAAGGGACACACGCGGGAAGACCACAAGAAGGTCTCCGACCAGATGTATGCCGGGTACGCGGAAGGTAACGATCTCCGTGGCCTCGTGGCTATTGTTGGCAAGGACGCACTCTCCGAGCGGGACCGCCTGCTCCTCGAGTTCGCGGATATCTTTGAGAACCGTTTTGTCCGCCAGGGCTATGACGATGACCGGACAATCGAAGATACATTAAACCTTGGCTGGGACCTCCTTGCGACACTTCCGGTTGAACAGCTGGTCCGTATTGACCGTGAGCTTATCCAGAAGTACCACCCGAAATTCCGCACTGGTGCAAAGAAGGAGTAACTGTCCATGGCGCTGCGTGATATTAAGCCGACGCGGTCGGAACTGATCAACCTGAAACGGAAGATCCAGCTCTCCGAACGTGGCTATAAAATCCTTAAGATGAAGCGCGATGGACTGATCCTTGAATTTTTCAAGGTGCTTGCCACTGCGAAGGATAGCAGGGGCGAGCTTACTGGATAAATATCAGGTAGCCGTCGAGATGATGGCACTTGCCAACACCGTGGAAGGTGCCATTGGTGTGAAATCAGCGGCATTCTCGGTAAAAGAGGTTCCGGAAATAACCCTGAAAAGCAAAAATATAATGGGAGTAATCGTGCCCCAGATTGAAGCATCCAAGGTGAGGAAAAGCCTCGCTGACAGGGGCTATGGTGTTCTGGGAACTTCGACGGTCATTGATGAGACTGCTTCGGCGTTCGAAGAACTGGTGGAATCAATCATAGAAAGTGCTGAGATCGAAACCACGATGAAACGCCTGCTTGACGAGATTGAAAAGACAAAAAGAAGAGTAAATGCCCTCGAGTTCAAGGTAATCCCCGAACTCACCGCAGCCCGGGACTTTATCAAGATGCGTCTCGATGAGATGGAGCGGGAAGAGCTCTTCCGGATGAAAAGAATCAAAGCCCGGAGCACATCATAAACGGTAAGGTGGTCTGGATGCAGATTGGAACCATCAGGGAGTTGGGATTCAACGGAAAAACCGTCCTCCTCCGGCTCGATCTCAACTCCCCCATTGATCCCACCTCTAACATTATTCTCGATGATAAACGGTTCCGGGAGCACCTCCCGACAATCCGCATACTTTCTGACAGCCGCGTTGTGATTGTCACCCACCAGAGCAGACCCGGGAAAAAAGATTTTACCACGCTTGAGGCACATGCAGAGAAGCTCGAGCAGCTGCTGGGAAAACCGGTCAAGTACGTTGACAGTATCTTCGGGCGTCATGCACGGGAAGCCGTGCATGCCATGAAGGTTGGTGATGTGCTGATGCTGGAAAATGTCAGGTTCAATGCAGAAGAGAACCTGACCCTGAAACCAGAAGAAGCAAAAAAGACACATCTGGTAAAAAAACTGTCCTCAATGGCTGATGTTTTTGTAAACGATGCGTTTGGTACCGCCCACCGTTCACAACCAACCATCGTGGGTCTCCCGCTTGCCATGCGATCAGCGGGCGGACTCCTTATGGAAAAGGAAGTTGCAACACTCTCCAAAGTATTTTCCGGTGCACCCCGCCCTGTCTGTATGGTTCTTGGCGGTACGAAGGTGGATGATTCTATTGATGTTGCCCGGCATGTGCTGGCGAACGGCATTGCTGATCAGGTTATTGTGATCGGTGTTGTTGCCAATGTCTTTTTGATTGCTGCCGGCTACAATATCGGAAAGCCCTCCACCCAGCTGATTGCCCAGCTCAAATACCAGCCGGAGATTGAAAAGGCAAAGGAGATCCTTTCCCTTTACCGGGAACGTGTGGTTATGCCGGAATCCGTTGCCGTGAGGCAGGATAACCATCGTGTCGAATATCCCATTGACAGGATTCCTGAAGATTCACCCGTGCTCGATCTGGGTATGGACGCTCTTGCGTCCCTTGTTCAGGATCTTAAAAAGGCAGGTACTGTTGTCTTTAACGGACCTGCAGGTGTCTTTGAAGATGTTGATTTTGCTACAGGGACATATGAACTGCTCCGGGCGGCATCGAAAGTAGAGTTCTCCGTTGTCGGTGGCGGGCACACTGCTGCCGTCATAGAAAAACTTGGCATTGAACAGGATTTCACCCATATCTCTACGGGTGGCGGTGCCTGTATTGAGTTTCTGACCGGGAAAAAGTTCCCGGCTGTTGATGCACTTGAACAATCAAAAAAGATATTTGGATAATATTCTTTTGGCATGTGGCAGGGTAATCCACCTGTTTCCACATGGGAAGACCCATGCAGATTCTCATAATCGCAGTCGGTAAGATCAAGGAAAAGTACCTGCAGGATGGGATTGTAGAATACTTAAAACGCCTGCGCCCGTACGTGAAATTGAATATTCTTGAGATCGCTGAAAATAAAAGGATCGGACATCTCACACCATCAGATCAAAAACGGATCAAGGAGGCCGAGGGCAAGCAGATTCTTGGGGCGATCCCTCAGGACAGCGTTATTATTGTCCTTGACGTCAATGGGGTTCACTGGTCAAGTGAGACTCTGGCAGAAAACCTTCACCGGTATGAGATTGCCGGGCAGAAATTCCCTGAGTATTATTATAGGGGGAGATCTCGGGCTTTCTGACGCTGTTATCGCGAGAAGCTCTGTCCATCTTTCACTCTCGCCGATGATATTCACGCACCAGATGATCCGGCTCATTATCCTTGAGCAGATCTACCGTGCATGTAAAATCAATCACGGGGAACCGTATCACAAATAATAAGACTCTATTTTGTTGTTAAAGAAATGGTTAAGAAAATAGTTTAATAATTCCCGTTGGGTCGTTGGTTGATGTCACCGCCCCATGACTGGATTATCCCTTTAATTGGACTGATATTTTTGACCTATCAAACGGGAGAATTTGACCTGAGATTATTTGTCAGGTTGAGCGTTTTCGTCCCGCTGTTTATCCGGGTCATCGGCCTGAACGCTCTTCATTGAGGGGAACAGGATAACTTCTTTGATCGAAATATTATTTGTCAGCAGCATCACGAGCCGGTCGATACCTATACCCACACCACCGGTTGGTGGCATACCATACCCGAGAGCGTTGATGAAATCGTAATCGATCATCTGGGCTTCCACATCCCCCAGCCGCCGCTTTTCGTCCTGGTCCTCGAACCGTGCCTTCTGGTCGACCGGGTCATTCAGCTCCGAGAACCCGTTGCCGACTTCCATGCCGTGAATGAACAATTCGAACCGCTCGGTGAATCCCTCTTTGGTTCGGTGCCGCTTTGCAAGCGGGGAGTTCTCCACCGGGTAGTCGTAGATAAAGGTCGGCTGGATAAGTTTTTCTTCCACGAGCCCTTCAAAGAACTGGACAAGGAATTCCCGGTGGGTTTTTGATTTCTCCCAGTCTTCCAGATTGTTCTGCTGTGCGAGTTCACGGAGTTGTTCAACCGTATGGGCATAGATGTCGATTCCGGCATATTCCTTTACCGCATCCGCCATGGAGAGTTTCTTCCATGGCTTTTCGAAATTCAGGGTAGTGTCCTCGAACGGCAGATCTCAAATTTTCCATGGACTTCAAAGACGATGGAGGAGACAATGTCTTCGGTCAGTGCCATCATGTCCTCGAAATCCCGGTAAGCCCAGTAGATCTCCACCATGGAAAATTCCGGGTTGTGATCCGTATCGACTGCTTCGTTGCGGAAATTCCGTGCAATCTCAAAGACCTTCTCAAATCCCCCGACAATCAGTCGTTTCAGGTACAGCTCGGGTGCAATCCGGAGGAACAGCTTCTGGTCAAGGAAGTTATGGTATGAAGTGAACGGGCGGGCATTTGCCCCGCCGTACACCGGCTGGAGGATGGGGGTTTCGAATTCCAGGAACCCGTGATCATCAAGATACCTGCGGATCAGCGAGATAATCCGGCTCCGGATCCGGAACGTCTGCCTGCTCTCCTCGTTGACAATAAGGTCAACATACCTCTGGCGATAACGCTTCTCGATATCCGTCAGCCCGTGAAATTTCTCCGGGAGCGAACAGACTGCCTTGCAGAGGAGGGTGAAGGTCTCAACCCAGATGGTAATCTCTCCCAGTTTTGTCCGGAACACATGACCGGTTACCCCGATGATATCCCCCCGTTCGATGAACTGGTTGAACAGATCGAACTGCTCGTCCCCGATATCGTTCTTCCGGATATAGAGCTGGATCTTTCCGGTCTCGTCACCGAGATCTGCAAAAAGGGTTTTCCCGTGGTTCCTTACAATGTATATTCTTCCGGCAGTTGACACCTGCTTCAGCGCTCTTGTCATGGGTGATATCCGCGTACCGGGTCTTGATATCGAGCACCGTATGCTGCCGGTCGAATGAAGACGGGAAAATGGTGATACCTTTATCTTTGAGTGCACGTACTTTATCGAGCCGTGTCTGGTCAAATGCAATATTTTCGTGAGGGATTAGTCATTGGAAAGCACCCATTTTATGGAATGGTATGTATCTTGATTATTCGATTTTGATCGTAATAATACCATCAGCATTTGCGCCTGAAGACCTTTTTTTGGTTCCCGCACTGGCAAACAGGAAAAAACAACCCATTTCCTGCTTGAGGAACACGTAGCCGGGCTCGTTAATTTCCCTAGCGCTTTTTCAGCATATCGGACGTGTATTTCAAAAGCCCGTAGATGCCATCTGTCGATGGATGGACTTCGATAAACTCCTCAAAATCATGAACGGAAAAATGGCGTTTCATGAGAAATGACATATAACCGGCAATGAGTCCTCCGCCAGGTCCTGCTGCTGCAGATTCCTAAAAGTGCCCCACTATCCGGATCAACCATAACCTTTGCGAGTCCCGTATCTCCGGAAGGAACAGACCAGAATGTTCCCGGTCCGGCAGGCCCGGGAATCGCAAGTGAAGCGGTACCCTCCGTTTCAGGAATGCAAAATGCAAGTTCATGGGCAAGATTGATCGACTGCGGGATATACTGCATATCCATTGTGCGAGGCTTTCCAAGGATAGTATCGGCTGCAACAATCCCCTGGTAACGGGCAACCGGGGTGAGATACGGGGGGCCAATGACATCTCCACAGGCATAGACATCCGGGACACTTGTCTGCATCTGGTCGATCAACAATAACCTCTCCAATAGAGCCTTTTTTTACCCCGTTCAGCATTTCGGACCGTGGGACAAGACCTGCAGCGATGAGGACTGCATCAGCATCAATCGATTCATCCCTGTCGTCTGCTCTCACATGAACCGAGTGGATATGCGATCTCCCGGAAATCGATTGTACGCTGCGTATCCTCGCTAATCTCCACCCCCTCAAGTTCCTTCATTGCAAGGGCACGGAGATGTTTATCGGTGTTTTTCAGAAAAGTACTCCGGCTGATAATCGTCACCTCGCTGCCGAACATGCAAAAAATATAGGCAAATTCAGCAGCCATCACACTTCCCCCGATAATCGCCAGTTTTCTGGGGAGTTCTTTCATACCAAAGAGGGTATGGGGAGTATATACTCCTTTGAGATCGATCCCTTCGATATCAGGAATATTGGGTCGTGAACCTGTGGCGGCAATGACCGCATCCGCATCCAGCTGTTCATCTCCGGCAAAAATCTTCTTTCCTTCAAGCCTGCCGGTTTTCCCATAGATTATGTTTACACCGGCAGATCTGGTCTCGGTATCCAGAATGGAAGCGATCTTTTTCTGGATTGCATGCATCTCTGAAAAAATTGTTGAAAAATTGATATCAGGAACAGTATCAATAATCCCCAGATTATGAAATGTGCGTGCCGAATGAATGAATGCGGGCGACATCATTCAGGGCACAGACGGGCATGCAGCCAAAATGGAGGCATTGACCCCCGATACCCCCCTGCTCGATAAGCCGGACATCTTTTCCCGCGGATGCGAGACGGATTGATGCGATCCTTCCTGCCGGGCCACCCCCAAGAACAACAATCATGGGATTTCCTTTCCTTCAACAGGGAAATTCTGCTCCTTTTAATAAGAGGAGCACAGGAGATCTTCCGATCTTCTCTTCCTGTGCAACCCCATACTCAGAATATTTCGACGCCTTCATCCATCGGTTCTGAGAGCAGTTCACCGGTAAAAGCATTTATCTCGACGATCTTTTTGCCCCGTATCTGCCAGATCGGGATATAGACCTGCCGGGTATCAACAGTGATATTTTTCTTCTCGGGTTTGAGGATCTTCTCTTCGTAGAAGATCGCATCGCCTTTCTCCTGCTTGATGCGTACTTTCTGGGTAAGCCGGTCGATCAGCTCATTGACAATTCGCTCTGTTGCCTCATCTTTCCGGATATGGGGATCAGAAACTTCAGCGCCTGCCGGGAATCTCTTTTTCCTCAACTAATTTATCATCAAGGTCGATCTTTATGCCGTTGATTGCATTAATTGCACCCCAACCATCAGCATCAAAGGGAATGCGTCGATCCTTGTAGATCTGTTCGCCACTGCTCGTGTAATGAAAAAGGTAATACGGTATGAACCGGAGTTTTGCGGCTCCCTGAACTCCTCCGGTTCGCATTGCTGCCTGTTCGGTGATTTTTACCGGGTAATGCGGGATGGTGATGCCAGATGACTCCTCTTTCCGGGGTGCATCCTGCCCGGCAGATGCTGCAGTAACAGCGGTTTTCCTGCCTTTTGATGGTGTGAGATCCAGTGCCAGTTCGCGGTCAAGAATGTCAGCCAGTACCGCCTCACCGGTAAACCGAACAAATTCGTCAACGCCCCAGTGGATACAGTTCTCAGTTACAATTTCCTTATCTATAGAAAAGAGGAGTTTTTTGCAGCTCATCTCATGATCATCGATCATAAGGTTGTAATTTGTTTTATCAAACTGTCCGATAAGGTCACTGTCGTTTGAACAGAGTACCAGAAGGCAGGTGCTGTCGCGTACCGCAGAAAGATCGAGAGGTTCATCCACCTCTTCGACCTCAAAACGGGCTGCCTCAAGAATGAGTCGCATTGCATTCTTGGCTTTTTCCCGCATGTCGTGTTCCATCATAAATAAATTGCCATGGTCTTATAGAACAATTTTTCTATTGCGATGTCTGAAATTACTGTAATGACCGTTCCGCTCAAATTCGTCAACCACAGCATTGAAGATTTTGCAATGCAGGTGACTTTTGATCCGGTCACGGATGAAGGTAACGTTGTTTATAACCTGTCTCTGATTAAAAACGAAGATCTTGACTTTGCAATCTCTACGCTCAAAGATGCATATAAGACCGGTGTGACGGTGAGTGGCCGCGTCAGATTCTTCTCTTCAGGAGAGAAAATTGCCGGGTATGCCGTGCCGAAAGGATTAACCGGTATCTGCACAATATGCAGTATAACCTTTGATGGTCTACTGATCCGGCGCGGAATTCCTATCACCCCGATCGGTGGGGGCATTGTCGAGATAGAAAAACGCACACCTATGCGGTTTACTCATATTATCCTGTATGAACATACGACTATCGATCCTCTTCAGGTGCTCATTTCCCAGAAGACGACTTCTGTTACCAGTGTAATGCGCACGGGAAGCGGGTCAATTCTTGCAAATATCAGGGAGTTCCATATGGAAGCTGAACATCAGGTCGGCACCGTACTGGATGAGCTCTCAGGAAGCAGTCTCACCGGGATTCTTGAAGTGGGGATGCCGAACCTTCCTCTCCTTGGTGTTCCTGTCAGCCCTCAGTTCGTTGCAATAGCAGCTGTTGGTGGTACAAATCCGATGGCTGCAATACGAGAGGGTGGTCGCTGGGTGCAGACCCAGGCAATGAAAGGACTGATGGAAATTTCGCAGATGGAAGAGATCAGGGATTATTAAAAAAAATTCTTTTTTCATCCGGTTTTTTTGGCCCAGTCAAAGATCAGGGTATAATACCGAACAAAGAAACGGACGAATCCTTCGGATTCTGAAAACAGTGCAACTGCATCCTCTTCACCTACTCCCACGATAACCATCACGCTCCGATTGTCAATAATACAGACTCCGCCTGCCATCATATCCTTTGCCTTATCAAGTTCTTTTGGGATTTCGGGATGTTTTATGACATACACTCTCATTTTTTTGGGTATCTCTCCAGCCCAGTGAGGTGTGATAATTTCGACTCTGATATTGTTTGCCACAGAGATGAGTTTCTGTTGAATATCAGGAGATAAAAACTGGGGGTGAGCGATAATTCTGATCTCCTGTTTTGCATGGGAAATGGTATCAATGAATCTTTTTTTGATATTTTCAATGCCATAGATATTCCAGATGAGTTCTTCACTTCCCGATCCCGGGCCTACCCGTTCCTGATATATCAACGATAAGGAATCGCGTGCATATTGTGCATCCCTTTCGATATGGTCCATCAGTCTGGTAATGGCGTCTTCCGGGGAAAAGGCAGCAAACCGTTTGGGTGCAGACTGAGAGACCGAGACGAGTCCTTTATCGAGAAGCTGATCAATGACCGTATATACCGATGCGCGAGGAACCCCGGAAATCTCATGAATCTCGCTTGCCGTAGCACTTTCCAGCCTTCAGGAGTGCAATATAGACGAGTGCTTCATATTTTGTCAGACCGAGTGATTTGAGACATTCAATAACCCGGACTGGATTTTCTGACGGCAATTTCATTGAAACATCACTTTATATCCTGCAATAATAAATGTTGTTATAACAATAACAACAAGTGGATGATCATGAAATCTTTCAAAATGATATTCGTTTTTCTTGTTCTTGGTGCTCTGCTGCCCTCTACCGGTCATGGGTGTGACAACATATCTTGGCGGAAGTCCCCGGATGTCGGCAGCACTATCGGGCACCAACGAGTTTACCCCGGGACAGGATGCTATCCATAAAGGTGATCGTCTGGAATAGTGGGGTGAACGATCTCAAATTTGTAACGAAAGGGACCATCGAGAGGGACGATCTCCCGACAACAGCAAAGATGGTCACTGTTGAACTATCCGCCGGGGATGCTCCGGTAATTGTGAAAAACGATCCGCAGAGTGTCGGGGATATAAAAAGCCAGGGCATGGTTACCGTGGCAATTGCAACAAAAATCACCTCTGATGCTACATGAAGGTGAATACCAGCTGCCACTCACCATCAGGTACACGTATCTCGCATCATCAGATCAGGATGCAACTGATATACTCCAGTATAATTACCAGACAAGTGAATGAGACCCTCCCGATTACCATAAAAATCAAGCCCCAGGTAAAGATTGAAGTTCTTGAAGCAGTGCCGGAAAACCTGAATGTCGGGAGTGAGGGATACCTGAACCTGAAAATAAAAAATACCGGGTTTGAAGATGGCAAAAAGGCTTCTGTTAAAGATTGTCCGTAACGGGGCAAGCCCGATAATTCCGACTGACAGCAGCGTTTTTATCGGGGATTTTCCCCACAACGGAACGGTTACCTGCAGATATAAAGTAGCGATCTCCAGCGAAGCGGAAAAACAGACATATCCGGTTGATGTTGTTGTCATGTATGAAAACCGGGATGGGGATGTGGTTACCTCGGCTTCCGAAACTATTGGAATTCCCGTTGGTGGAAAAACAGGGTTTGCCATCACATCAGGAACAGTGCAGGTTGTCCAGGGATCACAAAGTGTGATTCAGGTAGAATACCAGAACAATGGCACTACAATCGCATATCATTCCCAGGCACGCCTTTCGGCAGTTGAGCCGTTTAAAAGCAGTGATGATACCGCATATCTTGGTGATCTGAAACCCGGTGAAAAAGCAACTGCGCATTATCAGATTAGCGTAGATGATGCAGCGGTTGCCAAGGAATATACGCTTGATACCGAGGTGAGGTATCGTGATGCACTGGACAACAGCCAGGTTTCAGATACCTTTCAACGTGCCAGTCCAGGTTCAGGAAAAACCGGCATCGGGTGGATTGATGCAGGTTCTGGCCGCTATAGGGGTTATCGCCCTGATTGGTATCGGCGCCGGGTATTATTTACTTGTAATGCGAAAGAAGAAGTGATGCTTGGATGGGAAGGTGGAGCTGCCTCAGCCTGCGGTTCGGACTATTGAGGAGATGCGTTCCGTCCTTGCCGATCCTTCGTGTGAGAGCAGCGATCCCCTCTATTATATGTACCGGGACCTGGCTAAGTCGGATGCAGACTGGAGCTGGTTACACCACCATAACCTGCGTTACGATCTTACCGTCATTCCTTCCCGGATTCTTTGTGGTGAATGGGTGAAGACCAAGGGACATTATCACCCGAAAAACCCGGCAGGGATCGGCTATCCGGAGATCTATGAAGTCATTGAAGGTCGAGGCACACTACCTTCTCCAGTCACGGATCACTTGATGATGTAGTGATGATCTCTGCGACATGCTGGTGATCTTGTGATAATCCCGCCGGAATATGGGCATATCTCCATCAACCCCTCTCCGGATACAACGCTCATCATGGCAAATATTGTTTCAACGGCATTCCAAAGCGAGTATGGTGAGTATGAAAAATATCATGGTGCTGCGTATTATGAAATGAGTTCCGGCAGGATGCAAAAAAATTCCTTTTATCCTCGTTTATCCCCCAGTAAGGTATATCGGGGCAACCTGCGGAGTTGGGATACACCGGATATGCAAAGCACCGCTTTACAATCTGATCGGTAACGAGGATGCACTCTCGTTCCTTAATTTCCCGGAAAAATTCCTTACAGTATTTTCTGTACTGCTAAAAGATTAGGTGCCAAAAGTCTTTTGTGCTCGCTTTTTTTCACGAGTCCAAGCACCTTTTCTTCTGATGGGTGTTGCTGCCTGCCAGCCCTGCAGTTCAAGTGCCCGGAGTGAATGATCAATTTCTGCATAGGAAAGACCGATCTCTTCTTCATCGCTCTGTCCTTCCCATAAACCAGCGGAGGGTGCCTTTTTTATAATTGACTCCGGAATTCCCAGTTCCTGAGCGATACTCGTAAACCTCAGTTTTATACAGGTGCAGTAAAGGCTGGAGGTCAGCTGCATTATCGCCGAACTTTGTGCAGTAACCGAGCATATATTCACTCCGGTTTGAAGTACCACAGACAATTTTATGATCACGGTTGGCGTGATAATAGAGAATCAGCCATACGGATTCGTGCCATAAGATTGCCGAGCAGGTAGCGCGATTCTTTAAATTCCGGCATGGTTCTGAATCCTTCAAGCATGGGTTCTATGCTTACTACCCGGTGCTTCATACCACATCTGCTTACAGAGCGTTGCAGCATCTTTGATATCTGCAGGGTTGCTCACCGAGGAGGGAAGGGAGAGTCCAAGCACTTTTTCGCCTCCGATCGCCCGGCAACAGAACGTCGCTGCCACCGCAGAGTCCACACCTCCGCTCAGCCCAACGACAATTCCCTTGCACCCGCTGGTCCAGTATGCGTACCGGATCATCTGTTCTACCTGACCCATCCTGCACCCGAGTTCTGTTACCATGAACCTCATCTCGTTTATAGTAAACGGATGAACTTTTTCAATTGTTCGGTATTTCCTACGGCGATAACAGCATCCCCTTCAGTGAGAATCTCATCAGGATCCGGGGCAACAACAGAACGGTCAGGCCTCTCGATACCGATGATCCGTGACGCCGGTTTTTCTGATGAACCAGCGCAATGGTTTCGGGTACGTGACCTGAGACATGTTTAAGGATCACCAGATCGCTGTTTGGCAGTTCAAGAAGAATGGTCACGGTATCAGCAAGGATGATCCTGGCGATTGTCTGGCCTCCGATCATGGGAAGGAGAGCAACATAATCAGCACCCGCCCGGTAGAGTTTCTCAACCGAAGCCGGTTCATTGGCCCGGGCAAGGATCCGGATAACCGGGTTTAAATTCCGGGTCATGAGCGTAGTAAAGATATTCACATTGTCGTCGTTCAAAGCAACAATACAGAACCGTGCCTCTTCGATACGGGCCTTTTTGAGTACGTCCTCATCTTCAGCATTGCCGACGACCTGTTCCACTTCCTGTTGTTTCGAATCGACAACAATGCAGGAAACACCGGATGCGGTAAGTTTCTGGTATGCACCTGCACCAACATCCCCAAAACCAGCGATTACTGCAAACGCATCTGCACACCCGTCTGTATTGAACTCCTCCCGGAGCGTGGCGACAATGGATTCAGCCCTGCCAAAAAGGAACAGTGAAGTCGTGTTGTCGATGACAATATCATCACTGGGGAAGGGAATGAATTTTCCAGCCTTCCAGAGAAACGGGACGATAACCCCAAACCGCTCAAAGAGATGAAGATCAGACAGGGATTTGAACGCAGCATTGCACCCGAAAACCAGAGGAATATTGATCAGCCTGAGTTCCTGCTCTGCAGCATTCCGGAAATTGATGTTGAATCCTGTCCAGTCCGGGAATATCCGGTTCTGTATCCCCGTTGGGATTGAGGACAGCATGACGTGCCAGGAGCCTTCCGGTGGTCATGTTTGGGAGACAGCACGTAATCAGCACCAGCGTACCGGAGATACCGTTCAAAAGAGAGCTTATCCACAATCGAAATGATCTTACCTTTTACCTGTTCACGAATGCCGAGAACAATGCTGGCTGTCTGCCGCTCATCCATGCAGATAACAACATAGTGTGCACCTGCTATATGTGCTGCCGACCATGTGCCGGGATCGGTATAATCTCCCCAGATCACATAGGCACGTTTCCGGTAATGCGTGGCAATTTCAAGGGCTTTTGCTTTGTCCTGTTCAATGATAACAATATCATGGTCAGAGATGGTGAGGCTGTCAATAACAGAACTGGTGAGCTCGTTATATCCCATGACGACGGTATGTCCTGACAGGCGGTGTGGGGTTCTTCGTGGCGGTGCGGGAGCAAGCAGGGTGGTGAGGAACGGGGCAAGGAGCAGCGGGATAACAACGAAGATCATGATCACGCCGGACAGCATGATCTGGATAGCCAGCAATCGGGTAATATCGCTGGAGAAGGGTAATAACTCACCATAACCGACCGTTGTCATGGATTCGACAACAAACAGAAGTGATTCAGACCATGAAAGGGGTTTGTCTCTCCAGCAGTGGATAGTAGGAGTAAAATAAATAGGTATTGAGACCTATCAGCAGGGCAAACGCGAAGAAATAGATTGAGATTTGTATACCGGGAGAATTCCGGATTGCCCTCCAGACTCTTCCCCGTCTAAGTGCCATGGGCAGTCACCTCATCGATTATCCGGCAGATCTGGCATATCCCGTCTGTTGGTTCACCGCACTGCTGACAGGAAGGAACCGAATCTGCCAGGGAAACACATGCACCGGCCAGGTTTTTTTCCAGGCTCAGGAGTGCATATTTTGTTGCCGGGTGACGAATGGTAAACTCATTCAGCATCGTCTGCACGTCCTCTTCAAATGGCTTGTTATTATAAGGACAGCGGGATTGATTATATCCTTTGACATGAAGATCTGCATAGAGTGCCACTTCTTTTTGAGGAACAGAGATGAACGGTCGGATCCGGGGAATTTTTCCTCTGACAGCTCGCTCTGAACTAACCAGAATCTCAGGGATTCCCCTGGAGTACATTCTTCAGCACCGATGCTGCCCCCTCGTCCAGAGTATGGCCCACAGCAAGTTTTGTTATCCCGTGTTCGATGGCAATCCGGTTCAGCAGGAAATTCCGGAGCACGCGACAATAGGTGCAGGAAAGGGCGATACCTTTTATGTGTGCGATCTCATCTACAGTAATCCCAAAGTTTTCCTGAAAAGATCCCATGATGCATTCCGTGTCCAGCAGTTCAGCGATCCGTATCGCAGATGCCGGGTTACGATATCCGGTGATTCCTTCATCGATTGAGATCGCAGAAATCCGTATGTCACGGCGATTTGATGTAAGTTTTTTCAAAAAATACAGGAGTGCGCTGCTGCTTTGGTCCCCGGAAAGAGCGACCGCGATATGATCGCCGGGTATCAACCAGCTGGTGCCTGCGGATTTCATGCTTTGCTTTTGCCTCAACATCAGCTTCAAAATGTTGTTTGCAAAGGTGCTGCCCGGAGTATTCCTGGAAAAGTACCGCGTTCCTCCTGCACTTGTTGCACTGCATTCGTCAAATCCATTTTTTATCTGGACGATAAAAGATGTTTAAGGTTGTGTTGACTGTTTTTTTATATGACATCTAAGATGTGATTTTATAGTCTTACACATAACCACTCTAACGATTATGGTCGTCGCCGCGGAGCATATCCGCACCCTGAATAAATATGAAAAATCCATCCTCAACGCGCTTGAACGTGGGATGAAACGCTACGCATGGGTGCCGCTGGAACAGATCAAAACTAGCAACCAAACTTTCAGAATCCGAAGTTAACTACCGCCTCGCCCGTCTGATCGAATGGGGTATGGTCCGGTTCAATCCCGTGCCCTACGATGGATATGCCCTTGTTTTTGGCGGTTATGACACGCTTGCGCTCACAACCCTCACCCGGAACGGGACAATATCGGCACTCGGATCGAAGATTGGCGAGGGAAAGGAGTCTGTAGTATATGAAGCTCTGGGGCTTGGTCCGGTTGCTATCAAATTTCACCGGGTCGGGCAGCGTTCATTCTCATCAGCACGGCTCAACCGGGATTACATGCCTGAGGAAGGGCACTGTCCCTGGCTGATCGCATCCACGGAGATCGGCGGAACGGGAATACCAGGCCCTTACCACCCTGCACCCGAAAGTCAGTGTCCCGCTGCCCATCGGACAGAACCGTCATACGGTTGTGATGGCATTGATAAACGGTCCGAATCTCAACCATTGCCGCGTTGAAGAGCCAGAAGAAGTGCTTGATGAGATCCTCACCAATGCAGGCATTGCATATCACGAAGGAATTATCCACGCCGACCTTTCAGAATATAACATCCTCATGGAGGAGGGAAGGTGCGTTATCATTGACTGGCCACAGTGGGTAGGAACAACTCACCCGAATGCTGCGTCAATCCTGGAGCGTGACATCGATAATATCCTCACGTTTTTTAAACGGAAATACAACGTGCAGTATGATCGCGGGGATGCGATGCGATGCGTGATCGATTAAGGGTCTTTGGCATTGATATCATCAAAGGTTCGGTGAGGTCACGGTCCCGGCGTCCGATGTATGCCCTTGTGCGGATGGAGGGACAGATCATCGAGAGCGAGTCTGAGGTCTCGATGTTCCGGCTTTTCCGGATGCTCAATGAGGAACAACCGGATATCCTTGCGGTGGACAGCCTCCAGGAGATCGCCGCTGACCAGCATGAACTTTTCTTCTTTTTACAGGCACTGCCCCCGCAGACCCGGCTTGTCCAGGTAACGGGTGGGGAACGCAAGGAGACGCTTGGTAAGGTTGCTGCCCGGTACAACATCAGCTTCAACCGGTTTGATCCGTTTGCCGAAGCCCGCACCACTGCACAGGTGGCCTCTCTTGGTGCAGGAGCAGAGGTCATCGCATTTGAGAACGAGAGCGAGGTTGTGGTAAGCCGGCACCGGTCCCTGGGAAAAGGCGGGTGGAGCCAGAACCGCTACGTGCGAAAGATTCATGGGGCTGTGCAGTTGAAAGGGAGAGAGATCGAGATGGCTCTTGTTGCAGCAGGGCTCCGGTATGAAAAGAAAGAGACCCGGGCCTTTGGCGGGTGCAGCAGGGTGGCATTCCGGGTCTTTGCGACACGAGATCAGGTTCCGGTCTCAACGTACCGTGGTGCCGATGTTCAGGTTCGGATCAGTGGCAAACGCCTTGAGCGGATCCGGTTCCGTCCACTATCGGGTAAACCGCGGTACCTGATTGTTGGTATTGATCCCGGTACGACAACAGCAGTCGCAGCGCTCGATCTCGATGGTAACCTGCTTCATCTGTGCAAGTTCCCGGCAGATGAACATGGGAGATGTTGTTGAGTCCCTCTACCGTGTAGGAAAACCCCTCATTATCGCATCAGATGTGCAGGAAATGCCCTACTCTGTAGAGAAGATCCGGCGGGCGTTTTCTGCTGTTGCTTATACCCCGAAACAGGATGTGAGTGTTGAGACAAAGATAGAACTTACCGCAGCCTTTCCCTATGGAAACGATCATGAACGTGATGCACTTTCTGCCGCACTTGATGCATATCGCCAGTACCGGCATAAGTTCCAGAACTTACTGAAGCGAATTCCCCCGGGTCATGATCTTGACGAAGTCCGGGCACGGGTTATCAGAGGGCAGTCACTCGATCAGGTGATTGGTGATATGAATTCTGTAACACCGGCACGGGTAATCGATGCACCCACTGTTCCTGTGGAAGTAAAACATGATGAGAAAGTAAGGGTACTTGACGGGATGGTGAAGCGCCTGCGTACGTTTGTTGGAGAGCTGCAGGAAGAAGTCAAGGAAAAGGATTATGAAATCCAGAGGCTCCAGGCACGTGTACGGAAGATCCACACGTCACAGGATGCACAGCTTGCAAAGGATACCGAAGTGATAAAAAAAGATGCCATTATCCAGAGCTTAAAAAAACGGCTGCGCAAGGAAGAGCGGCATAACCGGAATCTTTCCAAACGCCTCATGCGCATCAAACAGTTTGCCGAGCTTTCAATGGATGGTGACGTGCTGCCGGTCAAAGTGATGGAAGCTCTGACAAAAGAAGGGCTTCGCCGGCTGACTGAGGATGTTGGGATAGAAGAAGGAGACATTATCTTTGTGACCCGGCTTGATGGCTGGGGAAGAAGTGTGGTTAAGGATCTCGCGGGAATCCGGATAAAAGCGGTTGTTACCGGTGCCGCGGTGCTTGCAGAAAGTGATCCCCAGATGCTTCCGGTATTCCGGGAATGGGGGCTCCCTCTTATTTCAGATAAGGACGCAGGTGTTCAGGTACGAGGAAAGCGAGGGCTCTGTGGGAAGGAAACGCTTGAAGCTGCTCTTATACACTGGCAGGAAAAGCAGGCTCAGCATGAACGGGAAAAGAAATCTGAAATGATCGAGCACATCTTCAAAGAGTATAAGAGCGAACGGGGTAAGGAGGTGCGCAAGAGTGGATGACCGTGAACTCTTAAACGTCGTGATGGGAATTGTCGGAAAAGAGAAATGCCTGGATGATTGTGCCGAAGTACCCTGTGGTGATCAGATTATGGTGGTGACAACGGACATGCTCCACCGTACTACTGACTTTGTTGAAGGTATGAGCGACTGGCAGATAGGCTGGATGAGTGCAGCGGTCACGCTCTCCGATATTGCGAGCATGGGCGCAGAGCCAAAATATCTCCTCATTGCCGTCGGGCTTGATACATGGCAGAATCTGGCCGGAGTCATGCAGGGTGCACAGGATTGTTGCACAAGGTTCGGTGCTGCGATCATTGGCGGGGATATAGACCGGCATGGCGAGCTCACCGTGGTGACTACCGGACTCGGGCTTGTCGACAAGTCTCATATTGTGCGTCGTACCGGTGCACAACCGGGAGACTATGTCTGTATCACCGGGATCCCTGGTCAGGCACAGGCATACCTTGACGGGTATCACCAGTATCAGAAAGCACTCTTTGAACCACAACCCCGGGTGGAAGACAGGTCAGCTTCTTGGCAGGGCAGGTGTCAGTGCGATGATGGACGACAGTGACGGGATTGCGCTTTCGCTCTATGATCTGCTCAGTGTTAATGAATGTGGATTTTCCCTTGATTCAACAAAACTACCCGTCCCTGCAGGAATTCCGGCAAAGCAGGCTCGAGAACTTGCTCTCTATGGCGGAGGGGACTATGAACTGATCTTTACCCTGCCCCCACAACGGCATCCGGTTGATGGCGTTTCCTATACTGTTATCGGTACAACAATTAAAGAAAAAATCGTCATAATTGATGATCAACCGGTAGAGAAACGCGGATACCAGCACCGGTGGGAATAATTCCTTTTTAATACACAGGTACATCTCTTTGATTTTTTCACATGAATCCGAAAAACCGGAGTGCACAATAGACCAGAAGTGAGATACCGGCAACTTTTATTGTCCGGGTATTCATCTCCTCGACGAATGTTGTCCTGTAGCCCGCATCATTCATCGCCCTGAACACCGGTTTAATGAGGATTAGCCCGAAGGGGAATAACGGGAGCAACCAGAAATAACCCATTTCTACTGAGACGAGGAAGGCGCAGAGTATCAACGCAAGAACCATGAGTGCAATAGTCCACTTGAATGCTGCCCGCTCTCCTATAATCATGACCGAATTTCTGCGCTTATTCCGATCTTTTTCAATATCCCGGATTTCATTGAGGAGCTCACTGATGATACCAAATATTGCCAGGAGAGAAAAAAAGATGATACCCATTCGATCGAACGGGTGATACAGGAGATACCCGAGCATTCCGCAGAGCATTGGGAGGATTGCATGATAGACAAGGTCAAGTCCGGCAATGTTTTTTGTCTCAATGAGAAATGAGTACGTGACAAACATAAAAAGGATCAGGACTTCTATCCAGAGCAGCTTTGCCGGCAGGAGCGCCATACTCACAAGGGTGATAAGAAGAAGTACAGCACTCACAAGAACCGCGAAGCTTATCGACATTGAACCGTCTGCAAGCGGATTTCTGGGAAAAGGTGTTTGTGCGTCCAGTTCACGGTCTGAAATATCGTTTACCACAAATCCGAACGCAGATGAGGCTATGATAAAAACGACAAGCCAGAGAAGAGAGATATCTACAGAGGAGGATCCAAGAAAAGCTCCGAACAATCCGACAATAATGGACAAAAATCCATATTCCCCGAACCGTAGAAGTCTGACCAGCGGGTTGATACGAACCCTCCTGAATGATTAACACTCATTTGATAGAATAATTAATAAAATAATGGTGATACAGCCGGGTATTTGTGGCGCACTCCCGGTAATTTCAAATCCGAATCATTCAATACTAAAAGCAGGAATACAGCTAAGAATAATTAATGGGATGATAGATGGCTCGCGTACTGCTCTCTCCGCTCAGCTGGGGTCTAGGTCATGCCACGAGGGATATCCCTATTATCAGAACCCTTCTTGATCATCATCACGATGTCACCATCGCGGCGTGCGGCAACGCACTCACCGTGCTCCAACATGAATTCCCTGAATGCAGCTTCATCGAGTTTAACGATTACCCTTCACCTTACAGCACGAGTCGTTTCTTTATCCCGAAGTTCATCGCATCCCTGCCAAGAATGTCGAGAGCCCTGGCAGAGGAACGCCGGAACCTGCAACGCATTCTTGAAAAAAACCATTATGATCTTATCATCAGTGATAACCGTGTCGGGGTGTATTCGTTAAAAGTTCCCACGATCTTTATCACTCACCAGCTCCACTATCACTTCCCACTCCTGTTCTGGCCTATAGAACTTTCCGCAATCCTTGCAAATCACTTCCTGTTTGAAAATTTTTCCCGGGTCATCGTTCCCGATAACCCCCCGGGGGGGACATCAATTGCAGGAAAACTATCCCGTCCAGTTCACGGGCTGACCGATTCAAAGGTATTTTTTTCAGGAATTCTCTCAAGCACCCCGAAAATGGATGTTGAACAGGATCTTGACTACCTTGTCCTGATATCCGGCCCCGAACCTCAGAGAACACGTCTTGAGGAGATCCTCACCCCCATGCTGGCCGATCTTGATGGATCCACGATAGCATTGCTGGGCAGCCCGCAAAAAACAACGACACGATCAGTTTCTGACAGATGCACGCTTATTTCCTATGCAACTACGGAGGAAAAAATACGCCTCATGAACCAGGCGAAGTTTGTTATCTGCCGCTCGGGTTATACATCAATGATGGAACTTGCGGAACTCAATAAGCATCATGGGCTCTTTATTCCGACACCGGGGCAACCTGAACAGGAATATCTTTCCTATTATTACGAAAAGATGGGCTGGTTTTATTCGAAAAGTCAGTACCAGCTCAACCTGATGCAGGATATCCCTCTTGCTATGAAGTATAAGGGATTTCCGTCAGTTCCCCCGACCAAAGATAATGCCGTACGTCTTTATGACGAGCTGTTGGCAGAGTATCTTGAATAAGATGTAAAAAGCCGATCGTATCGGAACGGCGGAGTTCATATAGACCAATTACCCACTAGTGAATATGGATGATATGGTCGCTCAGGGCTTCGGCGCGATTGTCATTATTTATGGCGGGTTGATCATCATCGCTTTGGGGGTAGTAGTATTTATCACGAAATTCTGGGATGCGCTGGTTTCCGGAGATACCGGTTTTATCCTCTGGTGGTGTGCAATCATACTAGTATTGGTATCCCTGTATGCAGGGAGTGGTCTGTTACTCCGAAAATATGAAATAATCTGAAACGATCGTATTGACGGGCAGAACATAAGGATAAAACCGGTTATCGACTATAAATATATTTAAAGAAAAGATATTTCATTATCAGATACCTCTTTGGAATATCGCATGGAATCTTTTAAGAGTAAACTGGACAGATTGTCTCCTGAACAGCGAAAAGAAGTTGAAGAGTTCGTAGACTTCCTTTTGTACCGGTCAGGAAATTCACATGAAGCTTCTGGTTCAACACCAGCTTCTCTGGAGTTCAGGAAAGTTGCTCCGCCTCCCCTGATCTTACAGGAGCCGGTTCATGTGCCGGAAAATCCCCCCCTGAAAGAATATGATTCACATCAGGCTGAGAGTTCGTCATTATCCGTAAAAATTGAAGAGCAGGTAACACCAATCAAGGAGATTATCATCAGTAATGAAGACCGGATCTCTCGTGATTATATGGACTACGGGCAGTTTGAGAAAAATCCGTCGCCGGCAACAGTTGCAGTAAAAAAAGTAAAAGAGAAGTTACAGCACAAAGAAGAGCAGGAAAAACCCCGAGTATCGCTCGACTGGATCGATTGATTTTTAAAAACGGTCAAAACGAGTGGACTCGACGGGATTTGAACCCGTGGCCTTCACGTTGCAAACGTGACGATCTACCCCTGATCTACGAGCCCCTGGAATAAAAGTTGCGGTATACTATTTTTCTGCGGATTCCATATAGTTGTTACTGTTCTTTTTTGGAAATTGTCAGGTCAGAATCATAGATATACATGGGTAAACTCCTTATAAAATACCAAAAATAAATATCACACTGCGATGTAAAAATCGATTGATACAACTGAACTAAAATGAATTGTAAAAAAGTATCTCTTTTTTTCCGACATACTCGATGCTGAAAAAAAAAATACGCAGTTCTATCGCATTATGGGGGTCGCCCAATGGCGGAAGCTGAGGCATTGCCGAATCCCCCAGAAGTGTTATGAGGGACGTATCCTGAGTGAGTTCTAAGAAAAAAGTAATTGCTAAACTGGTAGTATACCCAAGTACATTAAGTGCGGTCGTTAAAATAAGGGGGGATTTTATCCCTTAGGATACAACGTTCAATCTTTTTTAGCCTTGGATATATGGGAAAAAATCGTAGCGATTGCTCCAATAGTTGCAGTAATAACCCCGATTATGGCCGCTATCACACCCGGGTTTTCAAAAGCTCCCTGTTTTGGCGTGGGTTCTGCGGTCACCGGTACCGCAACAACAATCGGCGTTGCTGCTGGAGTAACAGTATTTGGTGAGATGACCTGGTTTAAGGGTGGAAGAGTCCCGTATGCATGCGTTGTCTGACCGGCGAGCACATAGATCGTTCCTTCATAATCATAATATCCACTTAATGTCAACCTGATGATATGGTTACCCGGCTGGATTTCTGTCAGGTTTGCCGGTGTGGTCCCATAGTATCTCCCATCGATTAAGACACTGGCCCCAAGGGGGGATGAATAAACCGAGACGCTACCTACATTCGATGGTGTAGCAACGGGTGTTATGGCAGTTGTTCTGGGCACCTTATCGTTCACAAGAAACGTTATCAGACGTTGATTGACAAGGTCAGCTTCCGTGCTGTTCAGATATCTGCTGTTTGATACGGGTGTCCATTCAATAACATACCCGTTCCCGAACTGCCAGTAGAGCAGGGCAGGATCGCCGTTGTCATAACTTAGAAGGGTAACTGAACCATCTTTTGCGTCGGCAGGTGAACGCTTGGAAAATGGGTCAGTGTTCGTGAAGTTTGTACGTAAACTACTAAAAATTGTTTTCGCAAGCGTTGTATTTGGATTGGTGACGAAAAGATACTGTCCATCTGGTGCGGAGCCTTTGCTGGTAGCTGGCAGACTGGCATCAAACTTCCGGTAATTTTTATTGCTTACCACGAAGATCTTCCCGGATGCAATGGCTTGTTCGAGCAGTGATGCTGTTGCAGGACTGAACGTATCCTCACCCCCCATAAAGATAACATCAACAGAAGGGTCTGTATATTTCGTAACGTTGGTGTCGAGATCTGTTCCCAGGGAACCCGGGAGAGAATATACAATAGTGAATGTATCCTTATGGAGATCAGGATTGAAACCTGCGGTGTCACCATAAATGGCAGTGTTTATTGCAGCTGAAGGCATTACGAACAGCAGTGCAGCAAACAGCAAAAGAATACATGATTTTCTGGTATTATTTAAGCCGACCATAGTCTCCCTTCGATTGTTTAACCGGGTGATAATATAATTAATATCATCATTATTGTTCAGCCGGCTCTTATATCGGTTTTGGTTGTTGTCGTTGTGAAAAAGACAGCAGGAAATGGAAAAATTCAGCTGCGGACATAAAAAACTCAAAGGAACAAAAATTAATTATTTAATCCCTTACAACCCTCATAATGGAGCGTATGGTAATGGCAAAACTCATCATTGAATTAAAAAAAGGAAAAGACGGACTTATCGAATATATCGTAACCTACCATGACCCGAAAACCGATAACCAGTTCACCCTGACAACAACAAATGATCTCAATGAGGCAGTGACACGACTCAGAGCCACCCTTGAAAGTGAAGTTGAAATATTGAATAAAAAGTAACTTTTCTTTTTTGATTTTTTAATAACGTAAATGTAAAAATAAAAAAATCATGGACCCGGCGGGAATTGAACCCGCGGCCTTTACGTTGCGAACGTAACGATCTACCCCTGATCTACGAGCCCAAAAATGAAATGATATCAGAGAATAATCTCGATATCTAACTTTTCTGCCAGTTCCTTATATCTGTTCCTGATAGTGACTTCTGTGACGCCTGCCACTTCAGCCACTTCACGCTGGGTGCGCCGTTCACCGCCAAGGATAGATGAAATATAAATTGCTGCTGCAGCAACGCCGGTCGGGCCCCTGCCGCTTGTTAACTCTCGTTCTCCTGCCTGACGCAGGATCTCCACGGCGCGGCTCTGCACCTCACCCTTGAGTGAAAGCCCGGAGCAGAAGCGCGGTACGTAATCAATGGGCGAAGTCGGGAGAAGTTTGAGCCCGAGTTCCCGGGAGATGAACCGGTATGTCCTGCCGATCTCTTTTCTGGATACACGGGATACTTCTGCAATCTCATCAAGAGTACGGGGTACATTGCACTGGCGGCAGGCTGCATAGAGTGCTGCTGCTGCAACACCTTCAATACTCCGTCCGCGGATCAGGTTCTTGTCAACTGCATCACGGTAAACAACCGCTGCAGTCTCACGGACGTTTCTCGGGAGACCGAGTGCAGATGCCATTCGATCAAGTTCTGAAAGGGCGAATGCAAGATTGCGCTCAGTGGCATTACTGACCCGGATACGGCGCTGCCATTTGCGGAGCCGGTAGAGCTGTGCACGGTTTTTCGATGAGATTGCCCTGCCATACGAGTCCCGGTTGCGCCAGTCAATCATTGTTGAAAGACCTTTGTCATGGATCGTAAACGTCATGGGTGCCCCGACACGTGAGCGCTTCATACGCTGGTCGTGATCGAATGCACGCCATTCAGGACCGCGGTCAATAAAGTCCCCATCAATTACAAGACCGCATCCCTGACAGACCAGTTCTGCCCGTTCATAGTCATGGACAAGCTGTCTGCCCCCGCACTCCGGGCAGACCGTTTCGGTATGATTTTCAGCCTTCTTCTCGATCTCTTTACCCTTCGTGCGTAATTTGAGTGCTTCCCGTTCACTCTGAAGGACTTTTAATTTTTCAATTTCCTGCATCAACAATCACCAATTTTTTATTTTTTTTCTTGCCTGAGAACCGGCGTATCCCGGGTGTTCTGTTATCATTTTGCGAAGAGTTTTTCATTCGGCTGGACAGTGCATTTTTCCCGGCAGAGAACTGCTGCATAGGGTGCTTTGACATTGCCAAAGAGGTCCAGAATCTTTCCCACAGGTTTCATCCGACGATCAGTCACTTCGCTGTACAATGGGGAAGCTGGGCGGCATCACATTGAATAATGAGCATCCGATTGCCAATGGTGCTCATCGCTCGACCAACAACTTTCACACAACAACCTCAAGGATACGATGGTACTGAAATAATTTAGTAATCTATATATGAAAGACGCACTAGTATTTAAATATTGCGTGAAAGTATAAATAGAAATTTCAGGAACCAAGAAACTGGTCGATATTTAAAGATATAACCTGTTTGCACTCAGCATCAGTCAGTCCGGCTCCTTTTGCAACCACAAATTTCGCGCGCTCATCCAGCAGGTCATGAGGGGCATGCGCATCTGAGTCCACCACGAGCTGGCATGCTGCTTCGCGGGCGACCTGAGCCACATGACCATTTGTCCGGTTATGCCCGCCCCGCGAAGTGATCTCAAGGGCAATACCGTTCTTTGCGGCGAGAAGTGCATCTTCAAGAGTGATGAGTCCCGGGTGCGCAAGCACATTCACGTATTTGCATCCGCACGCTGCATGATTTGTCCCGGCTGCCACCGGCTCAACCGGTGTTTCTCCATGGACGACAACGATGTCTGCCCCGGCAGTTTTTGCTGTTTTTGCCAGATCTGCTATCTGCGATGGGGGAACATGAGTAATCTCAACACCGCAGAGCAATCTGACCCCATAAAGTCTTTGCAGATTCCCGTACCTGAACAAGAGATTCAATAACAGAGGTGATATTGGATGGATCAACATGATCAGTAATAGCAACCGTTGTGTACCCGAGCACTGCCATCCTGCGGATCAATTCGATGGGAAGCATCTCACCATCGGAAAGCATGGAATGGGTATGCAGGTCATACAAACCGCTCACCGTTTCACCTCAAGTCTCTGTGCAACTTTTTTGATAAGTGCCTCTTTGCCTTCCTGCCATTCTGCAACAATACGCCCCTCACGCCGCATCCAGTGTGCAGGGTGGTGGTGTTCCTCAATCCTGAACGTCACATTGGCGCGTTTTAATGCGCGTTCGAGATCGCTGATCACCGGTGCCTTCGCCCCGCGACTCCGTGCCACCCTTCGCCCCTGACGACGTGAATAAGCCGCATTGAAGTAGCAGGGATACAATATGCACTCGCCTTGTACCATTACAGGAGAATTTGTGGGTCAAGGTATAAACAGTGTACGCTCGTACCTTGTAGTATGCATCATATCGACGTCAGGATTGAGAAGGATATTTACGACGTCAACAACACCCTTGCAGACAATAATGCAAAACTCTTAAAAGACCATGGCGTCCGGGCATTTGACCTGCTTGGAGCCATCGGTTCAGGAAAAACTGCACTCATTGAGCGTCTTGTCCCCCTGCTTAAAAAAAGGGGGTTGCGTGCAGGTGCTATTGCCGGAGATGTGTATGGTGACGATGATTTCAAGCGGATTGTAGCGCTGGGTATCCCGGCATTCAATGCAAATACCGGTAAGGAATGCCATCTTGATGCCCACCTTGTAGAACATGCGATCGAACACCTGCCGCTCGATGATATCGATATCCTCTTTATTGAGAACGTGGGCAATATGGTCTGTCCGACCGATTTCCGTCTTGGGGCAGAAAAGAGAATTGTTATTGTGAGTTCAACGGAAGGCGATGATGTGGTAAACAAGCATCCGATGATGTTCCGTGACTGCACGATCGGGGTGATCAACAAGGTTGATCTCGCCCCGCTTGTTGGAGCAAACCTCGACCGGATGGAATCAGACATCCACCGGTATAATCCCGAAATGCCCGTGTTCAGAACCAATCTGAAGACCGGTGATGGTATTGCGGCACTCCTTGATACAATTCTTGCGTAAAAAATTTGAAAAATCGAATACTTCTGCTCAAGAAAAGATCTCCTGATTTTTTTGTCAGGCAGTTCCCGGGTATTTATCAAGATAATACTCCTCGCTAGCTCCTTGGGGTCGGGCATGGGAAACTGCAAACAATCGGGAAATACTATAAATAATTCTGAAGGGAATATATAGAGCACCATCTTCGGGACAGGTTTCCGCAGAAATATTATTGAGAGTGACACCATGCAGTGGCAGGGAGAATCAGTACGAAAGGTGACCGGTGGCAGGCGCCGCCCGGCACAGATGAAGCGGAGAACGGAGATCGGGCTTGCACCCGCAGACACCCATATCGGTGAAGACCGGAGAAAGAATATCCGGACGACCGGTGCAAACCAGAAAGTCCGTGCACTCCGTGCAAGTTTTGCAAATGTGACCAACCTCACAAACGGCGAGTGTAAAAAGGTCAAAATTGCGAGTGTTGTTGAAAATGGGGCAAACCCGAACTACGTGCGGCGAAATCTTCTGACCAAAGGCGCGATCATCAAGACCGAGATTGGAAATGCCCGTATCATGAGCCGCCCGGGTCAGGACGGCGTCATCAACGCGGTGTTACTCGAATAAACTCCTGAAATATCATCCAAGACCAGATTTATTTTTAAGATCAATTTTTTGAGATTTACCTGTATTTTCTCCGTTCAAGGATGCGGCAGAGTTTTAAAAATATCTCCCGGTCACTCCTGAAGACATGGTTAAAACCAGTATTCAGCAATCTTTTTTCTTTAAGACCTGCACATAGTCTAGCTATGCGAAGGATCTATTATCGTTTCCCTCAGCGGGTGGATCTGTCATTTGCCATGGGAATGCCGTTTAACGAAACACTGAAATATATTGCAGGTCTTGATAATGCGGAGTCAACCAAGACGACCGGAAAAGAACTGGTCAAGGTAAAGACAAAGGTGAAGATTGCGGTCGACCGGGCGACATTTGGGGACATTACGCCGGATGTACTGCGTCCGGGTGTGATCACGGAAGCGGTTGATATGCAGGTATCCATACTCGCGCTTGCACTTCGCGGAGGAGGAAAGGTTCCGATTGCAAATGACGTCTTCTATCTCAGACTGACCGACCAGGTATCAAGAACCGACATTGATATTGCAAAAGAAGGGCGGGGCGAGGGTCTGGATGCGCTGGACCTGAAAAATATCCTTCTGGGTGCCTCAAAGTGACGATTAAAATCACGATCGCAGCACCCTTCAAACATACCCGGAAAACGGGGATGCGAAAGAACGAGCTGGTCTATTATTACGCGCTTGACCGGAAGTGGATGAGTACCGAACAGGCGAATCTGCTTCTCCAGCGGGCTGAAGAAGACGGGCTTCTCGGTCAGGCGAATGGCGTTTTCTCTCCCCGCTTTGATATCAATGAGATTATTATTCCTGTCGGATTCAAACCAACTTCTTCAATCTTTGAGCGCAATGATCCATCGCAGGAACTGATTGGCAGGATTGCACAAGCGCAGGGAATGCAGGAAACCGAAGTCGTTTCTGAAATGAACCGGATCATCAAAGAGCGGTTTGATGGCAATCTTCTCCCGGCGGCAGCACTGGTCCTGCTTGCAAAAAAATACAATGTCCCTTTCAAAGATCTGAGAGAAGCGCTCATAGCGAGCGTGAAAAAAGGGTAATTCCTGTTACGAGGGTTTGATTTTTTTAACCGCTTTGCCCGGATGCGAAAAACCCGATCTGTAACAACAAAGTATTTCGCTGATTTATCGCTTATATATTTCCAAACAAGTGTGATGAGGTATATTCATGACGAGCAACAGACAGAATCTGCGGGACACCCATTGGGTATCGCTGCACTTATTTTCAGGGGAGGGATCTTTATGACCAGAAAATGGGTAGTGATCTTTGTAGTTTTAACCCTTGTAGGAATTGTAGTAATAAGTGGATGTACAAGTCAGCCATCTACACCACAGACGACTACCAAACCGACAGGATCCAGTACCCAACAGACGCTCTCTACCAATCTGACAGTTAAACCAACAACACAGGTTACTATCCCGGTGACTGGTGTATTTGTCAAAGTCAGTTATATCGGTGGGTTTAACGGAACGTATGGCATCGAATGGTGTAATGCAAAAAGTAAGAAATTCCGGTGACTAGATTATATGAAATCACCAATGAGACAGGAAATGTCACCGCAACCTTCATCAAGGAAGACGGGTCAACGAAATATGATATTACTGTTGAACTCTGGAAAAACGGGAAATCTGTTAACGTCTGCGAGAAACTCAACGCCGTTTGGCACAGCCAGTATCAACTACAAGCTCTAGTGATTTTCTTCTCTCTTTTTTATTTTGCTTAAAATGGTGAGAGAAAACCAAAAAAATAAAACCGAAAAAAAAATTGATATATTATCTTCTGCCGGCTTTTACCTTTTTCTCTGCTTTCTCTCCCTCAACCTTGGGGAAGAGTTCTTCCAGGGTTTTGTCTCCGTAGGTGGTTACGCGGGCATTTATCTGCACGAAGTCAGCGGTGATCTCGTTTGACCGGATCGTCTTTCTCCTTCGTTCTCCTTCCATCGTCGGATGGAACCCGACACCTTCTGTCATAAGCAGTTTTTTGCGCCCTGCGCCCGGCAGGCTTTTTTTTGCGGGAATTCCTGTCCGGTCGGATGCACCGGTGATCAGGATTTTGTAACCTGCAAGTCCCATTGCACCCGCGTCGATTTCCTCTCCGATACGTTTGCCCACGATTGCGCCTGCTGCGCCGCCACTTGCGTCCACATTATAAGCGCGACCGGTCTTTGGGTCTGATACGACGATTTTTAACTCCACCATTTTTTATGCTCCGTATTGATTTTCATTAAAAAACCCAGGTATTGGATTTTTTCACGTCTCTGGCTGCCGGCAATTATGCCTACACATGAGAAGTACCCATTTTATTATACTGGTACGCTATTAAATCCTCGCGTCTATCGGAAAGTACCGTCTGCCGTTATTTTCCCCAGAATGGATCCTCTTTCCGTCTCATCGTCGTGAACTCATCGAGAATTTCCTGCGTGCTCACGTTCAGCGTTTTGAGCATCTCACGTTCGAGGACCTTCACGTGCCGCTCCGGAATGTCAACGAACAGATCATCCCCCACATTCAGCTGCCGCCCTACGGTTACACCCTCAATCGAGATCGCGACTTCGAGTCCGGCATCCGCTTCGCGAATAGATTCCTGGCGGAGCTGCATGGATTTGAGATGCCCCACTTTCTTTCCGTCAGTTTTTACCAGGTTCACATCGCTGCGCAGTTTCCCGCCAAGCACCCGCACTCCGACAACCGCCGGGTTGCTCTGCCGGAATACACAATCGGGAAGGAGACGGATCTTTGCCGGCATCACGATATGCTCAAAACGCTGCTTTTCCAGGAGCCGTTTCTGCTCGTCCCGCCACGCGAGATACTGGTCGATCAGCTGGTAGATTACCCTCCCCTCAAACACCTTAACCTGCGTGTAAAGGGGGTTTTTGATCATATCAGCAGCGTCAGGAAGGATCTGGGTATTAAAAGAGAGAAGCACACGAAATACCGGGTTTTTGATAGTTTCAGTGTCAATCAGGTCGTGCCGGCTCACCGGCCCGACCTCTGCCCGCATCACGCCAATACCCTTTCCTTCAAGTTCCTTGCAGAGTGCCTCCAGAGCCCCGATAGTATCTGCCTTAATCACGATGCCTTCATCAGCAAGTTTGACGTGGATCTCCGTCATCTCTTTTTTTATCTTTGCTTCGACTTCTTCCCGGTTGCCACGGATTACAAAAAATGGCGACCCTGCAATCACGCTCTCGAGGTTCGGAGCAGTGACCTTGATCCCCGCCGCTGCAGCCACTGACTTCACCCGCTCGAACCGGTCCTCAATGAGGATCTCTTTCATGGGGCGGGGTTTTAACAGCGACCGCACTTTTGTCACCACCACATTATCCTGCGTGGCAACTGCAATTTCATCACCAATCGCCAGCGTCCCGTCATAGAGGATCACGTCAAGAGTTGTTCCGAGTCCCCGTTCTTCCTTCACTTCAAGAACGGTACCGGCACCCGGACCTTCGACCAGAAGTGCAAGTTCCTCACCCATATACCGCTGGGCAAGCCCGATCATTACGAGCAGGAGATCTGAAATGCCTTCACCGGTATGAGCACTGACCGGCACAATTGCCAGGTTGCGCTTGAAATCAGATACCCGATCAAACCGGTCAGCAGAGAAATCAAGTTCGGCAAGCTTACCAACGATCTCGTAGGTCTTGTTCTCCACATCCCCTTTCACCCGGTCGTTTTGTTTGGCAAACGATGTGAGGAACGATTCGTTCTCGAACACCCGCCAGCCATGGATCCGGTCAATCTTGGTCGCGGCAACGACAAAGGGTGTCCGGCAGTTCCGCAGGATCTGAAGTGCTTCAATGGTCTGGGGCTGGAATCCCTGGTTGATATCGACCACAAGAATTGCCATGTCGGCCAATGCCCCGCCGCGTGCCCGCAGGGTGGTGAATGCGTGATGTCCCGGAGTGTCGATGAATAACAGCCCGGGGATGTTGATGGATTTCCCCATTGTCCCGCTCATGGATCGGATCGCATCTATGGGGACGATTGTTGCTCCGATATGCTGGGTAATCGCTCCTACTTCGGAACTGACAACTGATGACCCGCGGATACGATCCAGAAGAGAGGTCTTCCCGTGATCAACATGCCCCATGACGCAGACAATCGGCGTCCTGATCTTCGGGTTCTCCGCCATATCCCTATCCCCCTCGTTCCCGCTCTGATGTCGGAAGAAAAAATACCCAATTCCCGGTGCACAATCAAGTGATGTGCCATGCCTCAATTTTAAGGAATTGTGTTCAGAGCCACCTGATATGTAATGGACACCTGACCCTATTAATAATCACCTTATGAGTCCCCGGTGAATGTTCCTGCATAAAAGAACACTGGTATTCCCGATCAGGCGATGGATCTGCAAGGATACATTAATCAGAGTCCGGTGCAAATGTAAAAAGGACATTTGCCAGGGTGGGGTAGTTGGTTATCCTAGAGGACTGTGGATCCTCCGACCCGGGTTCGAATCTCGGCCCTGGCCTTTCCTTTTCTCTGTGTTTTTTCATCACTTTCACTCTGCTCACCCGCTCTGCTTTTCCCTTTATATCACCCCTTTTGAGATGGAGAACTACTGTGGAAAATACTACACGCAGTCACGAACTGAAAAAGAATATCCAGAACATGAACTGTTTCCGGTCCGAAATGTGCCCCTGCCGTTTTAAACTAATGCAGGAATAATAATACTGGAGAAAGTCTATGGATATCGTTGTTCTTGTCGGCTATCTTGCCGGAACCCTCACCACCATTTCATTTGTCCCGCAGGTAATCCGTACCTGGAAGCTCAAAGAAACCAAGGATTTCTCGCTTGCGATGCTCCTGCTCTTTGCAGCAGGGATGCTCCTGTGGACAGCCTATGGGATCTGGATCAACTCGTTTCCTATCATCGCTGCAAATATCATTACCTTTGGTCTCGTCCTGTTCTTACTCTGGATGAAGATCAAATACCGGTAATATACTTTTTTCCGTGCACTGCTGTTGTAATCTGGTGCATCAGAAAAATTCGTAAAAAAAGAGATTTTATTCCTGAAGGAGCACAAGGCACCCGGCAATCTTGTCGTGGAGCCCCTGGCGTTTCTTGGTAAGCCCGATCATGAGGAATCCGATAAAGATAATCAGTGCGGAGATGATTTTTGCAAAGTGACGAAGCGTAACGCGTGCAAACGTGGGTTTGTTTCCTTCAAGGTCAGTCACCACGATGCGCATCAGCAATTTACCGGGTGTTGCCTGGCTGCGTGAAGACTCAAACCCGGCATAGTAGAGCCACGGAATGACAATGATGAGCATATCCCATATGCGGCAATAATCGATCCAAACAATGCTGCATCGACGTTCCCGCTTCCGTGTAAGAGAATCGATCGGTGCCTGCTGGACGCAGAGAAATAGAGCATTCTGTAACCCCCTTGTCAGGGAAAAAAATGCAACTACGATTATCCCGATAAGCAGAATAAGGATTGTATCAACAATCAAAGCAATAAATCTGCCTGCCAAGGCCGGCATATACCCCGACATCAGGCTCCCTCCTCCTCTTCAGGAGTGGCGATGGGTGTTACCGGGTTCGCTACAATATCCGCCCCGCACCATTGACAGAATTTTCCTAAAGCATCAGTCTCTTTTCCACATTTTGGACAGAACATTCCCTTTTACTCCTGATATGTAAAGTTAATCCGGGTGTCCTTTTTAATTTAACTGTTCTTTTCTGCCATTTCATGCATTTTATACTGCCCGGAACCGCGTACTGCCGGAAAAATCCTGTACATTTGGGCAAATACTAGTCCGCACGATTGCAGAGCGCAAATCAGAAATATAAAAAAAAATAAAGCATTCTTCATGAAATGCACCATAATTCTGGTAGCAGCGCTCGGCCTTGTGCTCTGTGCGCTCTCTGCTGGTTGTACCAGCCCGACGCAGGCAGAGATAAAACCCCTTGAAACAACCGTTCCCACACCTCCCCCGACAACTCCCATCCACTTCTACAGCTACGGTCGTATCAACACCGCTTGCGGTGGAAACCCTTCCCGCCGAACAATACTGTTGATATCCAGGTCGAAAAACAGCGTCCTGACGCCACTATCCACCTGCTCTACAATGGCGGTGAAGGAGAGATGTTTGTCCAGAATGTCATGATGCGGGTTACCCGTTCTGACGGACAGGTTGAAGAACAGTACTTAAACGACGGAACGAGAAAACCACGCCGTGGAGATGAGCTGGTTATGGCCGGTACCAGGGGAAGTGACCAGGTTGCGGTTTTCCTCACCAGCGCAGGAAAAACCTACAAGATCTTTGATAAACCGCTTGAATTGCCCTACTACTAAAAGATCAATTCCTTTTTTTTTAAAATTCAGCCTGTTTGGTGAGTTTTTCCGATCTTTTCTGCATACCATTGCGTTATATAACTGAGAACAATGACAATGGCCAGTGTGATACCGAGCACAAGCCATTGCTCCCCGCCAGCAGTTCCTACAGCGAGCCGTGTCAGCAGGTTAAGGGGATTTGATGGCACAGCAAGGGCAAACAGGATCACAACTACAAGCGCTGTGGAAAAGATGAACTGTGCAGCAGTCCGTTCACGGTAATGCAGGGCGGTGAGGGTTCCAAGCAGGATCAGGATAAGTGATGTGACGGTAACCTGGAGCAGGATCAGTCCTGAATTCTGGATCGCGATACCGTTGATCATCAGGAGAACCAGCCATGCACCTGCCTGGATGGGTACAAGCACCTCGCAGGCAAGCACTTTCCCCCAGACCATCTCCGCAAAGGTAACCGGTGTCGAGATGAGGGTTTCCAGCGTCTCGTGCTGGTACTCTTCGGTGATCAGGTCGATGACAAGTGCTGATGCGATGATCGCCGGCATGAAGACAAGGAGCGGGATCAGCAGACCGTACACAAATTCGTAGAAGTCCCCGCCCCGCCCGTTTTTGGGATCTGAATGCCTGGACGAATTCCTGCTTTCAGACGGTCTTCACGGATCTCCCGCAGGTCCTCTTCATATTTCAGGAAAATATCCTTGAGCTTTACATCGACGATCGCAGTCTGGAGATCATTTTGCAGCGTATAGAGCGTTATCTTGACGGGATCCTGGTGCATCCGGTAGCGTATCGGGCACATAGATAACAGCGGCCAGTTTGCGCTCCTTAAGAGCAGCTACCGCCGTGGAAAGATCCATCTGGTAGACGCGGAAATCCGGGCTTGTCTGGAGATTGGTGAGTAACTGCGATTCATTTCCTGCATAGGCAATGCTGTACCGGGAACTGGAATATTTCGAGAGTGAGGACGGATCATACATCGAGGTAAGCCCGACCATCAGGAACGATGAGAACATGGCGATGAAGAGCTGGAGCAGGACTGCAAGGAGGATCGTCTTCTCGTTAAAAAGTCCTTGGAACTCCTTTTTTGCAATGATAGACAGATGTTTTGCTTTCATCCGATCCACCCCAGAATGAAATAGAGATTATACAGGCAGTGCACAACCATGGCAATGGCAAGCCCGGGAATAAATCCTTTTCTCCCCCAGAATTTCAGGCAGGAGGCAACAATAAGCACACAGACGAAGTGAAGGAGCAACGGCAGCCAGAGAGATCCTAGCGATAAAAAGAGGATGCTGCCAAAGACCGAGTCTGAAATCTGTGCGAGGGTAACAAAGAGGAGCAGTTTTTCCCCGACCAGAAATCCGATTGCGGTTGCTGCGCAGGCAAGGACGAGATTTTTCCACGTGAGGAATTGAGGATCACGGGAATAGATCGTGTAAATCCCCGACACTCTTTGCGATCTCCTCGATCAGTGCCGCGAACAGAAGCAGGAATACCAGCGAGTAGGGCATGGGGAGGTTAAAAAAGAGCACGAGGCACATCATCTGCACCATGAAGACAAACGGAATAGAGAATCCGCTTAACAAAAAGAGCGAAATGAAAGGATATTTCTGCGACAGGATCTCTGAGAGGAACTCCCTTACACGGGATACGAGTCTCTTCTCGGAAAAGAGCCGTTCATCCTTGAAATTTCTGGCAGCGATATAGAAGAGTACAGCACCCGTCAGCCAGAAAAGTGATGTTGAGTAGAGATAATCGGTGATCGTCCAGGCAGAGCCCTGGATGGTGAGAACGATAAGAGTGAGGGGGGAGATGAGGCTGATAACGTGGACATTGGCAAAGATACTCGGGAAGAAGAGGTACGAAGTCGCAACGGTCGAGAAGAAGATCGAGATAAACGAGAGTTCCTTGAAACTGCGCGAGAGCATCCCGATGAGCAGCGCGTTGGCGAGGAAGAAGAAGATGACCGGGATGAGCGGGAGAATGATGAGCGGCGATGCCCTGATGTAAAGAGTAAGTCCGGCGCAGATGGCGACCATGCCGATAAAATACGGGAGTGCCTTACCGATGATAATTGACGATGTCCTGACCGGTGTGGAGAGGAGGATCTCGCCCTTGCGCTCAATGCGCTCGTTCATGATGCTCATCATAAAGAACTGGGAGGTGAAGTAGAGCGGGAAGATGAAGATAAAGACAAGGATGATGGAATCAAATGGCAGCGGGGGAGAGAGCTGGGACGGTGTCTTGAAGTTGCCCATCGAGTTGCTGGAGGAGAGCACTTCAGTGTACCGTGAGATCTGGGTGTTCTTTGCATTTGACTGGACCAGTTTCTGGCGGAGTTCCTCCTGTGAGATAGCGAGTGTTGGTGAAGGAGTAGGAACATTTTTTACTTCACCTTCCGGGACAGGAGCGATCCGACGCGGGGCAGCACTGACATACTGGCCGCTCTGGGTTGCAAGAAAGGTGAGTTCGCTTTTTACACTCTGGGTATCGATCCAGAGCGGGTATGCAGCAAAGAGATCATTCTCGGTGTTGTAGATGCTGTTGACATATTTCGAATAATCGCGTTCGAGGGTTTTTTGTGCGGCATTGGCCTTGTCGGTTGCGCTGCTGTATACTGATCCCCTGGACAATGATGAGATCAAATGAGTTCCTGTTTGCATTCAGGAGGGGTGCATCAAGGAGGTAAACAGAGAACCTTGCATCGCTGGCAAGGAGCTGGGCAACCTGGGGGTCATCCACGCCTACCTCGTACATTCCGTCCTGCAGGTGCAATCCGGTCTGGGCGGAAAAACCTGTCACCAGAATGAGCAGGACAAAAAGGATGATTGAAAGCGGCAGGACATCCCGGCTCATCATGGAGAAGGATTTCTTCACTTCCCATCGTGCGATGGTGGCGATGTCGGTAAGTGTGCTCATGAGCAGTCCTTTCTCTGGTGACGGTAACCGCTGCCGTTTAGGTTATTGTATGAACCCCTGCAGGGTAATGGTTGAGTACAGAGTTGTATCGGGTATTGGTCAAATAATCATCGGTGTTGACATCGCACTTCTCATCCTCTCACGATATTGCTTGTATAACGATTCATGCATCTCTCCTGATCCAGCGTTCAACTATCTGGTCAACCCCGCATCGCAGTTACCCGACTTGCAGGATTCAGCGTGGATCAAGATGAAGGGAATGCCCGCATCCCAAGGTATATGTTACACTCCGGGCAAGTCTGATCGATAAGGAAACTGTTCATGATCACTGCCCGCAACCTGACGAAAAAATTCGACACCTTTACTGCTCTGGATGATGTGAGTTTTGAATTTGAAGACGGCGAGATCTTCGGGATAATCGGGCATAACGGGGCGGGCAAGACCACGCTCCTCAAGATCATTTCCGGCCTGATCGCGCCAACATCCGGTGAACTGTATATCAACGATATGGATGTGATAAAAAACCCGGTAGCCCTGAAGGAAACTCTTGGCTACCTGCCAGAAGAGTCACGGCTGTATGAAACGATGACTGCCGAGAACTACCTCGCGTTCTTCGGTGAGATCTACGGGCTTTCAGCGCAGGAGATCCGGGTCCGGTCAAACCAGCTGTTCGCCGCGCTGTCGCTTGAGCCTGACGGGAAAAAGATCGGCGAGTTCAGCAAGGGTATGAAGCGGAAAGTGGCAATCGCCCGCTCGCTCATCCATGACCCGAAGTTTCTCGTGTATGATGAAGCGACGAGCGGGCTTGATCCGATGACTTCGCGGTTCATTGCCGATTACCTGCGCACGCTTAAAAAGGATGGCAAAACGATCGTGCTCTCGGCACATAACCTCTACCAGGTCGAGGCAATCTGTGACAAGGTAATGATCCTCAAACGAGGTAAAATGGTCGCTTTTGGGAACATGAATCAGCTTCGCGACCAGTTTGGTTCATTGACGTATACGATCTTCTTCTCGATAGATGACCCGGGTAAACTGATTGGGCATTCAAAAACCTACCGGAAGGAAGAAGGATTCTACATCTGTGATGCAGAGGACATAAACGAGCTCAACGAATGTACCGCGCTTATTGCGGAAGCTGGGGGGAAAGTGGAAAAGATCGAGTCACGGTACCCGTCCCTCGAAGAGATGCTGGTGAAAATCGGGAAATAAGCATTTTTATCCTGAGGATAGAATGGTACCAGAGAAGGTTAATCATTGGATGAATGGTTTGAGAATTTCAGATATTGTTGTCATCCTGGTGATGGTGGGACTCATCCTGGCAACCGGTTGTATGGACTATCCACCTGAAAAGACAACCGATTCAAAAAATATTACTCAATTGGGTTCTCATAACTTTTCCCTAGTTGGGAATGACCCTTCATCTCTGGTCAGACCATGGTATGTAAAAGCATTGATCATCAATCGAACTCCTAAAGTCCCTGTCCGGTTAACAGGTATCCAGCTGACCTTCCATATTAACGGGAGTTTCAGCGGATTTGACAGTCTGTAACCCTTACGCAGGAATATGGCAGGCCGATGAAAAACAGATTACAATTAGCCGGATAGTAAGCCCGATGGCCTATTGTGATGAACCCCCAGGTGTAATGGAACAGGAATCGGAATACTTCGCACTCCTTCAAAACGCCAGCTTGTATGGGGTGAACGGTGAAGATATGGTACTATCCGATGATGCCGGGAACGACGGCCTTATTTTTAAGCAGGTCTTTTTTTGATATCCCGGTAATTTTCATTCCATGCGGTTGCAAAGAACAAATCCTAAAAAATAAAAATACCGAATAAAAAAACAATCAGGTATCAGTCAATCCCGGTTTTTTCAATGAAAAACGAGAAGCAATGCAGCGATGACGATGTGGTCATCCGCGAAGTCCGTGACAGTGATCGCGACCAGATCATCGCAATTTTTAATTACTACGCTGCAACCAGTGATGCTGCCTATCCGGAAATACCTGTGAACGACCGGTTCTTTGCATTTTTACGTGAAGGGGCACTCGGTTTTTACGTCCTTGAATATGTTGCACACATCGTGGGTTTTGGATTCATGAAACCGCTCATGCCGTTTCCTGCTTTTATCACAACAGGTATGCTGACCTACTTCATCCAGCCGGAGTACACTCGCATGAGTCTCGGGAAAAAACTTCTCGACCGGCTTACGGACGATGCGAAAAAATTGGGAATGACTTCACTTGTTGCTAACATGGCCTCAAAAAATAAAGCGAGTATTCAATTTCACCTGCGTTGTGGTTTTACCGAAGTGGGTAGGTTGCATAATGCAGGAAGTAAATTCGGTGAACCCTTCGATATGATATGGATGCAGAAGATGCTGTAAATTTTCTGAATGTTCTTCTCTTAATTTTTTAAATTCGTCACATAGAAAAATTAAGCGATCCTGACTGTTGCCCCTTTGTTCTGGGCGGATGTTATCATGGATGATCCTCCCCCGTGATCGTTCATGAATGATTGGGTTGCCTGTTCAATCTCCTGCATATCCGTATCATCTATCGCAAAAACCGTGGGACCAAATGAACTCATACCTGCACAAGCCGCTCCTGATGACCGCATTAGTTCAATAAGGTCAGGGATCTGCTTTGGCTGCAAACCCAGTTCAACCTTCTTGAACCCAAGACTCTGGATCACATTGACAGAAGAACCGAACAGTTCAAGGTCATGTTCGATAATTCCGGGAAGCATCCGCATCAGAATCTCGTGGCAGATTACCTGTACCTCATCAAGCGGGACCGGGCAGTGAATTTTAAACATATCGGTTTCTTTCATGCCGCTGGCACCGGGAGGCAGGTTCGGCATCGCAAGCAGGATGCGCCAGTCAGCAGGAAACTCATGACGCACAATGACGGGAGGAGGCCTTACCCCCCGTGAAGCTGCGGACGGTCGGAAGTCGTTTTTCTCGCGTCCTTGTCCGAACGTGTGTCCCCCGTCGATAATAAATCCCCCGTGTTCGAACGCAGCAGTACCAATTCCTGACGTCCCCCCGCGACCAACCAGAAGGGCCAGCTCTTGTATGGTGAGCGATCTGCCATAAACCTCAGCGATCCCACGGGCGATCGCAAGCATGAGCTGCGATCCACTGCCGAGACCAATATGGGCGGGGTAATATTCCCGCACGGTAATGGATACATTTCCTCCGGCATGCAAACCTTTCAGGATCTGATGGGCAGAATCCATGATACGTTCCCGCGTTACACTGTCACAACCTTTGACGTTAAGTACCTGACTCTGGCGCACTTCAAGAAGGATACTCGGTTCGTTCAGAGCAATCCCGACACTTCCGTCAATACGCCCGGATCCCCCGTGCATATCGATGAGCGTGAGATGGATGCGTGACGGCGTCTGGACGATTATCCGGCGTTCCTCGAGGAACCTGTTGTAGGGAAACTGCTCTTCGATAAAGATCAGCGGTTCACCCCCATGGATAATCCGGTACTGCCGGATGAGCAGCGGTTCACGGCTGCAGATGGAAAATATCCTGCCAGTTTCCTCTGATGCGGGAAAAACCCGGGCATTCAGGATCTCACGCCGTGCCTCAATCCGGTGATTCTGGATAATCCTGCCAATAGGAATGTCCGCTTTCATCAGATCGTCCTTGAATTCCTGGGAGAGCCGGGCGATTGGTGTATATGATATTGCATAGATCAACACCTCCCTACTTGCTGCTGTCTTGATCTCGACAATCCGGTAATTGACCGGATCACCCTGGGTGATTCCGAGATGTTCTGCGGTTGTAGGATCGGCTGCGATGATCTCTTGCACCTGTGTTTCGATAACGACTTGTTTTCCCGTTATTGCTTCCAGAATCTGTGTGACCGATCCATCGGTGCCCAGAAGGAATTTCTGCATAGGGGAGAGTCTTCCGACCTGTTTTTCGATCTCGTTCAGGCTATGTGCAATGTCCATATCAACAACCTCATCACGCTTGATACTAAGAATACGAACATAAGTTGATACGATTATCGCACGGATCGCGAACCGTTCGTTCCTTTTGACCCATCATTGCCGGGTATCAAAGATTGTGGCACCTTGATCATAATAGAAGTGATAGACTCCTCACTGAGCCGTCCCCGTTTTCCAATGACTTCTCCTCTCCTTATCACTATAACCCTCGAAGTCAAAACATAGCTTTCGCCAAAAAGATCGAGCCCGCCTTCTGAAAAATCGTCCAGTGAAATCGGCACACAAGATGCATCTGCCGGGAGCTTACTGCTGACCGGGCAGAGGTAGACTTCATGGGACTGTCCCGTGGCAATCACCACAGCAGGACGGGTCTTTGTCCCGCTCCGCTCTTCAAAAACAACTGGAGCAATAACTACATCGCCCCGGATATAATGCCCCATACCCTAAGTATTCCGGCACTCATCGGGCATAAGGCGTTTGCTACACCAACACAGGATTTTATGTGATGAAAGGCGACGATGAGGTATGGCACAGTGTGATCACTGCGGAAAAGAGGTCACGCCCCCATTCTCCTGCTAGAACTACGGGAAAAATTTACCATGAATCCAGGATTACTGCCAAACCTTGATTCCCGTTAAAGCGGGATGGGGAAGAACCCCCTCTTCAGGAAGGATCTCATCAGCAAAGGCGGTGGAGTAACTACTACCGGCAGCGGATACTGTGCAGAATCAGAACGAAAAAAACAAGAGAAACCGTGTGAGGGGATTCCCTGGCTGAAAATTATGATTGCATTGTGGTGATCATCATCCTGGTACTACTTTTCATGGTATTGAGCGGGTAATCGCTTCGTTAGGGTGGAACGGGAAAAAACCGGGGTATATCACATCACCGTATGCCGGTATCGATGGAGATATCGAGACGAATCGTTTCACCTGTACGGATTGTGACCGTTGTTGGAAGTTCCGGGCTCCGGTCAATTCCCTGATGTCTGATATCCACACCATAGATTCCGGGTCTGAGGATGAAAGAATAACCAGTATACGGGTCTGGTACATCTTCTGCAATAACCACTCCACCACGACCCGAAACAACAATTGTGCGTGCGTCATACGCAGCAGCTAGCCGATCCGTTGTAACCGTGCATGGTTCAACCGGACACAAGGGTCCGATGGTGACATTGCCGGTAAGGGTTCCTGTGCCACCACCAGAATCCGGGGCAGCGGTATTTGTGCTCAGCAGGTACTATTGCGACTATGACGGTAATAGTGACAAGGAGGACGATGAACAGGGAGCGGTCAAGACCGGGTTTTGGCATAATGGATTGATTGCAGTGATCGGAAAAAAGAGTTGCGGTGAGGTATTATGGTGAAGCCGGAGGATTTTTGTACAGTTCCTGCAGCCCGAACAGGACTCAAAAAAGAATAATCCGGTTTTAGTAATTCTCTACCCACAATTCGAAATAACTCTGCGGGTGATCACAGACCGAGCATTTCATTGCGGCTGCTTTGCCGTCATGGACATAGCCGCAGTTCCGGCAGTACCATTGTGCAGGAGTGTCCTTTTTGAAGACCTCGCCTTTTTCAAGATTTGCGAGCAGTTTTGCATACCGTCGTGTATGGTATGCTTCCACCTTGGCAACCTGTTTAAAAAAGATTGGCAATGTCTTTGAACCCTTCTTCATCTGCAGCCTTTGCAAACGCAGGAAATAATGTGCCCCACTCCCTCTTTTCGCCCTGTGCAGCCGCCCTGAGGTTATCCTTCATGGCACCTATCACACCCGCGGGATATTCTGCAGTAATTTCTACATCGCCTCCCTGCAGCTGTTTGAAAAACAGTTTTGCTTGTTCTTTCTTTTTTTTGAAGTCTGCTGGAAGATCCCTCCAATTTGCTCGTAACCTTCCTTACGTGCTGTGCTTGCAAAGAAACTGTAGCGTGTGTGTGCCTGTGACTCGCCGGCAAATGCAGCAAGGACGTTCTGTTCTGCTCCCTTTGAATTCCATTTGTTTTACGCCTGTCTGATAATTCTCTTTGTTCTCCTGCAAGAATTTATGTGCTGTGTTTGAAGATGTGACGGCGTATCAGACCTTAATTCAATCACTCTTTTGCAGGACGGTAATACCTTTTCAAGCATGAGGGGAGGCAGGGTATCCGACCCGATTTCCCATTCCATGATTTTATCACCCTTAACGATCGACATTGGTAGCATGACAAAGAAAGAAAAAGTGATGAAAATGGTTGACGAATCGACGGGACTTATGGAATGCCTTGTGTGCGGTGCAAAGCATAACGCAGTCATGAAACCTGGATCTGACGGAAAATTCCTGCCAGAGAACTGGGAGTGCGTGAACAGGTGCAAATTGATCCATCACGATGAAAAATCCTCGAAAAAGAAATAAATCCTTTTTTATCCCATTCTCCTGCCAGAACTACGGGAAAAATTTACCATGAATCCAGGATTACTGCCAAACCTTGATTCCCGTTAAAGCGGGATGGGGAAGAACCCCCTCTTCAGGAAGGATCTCATCAGCAAAGAGGTTACATGTGCAGAGCAAATGAAACAAAAAATTTATCTTTTGCACCGATTGAAAAGTATTTACTGTTTCACGTTCCGGAATTTTTTCCATCAGGAATACCTACCAGAGGATAGACTATGCGAATCACGAGACTTTATACCGGGAATGATAACCAGTCCCATTTTGATGAAATTGAGATTCAGCTTGAATCCCGTGGTCCCCTGGGCTTTTTTACCGAACCGTTTGGTGTAAAGGCCTTCTTTTTCAGGGAAGTCCCGGCAGATTATCGATATACCTGGCACAATGTTGTCTGCCGGGAGTATGTTATTACCCTTGAAGGAAGGGCTGAAATTGAGGTGAGCAGCGGCGATAAACGGCGGTTTGGTAAGGGGGATGTCCTGCTTGCCGAGGATGTTTCCGGTCAAGGCCATAAAACCCGGGTGATCGGGAAAAAACCATGGCGGCAGGCTTTCATCACCCTTGAATAAAGGATGGTGTTCCTTTCAGCCATCCAGACACGATTCCTGACGGCATTAAATCAAGGATATGGCAGGCAGGTATGCCCGTCACTACCCGGAACCTATTTAGTGGTGGGAGTTTTATATTCTGCTTTACATCTGGAAAATATATATGTGGCTTGAACTACTGAATTTCATCATCGGTATATCATTTGGTTTTTTTCACCATGGAAAGGAAGACCTCACGGGCATCCTCAGAAATAGCGCAATCATCGGTATTGTCCTGGGTATTATTTTTGTGCTCGTTTCGATGTTTGTTGTTCCAGGAGGCATAAGTCGTGATGTCGGTTTCCTGGGAGTGTTCGGTATTTTTATCGAGATTTTGATCTTCGTGATCATCTTTATCGTGGGCGCCTTTATCGGTGACTGGCTTGAAGGTGTTTTGAAAAAGTAACCCTTAGAGGATGTTGCAATGCAGTTCTCTGCCAATCTTTTTTACTGATGCCTGAATAGGAACCCCCCTTTCCTCCTCTCTTACGGATGGGATGGATAGCATGAATCCAGCTGACCGGCAGCAATGGGCATGATAATAGTTATCGGGAAAACAGGAAAAATCTTTTACGAGGTAAAAATCACAGAAAAACGGGCCTGAAGGGATTTGAACCCTTGACCTGCGGATTAAGAGTCCGCCGCTATGCCGAACTAAGCTGACAGACCCGCGCTCGTTAGACCTAATAATGTGGTTGATAATGCTGAATAAATGTTTTGGAGATGATCGCATTGGAATCCCTTAATACGCTGGAATGATAGATCTTTGAGTAACATGCCACAGGAAGCCCCGTTTGAGCAGCCGGGAACGACAAAATACTGCATTTTCGGTTGCGGTACCAACGGCTACAACATCATTCTGGAACTCGCAAAAGAGAATGAGCGCGTGATCGTGGTTGACAAGGATGATACACGCGTCCGTAACCTCCGTGACCAGAAGTATGACGCGTACCTGCGGGACATCACCTCGCCGGACATGCTGAGCGGACTCCCTGGTTTCGAGATTGCGTTCGTGATGACCGGTAATGGTGATGCCAATCTCGCAGCTGTTCTCGCTATCAAGAAACGGTACCCGGCCGTTCAGGTAGTCGTGCGTTCGATCGATCCGGTGAACGGGCAGATGCTCACTGCTGCCGGAGCGGAATTTGTGCTCTACCCCCAGGAAGTGGTTGCACGGTCCGCAATCCTTCAGATCAAAAAGCAGTACTCGAGCAGGATTTCCCAGCGGCTCTTTACCCTGCTTGCTGGCTGGGATGGCACACTGGGTATCATCACCCACAAGAATCCGGATCCGGATGCGATCTCTTCTGCCATGGCCCTTGCCGAGATCGCAAAACATGCCAACCCGAAATCACTTACAACACGGATCTTCTACGAAGGTAGTATTGGTCACCAGGAAAACCGGACTTTTGTCAACCTGCTCGACATCAAGATGGAGCATATGACTGCAGAAGCTCTCCAGAAATGCACCTATCTTGCTCTTGTCGACAGTTCGGGACCTGGTGCGAACAATGACGTACCTCCGCAGACCAGGATTAATATTATTATCGACCATCACAAGGAGGGCAGGCACATGGCGACGCAGACCACGTTTGTCGATATCCGCCCTGGTGTAGGTGCTACCGCAAGTATCCTCACCCAGTACCTGCAGGAGCTCGATGTCCCGGTTGACAAGCGGGTCGCAACTGCACTTCTCTACGGTATCCGTACGGATACCAAGGAGTTCAAGCGTAATGTAACGCCTCAGGATCTCAACTATGCGGGTTTCCTCCTGCCGCTCACGGATGCTGACCTGCTCGATAAGATCATGTCACCTTCCATGTCGCAGGAAACTCTTGACGTTATTGGTTCAGCGATTACCCGGCGCAAGGTGCAGAGCGGGTATCTCTTTGCCAATGTCGGCTACGTGATGAACCGCGATGCACTCCCCCAGGCTGCCGATATTCTTATCACTCTCGAAGGGGTGAATACTGCACTCGTGTATGGTATCACTGATAACGCGATCGTGATCTCCGCCCGCAACCGCGATATCAGGCTGCATATCGGCAACGCACTCTCAGAAGCGTTCGGGGAGATGGGTGATGCGGGAGGTCACCCGAATATGGCTGCAGCCACCCTCCCCCTTCATTACTTTGGAAAGGTCGAGAACAAAGACCAGCTGCTTGAGTTTGTCATCGAACCCATCCTGCAGAAGTTTAAGAACCTCGTCGGGTTGGAGAACGAGGGAAGGAAGAATGGAGTTTAACGGGTAGCAAATACCGGAAAATTCTATCCGGAACAGGGAAAATTTTTGAGAACTGTGCTGAACTATGGTAAGAGGGACGAGAGCATTCAACCTGACTTCTGCAGAAGTTAAGAACAAGTGCTGAACTCTGACAACAGTGAAAAGCCGGTATCAGAAAATAAAGTCTATTAAAACGTCCGAGGTTAATGATGGATTTTGAGGTGTGGGAGCCCTATTACTGTGAAATTCTGGAATATTTCGGGTTCGATCGTGCACAGGATGAGGAAGCGGCCCGCGTGCTCGCCTCACTTATGACCCGCGACAATCTTCTCTCCCTGACTGCGCTCACCTGCAACAATGAAGTCACTGTCTGCGGAAACGCCCCCTGCCTGAAAGACGAGCTTGGCAAAGTTCAGGGTGTTGTATTCGCGGCGGATGCAGCAGCTGAAGTGCTCGATGCGCATGATGTCCGCCCGGATGCGGTTTTTACCGATCTTGACGGTGCTACCGACCGGCTCCTTGCGTTGAATGAATCGGGTACGATTATCGTTATTCACGCGCATGGGGATAACATGCCCCTGCTCCACTACTGGGTACCGCGATTTAAAGGCCCGGTTGTTGCCACTACGCAGAGCGCCCCGCTCCCACATGTCCACAACTTTGGCGGATTTTCTGATGGTGACCGTGCAGTTTTTGCAGCTGATGAACTCGGTGCAGAACATATCACGCTCATCGGGTTTGACCTGGATGATAAAAATGTAGACCCGGTGAAGCGGGGCAAACTTTTCTGGGCGCGAAAACTCCTTGCCCTGATCGGCCATGCCTGCTGAAGTCTATATCCTTGACGGGTACGTGGACGAACCAGCGTGTCTTGGCGTGCCACCGTATGTGTCCCCCTATATTCGCACCGTTGCCGGTGCGTTGATCGGTCACAGGTACACGGTGCGGTATCTGACCATTGATCAGCTCCGGAAAGACCCGCACTTTATCAATAAGCTGGACCATGCGGATCTGATGGTCATGATTGCAGGTGTTACCGTACCGGGAAAATATCTCGGTGGTACTCCGGCAACCCTCACTGAAATCCAGCAGGTCGGCCATATGCTCCGGGGACCAAAAAAACTGATTGGGGGGCCGATTGGGTTCGGCTACGCACCCGAAGGCGGGCAGCGGGCGATCAAACAGGTTATCAGTGGTTTTGATGCTCTGCTCAAAGGTGAGCCGGCTGTTGCACTGGACAATTATCTCAGGGGGAATGAACCGGCAGGGGCGCTCGATTATGCTCGCACGGACCCGTGGAGTGTTACCGGTAGCGGGATTATTGAGCAGCATCCGGATTACCCGCAGGTGATGTGCGAGCTCGAGACCGCACGGGGCTGCTCCCACGGTGCATCGGGAGGCTGTTCATTCTGCACCGAACCTTTCTATGGGAAACCGAAGTATCGCAGCATCGATGGTATTACTAACGAAGTTACAGCCCTGCATGCTCATGGAGCCAGGCATTTCAGGGTCGGGCGGCAGCCTGACATTCTTGCCTATGGTGCGGGTCCCGGAGAGTTTCCCGCACCGCGCCCGGATCTCCTGGAGACCCTCTTTGCCTCGATCCGCATCGCAGCACCTGCATTAAAAACCCTGCATATTGACAACACGAACCCGGCGACAATCGCGAAGCACGAACAGGAGAGCCGTGAGGCATTACGGGCAATCATACGGCATCACACCCCCGGTGATGTCGCCGCGTTTGGTATGGAGACGGCTGACCCGGCAGTAATAGCAGCAAACAACCTCAAGGCACAATCAGGCGAAGTTTTCCGGGCGATCCGGATCGTAAATGAAGAGGGCGGCATGCGGCGGGACAACGTACCTGAACTGCTCCCGGGGCTCAACTTCGTCTGCGGTCTGGCGGGAGAGACCGAGAAGACCTACGAACTGAACGAACAGTTCCTCGCCCTTGTGCGTGATGCCGGGTTTTCCGTCAGGCGCGTGAACATCCGGCAGGTAATGCCATTTGAGGGTACACCTGCGTACACCAACAATACTCTGGGAAAATTTGATCAACGGTTCAGGCTTTTCAAGGAATTTGTGCGGCAGAAAATTGATATCCCGATGCTCCAGCGGGTCTATCCTATCGGTACTGTACTTCACGATGTTCGCGTTGAAGTCTGCGGGGATCTCTCATTCGGGCGGCAGATGGGTTCGTATCCCATCCTTGTCGGCATTCCGGTCCGCGTTCCTGAACGGAGTATGATTGATGTAGTTGTGGTTGACTGGGGTATGCGTTCAGTGACAGCCCTGCCGGTTCCGATAGAGATCAACACGCTTCCGGCAACCGCAATAAAATGGCTGCCAGGTGTAGGGAAGAAAAAAGTAGCAGCGATGCTGGTGAAACGGCCCTTCAAAACTCTCGAAGCCTTCCGGAAAGTTGCAGGGAGTTCACCCATCGATCTATTGCTGAAATTCTAGATCTGTTTCAGTTCCGTCACTTTGATGATATCTGTCCGGGTTACGATCCCGAGAATTTTGCCGTCCTGTACGACCGGGATCCTGCCGAAGTTACGTGCTGACATGATCTTCAGCGCATCAATCAGTGGCGCTGTGGGAGGGAGAGTAATCGGGTCACGGGTCATGACGTCCCGGACCTGCATCGCCTCACGATCTATCGAAGTCATATGGTTTATATCAGCAAGCGTCACCATGCCGATCAACGTATCCCGCTCGACTACAGGAAACCCGAGATGCTTGCTTGAGTACATCATGGAGATCACCTGGCTTACGGGAAGAGTTGGTGGAACGGTCGTCACCGGGTTGCTCATCATGTCACCGACAGTAACATCCTGCAAGAGATAACTGTACTTTACCGCGGCCGATTCCATGCTCGCGCCGATATAGATAAAGAACGCAATGAGAATCAGGAACGGGGAGAAGAAAACGAGGCCGATAAGACCAAATACGATTGCAAAGCCTTTGCCTATGTCAGCTGCAATTTTTGTGGCACGGTGAAGTGGCATCCTTTCAGCCAGCCATGCACGCAGCACCCTGCCACCATCCATCGGGAATGCAGGTAAGAGATTGAATGCAAAGAGTATGATGTTGAGCACCCCAAGGTACCCGAATACAAAGATCACTACGCCGGTAAGGGGAGGGTTCTGTGTGACAGCGGGAACCGCAAAGGCAATCCCCATGCAGACAAGACCGATAACCAGACTGGCGAGCGGTCCTACCAGCGCCATGGGCAGTTCGGCTTTCGGGTCAGGAACCCCTTCTTCCATTGTCGCTATGCCACCAAAGATCATGAGCGTGATGTTGTTGATTTTTATCCCCTTGCGGCGGGCGACCAGCGAATGGGCGAGTTCATGAATAAGGACTCCTACAAAAAGGCCGAGGGCGACAACAGTGCCAAGAATCCACGGCATGATGCCCTCGGTGATAAGCGAGGTATCGATCGGGATGGAAAAGAATCCCTCAATCATATCGGTGGTAGCCGTAATCTGGCTTCCGATGATCCAGGCAAAGAGGGGAATGACCAGGATAAATGAATAGTGGATGAGGATCGGTATTCCAAAGACGCGTCCTATCCGAAACGATCCGTCCATAACAAAGGATTATCTTTTTAACTCTTAAGTATATACTTTCATCTGATAACGATGGAAACCCAGATTACGGAGTTGTTCGGGCTTCAGATCTATACGGACAAGGGCATGTTTGTCGGCGAAGTCGAAGATGTTCTCATCGATGTGGATCAGAAGAAGATAGATTCAATTGTAGTCAGCAAGGTCAACGACCAGCTCTTCGAGCTGAAAAATTTCAAAGGCCTCAAGATCCCCTACCGTATCATCAGTGCGATTGACGATATCGTCCTGATCCGCCACCTTCCGGGAGCCTTCACGGGCGGCAGTGTGGAAGAGTAAGAACGGCATCAGGTTGCTTGAGGGAGAATCATTCATATTTTCTTTGCTCCCGCATGGTTGTTATATGGAAAACCGGGAAATATTTTCTGCAATCACTACGATTCCTCCTGTTTTTGTCAGGCTCGATGGGCGTGCATTTCACCGTCTTGCAGAGAATCTTACCCTGAAAAAACCGTTTGATGAACGGTTCAGCGATGCAATGGTTCAGGTATGTACAGCGCTCGTGGCTGACAGCGGGCTCTGTCCTGAGTTTGCGTTTACCTTCTCGGATGAGATCAGTCTCTATTTTACCCAACTCCCGTTCAATGGCCGGGTGGAAAAGATTGATTCAGTGTCCTCCTCCTTTGCAGCAAGTTGCCTTACCATCACCCTTGGAGCGACAACTACCCTGTCATTCGATGCACGGGTCATTCCGGCGACGCCTGCGTATGCGATCGAATATTTAGTGAACCGCCAGAACGAAGCGTGGCGTAACCACGTGAACGGTTATTGCCAGCAGGCGTTGATTGAAGAAGGTATGAGTGCAAAAAAAGCCGCTGTACAGCTCAAAGGCATGCCGGCAAAAGGCCTCCACGAGATGATGCACCTGCGGGGTTTCAACCTTGCCATGACCCCGGCATGGCAGCGGAGGGGGGTGCTGGTCTATAAGAAGCTCACGGAAAAGGAAGGACTCAATCCGATTACACAACAGACGGTAGTGGCCGAACGCAGTGCGGTTACGGTTGAACGGGATCTTCCGCTGTTTACAAGCCCTGAAGGAAAAGAGTTTCTGGGAAAATTAGTTGCATGCCCGTGAGATCCCTATAGTCATGCTGACGGTCTCAGTTGCCCCTTCAATATCCCAGTCCCTTATCGAGTCATGAGTTCTCAGTTTCTCTCCAGGTTTAAGGAAGGAAAACAGGACTCCTTTGTCCGGTACAACTGCTAAAACCTCCCCTGCAATAGCGTGTCCGCTGGTATTATTGAGGAGTTCGTAGACCCTCATGTCATTGACCAGCACTTCCACCGAGATGAACTCGCTGACGACAAGGTCAAGTTGTTTGCGCATTTCCTGGATCCTACGGATGACCTCCCGCTCATACCCTTCCTTTTCGAGATCGTTATCGAGTCTGACATCCACATACACCGTTGCGTCCTGCATCTGGGCGGAAAATACCTCTGCAGGGAGCTTTTCGGTAAAGGTGACGTGTTGGGGCCCTATCTCGTACACCGCATCGCCATCCCTGAGTATTACGGGCCGTCCCGCATCGATTTCGGCTTTAAGGAAATTACCGTCAGCACTTTCAATGAGAGCCTTGACTCTGGGTGAATTTTTGCTAAACCCGGGCCCCAGTGCTTTCATCACCGGCTCGGCATGCCAGCCGATCCGTTCCCACCTGCCCGTCATAGCCAAAACTTTACGGGCGTTAGCCCGGTCCATGCAGACCGCGTTCAACCGTTCGATTGCAACCTTTACAGGTTCAGCGTTCGTAACCACGACCACTTCTGATACCGGCCAGCGGAGTTTCCGTTTCCCTGCCTGACGGGCATTTGCACATGCATCGTCAAACGATCGGACGATTTCAACCGCATGTTCGAGAGATCCATCAACAAGTGCCGCGTCCCCGGTATTCCAGTCCAGCAGGTGAATGCTTGCGGGATCATTCCCGCACCTGAGATTCTGGTAGATCTCCTCGGTGAGATGGGGGCAGAACGGTGCAAGGAGCCCGGTGATCCGGCGCATAACATAGTAGATTGTTTCATAGGCATGGCGTTTGTCAACCGATTCCCCCTCGGACCACATGCGGGGGCGGACGAGCTGAACATACCAGCGGGAGAGATCTTCTAAGATAAAGTTCACCAGTTCACGGCTTGCCCGGTGGAGCTGGCATTCCTTTATCGCTGCATCAACCGTGGCGGCGACAGAGTTAATACGGGATATGATGAAACGGTCCTCGTCTGGCATATGACTGAGGTGAGCCCGGATATACGAACCATCCCAGATGCCATTCCTGTTCGATGGTTCGAATGAATCGAGGATCATGTACGGGAGCGGGAACCGGTAGACGTTCCAGAGGATATTCACTGCACGGTTGGTGGTGCCAACCCCCTCCCAGTTAAACTTGAGATCGTCCCATGGAGCTGACGATGAAAGCACGTAGAGCCTGAGCACATCGACACCGACCTTTGCGATGACTTCTTCAGGTGTTACGACGTTGCCAAGGCTTTTTGACATCTTTTTACCCTCGGCGTCAAGAGCAAACCCGTGCACGCAGACGCTCCTGTAGGGTGCCTTACCGAATGCGATGGTGCTGGCTCCAAGCTGGGAGTAGAACCAGCCCCGGGTCTGGTCCTGACCTTCGGTGATGAAGTCTGCGGGCCAGAGTTTATCGAACTCTGCGGTTATACCCGGGAACCCAAGCGTAGCCCACGATGCAACGGCTGAGTCGAACCAGACATCGAAGATATCCTCAACCCGTTTCATTGTGCCGCCGCAGCTGCACGGGATCGTTACATCATCCACGTAGGGGCGGTGTGGATCGGCAAGCGGCCTGCCACTGCGTTCTTCAAGTTCGCTGATGGTGCCTATCACCCGATAGGCATCGCATTTCGGGCAGACCCAGACCGGGATCGGTATGCCCCAGTAGCGCTGGCGCGAGATACACCAGTCACGGGCTTCCTTGATCCAGTCATAGAACCGTGCGCTTCCCGCCCAATCCGGGTACCAGGTGACCTTTGCCACTTCTTTAAGCATCATGTCCCGCATCTCGGAGATCTTTAAGAACCATTGTGATGTCGCCCGGAAGATGATGGGCGTCTTGCAGCGCCAGCAGTGACCATAGCGGTGGGTGACGGTCTCCTTGGCAAACAGGTGATCGCCAAGCGCCACCAGCACGTTATCGTTGGAATCCCGCACGAGCTGGCCGGCAAAGATCCCGGCTTCTTCCCTGAATTTCCCGGTACCATCCACAGGGCAGACTATGGCAAGCCCTTCCTTCGTCCCGAGCACGAAGTCGTCCCAGCCATGGCCGGGCGCGATGTGTACCATGCCGGTATTCTCGAGCGCAACGAAATCTGCTGAAAGAACCTTGTGATCGATTTCGCGCTGGAGTGGCACGCAGGAGGCGAGCGGGGATTCATATCCCCATCCTACGAGATTGGCGCCCTTCTTTGTCTCGAGAATGGAATAGTCCTTACAGCGTCCCTTCTTGAGCACCGCTTTTACCAATGGTTCAGCGATCCAGAGGAGCGTCTCCTTGTCGTCTTTTTTGGCGAGTACTTTTACATAATCGAAATCCTTAGCCACGGCAACAGCAACGTTTGCCGGTAGCGTCCACGGGGTTGTCGTCCAGATAACAAGGAACTCGTTTATCTTACCTTTGAGCGGGAATGTGACGAAAACCGAGGGGTCATTCTCGTCCCAGTATTCCACTTCAGCATCGGCAATCGCTGTCTCGCACCGGGGACACCAGTTGACAACACGGTACCCGCGTTCGAGCATGCCCTTTTCCTCTGCCCGTGCTAGTGTCCACCAAGCCGCCTCAATGTATTCGGGCATAACCGTCTGGTAGGCGCCAGGAAAGTCCAGCCAGACGCCGAGGTTGGCGAACTGGTCATCCATCAGGAGCTTGTTCCTGATAGCAAACTCCCGGCACTGCTCGATGAACTTCCGGATACCGTACTTCTCAATATCTTTTTTTGACTCAAACCCGAGCGCCTGCTCAACTTTTACTTCGATAGGCAGACCGTGCATATCGTAGCCAGCCCGGTCAATCACATGGCGGCCGTTCATGCGGTGGTAGCGCAGTATAGAGTCTTTTAGTATCTTGTTCCACGCGGTTCCAAGGTGAATGGACCCCGTGGTATAGGGTGGCCCGTCAACAAAGAAGAACGGTTTGCCATTACTGCGATGCTGTTTTACGGCAGCGTAGGTATCGTTGGTGTGCCAGTGTTCCTGCACCGCACACTCGATCGACTGTGCATTGAAGTTAGCGGTGACTTCCTTCACAAAACCCCTCTTGAATAATTATGGGACGCAAGTAAATGTGCGTAGAGCAATGTTGGTGCTGGTGGACAAAGTAGTTTTTCTCTCATCGCAGCATACCGGATTTCCGGCGACATAAAAAACGAAGCAGTTTGCGGATCGGAATCGTAACAAATATATGCGTGATTTTTATATTGAACATCATGAGATTCGCACGACACTCATTACTTTTTGCAGCGCTGGTGATCCTTCTTGCATGCGTTTGTGGTTGTACCACAACACCGAATGCGGCCCCAGTGCCTGCGGCCACAACTGCTCCGGGGGTTCCCCCCGTTCCCTCGTATACCCAGGTAACTTCTGCCTATCAGGCGGCAAAAAACACTGGTCTGGAGACCACCATCGACACCCATTTTAATGACTATAAATGCCTTGACATCCAGAATGCGCTCGGGGTTGACTATCTTTACCCCGATCAGAAGTATACGATATGGGCAACATCCCCTGCAGGGGGGACGATAAATGTGAATATTCTGGTTCTTAAGGTAGATGATTATGAAAAGATCCAAAACGTCAGACCAAACTGGGATACCGTAAAGAAGACCTGGGTGTATGACGGGATTTCACCCCTCATCCAGCTCAATGATATCTCCGTTCCCCAGGAAAAGACACTCACGATTAAGAACCAGGGTAAGTATTTCATGTGCGCCGATGACCGGAAGGAATCCGGTATCAATGATGCCATCTTCCGGGTACCGGTAAAAATAACGCGGCTCTGATGCGGGTGCAGGGAAAAATACCACTTTTTTTTAGACTGGACCGAATCCTTTTATTGGGACAGACCTGCCTTTGGAGTTGGAATAGCTCTATGGATGACTTCAGATGCTGTAATGGGAACAGATATGCATGCCACAACGGACATTCTGGAGTACACGTAGGAATAAAACAGACATGCAGAACTGGACCGGAATGATCATTGATGGAGACATATCCCATTATTCTTGGCGGTGTTAAGAAGCATACCGGGGAAATCGTGAACGTGCGTTTTCCCTACACTGGCGAAACATATGCAAAGGTCTGCCAGGCAAGCGAGAACGATTTGAAGGAGGCAGTTGCTGCCGCAGTGCGGGGATTTGAAAAAACCCGCAGACTTTCTTCTGGCAAACGGTCGCGAATCCTTTCCTGTCTCGCCGATGAGATCCATACGCGATCAGACGAGCTGGTTGAGGTAATGGTGATGGAGGGTGGCAAAACAAAAAAGTATGCGGAAAATGAGGTAACCCGTGCAGAGGTAACTGTCCGGATTTCTGCGGAGGAAGCAAAACGAATCTATGGGGAGATAATCCCGCTGGACTGGACAGATGACACTGAGGGGAGGGTTGGCTTTCTCCAGCGGTTCCCGGTTGGGCCGGTTGTGGGGATCGTCCCGTTTAATTTCCCGTTGAATCTTGCCTGTCACAAGCTCGCACCGGCTATTGCTGCAGGGAACTCCATCATTCTCAAGCCCGCATCCGCTACACCTGTATGCAGTTTACTTCTTGGCGAAATGGCGCTCGCTGCCGGTCTCCCCCCGGAAGCGATCAGTGTGGTACCCTGTGCTAATGTCCGTGCAGAACAACTGGTTCGGGACCCCCGTATTGCATATCTCTCGTTCACCGGCAGTTGTGCGGTTGGCTGGCACCTTCGTGATATAGCGGGACAGAAAAAAGTAGGACTGGAACTGGGAGGGAATGCGGTGGTGATCGTTCATGAGGATGCAAATCTCGATTTTGCTGCAAACCGGATCGCAACCGGGGGTTTTATCAACGCCGGTCAGGTCTGCATATCTGTCCAGCGGGTGCTGGTGCATCGCCCTGTCTATGATCGTACGCTTGAAAAAATTCTTTCATCAGTGAAGGCGCTGAAGGTTGGTGACCCCCGTGATCATTCGACCGATATAGGTCCAATGATCGACCAGGAAAAGGCAGAGCAGGCATACCGGAAAGTCCAGGAAGCCGTGAAGCAGGGTGCACGAATCCTTGTGGGGGGCACTCTTGAAGGAACACTGTTTGCGCCCACGGTGATTGTTGACACGAAACCGGACATGAGAGTGGTTCGCGAGGAAGTATTTGCTCCAGTCATATCGGTAACACCCTATGATGATTTTTCCGAAGCACTCCGGATGGCCAATGCGGGAGAGTTCGGTCTCCAGGTGGGAATTTTCACCCAGAACATCAACCGGGTTATGCGGGCATTTGGAGAGATGGAAGTGGGTGGTGTGATCGTGAACGACATTCCCACCTTCCGGGTCGACCAGATGCCATATGGCGGTATGAAGTGTTCAGGGATCGGGCGGGAAGGCCCGCGCTATGCGATTGAGGAGATGACCGAGCTCCGGTTAATGGTGATTAACAGGAATGGCGGGTTTGACTAGCGGGGAGAGTGTAGTACTCATGGCAGTTCACGCCGAACACCAGTCTCCCTGGTATCGTAGCCCCCAAGCTTCTCCAGGATCTCCTTAAATGCGGGCGAGCCCAGTGTATCGCAGAGTTCCGATACCCTTGGATCCTCAAGATGCTCGCGGCGTATCGCGATCTCGTAGCGTTCCGATGCCACCGGAATGAACCGGAGCCCGAGTGCCTTTGCTGCACTATAAACCCCCATCCCCGCATCAGCTTCTCCGGATTTCACGGCAAGGGCTACAGCGAGGTGCGTGGTCACTTCGCGCTCATACCCCCGGATCTTGATGGGTCGATCAGGTCCTTCCTGAGCAGGTGATCGAGAAGCATCCGGGTGCCGGAACCCCGCTGCCTGTTTACAAACGTGTGGCTGGACAGTGCATCGAAGCCGATACCGTCCGTTGAGATTATTCCCTGGTGCCGCTCCGTGACACAGATAAGAACAACATCTTCTCCGGGCAGGTATTTATGCAGGTACGGGATGTTGTAGTCACCATCATCAGCCAGCAGGTGCATCGGGGCTGCATGGCATTCATTCTTTTTCAGGGCAAGGATCCCGCCCATGCTTCCCACGTGGGTGGAGTGAAGGTCGACTTCCTTTTGCGAGAGGAGATCAGCAAGATAATCAACCAGAGGATCGTGGCTCCCGGTAAAGAGGAGCGCCCGTTCCGCATCAGCCTGAGAAACCGTTAATTCTGCAGTCACCAGTGTTCCTGCTTCGTAGCCTTCGACACCGGCCGGAATCTTCAGGTATGCGTTTGACCGCACCGCACTCATCTGGACCCCGGCACCTCGTGATAAAGGAGAGAGAACCCAGCGGTCCCCCACGTGTCCCAAGGAGCACAGGACAAACTCGTCACTTCCGATATCCTTGGAGATCGAAACGGTAAAACAGGCGTCTACCGTGCCAAACGAGGCTACGGGAAGTCCGAACTGGTGAACAAGCGGTGTCACGATCTCGCGGAGTACCGTCAACGCTGAAAGGGGATATCCCGGCATGCCGATGACCGCTTTTTTATTGATCCTCCCGATGATCGCTGGTTTACCGGGTTTGATGGCAACCCCGTGGATCAGCACCTCCCCGAGGTCTGCTATCACTTCTGCAGTGAAGTCTTTTGTACCGGCCGATGATCCTGCAGAGATAATTACAAGATCATTCTCCTCAACCGCACGCTGCAGCGCTTTCCTGATCAGCGCCAGGTCGTCTTTCACCATGGGGTAGCGTGTACAGCGTGCACCGAGCATGCCCAGCATCGCTTCTGCCATCACGGTGTTGCTCTCTACTACCTGACCGGGTGCAGGGAGATCCCCGCGGGGGACGAGCTCACTTCCTGTCGGGATCAACCCGATCCGTACCGTGAGCACAGGCACTTCAGTGATGCCATAAGCGGCAAGAGCACCGAGATCAGGCGGGCGGATAAGGTGGTGTGACGGCAATGCCATCTCAGACTCTCCTATGTCTTCACCTGCAGGGCGTACATGCTGCCATGGCGGGGCTGATTTGCGGATGGTAAACTGCTCATGATCGATATGCACATCCTCGATCATGATCACCGCATCATAGGGGGGTGGCACAACATTACCGGTGTTCACTCTCACTGCCTGCTTCAGCGTAACCGGGTGCTGTTCGCCTGCTCCCCGGGTCTCTTTGCTTTCGACTGCGATACCGTCCATCGCTGCAAGGTGGACTTCAGGTACCGAATACCGGGCAAAGATGGGTTCTGCCGTTACCCGCCCGACAGATTTGAGCAGGGGGACAATCTCGCGTGTCGGTGTGCAGGTAAACCCGGAGCGAAGGAGTGAGAGTGTCTCTGCCAGCGAAGTCACGGTGAGATAGCGTTTTACCACACAATCACCTCAACCAGTGTTCCGGTTTCAAGCCCCTCACTTTCGGCAGGAATCCGTACCATGCCGGTGCTCTTTACCAGGGTATTGAGCAGCCCGGATTTTCCGAAAAGGGGTGTTGCAATCCCATTCTTCACTGCAACCCGCACATAATCCTCCCTGCCCTTTGACGATGACACATTCTGACCAAGCGTAGCCTGTACTGATCGCACTCCGCTATCCGTTTCACCGGTCATTCCTGCAAAAAGGTAACGGATAATTGCAACGAGGACGATGAAGGCAGAAGCAGGGTGGCCGGGCAGCCCGATGACCGGTATATTCCCATATCTCCCGATAATGGTGGGTTTGCCGGGAGAAATTGCAATGCCGTGGATCAGGACCTCGCCCTGCTCGCTGATAATCGCCGCTACCAAGTCGCGGTCATCTTTGGAACTGCCTCCGGAGATCAGGACAGCATCGCATTCTTTGGCTGCATTGCTGATAGCAGAATGAAGTTTCTCCCGATCATCCTGCACAATCCCATAGAGTACAGGTGTGCATCCCTGTTCACGTACGAATGAGGCAACCACATATGAGTTAACATCCCGCACTTGTCCAGGCAGTGGCCGTACGTTCACGGGTACCAGTTCATTTCCGGTGGAGAGTATCCCGATTTGGGGTATCCTGACAACCGGCACATCAATGCACCCTGCGGCGGCAAGAACGCCAATATCCTGTGGGGAAAGCCTTCGCCCTCTTGTACAAACAACGTCTCCTGAGGAAAAGTCCTCGTTAAAAAAGAGTATGTTTTCCCCATGGGCAACAGGTTTTTTTACGAGGATTTCGTTACCTATCTGTTCGGCATGTTCAATCATGACCACCGCATCAGCACCTTCCGGGAGGATTCCTCCAGTAGGAACATAGATGCATTCACCCGATCGCAGGGCAATGCCCGCAGAGGCTCCCATTGCAACTCTGCCACGAAGGGGAAATATCGAGGGGATGGCATCGCTTGAACCCGTGGTATCGGCAGCTTGTATTGCGTACCCGTCTACGACAGAGCGGGTGAAGCCGGGAATGTCAACATCAGCACGTACATCCTCTGCGAGAATGCGGTGGAGTGCCATGAAGAGTGGGACCGTTTCATCACCACAGCGTACAGCAAGATTCCTGATCTTTTCGATCGCCGTTGAAACTGAAACTACCTGTAAAAAAAGCCTCATTTGAAGCAGCCCAGCTGACAGCCGCGGATCTTGATACCGTGTGCATTACAGTACTCGCTGATATCCTTTTTGGGGATGCGGTACTTTGCAGCGATGGAGAATGCCTCCGGGCAGGTGATGGTTTTCTCGATTCCTGCACTCTTGAATGCCTGTTCAATCTTGTCTGCGTCCATGGTAACACTATGCTGTGTACTTCATCATAGTGTTTACCTTTCATACACCACGAGACTCTTAATCGTGATCAACTGCTAATCTTTACGTACATGAAGGTCGCTCTCATCAACTCCCGGCAGGACAAGGCGGGGGTGAATATCCGGCACCACATCGAACACCTCCTTAACTCTAATGCCCCTGACGGGGACGGCGGCAGGGATCATACGTATGATTTTTATGAGGTGGCTGAGCGGCTGATCCATGCTGAACATATTGATACACAGATCGATGCAGATCTTCTGATATTTCTCTCACGGCATTATAGTGCCAATCCCGTTCCGGTCCTTACCGTGCATGTGACCGGAAATTTTGGTACCGCAGAGGTTGGAGGAACTCCCCGCACGCTTGCGCCTGCAGCCCCCGCGATGATGCAGGCAACGCTCCGTGCGCTCAGAAAGCACTGTCCTGAAGGATATCGCGTATCCTATGAAGTCACCCACCATGGACCGACCGGACTTTCACACCCTTCATTCTTTGTCGAAATCGGGAGTACGGAGAAGGAATGGACAGATCCTATTGCTGCCCGAGCTGTCGCTGAAAGTGTGTTGTCTGCGTCTCCGGTGAATCCGGTGCCTCTTATTGGGTTTGGTGGTACCCACTATGCGACACGGGAGACTGAGATTGCCCTTACCTCCCGCGGGGCGTTCGGGCATATCGCTCATACCCGGGAAATTCCGATGCTTGATGAGGAGCTGGTACATGCAATGATGGTAAAAAGCGGGGCTGTTGCCGCATATATTGACCGGAAAGCGCTGGATAGCGAAGAACTCAACAATCTATCCGGTATGCTCAACCGGCTCTCGATTCTCCGGTTATCGGAGAGTGAGATCATGGCAATGGGGCACCTTTCCTGGGACACCTACCAGGCTGTACGGGCGATGGCAGAGCAGGTCTCTTCAGGTGTACGGTGCTACATCCATGATCTGAAAGGGGAGGGGACACTGTGTACGGTCAGGGTAAATACGGATTTACTAGGTGAAACTGTGAAATCTGATGAGACGGGACTGATACAATCGCTGGGTAACCTGCCGGTCGTTCACCTTTCCACACACGATAACCGCATTCTTCCGGAATTTATAACGTATGAAGATCATTCTTCACAAATAATAAATGATTTAAATACATTGTGCGTGAAAATCATACGTAACAAAGAGATCACTGCAACGGAGAAAGATACCCTGATCATACATAAGGTAAGGTTCGATCCCCATAAAGCGCGTGAACTGGGGATACCCGCAGGACCTTCCTACAAGCACCTGGTGGCCGGTCAGGCAGTCGAGATCGATGGCAGGATGATTACTCCTGACATGGTGTCTTCCTGCAGTGAAATTACCATCCACATCCCGGGGTTGGAGAAGTTTTCATGAGGTCAATTGTTGAAGAGGCACTTACTAAGGCGAGGGACGAAACCGTTTTACCATCGCAGAATAACGAAGACCTCGACCAGATCCTGGCCGAGCTCAAGACCGAAATCACCGTGATTGGCTGTGGTGGCGGAGGATCGAACACGATCTCCCGCATGATGGAGGAAGGCATCCACGGGGCAAAACTCATTGCAATCAATACGGATGCCCAGCACCTTATCCGCACCCAGGCAGACCAGCGTATCCTTGTCGGCAGGCAGCGAACCCGGGGTCTCGGTGCCGGTTCCATCCCCCAGATCGGTGAAGAGGCGGCACTGGAAAACGAGCAGGAGATCCGGGCGACTGTATCTGGTTCTGATATGGTCTTTATTACGGTTGGTCTCGGTGGCGGTACTGGTACTGGTGTCGCCCCGGTTGTGGCGAAGGCTGCCCGGGAAGAAGGGGCACTGACTATTGCCATCGTTACCCTGCCCTTTTCTGCGGAAGGTGCCATCCGCATGGAGAATGCAGAGGCAGGGCTTGAGCGTCTCAGGGATGTGGCAGACACGGTTATTGTTGTGCCGAATGACCGGCTGCTCGAAGTCGTACCGAAGCTCCCTCTCTATGCCGCCTTCAAGGTTGCCGATGAAGTTCTCATGCGTGCGGTTAAGGGGATTACGGAACTGATTACCATGCCCGGTTTGGTCAATCTGGACTTTGCGGATGTGCGCACCGTTATGGAGCGTGGCGGTGTCGCCATGATCGGCATGGGCGAGAGTGACAGCGAGGACAAAGCGGCAGACTCGGTCAAAAAGGCGATCCGCTCTCCGCTCCTTGATGTGGATATCAGCGGTGCAACCGCGGCACTCGTTAACGTGGTCGGCGGGCCGGATATGACCATGGAAGAGGCAGAAGGTGTGGTACAGGAAGTCTTCAACCGTGTTGACCCGGGTGCGCGGATCATCTGGGGTGCACAGATCGACCCCGCAATGCAGAATAAGATGCGGACCCTGCTGGTAGTCACGGGAGTACGGTCGCCACAAATATATGGTCGTAATGAGAAGCTTACCCCCAAAGTACAGAAACAGTTTGAGATTGATTTTCTCAAGTGAGCAGATATGGAAATTTCAAAACCTGACCTCAAAGTCGATATACTCCACGAGGAGTTATTCCGGAAATACTGGCGGGTGTTAAAACTCGCACGCACCCCTACCCGGGAAGAGTTTACCAAGATCGCGACCGTCGCTGCCGCGGGTGTCTTGCTTGTCGGACTGATCGGATTCATCATCTACGAGTTCTTCGTATTATTACCCTACTGATTGGTATGACGCAACCAACACCCCCCGCACCCAGAGCGCCTCAGCTTCCCGCAGAGCCGGAGGTCTTTATCAACCGCATCTTTGCGATTAAAACGACCTCCAAACAGGAGCGTACCGTAGCTGATAACATCTTGAAGGCAATAGACACCAAAGCGACCGATGTCAAGGTAACCGCCATCATTGTTCCCAACGAGCTGCAGGGCTATGTTCTCGTTGAAACTCCCGAAAAGCTGAACAGGATTGAACAGCTCGTGGAAAAGGTTGCACATGCGCGTACAGTGATCAAAGGTGAGACGACCCTTGCTGAAGTCGGGCACTTCCTTATTCCAAAACCGGTTGTCGCCGGTATTGATGAAGGCACGATCGTTGAGCTGATCGCCGGCCCGTTCAAAGGCGAGAAAGCCGTCGTCAAACGCGTTGATTCCGCAAAAGAAGAGATCACCGTCGAGCTGTACGAAAGTATAGTCCCTATCCCGATTACCGTACGGGGCGACAACGTCCGTGTGGTCGAGAAATTCAAAGACCGGTAAAGTATCCGGTCCGGTTTTCTTTTTTTAATACCAGAGTACTGGTGTTTTCGGGTGAACCGTTGTGAAGAAAGAATCAATGACAACCGATGATTTTGTGAAGACCCAGGTTCTGCCAGAATTTCACTCCGTTGTAGAGATGTTGCGTGCGCTGATGCGCGAGATCGTTCCTGACGTAAATGAAGAAATAAGGTACGGTATACCCGCGTATAAGAGAAGGCAAATCGTACGAGATCACCTTTATTTCCCTTCACGTCAAAATATACAGACCCAAGCTTAGTGCCCATTTACGGGACGGCATGGTGCAAAGACTATGGCAGAAGTGGTCGAGGTTTTAGTACCCGGCGGAAAGGCTACCGCTGGTCCCCCCCTGGGACCGTCGCTCGGACCACTCGGTATCAACGTGAAGGCAGTTGTCGACGAGATCAATAAAAAGACCGCCTCATTCAACGGAATGCAGGTCCCGGTCAGGATTGAAGTCGACGCAAAGAAGAATTTCACCGTCACGGTGGGTATACCGCCCACTACGGCGCTCATTAAAAAAGAGGCTAATATCGAGAAAGGTTCCGCAGAGCCCAACGTCAAAGTGGTAGGGAATCTACCATTTGAGGCCGCTGTCAGGATTGCCAACATGAAACTCGAAGGCATGCTTGCCTACGAACTGAAGACCGCGGTAAAAGAGGTCATCGGAACGTGCGTGAGCATGGGAGTGAACGTTGACGGCAAGCGCCCGAAAGAAGTGCTCGCTGCCATCGCTGAAGGCAAGTATGACAGTGTTCTCGTGAAATAACATGAGAAAACCATAGGAGATCGAAAGGTCGTGAACTATGGAGGAATCTGATGGTTGATAGAGCCAAAATTTTACAAGCCGTGAAAACGGCGATTGAAAAAGCGCCAGAGCGTAAATTCTCTGAGAGCATCGATATTACCATCAATCTCAAGAATATCGATATGGCGCAGCCGAAAAATCGTATTGACGAGACGATTCTTCTTCCCCACGGAATCGGCGAGAAAATTGGGATCTGTGTGATCGGGAAGGGAGATATTGTCACCCAGGCAAAGGATGCCAAGGTTGATCTGATTATCGGCCCTGAAGAAGTTGAGCGGCTTGGCGGTGTACCCCGCGAAGCACGGAGAGTTGCCAGTACCTACCGGTACTTCCTTGCTGAGATGGCGGTCATGCCACAGGTCGGACGGTTCTTAGGTCCACGGCTTGGTCCGCGGGGCAGGATGCCGATGCCGATTGCAGGCAGTACAGATATCCGCCCGATTGTTGAGCGTTTGCGCAATTCGGTTAAGATCAGGACAAAAGACAAGACGGTCTTTTCTACAAAAGTTGGAACAACTGCGATGAAACCTGAACAGGTCGCTGAGAATATCGAAGCGATCCTCAAGAGGATCGAGTCTGTTCTCGAACAGGGTCCGCTGAATGTCCGTTCTGTGTTTGTCAAGACGACTATGGGTCCTGCAGTGAGGTTGGAATAATGGCGTTGTATACACACCACCTCCCCTCCTGGAAGAAGGACGAGGTCGCTGATATCAAGGAGAACGCAAAGAAGTTCACGCTGATCGGGCTTGTTGATATGTACGGTATCCCGGCGCAGCAGGTGCAGCAGATCCGCAGGAACCTCCGCGGAAAGGCTGTTATCAAGGTGACCCGGAACACGCTCATCAAGCACGCGTTCGAAGACATTGGCGGCGATGTGAAAGGACTCACAAAATATGTGTCCGGCCACTCGGCACTCATCTTCACCAACGACAACCCGTTCAAGCTCTTCAAGCAGCTGGAAAAGACCAAGACAAAGATGGCGGCAAAGGCCGGCGAAAAAGCCCCGGAGGACATCGTCATCGAAAAGGGTCCGACCAGTTTCAAGCCGGGTCCGATTGTCGGGGAGCTTCAGCAGGCTGGTATTCCCGCAGCAATTGAAGGCGGGAAGGTCAAGATCCGAGAGACCAAGACCGTTGTAAAGAAAGGCGGGGTCATCTCGGCAAAACTTGCAGCCATCCTGGCAAAACTCGATATCAAACCAATGGATGTCGGACTTGCATTGCAGGTCGCATACCATGATGGTGATATCTTTGAGCCATCTGTGCTTGCCGTTGACGAAACCGTTATTCTCGGACAGATCCAGCTCGCGGGCCTTCAGGCATTCAACCTGTCGGTTAACGCAGCGATCCCGACGAAGGACACGATGGGTGCGATCCTGACAAAAGCAGTCAGGGATGCACGAGGGCTTGCCGTTGAAGCAGCGATCTATGAAAAAGACGTTGTTGATGCGATTATTGGTAAAGCGTACAGAGAAAGCCAGGCAGTTAAAAACCTGGTAAAATAAGTATCAGAAATTGAGGTGAACAAGATGGAGTATATCTATGCAGCACTTCTTCTGCACAAGGCAGGCAAGAAGGTCGATGAGAATGGCGTCAAGGCAGTCCTTACCGCCGCAGGTGTAAAAGCAGACGAATCCCGCGTAAAGGCACTCATTGCAGCGCTCGATGGCGTAAACATCGAGGATGCAATCAGCAAGGCCGCCGTAGCACCGGTTGCAGCCGCACCTGCCCCCGCAGCAGCAGGCAAGGCAGCACCCGCCGCAAAGGAAGAAGCACCAGAAGAGCACAAGAAGGAAGACGAAGAGAGCGGTATGGCAGGGCTTGGTGCCCTGTTCGGATAATTCTCTTTTTTCCTATCTTTCCAGTTTATCAGTTTCCCTGATTTTATGTCCCTTCGCCGTGCATTGTTTTTAGTGTACGGTAAGAGTAACAATTCAGGGCTCTGGAGAATTCCTTTTATTATGATATGCATAAAAAGCACAGGAAAGGTGGAGGAGGGGACCGTGCCCGTCCCCTGTACCAACCAGATGATAGCGACGCCCGAGTCAGTCGATATCGCATTTTGTGGGACCTTTATGGGCGGGGGTAAAACCCCGGTTGAGCGTTCAGCTTGTTATTGAGTCTTTCCTATGAAAAATGGATAATCGGTTATTCAGGGAGATCGTCATCTTTCAAATGCGATGAACGCCGCCGCTCCCGATGGGACGTCCCCGCGGCGGTTTAAGTGACTAAAAAATGCTGAAACCTTCTTGGAGCGCCGTGCCTCGGAGAGGCCCTGAGGCGGGGGATTCTCGATAAATCGATTTTCATGGATCCGGGGTAAACCTGATTCGTTCATGCATGTCTCTTCAGAGCCCAATTCAGCGTAAATTATAAAACCAAACGTAGTGAACAGACATGCAGTGGTGATAACGAATTATTGACTGGCTCTTAACCCTTGGGATACTGTTCATCATTATTGCCGTTATATTTGTGATTCTTGGATTTATTGGCAGGATAGCATGGACGATTGGAAAATGGCTTATTATCATCTTTATTTTCCTTGCAATTATTTTCCTGTTTTTAGGAATACCCCTGCCATAATATTTCTCTCGTTAAAAAAAAGCTATGATGAACGGGTACCAGCAGATGCGATAAAAAAGATATGTGCAGAAACGGGACTGCCGCTTCCACAGATTACCGCTGACGGCCAATGCACTTTTAATCGCCGCTTCCAATTTCTCGGCGTTTGCAACAGGTATATTTGTTGGTTCAACGCTCCCTTCAAACTGCATCTGGAGTTGTTTTCCCCCGGGAGCTGAAACCACTTTGATGGTTCCCAATGCTTTATCGAGCTTGACCTCTGTGGTTTTTGACAGGAACCCTCCGGTTTTTATCTCGAGGAGATCCCTGTGCATATCAGGGATTATCCGTCATACCGGCACACCGACGTAAATATTATGTTTGGTTGCCACGATCTTCACCCGGACATGTCCGGACTCTTTTGGAGAATTGTATACCGACACCACCCGGTCACGGGCAACGCCGAGCATCTCCCCGTGTATCCACCCCGGCGCCCGGATCTCGACTGTCACTTTTTCCCCTTTGGAAAAGACAAGTGGGATAAAGGGACGCCGCACCATGCCAAAGTCCCTGACCGAGTCGAGCTTGAGTTTGATCCCGTACTCCTTTTCCCATGGTTTGATGCTCTGGTTGTAGAACTGCCACCAGCTCTGGGCTTTCACCCCTTTGGGTGATCTGCCGTAACGGTAGTGCTCGAACTTCTGGATACCCAGCGGCGGGAACCGTTTGCCGGCACCAATCTCCTGTGCAAACTGTATCAGTTTTGGGATCTCTGCATCATTGATTCCGGGTATGAACACGGGTGCGATGAGCAGGTCAATCCTGCTCTCGGCGACCGCTTTTGCTGCATCGGTAAGTTTTTCGATATCATACCAGTTAACACCTGCAAGGAGCCGTGCTATTGCCGGGTCAAGAGCATGAAGGGAAAGATTGATCCGGTCAAGCCCGGCTTGTTCAAGTGCCGCAATCTTTGCCGTGGTGAGCAGGGTACCGTTGGTCTGGAGTGAAATGACACTCACCTCTTCAATCTGCCTCAGCGCCGCGATAAGTTCGGGAAGATACTGGTACATAACCGGTTCACCCGGCGAGTCAATATGGCATTCAACACCCATTCCTTTGAACCGCGCTATTTCCTCTGCGGCTTCTACCAGATACTCCATCTCAACTTCGTAGCTGGTGGCACGCGTTGTTGATTCAGGCCCGGCATCCACAGAGCAAAAGGGGCAGTTTAAGTTACAGCCACAACTCGGGCGTACCTGCAGGAGACTGGTGCCCCTGTCTATGATGCCAAAGTAGAGCGAACCGACAAGGGGGATCTCGGATTTGCGGGTAATTTTAACGTGGGTCATGAAAAAGCGGGATGATTGAGAAATGTGGGTTCTTTTTCATAGGATTTTGAGCCGGCAGCCCTTCCATTCACCTCTGGTAAAAAGGGGAGATGGATTTTTTATCCGGGCAAACACAAATTCGAATGCATCCTGGTCGACACCATATTGTGAGGTTTTTGTGCTGTACCGGACGAAGGCATCATACATTTCAGCCCTAGGGATATGGGCTGAGGGATCAGCGATGAGTCGTTCCTTGTGGAAACGCCATATCCCGTCAAATTCCCTGTCTTCATCATTAAGCGGCTTGACAATTTCCTGTTCAATGCTTTCTGCAGCCTCATGTTTTTCAGACCCGCATTGGAGATCGTAATAAAAATCCCGCACGGTTGCAAGGCCCTGGCGGAGGTCGTTCAGCTCCATCTCGAGTTTTTTGATCTTCCGTTCCTGGCTGGTGATCTTGTCAGATAACTCCATGGCTGGTGGTTTCCTTTTTATGTTTCATGCTGATAAATTGCTCGCCTCTTGTAGATGCTTACACTCTTAGTCCTTTTATTCCCGTAATTTCCCTGCGTACACGCACTGTCCGAACGAGACGCAACCATCACCAAGCGGGTAATCTGCGTTGATGACACATTCACCGGAATGTGCAGTTATCTCCTTACGGATGGTTTCCCGGATCGCATGGTTATAGGCAACACCGCCGCTCAGGGCGATCGTTTTCACCCCTTCCCGGTCAGCCGCATGCATGGCAAGGTGTGCGATTCCCCGGGCGAGGTTGTACTGGAAGGAAGCGGCAATATCCCGGATTACCCGCATATCCCCTTCCGGTGCCGCCCGCATCCGTGCACATGCGGTCTGCATGAGTGAACGGCTTGAAAGTATCTCACACCCATTCAGCGTGGTAAACAGGAGATCCCATGGTTCAGCGTGTCCGCCAACTGCAGCGGATTCAAGTTTCATGGCAGGTTCACCGTCATAGGTACGCTCCCGGCAGATCCCCAGCAGTGCGGCAGCGGCATCGAGCACCCGCCCGGTGCTGGTGGTGCTCATGACATTGAAACCACGCATGACCTGTTTTTGGAGCACACCCAGCTCAACATCCGACCAGCCGCGTGCACCAAGGAGTGAAAGGATGGTGCTATCCGGCAGAATCCCATAGAGCATTCGTTCGGGAAACCGTGTCGCAAGATCTCCTCCCGGCATGGCGACTGGTTCAAGATGGGCAACGCGTTTGAGATCCGGCACCTGCCCGGAAAAGATTTCACATCCCCAGACAGCCCCATCGTCACCATAACCAACCCCATCGATCGCAATGCCGATGCAGGGCTCGGTGGTTGTTGCTGCGATGTGCGCACGGTGGTGCTGAACCGCGACCAGTTCAAGTCCGTGGTCTGAAGCGATCTCGCGGGCGAACCGTGTGGAGAGGAACTGGGGATGCAGGTCATGAGCAATCACATCGAACTTTGCCCCAAGGAGTCGCTGCAGGTTTCTTACGGTTTCCTGCAGGTATTCGAGCGTAGCCGGATTGCGTACGTTTCCTACGTGAGGGGAGGTGATAGCAAAGCCGTTTTTGTAGATTGTCGCATTTGCGTTCAGCTCCGGGCCTACCCCGAGGATGCAGTGTTTTCCCAGATCTATTGCTGTCCGCTTCGGGGCAATTCCCCGAGAGAGCCGGATGATGTAGCCGTCCCTGATCACCGAGTCATCACACCTGTTCACGATCATACGGTTATGCGTGAGGAAGAAGTCCGCATCCCGGTTGAGTTTTGCCATCGCCTGATCAATATCCGTGATCATCGGGTAGCCAGGCATATTGGCACTGGTCATAACGAGCAGCGGGTGTTTCAGGTGGGAGAAGAGCAGGTGGTGAAGTCCATAATACGGAAGCATGCACCCGATCGTATGGAGATTGCTGATTGCTGCATGGGCAGTCGGATCACGTTTTTTTACGACAACAATAGGGTGGACCGGGCTTCCCAGGCTCACTCTTTCCTGCCGGGAAATGGTCGCCAGCCGGTCAATATAATCCGGGCGCACCATGATGGCAAATGGTTGTTCGATTCTGCCCAGACGGCGTTTTAGTTCATCGGCAGATTCTTCAATGCACGCCAGGTGAAATCCCCCCACCCCCCGCATTGCAAGGATCCTGCCTGCATCGAGCAGTTCAGCTGCTTCCCGGATTAGATCCAGGCCTTCAACCTTGTTTCCGAGAGAATCGGACAGTCCGATTTCCGGGCCGCAGGTACTGCAGGCAATCGTCTGTGCATGGTGGCGCCGGCAACCAGGATCCCCGTACTCCTGTTCACAGACTGGACATAGGGGGAATTCTGCCATGGATGTCCGTTCACGGTCGTACGGGATTTCATGGATGATACTATACCGGGGCCCACAGTTTACACAGGAAGTTGCCCAGTAATTCTCGTATCTCCCGCCTTTATTGAAAATATCGGTGATGCACTCACCACAGATCGCAACATCGGGGGGGATCATGCCGGTCAGCGAACCGGTACCGCTTGGCAGTATGAAAAATCCTTCAGGGATTTCCTGCAGGCTCGTGGTGACTTCTACAGAATCGATCCGGGAGAGCGGGGAACCGCGGGAGACTGCAGCTAAAAACGTTTCAAACTGCTCTCCCCTTGCAAAAATTTCCACTTCACTGCCGAGATTTTTGACCGTGCCTGCCATTCCCAGGGCACATGCCTGTGCATAGACAAACGGGCGGAACCCGACACCCTGGACAATTCCGCGAACTGTGATTTTACCCGTTTTTTGCATGGTTGTGCCGCAAAAATTTATTGATTCAGGGAACCATATAATTATAGGGTTTTACCGTGCCGGGCCATATTCGAATTGTAAACGATCCCGTTGAGCTTGTTCCTCTCCTGATGACGTTCAACGACCCATCTTTTAAAAAGGTCTATGAACTATTGAACAAATCATGGATGACAGAAGACGAGATCCGAGTACACGTCAATAAAGATAGTATTCCGCTATGTCTCCAGATATTAAAGAAGGGAAACCTCGTGGAGGAACAGTGGCGGATGCCAAAACCCGGTGCAAAACCGCAAAAAGAGTTCCGGTCATCCTACAACAAGTTCCGTGCGAACTTCCAGTGCAACCTTTCGGATCTCTCCGACATTTTGTACATCTCGCTTTCCAATGACGAGAACCTCCGTGAAGTCGTGGAGAAGATTGAAGGAGAACTCGGCAAGGGTAACAGTTCCATCAACGATCTCTCCCGGAAATTCGGTGTCAGCCCCGTCTTTATCAAAGGACTTGCCAAACGGATCATTCACATGGATGTCAAGGGACAGGGACTGGTGCTGCTTGACACTGGGCGCTAAAGATCCACTCTATTCTATTTTGCGCAGCAAACGCGAGGTGTCGCGCCTCCAGATTCTCGTAGAGATTGCTGAACACCAACCGGCAGTCAGGCAGCAGGAGATTGCAGAAAAACTGGGTGTTACCCCTCAGGCAATATCAGAGTATATCCGCGAACTTGTGGATGAAGGGAAGGTCTCTGCGAGCGGCAGGGGTAATTACGAGGTGACCAAGGCAGGTATCGAATGGGTGCTTGAAAATGCCGAGTCACTCGAATCCTATGCCCGGCATATCAGACGTGATATCATCCAGCAGGTCTCGGTCTGGACAGCCATTGCTGCCGAAGACCTGACAAAAGAAGATCAGGTCGGCGTGTATATGAAAGCCGGATTCCTCTATGCGGGAAAAAAGCCGCTTGCAGCAACCGGGACGGTCATTGCGGATGCAAAAAAAGACGACGATGTAGGTGTTGCACGGTTAAATGGGATCATCGATCATAAGGAGGGGATGATTCATGTCTGCAAAGTACCGCGGATCCTGCACGGGGGTTCCAAAAAGATAAAAAGGGATAAGCTGCTGGAAGTCATTGGCGGGGCCGGCATAATTGCAGCAGTAGGACTTGAGGCATATATAGCGCTGATAAAGGCGGGGAAAAAACCCGATATGTTCTTTGGTGCACGGGAAGGTGTCATTGAGGCAGCATTCCACGGGATTGATTGTGTGATTGTCATTGTAGATGAAGAGTTTACGGACTTTTTAAAAAGACTGGAGAGCGTGGAACTCGTGTACGTAATCCATGATCTTATCTCACCATGAAGATTCTTGTCCAGCCCCAGAAAGGTGGCAGTTACAAACTACTCTTTTATGATGGCAGGCATGTGCTGGGTGCCGGGTTTGTTGATCTGACGGAGACGCCGCGGGGACCGCGCCCGACAAAGTACCGGCTCAAGTGGGGCGGGAAGAAAGAGTACCGTCATACACCTTCAAAGGACCTGATTGCCAGGCTCCGTGAGGCAGATGTCCGTCTTGTCAAACCCGATCCGCAATTTGCAACATTTCTCGGAGATTTTCAGATTAAAACCGGTTTTGTTGACGCCTGCCGCATGTGCCTGCTGGATGAGCGGTTCACCCCTTTAAATGAGGAAAATTCTGTCACGTTTGGCAAAGGCGAGAAGATTTGTCTTGAGTGCGGGAAGCGCGAGCTGCGCCGTGAAGTTTCCCATATGGGCAGACTGGGTCTCGAAGGGTATGCGCACCTTGAGAACCTGCTCCTCACGTTCCGTAATCTTGACCGGGTATTAGCAACACTGCAGCCCGATAAACTTACCATGAAAGCGGCACTGTACGACCGGCTCGAACCGCACCTGGTAATGACGACTGCAGCAATCGGGGAACTGCCCCTGCCGCGGCAGTTTGTTGAAGCGAGTGGTGTTTCCCAGCTCATGCCGGCCCAGCAGCTTGCAGTGGAAGCAGGTCTCCTGCACGGCAAGGACCTGCTGGTGGTTGCCGCCACGGCAAGCGGCAAGACCTTCATTGGTGAGATGGCAGGGATCAAGAACTATCTTGAAGGGCGGGGAAGAATGCTGTTCCTCGTACCGCTGGTAGCACTTGCAAACCAGAAATACGAACGGTTTACGGAGCGGTACGGGAAGTTTGCAAAGACCGGGCTCCTCACCGGTGTGAGCCGCCTTAACCTTCCCGAGACCCGGAAAATCGGGGACCGGAACCCACAGTCACCGATCATTGTAGGGACCTATGAAGGAGTGGACAATATGATCCGCTCCGGGCAGAAGATGGCCAACATTGCGACCGTGGTGATTGATGAGGTACAGATGCTCGAGGATGCAGACCGCGGGCACCGCCTCGATGGCATGATTGCACGGTTAAAGTACCTCGCCCCGCAGGCACAGTTCCTGTACCTTTCTGCTACCATTGGTTCCCCAAAGACGCTGGCAAAAAAATTAAACTGCAGTCTCGTCCGGTACGCTGAGCGTCCGGTAGGGCTGGAGCGGTATCTCCTTTTCCTTGAGCGTAAACAGAAAATCCCGACCATCAAGCAGATGACGACCGAAGAGTACAAGCGGACATCGTCAAAAGGATTCCGGGGGCAGACCATCATCTTTACCAACGCACGGGCCCGCTGTCATACGATTGCCGATGCACTGGGGATGAGGGCAGCGGCATACCATGCAGGTCTCACATCACAGGAGCGACGGGATGTTGAGGCGAAGTTCCTGGGGGGGAAACTCATGGCCGTGGTCACGACCGCAGCGCTCGGTGCGGGTGTGGACTTCCCGGCATCGCAGGTGATCTTTGATGCGCTTGCCATGGGCAGGGACTGGCTATCGGTGCAGGAATTCAACCAGATGGCGGGCAGGGCAGGAAGACCGGATTTTCACGATCTCGGGAGGGTAGTTCTCCTTGCTGAGCCGGGCGGCACCTATTCCCGGGAGAACCCGTTTACTGAAGAGGAGGTTGCAATCCGTCTTTTAAAAGGTGAAATGGAGGAGGTAGCGCCGGAGCACGATTTCGAAAAGAGCTCGGAAGAGTATGTAGCAAATGCCGTTGCCTGTAATGGTGAGGAGGCTGATCTCAACCGGATTAACGGTATGATGGTCGGTACCGTGGAACCGGTGCTGCCCGAGCTCGATTGCCCACCGGCTTGTCGAGAAACGGGGAACCCGGCTTGTTATGTCACCACTTGCAAAGGTGATGGCCGAGCATTTTATCGGAATGGAGCGGCTCCTTGAGATCCTCCGTCTGACAAAATTCATGGATGATCCCATTGATGTGATCGCTGAGCTGGAGAGCGAGGACGTTCATAAGGAGAAGAAGCCGGATCCTAAGAAAGTCGGTGGGAAACAGAAGGTGCATCTCCATAAAGGGCATAAAAAGACGATGAGATAGTATCCCCGTTAATCAACAAGCCTGTTAAAGAAAGGTTGCCGCCCGGTACATCTGTTCGAAGTACATTTGAATGAATGAAAAACCACTCTTTTATTTGAATAGTACCTGTTCCGCAACAGGAAACAGTTTCCCTTGGTTTTTGAGAAATAGTTCTCTATTTTATTCTTTTATATTTTCCCATTCAACGCATTATTTCTGTTTTATTTAAAAAAATTCACGTAATAAAAGCAAAAATAAAAATAGAAAATTTAATATACTATAGTTATATAATAAATTTATCCTGGGGTTATTATGCAATACCGGTATTTTGTTGTAACCGTCGCACTTATTCTGGCACTCGTGATGACGTGCGGATGTACGGGTCTTTTGATGGGAGACCTGAAAGTCTGAGATCCATGACAGCTCATCAATAACAGTACCCCTTCCTCTCTCCAGTGTTCTGTCAGTCTTCGTTAGCCAGAATACTACAACGTCGCCGTTTACCCTGTTTCCGAAAGGAGAAAAAGGGGAACCGGTTTTGGGTAATCCGCTTCCTGGTATCTCTGTGTTTCAGGTGAAATCCGGTTCGGCAGACCTCACCGGGATCAATTCTGAGGGCATAAAATCGGTAACAGACCCATCATCTCAAGCTGGTGATTCTGGCATACCCCCAAGAGCTGTAACAAGGTACGTCGGTCAAGCCGTTTTTGGCAACCTCATCCTGTAGCCCTGTTGCCGGTGCAAAGGTTAAGGTTACTCTCATCGGAATCCCGAATAAAACGCACATTGCCGATTGCACAACCCTTGAAAACGGAGATTTTTCATTCGACGTGCCGCTATCGACAGAAGAACCTGCAATTTCCCTATATACTTTTAATTTCGAAATTAATGTATCCGGGTATCACCTACCGGCCGGGTCTTCGAACGTGGTTACCGACCTGGCAAATGTATCGGATGGTCCACGGTATACGTTTAATGTATGCTATCAACAACCCAGCGAACCAAATGCCATGGCAGTTACCCGCGGGGGTATCGCGGTTATCGGGAGAATCAGTTCATAATCAATAGATTTTTAATTCACTCCCAGTTCCGGGTTATACCTGATTAGCTCCCGATTGAGTGATACATAAAAACGTTCCCGCCAACCCTTACGCCGGTTGAACACGGCAGACCCAGAGATCGTAAATAGGGTCAGCAGGGTTCTCGGTTATTTCCATATCCCGTTCCATCTCCTTTCCCCAGTCCTGGATAAGAAACGCCTCCTTCTCTGTCCCCACCGTGATCAGTGTTTCCCGGGTTATCGTGCACAGCTCCTCTATGATCTGTGCCCACATATCCTGGGAAAACGTGTTGATCTCCCCCATCATGATCCCGATTCCTTTTGGTACCGGGTCGATATACCGGGAGGCAATCGTCGCATCGATCCACATTGTCTCTTCGGGGAGGAGTCGCTTTTCTGTAAGGCCCCGGGAGAGGAGGGACTCATCATTGTCATAGGAAAGGGGAGAAAAGCCAAGGTCACGCAAGACCGCTGATCCAACACCTGATCCGCAGCAGCAGTCGATACAGGTCTCACCCCGACTCGTTCCCCAGATGCTGGAAATAAGATTTTTTAAGATTCCATGCCGCGTGGGATTGAGATCATCTATTGATGGGGAAACTTCGGCAACCAGGGCATTGCTGAAGTTCTCACGTACTGCCCCTGCCCAGACCGCCCGGTCTTCCTGGAATATCTCACCGTTCACGCTCTCGAAGAGTTCGATGAGCGCAACCGAAGGGTTCCTGCACAGGAACGAACCGGCAATCCACCCCTCCGATCCATGGAATGCCATCGCTATTGGTTCTTCATGCTCATCTAAAAGAAGACGCCCTTCATCACCCCGAGTTTCTGCAAGGACTACATTGAACCTGCTGTCAGTGAGTGCGGCAAATCCAGGTTCGATGAATCTGACCGTATCGATCCCGAGGATCTCCGCGGCTCTCATGAACCCCGCTCTATACGCATACCATGCGGGGCTTCAATCGTCCCGTCAACCGTTGCCTCTTCATGGAGCACAATGGATTTTGCAATAACGTCACCGAGGATATGAGCTCCCTTCCGCACATAGACCGTACTGCCGCTCTCTACATTCCCGTGGACGGTGACACCATCAACAACCGTGATGCGGTTTTTTGCCCGGAGACTCCCGAAGATGACCGAGTTCTGCTGGACATCAATGGAACCTGCCCTTATGTTGCCATGGAGCCGGCAGCCTTTCCCGATCTTCATAGTGGAGGGGACAGTAAAGAGTTTCAGGTTCAGCTTCGAGCGGGCAGGTATCATAAGCGGGATCTCCCGCTTCTCCTCCTCTTCTGAGAACAGGTCATCAATGATCCGGTTCAGCTCTTTTTCATTCTCTATTCTCAAAAGGGTCATTAAATAGATGATGATGAACATGAAGACCGGCATCGGGTTTCTTATTTCCACGTCACCTTGTGCCTCGAACCCTTCTTTGATCTCGACTTTTTCACCGATGTCAAGAGCCCCGGAAACGATCAGTTTGCCGGCGATATGCACGCCTTCCCCGATATAAGCGTCCTGTTTGGCGATCACATCGCCCCCGACCTCGCACCAGTTCCCGATCCGCACGTCCCCGTTTGCCCAGACATACTCGCGGATCTTTGAGGATTCTCCCACGTAGACGTCGGCTCCCCGCAGCCCGTACTCGATCTGGCAGAATTCACCGACAACGATGTTCCGGTCTGTTTTGATACTGTGCTCCTGTAGTTCTGTCCCGTCAGGGAGCAGGCAGTGCTTGTGCCAGTTTTTTACGGTTCTCTCTTTCATCTGTCCCCCGAAATGTTCATCATGCCCCGAATTTATGTGCCTTGTTTATCAGGTCGAGGGCTGTTGGCAGGAGAGCTGCACCGGTAATACGGTTGAGTCCTCCATGAGCACAGGAATATTCATTGAACCGTATTACATCATCTACCCGGACGCCCTCCCCGTGAATGAGTACCGGTACAGGATCAGCACTATGATCTTTAATGGTACAGGGAGTGGAATGGTCGGCACAGATGACAATGATGCAGTGAGGAAGATCCAGCAGGGGTGCAAGGGCGGTATCGGTTTTTGTGATGAAATCGCGTTTCTGCGAGGCAAGCCCGTCATGTCCGGACTCGTCGGCTCCTTTGATATTGACCAGGACAAAATCTTTGGTGTTCAGTTCATGGATCGCTGCTGCAATCTTTCCGGGAATATTGCTGTCCTGTGAACCGGTGATTCCCTGTACAGAGACACGGGAAAGACCGACAGAGCTTCCTATGCCATTGATCAGGCTTGTAGCCGATATGACACTGCCGGAAAGCCCGTATCTCTTTGAGAATGGTTCGAAATGTCCCATCTCACCGGCCCCCCTCAAAAGGATAATGTTTGCCGGGTTTAATCCATCCTTTAAGCGTTTTTTGTTGATGGCATGGTCAAACAGGATTCTGGTGGACTGCCGGACAAACTCGTTTCCGGCAGCAGCCGTCTTATCATCACCGGCTGACTGCCCGACCGGGTGTATCGTAAGCGGGGCCACACCGTCTTTTTTCGGGTCATTGGATGAAACGCAGTACCCAAGTCCCTCACCTTTGAATGCCAGTGATGCCCGGTGTCCTGCACCGGAGCGGAAAATAATCTCGACACCAAAGGCTGAAAGGTCTACCCCTTCCTGGATTGCGGTGCTCAGATCAGTGGTATCATGGATCCTTCCTGCACGGCGATCGGTAATGATCCCGTCCCGTGAAATAGTGGCATAGTTGCAGCGGAACCCGATCATCCCGGGATCCATGTGGATGCCGGTACCTTCACATTCAAGGGGGCCTCTCCCGGTATAATGGTGATAAGGGTCGTACCCCAGCAGAGCGAGATGGGCGGTATCTGAACCCGGACGGACTCCTGCTGCAATGGTATCCATAATACCGCAGATCCCTTCCCGGGCGAGCCGGTCAAGTACCGGCGTCTTTGCTGCGGTAAGGGGGGTGAGTCCTCCGAGCTCGGGGCAGGGGCGATCAGAGATGCCGTCGAGAACGACAAAGAGGATCTTTTGGGCGGTCATTCGTATGGAATGGTTGGATGTGGTGACTAATTATGTTTCTTGGTTGGATGATAGAAAACCGGGGAATTATCCTGAAAATGTCCCCATTTTGACGTTTAAATGCCATCTCGAAGGGTGTGTTCCGGCTCATCGCGGCAGGACCATGGAGGAGCCGGGGCCAAAGGGCAATCTCACGGATAATGTTACCAGTTTTTAACCAGGTACATAAAGGGGGTCGTGCCAGTCTCCTTTGTAACGTTTGAAACCGCGGAATGGTCAATAAACCCGGGAGTAACCACACTCCATTAAAAAAAAAGAAGATCCTTTTGGTATTATACGGTAGAGACCCGTGCTGCGACCGGCTCGACCTTGGATTTGATGATCTCAACCCTGCGGGTCGGGTAAATGGTCTTGACCGCTTTGAAGAGATCCCGGGAGATCTCACCAGATGCAATCCCGTTGACAAGGGTGGTCAAGTCCCATGCCGCTGCCTGGGCAGTGACCGTATCAGTGATAGCTTTTCTGATTGCGTGCTCCTGCGTAATGTTTGCACGGGCAAAGGTGTAGCAGCTGATGGTCAGCCGCACTTTCTTGCCGTCCTTTGTGAGGAGCGGAACCTGGCAGTCCACGCGGGAGCTCCGGCGCTTGACGAGCGAGCGGAGGTAGTCCCGAGTAACTTCGTGACCGACAAATTCAGTATATGCTGCATCACCGGTTACCGTTGCGATCTTAAAGCTCATCTTCATGTGCTGTTTTGCGTAATCGTTGGTAATCTCACCAAGCGTTGCCTGCATGATCCTGCCGACTACGCTCTCAGCATCGTTTGCAATGGTGTCACCGATATACGCCTTGCCGAGATTGTCGGGGACGTGTACCTTGAACCAGCTTTTGGCTTTCCAGCCTTCTACTCTTCTTCCAACCTGTTTTTTCTTTGCCATGGTATCACCTGGAGGAATTCCTCCTTGTACTTTTTTTTCCTGCAACCGTATTCTTTCCCAAATTGTCTGACCGGGTTTTACCGTTGCTTATATGTTGAGAATCTGCGGACTGGTGCGAAAAAGACGAACAGGTGTCCTCCGCAATTGCCAGATTCATGAGATAGTCGTCTACCGAAGCGATGACCGACCGGAGCTGTGTGCCGGTAAGTACCGTCGTCACACGATCACCTTCAGCGGTTGTGTTCATGCTGACGAGGTTGTCCGGCGCTAATGAGGAGGCAACACATCCTGCATTGCCGTGCACTGTTGTTATCCTGCCGTTGATCTGCATCATGAGGCAAGTTCCTCCTGCCAGCCTTTGGTAAACATACCCATCTTCCCGCAGGGAATGGTTGCTCCTGCCCTGCGGATATGTCCACCGCCGTTGCCCCCGCATGCAGTTGCAAGCGTGCTGACCAGCGGTCCGAGTTCCCTTACGATCCCTGCAGGGCAGCGTGCCGAGATTTTGCAGGAGTCACCGGTATGTGCATACACGAGCACCGGCCACATGTTGATAAGGTCACGCGCAAGGATATCTGCGACATCGCTTGCCAGGGTGACGTCCTGCACTTCGTAGACACCGACCGGACCTTCAGCGGGGTGTAAATGCCGGATCGCATCGATCACGTTCATACGGTGCTGCCGGGCAATCTCCCATGCCTGGTCGAGATAATGGGAGGAGCGAAGGCAGAGGGTTGCCCCGATATCGCCACGACCGGCTTTCCCGCAGGCATCAATCACCGCAGTGAGTGCATGGGCATCTTCAATCACCTCACGCTGGAGATGGTAGGTATCACCGTAGATCATTTCGAGGCTTGCCCGTGTCGTGTTTGGTGCTGCTTCCAGTACTACCCGTGAGAGCAGGGTGTCGAGCCGGCTCGCATTCTCACCTTTTGCCTGGACCTGTGCCTGTCCGATGAGATCAGCGATGAGTCTGTTCCCCGCCGCTGATCCCGTCGAGATACGGGCTGATTGCTGTATACCACCGTTCGGTCATGTCCCTGCCCGGGAGGGTGAGCCCGCGGTCCGGAACGATGATGCCGTCAGTGATGCCGTCATTGAAGATCCCGAGGTTTTTACCTGTTATTTCCTGGCCGTCACCGATAATGCCGGGTATTACAAGCCCCGACAGATCGCGGTTGTCCCCCATCTTCTGGGCTACGATATACGCCATCCCTGCTCCGGACAGTTCCCGGTCACCGTCAATTCCTGCAAGCCTTGGGTTTGCATGGAACGTTCCCTCAAACTTCGGGAGATGGTGATCGACCACCATTATTTCAGCGGGGAGGTCTGGTATTCCTGCCCCGAGATCGCAGAGCAGGTGACCAGCGTCTCCTTTCAGCTCAGCGAGGATTGACTTCCTGCCGGATCCTTAAGCGGAACCGGATACCTGCCCGCTCCATCGCGTGGCAGAGGATCGAGCCGGCTGCTATGCCGTCTGCATCATGGTGTGCGTAGACCTCGACAAACTCCTGGCGCCGGATCTGATCTGCAACCGTTTCTGCGATGGATTCAAGGGGCATGGGTATTTTCGGATGATGATTGTTCCTTATCGGGACAACAGAATTTCTGCGGTCTCCGGCTTGTAGACGAACTCCTGGGGCAGCTTCTTTGTTCCACGGTAGTACCGCACAAGACGCCGGATCTTTGACTCGGTCAGGTTCAGCTGCCGCTTGTTGTGCAGGTCTTTCTTGTTCTCACCCAGGTGCTTGCGCAGCCCGAGTGCCTTTATCATAAGATCGCGGAGATCTTCAGGGATCTCGGATGCAACCTTGTTCTCTTTTAAAACATCCCCGATACGCTTACCGAGGGCAAGTTTCACGTCAGGGACGCCGTAGCGGTCCCGCAGGACAAGCCCAATTTTGCTGCTCGATGCGCCTTCCTTGCGGAGATCCAGGATCACTTTGGTGATCGCCTTTGCGTCCGTATTGGACCACGCAGGTGCCTGTTTCCGGTAGGGGCGGACAGAGCATGACTTGCCTCTTCTTCGAGCATGCATTCGTGCCATACAATAGCCTCCTAAACTCTTGTGTAAGTCCAGAAAAGTCGAGTATTTTTACTGACTCCCTGTAATCCCAAAGCCTTGGTTGAGGCCGTGCGATGAAGCACGTCGGACTTACATCTGTCAGCACAATTATGTAAAAGTGCTTGACTGTATTTGGGGGGAGGAATTATAAGGGTTGCGATGGTTTTGCTCAAGAATGATGGGAAGCGACGATTATTGTAAGCCCGCCGGTTTAATCGGGAATAGAAAGCATCCGTAACATTGATGCTTTGATAAATGGATCGATTTTTACTATGCGATTTTTGGGTAAAATTGGTAATGCAATTCAAAAAATTGATTATCATATCTCGAATGATTCTGAAATTGTTGGTAAACGATTTGAGGATCATGTCCAAAATCTCTTTTCGAATAATATTTCAAAATTGTTGAAAAAACTCATTCGTTTAAAACAAACACTGAAAGGTATGTTGACAGCAGTAAAAATCCCGATTTCATTTTTGAATACCTTCCAACGAGAGAAAAATTTGCTGTCGAGTGTAAGTACCGAACACAATTGAATAACAAGAACCAACTGGAATGGTCGTATCCAGCACAATTAAAAAGGTATCAGGAATTCGAATACCAGAGAAGGATACCTGTGTTCATTGTTATCGGACTGGAGCTGCCATTTGAATCTGAAGATGATCTCAGATTCTGAAGATATTGAAAAATTCATGGTTAACATTCCCTTAAAGGATGCAAAATACCCTGCTCTTTATGAGGGTGTTTTTGCGAATTTTGAAAGAGAATACGAAAAACCATTCTTCTGGAAAAATGGAAAATTGTATTGAGCTCTTAAGATGTGGTGGAGGTTCGAATCCAGATTCTCGCACCACAACTGGGGTTATAGGTTTCTGCGATTTTGCCACTCATCCTTTTATAATCTGTTTCGGTTATTAATATGAGAATATAAAGAAAACACCAAAGACTATATTCGCGTTCTTTGGGCAATTGGACAGTCACTGATATATAATTCTTAACACAATTTAGCAACATTTATCTTTCCTAAAAAATAAGTAAACGTTTAAGGAAGATACGGGTTTATACAACTTTCATCGGGTCTTCCTCCTATCTTTGGTTTTTACTCGTCTTCCAATAGGTGCTATTAGCGGTCATTTCCGGCTGCATTACTGTTCCCGATAGCCAAACCGGCTTTGAACCGGGGATATCCCAAAACAGTAGTTCTGTTTTCTCTCGAATTAGTGATTTTTTTGGGGTTGGACTCCTTAACATGAAGATATTCTCCGACGGAGAAGCAGGGTAGGTAAAAGAGTAGGTTTTCTCCCGGTTTTGGTGTAATTCCGGATCCCCAATACAGACCTTCTTTTCATTTCCCCATACTTCAGCCCGTCTGAAAAAAGATCTGCCAACCAATAGGGAATAAAAAGGCCGGTTTTTCTGCCGGTAAAACCGTGCATTCCTCATTCTACGCCCGTATATTTAGAATTTGAAGATAGGTAATCAAAAATCCCCCAATAAGTCCGGTTACCGGGATCTTGCGAAAAACCGAATATGCCCGAATTAAGTCCTGATTGCCATTTTGAGCTTTTATAGATACATAAGGTAAGAGCAGGTCCAAAAAGATGATCGCTATTTCTCATCCATGTTAGATAAAGATCAATTCAGGTGTTTCTTCTCTAATCGGTAGGTATGGGGGATCAACATTGAGATCCGCCAACAAAACTGCACCAAACAGGCTCATTTTAAACCCAGTAATTGCCGTATTTTGCCAGGAAAATCGCAATATCAGCGTATTTCAAAAAACATGTTTTTCATTCGGCATTTTTTGCACTTTTATTCAGATCACCCCACCAAAAAGAGCCAATCCGGGTCCATATCGGGCTCCGTTGGTATACGGGATGCACATGTCGGTTTCACCACCTCAAACCCCGCAGATCCAAGTCCCGCTTTTTTGTCGATCATTTCGCGGGATAATCTTTTCGTACCTGACGCCGGGCCATGTATTCCACGAACTGGCCAATCAACGTATAGAGCGGATAGACCTGCACCTTTACATAATACCGGACACCCGGTTCAAGCCAGCCGTGCTCCTTCCAGTACCGGTAGTCCACCGGAGCCTGCTCCCGCAGTTCCCCAAAGGATCCCCGCTGCGCATGAAAGATGATCACGTCATTGAGACCCGGGCTTTTGCGGAGGGGGGATGTAAGGGCTGTATGGAATACTGCTGCGGCCCGTGTGCAGATTTCCTCGTTCTCGCGCTCGCGGTATTCCGGAATTGTGCCCGGCGGGGTGATCAGCCCGGCCTCACCTGCGACCTCAAAGCCCCACACCTGTGCCACGAGGCGCAGGTACTTGAGAACCTCGCTGTTCCCGATGGCTCCGGCAGTGCTGAGGAGCAGTGCCTTCTTCTCAAAAAACCGCGGGCGGTGGAAGATGTAGGAGGACCGATCGACAAATACCTTGAAAAGTCCGCTGACATTCATCCCGTACACGGGTGAAGCAAAGATCACGCCATCGGCATCCCGCATCTTCTGCTCGATTGCAGGTGCTGCATCCTTCACCGGGCAGTTCTCCTCACCTTTGGCAATGCAGGTAAAACAACCGCGACAGAATCCGAGATTCTCGTCCAGCAGCCAGATGTACTCAAACTCTACCGGGCTGTATGACTGGAGAATTTCCCTAATCCGTTCCGCTGCACGGAAGGTGTTCCCCTTTCTCGGGCTGCCGATGATCACAAGGACTTTCATATCTTTCCAGCTCCCGGACGTTGTCCAAATATGCATTCAACTGCTGTAACAAAAAAACTGCCCGTTTTTTTCCAGGACAAGGGGTTAAGTAATGATAGGATAACATGGGATTCCGATTCGAATCCTTGCACTTATAATTTGGGTTATGGATATCCTAAAAAAAATCCGTATTACAATAAATACGGTAAGACCGTAAATGCTGAATACCCTGAACAATCTCTTCGATAGTATCCTCATTTATTACCTATCGTATGATGCAAGGCACCGGTGCAAGGAATATCATTTTATAGCACTACCTTCCTGAATGATTCTACAGTATGGACGCAGAAGAAATCGATGACTTAATTACCAATTATTCAGAATTTGAAAAAAAAATTGATGATAAAATACAGGCATATCAAAAACTCAAAGATAGTCCGGACAGTATCGCTACAGCAATCCTGATACAGTCAATGGAATCTCAAAAGAAATCGGGTGAACTTGCTGAACGAATGTTCCATTTATCCCGTGTCATGGTGATATTTGCAGGTGGAGCCGTAATAATCGCCACCGGTGCGCTGACATTTGCTTCTCTGGCGTATTTTACTCAGGGAACTGATAAAACATTCTGGGGTATTGTGACCATGTCGATCGTAAGTTTAGGAGTAATTGCGATTCTCCTGGTATTCTGGCCAAAGAAAGAAAAAACAATTCCCAAAAGAAAAAAATAAGGTATTGAATCATCGCGTTAACCTCTGTTTCCCTCAAAATCCCCGCTCCTTAACGAACCGCAATCGGTTTTTTTTAAATATTAAGAACGTTTGTATTCATTAATGGACTTAGGATTTATTGGGAGTGAATAATGGTTATCTCAACTTCAGATAATTTACGGGTATTATTCGAAAAACTTAAATCTGTTGGTTTTTTTGGGCGATTATTCAGATGGCGTCGCATTCTTGAAATGAATGCGGCTGCCGGCACTGAACTCACAATCCTCAACGACGAACTTGTTTCCCTCACTGATCAGAACAGGCAAACTAAAAACCAGTTACGCTCAGTCTATCAGGATCTGGATCACCAGAAATCACTTCTTTCGGATTTGAAATCTGATTATGCGATTGTAAAGACCTCGAACCTGTATATGTCTCAGACTATCAAGGAAAAAGAGGTCGAAATCGGCGGTTTTCGGGAATCCGAAACGAAAAATACCAAAAGAATAGCCGAATTGGAAAGAGAATCTGACCGGTTGCGTTCAACAATAGAACAGTATATTCAACAGGTTCGGAAAAATGAGGGTGAACTTGGTGCCCTCAGGGAATCTGCAGTAAAAAATCGTGAAAGGATCATTGAATTTGAGCGTGATGCAGAGAGAACACGTACGGCAATTGAGGAGTACACGCGAAAAATTCAGGATTGCACGAGTGAAATAAGCGCATTAACCGAAGCCGATGCAAAAAACACACACCGTATCCTTGAACTTGAAAATGATACTGAACGATATCGCCACTCAATGAAACAATATATCCGACACCTTGAGGGAGATAACGAAGAACAAGAAGAACGTAACGAATCGGATGGTACTACCAAAGAATAAAAAGGATTTGAACGTAATAATCTCCACTGAGATTTCCATATCCTCTCAATTTTCCGGCCAGTATTCCCCTTCCTGACTCATCGCAGGATGTTGAAATATTGCTTTTTTGGATCAGTACGATCATCCAGGCAATGGGTTCAGTTACAATAATCCGGAATACCTGAAGCAGTGATGAGGAAAAAATAGAGAAGGTAACGCTCTGCAGAATTCCTTCTGCTATTCTAAGAAATACAAAGCACTGGTACGATAAAGGAGGGGACAGTGCCTGTTCCCTCATTCCGCTCCTGCGCTGAGCGATAATGACGTATTACCTGTCCTTGTTTTATCGTATTTGGGGGAGACCACAGCAGCGGGGGTGAAAACGCCGTGAGTCTTCATGGCTGTCGGGTCACAGGTACCCTTGGATAAGGTAGAGGCTTCAGCACCACGATTATTTTCTTTCGGTTCATGGATATGCAAGAATGGCAGAGTGGGGAAGACCGTCAAACACCGGGTCGGAGAACCCGTCCGTGAACTGGTCAAATGGTTAATGCTCTGGTTTCCTGAGGCTCTTCAGCAGCTAACTGCATTCTCGGATATCAAAATAAAAACCGGGTATTCGATTTTCATGGTTCGAGAGTGAACCCGATCCGTTCATGCCCGTTTCTACAGAGCCGAATGTAACGCTATTTATCTTATAAAAAATAACATGTACACCACTTAACGAGGAATACCATGTCACAACAACTTGGGGGACAACCCATTATTATTCTCAGGGAAGGAGCGACGAGGAACCGGGGACAGGAAGCCCAGAACAATAATTTTGCCGCTGCGAAGGCAGTGGCGGCCGCTGTCCGTTCAACCCTTGGTCCCAAAGGCATGGACAAGATGCTCATAGACAGCATGGGGGATATCACCATCACCAATGACGGGGTCACCATCTTAAAGGAAATGGACATAGAACATCCTGCCGCAAAGATGATGGTTGAGATCGCAAAGACCCAGGACGCTGAAGTCGGCGATGGGACAACCACCGCAGTAGTGATCGCAGCGGAACTCCTGAAGAACGCGGAGGGGCTTCTTACCCAGGGCGTCCACCCGACCGTTATTGCCGAAGGATACCGGATGGCAGCAGCAAAGGCGCTTGTGATGGTCGAAGGGTTCGCAATTACGGTGAAACCAACCGATACCGCGATGCTCAAAAAGATCGCCGAGACCGCACTCTCTGGTAAAAACCCGGAGGTATCAAAGGACCGGCTCTGCGACATCCTCGTAAAGGCGCTCACCTTTGTTACCGATCCCGATGGTAAGGTGGATATCGCTCACATCAATGTGGAGAAGAAGGTCGGCGGATCGGTAGACGATACCAATCTTATCGAAGGCATGGTTATCGATAAGGAACGTGCGCACCCGAGCATGCCCAAATCAGTGAAGAATGCGCAGATTCTTCTCCTGAACGCAGCGCTCGAATTCAAAAAAACCGAAGTGAACGCGAAGATCAATATCTCCACGCCCGGACAGGCCCAGGCATTCCTCGATGAAGAAGAGCACATGGTCCATACGATGGTGAACAAGGTTGTAAAAAGCGGTGCTACCGTTCTCTTCTGCCAGAAGGGTATTGATGATGTTGCCCAGCACTACCTTGCAAAAGCCGGGATCCTTGCTATCCGCAGGCTGAAGAAGAGTGATATCGAGAACCTTGCCCGGGCAACGGGTGCGAATATCGTCAATAGTATCGATGCAATAACACCAAAGGATCTCGGCACGGCAGGGTTTGTTGAGGAACGCAAGGTTTCAGGAGACGAGATGATCTATGTCTCGAAATGTAAAGATCCCAAGGCAGTCTCCATCATTGTCAGGGGCGGGACTGAGCACGTTGTCGATGAACTCGAACGTGCCATCCATGACGCACTCATGGTGGTAAGCGTGGTTATTGAGGGCAAAAAGATCGTTGCCGGTGGCGGAGCTCCAGAGACCGAACTCTCGCTCCAGCTTCGGAGATATGCATCGCAGGAAGGGGGCCGTGTCCAGCTTGCGATTGAGGCATTCGCTGCTTCATTGGAGGTCATCCCTAGGTCCCTTGCTGAGAACGCGGGGCTTGACCCCATTGATATGCTTGTCGCGATCCGTGCTGCACACGAAGGGGGTAAAAAGAATTTCGGGCTTGATGTCAATGTGGGCAAACCCGTAGATATGCTCAGGGCAGGTGTTGTTGAACCACTGCGGGTGAAGACGCAGGCAATATCAAGTGCAGCAGAGGCGGCCGTTATGATCCTCCGTATTGACGATGTCATTGCATCTTCGAGATCCGGCTCACCTGGTGGCGGCATGCCACCCGGTGGTATGGGCGGTATGCCCCCCGGCATAGATGATTAATAAAACACAATTTTTCATCTTTTTTTGTACCGATTGAACAATCTTTGAGAATACACCGTTGTATGCGATGCAACTTCCCCCTCCGCATCCATTGTCAGACTACCACAACCTTTGGATTTCAGATCGTTTTTTCGTTTTTCCATACACCCAAAATTCCCCGCCTTGAACCTTTGCAAAAAATCTTCCACATGGGGCAGACGCTCAATCACCATCTTCCTTCCAGGATCTGTCTTCCTGTTTCGGAGTGTTGTCTCTCTCTTCTTCCGGAACCCTGCGAGAGCAGAGAGCACTTTTGCCATACTTTGACCTGTACCGGGAGCATCTTTTTAGAGACTGGGAGATCTCCCAGGATTTGATAACGCTAATTGTATGCTGTGCGGAAAATATTTATGGTGGTATGGGCCGGGATGTCATCAGCAAGGGTTTTTTACAGTAATTTACCAGTACACATAATGGATAGCCTCTTTACCTCACCGGAATTCCAGATGAGCCTGCTCCTGTTCGTGGCTCTTGGTGGTTATCTCATTGCTTCGCGTATCAACCAGTCAGCGGTCGTCGGGCTGATCCTTGTCGGTATCGTTGTCGGCCCCAGTGTGCTTGGCTGGATTACTTATACGGATTTTGTCCGGGGTCTGGCACATCTGGGTGCGGTCGTTCTGCTCTTTGTGATAGGTCTGGAATTCAACTTAAAGGATATCCTCTCGTTCCGGAACGGGATTATCGCCGGGATCGGTGTTATCATCCCATGGATTGGCGGGTACGGGCTCTCGCTGCTCTTTGGCTACGATATGCCAAGCGCGATCTTTATCGGGACTGCCCTGACGGCAACCAGCATCGCAATCACCGCCAATGTACTCAAAGAACTGGGCAAACTCCAGACTGAAGCAGCAAAAGCTATAATCGGTGCAGCGGTCATCGATGACGTACTCAGCCTGCTTGCACTTGCGATCAGTACCGATGTTGTCAGCGGCACCGTATCAGCAGGTGGCATTGCCATTGTCGCAATAAAAGCGATTGCCTTCATCGTGATCGCCGGTGCATTCGGGCTTCTGGTGGTCAGCCGTTTCCTTGAAAAACTGGATACGACCGCATTTGCTGGAAAATACCCGGAATTCATCTTCATCTTTGCGATGATGATGGCCTTTCTCTATGCTATGCTCGCCGAGGTGGTCGGGTTATCTGCAATTGTCGGGGCATTCATTGCCGGAGTCTCGTTTGAAGGGGTCCACCTCAACCGGAGCAAGAGCTTGAAGGAAGGGGCCGAGTACCTCCAGATCATCTTTGCGGCGATTTTCTTTGTCTCCCTGGGAATTCTCGCAGATTTCCATGCTCTGACGCCAGAGATCGGGATCTTCCTGGTCGCGCTCACCATCGTTGCGATCATAACCAAAGTCATCGGGTGCGGTATTCCTGCCCGGCTTTCCGGATTGTGTTCAAAAGATGCGCTTATTGTAGGGTTTGGCATGGCTCCCCGGGGAGAAGTGGCCATGATCGTTGCTCTAATCGGGCTGGAAGCAGGGATTATTGACCAAGGTGTCTACGTAACGCTGGTACTTATGAGCCTGCTCACGACGCTTATCACACCGGTTATTTATCGCAACTGGTTCTATCGTGGGGAGTACTGCAGCTACGATGTCAGGGCAACCAGTATTGATGAAGGGAAATAACCCGGCAATGAATGCGGGGTGTATCCATCTGTTACCCGCAGGCAGTCCGGTCCGGGCACGCCCTCACGTCGCCTACGTCATCACCGCAAGGTAGCGGATATCATTCAGCTGTTTTATTTTTCCTTCCCGGTCCGGATGATGAGAACCGGTTTCTTTGTTCTTCTCACGACGGTAAACGTGGTGCTTCCAAGCACCAGCTTCCTTATCCAGTCCACACCAAAGGCACTCATCGCTATCATGGATACATAGTTCTCATCTGCAACCGAAAGTATCATCTCTGTCGGGTCTCCTGCACATACGTGAAGTTTTACGTCAACACCAGTACCTGATAAGCTCCTTTTTCATGTCCTCAAGCCGGGTTTCTGCGGCCTTGATATAACCTTCTATATCCTGTTGTGATTCTGCGCGATTGACGACATGCAGGAGGATAATCTCCTGGATCCCCGGGATAGTTTTTAAAAACCCCCATGCATCGCTGGCGGACCGGGAAAAATCTGTAGGTACCAGCACTTTTGAAAATAGTTTCGGGTAGGAAGATGCAGGTGTTGCTCTGGTGTCACCCGATGTCGGGGGGAAATGCATAATGAGGACATTTGTTGTTGCATACCGAAGTACCGATGATGAAACACTCCCTAACAGAAGTTCCTGGATCGGGTTGATACCCCGTGCACCAATAACTATCAGGGATACGTTTTCGGCTTCCGCAATTTCCAGGATCGCATGCGAAATCGTGCCCTGCGTAATTGCATTGACTATCACATCAACGCTTATGCGCACCCTCAGGCCGTGTTGCTCAAGAACCTTTTTTTTCTCTTCTAAGAGGAGCTGAGTGTTTTCGATATGCGGGTGCCCGTGGGTCCAGTCCAGTCTTGCGGGACGGGTAGCATCCACCACATGCAGGAGAACCACTTCCTGTATCAAGGGAATCTCGCTGATGCGATCAAGGATTTTTTGCGAATACGGTGAAAAGTCCAAAGCTATTAACACTTTTTCAAACATTGCGGCACTCTTAAAGGTAATGCTGTTGACCTGAAATAAAAAGATCACCCCTGATCGTAACCCAATTGAATGCCGGTTCGTGTTCCCTCATCGGGAATTCAAAGGAGTTTAGTTCTCTAGCCGTGCACCCTGTTTGCCTGCGACCTGTATCAGCACGCACTCATTGTCAGTTCTGGCGTGTTTCTCTGATCGTGCCCGCGGTATCCCGCCCCTGCTTCTGGGCATTGTTACTATTCCGGAATAGTCGGCAAAGCAGGATTGAAAAGACATGGTTTCACTTTTTTTTAGTGTATGGTATGTCTTATTGTACGATCCCTCAAAGCACCGGTGCGTTTCAAAATCGAGAATGTAATAATTTAATAACCTACTGACCCTGATAGGATATTATCAGTGCTCTATTATGCACAAAAAGTTGAGCAACAATGGTGAAAATGTGTGAGTGCTGCAGGAATTTAACGCACGAAAATAGTGCAGCGTTCTGTATGCACTGCGGAAATAAATTTCCTGAAGATGAATGTGTTTTACTTCGTCAGATCCGGGATTCGGTTGAAGAATCGCAAAGGGAAATCCTGAATATCAGGAATCTTATACGCCGATCACAGAAAAAACCAACGCTGGCAAAAAACCTCCTTTATGCATTTATTGGCATTATCCTCATCGTCGCTGTCGTGGCAGTTCTGTTTTTTAAGCCATGAAATATGCGCTCTGTAAAAAAACCATGTTTTTTCAATAAAAGATAAAACATTCATTGATGGAGGGCACCGTGCCTGTCTCCCCAGACTGCCCCTTCGCTTTGAGCGATGATGATGTATTACCTTTTCAGGAGTTATCGTATTTGGGGGGAGCCGAAGTGGCGGGTGTGAAACCCCCGTGAGCGTCAAGTTTTTTTTGATCATTTCTCCAGAGCCCTAGAATTATTTTTTTAAATACAAGGATTTTTCCAATACTTTCCGGAAGGGTGTTTCCTTTCCATTTCCCGGCAATTTTGAACGTTCTCTGAACCAAGCCCACATCTCCCTATTTTCATCCTTCCCCTGCCTTTTTTACCCAGGAAAAGAAATGGAATGTAAGAATGAACAAAATACCTCTGGAAACGACTGACGATGAATCCTCCATCAGGTTCCGGGACTGCTTCTCTGTCCGGTATATCCAGTCTGCTGCATTGTTGTGCAGACTGGGCTACCATATTGAAAAGGATTTCCTGGATTCCGGCAAAATTTCCGAAGAAGCACGCCTCCGGCACGAGGTATTCATCCTCAACTCGATCCTCTCATCCGTTGCATTCCTGGAATCCACCATCAATGAGCTCTATGCTGATGCAGCAGATGATGCCTATTTCTTTATTGATGAAAAAAATGAAGTGCTCCTGAAAACGATCGGTGAGAAATGGAGAAACGAAAAGAACTTTGATCGCGCCCCCCTGGTAAACAAGTACCAGAAAATACTTATAATCGCAGACAATCCTCCATTCGATGTGGATAATCCGGTTTTTTCAAATATCCGCACCTTAATTGAAATCCGGAATTACCTGATGCATTACAAACGGGAATGGATTGTTGTGCAGAAAGGTGAAATGTATGGGGAAATAACAGAGACTCATGGAGAAAAACTGGAAAGAATACTCAGAAACAAATTTGCGGGAAACCCGCTGGCACAAAAAAACCTCCCGTTTTTTCCGGATACCTGCTTTGGGCACGGTTGCGCAGAATGGGCGGTGGAAAACAGCCTTGCATTTACCGATGACTTTTTCAAAAAACTTGAACTACCCGCGCCTTATGACGGGATAAAAAATGAATTGGCAACAAAATAGCAAAAGGTACTACTTCTTTCCTTTCTTCTTTTTCGGCTCGTCTTTTGCCATGGACATGAGGTCAATGATATAATTTCCCTCTTTACCCACGCTCACGATTCGCTGGTCGCTCTGTGCCATCTTTTCGAGATTGAGCTCGTAGGTGCCCGGTGAGACAATACGGATCGTCTCCACCCGGTCATACATCTCCACCTGTTCTTTTTTCTTTGGCTCTTATAATCTCAAGAATATCCTCATGAGACTCATCAGCAATCTCAGACGATGGACTTCTCTTCCAGAACATCCTTGTTGATCTCCGTGTCTTTTACATAGAGGAACTTTTTTCCCCCGCAGCTCGCGCAGCCTTTAAGGATCTCCGTTGAGCCAGCCTTGTATTCCCGTCCGCATTTTGTACATTTGTGCGGCATACCCTTCACCCGAAGCACTCAAGCATGGTCTCGTACAGGCTCTCAACATTCCGTCCTTCAAGGCCGGAGATAGCAACAACCGGGTGCTGCGGAAATGCACTCCTGATCCGTGCAGGGACTGCATCAGCGAAGATCGATCTTGTTTGCAACAATAATAACCGGGAGTTTGCGGCTCTCGATGATACCGATCATCATGATATTGACCTGCATGAATGGATCCAGGGTTGAATCCAGCATGTAGATGACACCGTCAATATCCTCGCGAAGCCAGTGCATTGCCTCAGCTACTCCCTCTGTTGCCTCCCGGGCACGGATGATTGCTTCATCCTTTTCCATACCGAATTCCAGAAATTCGTGATAGTCAATCTTGGTTGTCACCCCAGGGGTATCGACAATATCCATCATTATTGTGCTGCCATTTGCACCGGAGATGATGATATCTTCTTTCTTCCTTGCCCTTCGGGTCTCGTGCGGGATCTCGCTCACCGGGCCTACAGCATCCCCGGTCCAGTCCCGGGCAATGCGGTTTGCAAGTGTTGTCTTGCCTGCATTGGGCGGGCCGTATATGCCGATACGGGTCCTCTTCTTCTTAAAAAACCTGTTGAGGAAATTGGAAAATTTCTTCTTTGCCTTACCATAGGTCTGATAAAATATTCTCATGGGAAACCTCCATGGCTACGCATCGTACAAAGGAACAAAGAATTCACCATAATTCGTTAGTAGTGTATAGAAATCGCTCTTTATTATGTTTCTTATAATATGTCTTTCATTACCTCGCCGTAATCGTAATTCATGCACGACCTCATTATTACTGCGCTGCATTATCGATTGCCCCCGCCAAATTGTATTTATACAAGTGAAGGGGAGTATGCTAATTGTAATCATCAGAACAAGCACTTCAAGGAGGTGACTCATGAAAAAGACATCCAATGAAATGCGGTTTGAGACCCAGATCCCGTTACGAGACGTAATGAAAAACAACCCGACCATGATTGGTATCGAGGCAACTGTCGCAAAGGCGGCAAAAGCCATGTGCCATGACGAGGTTGGCAGTGTAATCATCCTCGAGAACGAGTCAGCCTATCGGTATAGTTACCGAGGAAGACATTACCTGCAAGGTGGTGGCAAAGGATCTCAAACCAAGTACGTGTACGTGTAAAAGAAATCATGAGTACGCCACTCATTACGGTGAGTGCGGACAAAACTGTAGGCGATGCCGCCCATATGATGGTGAAGCATAAGGTAAGGAGACTGCCGGTTATCGATGCAAAAAAGAAGGTCATCGGGATTGTGACCGTGCGGGACCTCCTTACCGTATCCAATGAACTCAATGAGCTCCTTACTGATCTCATCGAGATTAACCGCGAGGAAATTGTTGAGCAGGGCATGTGCAATCGCTGCGGTCAGATGTCTGATGATCTTAAACGGGTTGACAACATCCTGCTCTGTCCCCGCTGCCGTGATGAGGATACTATTGCATGAAAACAGCACAGGATTTCATGATCGGGATCCCTGTGCTGAAATATAATGACCAGATAACCAAGGCACGGCAAATCCTGCGAGACGAACGGTTCCGTGAAGTCTATGTCGTGGACGCGAAAAAAAACCTCCTCGGCTATATTGACCTCACGGATGGGCTGCGGGTAACTGCGACAAAATCGAATGTAACCGTTGAAGGGTACGTCAAGGAAGCACCCATGGTCAGCCCGGCAGATACCATCGAACAGGCTGGCGATGGTGATGCGGGATTACGAGACGGACAGTGTTGCGGTCGTTGATCCCAGCCCTCATATTATCGGAGGTGTGCTCCTGTCAGATGTATTTCCCGTTATCATCTCCCGTCATGAACTTCACGGGACCGTTGCATCTCATATGACCCGGGACGTAACGATTGCAAGCCCGACAGACACAATCCAGAAGATTTACACCATGATCATGGAGAGCGGGTTTTCCGCATTTCCCGTGGTGAAGAAGAAGACGGATTGTCGGAATAATTTCCCGTCGCGATCTGATCCGGACACGGCGGGTGCAGTCGGTAATTGCCCAGCATGCCCACACAACCATTGAAGAGGTTATGTCCAAGAATGTTGTCACCATTGGTCCTGACGAACCAATCGGCTCTGCTGCAGAACTGCTGGTGAAGCATGACGTGAGCCGGCTCCCCGTCATTGACGGGGACCGTATTGTTGGCATTGTTGACCGGCACGATGTACTGAAAGGCCTTGCATGAATGATGACGCGAACGTGCGTGAAGTGAGCAGATTTCTGATTAACGGTGATTTGTATCATTCCAGAAATATCATACTATCAGGGTCATTGAACCATTCGGAGGAGAATTATGCACCAGAATGACCGGGGCATCAAACAGGGTGACAGGCTCTTAAAGATGCAGGGAAAACTTGACCGTGGGCCGGTTGAGTTCAAATCCCATATTGTCCAGCAGGAAGGTGAGATCATGGCAATCGCAACCCATGATGTCATATCCGTACCGCCTACGCAGAGCATTATCGGGGCAGTGGAGATCATGACAAAATGCGGATTCCGCCGTTTACCCGTTACTGATGCAGGTACAAAGAAACTGCGCGGGATCATCACCTCCGGTGATGTGATCAATTTCATGGGAGGAGGAGACAAGTACAAACTCGTCCAGGTCAGGCATGGTGGCAACCTGCTCGCCGCGGTCAACGAGAGCGTGCGTACGATCATGACCCAGCAGATCACCACGCTCGCCCACGATTCACGAATCAGTGATGCTGTGGATATCATAGTCAAAAAAAAGATCGGGGGTCTTCCCATAGTTGATGATGATGGTGTGCTGAATGGTATCGTCACCGAACGCGATGTGCTGCGGGTACTTGGTGCGGAGCGGAGTACGCTCAATGTTGAGGATGTTATGAGTTCCTCGCTCCGGGTGACGAGCCCGGACTGCACGATTGCGAACGTTGCCCACGATATGATCCAGTACCGGTTCCGGCGGTTACCGGTAGTGAGCGATGACGTGCTCTATGGAATAGTAACTGCAACGGATATTATGAAGTATCTTGGGAGCCGCGAGGTCTTTTCGCGCCTGACAACCGGTAATGTTGCAGAAGTCATGGGGTTGCCTGTCCGCACGCTGATTTCCGGGGACCTCTTTACGACTACACCGATGCAGAGCATCAACCAGGCAGCCCGTGAGATGCTGACCAGAAATATCGGTGCATTACCCGTGATCGAGGGCTCCCGGCTGATCGGTCTGGTCACCGAGTTCGATCTTGTCCGGGCATTTGCGAAGGGGTGATAAAAATGTTTGCACATGATGTGATGACATCACCGGTCTATTTTGTCTCCCCAAATGAGACGGTTGCCTACGCAAGGAACCTGATGGTGAAGCACAAAATCTCACGCCTCCTTGTGATGGAGGACGGCAGGCTCACGGGAATTCTCACCAAAAAGGATATCGCGTACCGTCTTCGCCAGGGAGAACCCGCATGGCGCCGGCGCCCTATCGACCAGATTCCGGTGGGTGTATTTGCGACGAGGAATCCAATCGTGGTTACACCCGATGCAGGGATCAGGAAGATCGCAGGCATTTTTTCGGGAAACACTATCAGTTCTGTTCCGGTTGTTGATGCAGGAAATGTCGTTGGGATAGTAACAAAAACAGATCTGATGAAATCCGGTCTTGTCCGGAACCTTACCTGTCCGGTTAAGGACGTGATGGAGGATGTGGCGACGATCAGCCGTTACCACTCGCTTGATCATGTGATTACGGTGATGAGCGAACGCGATGACAAAGTTGTTGTCATGAATAATGATGGTACCATTGCCGGAATAATCACCGAAACGAACCTTGCGTTCTTTGATAATGAGCATACAATTTCCAGGGTGGTTAAAAAAGATGTAACGACACGGAGACGCGAACCGGCGGGTGGGACGAGCGGTCACCGCTTACGAACTGTCGAATCAGTGATTGCCGAGGATGTAATGACCAGCCCGGTTATTACGATACCCCCGGCAACACTGCTGCCCGATGCCCTTGAACTGATGAGAAAAAACCATGTCAACAGTCTTGTTGTTGTGGAGAACGGCGCGATATCTGGAATTATTAAACGGGATGATATCATAAAGGAAGTGGCGAAATGACAAAAGAAATTTTTATCAAAGATGTTATGGCAAAACCAACCACCATATCCAAATCGGCAAAGATCACCGAAGCACTTGATAAAATGCTTGCAGAGGGTATTGATCCCCTCATTGCAGTCAACAATAATTCTGTAGTCGGTACAGTCTCCCGGCAGGCAATAGCGGAGAAGCTGGGCAGCAAACAGAACTCTATTATTGCACCCACTGCTATTCACGTGGCAAGCGTGGTCGAGGAAGAGTTCACGAGCGTCTATCCTGACGAAAGTATTAACGTACTCATCCCGCTGCTCCAGCACTACAAGCTGGTCGTAGTGTATGATAGCGATCACAAGTTGATCGGTCAGGTAAGTGCCGGGGATCTGCTGAAAAAGTTCCAGCCGGAAAACGGGATTGAAAGTGCCATCGAGAAGGTCATCACCATCGAGGCAGATGAACGTGTTGTTCACCTGCGCCGCCGCATGCTTGATGACAATATCACTCGTTTTGTCGTATCGGATCAAGGAAAATACATTGGAATCGTCACAGAAACCGACGTCGCTATTGCGATGAGGAAATTCCGGGAGTCGGTCAAGGACCAGCACCAGGACCACCGGATTCGGAATATGATTGTCAGGGACATCATGACTGCACCACTCATATCCGTTGACCCTTCGGCAAGTGTGTCGGCGGTGATAGACCTGATGCTGAAAAAGAATATCAGTTCGGTTCCTGTGGTGGATAAAGGCAGACTATCCGGTATTATCACGCGACGGTCACTTGTCAATGCACTATAAACCGTGAGAATGGTGCTCTGCAGGCAGGGATTTACCGGCGAAATGTGCATGTAAAAAATAACGGGAGGAAAGTGAAACAGGGGAAACGAGGAGGTATCATGGCAGTTCAGGTGTTGGTTAAAGATGTAATGGCAAAGCCGGTGACGATTTCAAAATCCCAGTCAATCAACGAAGCTCTGGATAAGATGCTTAATGAAAACAGTGACCCGCTTATCGTGCTTGCAAGTCACCAGGTTGTGGGAACGGTATCCCGTAAATCGATCGCAGATAAGCTGGGGAGCAAACACAAGGCAACGATCTCCACGGCAAAGATTCATGTTGCCAGTTCACTCGAGGAAAACATCCCTTCGGTATTCCCCCAGCAGGATATCAGTGTCGTCGTGCCGCTCTTAAAAAAACATAAACTGGTGGTTGTCCATGACAGTGACCAGCGCCTTATCGGGCAGATCGGTTATGGGGAATTACTCAGGGTGCTCCAGCCCAAAGGGAGTATTGATAGAGCGATGGAACCTGCCCCTACCATTGATGCTGATGAACGGCTATCGCACCTCCAGGCCCTGATGGCAGAACACCACATCTCCCGGTTTGTTGTTACCGAAGGAAAAAAAATCAGCGGCATCGTCACGGAAACTGATCTTGCAGTCTCATTAAGGAAATTCCGGGAGAAGATAGAGGACCGGCACCAGGACTTCCGGTTTAACAATATCATTGTTCGGACCATTATGACAACCCCAATTATTACGATTGACCGGAGTACAAAGATAGCGGATGTTGTCATTATGATGCTGCAAAAAAATATCAGTTCAATTCCGGTTGTGGACAAGGGTAATCTTGTTGGCATTATCACGCGCCGATCTCTTGTTCAGGCGCTGTAATATCCAAAGATTTTTTTTCTTTATTTTCAATTCTGAATAGTATCATTCTATCCATTTTTTTTAATTGCGATGAATCCCACCGCCCCCGATGGGGTGCCCCCGCGGCGGATCTCGGTTCCTCAATATTTAAAAAAACCTTCCTGCCCGCCGTGCCTCGGAGAGATCCTGAGGCGGGTTCCATCATATATCACAGGATTCTCATGGATCGAATTCTACGCTGCACCAGCGATGGAAGTCAAAGAATCAAGAATAAAAATCTTAATCCTCTTTTTCCCCGCTTTTCAACTCCTTCTGGAATTCGATATAAGAATACACCACGGTATACCCAGCAACCGAAAGCACCGGTACAAGGATGAACCAGAGCGCATACTTCCCTGCAAATATACCGGCACAGGCAATAACTCCTGCGATAATGAATAATTTCCCCCCAATCTCGTGTGTCTTCTTCCAGACCGTTTTACTGCTTAATGTCCAGGGTGTGCGGATGCCAACAAACCAGTTCTGCTCTGCATGCCCGAGAAGAAACCCGATGTAGATGAAAAGCATCCCGATCAGGAGGGGAAAGGTGAGGTTCGGGCTGATCTGGTACCCTATGCTCCAGAGAATAATCTGGACCTGGATGGCCAGCATAAAAAGGACAAACAGGAGAATGAACCCCTCGTAATAGTCCTGGAATTTCTCGTAATTCTTTTTATACGGATCGATGCGGGGAAGAACGGCGAACAGGGCGACAAAACCCGTCATGATAAAGGGGATGAGAAAGAGTCCCCAGAACTTCGCCATATACCCATCAGCCTGGCCGGCAGCATTCCAGTGCGATACGATACGATCCGGGGCTGTCGGGATAAACGGCGAAGGTCAGTATGAAGGTGATGAGGAGACCTGCGATAATGGCGAGCCTGATGAGTTTCATGCATCGCTATTGGGAAGTGATTTGGTAAGAAGGTAATGATGATAGCGTTGAGGAACAATTCTCGCGCTTGTGCTTGTGTGATCAAAATGCGATGATTGCCGCCGCCCCCGAAAGGGCGCCCCCGCGGCGGATCAGGGACGTTGAACAGCATTTTTTGAAATATGATGCAATCCCTACTTAGATACTAAGAATTGCCTGCATACAAATCCGTTCATTCATAGTAAGGATAGTGTAGTGGGTCTGACCGGCCGTATGCTTTTTTCTGCCAAACACTTATTACCAGACCATGCCCATATTATAAAGCACCATTCATGGAGCAGTGACTATCCACTGCGAGTGTCTGTACAAGATGCGAGATTCCTCTGTTGAGGTAGCCAAGCCTGGTATGGCGCAGGTTTGCTAAACCTGTGTCCCCCTGGGACTCGAGGGTTCAAATCCCTCCCTCAGCGCTAAAAGAGAAAATCTCACACAACGAGGGGATTGGATGGCTCAGGAAGAAGACATAAAATATTTTGTAAGGATAGGCACAACCGATCTGGATGGAACCAAATCGGTGAGGGTTGCCCTGACCGGCATCATGGGCGTAGGCAGGCACACCTCTACGGTTATCTCCCGTATGGCGAAAGTCGACGAATACGCACTGCTTGGTCGCATTGACGATGAGTCGGTTAACCGGCTCCGCACCGCTGTTGAACAATACTCATCGAAGATCCCATCATGGATGGCGAACCGGCCAAAAGATACCTACACCGGCGAGGCAAAGCACCTGTTAGGCGGTGATGTCGCGCTCTCGAAGGATGAAGACGTCAACCTCATGAGAAAGATCCGCTGCTACCGTGGTATCCGGCACGAGACCGGGCAGAAAGTCCGTGGGCAGCGCACCAAGTCTACCGGAAGAACCGGAACGACCGTCGGTGTCAAGAGGAAGAAAGAAGGAGGCAGCCTGATCATGGGATACCCGGGAAAGAATCATAAATCGTACCAGACCCCCAAGCGCCCCTTTGAAAAGACACGGATCGAATCGGAAACCCGTCTTGTAATAGAGTATGGGCTGCGCAACAAGCGTGAAGTCTGGAAGGCACAGAGCTACCTGCGAAAGTACCGGAAAGGAGCACGAGACCTTCTCGCCCTCATGTCAAGTACTATCGACCGGACGCTTTTTGAGGCAAAGAAGACCGAACTGATCTCCCATATGCAGCGTTCAGGACTGCTTGGTCCGGATGCAGATATCGAAGATGTACTGGCACTCAAGGTCCAGACTCAGCTCGAACGCCGGCTCCAGAGCCTTGTACACCGGAAAGGACTTGCCCGTTCGCCAAAGCAGGCACGGCAGCTCATCACCCATGGACACATCGCAATTGGCGGCAGGCGCGTCAGTATTCCTGGCTACCGGGTAAACCGGAACGAAGAGATGCAGATCACCTATTATGGTAAATCACCGTTTTTAAGTGACTCTCATCCCGAGAAATCACGGATCACCAAACCAGCAGGAGTGAGATAAGATGGCGGCTAATGATAAGGAAAAATGGGGCGTTGCACATATTTTCGCATCGTTCAACAATACCATTATCACCATCACTGATCTCTCGGGCGCAGAAACTGTCACAAAAAGCAGCGGTGGTATGGTGGTCAAGCAGGATCGGAACGAGGGCTCGCCCTATGCAGCAATGCAGATGGCAGGCAACGTTGCCCAGAATGCCCGCGAGAAGGGAATTGTAGGGGTACACGTCAAGGTGCGTGCACCTGGCCAGGGTAAACAACGCAGCCCCGGGCCCGGTGCCCAGGCAGCAATTCGTGCGCTTGCCCGTGCCGGGATGCGGATCGGGCGTATTGAAGATGTCACACCTGTCCCTCACGACTCCTGTCGCGCGAAGGGTGGCAGGCGAGGAAGGAGAGTGTGATGGAGATCGAATTCAGCAGTCTTGACGATACTCTGGCACGATTCACTCTTACAGGAGCGAGCCCGGCATTTGCCAATGGGTTCCGGCGGGCAATGATCGGTGAAGTACCGACCCTTGCAATTGAAGATGTGCGTATCTATGACAATACCAGTGCTTTCTTCGATGAGATGCTGGCACACCGGCTCGGGCTCATACCCATAAAAACCGATCTTTCAACCTATTCGACTCAGGAAAAATGCTCCTGCGGTGGAGCGGGATGTCCGGGCTGTATGGTTACGTTCACATTGAGCGTCGAAGGTCCTAAGACAGTCCTGTCGAGCGACCTCATTCCCCAGGATCCCAAAGCCACTCCGGTGTACGATAATATACCTATCGTGAAGCTTACGAAAGGTCAGAAACTCGTCCTTGAAGCACATGCCATACTCAATACAGGCAGAGAGCATGCAAAATGGCAGCCGACACTCGTATGCGGATTCAAGAACCATCCTGTCGTATCCATCAGTGAAGCCTGCGATGCATGCGCCATGTGTGTGGAAGAGTGTCCCCGCGGTATCCTTGCGGTACGAGGCAAGAAAGTCGAAGTAGTTGACGGAAAACTCACCGACTGCTCCATGTGCAGGCTCTGTGAGAAGGCGTGCCTGTCGAGCGGTATCGGGGATGAACCGGCAATTACCATATCTGCCGAAGCAGACCGGTATATTTTCATCGTAGAGAGCGACGGGTCATTACCGGTAAAGGTGATAATGGACCGTGCACTGCACTATATCAGGGATCAGTCAGACGAGCTGGAGAGACAAATAAGCGAGATAGCAGGGGATGAGAAGATATGACAAGAATTGTGGAAAAGACGAACCCCCGTCTAACCAACCTCATTTTACTCCTGAAGAACAATTCACGGGAGAATGAGGCAAAGATCTGGCGCGAGATCGCAAGCAGGCTGGAGACTCCGAACAGGAATTACGCTGAGGTCAACCTGTCCAAGATCAACCGCTATGCCCAGAATGGTGAGACGATCATCGTTCCCGGAAAAGTCCTCGGCAGCGGTGTGCTGGACCAGTCTGTGAAGGTTGCAGCCTTGAACTTCTCGGCATCAGCAACCAGCAAGATCAGGGACGCAAAGGGACAGTGTATGTCGATCGAACAACTCCTTTTGGACAATCCGAAAGGCAGCGGTGTCCGGATCCTGAGGTGAACAAGACATGGTTACAGTAATCAACGGTGACGGGTTGCTTCTTGGACGGCTTGCAAGCCTTGTCGCACAGCGCGGGCTTGCCGGAGAAGAGATTGCAATTGTCAACGCAGAAAAGGCGATCATCTCCGGCAGCCGTGCACGTGTGCTTGCCAACTACCGGCACAAGGTGGAACGAGGCGCCAGCGGCAATCGCTGGGGGCCATTCGTCCCACGCCGGCCCGACCATCTCATGAAGCGGACTATCCGTGGCATGCTCCCTTACAAACGCCCCCGTGGTGTTGATGCCATGAAGCGCATCAAGTGCTATGTCGGTGTTCCGGTAGCATTTGTCGGAAAAGAGATGGAAGTACTCGAAGATGCACACATGAACCGGCTGAATAATCCGGCATATATAACGCTCGGTGCAGTGTGCACATTCCTCGGAGCGAAATTCTAAGGTGTTCACCATGGCAAAGATCATAAACACAAGTGGAAAACGCAAGACGGCAATCGCCCGTGCGACCCTGAAGGCAGGGAAAGGCATGATCCGTGTCAACTCTGTACCGCTCGAGACGTACGGCAGCGAAGTCACACGGATGAAGATATCAGAACCGCTGCTTCTTGTACCCAAAGCGATACACGGTATCGATGTGATCATCGATGTCGCTGGTGGCGGCGTTATGGGGCAGGCAGAAGCAATCCGTACCGCACTTGCCCGTGGTATCCTTCTGTGGCACAACGATCCCCAGATTAAGGATATCTATCTTACCTATGACAGGACGCTCCTCGTCAATGACTCACGGCAGAAAGAAGCAAAGAAACCACACGGCCGTGGAGCACGCAAGAAATTCCAAAAGTCTTATCGTTAAGATAAAAGATATGATGAGAGGTAAAAAATCTTGATACCTGTTCGATGTTTCACCTGTGGGAAACCAGTCTCAACAGCGTGGGAAGAATTCAAGATGAGACGGGAGAAAGGAGAGGATCCAAAAAAGATCCTCGACGATCTTAATATTTCCCGGTACTGCTGCAGGCGTATGCTCCTGACCCATAAAGAGATCATAGATGAGCTCAACCCGTACCAGTAGATCGATGTAAGACCGAGGGGTCGTAGGGTAGCCTGGACCATCCTATTGCGTTCGGGATGCAGTGACCTGAGTTCGAATCTCAGCGACCCCATAGTAACATTAAAAAACCATCATTTTGAGGACGAAAAATGCAGACGCAGACGTACACCCGGTATGAACGGGCGAGAATTATTGGAGCAAGGGCTCTGCAGATATCAATGGGTGCTCCCTTACTTATCACTACGACACGGATCGATCCGCTTGAGATCGCCATTGAGGAATACAACAACAACACCATCCCCATTACGGTAAAGAGGAAGTAGAGGATACGATGACGACTATTGAGGTAATCGAGCTACGGACTATCCTGGACAGCCGGGGTAACATGACCGTTGAAGCCGACATCCATACTCCCGGCGGTTTTGGCAGGTCTGCAGCTCCCAGCGGTGCCAGTACCGGCACGCTGGAAGCAAAGGTCAAACCCCCCAAAGAAGCCGTTGAGTATGCTGTCCAGAATGTAATTCCTGCACTTATCGGTCTGGATGCAGGTGACCAGCAGGGATTTGATGAGCAGCTCCGCGATATTGACGGAACGACAAATTTCGCTGAAATCGGTGCCAACATTGCTGTAGCGCTTTCGCTTGCAAACGCAAAGGCAGCCTCATCATCGATGGGGATTGCACTCTTCCGCTATCTTGGCGGAGCATTCGTGAATGAGATGCCGCTCCCCCTGGGCAATGTGATTGGAGGAGGTGCACATGCTGCAAATTCGACCGAGATCCAGGAATTCCTTGTCGTACCCGGGGATGCCACTGATGCAGAAGAGGCAGTTCTTGCAAATGCTGCTGTGCACCGGTATGTCAAGGAACTCTTGGCAAAACAGGGGAAATCCTGCGGCAAGGGTGATGAGGGTGCCTGGGCCCCGCAGATTGATGATGCCCTTGCATTTGAGCTCATTGCCGAGGCGACCGGAATTGTTGCTGACGAGATGAATATTTCAGTCGATATGGGTATAGATGTTGCTGCAAGCCAGATGTGGAACGGAGAAGGATACACCTACCGCGAAAAGGTTCGCACCACTGAAGACCAGATCGCTTACATTGCTGAGCTCGTTGACAGTTATGATCTTGTGTATGTGGAAGACCCGCTCCACGAAGATGACTTTGATGGGTTTGCGGAGCTCACCAGTCAGGTAGGTGACCGCTGCCTTGTCTGCGGGGACGACATCTTTGTGACGCAGGTCGACCGTATTTATCAGGGTATAGAGATGAACGCAGCCAACTGCGTGCTTATAAAACCCAACCAGGTCGGGACACTGACTGACACATTCGAAGCGGTCCGTCTCGCCCACACCCGTGGCCTGGATACCGTGATGAGCCACCGGTCCGGTGAGACAACTGATACAACAATCGCACACCTCGCAACTGCATTCTCCTGTATTTTCTTAAAATGCGGTATTGTCGGCGGAGAACGCATTGCAAAACTGAATGAACTGATACGAATTGAGGAACAGCTATGACCATTGTAAACGAAATGGAAATTGAATTAAAAGAACCGCTCATCCCTGTCGAGGAGTACCTTGCAGCCGGTGTCCACATCGGTACACAGCAGAAGAGCGAGGACATGAAAAAGTTCATCTACCGCGTCCGCGGCGATGGACTCTATATCCTTGATATCCGCGAGACGGACTCACGGATCAAGACCGCAGCGAAATTCTTAAACCAGTACGAGGCCCCCAATATCCTCGTTGTCACCTCCCGGCAGTACGGACAGTACCCGGCCAGGAAATTCGCTGATACCATCGGCGCAATGTCGGCAACCGGACGGTTTATCCCGGGACTGCTCACCAACCCGGTACTCGATGGATACATTGAGCCCCAGGTAGTCGTAGTCACCGATCCGATAGGTGATGCGCAGGTAATAAATGAAGCAGTCCAGTGCGGCATTCCGGTCGTTGCACTGTGTGACACCAACAACATGACCAAGTATGTGGACCTAGTTATCCCTACCAACAACAAGGGTCGCAAAGCGCTGTCGATGATTTATTTCCTGCTCACACGGGAGATGCTCCGTCTCCGCGGGATCTCAACAGCGCTCACCCCGGAAGACTTCGAAATGGAACTCTAATCCGGTCGGTCTCCTTTTTGGATGACCGATCGTTAGATATAATATAACGACCAGAGGGTTGATCCGATGACGATGCGTATATGCGCAGTGGCTGGCATGTTTTATCCAAGGGATCCTTCCCACCTCGAACAGCTCCTGGAGAAGTTCTTCTCGGTGAGCCGCAGGGCGGGCAACTCCTTAGGGATTGTGTCCCCCCATGCAGGGTATATTTATTCCGGGGAGGTTGCCGCACAGGCGTTTTCCTCTATTTCACCTGACTTTTCAGGCACTTTTGTCGTTATTGGTCCATCTCATCGTGGTTACATCAACTGTGTTTCAAAGGTCCCGTGGGAAACACCCCTGGGTGTGGTAGATACTGATGTTGAGTTTGTCGAATTGCTCGATATCGAAACGGACGAATTCTCTCATCGCGACGAACACTCGCTTGAAGTGCAGATGCCTTTCATCAAGTACCGCTTCCCCCGGGCACGGATTGCCCCGGTGATGATGGGGCAGCAGGATTATGCAAGTGCGATGCGGACTTGCAGAGAAGATCGGGACTGCGATCAAACTGGCAAAACGTGATGTCCGGATCGTGGCTTCCAGCGATTTCTCCCACTATGTGCAGGAAGAAAAGGCAAAAAAAGACGATCTCTACGCGATTGAACCGTTGACCTCGTTAAATGTACCGGAGTTTTACCATCGGATAGTGGAACGGGATGTATCTGCCTGTGGGTACGGCCCGATTGCCGCCATGGTAACAGCATGCGGAAAACTTGGGGCGAAGACAGCACAACTTCTACGGTATGCGACAAGCGGCGAGGTGACGGGGGACCGTCGCGAGGTCGTGGGGTATGCAGCCATTGCGGTGATGTAGGTTGGCAACATGGAGTGCACCGGGCAAGGTATTTTTGTTCGGTGAGCATGCGGTGGTATACGGAAAGCCCGGCATAGCGATGGCGATAAAACCCCGTGTGTTTGTTACGGTCAGAAATACAAAACGCCCTCAGCGCGCAAAGTCGCCCTATATTGACGGATGTTTTGAGGCAATGGGTGTCCTGGGCAGTGTCTATATTAATTCCCAGATCCCGAGCTCATCGGGACTTGGCTCGTCAGCAGCAGTCACGGTCGCGACGCTCTCGGCAATCAACGATGAGTTTTCCCTGCATAAAACCCGTGAAGATATCGCTGATATGGCATTTGAGATAGAAAAAAAGGTGCAGAAGGGGAGGGCGAGCCCCACGGATACTACGGTCTCCATGTATGGCGGGATTGTCCTTATCACGGGAGGCTCCCGCAGGAGGCTGCCCCCGCAGAATTTGCATCTTGTTATTGGTGATTCGCTTGTCTCACATAGTACCGCAAAGATGGTGGAACTCGTGGGAGACTTTAAAAAGAAACATCCCGGGATCGTGGATCCGATACTCGATGCCATCCAGGGTGTGAGCATGAGTGCGATCCATCATCTCAACAACCCAAAGGAACTGGGGTGGTATATGGACATGAACCATGCGCTGCTCGAAGCACTGGGGGTAGGGCATCCGCAACTCTCGAAGATCGTGCTTGCTGCCCGGGCACAGGGAGCATTTGGAGCCAAAATCACGGGCGCAGGTGGAGGGGGGTGCATGATCGCTCTCTGCCCAAAGCATCTGAAGATTCGGGTTGCCAGTGCGATTGAGGCATGCGAAGCCCGTGCTATTGTGACGGGTATTGACACTGAAGGTGCAAGGAAGGAAAAGGATGTCTGAACGGATCCTCCTAAAGCTCGGCGGGAGCGTGATCACTGATAAGAAAACTGACTGTGCCATTAACCACGATCAGCTATCCTTTATTGCATCAGCGATTCCCCGTGCCGGCACCGGAGGTATTGTTATCGTTCACGGGGCCGGTTCGTGCGGGCACCCGGAGGCAAAACGCTACCAGCTCGATAAGGGTGCCGTCCCAGGAAAGACCGACGGGATCTATGTTACCCATCGTGCGGTCAGCAGGTTGAACAATGCGGTTGTAGAGGCTCTTCGTGAAAAAGGAGTAGCCGCAGTCGGTGTTCATCCGCTTCACGCTGCGGTAGCGGATAATGGCAGGCTCGTTGCCTTTGAATACCGGCATCTGGAAAAGATGCTTATGCTCAGGATGGTTCCTGTGATCCACGGCGACGTGGTGATGGACCTCTCACGAGGGACCTGCATCGTATCGGGCGACCAGCTCGTGCGGTATCTCGCGGTTGGACTCAACATCAGCCGCGTGGGGCTCGCCACCGATGTACCGGGAGTGCTGGATGGAGGGCACGTGGTGCCGGAAATTACCAGAAAAACGGCACCATCACTCCAGATCGGCAACTCGATGCATACCGATGTCACCGGTGGAATGAGAGGGAAGATCAATGAGCTGCTCGGTCTTGCAGGTGCAGGGATCGGGTCAGATATATTTCATGTCTCGCGGATCGGTGACTTTCTTGCAGGAACCGACCATGGCGGGACAAAAATTAAGGGGGACTAACAAGTATGGGAGATAAAAAAAGGTTCACATCGTCGCGCAAGCTTGACCACCTGCGGATCTGCGCAGAGAAAGCAGTTGAGAGCGGCGATACCGGGTTTGGCGACATCCGGTTTGTGCATAATGCCCTCCCGGAATGTAACATGGGTACTATCGATCTTACCGCCCGGTTCCTGAACCGTAGGTTCTCTTCTCCCCTGTTCATCTCGGCAATGACCGGGGGTCACCCCGGGACAAAAGAAGTGAATTCCCGTCTTGCCCGGGCTGCGGAACGCTTTGGGATTGGGATGGGGGTCGGCTCACAACGGGCTGCACTCGAGAATCCATCTCTTGCAGACACCTTCTCGGTAGTCCGCGACGAGGCACCCCATGCGTTCCTGGTGGCAAATCTCGGCGCAGTCCAGCTCCGTGACCACGGGATTGATTGGGCGGAGCAGGCTGTTGAGATGATTGGGGCAGATGCAATTGCAATCCACCTGAATTTCCTGCAGGAGGCTATCCAGCCTGAGGGTGATCACAATGCTCTTGGGTGTCTAGCCGCTATCGGAGAACTCTGCCGGGAGTTCCGTACCCCCGTCATCATTAAAGAGACCGGCTGTGGCATTTCATCGGATACAGCGAGACAATGCTGGGGAGCGGGAGTCAGAGCAATTGATATTGGTGGCTGGGGCGGGACCTCCTGGGCGGCAGTAGAGAGTGTCCGCGCAGATGAAAGCAGAAATAGTAACGACAAGCGGCTGAAAACTCTTGGCGAAGATTTCATCGAATGGGGAATCCCGACGGTTGTAAGTCTTGCAGAAGTACTTGCATCCGGTGGCCCGGTTATTGCATCGGGCGGTGTCAGGTCAGGACTTGACATTGCCAAGGGTCTTGCACTCGGTGCTGATCTCTGCGGCATGGCACTACCTTTCCTGAAACCCGCAATGGAAAGTGATGAGGCACTGGATCGTACGATTGAAGTCATCTACCAGGAACTGACCGCTGCGATGTTCCTGACCGGATCAGCAAATCTTGTCGATCTCAAAAAGACAAGAATGTTTATCATGGGCAAAACCCGGCAGATGATAGAAAAGGACAATCCGGCACGCATCAGGCGATAACCTAAAAACCGGTAAATATTTTAAGAAACACTCTAAACACGAACAACAAGGAGATACAAAATGGATATTGAGATTATAGCAGTGGGCGGATATGATGAGGTCGGGCGAAATATGACCGCTGTCCGCTGCGGAAAGGAAATTGTCATATTTGATATGGGACTCCGACTGGACCAGGTAATGATCCACGAGGATGCGGAAATTGAGAATATGCACTCCCTTGATCTGATAAAGATTAAGGCGATACCCGATGATACGATGATGAATTCGGTCGAGGGAACCGTAAAGGCGATTGTCTGCTCACACGGGCACCTCGACCATATCGGGGCGATCCCGAAACTGGCGCACCGGTATAACGCACCGATCATCGCAACTCCCTATGCAACAGAATTGATCCGGCAGCAGATATCCGGTGAACAGAAGTTTGGTGTGAACAACAAGCTCTTCGCGCTTAAGGCAGGTCAGCGGTACACACTTTCCCAGAACCTCGTTTTGGAGTTCGTTCACACGCAGCATTCCATCATTGACACTGTCACGCCGGTACTTCATACCCCCCAGGGTGCAATCGTCTACGCCTGTGATTTTAAACTCGACCGCACACCGGTGATAGGGCAACCCCCGGATTTTGCCAGGCTCCGGCAGATCGGGAAAGAAGGTGTACTCGTGCTGATTGTGGAAAGTACCTACATCGATCGCACGGGACGGTGTCCCAGTGAGCGGATAGCCAAGGATCTCGTGCGGGACACCATCACCAGTTTCGAGGATGACAAGAACGCGATTCTCGTATCCACGTTCTCATCGCATATCGCCCGCGTCAAGACGATTGCAGAATGTGCGCATGAGATAGGAAGAAAACCGGTGCTTCTGGGACGCTCCATGGAGAAATACTCGGTAACTGCCGAACAGATGAAACTCGTCTCGTTCCCCGAGACTACCAGTGTGTTCGGGAACCGCCGGACTGTCGATCGTACGATGCGCCGGATGATGAAGGCGGGAAAAGATAAGTTTGTGCCCATCATTACCGGACACCAGGGGGAACCCGGATCTATCCTCACCCGTCTAGCACTTGGTGATACACCCTACCAGTTGACCAAGGGCGACAAGGTTCTCTTCTCGGCAAATGTTATTCCGAACCCTATGAATTTTGGGCAGCGCTACAAGATAGAGCAGCATCTGAAAATGGCCGGAGCCCGTATCTTTGAGGATCTTCACGTGAGTGGCCATGCCTATCGCGAGGACCACTACGAGTTTATTCAGCTGTTGAATCCCCAGCACATTCTCCCTGCTCACGGGCACCTGAAGATGACTGCAGGCTACACAGACTTTGCATCGGAACTTGGCTACACCGCCCATTCCACCGTCCACATGATGAAGAACGGGCAGAGGCTCAAGATCACCTAGAACGAGGGTACACAGATGTCAGAACTTTTACCGTATCTGGAATCGGTTGCACAAGAGATAGATCTCATGATCGACCGGTATTTTATTGACAAGGTTGGTGAACTGAACAAAGCGAGTGCTCACCTCCTTGCGGCCGGGGGCAAACGACTCCGCCCGGCAGTCGTCATGCTCGCTGCCGATGCGGTAAAAAGGGGAAGTTCTCAGGATATTATTCAGGCGGCGCTCGCGCTGGAGCTCACGCACACGTTTACGCTTATCCATGATGATATCATGGATGCTGATACCCTCCGGCGCGGCGTTCAGACAGTCCACACGAAATGGGATATGCCAACCGGCATCCTTGCCGGTGATGTTCTATATGCCCGGGCTTTTGAGTTCATCTGCCTGGCAAAGGCTCAGGAAAACGCAAAAGTTCGTGCAGTTTCCATGCTTGCCCGTGCCTGCGCCGATATCTGCGAAGGACAGCATATGGACATGTCCTTTGCGCACCGGAAAGATGTAGACGAGTATGAATATCTCGAAATGGTGAAGAAAAAAACCGGTGTTCTCTATGCTGCAGCTGCGGGTATTGGTGCAATTCTTGCAGGGAGTACTGCACACCAGGCAAAAGCTCTCTACCTATTCGGGTTGAATATTGGGATAGCGTTCCAGATACAGGACGATCTCATTGATCTGTTAACCCCGGCTGAAAAGAGCGGCAAGGACCGGGCTTCTGATCTGCGGGAAGGAAAACAGACGCTGATAATGATCAAGGCCCGGGAGAAAGGGATCGACTTATTACCCTACAAACGTGAGCTCACTGACGCGGAGATTGATGCGGTGATCAAAGAGCTGACTGATAAAGGCGTGCTTGCAGATGTGAAAAAGGTTGCACATGACTTGGTTTCGGCCAGCAACAAACATCTTTCCCTGCTTCCCCCATCAAAAGAGCGGGAGCTCCTGATGGAATTGGGCGAATTTTTTGTGACCCGGAGCTATTAGGATGGCAGGGGAAGACCCAAAAGAACTTCTTTTCCTCTGTGCTCTCCAGAATGCGGTGAAGCACGGGGGTGTACCGCAGGCCGGTGCGGTAGTTGGTATGGTGATGGGTGCCCACCCCGAATTCCGCCCGCGGGCAAAAGAAGTTGCAGCTCTGGCAAAAGAAGCCATTGCTGATGTTGCTGCACTCTCTTCAGAGGATAGGGCAAAAAAACTCCAGGCACTTGCGCCTGATATGTACGAAGCCCTCTTTGTAAAACATGAACACCGGAAGGTGCTCCCCGATCTGGAAGGTGCAGAAGATGGTGTGGTAATGCGATTTGCACCAAATCCCTCAGGCCCTCTTCATATCGGGCATGCCCGTGCAGCGGTGCTCAATGATGCCTACGTGAAACAGTATGGTGGCAGATATATCCTGCGCATTGAGGACACCGACCCGAAACGTGTCGATCCTGATGCGTATGAGATGGTAATCGAAGATATTGCGTGGCTCGGGCTTGGCATCACCGAAACAGTCACGCAAAGCGAACGTCTGCCACTTTACTACGATCTTTGTAAACAATTAATCGAGCGGGGCGGGGCATATGTCTGCACCTGCAATAATGAGCACTTCAGGGAACTCAAGCAGGCAAAGACTGCATGCCCGTGCAGGGATCAGCCGGTGGAGAAAAACCTCGAGCTCTGGGAGAAGATGCTCGACCACACGTTTAAGGAAGGAGAGGTGACGGTCCGGATAAAAACCGACCTCAATAATCCTGATCCCGCCATGCGGGACTTCCCGGCTTTCCGTATTCTCGATTCACCACCCCATCCCAAGGTCATCGCCCATGTCTACCCGCTCATGAACTTCTCGGTCGTTGCCGATGATCACCTGCTGGGGGTTACCCATGTGATCCGGGGTAAGGATCACATTGCAAATACCCGGCGGCAGCGTTATATCTATGACTATTTTGGCTGGAAGGTGCCGGTATACCGCCACTATGGCAGGATGGGGATCGAAGGGGTAGTTCTTTCTACATCACAGATGCGCCTGGGTATCAACGAAGGGATATATTCCGGATGGGATGATATCCGGCTCGGCACGCTCCGGGCTCTTGCACGGCGTGGGATCAGTCCTGACGCGGTAAAGAATGCAGTGCTGGCAATCGGGATCGGCGACACCGACATCTCTTTTTCGTGGGATAATCTCTATGCAGAAAACAAGAAGATCGTGGATCCCGTTGCGAACCGGTACTTCTTTGTGCCGGATCCCATCACCGTAACCATTGCGGGTGCTCCGCATCATACCGCCTATGCGATGCTGCACCCGAGCGATGCTGCACGGGGCACCCGGACTCTTGCGTTTGAAGGAACTGTGGCACTGCCCCGGGGTGATATCACCCATGACGCTACGATGGTGCGGTTAAAGGATCTCTTCAACGTTACGATCTCATGGAAGGGGAGCATACCGTCGTTCTCGTACGCCGGGGATTCGCTCGCTGAAGCCCGGGCAGCCAAAGGCTCATATCATCCAGTGGCTGCCCGCACAGGAGCTGGTGCCCTGCACCCTTCTCACGCAGGAGGGGGAGATCGCTGGTGCCTGCGAACCTCTGGTGAAAAAAGAACTGGGTAATGTTGTCCAGTTCGAACGAATCGGATTTGTGAAGATTGATGCGGTTGATAAAGATGGCGTGAGAGCCTATTTCACGCATAAATAATCTTTTTTTCACTCCAGAAATAGACATAAATCGATTCGGTTCACCTCCGAATCACCTAAATTATTCTCTCTACGATGGACTTCCGCATCAGGGTCTCTCCGAGGCACAGCGGGCAGGGAGTTTTTCTTGAATTTTTTAGTTACCGATCCGCCGCGGGTGTGCCCCGTCGGGGCGGCGGAATTCATTATACCTGATGCAGAGAGGGATAACAATTCCGGTAGCATGGCTGAATATCACGATTTGCATAGGAAAACCTGTCGACAAGGTGAACTCTGGATTGTTAATCATGTAACCGTCAATAGGGTAAAAAAAATATCCGGCTATTCTCCCTGTTTCGAGGAACCGGTTAACCCCCCAAAAAAATCAGGAACTCGGTTTATTCTGTCAATCGCGTGACTGCGGTGATCCAGATCTTTTTTGCCTCTTCTTTATCCATTCCTGCCATGATATCGATAAGGAGACCATTCATGAGTGCATCGCATGCTATGGCGAGAATATGGGGATCCAGCTGGCCGGATACCAGCCCGGTTTCCTGCTGCCGGGCAATAAATCGCTCAACAACACGGATATCCTCGATCCGATCCTCCTGGAGCAGGTTTCGGATCCGCTCGTTATGCATTGCGAGCATCATCATTTCTGAATATATGCCATTGAACTGGGGTGTGTACCGTGCAAGGGTATCGAACAGGACTTCGCTCCCAGTCCGGAGATCCCTTTTTTTGAAGGATCGTTCCAGGATTGCGGCCAGTTCTTCGCGCCCGTGTTCGGCAACGGCCGCATACAGGTCCTCCTTTCCGGGAAAATACTGGTAAAGGGCAGGCTTGGAAACGCCGAGGCTCTCGGCAATCGCACTCATGGTTGTAGCATGATACCCTTTGTTGAGAAAGAGACCATACGCTGCCTCCACAATCTTTTTTCTGACCTCGTCCCTGTACTCCTGAATAATGCGTGGCATGAAGGTAATATCCGGATTGCGCGTTAGGTAAAAAACCCGCTTTTAGAGGGGCTACTCTTGGTAATATTAAGTTACCCATGGTAAGTTTAATAACTTTGGGTAATGAACCTTTTACTACTAAATCCGGTTTTGAACCGGTTCGGAGTTTCATGCATGACGATTCTTTTGTCATCAGTTTCAAAAAACAGGAAGATACTGAAGATGCCGGCACTGTTTTGGAAATCCCTTCACTCAGGCATATTCATCGCGGTTCTTATTCTGGCAGCATGTGTCCTGCCCGCAACAGCTGCAGATGTGCCGACTGTAACAATCACCGACTATAAGGTATCTCCTTCGGTTCTGATGCCGGACAGTCTCGGGACTATTACCATCATGGTGAAAAATACAGCAACGAGTGCGACCCTCAAAGAGAATACGGGACTAGTTTCCACAGATGCAGCAACCACCAAAGTCACGGATATCAATGTCAATATTGAAAATGTCAAGCTTGAAGGTAATGGAATCATTGTCCAGAGCAAAGATTTTCAGCATGTGGGTGAAATAGGGCCCGGACAATCTATCCAACTCACCTTTTCCATCCAGGCCCCTTCAAAAAGCGGGATGTATTTTCCTGAAGTGTGGATTGATACAACCGGTGGAAGGAGCACCCGGTACCCTGTACCGGTAAACGTTAACACAGCAGTGGGAATAGAGAGGCAGGCCATCCTTATCATGGGCAGTTCAATGAGCGGCAGCGTAAATCCCGGGTGATGAGATCCCGGTGACACTTACTGTCAGCAATGCCGGACAGACTCTCGCTGATGATGTAATCATCAGGATCGAGAATGTAAGTGCAACGGTTGCTCCAAAGAGTGCTGATGCATATCATCTCGGGGCTATCATTGCAGGTGGACTGAAGACCATCGATCTCACCTTGCTGTCAGATAAAAAAACTACTGCCGGTCTTGTCAGGATTCCGGTAACTATCAGTTACAATGCAATTGATGGATCCCAGCGTACCCAGATGACCGGGATCGATTTAATGATGAAAGGCAAGGCCGAATTAGGATTTGTTTCTGTGGATACAAACCCACCGCGGCTTTCAGAAAACACACCGTTTGATCTCACTATCCGGATCGAGAATACCGGGACGGGGGAGGCAAAACAGGTGTCCGCACTGATTGACCTTCCGGCCCAAGGGACAAAAGAAGCCTTCATCGGAAAGATCAAACCCGGTAATGATGCACCGGCCGTATTCCTTCTTGAAGGAGTCAAATCAGGCAACTACCCCTACAATCTTACAATCTCGTATACCGATGATATGGGTGTACATACCCAGACCCGGCAGTTGAACCTGAGGGTGCCTGCAGCGGATCAATCAGCTACAATCCTTATCGGTCTTATCATCATTGGGATCCTGGGATTCGTGGCATACCGGTACTGGTACTTACCAAAAAGGAACGGGAACGGAAAACTCCCATGGGACAAAAAGAATTAAAGGTCGCATTCCTGCTGGCTCTGCGCTCGCTTCAGCGGGGAAGCCGTTCAAGTGCAATCCTGACGATCCTGATTATCGGATTGTGCTTTACCAATATGCTCTTCCTTCCCTCCATGTTCAGTGGGATTGGCCAGAGCATCACAAACCAGCTGGTGGATTATGAGGTCTCAAATGTCCTTGTCAGCCCCAAATCGGGCGAGCAGTACATTACCGATCTGGATGCCACGCTCGATCTGATAAATGGCATGCCGGGTGTGCAACGGGCATCCCCCCAATACTCGAAGGGGGCGACCTTGAAGTACCGGCAACGGATACTCGGGGTGTCCGTGCGTGCCATTACTCCCACGGATGAGAAGGAAGTACACCCCGTATACACGAAAATGGTTGCTGGCAGTTATCTCGGGGAAGGGGATACCGGGGAGATCATAATCGGAAAACCGGTTGCCGGTGACGCCTCCATCCGCCAGGAAGATGAGTTCCAGGAGTCGCTGGGCGGAGTCAGGGTCGGGGACTCTATCACCGTGGAATACGGTAACGGGTACACGAAAGACTATCGGGTGAAAGGGATCTATTCCACCGGCTGGAGTCCGGTTGACAATGGAGCGTTTGTGACCTGGACAGATATGGAACAGGTAGAAGGAAATACGCTGGACAAGGCGAATTATATCACGGTGAGAGCGAAACCCGGGTATACCGAGCAGTTCATCAAGAACGAACTCCTCGCTTATGGCGTAGGGGTGAACGGGAACATCCAGACCATGACGGACCTGCTGAGTAAGAGCGTAGGGAAGGTGCTCCAGAGTTTTGCCATTATTAACGCGGTGTCCCTCGTTGTCAGTGTCATCATTACGACGGTTGTGTTGTTCATCGTCATCACAATCAAGACCCTCAACAGCCGCAAGCAGATTGGAATTCTCAAGGCTATCGGCGTGGATAAGGAGGTCATTATGCATAACTACGGATTCCAGGTCATTATCCTCGGCATCCTTGGTATTATCCTCGGGATCATCATCACGAGTGTGCTTGCAGCATACATGTCAGTTCACCCAATCGTGACTCCCGAATGGTCTGCATATCTGTATATCACACCCCTGGATCTTTTCACAAACTCCGTGATCCTGTTCTGTGCGGCGGTCGTCAGCCGGGTACGTCCCCGCCTACCAGGTCTCTCGCGAGGATATCCAGATTGCCATGAGGGCCTGAAATGATCGAGATATCAGATTTACGAAAAACTTACCATATGGGAAATGTCGAGGTCAAAGCCCTTGACGGAGTCACGCTCGATATTGCAAAAGGGGAGTTTCTCGGAATCATGGGGCCCAGCGGAAGCGGTAAGACTACCCTTCTCCATATGCTTGGACTCCTCGATGAACCAACCTCAGGGAAGATCCTCATCGACGGTATGGACCTTTCAAAACTCACCGATTACGAGAAAACTATGTTCCGGCTCTACAAGCTCGGGTACGTCTTCCAGGATTATGCACTCGTTCCCGACCTGACGGTGATGGAGAATGTCTCCCTCCCGGCGATGCTCCGGAAAGACCGCACTGAGGAGCAGTACCGCAAGGATAGCCATGGTATTTTGCAGAAGATTGGCCTGTGTGACCGTCGGGATCATCTGCCCCGGGAACTCTCCGGAGGCCAGCAACAGAGGGTCTCGCTTGCCCGGGCTATGGTGAATAAACCGGATATCCTCTTTGCCGATGAGCCGTGTGCAAACCTTGATACAGAAAATTCCCGTATCGTTCTTGACCTTTTCCGGGAGATCAATGAGTCGATGAAGCAGACCATTGTCATGGTCTCCCATGAGGACTGGCACAAGGACTATTTCCATCGTATCATCCGGCTGAAAGACGGGAAAGTTGTCAGTGATGGGATTAACGGGACAACGTCCCACTGACGTGCCGATGCAGCATCCCGAACCTTTTTTTGTTGCGTTACCAACACCGTACACGTAGTCCGTCATGGAAGAAATCCCCGTTTAAAACATTATCCGCTCGCGTCGCAGGACCATTGCGCTCGAAGTGACCCCGGCAGCGACTGTTATTGTCAGGGCATCACTTCGGGCTCCCGCCGCGTATATCGAGGAGATAATCCAGAAGCAGAGCTCGTGGATCCTGCGGAAAATGGATGAGGTGAAGCGGCGCCTGCTCTCCCCCGGTCATGAGTATGCCGAAAGGGAGCTGTTCCTCTTTCTTGGGCGTTCGTACCCGCTGCACATTGTGGAAAACGGGAATATGACAATTGAACGCAGCGACAGGCTGAACGTGTCAAGTACCACTTGTTCCGGATATCAGGAACCAGCTCAAACACTGGTATATGGAGGAAGCCCGTAAGGAAATCCAGGCCCGTTGCTGGTGGTTCTGTCTGAAAACAGGTCATGTTCCGGCCACGGTCAGTATAACCGATGCACGGCAGCGATGGGGGTCGTGCACCCACAAGGGCGGGCTCAGTTTCAGCTGGTGCCTGATCCAGGCCCCACCTGAAATTGTTGATTACGTGGTGGTGCATGAACTGGTCCATATCGACCAGCCGGACCATTCAAAAAAGTTCTGGGATACGGTCAGAAAAATTATGCCGGATTATGAGCAGCGAAGGATCTGGCTGAAAGACCATGAGGGGCTTCTGAAAATCTGATGGTGCAGTTTTTCATCTGCAATGCCGGTGACAAAAAAACTGTAGGAGATAGGAAAGATTTGCTCAGGAGAATTCTTTTTACTTTGATATGAAATACACAGCAATGGTACGATGAAGGAGGGGACAGTGCCTGTCCCCCCATACCGCCCCTGCGCTTATTGCGATGATGACGTAGTACCTGTTCAAGGGTATCGTATTTTGGGGGAGCCGAAGCGGCGGGGGTGAAACCCCGTGAGTATTCATGGCCGTCGAGCCACAGGAACCCATGGATAAGGTAGAGACTTCAGCACCACGATTATTTTTTTTCGGTTCGTAGATATGCAAGAAAGGCAGAGTGGGGAAGACCGTCAAACACGGGTCTTAAGAACCCGTTCGGGAGTCTGGTCAAATGGTTAATGCTCTGGCTTCCTGAGGCTCTTCAGCAGCTAACTGCATTCTCGGAATTTTGAAATGAAGCACAGAGATGATGGTACTTATCTATAGCAGCGTTTAGATTTTGATGAGCATTTCTCTCTGATAAAAAAGGAAAATCAATTCCCGACTGGTCATAGAACCGTATCCAGGGCAATCGATCCTGCATAGAGAAGCATGGTGACGTGGAAAAGCGGAAGCATTTTCAGAGCGGCTTCCGGTGTCTGGTTCTTTAAGATCACACCGTTTGCGGCCATGAGCACCGTAAGCCCGATTATAATACCCGCACGACCGATCCACCCAAGCCGGGTCATGAACAGCAACGCCATCATCGCATGAATAATGGTAAACCCGAAAATCCAGAACGTTGTCCTGGGCATATCATAGAGTATCGGGATGGTACTCAGTCCCTCTCGCACGGTCATTTGCCACATCGATCAGGTCATTTACGCCGAGGTGTGCCAGAGCAAACGGGTAGAAGAAAACAAAGTACAGGAATGCATTCAGGTCCGGGTTCCCCAGACAGAGATACCCGGCAACCGGAAACAGGGCGAAATCTGTTCTCCCGATAAGCTGGGCAAAGGGGAACTGCTGTGGCTGCCGCTTCTCGATCTGGTAGAATATTTCTACGGTATAACTGTAGATCATGATGAGAAGCACTATCAGTGAGTGCGGATACGGGAGTGTTACGATAAGAACAGTAGTGATGGCGGCTAAACCAATGAAAAGCCCTAACGCATGGTTTGGTGAAATAAGCCCGGCCGGGATCGGGCGGGTTCTGAATATCCGCCAATACTTCGTAAGCTTATCCGATTCGATGTCTTTTTTGTCATAATCGCGATCGATATAATCATTCAGGACAAGCCCGGCTTCAAAGCCGAAGAATCCAATCAGGGATACCCGTACGAGATCGAACCATGCGAAATTTCCAAAGACAGTGGTCGCAAGCAGGTATCCCGAACAGAAGAGAAGAGGCCAGGCAAAGAAAAACTGGAGGCGGGTGAGGTCGATATATGCCCTGATGGTCGGGTTCATTCCAAAAGAGGTTTGCGGTGCTCACATTTACACCCTTTGATTAACCGGAATCAACCCGCTGTCAATGATTTCAGGTATATTTTATTAACACGTTGAATCAGGCAGGCTACGAACATCTCCCTTATCTGCCCAGCCACCTAATAGGACAGGATGGATTCCTTTTTTATCCGGCAGGAAATTCCTGCGGATATTCCTGCAATTTTTGAGGTAAACTACCAGGCGTTTGCACATTATGACGAAGCACGTCTCGTGGATGCCCTGCGGGAGGCTAAGGTTTTCAATCCCAAACTTTCGCTGGTCGCTGTTCATGGTGAAAGGATCATCGGGCATATCATGTTTCCTCCCGTCACCATCGAATCTCCCCAGGGAATCACCCCTGCCATTGCTCTTGCCCCGCTTGTGGTGCATCCGGATTACCAATGCCTTGGCGTTGGCACCGCGCTCATTGAAGAGGGGCTCAACGTATGCCGGACTCTTGGGCATCGTATTGTTATCGTCATCGGCCACCCGGGATATTATCCCCGGTATGGATTTCGCTCAGCACGGGCAAACGGTATTGTAGCGCCATTCGCTGTTGCCGACGATGTATTTATGGTACTTGCCCTGGACCCCGGCGCACTGGATGGCATACAGGGCATAGTGAAATACCCGGAAGCATTTGATGCAATCGAGGGCATGAGCATACCGAAGAGTAAAAAAGTAAATTCGCCCTCCTGATCCTTCCCGTTTCGTCTGCTCGTGTACAAGTCTCTCTTTTTATAATTGACCCGGACCTTTCCCGGGATCCAGTATTTACCACAATGTCGGGTATTCGTAGAGTAGTGTTGTTTTACTCATGCACCAATTCCCCCGTATTCCCTGGTGCGTGTATTGGTGCTGGTACATCCGATATCATGACATTGTGGCACCAGCATTATACCTTCGTCCGACAACCTACCCTTAGCTATGGTGGCTGGCAGATCCCCCTTATCTGAAGATACCCTGAACCGGTATCTTCGCGCATTCGTGAGCCATGCTGCTATCCCAACGCTCGTTGAGGATATGGTGATCGGACCGGTTACCGTCCCAAAGTATACCAATGAATTCTGGACCTCCCGGCAAAGGCAGGCATCTTCAATCCATGAGATATCGTATCGTGCATGCTTCAAACCACAACTTCCCAGGTTCTTCATCGATATCCTGACCCGGAAAGGTGATGTTGTATACGATCCATTCAGTGGCCGTGGTACAACGGTCATCGAAGCCGGGCTTTCCGGGCGGGATGTATTCGCAAACGATGCAAACCCCCTCTCCCGGATTATGATGGAACCCCGGTTCTTTCCTCCTGATATTGCAAGCATTGACAAACGTCTTACTACCATACCCCGGGACAGCGAAGGGGCAACCATCGATCTTTCCATGTTTTACCATCCCGATACCGAGAAGGAAATTGTGGCCCTGAGGCAGTATCTCCTGAACCGGAAATCGGATTGCAGGGATGATATGATTGACCGCTGGATCGCGATGGTGGCGACAAACCGGCTCACCGGTCACTCAAAGGGATTTTTCTCGGTATATACCCTGCCGCCAAACCAGGCAGTATCACAGCAGAGCCAGCAACGGATCAACCGGAAACGCCAGCAGATCCCCGATTACCGTGATACCCACCGACTTATTCTGGACAAGACAAAGAGCCTGTTACGTTCACTATCCCCTGGGGAAAAGAAGAATCTTAACCGGGCAGGAAAAAAAGCCCGCCTTCTCACTGGGGATGCTCGTTTGACACCCGACATTCCGGAAGGCAGCGTACAGCTGACCGTGACATCACCCCCGTTTCTTGACATCGTCCAGTACCGGGAGGACAACTGGCTCCGCTGCTGGTTTAACGGTCACCACGAGGAAGCGATTGGGGAGCAGATTACGATGGCCCGGACTCTGGATGAATGGACCGGTGTTATGGGGTCGGTATTCCGGGAGCTCTACCGAATCACCCGGGTCGGGGGCTATGTTGCGTTTGAAGTGGGGGAGGTGAGGAAACGGACGATTCACCTGGAAGAACATGTCATCCCGCTCGGGATCGCTGCAGGGTTCAGGTGCGACGGAGTGCTGATCAACCAGCAGGTATTCACCAAAACCTCCAATATATGGGGCGTGAACAATATGGCATCCGGCACGAATACAAACCGGATTGTCATTTTCCATAAACCAGAATGACAATAATGATTGAGGAGTTATCCCTTTTGGACCTGACCCCATGATTTTTTTTCCTGCGCATCAACTGGGATTGTGACGGAAAAAGCACGCATTAAGTATCACGACATCCAAATCATACGCATGGTTAACCGGATCACGCGGTATGCACAGATCGTGGACATACTGGGCAAACATGGTTTTAGCATAGGGCTTGAAACAATGTTCCCCACACGAGCCCGGTTCAGGCTTCCCGGCCAGGGAAAGGATCCCGATGCATCCACGGTGTACGAACGGATGCGGCTTGCCCTCGAGGAACTTGGCCCGACATTTGTAAAGTTCGGGCAGATAATGAGCACAAGAACCGAACTGCTTCCCCCGGAACTGATTGAACAGCTTAAAAAACTGCAGGACCATGCAAAACCTATCCCTTTCTCAGAAGTGCGGGTGGTCTTAGAAAAAAGTTGCGACGGTTTTAACCAATGTGAAAACTGGTTCTGGAAGGTCGATGAACTGCCGGTTGCCTCCGCATCGATTGCCCAGGTACATTCTGCAATCCTGAAAGACGGGACCAGAGTCGCCCTTAAAATACAAAGGCCCGATATCAGAGAAATTATCGAAACTGATCTTTCCATACTGCGATCCATGGCAGAGCGAGTCGAAACAGTATTTCCCGAAACCCGGGTATACAATCCGATCGGCATGGTGGATGATTTTGCCCATCAGATCGTAAAAGAGCTCGATTTTACCCGGGATGCCCGAAACGCCGACCGAATGAAACGAAACTTCCATAATGTTCCAGGTATCCGTTTCCCAAAGGTCTACTGGGAATACTCATCTGAATACCTGATGGTCATGGAGTTTGTCGAAGGGGTCAGGATTGATGATCGGGAAGCAATAGTGACGATGGGTCTTGACCCCCATGAAATCGGAGTCCGGGGATTCCATGCTTACCTCAAGATGATCTTTGAAGATGGATTCTTCCACGGTGACCCGCACCCTGGTAACCTTCTCGTCACAAAAGAGGGAAACATCGTCTTTCTGGATTTTGGTATTGTTGGTATCCTGCGTCCGGAAAAACGGCAGGGATTCATAAACCTCCTTTTTGCGCTGGTGAATGACGACGTGGAACTCATGCTCAGGTCCCTCGAAGGATTCGGGATCGAGATTGATGAGTCTGACCGTGAATCCCTGCGGGACGACCTGTATATCCTGATGCATGATTTCGGTGGTAGTGACGAGCTTGCGCAATACAATTTCCGGCTTGTCGTGACCGAACTGACCAATGCAATGCGACGCTATCGCCTGAAAGTCCCTATGAACCTGATGCTCCTGCTCAAGGTCTTTATTATGGTACTTGACATCGGTATCCGGCTTGATCCGAGGTTCAATTTCGAAAAAGAGGTCACACCCTATCTTACAAAGCTTGCTGATGCGCGAAACCTTTCTGCTGCTTATTTTAAACGAGCCTCCGTATCCCTTCTGGACGCCGCCGATGCCCTTTTTGATATGCCCCGTAATCTCAACCTTATGCTCCGGCGGCTCTCAACCGGGACGTTCAAACTGGAGATCGTGGAAACCGATATCCAGAAACTCCAGATGTCTCTCGATAAAGCCAGCGACAAGCTCTTACTTGGTCTTGTCGTGGCTTCCCTTGTGGTAGGGTCATCGCTTGTACTTCTTTCGCATCCGCTTTCCCTTCCGGACTATATCTACTGGGTTGCAATCTTCGGCTATACCTTTGCAGTGCTTGTAGGATTCTACGCAATATATCACGTTATTTTCCTGAAGTTCCATATGGGACGATAATTTTTTCGTTCGTTAATTGTTGGATGTATATGGGCGGATTATTTCCCACCTTTTAATTTTTTCATCAAGGGAATAGCGGGTGTTTGCCGGGCTCGTTGATGGCAGGACAACAGCAGGAACAGACGCAGGTATATTCAGCTGGTGATAGTATCGGCCAGCAGAGCTTCCGTTAAGGACAACGAGATGTAGTGAAGGGGATGCAGTGAAGAAACCTGCAAGGTCATTGAACACCGGACTCTGGATCATGGCGTCTGCACTGCCTGCACGGGAGCAGGTGCAGACAACATCCCAGAGTGCGATGTGGTGATCCATTAACCGTAATGTCCGGACATGGTAGGGAAGATGACGATTAATAAGAAACAGGGTTTCAATTATGTGCCAGAAATGATTCCTGGGGTTCCCGTAGTACTCTTGTTTCAGCAGTGACTGCCTTCCGGGAAAACTGCCGAGAATGAGTACCTCAGGTGATTCGCCCTGAACCGGTGGCAGACCTGTGACCGGGCAGACAGCAGAGGTAACGGGTGGTTCATCCATAAGCAGAGTATAAAATTGGTGATTTACCTCGTAAAAAAATGATCAGTTCTTTTTAAAATAGAGGTTGCAATGGCAATGTCCATCCCGGGAAACTTCATCTTTATGGAACACGCAGGGACATTCAATCGCCAGGTCTTTCTCCTCATCCCCGCTCCGGAGACGGCAGGGACAATACGGCCTTCCGAACTTCTTTTTGTTCCGCACAAGTCCCCGGATAACTGTCGAGAGTTGTTTCTGATCGGTATTGAGTTCCCATCCCTGCTTGTTTGCATATCCTTTTGCCCATTTGAGCATCTCTTTTTCATCTGCAAGTTCTTCTGTCATACTACCCGTCCGCATTTATATGATATACTCGTCACGATATGTTTCTTTATTAAAAGACGTTAGTCTTTGTGCTCGATACCGCGGACCATCGCATAAAAGAGGTGCATACTTTACCGGGAGCCTCGTGTCTTCATCCCCGTGTCACTTTTATTTTAACAGGCTTTGTGATCCGCTGCGCCACCTTGTGGTAAATTGCCATCACATCTCCCTTTTCGAACCGGTACACATCCTTGTCCAGCGACTCACCGGTTTTTTTGTCCCAGAGACGCATGGAGTCCATACTGATCTCATCTCCGAGATAGATCATCTTGCCCTGCCTGCCAAACTCTATCTTGAAATCCACCAGCGTGATTCCCTGGCTTGAGAGTAACGCGGAAAGGAGCCGGTTCACTTCGAGTGCTACCGTTTTGATCTTTTTCAGTTCAGCGGCTGTGACGAGTTTTAACGCAAGGATAATCTCATCGTTGAGCATCGGATCGTGCCGTGCATCGTCCTTATAATCGATCACGATCAAGGGTGGGTCGAGTTGTGTCCCCTCTTTAAACGGATAATTTCTGACAAGGGAGCCGGCAGCGATGTTCCGCACAATTACTTCAAGCGGGATCATTTCGAGTTTTCTTACAACCATATGGTGAGGATCAAGCATGGTGAAAAAATGGGTTTTTACCCCTTCCTGCTCGAGGTATGCAAAGAAGAATGCTGAAACCTCTGCATTGTAGCCCCCCTTATTTTTAAGTACATCTTTCTTCCCGCCATCAAATGCGGTGATATCGTCGCGGAACTCAACAATGAGTTTGCCCTTGGTACCGGTAGTGTATACCGATTTCGCTTTGCCTTTAATGATGAGGTCTTTGCACTTCACGTCCACTGCTCCTTGCCTTAACTGTTTGTGCGAGCCGGTTTATTAGGGGTTGCAAATGGGGGTGATACCACCCTTTTTTTATATACTGCGGGTAGATGCAGAGCCGCTCGCAGAGATGGGCATCACCAATGATCTTTTTGAGATCTTCAATCACCGGCCAGGGGTGTTCCGGGTTGACATAATCGATGGTAAGGGGTGAGACACCCCCGAGGTCATCCACCCCGCAGGAGATGAGCACGGATGCATCGATAAGATTGGGCGGGATCTGGATGGCAATATCCTTTGGGAGAATGTCGCGGGCCATCCGGATGGTAGTGCAGATTTCATCAGTACCTGGCACCGGATGGTGTGCCATCGGAGTCCCCGGTTTAGGACAAAAATTCTGGATTATGATCTCCTGGATGTGCCCGAACCTTTTGTGGAGGTGTCGGATTGCAAGGAGGGATTCTTCCCGGTCAGCCATTGTTTCACCAATTCCCAGAAGCAGACCGGTCGTGAAGGGTATTTTGAGTTTTCCGGCATCCTCAATCATGCCAAGCCTGATTTCCGGCTCCTTGCCTTTCGATGCCGCATGCGCCGGGATTTTTGCGGTTGTCTCCAGCATCAGCCCCATGCTCGCATTTACCGCATGCAGCCGTTCCATCTCATCATAGGTCAGGATACCGGCGTTTGTATGCGGGAGTACACCGCATTCGATACTTTTCCTGCACATTGCCTCGCAGTAATCAAGAATTGTGGTATACCCGGTTCGTTGGAGATAGAGCGTAAAGCCCGGTTCCTCCTCCGGGTGCTCCCCGAATGTGAAGAGTGCTTCCGTACATCCAAGTGCGGCCCCGTTCTGAAGGGTCTTTTCTACATCTTCCTGAGCCATGAGGCATCCGTCCTGAACCGGAGTACGGAAGGTGCAGTACCCACAGCGGTTCCGGCAGACTGTGGTGAGAGGCAGAAATACGTTCCGCGAGAAGGTGATGATGCGGGGCTGCATGAGAAAAGATATTCGTCCTATCTATTGAAAGGTAATGCTGTCATGAACCGTCCGGGATTACCATCCGGTGAGCATATATTGTCGCATAACCGTGCTGCTACGGTGTTTCTGCCATGCCTGAGGGTGAATGTCCCTGAGGAACAAAACGGGAGTTCCAGATCTGGTGAAACAGGTATGAATTGATTCGGTTCACACCCGAAAACTATCGACAAGCGGGATGTTATATCTGCGGTTTTTCACCGTTTCTTTGTGTCCCGATGCGCACCAGCATCTTTTTTTTATCTCACTGCATAACACGCTATGAAATGTGCCCTCATGCCCTGATCCCGTTCAAGCTTGTAAACCCGAAGACCCGGCTCTCCTGCGTGCTCAGTCAGGAAGAGAGGGAGGCGTTTGCCCGTGCGATGCTGGAAGATGTGATCCACGCGGCAAAAGATGCGAACTGCAGTCCGGTGATCGTGGGCACCGGATTATTTGACAGCGAGGATATCCAGATCACGGTCAGCGATGCGGATCTCAACCAGACACTAAATTCGCTTCTTCCCCAGTCTGTTGGTGCAATACTGATAATCATGGCCGATCTTCCCCTTGCCAATGCTCAGGCGATCCAGAGGGTAATTACCACCAAGAATGATATGGCTATGGTGCCGGGAAGGGGTGGAGGAACGAATGTTATTTTCATCAGGGAACCGCAACGGTTTCATGTCGATTATTACGGCACGAGTTTTCTCAAGCACCAAAAAATTGCACAGGAGGCAGGACTTTCCTGTGAAGTGATCGATTCGTTCCGGCTCCACACGGACATCGATGAGAAAGAGGATCTGGTCGAACTGCTGATTCACGGGACGGGGAAGAGCCGTGCTTACCTTGAAGAACTTGGGTTTGTGCTGTCTGTGGAGAAAGGGCGGGTCGGCGTCGAGCGAAAGGGAAAGAAAACAGATGTTGAATGAATGAATAGACTGCAGTAATAGATGGGTCAGGGATTACTACCTCAATCCATTACATAAGCTCAGAGTGAACCTGCATTTTTCCGGAATACACCCATGAACAGACACTCTTCTGCAGCAATTGATTCAATCCCGGTTTGATCGTCAATGGGCATTCCCAATCCCCGGATAATCGCAGCAGGGGTGCACTCATCTGCCTCCCCCATAACCAGTTCTGCTGCAGAGGCGATGTTGTCGGCAACTGCGCGTTGTGTCACCTCAAGTCTTCTCCCGAACAGGTCGCTCCTGCCCCGGTCATCGATGACCGCACTGATCCCTGCATTCCCTATAGCAACCCCGCTGCATCCCCGGCGCATGGCATGCGTCCGGCTGTCGGCGATAATGACGCCGATCCTCGCTCCCGTCAGGTCTTCAATGGCATGTTTGATGGTGAGTGCACTGTGGTCCGGATTTTCCGGGAGCGGTGTAACGCAACCCAAGGGAGCATTCGATGCATCCACGCCGGCATTCGGCAGCAGGGTTCCGTGCTTCATGCAGAGAAGAAACCCGGGAATTCCTCCGACAATCGAATCACTCTCCCTGAGGACAACTTCGACTGTTCTGGGATCCATCTGGTAGCGTGCGGCAAGTTCCTGTGCCCGCTTTGAGGGAGTGATCGTAGAAAGTGCGATTACATTACCTTCTGCGGTAGCAACAGCAGTTTCGGCAAGAACAAGGATGTCACCCTCCTTAAAGCCGTTACATACCTGTTTGGCTGCTGCAACAACACGATCGGCGATTGAATCGCCCATGGTAATGATGCCGGTTGAGAGCCCGTAGACCTCGAACGAACAGTTCATTCCTGTTTCACCATGCGTTCGAACACCCGTATCACATCCAGTGTCTGTGCCACATCATGGGTCCGGACAACAGATGCACCTTTCTCCAGCAGTATCAGGGTAACTGCGAGGCTTCCGGCCAGACGATCTTCCGGGTACCGGTGTAAAAGATCTCCAATAAACGTCTTTCTTGAGATTGCAGCCAGAAGCGGGCGGTCAAATTTCCCAAATTCAGCATAATGCTGACAGAGGGTCCAGTCATCCTCCACCGATCGCTGAGGAGTCCATATCCCGATACCGGGATCAAGGACATAGTCTTTGATACCTGTGGTCTCGCACCGCGCTACTACGCTTTCAAGCGCAGCGAGTGTTGCATCCAGTCCGACGGCATCACCCGGCTGTTCATTGGATGCCATCAGGAATGCAGGAAGCCCTGATTGTGCAAGCCGTTGTGCATACCGTGGGGAAGAGAGTCCGGAAATATCGTTGATTGCATGGATCTCATGGTTCAGACAGACCTCGAGCACCCAGGGATTCGTGGTATCTACAGAGACCGTGATCCCGCTCCCGTCCAGTTCCCTGAGAGCAGCCTCGATCCGTTCCGCTTCGGCACTCCCGCTGATGGCCTGGGTATTGGGTGCTGTGCTTCGTGCACCGATATCGATAAGATCCGCACCCTGTTCTACCATTTCGACTGCAGTTTTATGAACAAAATCGGTCGGAATATAGGAATTTGCATAAAACGACTCCGGGCTGCAGTTGATCACGCCCATCACGCGGACAGGCGCGTCCCCCCCGATAACAAGGTTATTTACCACACAGTGTCGCATGTCCTCATACTCGCTGCACGATAGGTGTTCTCCATCAGGGTTGCAATCGTCATCGGACCCACGCCGCCCGGCACCGGTGTGATTGCGGAGGCGATGGTTGTTACCGCTGCAAAATCCACGTCCCCCACCAGTTTGCCGTTCAACTGGTTGATACCAACATCTATGACGACCGCACCGTGTTTGACCATTTCCCGGGTGATGAAGTGCGCTTTGCCGATTGCGGATACAAGAATATCCGCATGTCTGATCTCCTCAGCGAGGTTCTTTGTTTTACTGTGGCAAAGAGTGACCGTTGCATCAGCATTCGTGAAGAGTGCTGACATCGGGCGACCCACATCAATACTGCGCCCGACCACGACTGCACGAGTACCCGCAAGCTCAATTTTATATTCCGCGAGCAGTGTCATGATCCCTTTTGGTGTACAAGGAACAAACTGCGGTTTTGCGGAAAAGAGAAGGCCGAGGTTGAACGGGTGGAACCCATCCACATCTTTTTTCGGGTGTACTGCTGCGATTACCCGCTCAAAATCAACCTGTTTTGGGAGCGGGAGCTGGATGAGGATACCATGGATGTCTGTATCATTATTCAGCCGGGTAACAGCTTGTAACACCTGTTCGGTTGTTGCATCTCCTGCAAGCTCCATCCCAACCGAGCCGATATCCACCTGCTCGCAGGCCCGGTGCTTCATCCTGATATACATCTGTGATGCCGGATCGGCTCCCACAATCACAGTCGCTAATCGTGGGTAGAGGCCGGAGTCCTCAATCTCCTCTTTAAGGATTTCCAGCCTCATCTCTGCAATCTTTTTTCCGTCAAGGATCGTGGCCATGGGAGCGTCCGGTGTGTCTGGTTATTCGGGATGCAGGGTGAATCTGCTCGCCATCGCAGTTACGCTGGCATGCACATTTTTGATTGCCGCTTCGTTGCTGATATCCTTTACCACCCGTGCGATCCAGGAACCGATCTGGCGCATCTCTGCTTCTTTCATGCCACGGGAAGTGACCGCCGGTGTACCGACCCGCAGCCCGCTGGTGACAAACGGGCTCTTGGTCTCATTGGGGATAGTGTTTTTATTCGACGGTAATACCGGCTTTACCGAGTGCATTCTCCGCCTCAAGACCGGTAATACCCTGTGCGGTGAGGTCAAGAAGCATCAGGTGGTTATCAGTTCCGCCGGAAACGAGCCGGAGACCGTTATCCATAAGGGTTTCAGCGAGCACGTGTGCGTTCTTTACGATCTGTTTATTGTATTCCTTAAACGAGGGCCTGAGTGCCTCTTCAAAACATACCGCCTTTGCGGTGATGGTGTGCATGAGCGGGCCTCCCTGCATGCCGGGGAATACTGCCTTGTCGATTGCCTGTGCATACTCACTGTTGCACATGATTGCCCCGCCACGGGGACCACGGAGCGTCTTGTGGGTGGTTGTTGTCGTGAAGTTTACGACATTGACTGAGTTCGGGTGAACCCCCGTTGCACAAAGTCCGGCGATATGGGCAATGTCTGCCATACAGTATGCGCCTACACCATCTGCAATCTCCTGGAATGCTTTAAAATCAATGGTTCTCGGGTATGCAGACGCCCCGCAGACAAGCATCTTTGGTTTTTCCTTTTTTGCCATCTCTTCAATCACACCATAATCGAGTGTTTCTGTTTTTGGGTCGAGGCCATACTGGGCTACTTTGTAAAATTTCCCGGTAAAGCTGACCGGTGAACCATGGGAAAGGTGTCCTCCCTGGGTGAGTTTCATGCTCATAAGCGTATCCCCCAGGTTCATGAACGCAAAATAGACTGCCATGTTTGCCTGGGTACCTGAATGAGGCTGGACATTTGCATGCTCTGCACCGAACAGCTTTTTCAGACGGTCACGGGCAAGGTTCTCTGCCATATCATAGAACTCGCAGCCTCCATAGTATCTCTTCCCGGGGTACCCCTCAGCATATTTGTTGGTCATTATTGACCCCATCGCCTCGAGCACTGCATGCGAAACGAGATTTTCAGACGCGATCAGCTCAAGCCCGTTTTGCTGGCGGAGCCGCTCCTTTTCGATGATATCTGCTATTTCTGGATCAGTTTTAGACAGATAGGACATATGGAGAAGGGTTCGCTGCAATCAGGTAATACCTTTTCCCGCCAAGGCTGACTATTATGACCGGGCATGGAACCGCTTCACTTTTTTTTGGTTTTGCAGAATTCCTGATACTATGATATGAAATACAAATCACTGGTGGAAATGACGGAGGGGACAGTGCCTGTCGCCCAAGACCGCCCCTCCGCTTGTGATGGTACCGTATTATTTGTTCAGGAGATATCGCAGTATGCTGGGAGCCGGGGCGGCTGGGGTGAAACATCCGTGAGTATTCATGGCTGTCGAGCCACAGGCACCCATGGATAAGGTAGAGGCTTCAGCACCACGATTATTTTCTTTCGGTTCGTGGATATGCAAGAATGGCAGAGTGGGGAAGACCGTCAAACACCGAGTCGGAGAACCCGTTCGTGAGTCTGGTCAGATGGTTAATGCTCTGGCTTCCTGAGGCTCTTCAGCAGCTAACTGCATTCTCGGAATTTTGAACTGAAGCACAGAGATGATGGTACTTATCCATAGCAGCGTTCAGCTTGCTATTGAGCATTTCCCATAAAAATCACAGTATTCAGATATAAAATGGGGATTGTTACCAATCTTTCCATCAGGTACGATGATTGCCACCGCCCCCGAACGGGGCTTCCTGTGCGGCGGATTGGGTGAATAAAAATAAAAAAAACTCCCTGCCCGCCGTGCTTCGGAGAGGCCCTGAAGCGGGAGTCCTTCGTATAAAGTAAAATTTTCATGGTTCGGGAGTGAATCCGATCAGTTCATGCCTGTTTCTCCACAGCAATTTTTTTTTAGTTCTGCAGGCAAAAGAGCGCGTGGGTGATTAATCCGCTCCTGTTGGAGAATTCCCTGCGTGTATCGTATTATTTTGTGTAAAATAAAGCACAAACCTTTTTTCCTTATCCGGCGATCACTACTATTATTTATAAGGAGTGCGCCGCACCAGTACAATGAAATCATTGTTCAGGCGCAGCCTGATGCAAAGATCACATATCTTGAGTAAGACGTATGAAAAGGAGAAACTGATACCAATGCTGGAAATTTCAGGAACCGGAGCTGCAACTGAGGAGCGTATTGTAGCGATTGAAAAAAAGGTGAGAGATATTGAAGCACTTGTCAAGGGATTAACCCAGGAGCTTCTCGATCTCAAGTCAGTAGCAATGAAAATGTCCAAACAGACTGAAGAACGCAGCAGGCAGGAGCTAAGCGGGGACCAGCGGTTGTACAGGGTGCACAACCGCAGCCTGCCACACCAGCAGGTGCTCCGGGAGCTTCAAGCACGGTCGTCATGCGCAAAGGTGCACGTCCCTCTGATGCCCCTGCAGCGCCACCTGAACCATCCATGGACATGATCATGCAGTCGGATGGAACCATGAAACTGGAACAACGGCGGGGAGACAAAAACTATATCGTTGCATCGCCAGGATACGGGAGAAACAAGAAGGGAATATCCGTCAAGTCAAAACAGGGCGATCTCATCGTTGCCGCAGAGGAAGACAAGAAGGATCCTGCAAAGAAGTAAGGAGCCGGATCTTTGCATATCACCGAACTGGAGATTGACAATTTCAAGTCTTTTTCTAAAAAGACAAAAATCCCCTTTTTAGAGGGGTTTACCGTTATTTCCGGGCCCAACGGTTCCGGGAAAAGCAACATCATCGATTCCATCCTTTTTGTGCTTGCGCTCTCGAGCTCACGCAATCTCCGTGCCGAGAAGCTTACCGATCTGATCAACCTCAATTCCGGCAGGAATACCGCAGAGGTTGCACTCGAATTTTCTGACGGGACGAAGATCAAAAGAAGAATCAAACGTACCAGCAACGGGTATTACAGTTATAATTACCTCAATGAACGGCTCTGCAAGCAAAGCGACATAGTTGATCACCTTGCAAAGCACGGGATAAAACCTCATGGCTACAATGTCGTCATGCAGGGAGATGTTACCCGCATCATGGAGATGAGTGATTTCGAGCGGCGAAAGATTATCGATGAGATTGCGGGTGTTTCGGAATTTGATGTAAAAAAGCAGCAGTCTCTTTCCGAACTTGATATCGTGAGGGAACGGATCGAACGGGAAGAACTTCTCCTGCTTGAGCTCACCAAGAGGGTAAATGAGCTCAAACGCGAGCGGGAGCACGCCCTCGAGTACCAGAAATGGCAAAAGGATCTCTCATTTTTCCAGAACTGCCGGGCCGCAGCCCAGCTCCATGATCGGGAAAAAGAACTTGCATCTCTCCCGCGATCGACAGATGAGCACAGGATTGTGCTCACCCGTATTGGTGCTGACCGGAGTCTTGAAGAGAATGAACTTTCCTACCTGAAGGCCGATTTAAAAGATATTGATGACCTGATTAACAAGAAGAGCGGGTCTGACTATCTCAAACTTATCGCCGAACTCGAGGAGGCAAAAAGCGGGATCAAACTCGCTGAACAGACAATCGTGCGCCTCCGCAAGGAAAAGGAGACCAATCTTGAGGCAATCAACCGTGTCTACATGGATACCAAACGTGCCGAAGCCCGGGTGGCAGAATGCACGGATCAGATTCGCACGTTATCCATTGACCGCACAAACATCGCCATGGAGATTGCCGGAGCCAAAGCGCAGCTGGAAAAGTTTGAGACCGAGATCCGGCAGCACGGAGAGGATACCGAGGGTGCCCGCGAAAAATTGTTCTCCCTGTTAAAAGACCTTGAGGAGAAGAAGGGGCAGCGATCAGAAATCCTTCACCAGCAGGACATGCTGATTGAGAAGAGCCGGATGCGCACTACGGAACTTGAGCGCCTCACCCTGCTTCTCAGACAGCTGGATGAAGAATACACTGCAAAGCAGACCCAGCTTACGGACAGTGAAAAGAGTGCAGGCGATCTTCTCGCTGAGAAAAAAGAGCTGGATCGCAATCTCTCGGAGCTGGAAGGAGCGATGTTTGCACAGCGGTCATCGCTGGAACGCCTCCGGAACGAGATCCGGGACAATGAACAGGATGCGTTCCGGCTTGAGGCAGCACAGCAGGCGCGGGGTGAATCCGGGGGCAGGGCAATCGAAGCGGTTATGGCCATGGAACATGTGCATGGCACGATCGCTGACCTTGGGAAAGCACCGGCAGAGTATTCAACTGTCACTCAATATTGCTGCAGGTAACAAACTCCAGTTTGTTGTCTGCGATGACTGATCAGGTGGCAGCAGATGCCATCCGGTACTTGAAAGAAGAGCGGCTCGGTCGCGTTACCTTCCTCCCGCTCAACAAATTAAAACCTCCTGCCCTTCCCCCGTTAAAAGAGCCGGGTGTTATCGATTATGCTGTTAACCTGGTCGAGTATGATCCGAAGTATGACCGGGCGTTTGCCGTTGCACTCGGATCGACCGTTGTTGTCGATACGCTTGAACGAGCACGCAAACTGATTGGCAAGTACCGGATGGTAACGCTTGAAGGCGAACTGCTCGAAAAGAGCGGTGCAATGACGGGTGGTGCGACAAAGAAACAGGGTGGACGAGGTTTCGGTGCCGCTGTTGATGATGAGATTATTCCGCATACGTGCACACCTTGGGGAACTCCAGGGTGAAGCGGCAACGCTTGAAGCGGGGATAAAACGGCTGACTGAAGAAGTGGATACAAAGCGGTCGACACGCAACGAGATCGAGCAGAAGATCGCCCGCCTCGGGATGTTCACCGAGGAGTTTTCCCGCAGGTTCGAAGCCATCACGGTCGAAAAGCAGACCATCGAAGCAGCTGTTGCACGGCAGCAGGAAGAGACAAAGAACGGTGCCGCAGAACTCACCCGGCTCGAAGCAGATCTTGACAAAACCACGGAAACGATCAACGCAATAAACTCCCGGATTGAGGAGATCAAGAAACGTCTTGATGATACCAATATTCCGGTGCTCACCGAGCAGATAGAGAAGAAAAAAAAGGAGATCGAAGAGTCCGAACGCCGGTTGCGAAACAAGGACGGGGATATTAATGATGCCCAGCGCGAGCGGCAGCATTTCAATGCCCGTCTTGTCGAACTGGGCGAAGATCGCAAACGGCAGGACGAACGCAACGGGCAGATCGATGCTGATATCGCAGGATCAAACGAACAGATTGCGGCTCACAAATCGCAGATTGCCGCACTTGAAGAACGGCAAAAGGAATTCTCCGGTGAGCTCGATGAATTGCGTACCAAGCGGTCAGAAGCCTCGCAGCAAATCCAGGACTCTGAATTAAAGCTTATGAAGTTCGATGCCGATAAAGAGAGGATCACCATCCAGATGGGGGCAATTGAAGAACGGGCCCGGACGCTCGGCATCGAAGTGGATATGCTCAGGCACCAGGTAGGTGATATGGACACAAACCTGTCGCTATCAGAAATTGAAGGGAAGATCGCAGAGGCGGACGGGGCGCTGCGCAAGATCGGGGCGGTGAATATGCTCGCGATTGAAGAGTACGAGAAAGTGCAGCGGCAGGTTGGGGAACGAACGGAGCGAAAAGAAACCCTGTCCCGCGAACGGGCGACCCTGATTGAGCGGATAGAGAAATTTGAACAGATGAAGTATGAAGCATTCACCACCGCGTTTCGCGCAATTGACACCAATTTCCGGGAGATATTTGCCCGGCTCACGAGTGGAAGCGGGCACCTTATCCTCGAGAATGAGGAAGATCCGTTTGCCGGTGGCATGACATTTGCCGTACAACCCCGCGACAAGAAAGTACACCTCCTCTCCTCGCTATCCGGAGGTGAAAAATCGCTTACCACGCTTGCGTTCATCTTCTCTATCCAGCGGTATATCCCTGCACCCTTCTATGCATTCGATGAAGTGGACATGTCGCTTGACGGATCCAATGTCGAGCGTATTGCTTCGATGATCACGGAGCTTTCTCCCCAGTCACAATTTGTCATTGTCTCCCTGCGCAAACCGATGATTGAGGCAGCACAACGGATCATGGGTGTTACGTTGCGACCGGATAAGAGCACGCTCGTTACCGGAGTAAAAGCGAATGGCTGATCCGGTGGAGAATGAACCTGGACAAAATCCCCCGGATATCTCCCGGCACGAGCGTACAGTGCCAGAACCAGAAGATCTCTCTGAAAAAGATCCCGTGGAGACCCTGAGGGATCTTCTCTCTCTTCAGAACCTGAACCCACCGATCCAACCCTGCAGGGCGTTATTGAAGACCCGGTTGAGATTCTTGTGGGTCTTGCAGAGCGGGGTGAAATCGATCCGTGGAACATTAATATTATCGAAGTGACCGACCGGTTCCTGTCTGAACTGGAACGGTGCCGGCAACTTAATCTCCAGGTCTCCGGGCGGACGCTCTTTTATGCAGCGACCCTGTTGCGCATGAAGTCAGAACATCTCGAACTCCTGTCAGATCCCGCTGAAGAAGGCCTGGATGAAGATGACGAATTGTTTGGAGAAGATTATGATCTGGCTCTCGATTCTGAGACTGATTATCATGGCAGGCTTGGTCCTATCGAGCTGCTGGAACACGAGATACAGCGGCGGCTCGACCGGAAGAACCTGCGAAAAAGCCCGGTTACGCTCTTTGAACTGATCATCGAACTTAAAAACATCGAAAAAGAAGAGCGCAGACGCCGCCGTCTTACGGATACAGCGGATGATCTCCTTATCTACGCCGATGATGTTGTGGGCATAGCACATGATGAAGGTTACCAGGAATCGGCAATGACGGTGCTCGAAGAATGTCTCGATTGTATTGAAGCTTGAAGAAGAGATGACCCTGGTACAACTCTGCCAGAAACTGGAGTGGGGCATACCGGAAGTCTATATTCCTCTTCTTTTCCTGGCGCTGGAAGGGCGGTGTTCCCTGCGACAGGAAGAGTTCTTCGGTGATGTTTTTGTGCAGATTTGTCGTGCAGACAACTGATACCCTTTCATGAGAACAGGGACAAATGGTACCTGCGCGATCGTGGTATGATTTTTATTTTTAAAAATTTTTAAACCAGGGTTACCGTCAGAAAATGGCTGGGAACCATAACGCGCTCTGCAAACGAACGTAATAATGGGATACTCCTTCATTGTTGGGAATATGGATTCACGCGATACTCTCTACGAGTGCAAAAAATGCGAAAAATACGGTTAAAACCCCTCTCATGAAGCATTCAGAAGGTATTTTTTTTAAAATAAATTTTTTATCAATAGATTAAGGGAGAAAAAATGAGTTTTGCCCATGGGTAATGTTTAAGTGTTTGACTGTGGTATAAGTAATCCACAAAATCTGATAACGAACCGACGAAACCTCCCTCCGGGAACGGGTGTCGGTTCCGAAGTAAAAAAGTGTATAGGTAACAAGGTATAAATAATCCTGAAACCCACACTATAAGCCTGTGTTTAAGTAGAACAAACACGACGATAATAATAATCTCGCAATTACTTTTGATGGAGATCCAACAAGATCCGGCGTGACCGGAGTTGGTTCTGACGTTGATACTGGCAATGCGGAAATTTGTTTAGTAACCGCTAATTCCTTAAACAGTTCAGATATAGTGTGCGTACATTGTACAATTAAGAATTCTGGTTGATCCTGCCAGAGGCCACTGCTATCGGAGTTCGATTAAGCCATGCGAGTCGAGAGGTGCAAGACCTCGGCATACTGCTCAGTAACACGTGGACAACCTACCCTATGGAGGGGGATAACCCCGGGAAACTGGGGATAATACCCCATAGACTATGGATGCTGGAATGCTTTGTAGTTGAAAGGTCCGCCGCCATAGGATGGGTCTGCGGCCGATTAGGTTGTTGTTGGGGTAACGGCCCAACAAGCCTGTAATCGGTACGGGTTGTGGGAGCAAGAGCCCGGAGATGGATTCTGAGACACGAATCCAGGCCCTACGGGGCGCAGCAGGCGCGAAAACTTTACAATGCGGGAAACCGTGATAAGGGAACTCCGAGTGCCCGTAAAATCGGGCTGTCCATCGGTTTAAATAACAGGTGAAGAAAGGGCCGGGCAAGACCGGTGCCAGCCGCCGCGGTAATACCGGCGGCTCGAGTGGTGGCCACTATTACTGGGCTTAAAGCGTTCGTAGCTGGTCTGTTAAGTCTCTGGGGAAATCTACTGGCTTAACCAATAGGCGTCTCAGGGATACTGGCAGACTAGGGACCGGGAGAGGTGAGAGGTACTCCAGGGGTAGGAGTGAAATCCTGTAATCCTTGGGGGACCACCTGTGGCGAAGGCGTCTCACCAGAACGGCTCCGACAGTGAGGGACGAAAGCTGGGGGAGCAAACCGGATTAGATACCCGGGTAGTCCCAGCCGTAAACGATGCGCGTTAGGTGTATCGGTGACCACGAGTCACCGAGGTGCCGAAGAGAAATCGTGAAACGTGCCGCCTGGGAAGTACGGTCGCAAGGCTGAAACTTAAAGGAATTGGCGGGGGAGCACCACAACAGGTGGAGCCTGCGGTTTAATCGGACTCAACGCCGGAAATCTCACCGGATAAGACAGCTGGATGATAGTCGGGCTGAAGACTCTACTTGACTAGCTGAGAGGAGGTGCATGGCCGTCGTCAGTTCGTACTGTGAAGCATCCTGTTAAGTCAGGCAACGAGCGAGACCCACGCCAACAGTTGCCAGCTCGTCCTCCGGGATGGTGGGGACACTGTTGGGACCGCCTCTGCTAAAGAGGAGGAAGGAATGGGCAACGGTAGGTCAGCATGCCCCGAATTATCCGGGCTACACGCGGGCTACAATGGGTGGGACAATGGGTATCGACACCGAAAGGTGAAGGCAATCTCCTAAACCCATCCTTAGTTCGGATTGTGGGCTGCAACTCGCCCACATGAAGCTGGAATCTGTAGTAATCGTGTCTCAACATGGCACGGTGAATATGTCCCTGCTCCTTGCACACACCGCCCGTCAAACCACCCGAGTGAGGTCTTGATGAGGCCGTCGTTTTTGCGGCGGTCGAATCTAGGTTTTGCAAGGGGGGTTAAGTCGTAACAAGGTAGCCGTAGGGGAATCTGCGGCTGGATCACCTCCTAACGAATTTGATTTTTGGGTTATGCGGTTGCTAAACAAACTGTAAAATTGCCGGTGTCGACAAGAGAAAGGCTCAATCGCCAGGATGGTGGCAAAATAACAACGGGTTCGAATCCCGGTGAGCTGTTTTAGATGCACCTCGGGATGCGAATCACGAGGGAAGGGCTGAGAGTCAAACCAATGACTTTTTGAGGCCGTGTAAAGGTTTGCACACAGGACGTTAAATGGGTTTAGCGGAGCATTAGTATAAACCTACCATTGGATGGCTCGGTTCAAGTGCCGATGAAGGGCGTGCCAAGCTGCGATAAGCTCCGGGTAGACGCAAGGAATCTATGATCCGGAGATACCCTAATGGGACATCCCAACGCTTCGGCGTTTATCCGTAAGGATAGGGAACGCCCCGAATTGAAACATCTCAGTAGGGGCAGGAAAAGAAATCAACCGAGATGTCGTTAGTAGAGGCGATCGAACACGACAGAGCTCAAACCGAATCCCGGCAACGGGAGATGTGGTGTCATAAGCCCACCGTACGACCCTGGATGTGAAGCGGAAGTTGCCTGGAACGGCACACTACAGAGGGTGATAGTCCCGTACGCAGAAGCAGACAGGGTTAGGTGGTGTCTTGAGTACCGCGGGTTGGAATTCTCGCGGGAAGTCGGGGGTCATCAACCTCCAAAGCTAAATACAACTTGAAACCGATAGCGAAGTAGTAGCGTGAGCGAAAGCTGAAAAGTAACCCTGAAAAGGTGGTTAAAAGCGCCTGAAATTGGTAGGTGATCGCGAGTTGCGGCATGAAAGGATCTTGCATATGAAGGAACCCGTCGCGAGGCGGTAGTACGGGTATGCCTGCCAGTGTCGCAACGTACGTTTTGAAGAACGGGCCAGAGAGTTTATTCTATTGGCGAAGGTTAACCCAAAAGGGAAGCCACAGGGAAACCAACAAGTCCGTAGCAGCAATGCCTGGGACGACGTATTAAAAGTGCGTGGAGTCAGTAGGATAAGACCCGAAGCCGGGTGATCTATGCGTGGGCAGGTTGAAGCGTGACGAAAGTTGCGTGGAGGACCGCAAGCCGTATTGATATGCAAATCATTGGTGTGACCTGCGTATAGGAGTGAAAGATTAATCGAACCCGGCATCAGCTGGTTCCTCCCTAAACATGTCGCAGCATGACCTAACCGGAGATCGTTGGTGAGGTAGAGCACTGATTGGGGGAGCTGGGCGGGAAACTGCTCACCCCCCTGTCAAACTCCAAACTCCCCAACATCCTAGATGGTTGGAAGTCCGCAATGCGGGGTAAGCTTGTATTGCGTAAGGGAAACAACCCAGACCGTGGTTAATGTCCCTCAATGTAGGCTAAGTGTAAACACTGAAATTGGTCCTAGGTCAAAGACAACTGGAAGGTGAGCTCAGAAGCAGCTATCCTTTAAAAAGTGCGTAACAGCTTACCAGTCAAGATTTAGGGCGGTGAAAATGGACGGGGCTAAAGCCTACTACAGAGACCACGGAGCACCGAAAGGTGATCTGGTAGGGAGGCGCTCTGCATGGGTAGAAGCTGGGGCGTGAGTTCCAGTGGACCGTGTAGTGTTGAGAATTCTGGCAATAGTAGAAGCATAGATGGGTGAGAATCCCATCCGCCGCAGGGGCTAGGTTTCCTCGGCAATGTTCGTCAGCCGAGGGTTAGTCGGTCCTAAGGTGCGTCGTAACTCGAACGTACCGACAGGGAAACAGGTTAATATTCCTGTACCATATGGTTTTTAGCGTAAGCCCTGACGCTTTGGGGTATGCCCGGCGGGACTGTCGTCCCGTCCAAGCGTATAATTCCGTGGAGTACCGTAATGGTGAGAATCGGAGGAAAGCGTGATGGGGTAACCAGGCAAATTCCCGGAGCCCATGAAAAGGGAATCATATGTCCGTACCGAGAACCGACACAGGTGCCCCTCGCTGAAGAGGTGAAGGCGTGTCGGATTTAATCGTAGTTAAGGGAACTCGGCAAATTGGCCCCGTAACTTTGGGATAAGGGGTGCCTGCCTGGAGATCAGGCAGGTCGCAGTGACCGGGTCGCACTAACTGTCTAATAACAACATAGGTGACTGCAACTCCGAAAGGACTAGTATAGTCACTGATTCCTGCCCAGTGCGAGTATCTGAACACCGGGTTCAACCGGACGAAGGACTCGTAAACGGCGGGGGTAACTATGACCCTCTTAAGGTAGCGTAGTACCTTGTCGCTTAATTGGCGACTTGCATGAATGGATTAATGAGTGCGATACTGTCCCTAACACGAATCCGTTGAACTTTTTGTCCTAGTGCAGAGACTAGGGACTCCTGATGGGAAGTGAAGACCCCGTGGAGCTTTACTGCAGCCTGTCGCTGAATTACGATAATCCTTGCGCAGGGTAGATGGGAGGCGTTATATCCGTCACTTTCGGGTGGCGGGGAGCCAACGATGAGACACCATCCTAGTTTTGTTGTAGTTCTCACTCTTACGAGGACAACGGTAGGTAGGCAGTTTGGGTGGGGCGCCACACCCTCGAAAAAATATCAAGGGTGCCCCAAGGTCAACTCATGTGAGTCAGAAACTCACAGAAGAGTGTCAAGAGCATAAGTTGGCCTGACGCGATCATGCAAAGCAAATGATCGCGAGAGGAAACTCGGGTCTAACGAACCAATATAGCCTTTTGGTGAGGCTTATTGACTACAGAAAAGCTACCCCGGGGATAACAGAGTCGTCGCCGGCAAGAGCACATATCGACCCGGCGGCTTGCTACCTCGATGTCGGTTCTTTCCATCCTGGCCGTGCAGCAGCGGCCAAGGGTGAGGTTGTTCGCCTATTAAAGGGGATCGTGAGTCTGGGTTTAGACCGTCGTGAGACAGGTCGGTTACTATCTATCAGGAGTGTTTGGAGTCTGAGGGTAAGAATGAAATAGTACGAGAGGAACTTTCATTCGGCGCCTCTGGTCGATCGGTTGTCTGACAAGGCAGTGCCGAGCAGCTACGCGCCAAGGGATAAAAGCTGAAAGCATCTAAGCTTGAAACCCGGCCTAAAAAGAGACTCCGTTGAGGACTCGGATAAAAGATCCGTTTGATAGGCTTGGGATGTACGCACGAAGGCAACGACGTGTTCAGTCCGCAAGTACTAACGTCCAAACACTAGTGCTCACCACGTTAAACCCAGACGAAATCCTGTGTGCAAACCTTATATCCTATCCTGACAGAGAAAATAGGGTATCATCCTACACGGTCGCCAAGGTGGCGGAGCGGCCACGCGGTTGACTGCAGATCAACTACACTCCGGTTCAAATCCGGACCTTGGCTTTGGGGTTTTACCCCGTATTTGTGGTGATAGCGGCCATAGCAGCTGGGACACACCTGGTCTCATTCCGAACCCAGAAGTTAAGCCAGCTCACGTAGTATGTTGTACTGAGGTACGCGAGTCCTCGGGAATCATACCAAGTCTGCTATCACCTTCCTTCTTTACACAGTCGCTGTTTTATGAGAACTTTTTGCTAAGAGCGGATGCTCTTGAAAATTAATATCATCCTGTCAGATATGCGATACCATCAGGTTCGTGACCTGAGTGACATGTTCCCCATGGCATCTTTACCAGGAAAAGATTTGATATTACGGAAAACCTGGTGAGGTATGTTCTGTGTCCGAAATTTTTTATCTTAATTTTATATCTTTATTTTAATTTTATGCCAAGCATTAAGTATACCAGCACACGCATTCTTCTGCTAAGGTGGATGTTGAAATGATCCCGACTCTCCTTGCATCGGGTATTATTCTGTATGGTATTATTCAGCTTATTGCTGCACTTATTGCCGTAGTTCTTGCAGTGAAATGGCATAAGTTCGAATTTCTGCCAGGATTATCCTTCCTCCTCCTCTATGCGATTGTGAATATAATAGATGTATTCTTCTTCACGATTGTCCATGGCGTGTTCCTTGATGTCGCTCAGTTCGGGTTTATTCTTGGTGCCATTATTTTCTTTATTCTCGGTATGCACCCCACATGGGCTCCGAAGCTGGGATCGGGCATGAGACAGCGAAATACCGAAAAAAAATCCTCAAATTCGGAATCTCTTATCTCTCTTGTAAAAAAAATCTGATTTTTTCAAAAAGAGATGATGAAATTTCCGTTATAACGGCTCCATAGAATTCCTTTTACTATGATTTGAAATGCCAAGCTTCGGTTCGATGAAGAAGGGGACAGTGCCTGTCCATCCCTGCTGCCCCCGGGTTTATTGCGATGATGACGGATTACCTGTTCAGGTTGTATCGCATTTGGGGGGATCCGAAGCGGTGGGGGTTTAAAGCCAGTTGAGCGTTCAAGTTTTATGAACAGTTCCTATAAAAATCATAGTATTCAGATAGAATGCGGGGATTGTTTCCACTCTATTCTTCAGGTACGATGATTGCCGCCGCCCCCGACGGGGCTTCCTGTGCGGCGGATCGGCGAATAAAAAATTAAAAAACTCCCTGCCCGCCGTGCCTCGGAGAGGCCCTGAGGCGGGAGTACTTCGTATAAAGTAAGGTTTACATGGATCGGGTTTGAACCGAATTGATTCATGTCTGTTTCTTCACAGCCGTTAAACAAAACCTTTCAAAGTGATGCGAGCCCGGTAATTATGCACGATTGCGGTTCATGATTCCTTGGAACCTACTGCCTTAAAAAACGTATAACAGAATGTCCCGTCCTGTTCTGTAGTCCGGTGCAGCCCCCTGATCCCCTTCTCCCACGTCTCAGTATCCACCAGACCCCGTGCGATTGCCAGCTCCCTCACTCCCTCGACCATTGCAATGAATATATTTTTCACCCCTTCAACAAACTCCGGGCGGCTCCTGTCTGCATAGATTATCCGGGGTGAGACCGCGATGTCCATGAATCCTGCATCCGTCATAAGGTGCCGGAGTTCCCTCCCGATAAGAGCATTTCCTCCTATCTCCCGCTGGAGGTGAACAAGGCAGTCAATAACCTTGTGAGCATCCATGCTGTCCGGGTAAAACAACGCTGAGCCATGGTCTCCTTCAATGACCGTTATGGTCCCTCCAGGCCGAAGGATCTCCTTCATGCATTTGAGGGAGAGGAGCGGATCATGCAGGTGTTCAAGCAGGAAGCACACGAAGATATGGTCGAAGGTTTCCGGCCTGAAGGGTAAATGATAGACATCGGCCTGACGAAACATGACGTTTGTTATTCCCTCATGGGAAACACGAAGTTTTGCCGTGACCAGGGAGTCCGGGGAGATATCAATCGAGATAAATTCTGCCCCGGGGCTGTTTTTGGCGAGTATGATGGTCTGGGCGCCAACACCGCACGCAGCTTCGAGCACCCTGCTCCCGGGCGGATAGCGGGTGTCGTGGTGGAGCAACCCGGCTAATTTCGATGCCTGGTAGTTCAACCGTTCTGCTTCGCGGTCCGACCTTCCATGAACGTAGGGTTTATGAGGAGAATCGAGTTTCATTTGGCGATTTGTTACTACGCGTTCAGAAACGATCGGGGTTTCATTCGCATTATCAATAAAAAAGATGAGATAAGTCTCTTTTATTATCCCCAGCCCACAAGCTCCTGTGTTATATCACCATCGGTTGACTTAACCACCATCTTGACGAACATTGGAACACCTGGAGCAGTCCAGTACGTGGAAGTCATTCCCTGGATGGTCGCAGTATATTTCATTGCGGCCGGATATGTGCCAGCTGGAACGCTTACGGGTTCAACGCCAACAAAGGTGTACTGCACCGTCTTGTCCGTATTCGGGTCCTTCGGTGCCTTACTTGTGTCTCCTGGCGGGATGTCCTGGTCCATGACCGTTTGTCCATTTGAGATCATCTTCATGTGACCTCCCAATGAAACACCTGAAGCATCTACGTACAAATCGGTAATTGTTATAGCGGCCATTGGTGTGGTCATGGTGCTTGTCATCTTGGTATGGGTGGCAGCCTTGCCTTTGTAGGTATCCTGGGAGACTTCAGTTTTCATATTCGATGACATATCTTTCGCCGTCATCTTATATTCAAACCATTTGTAATTGGCGTTCCCGAAAAGACTTGCCCCGCTGACAACTGACCCCGCTGCCGGTGCGGAACCTCCTGACGGAGCGCCCGCAGCAGTCGTGGCTGCCGGTGTCCCTCCGGTTGTGGGGGTGGTCGGACTCGTGCTCGAACATCCTGCAATTGCAACAGCAATTACAACCAGCATGATTGCAATGATACTGATCCGTGAAATCTTCAAACTACTCCCTCCAGATATGCTGTAAGTGCCTGACAACACGACCCCTGACAGGGGAATGTGGATGTCGGGATTAAGATGGTAATTTATATACAGTTATATTAAAGAATTTCGAAAAAAACCTCCACCGGGGATTTTTTTCCGTATTCCATTTTTATAATTTTCCCAGGATAATTGCGGCATTTCCAGGAGAATCCAATAAAAATCCGGTTTGAAAAGAATTTATCCATCCCGTAAACGGACATGCACCCTCTTCCTTTATCTCCCTCCTTCACCATAACCAAATTAATGATAAGCGATTCAACGGTAGACCTTCTTACCCTCATCAAATCCCACACTCCCGACCAAAAGAAGCCGATCTCCCTGGTACGGCAGGATCATTCAGCATTCTACGAGAGCATGCAGGACGACCGGGGAGAATATATGATAACTGAACGCGTGGAGTTCTCTAAGGGCGTCTTTGGCTACTGGATCAACGTTCCGGAAGCGGTGACAGGTCACACAATTCTTTTTTTCCATGGAGGTGGTTTCACTCTTGGCTCGACAAAAGACCATCTGGGTTTGTGTATACGGATTGCCCGGGCTGCCCGGGCGCAGGTATTCTCTGTGGATTACCGGTTGGCCCCGGAAAATGTTTTTCCCGCCGCAGTTGAAGATGCGATCGATGCGTACCGCTACCTTGTCAGCCATGGTACCATGGCACACCGGATTATTCCGGTCGGTATTTCTGCAGGGGGAACGCTCGTTCTCGATCTTCTGATATCCGCACGCGATCGAGGCCTGCCCCCTCCCTCTGCCGGGATCTGCTTGTCACCTGTGGTGGACATGCTTTTTGCAGGTGAGTCGGTGAAAAAGAACCTGGATAATGACTGGCTCACTCCGGAAAGGCTCAATGCAATCCGAACGGTCTACCTTGCCGGGCATGACCCAAGGGATACTCTTGCATCACCGGTCTTCGCACCTCTCAATGGTCTCCCCAGGCTCTATATCCAGGCCGGCACCCACGAATTGTTGCTATCAGATATTGCAATGTTCGTTGACAAGGCACGCTGGGCAGGAGTCCCTGTCCAGTTCGAACTCTGGGAGGGGATGTTCCACTGCTGGCAGGTGTTTGCCCAGGAGATACCCGAAGGTCAGCGGGCAATCGAGCACATCGGGGCATATGCCCAGGACACGTTGAACCGGTAACCTGCGAAGCCGAACATTACTTTTTTTATTATTTAACAGACTTTCCCTTTGTTGACCTGTATGATCTGCAGAATTACCTTCTTATCCCTTGCTCTTGTGGTTGTCCTGCTCCACGTTATGCCTGTTGATGCCACGATGGCACTAACCGATGTATCCTATACTCCCGCCCCTCCCCTTGTGATCGGCAGTCAACAGCACATGACTACCCAGTACTACCTCGGCCCTTCCGGTGCGACCACGTTCATCCTAGGTCACCAGCTTCAGATACAGACGGAGCTGGTGAATGCACGGTGGAATATCCAGGTCCTTCTCGATGGCCGGAATGCCGCACAGCAGAGCGCCTCGGGTTCCACAGCGTTTGTAAACGGGGCTCTCCTTTCCTATTCCCCAAACAACGATGTTTCACTTGAAGTCACTATTGATGGTATCGTCCCACGGACGCAGGGGGGTCAGGTGATAGTCCTCCAGGTAAAAGAGATAGATAATTCCGGCAGTGTGGTTCCGGGTAGTGAGATCACGATCAGCCAGCCGGTGGCAGGAGAACCGGCAACTACCCTTCAGATTACGTTTCCCACACCCACTACCCCTCTGGTTCCCACATCGCCGATAAAGTCCGTGGGATTTCCGGTAACTTTGGGGATTGTTGCAGTCATTCTCGTAGTAATTTTCCTGTTCAGAAGGAACAGGTAACTGCACCGGGAGGAACTTCCCTTTATTACCGGTTCTATCCATACCTTTACCCCCCCCGACTTCCTACGCCTTATATGGATACTGAGGCAGCCTGGGAAATGCTCCCTGGGAAAACACCTGCAGAGAAACTTGGATCTCTCGGTGTAATAAGGGACAGGACGCTTGACATCCGCCTGCTGGATGAGATCAGCCGCACGTATGGTATCGAGGTCTTCTTATTTTTTGAAGAGGATCTCGCCCGCACCCGGAGACTGGAATCCGTTCTGGAGGAATTTGATATATTCCCGGAGTACGGGCGTCCCTACATCACTATCGGCAGTTTCCTCCGGTTCACTAGGGAAAACGATCCGTCGTTTGAGCAGACAATGCGGGAGTTCCCGCTCATGGTCGAGACCGTGACTATTGGTGAATCGCAGGAGCCGAAATATGGAAAAACAATTCGTTACATAACCGGGCTGATGCCGTTTCTGGATGAACTGGATGTCGATGCGGATCGAGTAGAGTGACCAGGCTATCTTTTTATCGACTCTTGGTATACCCTTTATTTTTTAGTATCAGCGAAAAGAATGCAGAACAGTACGAACAGTATGGACCAGCAATCCCTCAATCCATCCCTCAAACGGGAACTCGGCCTTCTTGAAGTAACGCTGTCAGGTGTGGGGATCATCCTCGGGGCTGGCATCTATGTTCTCATTGGGCAGGCTGCCGGGCTTGCCGGTAATGCAATCTGGCTCGCGTTTGGTCTTTCAGCGATAATGGCACTGCTTACGGGCCTGAGCTATGCAGAGCTCTCTTCCATGTTCCCAAAAGCCGGGGCAGAGTATGATTATGTCACGAATGCATTCAATGCACGACTTGCATTTGTCATCGGCTGGCTTGTTTTCCTTTCCGGTGTTCTTGCCGCTGCTACGGTTGCACTCGGTTTTGCGGGATATTTCTCTGCCCTGACCAGCATTCCGGTGCTCATTTCTGCAATTATTCTTCTCATCGTGCTTACTGCCCTGCTTGCCTTTGGTATAAAGGAAACAGCCCGGGTAGCAGTCATCGCAACACTCATCGAGGTATTAGGACTTGTTATTATCATTGCAATAGGTCTGCCCCATCTTGGAAGTGTGAACTATTGGGAGATGCCGCTGGGTTATTCCGGGCTCTTTGCTGCATCAGCCCTGATCTTTTTTGCCTACCAGGGATTCGAATCCATGGTCAAATTTTCCGAGGAAACAATAAAACCTGAAACCACGGTCCCAAAAGCGCTTATCCTCGCTCTTGCCATTAGTGTAATCCTCTATGTACTGGTTGCACTTTCGGTAGTATCTGTACTGGGTTGGCAGCAGCTGGCGGTTTCAAATGCCCCGTTTGCTGATGTCGTATCCGGCACGCTGGGCCCCGATGCCGCGATTATCATTGCGGTCATCGCCCTTTTTGCCACGGCGAATACCGCGCTAATGTCCATGTATGCCTCGTCCCGGATTCTCTACGGTATGGCAGGATCGTCTTTTTTAACGGCCAGACTCGCGTGGGTTCACCCGGTTCGGCGAACCCCGTGGATAGCCATTAGTATCTGCGGAGTCCTGTCAGGTATGCTCATATTTGCCGGTGACATTGCCTTTATTGCAAACGTGACCAACTTCACGCTTTTTGTAACGTTCATGGTGATCAATGCAGCGGTTATTGTCCTGCGGTACCATTCCCCCCATACCCCCCGGCCTTTTCGTATTCCTTACTCCCTCGGCAGGTTACCGCTTGTTCCTGTTGCAGGGATTATTTTCTGTATCTTCCTGCTCGCCGTGCAGGATCTGGCGGTGCTTACCCTGGGAGTGGTGCTCACGGGAGTCGGCGTTGTGCTCTTGGTCATCACAGGACACTATGCTTCGAAGAGTGCCTGACAACGCAAAAGTGCGATCTGCTTCAGAGAACAACTTCCAAATATGTACAGCCTCAGACTAAGAAATTACCCTGTCTTTGAAATGAGCGGACATCTTCCATGGCAAAAAAATCCCGAACCTATATCTGGCAGTTTGTCATTGGACTTGGTTTTCTGTCCGGGCTCTGGACAGCGATCGGTATTGATCCACAGGCAGTTATTGTTGATATACTCGGGAACGTAGTTGATACGGTTTACTCAGATCCTGCCATACGGTCTCTTTTTCTCATCCTGCCAATGATCCTCCTTTTCATATCCATCTTCGCAGCATATTCAAAGGGGCGACTTCTCGGGCTTATCTCGGTCATCATTGCATATCTTGCAGGACTGTTTATACTTGTCTCGACCGTGACTGCACTGGTCTTTCTTGGGGTCGCCCTCATTATCGGGTATCTCGCACCCAACCGCCGCCTGATGAAAAAAATGACCGGCACCTGACCTTCGGCTTAAAAATTCAAGAAAAACCAGCTCGTTAGTAACACTCAATAACAAGCTAAACACTCACAGGAGTTTTACCCCCGCCGCTTTAGCTCCCCAAAAATGCGATAACCCCCGAACAGGTAATACCTCATCATCGCGATAAGCCAAGGGGCGGTATGGGGGGACAGGCACTGTCCCTTCCATCATCGTACCGGATCTTTGTATTTCATATCATAGCAAAAGGAATACTCCAGAGCCGAAAAACCTAGGTTAAGGTTCATGAGTTTGTCCCCTGAGAAAAAAGGTTTTTAGTCTTTGACTTTCTCCTCCCTAAAAAATACCTTCTTACATTATTGAAATTCATCTTTTGAGCCATTTTTGGGCAATGATATCGCAACCCGAAACAACCGGGTCACGGTGCCTTCCCGTCAATAAAATAGAAAAATAGTCTTTTGGTTAGTTATTCCCTGAGTACATTTAGTTAATCATTAACAATCAGGATGCCGAAGATGACCATCATCAGGCCGATGAGTACCACAACAATGCCGATGAGTCCTTTTACTGCATCGATTACTTCCGGAAGGAAGGCCCAGATTGCATAGCCTCCAATGGCGAGTAAAACCAGTCCGATGATCAATGAAATAATTCCCATTTTATCCATACAATTTCCTCAATCTCTCTTGTTTTGTGAATCCGTCCTTATAAGTGTATTGAATGAATCAGCGGGATGTTCTACTTTGCACGATGGCCCGTTAACGATTTCCACGGGTAGGGAAGGATAATCATAAGCAGCATCGCTGCAACAATGGGGATTGGGATTGTTCCCAGGGCTGCAGCGAGAGAGTACCGGTCGGCTATCATACCGTTGACCGCAACACCCAGACCTCCAAAGCCGATTGCAAGACCAAGCATCATGCCGGATGCAAGCCCGATATTCTGGGGCAGGAGTTCGTGTGACATGGCAACTGCAACAGCAAATGTTGACCAGAGAAAAAACCCGAAGAGGAGGATTGCTATGATCGAAATGATACCGCTGCTCGCAAAGAACAGGTAAAAGAAAGGAATTGCCCCTGCAAGGCCAAAGATCATGAACTCTTTTCTTCCGATCCTGTCAGAGATATGGCCTCCCATAACCTGCCCGGCAACGCCGGCAAGGAGCATCAGGGTCATGATGATACTTGCGGTCATGAGATCATACCCCAGGGTAACCAGGTACATCGGCAGGAACGTAATTGCGGCAAAAACCGCCCATGCCCGGAGAACGGATGCGGCCATGAGGATGATGAACGGTTTTTTGGAATGCCCATCGGTTTTTTTGGATTCCGGTCTGGCATGGGACTGACACGCCCCGGCAATCCCGCCCGGGAGCAGGTATCGGAGGGCGACGAGCATGAAGACTGCCGGGAAAATGAGCAACAGGAGCCCGGGAAGTCCCAGCCAGAAGACAAGGATCCCGGCCAGTACCGGTCCGATCGCATACCCTAAATTACCCCCCACAACGAAGTACGATGTGATCCGTCCCCGGTTCTCCTGAATGCAGAGCCGGTTCACAAGGCTTAGTGCTGTCGGGTGGAAGCAGGCATGTCCGAGTGCGGCAATGATAGCAAAGAGCATTATCAGGTAATAGCCCGGGGCAATACCCATGAGTGCAACAAATACTGCACTGACGAACAGACTGATGCTGATGCTGACGGAGAAACCTTTAGAGTCCGACAGCCACCCGACAACTGGCTGGGTGAATGACGAAGTGACGTTGTAGGCGGTAACAAGCAGCCCGGCAGCGAGGTAGGAATACCCGTTGGTTGCTATAAGAAGGGGAAGAATGGCTGGGAGCACCGGCATGTAAATGTCAGTGACAAGATGTGCTGCTGCAAGCCAGGTAATGGTATTTTTCACGGTGCTGTTTTGGGGTATTATTTCCGTATCAGGCGTAAAATCTCGACCTCGATTTCCTGAACATCGTGCGCGTGGAAGGAAAAGGTGCGTTTTATGGGAAATACACCCCCGACTCGTTCATCGATCTCCGCCCGCCCCGCTGTGTAGGTTTCAATAAATTGGGTAGAGCCCGCATTAAAGATACTGTACGTAACAGGTGCGATGGAAAGGGCGAGATCGATAAACGGACGATCTGCATGCACTTTCTGCGCCCCGAATGGCGGGTTCATGATCACGGTATCACAGGACTCGAGAAGCCCGGGAAGTGCTGCATCCCGAACATCGGCGACGATGAACTCAACATCAGCATCGAGCAGCGCTGCATTAGCCTTCGCACCTTTGACCGCGTGTGGATCACTATCGACCCCTTTCACATACCCTGCCCCAAGCAGGGAAGCACCGATTGCGAGTACACCGGTGCCGCACCCGAGATCGCACACCGTTTTTCCCTCTATATCACCTTTCATGAGTGCATGGTACAACAACCGGGCAGCAAGAGGGGCAGGCGTCTGGTATTGTTCGAGTACGGCACGGGGTTGGGAATAACCGCTGATACGCTGGAGAGTCATCTCAAGGTGTCTGAGTTTCATGCGATCTCGTCAATCGTATAAGAGTCCCATGTACGGACACCGCAAAGAATCTCAAATTCCTGCGGTGAAAGAACCGGCACCGGAAAGCGTACCTGATCATCATAGGCAAGTCGTGGGCATGCGGTATTGACGTAACAGGCGAATCCGAGATTTAACAACTCGTCCGGATGTACCTCCCGCATGGTAACAATCACCGCAGTGGGGGAGAGTGATGCCAGCCGGCGGGCAAGATCCATCCGCTGCTGGCCACTCTTGGTACTGACAATGATAGCCACGTTTTTTGCACCCCGGGCTTTCTCCATGACCGCAAAACGCCGACGCATGAGTGCGTCGCCGCTCACTTCCTGTGCAGTTCCGGTAAGAGGATCCAGCGCAATCACGCGTGCATGGGTAGCAAGCGCAATACCTATTGGGTGAAAGAGACCTGTGCCAACAAAAAGAATCTCCTTTGCACCCGTCACTTTTGCTGCGGTAAAACTGCATCCGAGGACCTGTCCCCGGTTCGGTGTGCGCCTTCCACCTTCTGCAACGCTACAGGAGATCCCCTTTGACTGCAGGAAAAGTTCCATCGCAGGGATAAGGTGGACATGCTGGACTGTGGTGACAAGGCCAACAGGTTCTCCTTTGAAGAAGGGGAGTGCATTCTCCAGTACCGCTACATTAAAATCCACAGGAAAAGGTTCGAAGATCACCTTTGGCTGTTCATCCACAGGAGCATGCCCGAAATGGACGAGCACATCAGCGTATGTGAGAGTATCAAGCGCAAGATCGCAGGCACCATAACAGGGATCGCCGCTCAAAATGACCTCAAAACCGGCATCTTTCAGAGCGGCAGCCACGGTTGCCGACTGCCTTTTTAGCCCCTCAGGAAACTGGAGGGCTACTTTCTTCAGCCCCTTCTCTTTTAAATGTTCAATAATCTCAGAGGTGCCGTTCAACGACATACACCTTGTCGGTCACTTCGATCTTTACCAGTGACTTATACGGGCGCCCGATATCGGGATCACCACGCTGAACTGCAATGCAGACGTCCACCACTTCAGCGCCGGCAATGTGGAGGGCTTGTAAAAGCGCTCTCATCGTACCGCCCGTACTCACCACATCGTCAATGATCACGACCCGGTCTCCTTTATACACCCCGTTGAGGTATAGTTCCCCTTTTGAATAGCCGGTAGTCTGGTGAACGGCTATCTCACCTGGCAATTTGTACGCCCTCTTACGCATGATAGTCATGGGGATATCAGTCATGGATGATAGGATAGAACCAATATGAATGCCCATCGCCTCAACAACAACGATCGTGTCTACACCCGTTAAATCGAGCATTTTTACCATTGCGGTGCACACTTCGCGGAGAAGAGCAGGGTCAATGATAGGAACACCATCGGTGATCGGGTGAATGAAATAATTATACTCTCCCCTCTTTACCATGGGGCAGGTCTCAAGGGATGTCACAAGTCTGTCAAGCATATAGTTCACCAATATCTTGTAAGAATGCCTCAATACGGTCGCCGTGGACATGGGGCATGCAGACGATGCGCAGGTGCCCCTGCCGTGTCCACGAGACCTTCCAGGGTTCGGGAACGTTCTTGCTGCAGGCAAATGTCGCCACGTTCACGTCCGGTGTAGCGGCACGCGGCATGCCGAAGGTTTCCATGCCGGCAATCAGGCGCCGGGTATTTTTCATGCATCCGGAAACAATTGCCTTCATCCCCTCAATACCAAGATAGTCAAGCACAGCAAGCGCCCCGACAACGGGAGCGCCGGGACGGGTACCCGAGAGGGTGAATTCCTGTTTTACCGAGAGGTATGGCGTATCGATATTGAGCATGTGGAGCATGTCCGGTTCCCGGGTGAGCAGGCAACCGGCGGGGATGGTGCTCATACCCATCTTGTGCGGGTCAACAGCGATCGTCGTAACACCGGGAAGTGCAAAGTCAAAGGGAACGGGTTGTTTCAGGAATGGTATCACCATACCCCCAAAGGCTGCATCCACGTGGAAGAAAACATCATGCGCATCTGCAATCTTTGCGAGATCGACAATCGGGTCTACCATACCATACTCGGTACTGCCAGCGATACCTACAAGACATACCGTGTTCCGGTCAATCTGTTCTGCCGCCTGCTGTGCGTCCATCCGGAAATCCTCACCAAGCGGCACAGTCCGCATCTCAAGGCAGAGAAGATCACTGGCCTTCCTGAATGAAAAGTGAGCTGATTCGGGCACAACTATGTTGGGATACTCAACCTCTTTTTTTAAGACTTTTGCGAGTCGTAGTGCCTGGATATTGGACTCGGTCCCCCCCGATGTCGCATATCCTCCTGCCTCCTTTCGGTGGAACAGGGTGCCGAGTCGCAGGATGAGGAGCTGTTCGAGTGATGTGGTTCCTCGGAAAAGCCCGGGGTCCCCGAGATTGGTCTCCATGAACATGCAGTGCGCCCGCACCGCTACCGGGTGAGGGATAGTGCACATGGAGCTGAGAATATAGTTGTGGTCACTATCCTCACTTTTTTTTTGGGAGAAAAAAGAGAAGAGTTCTTCTTTGGAGCAACCCTTATTCAGCATCGCGGTTTCTCGCAGCTTCGAGAATAATACGTTTTTCTGTGCGGGCAACTGCCTCGCGGATCTTGGCGATTGCATCGATGTTTGCCGATATGCTTGCTATACCGTGCTCAACAAGCCAGATTGCCATCTTCGGGTCAGAACCGGCCTGCCCGCAGATTGAGCACTCTACATCATACGCCCGGCACATCTGGATGGCAGTGTGGATCAGGTGAAGCACGGCAGGATGCTGGGGCTGATACATGTCAGCAACATTTTCATTATTCCTGTCAATTGCGAGCGTGTACTGGACAAGATCGTTTGTCCCGAACGATGCGAATTTTATGCCGCACTTGATGAAGTCCTCGATCATGATCGCGCTTGACGGTATTTCAATCATAATACCGAGGGTGACGTTTTCAACATCGACCCCGCATGCCTTCATCATCGCCTTTGCCGCTAAAAATTCATCGGGATGGGAAACCATCGGGAACATGATGCCGAGATTATCATATCCCTCCTTCCAGAGACGCTTGAACGACTCAACCTGAAGCCGGAACTGATCGGGGCTCTGGATATCGCGCCGGATTCCACGCCAGCCGAGCATGGGATTGTGCTCATGGGGCTCATTCTCTCCCCCCATCATGTTCCGGAATTCATCCGTCGGGGCATCAAGTGTGCGTACCCACACCGGCTTGCCGGGGAATGCGTCGAGAACCATCTTGATGCCATCGTGGAGTTCCCTGACAAAATCCTCCTCCCTGTTGTTGGTGATGAACCAGCCCGGTGTCTTGTTGAGCCCAAGGATCAGGTGCTCGATCCGGAGTAATCCGACACCATCCGCGCCGGTAGCTGCAGCCCTCGGTGCAGCATCGGGAATAGAGACATTCACCTTTACCGCTGTTGCGGTAATAATTTTTGATGGTCCTGCCTGCAAAACGGCCGCTCCCTGAGCAGGAGCAGCGTGGGGAATCTCGCCTTCATAGATGAACCCCTTCTCCCCATCAACAGTAATAAGTTGTCCGCTCTTCAGCACATGGGTTGCAGTCTTCGTGCCAACTACTGCCGGGGTTCCCAGTTCGCGGCTTACGATTGCAGCATGGCAGGTCATTCCCCCCTCATCGGTGACAATTGCGGCAACTTTCCGCATCGCCGGTACCATGTCAGGGTTTGTCATCTTCGTTACAAGAATGTCACCATCTTTTACACTGCCGATGTCTTTCACGTCACGGATGATGGCCACCCTGCCTGAAGCGATACCGGGTGCTGCTCCCTGTCCCTGCAGAATTATCTTGGCGTTCTGTTTTTGTCCTGACATTTCTTTTGCCTCTTTCCTGTTCCCAATCGTGGTGATCGGACGGGACTGAAGGATGTAAATTGTCCCGTTCACAATGCCCCATTCTACATCCTGGGGGATACCATAATGGTTTTCAGCAATCTTGCCATACATGGCAAGCTTGGTAATTTCTGCAGAAGACAGGACCTGTGCGTCCTGGCGGGCACCCGTTACGTCCACCTGCTTTGTGCCGTGATCCCCGTCAGCGATGATCTCCACTTTCTTGTTCGAGATGAGGATGTCGTTTACTTTCTCCGACCGCTGGTCGAAGATATATTTATCCGGTGATACCGAACCGGAAACAACCGCTTCGCCAAGTCCCCACGATCCTTCGATAATCGTGAGGGGTTCACCGGTAATGGGGTGGGAGGTGAACATGACCCCTGCCTTTTCTGAGTGAACAAGTTGCTGCACGACAACAGCGATATTTACCGTGTGGTCATCAAATCCCTGCTTGGCACGGTAATAAATCGCCCGCGCCCCGTAGAGGGATGCCCAGCATTTTTGCACAGCTTCCAAGAGGGCCGCTTCCCCTTTGATATTGAGATAGGTTTCCTGCTGCCCGGCAAAACTGGCATCCGGGAGGTCCTCAGCAGTTGCGCTCGATCTGACTGCCACGATCAGGTCTTCTGCTGAAATTTTTTTATAAGCGTGATGGATTTCGTCTTTTATGAATGCCGGCATTTTTGCCTTAAGCACCATGGTCTTTGCACCATCGGCAGCTTTTTCCAGTGCCTCGTTATCTTCGACATCAAGTCTTTCGTATGATGCAAATAGCTTCTTTTCAATACCGGTCTCAACCAAAAACCTTCGGAAGGCCTGAGCAGTTACCACGAAGGCTTTCGGAACCGGGAGACCGATGGATGCCATCTCACCAAGAGAAGCACCTTTGCCCCCGACCGATACGATATCTTCCTTCCTGATCTCCTCGAGCCACAGAATATTAGGAACATCCTTCATGCTCGCACCACTTATGATCTTACCTCCCTCTTGTTTAATAATTATCATTCTCCGTTTTTTACCGTAAATGAATACAAGCAGAAACGGTCGGTTTTTTTGTTCTGCAGGGAAGGTATTTTCCCTCTTTTAAAGAATAATCCTCTTTAAGTACGGTGCAGATAGTATATGGGTTTTTTATGGCAAACGTAAGGGTGCTCGTCAGCGATCCGCTGGCTGAAGAGGGGCTTGAGATCCTGAAAAAGTCCGTTAACGTGGATGTCAAAACGGACTTAAAAGAGGACGAGCTCTGCCGGATCATAGGGGAATACGATGCCCTGCTCGTGCGGAGCAGCACGGAAGTCACGGCAAAGGTGATTGAGGCAGGGAAACGGCTGAAGTTTATCGGTCGTGCTGGCGTTGGTGTGGACAATATTGATATGGATGCGGCTACGCGCAAAGGCATTATCGTTGCCAATGCGCCGGAAGGCAACACCCTTGCTGCAACCGAGCACACCATGGCAATGATGCTCTCGCTCGCCCGAAACATCCCACAGGCAACCGCGAGCCTGAAAAAGAAGGAATGGAAACGCAGTAAGTTCATGGGCGTGGAACTCAACGAGAAGGTGCTTGGCATTGTCGGGTTCGGGCGTATCGGGCGCGAGCTGGCAAAACGGGCAATCGCGATGGACATGAAATGTGTGGCCTATGATCCGTTCATTTCCAAAGAGCGGGCTGCTCAGCTTGGTGTTGAGATGATGTCGGTTGAAGACCTTTTCAGGGTTGCCGATGTGATCACGGTACACACACCTCTGATCGCCGAGACAAAACACCTCATCAACGCAAAGAGTATTGCGACCATGAAAGACGGGGTGCGGATTATCAACTGCGCCCGTGGGGGTATCATTGACGAAAAGGCGCTCTACGATGCGGTCAGGAGCGGCAAAGTGGCTGGTGCTGCGCTCGATGTCTTTGAAACCGAGCCCCCCACCGATTCCCCGCTGCTCACGCTCGACCAGATCATTGTTACCCCCCATCTCGGGGCAAGTACGGCCGAGGCACAGGTGAACGTCGCAGTTTCCGTTGCAAAGCAGTGTATCGAGGTCTTGAACGGCGGCTCTGCGAAGTACGTGGTCAACGCCCCGATGGTCCCGCCGGAACTGGCAGAAGTACTCGAACCCTATGCACAGCTTGCCGAGAAGATGGGCAGGTTTGTCATCCAGATCGCAAGCGGGCGGCTTTCATCTGTCGAGTGCATCTACGGCGGCGAGCTCTCTGCCTATGCGGGGAGCATGAAATTTGTGACCCGGCTTGCACTCAAAGGGCTTCTCGACCCGATCCTCCAGCAGCCGGTCAATATCGTGAACGCGGATTTCATTGCAAAGGAACGCGGGATTACGGTTAGCGAGACAGTCACGCAGGAATCCAGCGGATTCAAGAACCTCATCACCATCCGGATCAAGACTGATAAGGGAGAAGAGACGGTCAGCGGTACGGTCTTTTTCAAGGGCCGCAGCCGCATTGTTGCGGTCGGCGGGTACACGATGGACATGATTCCCGAAGGCTACGTGATCGTTTCACGGCACCTGGACAAGCCCGGGGTTATCGGGCGTGCATCCACCATCCTCGGGAAATGCAATATCAACATTGCCGGGCATGCAGGTGGGACGGATCAACCCTGGTGATAAGGCGATCATGATACTGAACGTTGACAGCGAAGTACCCGCAGAAGTGATGGAAGAGATCCGTGGCATGCCGGGTATCTTTACCGCAACGTTTGCCAAGATTACCTCAGGAAAAATCTAAACACGTTTTTTTCAACAATCACAATCCGCTGTGATGTATGCTATTTTATGACAATGGATGTACCCTTTTCGGTGCATGCGCTGCAGAAAAATCTCTCCGTTACTGTGCCCAATAAAATTTAAGGCGCTTCCAGCGCCACTCCTGTATCTGCACTTCTTTTTCAGCGGTAATCTCACCCGATTTTATTGCGTCAAGGAACCTCTCACAATCCCGCTCGGTCTTGTCTTGTTTGGAGCAAATCCAAAAACACCATTGATTCGTGGAATCGTACCGATGCTGTAAAAAAATTCACTCGTAGACATGATGAAAGATCCTGAAAACAATTAAACAGTTTAATCTCGCACTAACCGCCAAACATAGTTCAAATTATTCGCCTTCCACTGCCCGCAGTAATCGCACGGTCAGGTCAGCGGCTTGTGCTTGTTGATCTGCCGCGGAAATCGTGGCTGTCCCATCTCCAGGCTGGAGGCCATAATTGCCAAACTGGGCATGGTTACCCCCTTGAATCACCTGCATAATTGTTCCCGGCGGGAGCAGCGCTAAGGTCGCATTGAAATTATCCCTATTCAGAACCTGATCGTTCGACCCATAGGTTGAAAGACCTTTCAGGTTGGTGGAGGACAGGTCGTCGCTGATCCCCGGATAGGATGCCCAAAACGCCAAACCTTGTACTGTATCTGTATGTTTCTGAGCATAGGACGCCGCCATCGAGCCCCCCAATGAGTGACCGCCGATGACCCAATAACGCATATCCGGATAGGCTGTGATCACTTCGTCTGCGTTGTTGATGCCAAAGACAGCCAGCGAAAGTGGCATCCTGACAATTGAAACCATATATCCATGGCTGGCGATTTCCTGCGCAATGGGTGCATAGGATCGATAGTCGACATGACCCCCGGGATAAAAAATGAAACCAGTTATGGGTGTATTACGGGACGGGGTGAATACAATAAAATTTCCCTTGTCCTGAATTGTGACGTTTGCGTTCGATTCCATCGCAGCCAGGGCTTCATTGGTAGGTCCGAGGGGAGTCAACCCCCAGGTGATAAACCCGATACCGCCGAGGAGTAATACGATGCCAGTGATGATGAGAACAATCTTTAAACCTTTTTTCATTCCCCCTCCACAATTCTGTTTGTTGAGCTACAATTGCAAATGATAACCCGCGTTCTATTTGCAGATTCTGGATATCGTACACATTTTCCTCTGTGCTCATTATCTTTTTTGAACAATCTGCAATCAATAGAGTAACCAACCGCATGGAAACAAACGAGAATCGGTAAAAAGAATTATGTATCACGATGGGGATTTGCACACGGTTCAGTGCAAAAAATAAAACAGAATGAAAGTCATGCAACTGTGTATTTATTTAAAAAAAATAATGACCGTTTCCGGTCAACTTTTCAGAATTATTCCTCGTAAATCTTGACCGATACCGGAAGGATATCGGGGCGCTTGTCGGTCATAATATAAGTATAACTCATGACATGCACCATATACTCCAGATATCCCTTTGCGAGGTCTGATAACCCTTCATTCCGCCGCCCGAGGATCAGGATATGGAACCACTGGATGAACAGACAGATGAATGCGATGATCCCATATACCCAGAGCACAACACCGATGAGAATCCAGTAAACGATACGGACAAGAAGTTCAAGGCGACGTGCGTCATGCTCGAAGCAAAACAGCTGGGTTGGTGAACCTGGTGTTTCTGTCATTTTTTATCAATTCACACTGTAGATCCTGTCTGGTAATAAAATAACGGTCCCGGGTTTAAAGCCGAATGGCCGATAAGGGCAGGACATGCGTTGAAAGCAGGTACACTATTTTTTAATAATAAGATGACAGATGCTATAGAGCATCAGACAATTGCGGGCTCGTGGTCTAGTTGGTTATGACGTCGCCTTGACATGGCGGAGGTCCTGAGTTCAAATCTCAGCGGGCCCATTGACCTCTTTTCCTTTGCGGGGTTTTTTCGGGAACTTTTTTTGTTTTGAAAAATGATGTTACATCCTGCAGGAACCCCCATGCTTTTCGTGATAGTGCTGGTGGTATTCTTCTGCCCGGTAAAATTCCGGTGCCGGCACAATCGTGGTCATGATTTTACCAAACCTGAATACCCCGGAAGCCTCCATAGCCTCTTTGGATTTTCTTGCCAGTTTTCCCTGTTCTGCGTCATGGTAAAAGATCACGGAGCGGTAATTTGTGCCGATATCCGGTCCCTGGCGGTTCAGTTGTGTCGGGTCATGGATCGACCAGAAAACATCAAGAAGTTGTTCGTACCTCACCTTTGATGGATCATATATTACCTGCACAACTTCCGCATGCCCGGTCTGCCCGGTGCATACGTCTTTGTAGGTCGGATTTTTCAGCGTGCCACCCATATATCCGACCGCAGTTGAAACAACGCCGTTCAGGTTGCTGAACGCGGCTTCAACCCCCCAGAAACAACCGGCCCCAAATGTTGCTGTTTTATACGTGTCTGTATCTCCAGCCATGATACGTTCTTCCCACTATGCCTTGTACTGCGGGAATTATTAGACTCTTCTGAGTAGGTCCGGGCAAACGTTTTCTCGGCTCTGGAGAATTCCTTTTGCTATGAAATCAAATACAAAGCTCCGGTACGATGACGGAGGGGACAGGCACTGTCCCCACATACCCCCTCTGCGCTTAGAGCAATGATGACGTATTACCTGGAGGCTATCGCATTCAGGGGAGCCACAGCGGCGGGGGTGAAACCCCAATGAGCGTTAAGTTGTTTTATTGAGCATTTCCCATCAAAATCATAGTATTCAGAAATAATGTAGGGATTGTTACCAATCTTTCCATCAGTAACGATGATTACCGCCGCCCCCGACGGGGCACCACTGCAGTGGATCGGTGAATGAAAAATTTAAAAAAAACTCCCTGACCGCCGTGCCTCGCAGAGGCCCTGAGGCAGGAGTCCTTCGTTTAAAGTAAGATTTTCATGGATTGGGTGTGAACCGAATCGATTCATGTCTGTTTCTCCAGAGCTGTTTTCTCCATTACTTTTATGAGTGAAAAAATAACATTTTTAGTGTGAAGCGATTGTACCGCTCAAAAAAAGAACGGATACTGGGCGGTGTCTGTTCCGGTCTTGGCGAACACCTTGATGTTGACCCCACGGTGATCCGGCTGATCTGGGCGGTAGTGTCAGTTCTCTCTATCGGGACGGGTATTATTATCTATATCCTGGCATGGATCATCATTCCTGAAGATGACACCGGGAGTGCAGCATGACCGTCAGGAAAAACGCGGGACAGAACCTGATATTTCATTATTTACCGGGACATATCCTTTAATGCAGGTACGACCATGAAAATCCTTTTTGTTGTCTGCGGTGAGGGGCTCGGACATACATCCCGGTGCCTCCATCTCGGAAATTACCTGCAGCACCAGGGACATACCATTCATTTTGCCGGGTATGGCAAATCCTATGATTTCCTACGTCAGCAGTGTTGTGCCACCCTGCACCGCACCCCCCGTGAAGTCTACCTTGAGGGGGATCATGGTTTCTTCAGCCTGAAAAAGACTCTCTGGTCCTCAAAGTGGCTTATTCCTGATATGATACGATCCGGATTGAATGTCCGACGGTTGATCCGTGATAACCAGTTTGATTGTGTGGTGTGCGACACCATGTTTGGCGGTGTGCTCGCAGCCCGGCTCGAGAAGACGCCGGTTGTCTTCATCACGAACCAGAACCACTTCAACGGGCTCAATGGCACAACCAACCCGGTCTGGATGACGCTCAATTTTCTCATCAGAAGGTACATCCGCCTTGCCAACCAGGTTATCGTACCTGATTATCCGGCACCGGATACGGTCAGCGAATATAATATTGTCATACCGAAAGGAGAGGAAAATCGGTATACCTTCACCGGGCCTTTCTATGAATTTGATCCTGAACAATACGCCTCAGCACGGGAAACCATCTTCACCAGTTTCGGGGGAGAACCGTACAAACTCCCGATGTACCTGATGTTTAAGGAGATAGCAGACCAGCGAAAAGACCTCTTCTTTGATGTCTTTTATACCGGTGCTGTCCTGCCGGATTCTTCTGATAATTACGTGTCCCACGGGTATGTCCCGGACCTCTACGAGCACCTTGCAAGGGCAAAAATTGCCATTGTACATGGTGGACTTACCACGCTGCACGAAGCATTGCTCTTTGAAAAACCGGTCCTGATTATCATGGACCCGAACCACCCGGAACAGCAGAACAATGCAAAAAAGATTGTGGATATGGGAGCAGGCACTTCGGTTGACGGTAAACATGCGACGCTGGATATGTTTGAGAGAAAAATTGCTGAGACCATGCAATGCTGTCCCCGACCCTTCCATCTCGTCCATAAATCGATTAATGGCAGGACGAACGCCGCCGGGATCATCATCGATGCTGCAAACCGCAGGCAATTTTAATATCGTACCACGATCGTAGAGCATTAACATAGAGTTACCATGCCGGTTGTCAGTGAAATACAAAACATCAAAATCGAAGATGAATTCCGGATATGTCCTGCATGCGGGTATGAACTGGGCTTTCACACGTCATTTCTCAAACTGCATGCCGGTAAAGACTCCCCGGTCAAATCCACGCGGGAAGTCTACCAGGTGATTCTCATCTGCCCGGAATGTGGTGCACGGTATGATGTGGGATGGAGGGTTTCGTTTACGGAATCGGAAAGCCGTGTGGTGAGGACCACAGGTACTCAGGTAACCACCTTGTAGACCGATGGACCCATTTTTTATGACGAAGTGCCGATCCCTACCTGTTTTTAAAAACAGGTACAAAAAGGGTTAATCTATGAGAACACTCCTGGATTCTGCAGTAATGGTCGTTCACGGCCCGGAACTTTTTGACCAGGGAGACGTAGCATGGCTTATGGAAGTGCTTTCCCCCAGTCGTGTCATTGTCGCCGGGGTTATGGCAAGGACAGCCGCAGAGGAATCAGGGTTGCGGGTGGAATTCAATGCACAACCCCCGAGCAGGGTAATTCGTGCACTGGATGATCCGGTGTTTCTGGCAAACCGGGGAAAGACTCCAAAAACCGGGGAACTATTCGGGAATATTGTTGCTTCCCGCCTTGGTGATACCGGGCTTGTGCACATCGAGTGCTCCAGCAGGACTATCTATTGCTGGAATGGCGGGGACGAAGAACTGGCCGGGGTACTTTCGGATCTCACGGGATTTGAGAAAAAATCATTAAAAAGTACCGTTCACCGGCAGCGAAATGTACGGGAGATCCGGGGATGTATTCCCGGTGAAGCGGTCTATGTAAATGGCATGGTGATCGGACGGGCCACAGAAGATGTCGTCGTCCTCCGGAGCAGGGGAGGTCTGGTTGAACCCTGTTCCGGCCTGGAACCGAAACCCCATGGTCTTGAGAAGCTCTCATTGAACCAGAGCATCGATATCAGTACCGCGTGGTGTAAGAGCGGGCCAATCCGGTCAGCAGCACCGCACACGAACGGGAAAGCACCGGGCAGCGGGCGTGTTCTCGTGATCGATCACTGTGGACACGAGATCTACGTGAGGATGCCGAAGGACTGCTGCGGGGTGCTTGCGATCGGGGATGATACGACTGCTGTGAGCGGGCATATCTGCGCTCATCGCGGTATTCCTGTGTTTGGGATTGTAGATGGTGACAGGGATACGATCGTCCCGTCTGCATTTGCTCCCGGTTCGGTTGTTGTAGAGGCGCTGGGTGAACGTGACGATGATGTCGGTTGGGAGATTGCACAAAAAGTGCCGGATGTGCAGGTTGTCTGGGATGAGTGGGTTCAGGAGATGCTGACATATCTCGATAAACGGGTGCGGGTGGTCACTGACCAGAGGGAAGACGTTTGATGCGATGTGCCGAGTGCAAGGGAAAAGGCATGTGCGGGCTGCCCCGTTGTCCCATTGTGAGCCGGTTCCATGCCCAGGTGGCGATGAAACCTGCGAGCAGCTACCAGGGCAGCTCCCCCTCTGTCTTCATCGGGAGTTATGGCTGGCCGGCTATGCATGGCGGGCCACTGCTCATCAACGACAGCGATAGCCCTCCGGACTGGCTCGACCGTAAGTTAGGGATGGAGGAGATCGTCAGTATCCGTGCCCGCACGATCCGCGGGAGATCGGTACTACCCTCGGTCGCTGATAACCTGCAGGAGATCGCACGTTCCACCATTCCGCTGGATGTTGACGTAGCGTTCGAAAAACCGGTAATGTTCAGTCTGAATTTCGATGGGACGATTGCACCGGTCGGTTTTACCGGTGCGGTTAAAAAAATGGAGGTACTCGGCAATGCACGGGTGGAACGGGTTGTTGACCGGATCACGTCTGATACTGATATGGGTGCGACCGATGCCTGTGTTGCGCTCAGGGGATCGGCAATCGACGTGTACCAGATCGCACATCTCATGACAGCAGGCCTGCTCGGCAAACGGCGAACCTTCGTACCAACCCGGTGGGCTATTACTGCCGTCGATGATACGCTTTCCATCCAGCTCAAAAAAGAGATCGCACGCTATTCCCCGATTGAAGAGATCCGTCTTTTCATGGGAGAAATTTTCGGTAACAGGATTGTCGTTATACTTGTCCCGGGCGACTGGAAGTACGAGATGATCGAGATTTGGGGGCGCCGGACACTCTGGGCCGGGGAAGAAGAGGTTATTGTACAGGACCGGGAGGGCCTGACAAAAAAGGGATATTCCCCGATATCAGGAGCTTACTACTCCGCACGGCTCGCAGCATGTGAATATCTTAAGAATGTCCAGCGGTCAGCCCGAGTCATCGTCCTCCGGAGCATCTCCAGTGATTACTGGGCTCCGCTTGGCACGTGGGTGATTCGTGAAGCTGCCAGAAAGGCAATGACAAATCCCCCCGTCATCTGCGAGTCGCTTGCTGCTGCTGTCCGGCAGGCATCTGCCACTCTTGGATCGGATAGCTGGGTACACCACAGTCAGCTGATCCCTGAGCTCCGCACCCAACGAACGCTTTTTCACTTCTGATAAGCCTGTGCCGATTTCGCCTGCCGCTGGTATCGCTCCCGGATACTTTCGAGCGTTTCAACGTCAGTTATATTCTTATCATCCCTGATCCGGATAAATCTCGGGAAACGGAGGGCAAATCCCCCTTCGTACGTCGGGCTGACCTGGAGTTCCGAATATCCCACTTCAAACACCAGATCGGGCTCAAACGACACTTCTTTTCCGGATTTTTTCATGATACGGTCTTTTACCAGATCATAGACCTCGCTAAGCTGCTCATCGGAAAACCCGGTTGCAACCCGGCTGAGGGCAATGAGTTTTCCCTGATCCTGGCAGGCAACGAGAAATGAACCAAAGACATGGGCACGTTTCCCCTCGCCCCACTCACCGCCAATCACCGCAAGGTCGAGCGTATCAACATCGGGTTTGATCTTAATCCAGTTTTTCCCCCGCTGGCCCGGGGAATAAGGAGAAGCGGGCACCTTGATCATAATTCCCTCATGCCCTGCATCGAGAGCTGCTTTGTAGGTCCGTTCGATCTCCAGCGGATCACTGCTCACCATCTGGGGGGCGATATACCCGGTCACTACACTCACGAGTCGTTCCCTGCGCTTTTCCAGCGGGAGATCGATGAGGGTGTCGCCATCAAGGTAGAGGATGTCAAAAACATTGGGTACCATCTCGATTGCGTCCTGTGCTTCTGCGATATCGTGACGGCGCCGGAAGCGCCTGAGCACCGACTGGAATGGCATGGGTTTGTCCTCTTTTATGGCGATAACTTCCCCGTCAAGGATCACATCGTGTGTGGTTGAGGTTATAAGTTTCTCAATCACGTCCGGGAGGGCTGCAGTTACATCTTCGAGTCTGCGGGAATACAGCCGGGCCCAGTTTCCTTTTTTGTGAAACTGGAACCGGGAACCGTCATACTTGTACTCGGCGGCAATCTGACCGTGCTCCTTGATCATATCCGGAATAGTCCCCTGCTGGGCAAGCATCATCCGTACCGGATGGAACAGGGTAATACGAACTTCCCGTAAGGCATCAGGGCCCAGTTTGGCGAGCCGTGCTACTTCACCTGCATCGTTCAACGCCTGCATCGCATGCTCAACAAGTGCAGAATCCACTAAAAATGCCCTGGCGATCGCGTCCCGCACGCTGCCTTCCCCGACACCAATCCTGAGTTCCTCGAGCATGATCCGGGCAAGATATCGTCCTTCAAGCGGGTGGGCATTGCCCAGTAACCGGCGGACTGCCAGCAGTTTTTCCCGCTGGGATTTTTTCCCCTCCATTTCAGCGATCGCGATGAGTTCGGTATACACACGGACGAGATCCAGGTCTTCATGGAAAAAGGTAGTCTGCGATTTAATCGAAAGCAGCTCCTCAACGGCGCGCCCGGCATCTCCGGTAGTGTTGATCTTCTCGATGACCTGTTCTTTTTTCATTCCCGCTACGTAACCGATTGCTTCATACAAGAGATTGGGGCCGATACCCAGTTTTTTTGAGCTCCAGTCCGGGAAAATACGGCCCATAACAAACCGGACAAAGACGGGGAGTTCTTCGGGGGACAAGGCAGGGAGAACACGACTGATGATATCAATCATATCAAGACGCCCGGACGTCCCTTCCAGTTGTTCGCAGGCCCGGGAAAAGTCCATAAAGAGCATGAAAGTTCTCTTTTGTGATGTTGTCGAAGCGCACGCATTAACGTTTTGTTCTTTTTTTATCATGAACTGGCCAGATATCACCGGATTTCAGATAAAACATCAATATCCCGATTTCTCCTGCTTGAAAGGTCAACAAATTTATTGCCAGCTAAGGGTGATTTGGTAGTATGGACGAGGAGTGTCAGCCCAATGCGATTGTCCGGGTAAAACTCAACCAGCTGAAAAAGGATTTTTTCGATTATATTGAAAAAAACAGTGATAAAATCGATGCAAATGTTCCTGTCTTTTACGGTCAGGTTGTTGACACCCTTGAAAAAACCCTCCCGAATGTTTCCGATGAACTTTACGATCATTTCATCGACAGTATCACCCTGCGGGTGCTTGAAAAGAGCACCAAATCCAAGGATATCTCGTATGTTGAGAAGCTGTTTGATTATGCTGAGCGGAACAAGCGCAAGAAAACCGGAAAAGCGCTCTTCGATATCGTTCTCGGAATAAAGCTGATCAATCTCGGCAAATATGCCGAAGCGATAGAACAGTTAAAAAAATACCGGAATGTTGACGTGCTCATCTGCCCGGCAATAGCCTACTGCTACTATGCCCGCGCTCCTCAACCGGGAGGAGACAGGGATCAGGAAGAACCAGCCCGGGGCCCCACACCGTCAGCACTTGCCGCCCGCGAGCAGATGATCGAGCTGGTCCGCTTAAATCCTCCCATGAACCGGCTCAAAGAGTTGGGAATCGGTGATGAACCCGGTATCAACAAGATCTTCTGGTTCATGTTAAAACAGGCGATTGCATGGTTCCCCGAAGAACGGGAATTTTTACGGATAGGCATTGACAAGGCGTCAAATGATGGGAAGCGTGATATCCGGGAAGAACTCCTGGGGATGGCAATTGAGCGGTTCTTCGATGATATGTACTTCCTTCGGGAGCTCTACAAGCTCAAGCTCGAAAAACGTGACGCCGGGGGGGTTGCTGGTGTAGTCAAGCAGATGACCCAGCAGTATCCTGACGAGCTTGAACCAATCTATTACGGGCTCAAACTGGCAATCATCACCACCCGTGAAGATGTCTTCGACAGATTCAGGAAACTGGCGGTGAGTAAAAATTTCCCGCAACACGCTCTTGCACTCCTTGATTTCGGGTTTGAGCTGATGAGCGGCAAACACTACGAGGCACATGCCTGCCTGGATGAAATTAAAGAAACGTTTGGCCCGCATCATTATTACGTCACCCTGCTTGAATACGTGGCGCATGATTTCCTCTCTGAAGATGAAAAGAAAGTCAAACAGGCAAAAAAGGCGATGATTAACTCGATCGACCATTATTGCCTCAAGGTGCTGAAGATCAAAGATCCATAAAAAACAACAGATCCTGATCTTCGCATACGAAACCTACCCTGAAAAAAAAGGAATTCTCCTGGTTCTGGAGAAATGTTTTTAAAAACCTGAACGCTCGCGGGGCTTTTCCCCCGCCGCGGGGGCTCCCCTCAAATGCGATACCTCCACAACAGGATATAGGTTATCATCACTCTTTGCGCAAATGGTAAGGAAGGATAGGGGCTGTCCCCTCTTTCATCGTACCTGAGCTTCCATTTCATACCCTGATAAAAGAAATTCCCCTAAAAAAACCCATGGTTATTCCTCATGTTTCCCTGAGTCCTTAACTCATGTGCGTTTCCTATCAAAATCATAGTAGTAATCTATGCTAAGGGGCTTGTTAACATTCTATATAACATGTACGATGAATTCTGCTGCTCCCGAAGGGACGCCCCCGCGGCGGCTCGGTGACAAAAAAAATTCCCTGTCCCCCGTGCCTCGGAGAGGCCTTGAGGCGAGGGACTTTGAAATACATGGCTTTGTAGAATTCCTTTTGCTGTGATATGAAATACAAAGTAATGGTTCGATGAATGAGGGGACAGTGCCTGTCCCCCCATACCGCCCCTGCGCTTAGTGATGATGACGTATTCCCTGTTCGGGGGTCATCGCATCGGGGGAGCCACAGCGGTGGGGGTGAAACCCCCGTAAGCGTTTCGCTCCTGATGGAGCATTTCTACAGAGCAAAATACATTACGATTTTTATGGTTCAGGTGTGATTCGAATCGATTCATACCTGTATCTGCAGAACCAATTCTCCCAATCCTTTTAAAGTTTTATCCACTGCGGGCAGGAACCGGAGGTCCCGCACTGGGTAGCGATAACGAGCGTCTTTTCTTCATAAAAGAGCCCGAGCCCCTCCCGGGCGCTTGCCATCACCCGTTCGTGCGTGTTGTTCATCTCGCTCAGGTGGGCAAGGATGACCTGCGGGACGTCTTTTCCCAGCGTCTGCAGGCAGCGGGCAGCAGCAGGGTTGGACAGGTGCCCCCGTTTGGAACGGATTCTCCGTTTCAGTGATTCAGGATAAGGCCCGTTCTGGAGCATATCCGGGCAGTGGTTACTTTCGAGCACGATGGCATCACACCGCCTGAGCAGGTCAAGCACATGAGGAGTTATGACACCGGTGTCAGTACAGTACCCGAATCTGACACCGTTTTCCCTGATGATAAATCCGCAGGGCTGGATGGCATCATGGGAGGTGGCAAACGGCTCGACATCAAAATCCCCGATCTCAAACCGCTCATGATAGCGGCATACATGACTGTCGATCTGTTTATCGGAAGTGCGGCGGTAGTTGAGGAAATCATGGAGCGTCCCTGCTGTTGCATAGACCGGGACAGCGAGACGGCGGGCAAGCACGTCCAGGCCTCTGATATGGTCCCCGTGCTCATGCGTCACCAGCACCGCACTAATCTGCCCGGGATCAAGGGATGATCTGTCCATTCGCAGGAGCATCTCTTTTGTGCTCAGTCCTGCATCAAGAAGGAGTGCCCCGCTCTCCCCTTCGAGAAAAACGCAATTGCCCTTGCTTCCGCTGGCCAGAACCGTGCAGCGCATCGTCCTATTATTAGGCGTTCTCGTATTATAGTGTTTAACTCATCACAGTTTTTCGGGAGTCTGGTGAAGAAAGGATTCTTCAGCTGGTATCCGGACGGACATGAATGGCAGTGGCTTTAACACCAGCGATTACTGCCATCCCGACCGCAAGTCCGAGCTCATCAGCAGACCTGCGGGTTACCAATGCTGTCAATTGTGAACCGAAGTCGATCGTGGTACGGACAAATGGTCCAAAGGGCACCATCTTAATGATTGTCCCGCTTAGCTGGTTGCGTGCACTGGTTTTGGGCAGATCCCCATTCCTGACTGCTATAGTCACTTCTTCCGGGCGGATGTAGAGTGATACCTTTGTTCCGGGTTCACCGGGAGTGATCACTTCAAAGACAGCATTCCCGACACGAACGCGGGCATGCCCCTCCTCGTTAGATTCGATGACCCCTTCCAGTATCGTGTCGATTCCCACAAACCGGGCGATCTCTTTGCCATTCGGGCGGTAAAAAATGTCATGGAGTGATCCAACCTGGGCAATTTTTCCGTCCATAATCACTCCGATCCTGTCAGCGAGGCGCTGTCCCTGGATCATATCGTGGGTAGAGAGGATGATAGTAGTCTGAAAACGCTTGTGGATGCGCCGGATAAGATTTTCGATCAACTCGGTGTTGACAGGATCAAGATTTGCCGTCGGTTCGTCAAGGAGAAGGACTTCAGGCCGGGTCACCAGTGCCCGTGCGATTGCAACGCGCTGCATTTCTCCACCGGAGAGCGTGACCGCTTTCCGGTCTGCAAGGTGCAGGAGCCCGACGATATCGAGCGCCTCATGAACACGGGTATCAGTCTCTGTTTTCTCTATACCCCGGAACTTCAGCCCGAAAGCAACATTGCCGGCGACGGTTATATTCAGGACTGCGGGTTTCTGGAAGACCATGGACATACGTCGGCGGATTGCAAGCCGATCCGCATTTGACGCAGTGGTATCAATACCGTCAAAAATGATGGTACCGTTTGTTGGGGTATCAAGAAGATCGATGAGACGCAGTAGCGTCGTCTTTCCGCTCCCGCTCGGCCCGATAAAGGTGAAGATCTCCCCGCGATGAATCTCGAGGTCGATCGATTCGAGAATCGTTTTGCCGCCAGCCACACGCGAGAGACCTGTTATCCGGATCATAACCGTGGACCTCCCAGCGCCTGCTGTGACTCAACCGACAGGCCGGATATGATGATATTCATGATGATGACGATGACCAGAGCTATCAGGAGCAGAATGATACCAAGAGCAATTGAGAACGGGAAATCGCCGATTCCGGTCTGCAGCGCTATTGCAGTTGTCAGTACTCGTGTTTCTCCCCGGATATTGCCACCGATCATCATAGCAACACCGACTTCAGAGATCGCACGACCAAAGCCAAGGACCACCGCACTGAGGATCGCCAGACGCGCTTCCCTGACAACCTGCATGATGGTCTGAATGCCGGTTGCACCCAGCGAGATGAGGGTGTCGCTGATATTCCGGTCGACTCCGCCAAGCGCGGCGATGACCAGTCCGGTTATGATGGGAATGATCAGCACGGCCTGTCCAATGATCATGCCTTCCGGGGTGAATAGGAGCCCGAATATCCCCAGCGGACCGCTCCGGGAGAACATGAGGTAGAGCAGGAGTCCCACGACAACGGTCGGGATAGAGTAGAGAGTCTGGATTAGGATAATAACCGCCCGCTTGCCCCGGAATTCGTAAAAATGGATGAGTCCTCCCAAAGGAATGGATATTGAGGCGGCAATGACAGTTGCAGCAAGTGAGATCAATATAGAGAGTGCTGCTATCTGCATCACTTCGGGGTCGAACGTGACAATCAGGTTTAATGCCTGTATGAATCCCGATACAATCTCGCTCATCGATGATACCTCTGGATTAATGAGATCTGGGCATTGGTTTTACCGGGTGACCAGGTGAGTCCGGTAAAAAGGTTAATTCTTATCATCAGCATTACTTTATTTTAATGATTGGTAAACGATTTTTGTATATATTGCGATGCTGCGGGAATCCTGAACCAGAGAGTATATCGATTGGAATAATCTCCTGATATCTTGCTCTAGGTCATGTCCCCGACGCCTGCCATTCCGCTGAAATTCTCCCTGTCAGAGCTGGCGGGTTCCCTGGGTGATTTCGGGACGATCATACCGCTGATCATTGCCGTGGGGCTGGTATCTGATGTCAATATCCGGTACGTGCTCCTCTTCTTTGGTATCTGGTTCATTCTTACCGGGCTTTATTACCGGCTGCCGATCCCTCTTGAACCCATGAAGGCGATCGCCGTGATTGTCATCGCCGGGGGTATCAGCAGCGGCGAGATAGCTGCAGCCGGACTTATCCTCGGCGTTATCTTCCTTGTGCTTGGTTATGGCCGTTTATTTGAGGTAATTGATCGGTGGGTGCCGGAGAGTGTCGTCAGGGGAATCCAGCTCGGTCTTGCCCTGCTCCTTTTTAAGGCATCAGCAGATTTTGTGATCAAAGACCCGTTCTTTTTCATTGTCGGGATAGTGATTATCATAGTGTTCCTAGTCCTCTTTCGTTACCGTCGTGTTCCCGATCTTTCGGCACTGTGTGTCATTGGGGTCGGGTTACTGGGGGGGCTCTACCTGTACGGCATACCCGCGATGAGTTTTATTCCAGCGCCCCAGCTGGTAATCCCTATCCCCTCAGATTTTTCTTCTGCCCTAACAACGCTTGTTCTCCCCCAGGTTGTTCTTACGATAGCAAACGCAATTCTTGCAACCTCCCTCCTTACAAAAGATCTCTTCGCAGTTGATATACCCCCAAAGAAATTCTCAACCTCTATCGGCCTGATGAACCTTACTTCGGTCCCCTTTGGGGGATTTCCGATGTGTCACGGGGCCGGGGGACTTGCCGGGCAGCACCGCTACGGTGCGAGGACAGGTGGGGCAAATGTCTATGCAGGGCTGATTTTTCTCTTCCTCGCCCTTTTCTTCTCCGCTCCGCAGGTTCTTTCCATCATTGCGATCGGAGTTCTTGGAGCACTGCTGGTGTTTGTCGGGATTGAGATGGCCCGCCATAGTCTTAAGACAGAATCCCTCGCTGTCACTGGTATCATCGGTGTCCTCGCCCTTCTCAGCTCAATGACCATTGCATTTATCGTCGGGCTGGTAATTGCATATCTTCTGGCATGGATTGGAAAGAGAAGGGAACAGAATAAACAAAAATCTTCACCATAGCTGTCGCCTCTGTTAACGGTTCTTCTGCGCTTTGCAATGTGCAGAACAATAAAAACACAGTTCGGGAGTATCCCTTTTACTCTGATAGGAAATACAAAGCACAGGTACGATAACGGAGGAACCGTTATTGTCCCCCCCCTGCCCCACCTGCGCTTATTGCGATGATGACGTATTTTGTGTTCACGGGGTATCGCATTTTGGGGGAACACAAAGCGCAGAGGTGAAATCCTCATGAGCATGTAGCTGTGTTTGAGCATTGCTCCAGAACCAATAAAACCAGACAAGGATTTATTAAAATTCCCGGAAAGTCGGGCCTTGCGGTGACGCATCCATTTTTATCGCATATTCTCCTGAAACCTTCCTGCAGCCTGTTACTGGCCTCGAGAACTATTCCCGGAACGTGCCCGGGAAGGTGAAGGGTAAACGGATCGTTTACAAAAAAAGGGAGATTATTTTGTCACGGTAGCGTTTACCGCTGCCACTGGTGGTTTGAGATCCGTCGCAGGTGTGCTATAGTCTCCTACATTGCCCGCTGGTGCTGTCGGAACGCTGATACTCATCGGGGTAAACAATGCCTTTCCGTACTTGTCCACACCAAAGTTACCGATATTTGCCTGAGTCTGCGGTGTAATCAGGAAATTCACAAAATTGTTCGCCATCTGTATCTTCTCGACCGGCTGCTTGGCATTGTATACAGTCATGACGCTGTAGATGTTGAGCAGGCTTGACCCTTTCGAGATGACAGGCGTGAGTTTCAGGTTGCTCTTATACGCAAGATAAGTTCCTTCATCGGTTAACGTATACGCCCCTTTCTCGCTTGCCATCTGGAGGGTCTCTCCCATGCCTTTCCCGGCTTCAACATACCAGTTGCCGGATTTTGAAACGTTCGTGGTGTAATTGTACTTCGCATTGGACCAGATCTTCTGCTCCGCAGTGTGTGTCCCGGAGGCGTCACCACGGGATACAAAGACTACGCCTGCCGTGTTGTTCGTACCCTTCACGAGAAGGGTGGTGAAGGCATTCTCGGGCGTCATATTGGCAATTCCTGCCGGGTCATTTGCCGGCCCGACAATCAGGAAGTTGTTGGAAGCAAATGATCGCCGGTTAATACCGAATCCGTCTTTTACAAATGCCAGTTCCTGGGAAGGTGAGTGCACGAGCAGCACATCAGCATCGCCTTTCTTGGCAATTTCGATCGCTTTACCGGTGCCCTGGGACGTGATCTGCAGATCGACATTATACATCGATTCGAATTTTGGCTCGAGATAATTTAAGAGCCCGGTGTCGTAGAGACTTGTTGTCGTTGCAACGAGAAGTTTTGTCTTTTCACCAGCAACGATTGTTGGCGGTGTAGTTACAGCGGTGGTGGTGGCCGGACCTGGTTGCGTTGTTGTACATCCTGCTATAAACACTCCTCCAACAAGGAGAAGGATCAGCAGGATTCCCAGTGATAATCCAGAGAAACGTTTCATGCACATCAATCCTTTATGGCTTAAGATCCGCCATTATCCATAAAAACTGTTTCTTTTTTGAATTGTAAACTTTAATCTTTTAACCAATTGATAAGCAATTGATATACCAGGATGAAACGTCAATCATAAAAAAACAGAATCTCGTTGTGGATTTCGATACCTAGATCTTTTTTATGATTTCCTGAAAAACAGAAATACCAAGAATATCCTCAGTCTCCTGAAGATATTTTTCCCTCATCAGTCCAATCATTTTCCGGCTCCCCTTTGCAGTTGTCAGGATCCCCACGCGTTCGGCACGGGTGACGAGCTCTTCCTGCTCCATCATGGCAAAATACGGCAGGACATAATAATGGGGCACCTCAAGAAACTCTGCCAGCCGTCGTGTAGTCGGGAATTTTATCCGGATGGTGTCCTGTGCAAACGTGATGGATATAGCTCGCTCTGTGAGCTGGATTCGAACCGCTGCATCAAAAAGTACATCAACCGAAAGAGCTGCCATGAATTGTATTTTATAATTGGAGACGGGAGAGCATAAAGATTCAGGCAAAATGCTCTCTGCAGCTGAAAAAGATTTGAAAAGTAACGATCCCAAAAATTTTTAAGAAATCCTTTCAGCGCTTCTTTTTCTTCTGGTCGTCCGCTACCGGCTTCATGTAGATTAGTTCGGCTTTGATGTCTTTTGCAATCTGCTCGATCTCAAATTTCCGGAAGTGGGTTGCTTCAATCTGGATCTGGCCACCGGTGACGGCAACGATGCGATACTTCGGGGACTCGACACCCTCCCCGACTTTCTGGCGTTCACGCACATAAATCTTCATCTGGGTTCCTCCCACCATACTAATTCCTCTTTCATATTATCTTTTTGTATGGGGAATGACTGGCATCTGATATACCAACTGGTTTACAATGACTTATACCTTTTCATGGTGATAGGGTAGTAGGCTGATAACACATGAAAAAGCGGTTTGAACTCCAGAGCGGCCTTATGGGTGAGACACTCGTCCGGAAAGGCATGATGAAGGAGAAACGGAAATCATTTGGGCAGATCCGGATAGCACCAGAGATTAATATCATCAAGATCGGGGGACACGGGTTAATCGATTACGGGCGCGAGGTGATGTACCCGCTCTGCGAGGAGATTGGGGAATTATCCAAAAATCACCAAATCCTCGTTGTTACGGGTGGGGGCGGGAGGGTTCGCCACATCATGGATATCGGGATAGATCTCGGGATGCCCACCGGTGTCCTTGCGGAACTCGCGGCAAAAATATCCGAACAGAACGCGATTATGGTCGCGATTCTCCTCTCAAAATATGGCGGGACGCGGATTCATACCGGTGATCTCCTCGAACTGCCGATGCTCTTAAAACTTGGTATACTGCCGGTCACTCACGGCACTCCCCCGTACGGACTGTACGAACACCCGGCCCGGCATGAGATGATACCCCCGCACCGCACCGACACCGGTGCGTTCCTGATTGCCGAGGTGCTTGGGGCAAAGAATTGTATTATCGGCAAGAATGTGGATGGACTGTATACCGAAGATCCCATGAAAAATCCCGATGCCGAGCTGATCCGGGATATCACGGCAAAGGAATTGATTAAAATGGATCTCGAAGATTTGGTTCTCGAACCTATGGTGATCCATCTCCTGGAAAATGCCGTGAATATTCATGAAGTCCGGATCATCAACTGCCACAAGCGGGGCAATATAGAAAAAGCAATCCAGGGAAAGAATCCTGGTACAATTATCCGGGCAGATTAAAACTATATTTTTTTTAAAAAAAAAAAGCACACGAAGTTCGAATTCATACCCTCGCACTCAATAAACGAGATAGTGGTATCTCAAAAATTTTGAACTCTCTTTCACTTCTTTTCAATACACTTCAAAAAAATGCAACCCTTGTTTTGACCTGGTATATCAGTTGGTTAATTTTAAAAAATTAACAATTTAAAAAAGAAACATTGAAGATTTGCTCAAAGTAAGTATAAACCGGTCACACTATGACAAAAAAAGTGCATTTTGGATTAATTGCAGTAGTTATCGCATTACTGATATTCTCATCCTGTTTTGCGGGATGCACGAGCACAGCTCCACCATCCCAGCAGGTAGTAACTACCCAGATAACAACTGTTACGGCAGCGACAACAGCAGTACCGACAGCAACCCCCGTTGTATTTTCAGGCCCAAGGGAGAAACTTCTTATCGCTACAACAACGAGCCTCTACGATACTGGTCTCCTGAATTATCTTGAGACAAAGTACGAAGCACAAAATAATGTCGACCTGCAAATCACATCCCAGGGCACCGGTAAAGCGATCGAGCTCGCCAAAAAAGGTGATGCTGATGTGCTTCTCGTACATTCACCCACACAGGAGTTGGCGTTTCTTGAAGGCGGGAACGGACTGAATCGCCGTTCTTTTGCATCAAACTACTTCCTGATTGTCGGGCCGGCAAGTGATCCTGCAGGAATCAAAGGAATGACTCCCGAGAATGCTTTCAAAACTCTCCTCACCAAGGGCAAGGGCGGAGATACGAAGGTCATTTTCGTGTCACGCGGTGATGCTTCCGGTACTCACAGTGCCGAACAGAATATCTGGAAAGCCGCCGGGTATACTTACGCAAAGGATGTCCAGAAATCCGGTGCCTGGTATGTTGAAGCCGGGAAGGGGATGGGAGAGACCCTCCAGATGGCAAGCGAGAAGGGAGCATACACCCTGACAGATGAAGGTACGTTCCTGGCATACAAGAGCAATCTGAAACTTGATCCGATTGTGACCCAGGGTGCAAGTCTGCTCAATATCTACAGTGCCATGGCGGTCCTGACCAGCAAACAATCAGTTGAAAAAATAACGATGTCCAATGATTTCATCACCTTCCTGATCTCTCCCCAGACCCAGCAGGATATCGCTGATTATGGGAAAGACAAGTACGGCAAGTCTCTGTTCACTCCTATGAGTGTCAGTGTACCGACAGCCCCTGCAGGATATGTCGGTGATTATAGTACCCCGGCTACGGCAGTCAAGCTGCTTAAGGCATACCATGCAGGAAGCCTTGCATCTTCATTCGCCAAACTGGAGAAGAGCTTTGAGAAAACACACCCGGAAACCGATGTCCAGCTCTATAGTGGGGGAAGCGCAGCAATTATCGATAAAGTGAACAAGCAGAATATGTTTGCCGATGTGCTGGCAAGCGCTGATACGGTCCTGATCCCAAAGAACCTGTTCCCGAAGAATGCAAGCTTTGTTATTGACTTTGCGAAGAACAGCATGGTTCTTGTATACACCAACACCAGCAAGGGTGCCGCTACAATCAACGCTGATAACTGGTACACCGTTCTTGCAACAAAAGAGGTATCCTATGCAATAAGTGATCCCACATCAGATCCCGCAGGCTACCGCAGTCTTATGACAATTGCTCTCGCAGAACGGAAATACGGTGACAGTTCTATCTTCAACACACTTGTTGTTCCCTACAGCAAGATGACAAAGGTAACTGATGGAGCCAAGCAAACGATTAATGCTACTAACCCGTCTCCTGATGGCAAGAAACTCGTCATTACCAAGACCGGACCTGATATTATTCCACTCCTGAAGGCCGGAACAGTAGATTATGCATTTGAGTACAGCAGTGTCGCCATCCAGTCAGGACTCCCCTATGTGACACTCCCGCCTGAGATAGATCTCTCTGATCCCACTATGACAGCACGATACGCGAATGTGCAGGTTATACGCCCATCGGGTTCAACTACCGTCACAGAAGTCGCAACCCCGATAATTTATGGAGTGACCCTCCCTACAAGCACACGCAATGCTGCCGGTGGCGCGGACTTTATCAACCTGCTCATCGGCAAAGAAGGCCAGGCAGTGCTGACTACAGATGGTCAGACACCTATTGTGCCGGCAATTGCATCGGGTACCAATATACCCGCTGCACTCCAGCCGAATGTTAAAATAACCTAATTTTTTTAGGACGCAGATGAAGTAATTTCATATTGATTTCACTATGTAAAGAAAACTGCGAGATAATCTTGTCATCACTCTCATTCCCTTTCCGCCAATACATACACAGTTAGAGGGGTATAATTCACGGAAGGTTTTTTGAAAAGCTCTTCATCGATAACACGATTGAAATTGACACTGGTTCTTGATATGCGGAAGCATGTATGCCCCGTATGATCCTTCATCGGTCTCTTCATAGCCAGTGATAAATCGTTTGACCACACAACAAATCGATAGTCTTTTTCCCCGCACTATATCGAGACATAACTATTTTTCTTTAATAAAACTGATTTGTTTTGAATAATGGCTTACAATTAAAAAAATAACCCTCGTCAATAAATCCATAGATTTTTATTGCATATTGAGTAACTATCACTGATTGAATATGGGAAGCAACCAGGATATTATGCACCAGTTTGCACGGCAGGAGATCAACAGGTTCTTTTCAACGTTCGATGGCTGGAGAATAACTCCTCTGCCAGAAACAGCGGGCTATGACCGGGAATATATTGCTGAACGCACGATTTCCGGAAACAAAGAACTGAATAAAGTTCTCGTCTCCTTTGAAAAGAAGGTGCCGAAGGAAAAACTGGAACAGATGCGTTCCAGCGTAACGGGACCCTACGGGCAGGTTCATAAGAGTAATCTTCTCCTTATCGTTCCTCAGAACTCTGACACATCATCAGTACCCAGTGATGTCAGAATACACTTCATGAATTCGTTTTCGTTCCAGGGTAACGACCTTACATGGACGAAAAAGCCGGTTCAGAAGACTGAAGAGGAAAAAGCCAAAGCTAAGGTAGCGGCATAAAATACTGAGGATACTGTAAGTGCAGGGGACCAGTTCCCGGCAACCCCTTTTTATTTTAACCTCAGTTGATGTTCACAGGCTTAGCCTGCCGCAGCATTTTGTGAATGGATGTTCCGCTGGTCTTGGCAAGAGGGCGCATGAACATGTATTGTTTTTGAGAGGTTCTGACGGCAAATTCCATATCATTATCATTTATCATGTCTTCAGAAAACCGGGCTGAATCAGCAATCCGGAATGAGGTGATAAAATCAATACCCCGGTCAAAAAAAACATCCGGGATGAGTGAACCGCCGGGTCCGTATATGCCGATCAGATGAGCTTTTGTGGAAAATTTCACGATTTCATCGAATGTGTTGTCCACCAGTGTCGAAGCACTGATAATAACAACATCGGCGATACCCAGAACCATTTCACGTTCTTTTTCGGAATGAACAACGATATCTTTGGGGCCATAAACAATCCCCTTGTCAATAATCATTGTCCCGAATGTGTCTTTTAAACGAATATCGGTCACGTGCAGCTCACGGCACCTGCCGCGGAGATTTCTCACTTCGTTACCATATCCAACAACTGCAACGATGTCATTTTTGGTGACAAGCCGGGACATTGTCGGGTACTGCTGGACAAGTTTATCTGTTGGTATCCAGCACTGAGCAAGAAATCCACGGTTCCTGATGGATAAAGATTCAAGGAAACGCTGGGAAAGTGCACTCAGTGCAGCAATACCAATTGAGCGTTCCTGGAGATCCGTTGCATGGATGCCCCAGTCAGCAAGTTCCATAAGCGGCTTTCCAATCAGGTTCAGGAATCTGGTGTTTTCTGCCCGGTCTGCATAGGTAGCCTGAATGCCCAGGAAATTGTTCGCCATTCCGCACTCGTTGTTCGAACCGAGCACGGCATTCCAATGGGGTTTTATTGCCAGACGGCTGAGTCTGCCCGGGCGGACCGGACTGTCTTCATACAGCTTCTGCAACCGTTCGAGAGTGAGTTCAAGGATATTTTTTTGAACACGCCGGTTTCTTTCCCTCGTCGGGTTTTCGGGTTTTGAAATGCCGGTATTGGGCATTGATCAACTGTAGAATCCCCTTTAATAAATATTTTTGTTTGATATTTTTTTAAAGTTAAAAGAAAAATATTAAATAAATTATTGAAATAATGATAAATGTCCCTTTGGGAACAGCACCAACCGGACATATGCACACAACAGATGCCACATTTTAAAATTCACCAACTGATGATAAATCGGTCAACGAACAACAAAACTGGGACAGGAAGCGGTATCATATACTGACATTTCTGCACCCCGATTATTTTTTATTCTGAAAAAGTTTTTTTGTTCAGGAACCTTTTATTGCAGAAATGGTGATTCCGGTATATGCAGGATGAAGAAAAAATCCGGGATCCGCTCTCCATTGTCCCGATCGGGATCATCCACTCACCCTTTACTGATATCATGGGGATGCCTATCCAGCCGACCGGGGCACGGGGTATCCGTGGTACCGTTGAGGTCTTCAGTGAATATGCTGAAGGGCTTACGGATATCGAAGGTTTTTCCCATCTTTTCCTGATTTATTCATTTCACTGTTGCTCGTCCTACGCGCTTACTGTCAGACCATTCCTTGACACTACTCCCCGCGGTGTGTTTGCCACAAGGGCACCCCGACGCCCGAATGCTATCGGCCTCTCGATCGTGCGGCTCATTGAAGTGAAAGGTTCGACATTATTCATTGAAGATGTGGACATTCTCGAAGGGACACCCCTCCTTGACCTGAAACCCTATGTGCCCGTATTCGATGCGTATCCAGATGCTTCATCAGGATGGCTTGAACATAGTGCGCATGGTGCAGAAATGTTCCGGTCGGATGAACGATTCCGGTAAGTGTTTTATCGATGTACGGACTGAATCCTGGTCGTGCCATGAGAATTTGATTATTTACCCTGAGAAAAGGTACGTGCAGAGCACAAGGCATCCAACTATCCTCGGATCAGTTCCGGATACTGCATGTTCATAGTTCCAGAAAAGTCCGAAAGAGGTTACTAACATCCATGACACGCGGGAAGAAACCTGAAGCTGCAATTGCTGAAGCGAAGGGATTCGCTGAACGGATGGGATACCTTCCTGTGGACAACCAGCATGACGATCTGATATTCGATTTCCTTATCTTCAAACCTGAATCAGCCCGGGCGTTGAAGGTCCGGCAGACCCGGTATCATATCGATCCCAATGGATTTTACGAACAGCAGTTCCCTGATGAGATCCAGGGGCTCAGAAACTTACCCCTCCCGCCATTTATCCTGCGAGAGCTCTGGCTACGGACCCAGCATGAACGAATGTGGCGGCGGCTGGTCATCCACGATCTTCCTTTTGGTGAGATTTGGTGGTGGGGGCCGGACGAGTACACGAATCCCCATGGATGGTGAGGCCGCCTACATTCAGGTGTGCCACGTCGTAATATGTCATACCTGAGCAATCGAGTCCTCGTAAAATGCCCGGATTGGCAAACGGACGACGATTTGGGATCTCGAAAATATAATGGAAAATCTCCAGAGGAAGCGGTGCCAACGTGGGACAAAATTGTTCGTATTAATCATTATTTTTCAGAAAAACCTGTTTCAATCAGGAAAAAATCGTGCAATTTAGCAGGTTTTCTTTCACTCGGGAACCTGGGACAATTTACAGATTATCCTCAAGAAAGAAACGCTGCCCGGGCCCGCTGTTGCCCGAAAAAGGAGTTTGCCGTAAAGTGGGGTTTAAAATGGATATTTTTGGAAACGGGGGAGATTTAGAGGGATTTTATTGCACCGTTCCATCCTTGAGGATAGCACTATGCCATTATCAGGAAGGGAAATATCATTCCCTGTGAGCTCTGTTTAAACAGAAATATATCCTCTTTTTCACCAACAGTACCCGGACACATTCATGACCATCCTTGTCAGCATCGATGATACAGACACCCTCAACTCCCGGGGAACAGGCCGTCTTGCCCGTTCAATTGCTGATACCCTTGCAGCAGATTATCCCATTTATGGAGTCACTCGTCACCAGCTCTACGTTCATCCTGACATTCCTTACACATCACACAACAGTTGTGCAGTCATCCACGTTGAAACAAACGGGACTGGTGCTGCAGATACGATCTATGCCATTGTGCAACACGTGATGCTCGACGATTTTATTGAGGGCAGCGATCCCGGCATGGCAGTTGCATCCACAGACCAGGTTGCACCTTCCCTTATCGCATTTGGAAAAGATGCAAAATGTACGATCCTCACGCAGGAAAAGGCACGCGAGCTGGCAAAAAACCTCAATATCCGGCTCACAGGTCTCGGTGGAACTGAAGATGGTGTGATCGGTGCAATGGCCGGCCTTGGTCTTGCAGTCGAACTGAATGATGGCCGGTTCATACAGCGGGGGATGATACGGGATTTGCTTGGTCCATGCAGCGTACATCAACTCATTGCTGCAGGTATTGATGAAGTATGCACCCTTGACGGGAGGACAATTACATCGGGGATTGTGATGAACGAGGAAAACAAATCCCCCAAGGCCTGCCCGGTCAATGGCAGGACGATCCTGTTTGTTGAGGATCGCGAAGGTGTACTGACCGCAGTCAAACGTGACTGACAATGGTACAAGAACGGGTCCTGAAAAGTAATTTTTTTATTCCGTCCTTTCGACAATTTCATTACCGCGACAAGGCTGAATATTTTTTCAAATACTGGAACAGCGATTATTAGTGTCATTTTCAGAGGATTGGTGGTTCCCCAGATGACACTTTCATAAAACCGGGACGTACGGGTTTGGAAACTCTTTTGTTAATTATAAATAGTTTACTCAATCCAAAAATACTATATTTATAACATATTCTCACCTACTCTCACCAGCTGGATTCAGTGTATTTCAGGAGAGGTGGATGGTGCAACGTTTTTCACGAATGATATTTTTATCACTTATCATCTGTTGCGCGATGGTCACACTCATTACAGCAGTGACTGCCGCAACGACAGAAGTGCATATTGTCAGATATGCCGCGGATAATGTGACAGTGATGAATGAGACGACCGTAACGTATCAGTGGATGGAAGCCAACCTGCCGGTGATGGGTGACGGGGCAACTCACTACTATCACCAGGGACCGGTCTTTGTTGAGGATGCTGACCCTGCCCATGAAGAAGAGCTGCGCTGGAATGCCGCGGAGGATAAAAATGTCCAGGAAAAGGACATGGGTGCCGTAAAAGGTACCTCACTTAAAGACCTCTGCGATCTCGCTGGAGGGATGGCTCCGGGGGATGTAGTAAAGATCAAAGCTGATGATGGATTTACCAAAACATTTGCCTATGAAAATATATACAAGCCCCCGGCACGACAGGGGCCGATGGTGATTACCTGGTATCATAACGCTGATGGATATGTTCCCGATTACCGGACTGGAATGCGGCTTATCTTTTTTGCGGACAATTCAACCAATCCGTGGGGGATTCATGCCTTCGGGAATTCTGACTGGCAAAAATCCGCTGCACCTGAGTACTGGTATTATTACCGGCAGGGAGACGAGAAATACCCGACAACCACCGGTCTCTCTGTCCAGTCGGTCTCTGATATTCTGATTTATTCTCACAGCACAACTACGGGTGAACCAGCCCGTGCGGCAACGGCACCCCAGGGGACTGCATCGACACAGGCAGGAATCTCACCGATTACGATCGCAGGTTCTCTTGCAACCTGCGGTTTCCTTGGATATAGTATGCATAAGAGGGTATGACCATGCACTCAAATTTTTGTTTACAAAGCGAATGGTATAAAAAAACCGATGACTGGGATCAGGCTGCTCCCGTTTATGATAGCGGTGATACTGCTCTGCGGGCTTGTGAACGCTGCGTATGCAGCTCCCACCACGTCACTTCATGTGGTGAAATATGCCGATGACGGGATCACAGTAATCAACGAGACAAATGTCGATTACCAGTGGATGGAAGCAAACCTGCCCGTGCAGGGCGACGGAAAGACCCATTACTACCACCAGGGGCCGGTCTTTGTGGATGACAAGGAAGGGCAATGGGACGCCAATGAGACAACAAACTTCAAAGACCATGGGGCGGTCAGGGGTACGGATGTTAAAGACCTCTGCAATCTTGTCGGGGGTATGACTGCCAGTGATGAGGTGATGATCAAGGCAACAGACGGGTACCATGTGGAATTCGGGTACAAAAATATCTACCAGCCGCAACCCCGCCAGGGCCCTATCGTCGTCTGCTGGTATAATGGTGAGGAGACCAGTGTTGGGGAGCGACAGGGAGTGGGGTATCCACCGGACTTTTACAACGGTATGCGCCTGGTCTTCTTTGCGGACACGTCCATCAACAAGGCTGGGATGCACGTCTTTGGCAACAATGACATGCGGATCGTAATGCCTCCGGAAGCAATCCACCTGTTCGATGACCTGTACCCCTCCACGAACGGATACACTGTCAAGTGGGTTGATGAAGTGAGGGTCTACAATGGCGGTTATCATGGTACCAAGCAGGCCCTTGCCAAATCGATGGATGAAAAAGCGGCCACCCCGACAACAACAACCCAGAAAAGCCCTCTTGGTCCTGCAGCCAGCATCGGAGGGATCATTACCCTGATCCTGCTTGCCGGGAGGCGGTTATCATGATCCGTGCTGCAAGTGGGATCTGCATCCTGCTTATCCTGCTCTGCTGGTGTGCGGGATGCACTGGCACCGCACCGGCTTCTTCACCACAACCGGTAACAAGTTCTGCCGATGACTTCAGCAGCTGGAACCTGACCGTCAACGGGTCCGCACGGACAGTATACACGCTCGACCAGATCCGGAAACTCCCCGCCACAACCGGCAACGGATTTGCCGTCTCCACGGTTGGGATCAAATACGGTCCCTATATCTGCAAGGGTGTTCTGCTCACCGATCTCCTTAAACCTTCAGGTGGGATCGTTCCTGGAGATCAGGTATGGATATCGGCGCCGGACGGCTACCTCTGGGTCTTTGATTATGACCAGGTGCAGGGAAACGGGTTCATCACGTTCAATGAAAATCTCAAGGAGATACCGTCACCACCCTTGAGAATTCTTTTGATGTACGAGCAGGACGGAAAGCTGCTCTCCTATGATGGCGGGGGACCGCTCCGTGTCGCGATAATCTCTGATGAAAAGGGGGTAGTGACCGAGGGCAGTGCCTGGGTCAAGTGGGTGGACAAGATCGAGATTAAAAAGGCTTGACAATGCAATCCCCTACTATCTCCATGGTGATCCGAATAAACAACATTTGCACGGGATCAGACTGGTCCCGGTGATGATAGCGGTGATCCTGCTCTGCGGGATGGTGAATACTGCGTATGCAGCACCCACGACCGCGGTTCATGTGGTGAAATATGCGGCAGACGGCACAACGGTCCTCAACGAGACGACCGTAACCTACCCGTGGATGGAAGCAAACCTTCCTGTTCAGGGTGACGGGAAGACCCATTACTACCACCAGGGGCCGGTCTTTGCCGATGAAAAGGAAGCACAGTGGGACGCCGGTGAGACCACGAACTTCAAGGATATGGGAGCGGTAAAGGGGACTGCGGTCAGGGATCTCTGCGATCTGGTCGGCGGAATGTCAAAGGATGACGAAGTCATGGTGAAAGCGGGTGACGGGTATCACGTGGAATTCCCGTATGAGAATATCTATTTACCAGACCCCCGCCAGGGGACGATTGCGGTCTGCTGGTTCAACGGGGAGGAATCGGCCACGGGTGAGCGGCAGGGCACCGGCTCCCCTCCCAGGTACCACACGGGGATGCGGCTGGTCATCCTTGCCGATAATGCCACAAACAGTGCTGGAAAACACGTTTTCGGGAACCAGGATATGCGGGGGGTCATGCCCGCAGAAATGATGCATCTTTTTGACAACCTCTACCCATCAACCAGCGGATATGCGGTGATGTGGGTGGATGAACTCCGGATATATCCGGGGGGGTACAAAGAACGAAAGGATGCAATGCCAAAGTCTTACAAAACCAAGATGGATGAGACCTATCCCGCTC
>CAVOUD010000001.1:0-680141 GCA_963699515.1 uncultured Methanoregulaceae archaeon | reverse complement strand
CGTATGGACGAATCCGACAGATAAAGATTATTCATATGCAACCATCTTTCGAAATAACACACTCCTCCATAACATTTCCGCTCGGATTAATCAAGATACGTGGTCTTCATTGGATGACGGTACCTATACTATCAGCATAAAAACCGTTGATGCATCAGGCAATACGAACGCAACATGGGTAAATAAAACTATTGTTTTCTCTAATATTACCTGTCCTCCTCCAATGGGAAAACAAACCAATAGTTACACATATCTCAATATTGATACCTATGATGGAAGTGACCAATTAACTCACCCTTGTGTTGTCTATACCGCAACACCTTGGAACGGATATAATTATTTAATGGCATTTACTCCATACCCCAATCAAAATTGCGAAGTAGAGAATCCATCTATGCGATATTCAAATGATGGATATATATCGGGAAAAGATTACCGGACAATCAGATCCAATAGTTAATAACCCTGCATTACAGGCACACCTTAATGACCCGTATATCTTCCTTAACGGGAGTACACTTACCTGTTCTATGGGTATCAGAATGGAGACGGGGTATCGAATACAATTCATTATATTAATTATACGACAACAATGGATGGTGTTACATGGACAGCTCCAGATTACAGACAGACCTTTCCTTTGTTGTATCACCCAGCATCCTCTTTAATGGTAGTGGTTGGGAAGCCTGGGGCCACGACCATAAAACCCATTTAATGCACCACTATGTTACATCGAACCTTATTAACTGGACTGAATCTGAGAGCATGTCATTAACAATCCCATACAATCCTTATCATAGCGAAGTAAAACTATATAACCAGTATCAAATGTTGATTCAAACAAGCAATAAAAACAAATTGTATTATTTCAATTCAACTGATGGAATAACCTGGGTAGGAATCAGAATCAAACCCGGTTTTGGAGAACAAAACCGAGGGTAATTGGGATAACTATATTTATAAATCATCGTTTGTCAACATAAACGATACGTTTCCGGGTATGGTACACCGGGATTGATAACTCTGCTTATAAGAATTGGCATGTCGGGTATGCCTCTACAAATATCGACCCAACGACTTCCTTTACTGCAAACACAACGATGATAGATACAGTTCTGACAAGCACAAATATTTTCGACTATTTTTTTAATTTGATTAATAGTTTTGGTGATTATCAACAATCAGTCCTTAAAATGATATGAATCAGGTCGACAAATAATACTTTTTCTCTGTTGTTGTATCTCCATTCCATTTCTTTGATATAATAGAGGAACTTTTCTTTCGATATATCGTGATGTTTCATGAGACGTTCTTTAGCAAAGGACCAGAATCCTTCAATCCCGTTGATGTACACCTTTCCTTGTTTGAACTTGTACTGGTGGTCAATATTGAGATGCCGGTATCCGCAGAACATGAGAGAATCATAACCGCACCATTTATCAGTATATACGATTGATCCGCGTCTCACCTTTTTAACGGTCTCATCAATCAGGGATTCTGCTTTGACATTCGTGAGGATACAGACTGAAACCTTTCCCCCACGTTCCAGGATCCCGAATACAATTGTCTTATGACCGGCACCACGACCACGCTTTCCTTTTCGTCTTCCTCCGAAATATGATTCATCGGCCTCAATTTCACCTTTGAGGAGATTATCGTCTTTAGCGAGGTTGCAAGCAATTGATCTTCGGAATAAATCGAATGCTTTGAGTGTTGTTGGATAACTGATATCCAGTTGTGTACTCAGCTTTCCTGGCACTGATTTCAAGTTCGAATAATTTGATGAGAAGGAGGAGGGATACAACGGATATTTTCAAACCGGATAGCGGAGTTCCAGAAAAAGGCGGATAATCTCTTCGACAGATCTTGCATCGCAACCGCTTCTTACTCATCAGGTAATAATCAGAACTGCCACAGGATGGACAATATATCCCTTTAATTCCGTGAATCTCGTTGAAAAGATAGTCAAATGCTCGTTGTTCCGTCTTGCATGTTTTGATTAGTTCTGGAAGATCCATCTGCCCCACCTTTTATTTGTGGGGGCTGATATTTTACAATCACCTAGTTTTTTTAAGTTTTTCTGTCTGTATTAAAAGTATTTATCTCTTAATTTTCTTGTGATATCCCGAATTAATTTTACACATATAACCATTTCTGCGCATAAGACAGGATCCTCTCTGGGGGCAATCGGTACCAGAATGACGTTGCATGGTTCATCGTAATCGAGACTCATGTGAGGTTTGATCACATTGTGCCAGTGAACGATTTTATCGATAGAACCAAACTTCCTGATTCTCCGTTCAACCTCACCAAAGAACCGTTCGATTTTCCCGTTAGTCTGGGGGTGTTTCACACGTGCGACGATGTGTTTGATCTCATGACTGATTCAAGAAACTCTTTGAATTTGTGTTGAGCATGTTCCCGGTCCCGGGCTGAAACGAACTGGGTACCATGATCGGTCAGGATCTCGCGAGGAGTTCCGTATTCACGAAACCCTGTTTCAGAACAGAGATAGTGTTCTCCGTTGTAGGAGAATCGAATACTCCGTAGCAGGTGATTAACCGGGATGAATCATCCATGAATGCAATAAGCCCATTTCTCTGGAGTCGTTCAATCTCGAACTCTTTCCAGTCTCCCTGCCACATCGACATGGAATGAGCCCGTTCATATCGGACATATTTCCGTTGCTGCCGTTTCTTCATGTTGATCTCCACCAGGTCGTGGAACAATAATACCCGATAGATCCTGTTATGCGGGATGTGAATCCCGTAAGTTTCTTCGATCTTCTTCTCCAGATCGATGGGACTTAGTTTTTGGCTGGATAGGTCTCAAGGATTAACTTCTTAAGCTCTCTCATCGATATGTTGGGATTTTCTCCCAGACTGTTTTATTTCAGGATAATTTTTTCGATCTTTAAAATGAGTGATGAGCTGGTATACTCTTTGACGGGTAACCTGAAAATCCCGAACAATGTCGCAATTAATGCAATTTTCGGGTTAAGCACCTTGGTAAGGCAGAGTCAGTTTCCGGCTTAAGTACTTGTGATGCAGACACCGCATGGTATCAGGATAACAACCCCACAGGTTCTTCATGCTTAACGTGACCGTAGTCATCACGTGAACTTTGAGAACGGAAAACTGAAATGAAACAATCAATTTCGTCAACAAGAAGATACGGTACCTGAACTTTAACCTTCTTTCCTTGGATAGTATCCTCGATATTTCGTGAAGGAAGTTTTGATAGATTGACAAGTTCCGCACCGGTTTCTTTGCAGATATCAGACATTACCATGACCTTTGAACGCCGCATCCGCAGGAAGGAATGATTTCCCCCATCCGATTCACCAATGATTAGCCCGGCCTGCACGGTCTTTGAGGATTGCGAAGAATCTCTTTCAAAACCAATGGGTTAGTGGTGATACCCTCCTTGTAGAAGGGAATGGTGAAATTGGGTTTGATGAATACATTACTAAATTAGGGAACAAGCTTTTTCCACTCAAAGTTCTTGACGTTGGAAATGTCCTCTTTCGAATCCTTAATTTTAATTATGTAAGGTGTGTAGTTATTCATATGTGTTCCTCATTTGGTTCATCACACAATGAAAGAGTTGTGCGTACTATGAGAGTTTAATATTCTTTATATGGGTTTGAAAAATCTGTTCGTAAATGATAATGTTCTTATCCAAATTCATATTGTTATCCAAATAATTCCTTCCATTGTTCCCATCATCATCCGTTCAGATAGCGTGTTCTTTGAGATAAAGAATTTTAGATCGTATACTATCAATATCCCCTGGCTTCACGATCATTCCGCATTGTGCTTTTCGTATGACATTGGCAGTCTCGCTATCTTCTGGAACGATTGCAATAATAGGTTGTTTAAATGCCATGAGATTGATTGTTTTACCTGGTAAGCACGGGGTATGCATTCTGCTATCAAGTGAAATAAGTGAAACATCCGATGAATTGACTATGTTAAAGTATTTTTCCCGTGGTTGTAAAGGTAATATTTTGACATTGTGAATTGATTCATTGGTAATTCTCTCTTCTAAATGATCCTTGGAATTTCCATCACCGATAATGTAGAAAATAATATCTTCATTATCCTTCAGTTTTTTCGCAGCATCGAGTATCTGGTCGATATTTTGGAAGTAGGAAAGAATTCCTGCATACGTAATTAAAAACTTATTTTCGATACCTTCTTCCTGCTTAAACGTCTTTATGGATTGATATTTTTCGTTTTCGATTAAATCTACAGCGTTGTAGAGATGTTTGATCCTTGTGGGGTCTCCTCCTCGCTGAACAACGAAATTTATCCCTTCTTCTGTCAGGACAGTAATATAATCAGCGTTCTTATACGATTCTCTCTCGATATGTTCCATGATTTTGAGCATTACCGGATTTTTAATAACTCCAACGTCTACGAGTTCCTGAGGATGAAAATCCTGATAATTAAGAACCGATGGTGTCCCGTCGTATCTTTTCAGTTTTTTTGCAAAATAGTATAAGGGAAGTGGTGGGAATATAAATCAAACAAATATCAAATTTTTTTCCGAGTTTTTTATATCTTTTAAAAAAGACTCTTGATATAATAAAATGTTCAAGACCCCTCATGAAGATATTATCACGTAAAATTGCATATTTACATCTATGAATACTGATACCATGAATGACTTCATCCAATTGAAATTCATGTTCATTTTTTGAGTTGTCAAGATAATATTTCCGTGGGTATGAGGTTATAACGTCAACTTCGTGACCTCTTTTAACAAATCCTTTTGCTAAGTCGAAGTAAATATGAGCAGCACTTCCTATCTCCGGGTAAAAATTCGGAACCACAATCAATATTCTCAATTTGGATGATTTATTTTCCAATTTTATATCAGATGCACTCTCGACGCCGGATTTCATCAAATAAACCTCTTGCCACGTTTTCTGAATTCTTGAGCAGCTTCTTTTGTAGGAAATGAGAAATACGAACCCTCTCCACTGAGGACTGAATGGGTATAACAGTATCTTCATGGATTTTCCGGACCGATTCTATAAGTGCATCTGATCCGGTATAGGCAACTTTTGTTTGAAGTGTGTGGAGTGTCTCATTTGGTTCTATCGCAATTCTCTTTTGGAGTAATAATATCTCCTGTATCAATATTTTCATCAACATAATGGACGGTAACTCCCGTTTCTGTTTCTCCTTTGACCATAGCCCAGAAACTTGGCATCATACCCCGGTTATTGGGGAGCAATGCTGCATGGATATTCAGAGTGTGCTTTGCTGAACGGATAACCTCTTTTTTAAATATTTGTGGCGAAGCTATCGAGATAATAATTTCTGGAGATAGCCTCTGTAATACTGATAGGGTCTCCTCGCTATTGATATTTTTTACATTGAATAATGAAATATTTCGTCGTTTTGCTATCGATTTTACCGAATAAAAAAAATTTAAGTGGAAAATACGTGAAATTATGTCAATTGCAGTATGATGAGCATAGAGCAAACCGTATTTAAGGAAATCTATCAGTCCAAAGACATCATAGAGGCGTTTGTAATACGAAAATGTGGTGAAACCATGAGGTAATCCTGGAAGAATAATTATTGCATTAATATCTGGAAGGGTATTGGTAATTCTATTCATTAATATTGGTATGTAGAATGGGTCCTCTTGCGTCACAATAACGATGCTCATGGAACTATACTCCTGAAGACATCTTCAACTTTTAAAAATTCATATCCAGACTTTTGCAATGTTTCGATAAATCTATTCATGACGGAGAAGCCCCTATCTCCTTGACTCAGGTAAATCCGTTTATACAATGCTTTTTGGTATGCTGGTAACCTATTCTGGAGAGAAATCTCATCGAATGTTGAGAGAGATGATAAATCATGGAGATGAAAATCGAATATAATGAGTTTTGACAGGTGAAAAACGTTTAAAAGTCTCAAAAAAGTTCTCCCAAAAAGCTTCAGGTAACTCAGTGATATCGGAACTCTGTATGTAGGGAGAAAGAACTGAAAAAGGAAATTCAATTATCTGATTATCATATTCGTAATACGGACTCACAGGATGGTTAAGATGGTTGAATCTATTCGGTCTGAACGATGGAAACACACTTGCGTCGTACTTGAATCCATTGCGATAGAGTGTTTCAAAATAATGATCTCCGTTGATATATCCATCGGGTGATCTGTACCCAATTGGCTCTTTGCCAAAAAATGCTTGATATGCCTCCTTGCTTTTCTCAATTTCCCATTCAAAGTTCATTGTATTTGGACTAGGATGAGAAAACGAGTGAGGTTCGTATTCTACTTCAATTTTGGAGAGGTAATTAATATCTTGTCCATATGACTCGAACAATGAACCCTGAACATAGCAGGTAAGAGGAATATCCTTGTCTTTAAGGAAGTCAACGAGAAAGGGTATATTGCTCAACCCTTTAAAAGTTGGTTTGGTCAAAAGAGTTCCATAATCGTGTTCAACATCAAGTGTTAAGCAGGCTATTTTTTTATCTTTGAATTGTCCGAGATTGACGGGGGAATACTGCATGGTAATGTCGTATCAATGATCTCTCAAAGTATATTTTGAAATTTTTCTAGAACTCGGCATTTGCCTTAATCTTATCCCAGTTCTCAACAAACCATCGATGAGTCTCTTTCAATCCGTTCTCAAATTTCATCTTTGGTTTATACCCAAGTGTTTTTTCTGCTTTGGTAATACAGGAAAGCAGCCGTGTCTTGACATCCCAGTCACGGCGTGCTTTGTATATGATTCCTGCCTGATTTTTGGTCAGTTTGTTCACAATATTTGCCATATCGATAACCCGCTGCTCTTTACTGGCACCGAGATTGAACGCCTCACCAATTGCCTCTTCTTTAATTCCCATTGCCAGAAGTCCGTTGACAATATCCCCGACATACGTCCAGTCCCGGGTCTCGGTTCCATCACCGGTGATGGGAAGAGGCTTTCCTTTCATCGCCCAGTAAGAAGAAGTTGGGAATCACATTCCGGTATTTTCCTGGCACCTCACCAGGTCCATAGGAATTGAAAAACCGTGCATTGACAATGGGCAGCTGATAGAGATTATGGAAATAATTGGTATAGAGCTCCCCGAGCAGTTTGGTAACCTGATAGGGTGTGTGAAGATGGATGGAGACATCATGCTCTTCAAAAGGCATCTTTGATTCAAGACCGTAGACTCCGCAACCTGATGAAGAATACACAAATCGTTTCACATTCAACCAGTTGTGCATACTGGAGCACCTTCAGAATACCCAGACCGTTAATCATCAGATCTTTTTCCGGATTATCGACAGAATTCTGGTTGGCAAAATGGGCGGCGAGATGAAATACATAATCCGGTTTTTCCTTAAACACCCGTTTCAGGATTGCATCATCCAGAATATCCCCTTTAACGAACTGACATTTGGATTTTTCGGGATATTCCATTCGTAGGATGAAGAGAGATTATCAAGAATAATGACTTTTTTTGCATCAAGTGATGACAAGTTTTCTGCAGAGATTTCCCCCGATTGCTCCTGCTCCACCCGTGACAAGAATTGTCGATTCCTCATAAAATTCCGAATAATCTTCCATATCATTCACCTATCCGATAATACTCTTTCATCCACTGCAACTGTTCGTTTGATTCCTTCTTCTGGAGTTACTTTTGGATTGTGCTTAAGATCCCTGACAGCCTTTGAAAAGTCCATGTGTTTTACTTTTGTGGTAAAAGGTTCTGCTTCTTCATAATGCACAAGGGAATCATCCCTGCCAACTGCTTTAAGGATGAGATCCGAGTATTCCTTGATCTCCATCTCCCATTCAGGTTTTCCCCCGACATTATACACTTCACCGGGAATGAAATTATCAACAATATTTGCCCAGGTCCGTGCAGGAATCCTCGACATAATCGATGATCCGTTTGTGACCTTTAAAGACCGTATAGGGTTTGTTGAAGAGTGCATGATAGATGAATTTCGGGATGAAGCCACGGTAGGGGGTATAATGTTCATGAGGACCATAACAGTTGACCGGCCGAACCCGGACCGTTTCCGTGCCAAACATCTTGGCAGAATTCATGCACATCAGTTCACCTGCCCATTTGGTGATGGCATAATCATTCATCTGGTAGGTGTCTTTGATGGGATTATTGACCATCACATCCTCGGACATTTTCCCTTCAAAGTCCCCGTACACTTCAGCGCTGGAAAAAAAGATCATACGGAATTTCAGTTTTTCCTGGAGACGGAGTCAGATTTTTTGTGCCGATACAGTTGGTCTGCCAGAGATTTTCGTAATAATCTTCCCCATTCCACCGTCCATATTCAGCAGCAAGGTGATAGACATAATCAAAGGATCTTTTTTCAAAAACGCGTTCGAGCTGGTGATAACTCCGGACATCGGTTCTTATATAATTCTCCCTTTCCGTATTGTAAAGATCAACGGCAAGGACATCATGTCCCCGCGTTCGCAATTCATGCACAAGGTTTGTACCGATAAATCCTGCTCCACCGGTTACAAGAATTTTTTGGCTTTCCATTTTTACTTCTCCTTGCGATATATTTTAATGGGAATACTTTGTTGTTTTCTGCTCTTTCAACAAATACTACTAAATAATTCAGTATCAATGCTGCGATCATAAGTAAAAGTCCCGTCATCACAAACACTCCACTTACCATTGATAAAACGAACGGGAAAGTACGCTGTAGTATAGTATTCTGTAATTGCCCATGATCCAAAGAAAAATCCGATTATTAAAAGAACGAATCCAGGTATTCCAAATACGGGTAATGGTCTTCGGTAACTGATCATTCCGATGATGTTGTATAATACCAAAACACCATGCTTTATGGGATTTTGGGAAGAGGTTTCTTCGATATCATATCGCACATTAATGGGAACTTCTACGATACTGAGATTTTTGTCTTTGATTTGGATAAGGATCTCAGAACCCGCAGACATACCAGTACCACTGATGTTGATAATGCTTATGGCTTTTTTCCCGTATGCCCGGAACCCGCTCTGGGTATCTATGCCGTTTTCAACACCTGCAGCTGCTGTCGCTGTGTCAAGCATTTTCATACCAATTTGCCGATACTTGGGGACGGTATTCTTTGTTGTATCAAGGAATCGTGAACCAATGACCACATCAGCACCATTCAGCAAAGGTTCAAGGACTTTTTCAACATCTTTGGGATCGTGCTGGCCATCAGCATCCATGATGACCAGAGCATCGGCATTGAATTCCCGTGCAGCGGAAAAGATGGTCTGCAATGCTGCCCCGTATCCCCGGTTCTCCGGGTGCCTGATGACATATGCTCCCAACTGCTGAGAAATAGTTGATGTTGCATCGGTCGAGCCATCATCGACGACGATAACGAGATCAACATACGATTTTATCAGGGGAATAATTTTTGCAAGATAGGTCTCTTCATTGTATGCCGGGAGTGCAGCGATGATGGTAGCAGAGTTATCCCAGCGGTATTTCATTGTGTTACCGGATCTTCCGGTAATTCCGACTTCTTGTATTGAGAGATTTTCTGAGAGAAAATGCTGAATGAGATTCTGGTGAAAACGTGTTTTTTCGAAGGGGAAATCAAGGTGCTCCAAAGCCTTCCCACTGAATGCCATAAACCCGGAAAGGGGGTCAGTCGGAATGAGATGAGGAGGGGTGCCTGCAGGAAGGTGCAGCATCATTTGTTTTATGCGTTGTTTTAAAGGAATAGTTCCGCTTTTTTCGAGAAACCGGGATCCGATGACAAGATCCGCTGTACCGGCCATGACTGGTCCCGCTAATCTATGGATCTCCCGGGGATCATGCTGGCCATCCGCATCAAGCATCACCGTCACGGGATATCGTGTTTCGCGGGCACGCCGGAGACCGAGGAGAATGGCATACGTTTTTCCCATAGTATGTTCGAGCTGGATCACTTCGGCACCGGCTAATTTTGCGACTTCAGCAGTGCGATCAGAAGATCCATCATCAACAACAATTACATGGCTGACATACTGCTTTGTGCGAAGCACAACGGAACCAATGACTGCCTCATCATTATATGCAGGCAGGACTGCACAAAGACCTTTTACGAGGATAAGGTCAAAGTCAAGATCATTGAGAGAAACTTCAATCAGGTGTGCTTGAAATGATGGAGATGTGTTGGTTTTATTGATGGTTTGTTCCGGTAAATCGGTCACCGATTGAGTCGTGTTCATAATAATCTGAATAATTTTTTTTAATGATGGGGGTAATTAATTTCGAATTCTGATTCATTATATTTTTTAATTACCTATAATTTTATTTTCTTCTCCTCAAATCCATGCCATACTACAATGATTCTCCTGTTATTAAACATGAAGTCTGGCAAAGCAGCGTTGCATTGCGTCTCACGTGGCACGTTAATGTGATTGATGGGCAGAAGAGAAGTACAGTGAGAGACTAGTAATCGGGAACTAACCGGATTATTATTAACGAGAGAGGGATTTGTCCTAGCAATTGGGTACATTGTCAGGCATGATAATAATCCATGGGAAGTAAGATATTTCAGATCATTAGAGCGTCCCCTTTTTTCTGCATACCTCAATGATGCGATGTGCTGCATCACCGTTCCCGAAGGGATTGTCCCACGTGCGGGGAATTTCCATCATCCGGACTGCCGCTGCGAGGATCTTTTCCGGATTTGTGCCTGCGAGCATATTAGAGCCAACATCGATAGTTTCCGGTCGCTCTGTATTCTCGCGAAGAGTTACGCAAGGGACTTTTAAGATACAGCTCTCCTCCTGAACTCCCCCGGAATCAGTCAGGAGAAGTGCTGCCATTGACTCTAAGAATGAGAAATTCAAGGTATCCGACAGGATCGATAACCCGGATTCCTTCGGTTGAGAGAGAGAATTCACGCACCATTTTCTGGGTCCGGGGATGCATGGGGAAGACCACGGGGAATCCGAAATGTTCTGATACCTTTTTAAGCCCGGTCAGAATCTCGGCAAGACGAACAGGATCATCAACATTTTCAGCCCGGTGGGCAGTAACAAGGAAATAGTTCCCGGGTTCAAGACCAAGCTCTTCAAGGGGGTGCACTTTTTGGTGTGCAATTCTGATATTCTGCTGTACTGCATCGACAACCGTATTGCCGGTTACCGTGATTTTCTCTGCATCGTATACCTTCATGCAGTAAATTCTGGCGAGAATTTTCCGTTGGTGCATATAACTGGTCGGACACATGGTCAGCAATAATACGGTTGATCTCTTCTGGCATGCTGCGATCGAAACTCCGTAAACCGGCTTCAACATGCCCGACCGGGATGTGCAGCTTTGCTGCCGCAAGGGCTCCGGCGCAGACGGTGTTTGTGTCACCCTGCTACAAGGACTATTCCCGGGTGGTGCTTGAGCAGAACATTCTCAATACCTGTAAGAATCGCAGCAGTCTGGGCACCCTGCGTGCCGGATCCGACATCCAGATTATAAGTCTGGTGAAGAGAGGTCGAGTTGTTCAAAGAAAATTTTGTCCATTGCATAGGAATAATGCTGTCCGGTATGGAGTACCGAGAATTCAAGACCCTGGTTGGTGCATTCCCGGATAATCGGCGACATTTTGATAATTTCCGGGCGTGTGCCAATGACAATGAGAATCATGCGAACCTCGGAGAAGCTGAAATTATTCTTTGTCTTCTCCTTTTTTTTTCTTAATGAACAAATTCCGATATTTTTATTATTTTTATTCCTTTATTGTGCTTCTGCTTTAATTATAGCAGAAACTGCCAGGTTAAGGAAGCAGGAACATATATTCATGAACGATGATAGTGTTTCTTCAGCAGGAATCCTGATGAGAAAAGAACAGATCGCCATTATTGCCCTTGCTGTATGGCTTACCTTAATCGCTGTCTTCATGCTCCTTGCGCAAAGTGTCGACCTTGAGATATTCTTTGTCCTCTCTCTCATTGGTTTCCTTATCATCGTGGAGCTTATTGCGCCAAAATATGTCCAGCCCGGTTACCTGCGGTATATCCGGTATCTTCTTGCAGCGGCGATAGTGATATTCGGGGTGATTGTCGCACAGAAAGTAATGGAAATTCTTGGATTGGAAATTGTTTTTTAATGAAATTCCTGCCATCAATGCACTCTGGTTGTTTATCTGACAATGCAGTGCGATTGAGAGTACTCTTTCACATGTGCTGCAGCCCTTCCCTCACGAAAGGAGCTCTGAATGACCGGTTCTCTTTTTGTTTTTCATGAAAAATATTGTGCACTCGATCACCTTTCCGGTCAAACCATGAACATTATAGTTCAGGGAATGCACATCATCATGGATACGGTGCATATATTTCTGATGAAAGATATAAAAAATCTCAAACCAACAGTAGGCTATCACGTTCTGAAGAATATGCATGAGTGTTGGTAATATACGATGGCGATGATTGTAGTGAAAGGGAATAAGGGATCATCGTGCCGAAACGGGAGAAATACATGAAGCGATTAATGCTGAATAAGTACACCACTGCCGGAATTCTTCTCCTTATAGCGGCGGCCGTTTTCATTGCTATCGCTCTTATTTCCCAGCCGGGGGATATCACCACTGTTGCATTTGTTATTGCCGGCATGGTCTGTGCGATAACAGGGATTTTTGCCCTGACGTTTTCAGCGGGAGAGCCGGTCGATCCCCGGCTGGTGGGGCTGCTCCCTGCGCAGGGTTCGCTCAATATCAGCCGGCTCACGAAGCATCTTGGTATACAGGGGAATGCGTATTTTCTCCCCCCACGGGTAACCGGAGAAGCCACCGTCTATCAGTTTAACCCGACCTCGACCTACGATGGAAGGCAGGGATCTGCAAAGGGATCCTTCAGGGAAACAGGACCCCCGGGCTCGTTACGCCCCCGTCCTGCGACCTGTTGATCGAGGACCTCAAAAAGAGACATGCACTGGTAATTCCGGATAAAGAGGAGGAATTAACCTGTCTTATCCGTGAAACAATCGAGGATGTTTTTAAGTTCGCTCCGAGAGTTTCTGTCCGGTGGGGGGGGAGCACAGGTCACCATCACCTTTCATGAGTACCCCTACATCGATGGCTGTAAGGTTATTGCGCAAAAATCCCGTCCGTGTTGCAGCATGAGCCCCTGTCCGGCGTGCAGCCTCTGCGGGGCATTGATCGCTGAGGGTTTGGAAAAGGTAGTTGCGCTTGACCGGTGTTCAGTGAATCCTCCATCGAAGGATGTCACTGCCGTGTTCTCGATATTGCCCTACCCCGATGGTTCCTGATATTCCGCTTCGTTGACCTGTACCCTCAGATAAAGGTCCCGGTAGCTCGCATTGATACGATCACTGCCGGTCACCTCCGGACCCGGGACGGTCTCGTTGAATAACAGGAACTCCACACGGTTGTAGCTGGTTTTATTACAGGAAAGATTATAGGGAATTATTATGGTCTCATTATGCGAGAGAATGAGAGATGTTCGGTCAAGGGGATCCATCGTGAGAATAGTAGTGCTATTTGTCAGGTTATTGAACTCCGTGAGCGATGCCCAGGTCTCGATCGTATAGCTCATATTCCGGTACTCGTGATTTCCCACCCCGATGAACATCGGGTAATTCTGTCCGGGAATAATCAGGTCAGGATAATCGGCGGCCATGCCCTTTTCCCCAAGAATGAAAAACTCGGAAAAATGCTCGCTCTCTTTGGGGGACGCAATCACATAGATGGTTGTTGTTATGGCTATCAGGATAACAAGGACAAGGATACCGCTGAGGAGCCGGTCGACCCTGTCACTTTCGGGAGGAAAAAGCCCTTCCCGGAGAGAACTGGCAATCTCGGAAAATGGCATCCGGAACCGTTCTTCAACGGGGAGAACTGCTCTTCGGTAATGCGCAACAAGGACCAGCACCCAGGTGAATACGGTTATTGCTATCACGACTGAATCAAGCCGGATTCCCCATGGGGTAAAATTGAGCCCAAGACCAATCAGGGGGATAAGTGCGAGGGAAAGTCCAACAGAGAGGGCGATCCGCTCGCTGAGACCGATATCATCGTTTTTTGGGAAGAGTGCAGCGATGAGACAATATCCCGGGATGAAGAGAACAACCGGAAGGGCAAACACAACTGATACCGGTGTCTGGTTCAGGAAAGGGAGATAGATCGCGGCGAAACTTGCTGTAAGCCATATCACGACAAGCATCAGGTCTGCTGGAAACTCCTGCTCGGAAAAAGGCAGTGGAGATCTTTTCGATACGTGGTATCCTCAGGCAAAGGGATCACCCTCTCCATGGAAAAACATCACCGTAATCCAGTAAGCATAAGGTCCGGAACGGCTGGACTCGCTGCCTGTCAGCACGTTTAAGGGGATTCATGTCTTCTCTTGGAGATAGTATCGCCAGCATACGGGGGTTGACGGTGTCTCCGTGATCCTGTATTGTGAAGATTTGGGGGGTTTCGTCAACGACACCGCACGTTCAATGCACTATGTTTATTGATAAACGCTATAAATCAATGCTCTTTGCGACTCACCATTAACCCCATACCTTTCCTGATTCATAGCCAGGGGCATACCAGACTCCAATTTACCTTCGTAGGCAGCACGAGGTTGTTTTCTCTCTCGCCGATTATGATTCTTGTATTCCCTGATGTTCATAACCCCATGATGCTGGGTGATGAGCTGATCCAGAGGCAACCGGCTCCCTCCTGCACCACCGCAGGACTATATACCGTAACAATCAACGCATAATAACATGCTCATCTTCGCCCACATCTTCGCTGGTGCTCTTCTTGGACTGGGTTTCTGGCACCTGACGAATGACCGGCGGGCTGTCCCTCTCTGTATTGCGGCATCCATCCTTCCCGATGTGATTGACAAATCACTCGGGTTGCTGGTTCCCTCGGTTCTCGGCGGGGGAAGAATGGTGTTCCACTCCCTCATAATCGTCGGGGTAGTCCTCCTCCTCTGTGTGCTGCTTCTTGTCCGGTCCCGCTTCGTGCTGCTGGGCCTGGGGGTGGCGTGTGCCCTCCTCCTGCACCAGATCTTTGATGAGATGTGGTTACTGCCTGTTACCTGGTTCTATCCCCTCCTTGGTCCGTTTAAGGGTCAGATGATCCCCGATTATGTAGGCACATACTTCTGGCGTGAAATTTCAAATCCCAGTGAATGGATGTTTCTGATCGGGACGGTGGCGATCCTTGCAGAATCGTATGGAGATATGCTCCCCATCGCCCGTGCTTCCCGGGCGGACACCATAAAAGCCGGCGCATATACGCTGGTTGCGGTCGTGCTCATGATCACGGGATTGTACCTGGTTTTTACCGGACTGACCAGTACGACGGACACGTTCATGACACCCTCCTACTATCAGGTACCAACGGTATTTACCGGGCTGCTCGCTGTGTGCGGGGCTGTCGTTATGAGCCGGGAAACATTTGATACTCCCCGGTGACCAGTACCCTGATTCCTGCACCGGCCCCAGGGAAAAACAAACCGGAAATGCTGTAAAAGGGGATGCTTTTCTTTCGGTATAACCGGGTGCTCACAGAGAGTGCAGTCATCATCAATGCCCCCCATCCCCGGGAAGCCGGTGCAGCGAATCTTGCCGAAGAAACCGGGATCAACGGCACCTGTCATTGAGGATTTGCAGAATGCAATCCCAAAAAAAGCGGGATACTGCCATATCCCGATGTATCGATCAGGAAAAACTGCACTGAATGCAAAAGCTGGATAAAAACGGTCTGGGTTCCAATGCACCCGCAGCGCCCTGTTTACTGATCACCGAACCCTTCAAGGGATGTTTGAAAAAAGAATTATTGTTCTCTGGTTCTCTGGATGAGCAGCACAGCTCCAAGGAACCCGATGATCAAAGCAGCTGGCAGGAATACTGAGGGGAACTCTGGAGTGTTTATGGGTTCACATACATCAGGAAATGTCACTGTTACTGTGTTTGATTCGCATAGCTGGGCACCAACGTCATCAACCGGAATTACTTGAAACATGAAGGTCCCTGGACCTAAAGGTCCGCCAGTATTTAAACTAGTTAAAGGGTCACAACCCGAATTTCCATCATATTGCCAACAAAACCAATAAACAACAGCACCATCCCAAGCCGTCCATTCCAAATTTACACCATAAACACCTTCACAAACGGTTGTAGCTGTTAAAACAGAACAAGTAGGCTCAGGTTGTGCCATTGCTGGTACAGCAAGAATCAGCAGGGCTGCAAGCACAATAACCAGTATACTAATTATTTTCATCTTTTCCAACCTCCTCTCTCCGCTATCATTGGATATGTTTTATAAAACGGAGAAGATGCTTGATAATAGTATTTCGAAATGATATATTTTGCTATCCGATTAAATCAAATGATGAGAAGGGAAAAAGAGTTATTGTTCTCGGGTTCTCTGGATGAGCAGCACGGCTCCCACGAACCCGATGATCATGGTTGCGGGCAGGAATGATGAAGGGAACTCCGGAGTGTCTGTACATGTTGTGGGCATTTCTACATCACATACGATGTTGGAATAACAGTAATAGTCATAATCTAACCTCCATGGTATTACCGCAAAACTATAGGTTCCTGATTGAAGATCAGCATTTGAAATGAAATAGCTTCTTTCCTCCACGTTCTTCCCTTCAATCCAATTATTGGTGTCAGGATCGTAATATGCAACAGCATAACCCTGAACACCAGCACTTAAACCATTCCACGTTAGTTCAAGACCATCACAGGTTGGTGTGGCCTTGAGGATAAAATACGCGGTGCAGGCATCACATTCATACTTACTACTTAGAAGATCTTCATGACATACAATGTCATTGGCTCCCCCGCAGGTTCCTTGATACGATGCAAAGTAATCTTGCCACTCATAATAAGTTCCCGAGAATACACAATCTTCACCGGCAAAGGTTGCAGTAACTGTTGCTCCAGTAAAATCAACCATGGGTTCTCCCCCGGCATTCTCCATCAGGATATCAGTAAGCTCCACATGATTAGCCGGAAAACCGGGAGTAGGCGGAAGACCCGGGGAACACGAAATCGTTAGTTGTTCTGTATCCCATCCGGAAACAGTACATCCGCTGGGGGGAAGGATTGACATAGGGGCTTGTTTGATTATTCCACCTATGGGTGATGTATCAAGAACGATTTGTGTACAGAGTGTAGAAGCAGCACCCGAGTCGTAGGCATGTGAGAGACGTGCCCCGGATTCTCCCATCCAATAGATATCCGAATTACCTTCTATGGTAGCTGCCTGAACAATACTTATAAGACCTAACAGTAAAATTACTACAAGAACTAAACCAAACTTTTTTTTCATTCTTTTCAACCTCCACTCTCCGCTATCATTGGATATGTTTTATAAAACGGAGAAGATGCTTGACAATAGTATTCCGAAATGATATATTTTGCTATTCGATTAAAACAAATGATGAGAAGAGAAAAAGAGTTATTGAGGATTGAACTGATTGAACACATTCTCATCCGTCATTTTTTCCACATCATCAATTGCTTCCTTTATATTACCCTTCTTACTAGTGACTTTGATCACATCGCTTCCCAAAAATCCAACGTTTTGACCATTTTTATTTATTGTCCCGGTAACTGTTACCTTAACCTTATCTCCGGGCTTCACATTCACTAGTTTATCGCGATTGAAAACTGCAGCGAATTTGTTGGGGAATGCTTTAATTCGAATAAGTCTGAGTGCCGGCGCACCTTCACACTCGACAGATTTCGCATCCACGTCAGACTGCCTTGTAGTTATTTGGTAAAGAAATGAACGCTACAAACTTCCCTTTGCTTGCGATATTAAGGGATTTCGGAACAATCCGCACTTTGGCAGGAACAGTAATTTCACCATTCTGGGCGACTTGAATCTTGTACGGATTATCTGGTATATTATCAATCGCCACATTGTCTGCCAGAATGACTTCTGACTGACCGGATCCTGCCGTTAATGAATAGGTATCAGCTGGATTTGCATTAAGTTCAGGTATAACCTGAACAGAATAATCCCCGATCTTTCTCTCACCGATAAAAATTACATCATCGGGAGATCCGTCCTCATTAATATCAGCTTCAAAATATTGTGCCGAGGGGATTTCATGAGATATTTTGCTCATTTCGAGACCATCAGGATCGGTAATTGTTAAATCTACCGGGCATGTTGCGACGAAGAACAGGTTCAGGCTGTATTCGGGGAGAACCTTCATACAATCTGAACCGGTAATGGGGGTTGTGCCATACTCTGCCTTCAACATACCTTGAACGGTGAAGGGAACCGTTTCTCCTGTGACATCCTGGAGTTGCAGTTGGGTAACAACCTCTCCGGCATCAAAGACGAGCACCAGATCCTGGGTGTAATCGCTGACACTGTTCTGACAATTACAGGACGTAGTAACCAAGTAGGGTATTATTACGAGGGTACTGGAAAGCGGTTTCACTTCTTCGGAAATCCCTTCCCGTGAAAGCGTTATGGTAGCCGGATCAATCTTTTTCGCATCCAGATTCTCTGTACCGGGATGGCGACGAAAAGGTGAGGTCCCTTAAAGTTTAAGGCGATGATGTTCGGACAGATGCCGGGTTCGATGTCCACAGGCACGATGACTGGATTCCATGGCACCACCGTGACTTCGGCTGAATCGTTCCACTTGGTGTAGGTCTCGGTGGTCGGGGACCAGGCAATCGCCGAGACGATGTTTGTATAACTCACCATCTCACCGCCATGGGAGCATGTGTAGCTCGTCGACTCACCGGGATGGAGTCCTGTCAGGTTCTTGCTGCACTCCGGCACCTTGACTCCGTTGATGTAGTCAAGAACCGCAATCGGGCTAAGGTCCACATCACCGTTGTTTGTCAATGTGAAGGTGAAGCTTGCCGGATCCCGGGCCTCACCGTCTGGGTCGCCGGGTCTTTTGTCACCCGGAACGGCCGGATTCCATGGCACCACCGTGACTTCGGCTGAATCGTTCCACTTAGTGTAGGTCTCGGTGGTCGGGGACCAGGCAATCGCCGAGACGATGTTTGTATAACTCACCATCTCACCGCCATGGGAGCATGTGTAGCTCGTCGACTCACCGGGATGGAGTCCTGTCAGGTTCTTGCTGCACTCCGGCACCTTGACTCCGTTGATGTAGTCAAGAACCGCAATCGGGCTAAGGTCCACATCACCGTTGTTTGTCAATGTGAAGGTGAAGCTTGCCGGATCCCCGGGCCTCACCGTCTGGGTCGCCGGGTCTTTTGTCACCCGGACGGCCGGATTCCATGGCACCACCGTGACTTCGGCTGAATCGTTCCACTTAGTGTAGGTCTCGGTGGTCGGGGACCAGGCAATCGCCGAGACGATGTTTGTATAACTCACCATCTCACCGCCATGGGAGCATGTGTAGCTCGTCGACTCACCGGGATGGAGTCCTGTCAGGTTCTTGCTGCACTCCGGCACCTTGACTCCGTTGATGTAGTCAAGAACCGCAATCGGGCTAAGGTCCACATCACCGTTGTTTGTCAATGTGAAGGTGAAGCTTGCCGGATCCCCGGGCCTCACCGTCTGGGTCGCCGGGTCTTTTGTCACCCGGACGGCCGGATTCCATGGCACCACCGTGACTTCGGCTGAATCGTTCCACTTAGTGTAGGTCTCGGTGGTCGGGGACCAGGCAATCGCCGAGACGATGTTTGTATAACTCACCATCTCACCGCCATGGGAGCATGTGTACTCGTCGACTCACCGGGATGGAGTCCTGTCAGGTTCTTGCTGCACTCCGGCACCTTGACTCCGTTGATGTAGTCAAGAACCGCAATCGGGCTAAGGTCCACATCACCGTTGTTTGTCAATGTGAAGGTGAAGCTTGCCGGATCCCGGGCCTCACCGTCTGGGTCGCCGGGTCTTTTGTCACCCGGACGGCCGGGGTTTGAGCTGCGGCAGTGCCTACCAGAACTAGCGAAAGGACCAGGATGATGCTGGTCACGATAATTCGATCGGATTTTTTCATAATGTCCTCCATATCTGCATCCCGTATGCTACAAGCCCACAGAGAGCAGTGACTAATATATTTATATAAAATATAAATGTGTTGTAATGCGCCGGTGCCTCGCAAACTTTTATGATTTCATCAGAATAGGTAATCGATTGAGGAAGATCCGAACGAACCCAATCTAATCCTATTGACAGGATCTTCCGAGTGTCGCTATCAGAACAGGTATTCGATTAAGGAAGATCCGGAAGTTCATCACGTCCAGAAACACAGTTCCATCGGGTCTTCCTTTTCTATCTGGTATCTTTCAATTTCACACCGTCCATAGTTATCCCTCCTTTTTGAATTAGTCAAAATCTGAAATCATGGAATCATTGTGGTGCATGAAGAAAAATGATATTCGTGAATTGATTTATCACAGAAATATACCGAAAGCACTCACACCATGCCTCAAAGATAAATGCGAACGGTGGAGGGGTGGGGAATGCATCCAGATCCGAAAAGCATGAATCAACATACTTGCGTTTAGCGGCAACACACGCTATGCAAAGCTGCATTGCTAATAACTAAATATTATCGTGATAAGTTTATTTTTTACTCTGATTATATTTCAGAGCCATTATTACTACTTAGGAGGAATTATGAAAAAAACGTCGATTTCCTTATTAACTGTTCTTTTCATCTGTATTTTTGTCTGCATCCTGCCGGTGGCTGGAGATGACACTACCCCGCCAACAATTGTCTCCACATATCCAGCTGATGGTGATGTGCATATTCCTATCGATATCAGTGCAATCACTATTACATTCAATGAACCCATTCAATGGGATCCAAATACTATGAGTGTTCACCTCTACGATTGGAGATGGAACGATGTCCCGATTGGAGATATTAGTGTAGATGTCAACATGCTGATAATCCATGCTCCAGCATCGCCGACACCATGGTTAGAGAATTGGGTATGGGCACCAGATTTTACTGGGATATATGATGTGCAGGTATATGGTGTGAAGGATCTGGCCGGAAACGTCATGGAGCCTAGTTCATCCTCTGTCCATTTCTATACGGTTCCCTATGATACCACACCACCCAATGTCATCTCTACCTCCCCAACTGCCGGTGCAAGTAATATTGCACAAGATGTGATAATTACCGCGGTCATGAGTAAAAAAATCGATAAATGTACTGGTTCTGTTGAGATGGTAGATAGCAACAACAAGCCGGTTGCACTTCTAGGGTTTCGAGGCTATGATACCACCGATTATACCACTCTGGTAATTACACCAGCGGCCTCGCTCAATGCTGGGGAAAGTTACACAGTGACGATAAAAGAAATCAATGATACTTATCAATACATGATGGAGATTCCCTATAGCTGGTCATTTACAGTCGTTGGCCCGCCCAATGTTATCTCTACCTATCCGGCCAACGGTGTCAGTAATGTCCCAGCTAATGTTATAATTACTGCCACCATGGACAAGACGATTAACTTATGCATAGGCACTGTTGAGATGGTAGATAGCAACAACAACCCGGTTGCACTTCTTTATCCTAGTCACTACTTCCATTCTGATGATTACATCCATTTGGAAATTAAACCTGTAGCTCCGCTAGTCTTAGGTGAAACTTACACTGTAACTATACAAGGGCTGGACCACAAAGGAATCGTGATGGATACTCCTTATAACTGGTCATTCACGGTGAAAACTTCAGCGGAAGCTGATGCAAGATCTGAGCAATAAGGTTGACGCATTGGGACTGCCAACAGGTATCGAGAATGGACTGATGGCCAAACTGGCCGCAGCAAACATGCAGATTTCGCAGAAGAAATACACTCCTTCACGGAATATGCTCAACGCTTTCATCAATCAGGTTAATGCTCAGTCAGGGAAAGCCATTAGCTCAGATCAAGCCAATGATCTCATTTCGACTGCCGAACAGATTATCAACTCTATTCCCGCGAAATAACACATTCTTTTTTTTGTGGATGACTATTATCCATCCGGAAATTTGCTGTAATATAGAACATACTGGTGCACTCAGAAAAATTCGATAATTGTTATGATCAATGGAAAAAAATTACCTCTTGCTTTAACTCCATGCCTCAAGTCTGAATGTGAGCGTTGGAAAAATGGAGAGTGTTCCCATATCCACCAGATTCCAACAAGAAAGTGGTGAATTCAAGCGGGAAAAAAGGATTATTGTTCTCTGGTTCTCTGGATGAGCAGCACGGCTCCAAGGAAGCCGATCAGCAAGGTTGCTGGTAGGAAGGCTGAGGGAAATTCTGGAGTTGAGATAGGTTGTTGTGTGGGGGTGCAGAGATAATTGAATATATTTTCTGCAAATTTTTGGTTATCATTCAAACCGATTTGACCAGCTTCATTATTTGTAAAAACGTTAATATCCCCAATAATTACAACTTTTTTACCATTAACAATATTGATTTCATCATTCCCGATTATATCCCAGCCGACAGTTGTAGATGGTGATGTGGTTGTTAGTTTACCTCCACCAGCAAAGGAGACGTGGCTGATACCATTTGTAATTGGGTGGATCCCAAAATTCGTGATCGTGGTTGAACTATATGCAATTCCGGTTGTTGTACCGAAAACTTGGGAAACAGGATTTATATGATCAGGGACTACAGCCGGATTATCTCCCATAATCAGGAGTCCTTTACCCGAATTCACGAAATTGGTAATAGCATTCACTTCTACCGGAGTGTAAGCTGAATTTATTGACGATGCCACATTTACTACCAGAACGTCGTAATCTGAAAGTGCTACATTGTTGACCCCAGCACTCGTGGTCGTTATTATACATCCTTGGTTGTTCAGAACCGACTCAAGTGTTGTATAACTTCCATATCCTGGGGCATATTGACCCATGACACCATGAGTAATGTCCCAAAGTATATCGCAGTTATTTTCTCCGCTAAGAGTCCCTGCAACCACCCCATTGAGTGCCATCGGAGTGCTGTGCCCAACATCAATCGTCTGAACTTCGTTCCCAGTAGTTAGATCAATCTCTGCCGATGCAACACCGCATAGCAGGAATGCAATTAGTAAACCAGTGATTAATGCAATCTTTTTCATCCTTTTCAACCCCCATTCTCCGCTATATAATTGTTTTTTATAAAACGGAGAAGATGCTTGATAATAGTATTTCGAAATGATATATTTTGGTATTTGATTTGGGTATAGTGTTATTTTAACCACCAACTTTTTTAAAAGATACGACGGGAAAAACTGAATAATCAGATAACCAGAATTAATTTCAAAAAAAGTGAACCGTTGATATAAGGTAACTTGAATTCGGAGTTTGTTTTACTGCGTCCGTTCTATCGCAATGTGGGGTCGCCACAGCGGCGGGGATGAGCCAAAGGCGAATCCCCAGGAGCGTCTGAGTGAACAAATTAGTTCAACAAATACAAGATTTTTTAGTGGCTGGAATGATACTATACCCTTGATTTTTATTTAATAGACAAGGTGAAAAGGCCGGGCAATACGGCCTGAGGGGATACAATCATCCGTTACCCAATGAAAAATGAAAAAAATCCCCGGCTGGGATTCAACTGCAATCCTCTTTGAACACATACTTTGTTATTTTACCTGTTGCCACGGATACAGATCCCATCGATGAAATTAGCCTACTCTGGGGTACCTGAACATTTTTTTCATTGAGAAGAACCAGTGTATAACTTCCGGGATTTATTGTTACAGGGTTAACCGACCCATCGGGCAAAATATCTGCGAAATTATTGCCCATTGCTGCCACGGCAGCCGAACGCTCGGTAGCGTTATTGGGATTTTTTATCTTGAGGATTGCCACGCGCCGGAAGAGAATTCTTGGATTACAGGTTAACCTGATCATGAGCGTCCCGCATTTATCGTTATTACAAAGATAGGAAGCTGTAACAGGAGTATCAACTATTGTAATTGTCGATGTAGCAGTGAGAGTACCTGTCAAAGAAATTGTTGGTTTTGTTGTCTGTGTTTTTGTTTGGTTTTTGGTCACAGTCGTTGTTACAGTGATTGTAGTACGTGGAGCTATCACAGTTGGTGCGGAAGCTTTCACCTTTGGAGAGGAGGGGACATCGGTTTGAGTTGGATATCCACCAACTAAACGGAATCCAATTACTCCAATAATTGCTGCAATAATTACCGCTATAAAAATAAATATTACAGTCATTTTCCTGTCTGTTTTTCTTAACATTATTTCTCACAAATTCTCGATTTTGGAGATTTTTTAAAGTCAATATTTATTATTCTTCGATAAGTATTATAGATAATTTTACATCTCACACGGCACTTCTTCTTTTGAGGACCAATCAAGCTGAGATCATGGAATAATATTGGCGTAATCAGAAAAGGTCATGTGTTAATTTGAGTGATGGTACAATCTCGGATCTCGAACTAACTTCATGCCTTAAAGATAAATGTATTGTGTGGAGAGATAAGGAGTGCATCCATATCCGGAAAGTGGGAAAATAGGATTATTTCTTCTTCTTCTCTGGCTCTATCCAGAAACCGCAGGAGTAACAATGGTAACTCCCATCGCATAAGCAGCGTGAAATATTGTGCCCGCACCTCGGGCAGGAATTATTCCTTTTTGGGTCTTTAGTCATTTCTTCTTCTGCATCAGCATATCGTGATCATCCTTATTATTTTTTCAGGGAAACATATTCACGTTCTGTTGGTAGTTAGCAGGGATTGGCATACGTTTGTATCTCCAACGGTGAAAAAAAGTTAGTGTTCCCTTGTTTTTCGGATGAGGAGAACGGCTCCAAGCATTCCAACAATGAACGCAGCCGAGAGGGTTAATATTGGGAATTCCGGGATTGCTATAGGTTGTTCTTCTGGTATACATGCTATGGTTAACTGAACATCCTTGAAGTTATTATCTGTCCAATCTTCAAATCCGATATAAAATGATCCATCTTCCTGTTTGGTGACGTTTGCATGGTCCTTACCATCGGGACCTTTGGCATTTGAATAGAATGTCTTTGAACCGCCATTGGGAGGTGTCTTTATGAAGAGAACGACTTCAACTTTTTTATCTTTGTAACATTTACCAATGTTTTCGTATTTTGTACCGGGGGTAGCTGGATTAATTCCATTAGTATGTCCGAGAGTAGTATGTGGTGGAGGTTGATCAATGCCAAATTGATTATCAAACACTGCACTGCCTTTTCCAAGGTATGTGAGGACAAGATCCCCATTGTTTGAAAAATTAATTGGTGCAAATGCCGATGCCGTGTTCACAAGCGCAAACGCCAAAAGACCTATACTTACCAGTAGTTGTTTTCTCATATGCTTCAATCTCCTTTTTCATTGGATATGGACCGGAAAATTCCGATCTTCCCAATGCAGATGATGAGCTTCATGAGATTTATATATAATAAATTTATTGATTTTAATCACAGCCTATTTTTAAGTTTTTTTACAAAAAAAGTAGTAATAAGACTTGCATTCCAACTATTTTCGAGAGGGAACAAAAAATATTTTTTTTTGATAATTGATGGTTTTAAAGAAGCAAGATGTGGTGAATCAGGGGGGTATAAAAAAATAGTTATTGTTCCCTGGTTCTCTGGATGAGCAGCACGGCTCCAAGGAACCCGATAATAATGTCTGCTGGAAGGAATGCGGATGGGAATTCCGGTATATTACCTATCACGGAACCACCCTTGTTGTATACATTGGAATCTCCATAATCACCCCGAGTCTCTGCAATTGCCAGTTTAATGTGATTCTTCTGGTTCGAATCCGGATTTATAGGAATTTTTTTCTATAATCCCAAAACAATTTCGGTTTTCTGGTTCCATTTTGATATATCATTTCTTCTATTTTTTCTTTGGTAACAAACTTAACTTCAGGAGTTATTCGTGTTCTACTTTTAATTTCCTCTCTTATCTTTTCTCTTAACGTCTTTTTATTTACGGATGTGGACACGTTAATCACAATTTTGTCGGTTAACGTTTTTTGTGAAAAGGCTTCAACTAAATAAGCTTTCAACACCATCTATTTCCCTAATACAATCTTCAATCTGCTGTGGGAAAACGGAAGTTCCTTTGACTTTTAGCATATTATCAATTCTTCCCGTTATTGCCATTATCCTTGGGCTTGTTCTTCCGCAAGAACAAGTTGTTCTTTCAATTGATGTAATATCTCCCTGTCTAAAACGTACAAGAGGGACACCTTGCATCTTGAGGTGTGTTGAAACAATCTCCCCTTCTTCCCCATCCGAAAGAGATTCACCTGTAATGGGATCGATAACTTCGATATAGTGATAATCATTGTACGTGTGATGCCCCCTATGATGAGTACATTCATAAAAACCAGTAAACATTTCCATTGATCCATAACCTGAAAAAAATTCAATTCCCCATTCGTTCTCTAACTGTTTTTTAATAACAGCTGGTTTCCACCCAGTGTTCCAGAGTGGCTGGCCAATAAGTATAGCTTTTTCAAGATAAAAATCTCCAGATGGATCTAACCCCATCTCTTTTGCTTTTTCAGCAAGTATGAACATAAAATCCGGAGTCGTAAAAATGACATCTGTGTGTAAAAGTTTCATTAATTCAAGTTGTCGTGAAGTGTTTCCCGGACCCGTCCTGACTGACGTGGCCCCCATGATTTTTAGGGCATCATCTATCGGCGTACTGACAGAAAAGAGTTGATCAAAAGTTAAACACAGCTGAATAATATTCTTTTTCGTGATTCCCATGCCATTAAGTCCGCTTAAGATAGAATCAATGCTGTTATTCCAATCATTTTTGGTTACCGGCAGGATTATGGGGATACCTGATGTACCCGTCGTTGCCCCAATATCAACAGCCTGTTCCATTGAGATACAAAAAAAATCTGAATTAAAATTTCTTAACTCTTCTTTCGTTGTATACGGAATTTTTTGTACATCTTCAATTTTTTTAATATCTTCGGGCTTAATACCAGAAGCATTGAATTTCTTCCGATAAAAGGGTGAATTATTATAAACATAATTTAGTTGATGTTTAAGGAGTTTGTATTGCAACTGATCGCGCTGATTTGGCGTAAGGTATTCATTTTTATTATTCCTTTTTTCCATTTTCCAACTCCCTATACCAGGTCTTTTCGAAAACTAATAATTTCAAGTAGATATATCTACCAATAACTTTACTGCCAAATTTTTTATGAATTTTTAGTGATTTAAGATTCTTGACATCCACACTGGCGTAAATTTTTGAAAGGTTTTTTTCTTTTGCAAGATTTGTTACGATTGAAAACATTATTGAATAAATGCCTTTGTTTCTATATTCGGGCAGAATAAAGGCATCGCGACCCCAGGCTTCGTTTTGTTGCAATTTCAAAACGCGGTCAATCGGTTTTTGAGGATAAAATTCCACACAGGTATAGCCCACGATCTTATTATTTTTAAGAGCGATAATAAAAAGGCTTTCATTTTCAAGCCATTTTTTGAAAAGTTTTGTGTTAGGTCTTATTTCTTTTAATTTTTCCAGATCTTGAGAAAAGCTTTTCGGAAGACAAAATCTTTAAGTTCTCTATTTTCTCCAGGAATATTTTGAAGAGATTTGTAAAGAATTATCTCATGTTTATAAACAAAGATTTTTGATTGAATATATCGTAATGGGACCAGAAATAAACTTATCCAGCCGTACACTCTTGAATAATTTTTTATATCGTTTAAAGTATACATGATATTGTGATTAGCCTCTGATAAATTTAAATATCACATCATCTTCATACTCCCCTCTTTTAGGAACGCTGAAATGACCCTTTTATAAAATTAATTTTCTCTGGTTCTCTGGATGAGCAGCACGGTCCCTAAGAAGCCGATAATCATAGTAGCTGGAAGGAGAGTTGACGGGAACTCAGGGATGCAGTTGCTTGGCATGGCCCATCCCTCATTCGACTGGCAGTACTCACCATTGGATGCATCGGCTGGCCGTACGACATAATAGTACGTCGTGCCGACAACCACGTTGGTATCATCGTAGGCAGCAACCGTGGTTGGCCCAATATAGACGTAGGGTCCTCCCATAATTGTTCCACGGTACACATTGTAATGATCTACGGGCGCATTCGTCCATGACAGATGAATGGATCCACAGTTTCCTGTAACTTGTGGAATTTTGCCACATGGAGGGCCGCCACCACCTGCTGCAACTGGCACAACACATACCATCAGCAATACAAATAATCCACAGATAATCGATCTTCCAATTTTCATAAAGCACATCCAAAAATAATAAGTATCATAAATATTTGAGGAACGATAAAAATTCCGCAAGGCGTCGGTGCAATGCATTAGATATTATGACAATTGACAATATTGTAACAGATAATCCAATGTTCAGGAAGGCACTGTAAAAAATAATAGGTGAAATGTATGTGCTGGTCAATAAAACCGAACAGAATGAAGGTATGAAGGTCAATCTGGCAGGATCATCCTGCACGTGGAAAAAAGAGTTAGTGTTCCCTGGTTCTCTGGATAAGGAGCACGGCTCCAAGGAACCCGATGATCATGGCTGCTGGAAGGAAGATTGACGGAAACTCGGGAGTGTCTGTACATGTTGTGGGTAATTCTACATCACATACGATGTTAGAATAACATTCCCACTTCGTTTGAACACTATAAGGAATTATTGCAAAACTATAAGCTTCATGTGTATTAAACCATAAATTAGGCAGGGATTTGCTTGTTCCAGTTCCACCATCACCATCATCCCAAAAACCCTTGCTAGGTGTGTATACCATTAACACATATTGTTCGGCACCTACGTCATTCCACTTTAGATTTATACCATCACATGTTGTTGTTCCTTGGAGATTTAGATATGTTGGAGCGCATGCACCAAAACCTAAAACCTCCGATGGTAAAACATCTCCATGACATACAACGTTATTGGCTCCTCCGCAGGTTCCACCAAATTCTGCTAAATACTCTTGAACGTCAATAAAAGTTCCCGTGAATACACAATCTTTACCGGTAAAGGTTGCGGTAACTGTTGCTCCGGAAAAATCAACCATGGGTGTTCCTTCGGCATCCTCCATGAGAACATTAGTGATTTCCACATAGTCACCAGCCGGGAGACCGGGGGAACACGAAATCGTTAGTTGTTGCGTATCCCATCCGGAAACAGTACATCCACTAGGAGGAAGGATTGACATAAATGGTTGCTTGATTATTCCCTCTATGGGAGATGTATCAAGAACGATTTGTGTACAGAGTGTAGAAGCATCATCCGATGTGTAGTAATTAGTGAGATGTGCCCCAGATTCTCCCGTCCAATAGATATACGATTCACCTTGTAGGGTAACTGCCTGAACAGAACTTACAAGACCTAGTAGTAAAAGTGTTACGAGGTACTAAACCAAACTTTTTTTTCATTCTTTTCAACCCCCCACTCTCCGCTATCAATTTAATATGTTTTATAAAACGGAGAAGATGTTTGACAATAGTATTTTGAGATAATAAATTTTGGTATTCGATTAAATCAAAAGATGAGAGGGGAAAAAGGGTTAGTGTTCTTTGGTTCTCTGGATGAGCAGCACGGCTCCCACGAACCCGATGATCATAGTTGCTGGCAGGAATACTGAGGGAAACTCAGGAGTGTCTGTACATGTTGTGGGTAATTTTACATCACATACGATGTTAGAATAACAGATCCAACCAGATTGAATATCGTATGGAAGAACCGCTAAACTATAGGTTCCTGGTGGCATATTAGCTTTAGGAATGGAAAAACTTGTACCCGAAATAAAGGAAAGCTCATGCCATTGATTTTGGATAGGATCATAATATGCTACAAGATAACCAGTAGCACCGATATCATTCCACGTAAGATCTAGACCATCACATGTTGGGGTGACTTGAAGATTAAGAGGAGTTGCTGCGCAGATATTACATCCACACGCATCATCGAGACTCTCTTCCCCACATGATTGCGCTGCCACCGGTATGACGAGTAATGCAATTCCTAGGACAATAATACACAGAATAACGACCATCTTTTTCATTCTTTTCAACCCCCACTCTCCGCTATCAATTGGATATGTTTTATAAAACGGAGAAGATACAATATGCTCGTAGTTCGATCCCATAAATGTTGCTATTCCATCGGATGCCTGCCGTGTGGGTATTCTGACTACCGTATCAAACCAGATGGATGAAATACCGTTCTCAACTTCATATTCGCTTCCTGTTGGTATTATCGGGATGAAGGGATGATTGCAGCAATCATAAAAGGTGGTGCTGATAGTACCCCTGGATACAAACGAAAGTGAAGAGCAGCGATGAGGTCAGGACATACCGGATATCTTTAACCAGCGGGTTCAGGATCTCAACCATGAAGATCCTCCTATTTTTTGTAGGGTTGATGGTAATCTCCCTTTATACACCGGCATTGGGTTTTGCGTTGGCAAATGTCCTGACCACCCACGCCAACACCTAAAAACGGCTTATGGATCGATCCCCACCGGGTTATCGCAAGAGCTACCGGTGGTGCACTATACGTGAGGAAGCAATGAATCCAACGGGAGGCGGGTATGGAACCTGTAATAAGCGAATCTGAATTGGCATTATTCCGGTTACACTGCGAGAGTGCCGGGAAACAGTATGTTACGTTGATACGGGAAGGCAAATTACGCCTGGCAGAGGACACGGGGCCATATGAATTCCTGTGAGAATAAATTGGCAAAAATGAACCCGGTGATACGCGCATTTCACCGTGGCACGTGGATCAGAACTACACCCAGGGATGCAGAATCGTTGTATCGCGAATGGAAGCGGCGAAATAGACCGTGAGGAAGAAGAGAGGATTGTTCCAGCAGTTGTCCGATCCTTGGTGGTGCTGAACAGACATGCCAGGAAAAATGCACTCTTCACCATGATCGGTGCACAGGAACGTATACGGAACCATTTCAATTTCACACCATCCACCGTTCTCCCTTCTCTTTAATCATTCTACACCGGGATTCAGGAAATCTTACTGGTGCGAAAAGAAAAATTCAATAGTCAACTGGATCAAGACGGGTGAAGATTTTTATCCCGCTCTGGCGTATACCCTCGGCATGGGCAGTTAGGATGATCCTTTTCTTGGTTTTTCATCATAATCAATCAGGGAATTTTTCTTTAGTCACCGAAAGGTTTCCCTGATCTTGGTTCTGTCCTCGTCTGCTAGACTAAAATGTCAGGGACGGGGTGAAATGGGTGTTCCAAAAAAAAAGAGCGAGAAGGTTTTTGCATTTTATTTTACCGTTAGTTCTTGTATTACCGGATAATCATAACTCAGGCTGTGGCCGTTGGTTAAATAGAGAAGGAGCGACTTTGTTATGCGTTGCCCGGCCTTGACGTTTGTCATTAACGTGCCCCCTGAAGATTCTGCCATTTTGCTACCGGTCCGGTCATCAATATAACTATACCCGCAACTGACTTTTACCGACATCACGTGGTCTATTGTCGAAGGATTGATAAATTCCACGTCCATGGAAATGGCATTACCGTTCTTGTAACATTGAAGGATTCGTGCAGTCGGTTGCACGAAGGGGTCGAGGAATTCCACATCCCTTTGTAAACGTTCAGTGAAATCGACGGTCTCGTACCTTCCGAATCTGGTTGTGACATTCTCCTGCTCACATACTAACCTCACACAGACCATGACCGTATGGTCCCCTTCAGGAACCATCAGGTACAGGGGTGTGGTGGGATTCACCGTCCCGACAGTCTCGTTATCAAGAACGACCGACAGGTTTGCAGGATAGGGAATTCCGCGGACAGACACTCTCAGTGATCCGTTCAGCGGTGGGGTACTATTGGCGGTTGCGGTTATCGTTTTGTTTATACCGGGATCCGATAGCGTGGATAACGGGGCAATACGAGCTGCGGTCGTTGTATTCCCGGTATTCTTGTTGGTCATGGCTACACAACCGGTAGCCAGTATACATCCTACAGCCATAAAAAGGGCAAAAGGCACAATGAATTTCATAGAGGGTTCTATTGCATGGCGTATGATTTTTATTTAATAATAGTATCTTGCAAGGCACTGAAGCATTGCAGTTCGGTTTTTAAAACTGCTGGAAGAAATCCCGAGGTACATGAACAACAGGTGAAGAGACAAACCATCCACCCCATTTTGGGGCAACAACATCGCACTACACCCGTGGGTGTTTTCTTCGCCGTCTTACGATACTGCCCGGAATGCGGGATAATGCATTGGGATAAAAAGGTTAATTTTCCCTGGTTTTCTGGATGATTAGCACGGCTCCCAGGAACCCGATGATCATAGCAGCGGGCAGAAACGCTGACGGGAACTCTGGAACTGAAGGCGGTTCAGGAATAATACAGACAGGCAGGTGACAGTAATTGTTTTCTAATTCGTTATCATACCAGTCCTTTATACTAAGTGTAATCGGTGATCCTTGACCAAGGAATTTTATAGTATACTCATGATCTGCAAGATTTACTGTATCCTCCCAGTTCACATCATTGCTGTTAATTTGGAGGAATGAGTGAACCGTGCCTGCGGGGTATTCTGGTTTGGCCCAGGTGGCCCACCCATCCTCCGAATAGAATTGTGCGTCAGCCCAAATGCCAGCATATTCATCGGGTTGGAATTTCTCGCCGGCAGTAATAGAATACATCCTTCCATTATCAAGGATCGGGGTTGTCACCACGTTGAGGCCCCAGGCCGGATTCGAATGCACATCGGCATACCATCCCCCCTTTGCTGCACATGTTTCAACTGACATCTCTGCACTGACACTCACGGTTATACAGGCAAGGAAGAGTACTAGGATCACCATTTTACTCATCATTTTTTTCATCGATTTCATCCCTCTCTCTCCGCTATCAATTGGATATGTTTTTTAAAAACGGAGAAGATGCTTGATAATAATAATGCACTACTAATTAAATCTTGCGAGGCGCCGGTGCCATGCCAGTCTTTATCGTTTCTTCCGAACAGGTAATCGATCAAGGAAGATCCGGAAGTTCATCACATCCAGAAACACAGTCCCATCGGATCTTCCGTTTCCTTCTTTCATTTTTCCTGTCTCTGCAGTGATGTTGAATTAATGCCACCGTTGATCTTGACGACCATTGCATGCAGAAACTGAACCTGATGGTAAAGTGATTGTCTTTCTGTAATAATGGAGGATGAAGGTGAATCCAAGGCAGGATAAAAAATGAGTTAGTGTTTTCGGGTTCTCTGGAGGAGGAGCACAGTACCAAAGAGCCCGATTGCGATGCCATTTGGTTTATTGACAAGAAAAACCAAGTACCTGATGATACCGATGAAGTGGAAAGACTGGGTGCATGTGACCAAACTCGATCCTGACAAACAGTTAAAGCCTGGTGATATCGATGCGATTGCAGCAAGCGGCACCGATGCGCTGATGCTCTCGGGCACGCTCAACGTGACAAAAGAGAACCTTGCTGCACTCTTAAAACAGGTGAAAACCTACGACCTCCCCCTGGTCATGGAACCGGCGGGACCGGAAGCAGTGCTGATGCAGGGGATTGACTATGTTTTTGTTCCCAGCGTGATCAATTCCACCGATGTGCAATGGATTGTGGGCAAGCACCGTGCCTGGGTCCAGCTCCAGAAGGGAAAAATACCCTGGGAATCTATCGTTCCCGAAGCGTATATTGTCCTCAACCCGGACTCGTCGGTCGGCAAACTGACAAAAGCCATCTGTGACCTGAGACCCGAGTGAGGTGGCAGCCTATGCAACCATCGCTGACCACTACTTCCATTTCCCGATCGTCTATATCGAATACAGCGGAACCTATGGTGATCCGAACGTCGTGAAATCGGTATCGGATGTACTGGATACATCCTTCCTCTATTACGGGGGCGGGATCAACTCTGCAGAAAAGGCAGCGCAGATGTCAAAGTTTGCCGACACGATCGTTGTGGGCAACGCGGTCTATGACCAGGGTGCCGCTGTCCTGAAAGCGACGGTTGACGCAATCCAGTAATTTTTTGTATGCCCGACATTGACATCGTGCTGGTGGCTCCCCTCTATGAAGGCAACGTGGGGTTTGCTGCACGCGTGATGAAGAATTTTGGTTTTTTACGGCTCGTGCTTATCGATCCCTGCCCGCTTGGCAACGAAGCGGACGGGCGTGCATCCCATGCCCGGGATGTGCTTCATAATGCCGAGGTCTGCACCATCGAGGACGTGTTTGCCCGGAGCAATATCGTCATTGCCACGACCGGCCTGGTGAGCAAATCCGTCTGCCACTCGATGCGGATGCCGTTTTATTCCCCAAAAGAGCTCCGGGAGCGGATACAGGATGTGGACGGGCGCATCTCGATCCTGTTCGGGCGCGAGAACTGGGGGCTGAACAACGAGGAGGTCAGGCGCAGCGATATGATCTGCACCATCCCGACATCTGCAGAGTACCCTATCCTCAACCTGTCGCACGCGGTCGGTGTTGTCTGCTACGAACTCTCAAACCTCCCCCTCCCCGGTATTGCCCTCGCATCACCGCACGATATGGGCTACCTGTACCGCCACATCGACCGGTACCTTGATGCCATTCATCACCCGGCATTCAAACGCGAGAATACGATGATCCTTATCCGCCGGGTTCTCGGGCGGGCAAATCTCACCATCCGCGAGGCGAGCACCCTGCACGGGTTGCTGCGCCGGAGCGAGTGGCATATTGACCCGGCGCTGCTGGACCGGGGAAACCCGGAAAAAGAGCGTATTCCGGATACCACAGAGAATACTGATTAAAAAAAAGACCCGCCATCATCCAACCGATGATGCATCCCTCGGGAATGATGACGGGGAACAAGGCATGAGAACACATGGACGGGTGACCCCCCGGGCACAATCACCTTGTCCGAATCCGACACCATACTTTACGCATTTCTGATGTAGATCGTTCCCGCCTGATAGTATGAGAATTAATGAGTTTTTTAGTCCCGGGTAGGTTATTGCAGGTTCACCCTTGTCGATTCAGCACCTGATGCAACCGATGCCATTGCCCCAATAGTTTTTCAGATATTGGCCTTCCTAGGGCACATCACCTCCGGCTGATACTGTGCATTCATGCAGGGAGTAATATTAATATGCGCAAGGCACAGGTGCAAGGCACACTCCCTCCGGTCAGCAAAAACCTGACACCTGATGGAGCAATCAAGCTCGAAATTATGGTAATCAGAAAATAGTGAAAAATTCCCTGTAACCATTAGGAATGATGAATCAGGGTTTCGTTGATGCAGGATGTGTTAAAAAAAGCAGGCAGTACTTTTGCCAGGTACAGCGATAAAAAAATGGGTATAGTTCCAATTAAACCACCAAAATTTACATTATTTCAGACGAAAAAAATGAAAAATATACGTTACTCAATGCAAAAAAGAAAAAGGGCCTTATTTTTTTTAACACATGGATTTTTTGATAAAGCACCAATATCGGTTCAATCGCATCTTGGGGATCGCCACAGCGGCGGGGGAGGGGAAACCGAAGCCCCCAGGTGCGTCATCAATCAGTATTTTTGATAAATCGTACAGAAAAGTTAGTCGCGAGAATGGGACTATACAAAAAAAAATTAGTTCTCTTTGGTTCTCTGGAGGAAAAGGACAAACCCAAGGACTCCAACAATAAACGCTGTTGGGAGGGCCATGGTCGGGAACTCGGGAACCATCGTGTGATTCTCCTTCTCGGTCATTTCAACAGCGTCCAGCAGCACACCATAACTGTCGGAAGTTCCTTCATCGACGAACATCACCTTGACTTCACCACCCGAAGGAGCTGTTGGTGAATAACTGTGGGTAACCCAGGTCATTGTCTGACTGCAGGATGTCTGGCCCAGATAGGTATCGCCCCAATATACCCCAAGCAGACTGGGATTTTCCCCACCGTCACTCCTGCAAGCCTGGGCAAAGGAAATTTTATAGGTTTTTCCTTCGGTTACGGGGAGTATTTGATAAATAATTACATTGTCCTCGGAATCCAGTTCTGCAAACTGCTCGCCCTTATAAGGTTGAAGTTGTATGGCATTGACGTTCTGCAATTCCAGTTGGGGGGGCCAGGTATCCGGTGCACCGACTCCGCGTTCAACATGCCAGTCAAGTCCTGGTGCCGAATCCCCATATAACTGCCAGCCACTGGGATTTTCGATTACCGGAGTTTCAAACCCGCCATTATATACAAGATCCGCTGATACTACACCGATGCACGCGAGGATCAGCACCAGGCATATTCCCATTGTTAATGAACTTTTCATATAAATCAACCGTTCCAGAATGCCGGATTTCCAAATAGCTCAAGATGCATTCGTATTACTAATCCATTCATAACGATATAATATTTTCGAGGCAACGGTGCAATGCTTTAAGGGGATTCAATGGTAAAAAAATCCGGAACCGCACAGATTTCCTTCGGTATTCACCGATCATGAATACCGGGCAACTGCTGAGGTCTGAACAAGAGGATTTTTTTAGAAAGTTTATCACTTTTAGGGAACATCAGAAACAGGGGTTATTTCTGTTCTACGGACTCAAGGTAACAAAAAAGATATCTTGACCGTGAAAATAAATGTTTAACCGGTTTTTCTATCACCCGTAGAGGGAATTAGGGGAATATCAGCTCTGGAGAATTCCTTTCATCAGGATATGAAATACCAGGACATGGAAGATGAGGAGGGGACCGTGCCTGTCCCACCTTACCTCCTCTGCCCACAAGAGCGATGATACCAATTACCTGTTCAGGTAGTATCGCATTTGGGGGAGGCCCCAATTGGCGGGGGTGAAACCCCTGATGAGCATTCAGGTTTTTTAAAAACAGTTCTACATACATGAAATATCATTAATTCTAACCTGTTCTTGGAACAAAGGATTTCTTTATGTAGAATTCCTGCCAATATAAATTCTAAAAAAACAGTGGATAATTATCGGGTGATTCTTTGGATTACGCAAATACTATTTTATTTTCAAATCAATCTATTTACGGATTAATATTAATTCTTATTACGCCCGGATTTGCATTTATCTGTGCCCTTTTTCCCAGGAATGAGGACTTACCTTTTATCGAACGGATTGCCCTTTCGTTTGTATTCAGTGTTGCCATGGTTATGTTATCCTCCCTGTTCGTCGACAATGTAATCGGTATTGATACAACAGGTGTGAATATCCTGATAACTCTTATGACTATGACCCTCATTTTTGTCATGATATGGATAATCAGAGTCAGCTATTATAAACATCAGGAAACTGCAAAAAACAAACCTGGCTCATTGTATACGTTTATCTCGAAAGTATCAGCATTGTATCAAAAAACAAAACAAAGGGTCCTTTTCATCATCGATAAATATTTTTTCAAATAATTATCGGAAAATATCGGTTACCCAGAACAGTCATTCCGGTGCAGGAATCACGTTCTATCCTTTGATCAACCTATTTTAACCAGGGATCATGACTGTAATCCCGGTTGAACAGACGCTGTCTGAGTATCCTGATCGTTTTCCAGGAGAACATGAAAACCGGCACCGGGATGCAGGATAATATGAGCAGGCGGATTTTCCTGAAAATAAATCGTTTTGTTTTGCATTCCTTCAAAATAGTTCTTGCATTTTTTGCATTACCTGTCTTAAGGTTCCATAATGCCCTGTTGAGTTCAAATTTTGCAATATATTCCCTTAAAAAAGGGGCATCTTCTGGTGAAACCGTGTGGTCCGAGAGTGCACCTAAACCCCGCTCGACCACCGGTTCCCTCGAGAGGAGGGGCAGATCAGGGATAGAATTACCGATGCGATTATCTGCATCGCAATGCCACAATGCCTCACCTTTCCAGACTGTATGCTACAGGGTATTTCAGTACAATCCGTATCCAGAGATCGTCATCCTCTCCCCATTGTACCCCGGGGTAGATCCTCCAACTTTGGTAAAAACGTCTTTGGGAATTCCAACACTTGTCGGGATAATCGGTGTGGCTCCTAATGTTCCGGTAAGGAAATAGTTGGGGATCAGGCCCTCCCAGGTCGGTGGAGGGATTGCGCGGAATTTTGGAATTTTAACAACATTTCCCGGTTCTATCCGCTTATAGGTTGTTGCATATATACCAGCATTTGGATAGTTCTCTCTTAATCGTATCAAAGAAGCGAGATGTGAAGGCGACCACTCATCATCAGCATCGAGAAAAGCGATAAAATCCGTCCGTGCCCGGTTGACACCCTGATTACGGGCCAGTGCCAATCCCTTTCCCTCCTGCTCAAAAAAAACTATCCTGCTATCATCGATACTCATCACAACAGAAGGACCTGAATCAGTGGAATGACCGTCCACGACTATTATCTCGAAATTCTGAAACGTCTGCTGAAGAACCGAGTCAATCGCTCGTGCAATATATTCTCCCCGGTTGTAAAGAGGGATAATTACTGAAACTGCAATTTCATCAGTCATAATGAATAGTCAACCCTGATGCTCTTCACTCAAGCCTTGTATTCATGATGCATGCGATTGATTATTTCTCTTCCCTTTTTTCCCCCCATAGTGAATAACAGATCAATGGAACTCATGTACGGTTCAAATCCGGGCCACCGCTGCGGGTATTCAACCGGGGTAACCTGAATATACCCGAGCTCAATATTGTTATTAAGAATTTTGTCTTCCTCGAGGAACGTTTTCGCTCCGCCAGCACCTGAAATATAGTGTGTACATCCGACAGTCTGGAGAATATCCAGAATAAAATCAGTTTTCCGTAAGGAGAAATCCAGATCCAGACTCGCTTGCCCGGACAAACCGTGGCGATATTCCAAAAGATCCTGCGAGATATGTAATGAAAGATTCATTCAGTTCCTGGATGCTCGTCTGTTTCCTGTCACGGTACATCTCCTCAAAAAAAGGTTTATATTCAGAAAAATATTCGGCCTTCGAATAGTTGGCAATGAGCGCATTCCAGTGCTTTTTCCACCAGGAGACGTCATTGGGGAGTGATACATCCTTTATGGGCAGACCAATATTTTTTTTCTCAACCGGTATCGTTAGCCAGTCCCATCCTCCTTTTGTCCGTATTTTATTGCGATGGACAATACCATTATTCGGGAATTCAACCGCATCAAAACTTACAAATATATCACAGACGCTCATTTTACAAAAAAAACCAGCCCATGGTACATAATTGGGCTGGTGAATTGCAACTCTCATACCAGTAAATTCTGTGCTGATACCGTATAAATCAGTGCAGATGAAAACTACCGAATTTCACTTTTTTAACAGTATCCCCTGATTTCCGATGATACAGCGGATAAAATCGAATCAGATTTTAAAACATAAGATCGGATTTATACGATACCTGCTACATCTGTATATAGAATTAATGCAAAATCAGATCTCCAGATAGTGAAATGGTACCACAATTCTTCAGGGAGGAGGCGTAATTTAATGGCAAAAACAATCCTTGTGATAAGTCCGCATACTGATGACGGCGAACTTGGGTGTGGGGGAACTATTGCCCGGTTTGTTGAAGAAGGAAATTCAGTACATTATGTTGCACTCTCATCGTGTGAAAAGTCAGTTCCGGAAGGATGCCCCACTGATATCCTCAAACGTGAAGTGAAGAAAGCAACAAAGGTCCTTGGTATAAAAAAGCCGTATTTATTTGACTTTGAAGTCAGGGAGTTCCCCAAATTCCGCCAGGCGATTCTTGACACTCTTATCGATCTCCGTACCTCGATCAAACCGGATATTGTGTTTGCCCCCTCATCGTTTGATACACACCAGGATCATAGAACGATCTATGAGGAAACCTATCGTGCTTTCAAACAATGTACTATTCTGGGATATGAGCAGCCATGGAATAACATCACGTTTAACACGCTTGCCTTTATTGCACTGGAGGAGAAGCACATCAATAAAAAAATTCTTGCATTGAACTGTTATAAAACCCAGAAAGAGCGGACCTATCTGAATCCCGAATTTATTCGCGGTCTTGCCATGACCAGAGGTACGCAGATCGAACAGAAATATGCTGAAGCGTTTGAAGTTATCAAATGGGTAATCCGGTAGGATGCAGAACCATGAAACTATTAATCGATATCGGACATCCTGCACATGTTCACTTTTTTAAAAATCTGATCAATAATCTAAAAAAAGACGGGCACTCCGTCCAGTTGATTGCCAGGGATAAGGAGGTTTCCCATGCTTTGCTGCAGGCATACGGGTTCGAATATATCAAACGGGGTGAATTGAAAAAGAGCATGATTCAAAAAGCACTGGGAATCTTTTCAACCGATTATACCATTTATAAAATTGCCAGAAAATTCAGGCCTGATATCCTTTTGGGAGTCCATAACCCGTATATTGCCCACGTTGGAAAAATGATCGGAAAACCCTCTATCATCTTTACCGACACCGAGCGTGTGGGAATTGCAGACTGGCTGACATTTCCGTTTGCCGACGTGATCTGGACACCCTCGTGCTTCCGGGATACCATCAATCCAAAAAAACATGTTACCTTCAATGGTTTTAAGGAACTTGCCTACCTTCACCCGAATTATTTCAGGCCGGATCCTTCTGCTCTGGAGCGGGCCGGGATTTCACAGAATGAAAAATTTATCATTGTCCGGTTTATTTCCTGGGCTGCCTCCCATGACACCAGCCTGTACGGAATAAAACCGGGAAATGAAATGAATTTTATTAAATCTCTTGAACGATTCGGGAGAGTTGTGATAACTTCTGAAAGAAAACTTCCCGCAGATCTCGAACAGTACCGATTAAAAATACCGCCGGAAGATCTGCATTCACTTCTCTATTTCGCTCATCTGTATATCGGTGAAGGGGGGACAACGGCAACCGAAGCTGCGGTAGTAGGCACGCCTTCGATTCATATCGAGGCAACAACTGAAGGAGTGGCGTCCGGGACCTATATCGGGAATTACCTTGAACTGCGGGATACTTACGACCTGCTTTTTTTTTATCCTGACGAAAAACAGGCTCTGGAAAAGGCCGGTGAGATACTGGGAAATCCGGATTCTCAAGAGGATTGGCGAAAAAAACGCGATCGTCTCCTTGCTGATAAAATCGACGTTACTACCTGGATGACCCGTTTCATCGAACGATATCCTGAAGGTATTTAAAAGAACCCCTACTGATACTGGATAACAAATGATAGTAATCCCGGGTCACCTGCCCGTAGAAATACAAACTGATACACTATGGTAACAACCCTATCGTTCACCCCGGAAAAGAACTATTCCCGTATCGGTTTGAGCTATTTCATTGAACGGTATGGATTTTTTACCTCCCGTGATTCCGGCACTTGTATCTGCGGAGCACTCCAGGCAGAGACCGAAGATGACATAATCCGGATGATACATGAAGGGGTGAGACTGGAGGGGTATCCCATCATCAGGGTTTCTTCAGAACTCCCCTATAATAAAGATGCACTGTTTGATTTTTTTTCCGGACCAGAACACGTATCTGAGAATACAGACACTACATGCGACGAAAAAAATTTTGATCTCTTCAATCACCTTGGTTTTTGTCTTACCGGGGGGATCGAGCACACATGGCAGACAGTTTCAAAAGAAAAGAGACATGCAATCGTCAGGACCGCGTTTGCAGATACCTATTGTGAACTGTTATTCGATGCGGTAAAAAATCTCCATTCCGAGATGAATGTCCCGCTGGTCCATACATCGTTCTGGCCGGAAAATACACGGTTTAGTGTCTGCCTCACCCATGATGTCGATGAAGTGAAAAAAACGTACCAATGGATTACCCGGCCATGGAACCATGTTAAAAAACGAAATCTTCAGGGTCTGCATCAGCAATTGCTCTCGTTGCACCAGAAAATCCGCGGCTATGAACCCTACTGGACCTTTGAATCTCTCATGAGTATGGAGACCATACTGGGTGTAACATCCTCCCTGTTTTTTTTACACGAGACCGCCCCGGTGAGAATATCCGATAAAAAAACCTGGCGACATGTTGGCAGGCGGTATAACTGGAATGAACGTAACGTCACAGAACTCATAAAAACATTCCATTCCCGCGGATGGGAAGTGGGTTTGCATGGTTCATTTAATTCCTACAAGGATCCTGAAAAAATACAGGAGGAAAAATCTTCACTGGAGCAGATTATCCAGGACAGGATTGCCGGAGGTCGCCAGCACAACCTCAACCTTGCCATTCCGGAAACATGGAAGTACCAGGAAGACGCCGGCCTGGTATATGATACAACCCTGGGTTATAATGACTGCCTCGGTTTCCGGTGGGGGACCTGTCTCCCCTTCAGCCCCTGGTATCAAAAAGAGAGAAGAATGTTAAGCATTCTTGAAATTCCGATGATTATAGAAGACCTCCCCTTCTTCCGCCTTCAGGACCGTAAAGATGCATTTTTACACCTTGCCCGGGAAGTTGAACGGCACCAGGGAATTCTTACGCTTCTCTGGCACCATTCGGTCATGAACGAGCACGAGTACCCGGGCTGGGGTGAGGCATATAAACACATGATTGAATATTGCAAAAAAAGAAATGCATGGATAACCAGTGCACGTGAGATCGCCACATGGTGGGAATGGCGGAAGAACACCCGGTTTGACGGGTCATTTGAAGATAAGGTGTTGAAACTATCTCCTTATCCCCATGGACATCACCATTATTTAACAATCTGGCTGCCAGTGACGATGAAATGCATACACGTTCATAATGCAGAGATTATTCATAAGGGTGAAAGATCGTTAATGATCCGTTCGGAAAAACTCAAACCCGGTGATTGCGTTCAGATCGAATGTGAGGAGAAAAGGTGATGGAACCTGAAGTGAAAATTGCAACGGCGATTGACGCGGAAGTGTGGAACCGGATTACTGAGTCTTCGTCCCATGGATCGCTTCCCCATACCTGGTCGTGGCTGAAAATTCTGGAGAAGCATTCAAAAACAAAACTCTATCCACTCATTGTATTCAATGGCACAGAACCACTGGGGATCTACCCGTTATTCTACCAGAAAAAAGGATATATCAGATCTGTGTTTTCCCCCCCTCCCCACTCAGGTCTCCTCGCTCTGGGGCCGGTTATAGACTAACTATGACCGTCTGAAGCAGAATAAAAAAGAACATGTCTATACACAATTGCAGGAGACAACCAATGATTTCATAAAAAATGAAATAAAGGCCGATTACGTTACTATATCACTGCCCTTTGGCTTACCTGATCCAAGACCCTTTTCTTGGACGGGATATGAAATTGCTCCAAGATACGATTATGTAACGGACCTGAGGTGCGGTTATACCGAACTTTGGAAGCAGGTAAAAGCTGAATTACGGCAGAGCATCACCAGGGCGGAAAAGAAAGGTGTTATCGTCGAGACCGGGCAGAAAGAAGAACTGGAACTCCTTTTTTACCTGATGCAAAAACGGTATGAAGAACAGAATATGGTTCTCCCAATCTCAAAAGAGTACCTCCTTGATGTATATTCCGCGTATAAAGACAATTTTCATATTTTTGTCGGAAAATTCCAGGAGGAAACGGTTACCGGTATTATCCATGTTGCGTATAAGGATCGCTTCTTCAGACTGGATCGGGAATGTCCGATCCCCTGTCCAGATCTCCCCATCACCAAACGACCTTGTACAGATGGGTCTCCATCAAATTCGCGGCCGAGCAGGGATATAACGAGTATATCCAGATGGGTGCTGCAGGAAATAGCAAGCGACATGCACATTACAATAAATTCAACCCCACGTTAAACGTACGATTTATCGCAAGAAGGTATTCAGGATCAGCAAAGTTTATGGAAAAGGGGTATATCAATTTCGTTAAGCCATTATCTTCGCAAATAACATTATTTAAAAGAAAAATGAAACGTAGTGAATAGTTTTTTACATGCTGTGAGAAGATGACCCTGACAATTTCCCTTGCCTCAAAAGAAGATTCCCCAAAATGGGACGAACTTGTCGTTTCATCACCTCACGGGACAATTTTTCATACCTGGAAATGGCTCAGTATCGTGGAAAAGCACACCCGAACCAGACTGCTGCCCTTTATCCTGTATAAGGGAACCCAGATAGTTGCATTGTACCCTGTTTTCATCCAGAAAAAACGATGGATATCAGTCGCATTTTCCCCGCCGCCCCGTGCATATATGTTGTATCTCGGCCCCGTCATCCCGGAGTACGAAACAATGAAGCTGGATAAGAAAGAGAGTATCTTTTTCCAGGTACAGCAGGAAGTAACCCGCCACCTATTCTCAGAAAAAGGATGCAAATATTTCCGGGTACGGACATCTCCCGGATTATTCGATGCCCGCCCCCTGAAATGGGCCGGCTATTCGGTTGATCCCCAGTACACCTGCCGGATCAGGCTGGACTCAGGGATCGATACTGTCTGGAGTCGTTTTGACCGGAAATTACGGGTGGATATTAATAAGGCGGTCAAGGAAAACGTCGACGTACAGGAAGGAAATCTGGATGATCTGCTGCAATTGTCAGATTCCCTTTCCAGAAGATTCAGAGAACAGGGAGCACAGCCCCATGATTACCGGGATTACCTGACCGATCTTTTTCATGCATTTTATCCGGAACACCTGAAAATATACACGGCTTTCTATAAGGGAGAACGTGTCGGGGGAATGGTCTCACTCTGCTTCAAGCAGGTCATGTATCTCTGGATAGGAATACCCAAATTCGACGTAAAAGGGATCTCTCCCAATGATCTGGTTCAGTGGGAAGCGATCAAATGGGCGACAAAGAACGGATATATCTATTATGAAGAGATGGCTGGTGGTGATAATCCCCGGCTCCGGTCCTTCAAATCGAAATATAATCCTGATCTCGCTATCTGGTATTCGGCAACAGCCTATTCTTCCCGGTTCTACAAATTTTTAGGAAAACTGGCACGATAATCGCGATCTCTAAAAGGTCATCCAGTATTGCGCATATTCCAAAAAATCATATGGTTAATATAATTCAGAACGTGAAATATGTATAATGGACATTTCAATCGCATCGGATACGGATCAACAACTCTGGGACGATATTATACTATCCTCAGAAGAAGGAACCCTTTTCCATACATGGAAATGGTTAAAAATCATGGAAAAACATACCAGGAAAAAAATTTTTTTGCAGAAATACAAAGCTATCCTGTATCCCCTTATTGTCCGTGACGGTAACGAGATCATCGGGGTGATGCCGGTATTTTTCTACGATTCTCCCCTGGTAAAAATGGCCTGTTCCCCGCCCTTTTCTGTTGAGAATTATTACCTCGGTCCGGTAATGAAAAAAAATGATGCTATCAAATATCATAGAAAACAGAGTATTTTTTATGAGTTTCAGAAAACAATCGACCATTATCTGAAAAATAATCTGAAATCAAAGTATATTTCAATACACAGCTCACCAGGCATGTCTGATCCACGTCCTTTTATCTGGTCCGGATACAAGGTCGAACCGGCATTTACCAATATCATCGATCTGGCACCCGGTGAAAAAACCATATGGGAAAATTTTAACCAGACCGTCAGAAAATCGGTGAATAAAGCACAAAAACTGGGGATTTCAGTACATACCGGTTCAAAAGAGGATCTGGAATTGATATACACTCTGCTCAAGGAGAGAGAACGGATTCATGCAACAAAAGAATTTATGCATGAAATCTTTGAGACTTTTTATCCGGATAACCTTCAGTTGTTCCTGGCGAAAAAAGATGATGTTGTTCTGACAGGAATTATTACACTATCATATAAAAATAAAGTGAGCGTGTGGACAGGTTCTCCCACCGTATCAGTAAACGGGGTAAGCCCAAATTATAGTGTCCACTGGGAGGGTATCCACTGGGCATGTGATCATAACTTCCGTTTTATTGAGATCATAGGTGCCTCAGATCCTACCCTTTTTCCTTTTAAAAGCAAATTTAACGGGGATATTGTACCATTTTATATAATGAAATGGTATTCACCTGTGCACCGGTTTATCACATCGGTAAAGCACGGACTGGCACCACGTTTTTAATAGGATCATGCATTGCGTTCAGGAGGTATTTTTGGAAAACCTTTTTTTTTTTTGGTTTTTTACCTGGATAAAGTTAAACAACTGGCAATTGAAAAACAATAACAATAAAAAAAATGATACGATTGGCAGGATACATGTATAGCACGTTATTTAAAAATTGTATTTTTCCTGTAGTTGAGAGATATCAAGGCACAACCATTCAGGCAAACATCAAATATCTCGAAAAGACCCAATGGCTGTCACCGTCTGAAATTGAAGAGCTCCAGAACAAAAAACTCAGAGCCCTCATCAGACATTCCTATGATAATGTTCCGTATTACCGGAAAGTGTTTAACGATCATGGAATTTATCCTGATGATATTAAAACCAGGCAGGATCTGCCAAGAATTCCTATTCTGACAAAAGAAATAATCAGGAAAAATCTTCCGGATCTCATAGCGAAAAATTTCCCAAGATCGAATATTTTGGAGCGATCCAGCAGTGGCTCTACCGGACAGCCTTTAAAATATTATATCGATAAGGAATCCTATAGTTTCGGCTGGGCACAGACATTCCGGTGCTGGTCGTGGGTGGGATATTCACTGGGAGATAATTATGTAAAGATAACGCATCCAAGGACTACACCGACAAAAACAATCCAGGATATTTTCATGAGATGTACGTTGATTCCTGCATTTCAAATCAATGAGAAAAATATTCGCCCGTTGACTGAAAAGATAAAGCGGGCTAAACCTATCGTTTTACGAGGATTCCCCTCATCTGTCTATCTCCTTGCTTCACTCATTGAAAAAACCGGCATGAACGATGTGAATGTCAGGGCAGTAATGACTACCGGTGATACCCTGTTGCCGGAATATCGAAACACCATTGAAAAAGTTTTCAATTGTAAAGTATTTGATGCATATGGAGGAGAAGGTACCGCAATAGCATTTGAATGTAAAGAACACGACGGTTATCATATTGCCGAAGAAGGAGCAATTGTGGAGTACCTCAATAGTAACAGCCAACCAGTCGAGGGAGAATATGGGGAATTATGTATAACAAACCTTACCAATTATGCAATGCCATTCATCAGATATAATATCCAGGATGTCGGAAAATCTTCAGATGAAAGGTGTCCCTGTGGCCGGGGTTTATCTATCTTGAAATCTATTGATGGCAGGAGCACGGATATTATCATTACCCCGGCAAAAAGACTTCTCACTATTCATTTCTTTAGTACCTTTCTGAAAAAATTTACGGGTATCCTCCAGTACCAGATAATTCAGGAAGAACGGGATAAAATCCGGATCAATCTCGTGAAAGACGGTTCGTATCAGGAAGAAAATACCGCACGAATTATCGAAGAGTGCAGGAAAAGGATTGGAGAGGATATCGATATCAGGGTTGAATTTGTCGATGAGATCCCGCTCCTGAGTTCGGGAAAACGAAGATTTGTGATATCAAAAGTACCTTTGACGTTGTAATCTTAAAAAAAATGAATCTTACGATTTGGACGGGTTTACTGTTCGTATGAGATAATACTTTTTTTTCTCTCACTCTTAAAATCTGAAGGTCAATTTTAAAATACGAATAATTCCTGTTCCTGATACTCATCCATGGAGACAACGTATGGTAGCAGTATTAAGAAAAATTTTGCGAGGACCTCAGGATTCAGGAGGTCTTTTTTTTATCCAGTAATGAACTTCATTAACGCTTTTTGGTGAAGAACTGATAATTGATATTTTTGCCGGATATTCAAGATCGGCAGGTAGCTGGATACTTTCTCCCTCTTCAGAAACCTCACCCGGATTTAAACTGATTGTTTTTGTGTGGGTAAGGTTTGAGTTAATGAAAAAATTTATAGTGTAGCTGGTTCTTTCAATTTCAAACGAGTGGATACCGTATACAAAAGATACGGTGGAATTACCAGGATAATTCTGATATGTTTCCGGATAGATGTAAAGCGTTGAATATGATTCGTTTTTCAGTTCAACAATGAGAACCGCGGCAATGATGACACCAATAATGACTGCAATCACTATTGCTATTTCCAGTGCCGAGTGATCCCTGAACCAGGAAAAAATTATATTGGCCATATTTACCTGTATAGGTCTGTTCTTATCGTTTAACGTATTTATTTGCCAACATTTAATGAGATCGGTATTTACATAAATACTGAAACTTTGAGCCTGAATCCTTTTCAATAGCCACAAGATGAGTAATGCATTGGGTGACAGTGCCCAACTCATAAGAATAAGATATATATTAATCCCAATTGGGCAGATCTCACAGGGCTGCAAGACAATAATTGAAGATGATAGAATCCTTTGACGGGAAAAAGGTGAGAACAGGTGTTTTTAATAAAGCTATGCTGATAGAATCAATAAAAAATGGCAACCAGGAGTACCTTAACCATCTAATGTCTTTATGCTCACAAAAACAATGCCAGAAATTCTCTGGTATTTTATTTTTCAAAAAATCTTACATATACGGCATCCGGCATATACCATCTGATCCATGAAGGCCCTTCAAGATACGTCCGGATTACTATTGCGGCAAGTAACAATAACAGACCAATAATGAGGACTTCTAAGTTTGCCATTCCTAAAAAATTTTTAATATAATCTTCTTCCGAAAGCATTTCCGGAAGTAAACCGAGACCCAATTTTTTCGATGAAAACGGCCAGAGAAACATATAGGCTGATTTGTATACTAATGCATCTTCAAACAGATGGGCTGCAAAACCAATAATTGAAAAAAATAATGCATCAAAAAATTTTATACCGAACGGATGGAGTAAAAATGCCATAAGTATCCCAAAAATAACCATAACCCCTACCGTATGGAATGCTCCATGGTATATCTTATGCCCCTCGAAAAGTAAGGTAAATCCAAATTTATTAAGGACAGTATTTGCAGCTACATCAATATCCGGAATCCATGCACAGAGAATGATTATCCACGAATGATCTCGCCCGGTTAATCGGTGATACACCATGCCGACAATGATGGCAATTGCACAAGAATAGATTATGTGTTCAAATATCATGATACACTGGTCTTATTAAGAAACCCACACAATTTTTTATTCGTGTTAATTGGTTATATATACCCATAAAGGTTAGTATCTCACCATAATACTGTCACATAAAAATCCTGATTTTTTTAAATTTCACAAAAAAAATTTCTCATGAATGTAGCGATTCACTATAATACAATGCTGCAGAAAAATAATCATTGCCCGCTTGATTCTTTAAAAAATTAGGTGATTGTAAAATATCAGCCCCTAAATAGAAAACGCGAAATGTAAAAACTCAGTCAATTGAAGTCAAAAGATTAATCGCACGAGAAATTCGCTCTTGGGGGCTCCGCCCCCGCTGCTCGGGCACCCCCCCTTTGCGATAGTGCTGTATTACCTGTTCTGGTGATATCGCAATGCACCCCGTCCCCCTCGGGGGACTGGTGACGCAAGGGGGGGCAATCATGCCAAATGGTGTGGTTGTCACCTCATTTGGGGGCGGATTATTGATAATCACCAAAAATTAATGGCTCTGTTGAATTCCTTTTATCCATAGATGAAATAAAAAGCATAGTAAGATGAAGGAGGGGACAGGTTCTGTCCCCCCTTACCACCCCTGCGCTTTCGGGTGAATTAATGAATTATCTATTCCGGAGTTATCGCATTCGGGATAAGCTGAAGTGGCGGGGGTAAAACCCCATGAACGTTCAAGTTTTTTTGAACATTTCTCCAGAGCCAAATTATTGATGATTTTTTAATACCATTTCGCAACAACCGGAGTCCAGCCTGCGGTTCCGCAGGTATAGGTCTTTTCCGTACCGGAGTCCCAGGCACCATTGTTGTTCCATACGTTTCACTTACGCACAATTGGTATGTCTCCCGGCATTTTTCCAAAATTTGGAGCAGAATCCATTCCGGAATTATATACATTATTTTTTTTTGAGTCTGGATGCCAGACTCATTTGAAAATTCCGATCTTTTCCATTCCCAAGGTCTTAACAAATTACTTAAGTAATTGTTTTAGGAGGGATACTGGTGACCTTGCGTACCTTTTATCAGGTACCTGTTGTTCCTGAAACAATAGCGAGGTAATTATCACTCGTGTCCTTGATTGTCGGCTGGCTAATGCTCTGAACGCTGACCTTGAAATCACTCCCGGTGGTCCCGGATGGATAAATCGACCATGTATAGGACCCTTTGCCACTACTCCCCACTGACCATCTGTCCTTGATGGTGCCGACTTCAACACCTCCCTTCATCAGCACAATCTTCACGGTCGACCCGGGACTGCCGGTATAATCCCAGGAGACAGTATGTGTACTGCCTCGTTGCCAGGTCTCCCCACCATCAGGCACGGTAACCTTTATTGCAGGAGTTGTTGTAACGGGAGTGACCGTAGGTGTAGTAACAGGAGTGACCGGTGTTGATGGTACAAATGAGCTTGACAGAATGTGGAGGCTCATCTTCTCGGCGGCGTATATGTACCCCTTATCATAAGCAATCGACCAGAAATCCCCATAGAGCCCGATAGAACCGACAAGTTTCATGGCCGAGGGATTGGATACATCAAATGCCTTGATGTTCTCGCTGCCTGATCCGGCTGCATATACCATAGTGCCATTCATCGCAACGGCATACCCTACCCAATGCCCCGGGTAATCCAGCTGACTGAGTTTTTTGGGGGACGCTATGTTACTGATATCGACAGCGACAATACTGTTTCCCGTTAGTCCCACCGCAACATTCCCATTAACCGCAACGTCCTTGAAGGTAGTTCCATTCCCATAGTGTCCAACGATGACCGGGTTTTTCTTGTCAGACACATCAATAATACGGATACCGTTTCCCGCTATGAGGAGGTAGTTACTTTTATATTTGGCGAATTTCCCATCAAAGTAGGGCGCTCTTGCCACATAGACCGGTGAGCTGGGAGTTGTGAAATCAACGATTCCCAGTGAAGTATACACATATTTGCCGTCAGCCAGGACAGTACCGATGTTATCCCCGAAATGGGAGAGCGTGATTCTCGGTTTTTTGGGGTCTGATACATTCAGTACATAGAGTCTTTGCCATTCTCCGGCCACGTACAGGTTATTGCCCTGGAGGCTGACCTCGCGGTTCCTGCCGCCGCTATTGATGTACGCGGTCTCTTTGGGAATGGCAGGATTGGATATATCGACAATCCAGACACCGTCATTATGAGCACCGATATACAGCCAGTTGTCCCTGACCGTGATGCCTTCCGGGAAACCAATAACTGCAACCTGCGACAGGAGACGCGGTGCGGTTACGTTTGACGTATTGAAGATACCGAAACCCATTGTGTCAGCAGACAAAAATGTGTTAGTCGGGGTCACGTAAATGCCCTCAATATAACCCTTTATGGCATTGGATTGCCCCACAATCCGGATATTCTGTGGATCTGAAATATTGATGATACTGAACCCCTGGTACCGGACCGAGACATAAGCATAATTAGCCTGGATTTTGATATCGTTCGCATCTATGCCCAACAGCCGTGTAACTTCCATCGTCTTTGCCGGGTTTTTAACGTCAATGACACGCACACCGTTATGATATTCCGTGATGAAGGCATATCCGTTCTTGACAGCAACCCCGGATATTGTTGCTGTCCCATTGACTTTATGGGAGCCTACGACCTTGGAATTTTGGGGAGTGGAGATATCAATAATGTCAAGCCGGTTATCAGTCTCCATTCCGACAAACATATAGTTACCATTAATCGTTCCGCGCCGGGGTTTATTCTTCCCTGCGAGATATACTGTTTTCACGATCCTGGGGGCGGTCCGGTTGGAGACATCGATAACCCTGATACCAGCGCCCGGTGAGAGAAGGTACACATACGTACCTTTGATCAACACATCGGTTCCCCCACTATTCAGTGTTGAGACCAATTTCGGGCTTGCAGGATTAGAGATATCAGCGATGACAAACCTGTTCTCCGCAGCGATATAGAGATACCCGGCATCAGCGCAGATACCGCGGACTGGACCCCCGACAAGAAGTCTTGAAAGTCCGCTCTTCCACGTGAGTGCTGACATTTTTGCGCTGGAGGATACATCGTATGTCACTACTTCACTGCCCTGACCCGCATATAAGTAACCGTTTGATTCCACAAGGTCAAAGGACGGACCATTGGCGAGCACGCCGACTTCCTCGAGACCGGCTGCAGTTACCCCCGTAACTGCCAATGAGACGAGAGTCAATCCAATGAGTAAAAGGAGGGTTCTTACTTTGATATCAGAAGTCATTGATTTCTCAGTTTGGCTGCCTCGCATGTTAAATTCATAAAATCCTGATGGTTCAACGATTGAACCAATACAGTAAGATACTATAATACCCCGATATTAGTCCCTCCTGGTGTCCCGGATATTCAATAGCGACCAGAAATCTCCGTTCACCTGCATATAAGTATCAGTCTGAGTCCCCCCATCAAATGACGGACCGTTGGTGAGCAACACCAACTACCCGGAGATCTGCAGAAACGTGCAGCGGTATTAAAGGTGAGAGAAAAAGTTGGATAAAACAAGAGAATGAACCCGCCATTTTGTCTGGAAAAGATACAACATGTATGTCTGAATCGGCAGAGTGAAATTCTCAAAGAGTAATATTTTTTTAGCAAGGGAGCTTAAAGGTAAGAATATAGTCAATACCTTTTTACTGTTATGAAAATTACCGATTATAAAAAGTTACCAAAACAGACTTTATATTTGTTTATTTTTCTCTTCTCCATTATTTTCCTTGCTTTTTTCCTGTACGTCCTCGTTATATACTCTCCATCCGGGACCGACGTCTATACGCACATGCTTAATATCAACAGGATGGCTGAATCCAATTCCCTGACAGATTTCTATGAAAAATCCCTGACAGAAGAATATGCTGGATACGATTATCCCTTTGGTCTGTGGTATTTTGGTTCGATTATCATTAAGATTACCGGACTGGACATCTACACGATCGTATCAATTGTTCCCTTCATCATGATGATCGGATGTCTTCTCATCTTTTACGGTTACGCACACGAACTGCTCCAATCAAGGGACGGGTCTATCCTCGCCCTGATATTTCTCATCTCAATGCCCTATCTGTCATTGATTCTGCTTAATTTTTCAGCTGCCGTATTTTCCCTGGGTTTCCTTATCACGGTCTTTTATTTAAGCATGAAAAAAACCCAGGTAACAAATATTTTCCTTATTTTAATCCTTGTCTTATGCATCTGCATCTCCAACACCGGAACATTTGTATTTCTAACCTTCACTGCCCTTGTATTCTTTTTTTTCCGTGCATTACTCTGGAAAAAATTTGATGTCAATTTTTTCATTTTACTCACGATAATTATCTTTTGTTATAACGCGACCGTACAAATCTTTCCCCCGATACAGCCCCATTATATTGATAAAGGCTATCTGATAATTTCAACATCGCAATCCATTGCCGAGACATTACACGTTGATGTTATCCGGCAGCTGGGATTGATTTTCTTTAATACCATCTTTGTCTCAAATGACTATGCATATGCGATTTTATGGGCAGGTCTGATCTTTGCCGGGGGAGTTATATGTGTTAAAATCCGGGAAAAAGCAGAAGAATTCTATAAAGGGCGAACCTATCATGCGGGTTTGCCGATCATCGGAAACCTGACAGATGTTTCCCATGGCATCACACTCGCCCCTTTCTGGTTAGGTCCCGTTCAGTTCCTGTTTTCAGTTATTGGTTTTTTCAAAATTGACTCAAGAGGTAAATGTCTTGCACTGACGTTATTCATAACCGCAGCCATGCCGGGTTCCTTACAGGGGGCAGAAGGGACCGGCTCATTACGGGAAATTTCATTTATCTTCCTGATCATTCCCGTACTTGCTGCGGCAGGGTTCCTGTACCTGATCCCCAAGATTATTGGATTCTCAAAAACACCGGTAAGAAAATCGCTGGCAGTCCTGGTTTGCCTCTGTATTATTGTCCCGCTGATTGCCGCCCCGGTAGTTGGACGCCTGTATTACTCACCCGGTCTTACCATGTCAAATGAGGAGAAAAACAATCTGGTATGGCTGGGTAAGGTAGGCACTCCTCTGGAAGGTGCCGAGGGAAGCGGTTACCGGGAGAGAATGACGTTATATGCCAATAAGCGAGTCCCCAGCATACCCTCCGGTTCCGAAACCAAACAGGCCGGTGCTGACCTTTCGAAGATATATTTCTCGGAAAAAGCAGAGTATTATGCCTCTGATTTGAGTTCATTCCAGATAACGTACCTTATTGCTTCTGAGAGAACATTCAAGGGAATCACAGGATTCAAAAAAGAATCCTTAAAGATCGACAAAAACACGATGCTTGATAAGATTGATTCGTCGAGTAATTTTTTTGGCATCTACAAAATCGTATCCTCACCTCCGGTGAAAAGGATCCCGATGACGGAACCCGTAATTGCAGAACCGGTCCTCTCAGACAATTCGGTCCAGGATATCGGGTCAGCATTCATTTACGAGAATGATTATTATAAAATAAAATTAAGTGACCGTGCTCCCAGTATACGATATATCGGGACGAAAACCAAGGACCAGCTGGTTGAAGGGTATCTTATTGATACGCTTTCCGTGGGATGGGATCTGGTAAGCGAAAACGAATCACCAACCTTCACTGATGACCTGGGGGCATTACACTATTCCAATATCTCTGTGTCAAAAAACGAGATCATTTACACGACCCAGATAATGGCTGACAACAATACGCAAAAACTTGTAACCCTATACGTGAAATTCATTTTCAACGAGAAAACGATAAAACGGGAGATCACCGTTGCAAATGATATGGCATCTCCGGGCCGGACCGGGAATGTGGATATAAGACTGTCCACTGCCTTTTTTATGCCCATGAAGTATTTTGATTACCATACGGTTACGCCAGGGAGTGAAACATGGGTCCATAAAATTATATATCCGGCTGCGGACGCTGTCATACTCGATAAGGAAAAATTTGACAGCATATACTTTAATGATGGCAGTACCGGGGGATTGTTCATGTCGTACGGGGATTCCCTCCCGTATCCCAACCGGCTGACCTACCGTGGTTCTCCTTACTACCAATATGGAAGAGTTGCAGTCCGTTCAGATTTTTCACTCTCCCCCTCAGAACCAGGCAGTGTTGTACAAATTTTCTCGGTAAAAAAACCGGCAGATGCGGAGAGAGAGATCGAGGAAAGTACTTCTGTTTCCCTCTATAATTATCCCGACGCGATTATTCCCCTGGTCCTTATCGGACAGACAGATACGGTAAACTGGTCGGGGTCTGAAAGAAACTTTATTGAAAAAATCAAGGAAAATAACCTAAGTTACACGTTGACGATGCCTCGATCAGCAGGTTTACAATTTAATGAGTTAAAACGGAATGGCATCAACCCCAGTGGTTTTGTGACACTCTATGATAATAAAACATGGAAAGGTGAAACAAATCTCAGCAGGGAGATCCACGCATTAAAAACGGATTATAACGTGAGTGGGGTTATGTTTTCCAAATCGTATTATGATTTTACCACGATAAAAATATTACGTGACAACAATATGGCCTATACTCTCGTTCACATGGTAGAATCTCCTTCAGAGGAGTTCAATCGCGAAGGAGTACGGAACCCAAAATTCGCGTATTATGATGGGGGGAGAACAGGTGTTGTATTCCTTCCAGTCACATTACCAGCGAGTTCCCAGGTTTACAATGATTATACTGTAAAGGAGATGATATACCAATGGAATCAGACGATAAAATCCGTTGTTGACATTGGCGGCGTAGCGGTATTCCTATGGAACCCTGACGATTTTAGAAATCCGGATTACCTGAATAGTTCCCTGGGATTACTTGCGTATGCACAAAGCAGGGGAATGACCATAACCACTCCTGATATTGTGTCGGCACATTATCAAAAAATCCAGAATGTGAGTGCGACGGTAACCAAAGATGGAGAGTCTGTAGTTCTCAAAGCGTCAAAATATGAATAAGGACCGAATTGAGGGAGTAACCTACAGGATCGAACTCCCTTCAATTGAGGGTACGTGTCCGTATTTGATTACCAATGGGAATATCTCTCGATATGAACTGAAGAAAAGCACCTGTGCAGTGTTTGCAAGCATTGATCTGGAAGCAGGAGAAACCAAGGAAATACAGGTCAGTTCCTCAGCCAACAAGAAACAATTTATCGCTGAAATCCCCCCCTTAGTCCATGGCGAAAATCAGATAACAATCAGAGGGGAAAATGGTTTACCTTTACGGAATGTAAGTGTTATCATCGATACAAAATATTACCAGAGTAATAATAAAGGGATTGTGAAATTCTCTGTCAGTCACGGAATCCATTCACTGCGCATTGAAAAGCCCGGATATTCCCCCCTGGTAATGCAGATTGAAGTAAAAGCCCGGTTCTTCCGGCTGGTTAATTGGATCAACGATATTTTGTAAGGATATGTTTAAATTGTGAAACACGATTCATCTGTTATCAACAGATGTGTTTCCTCCGTATTATCCGTAGTCTTGATAAAGACGATATAATAATTTGAAATGGATGCAACCATGACACCCACTTTATATACGTTAAATGAATAGTTACAAAGGTAAAATCATCTATTGAGGAGAAATTATTTCATATTGGTAAAATATACCAAGGATAACTCACTGCATTAAAAAAAAGGCTGGAAAGATGTTTTTAAAAATCAAAGAAGAGCGGCATATAATCCTCTTGATTCTTCTGATAATAATTGGTACTTTTTTACGATTCTATCATCTGGATTATAATTCACTCTGGCTTGATGAGGCATACACCCTGTTTATAGCAAATCAATCTTTATCTGGAATTTGGGATATTGTCTCTAACAATTCAAGAGCATTAACCAATGTCTTTATTATTAGCGAATTCAATCCGCCATTGTTTTACTATATAGAACATTTCATGCTTGTATTCGGTCAGAGTGAATTCATTCTCCGCTTCATACCGGCATTACTCGGTGTTCTGACTATCCCGGTATTCTATTATATAGGAAAAGAATTTGCTGATGAAGATGTCGGGATCATTATGGCTGCACTTTTAACATTTTCTCCGTTCCATGTATTTTATTCTCAAGATGCACGAGCATACTCAACTATGCTCTTCTTATTCTCATTAGCTTTATTTTTCTTTCTCCTGTCTCTTCGCACGAATAGGGTAAGTTCGTGGATTTTATTTGGGTTCTTCTCAGCGTTAACGCTTTGGATGCATTATTACACCTTTATACCTCTCGCACTGCTCTTCGCATATGCACTTTTCTGGGAAATATCACAAGGAAGAAATGACATAAAACAGCTCCTTCCGTATGCTCTTTCAATATTCACATTCATTCTCGTCAGTCTACCCCTGGTGCCCTTAATAATCAATCTCTATCTAGAAAGGACAAGTGTACCTCCACTCTGGGGAATGAAAGGAGTAGATGCTCTATATCAGATTTTCAGTGCACTTTCAGAATATCATCGCACTACCCTAGTTCTCTTTCTCATATTATTCGTTATCGGAATTATTTTTCTTTGGAAAATCGACCGGTCAAAGCTTATCCTTATCATCGGACTTCTTGCGTTTCCTATTCTCATCAGTGTTTATCTTGCAGAAAAAATGCCAATGGATGTACGTTACCTTATCTATCTGCTCCCCTTCTTTTTTCTAGGAATCTCCCTGTCTCTAAAACCTTTAACAGGTTTGTATAAATGTAAAAATAGTACTCTTATCTTTATTGTAATTTTTTTCCTTATCCAGGCACCATTTTTAGCCTTATATTATAACACCTATTTTACCAGATATTCTAAAGAGGATTGGCGTGGAATTGCAACTATTATTGAAGAAAAAAGTGGTGAAGGTGATGTTATTATTGTAATCAGTAATAATATCCGGTTGCCTCTTGATATTTATTACAATAACAATAGTGATGGGACGTATGAATTTGGTGTAAAAAATGAGAGTGAGATACAATCAATTTTACTCAGGTCAAAAAATAAGCAGGCGCACTTTGTAGTTACAGAGTACGTTACCCTGGCTGATCCCGATGGTAGTATAACTCAATGGCTACAAAATAATGCACAACGCACTGGATTAACCAAAGGTGTTGAATTATATTCGTTAAATTTATCAAAATAAAAAAATTACTAAATACACGGGTGGGCGAATTTCACCTCGAATGATCATCTTATATTATCGTGACAGTAGCAAAACAAATGCAGTTCCAAAAACGTGATCCCACTAATTCCAGTTGTAGTGCTGGAGTACATACCAATACTTTTGTATTACGCTGAAGAATGGCATATTATTCATTTTTTTGATTTAAATTGTTCTCTTCAAAAATGAATACTTCATACTTTCAGGAGGTTTTTACACCATCGAATCTATTAATGAGAAAAATGGAGGTGATGAAGGGTAGGTTCAAAAACATTATTACGTTTTCAATTCGATAGTTTATCTTCAGATTGGGCTAACTATATTATATTGAGAGGTGGCAATTCAGATTGTCCATGATCATCAGTAAGCCGGAATTGACCACCAGGAATGGCTTTATCCAATATTGTGTTCATGTTCAGTTTTCAGGTGAGAAAAAAACTCTATGGTTCAGACTGAGTGAAGAATACGCCAATCTGGTATCAGACCGTTCTGATGCTCCCCTTGTAGCTCTCCTTATCCCCGCGATGTTACATGGGGAGGACATCCACCTTGAAGGCACGATCTCTGAGAAGCTTTTTACAATCTTTCAGGCCCCTATCAGATAGTGTTAAAACTTATCCTTCCCTCGCTCCATCTTATCACCATAATCCCTTCAGATGTTCAGCCAGCACTTTCAAGAGGGGAGGGTGTGGCTACGGGTTTCTCCGCTGGTATCGATTCGTTTTGCGTTTTGGCGGATCATCATTATGCAGATGTGCCGAAAGGATTCAAAATAACACATCTCCTTTTCAACAATGTTGGATCACATGGCCCTGACGAAAAAAAAAGCAGGAGTCTCTTTCATAAACGCTACAATCGTATAAAACCTATAACTGAACGAATAGGACTTCCTTTCATTGCGATTGATTCTAATATGGACTCGTTCTACCATGGATTAGATTTTCAGATTACTCACACACCTCGCAACGCATCAATTGCACTTCTGCTGCAAAAAGGCTTTAAACGATTTTTATATGCTTCGGCCTACCATTACTCAAATACGTATATAGGACCAAGGAACGCTATGGGTTATAGTGACAATGTTACTCTACCGCTCCTTTCTACTGAAACATTAGATTTGATATCTTCAGGTAGTCAATATACACGAATTGAAAAAACTTTGAAGGTAGCAACTATTGAAGACTCGTATAGATCCCTTGATGTATGTACAGAGGAGGAACACCTAATGATAAACTGCTCTTCTTGTTTCAAATGCAAAAGAACGATGCTCACTCTCGAGATAGCGGGCTCCCTCGAACGTTATGCTAGTGTATTCAATATCAACACCTACAAGAAATTACGTGACATCTATATCGAGGAGGTCTTACGCAGCAAAGATCCCTTATTACAGGAAATTGTCTCTTTTATCAAGATTAGTGGTTATAAGCTACCCCTCTCTTCACGATTATATGCACGGACAACACTATTTTTTATCGTCGTCCAGACAAAACACATAGTAAAAATGCCCATTAAAATTGCGAGAAAAATCAGACGAAAGTATTTGTACCGTGCATAAGTATCATATCCATAAGTCTAAGGTTTGAATTTAATTATGACTATCACACGAAAGCAAAAATTTTACCATAATATGCAAATGCTACTCGATAAAAATAAGATAAATGCACTATGGTGGGAGAGCAAAAACTGGGGAGATGCATTAAATCCTGTATTGATTGAAGAACTATCGGGATTGAAACCGTTTCGTATACAAAAATATACGATAAACCTGAAAAAAGAACCGATATACACCGTAATTGGTAGTATTTTGGAATGGCCAATTCTGAGCAATGAAAAAATATTAAAAAATACCATTATCTGGGGTACCGGATTTATGACCGAATCCGGAAGACTTCATGGGAAGCCCAGACAGATTTGTGCAGTAAGAGGGCCTCTTACGAGAGATAATATCCTGAAAACGGGCATAAAATGTCCGGAGATATATGGGGACCCTGCACTTTTATACCCACGAATATATCGACCAACCATAAATAAAGAGTATAAATTGGGCGTTATCCCGCATCATTTTGACAAAGAAAACAATCTTTTAAAGAATTTAAAGAATGACCCTGAGATCAAAATACTCGATATTGAAGGTCCAATTAATACTGTTGTCGATCAGATATGCAGCTGTAAATACATTGCATCAAGTTCCCTGCATGGCATCATCGCAGCGGATGCTTACGGCGTTCCCTCAATTTATATAAAACTCTCTGAAAAGGTAGTCGGAGCTGGATTTAAATTCAGAGATTATTTCGGATCTGTTGGCCGATCAGATACAGAACCATTGATTATTTCTGAAAAAACAACGGCAGATGATATTTATCATAAAGTTTCCAATTACAGAATTGATATTGATGTACAAGAGTTGTTAGATGTTTGCCCATTTTATAACAGTATGTTAGGAAAATGTCTGTGTCAATGAGATGATACCACATGAACGAAAAATTTTCAGTAATCATTCCCCTTTTGAATAAGGGTCCGTATATTGAACGGGCTATCAAATCGGTATTACACCAGACGATACAAAATTTTGAAATTGTTGTTATTGATGGGGGGTCAGAGGATGATGGCCCCAAAATTGTCAAGGATTTTCATGATCCTCGAATACATTTTTTAGTGCAGAGTGGAAATGGTGTGTCCAATGCACGCAATGAAGCAGTAGGTTCTGTAGAAAATAAATTTATTGCTTTTCTCGATGCAGACGATGAATGGATGTCTCATCATCTGGAAGCAATCCTCAGGTTAATAGAAAAGTGTCCGGAAGCCGGTATATTTACCACAGCCTATAAGATACAAACGTCCGATGGAACTACCCGATGGGCCAACTATAAATATATTCCAAATCCACCTTGGGAGGGATTACTTCCGGATTACTTTAAATCCGGGGCCTTGGGAGAGTATCCTGTCTGGACCTCGGTTGTCGTCATACCAAGGAAAATATTTCTTGAAATGGGGGGGTTTCCGGAAGGATACTGGTATGGAGAAGATGCGGATCTCTTTGGCAAAATTGCTTTGAAATATCCGGTAGCATTCAGCTGGGAATTCGGGGCAATATATCATTTTGATGTTGTAAACCGTGCATGTGATAAAAAATATCCTTTTGATTATGAGGAACCATTTGTAAAAACTGCACGGGCCGCTTTAAAAAATGGTGAAGTCCCATCGGAGTTTATAGAATCCCTCAATGAATATCTATCCCAGAAAGAAATTTACCGGGCTAAGTGCAATGTAAAGGTTGGAAACACGAAGACCGCACAGAATATTCTGAAACAATGTAATACAAAATGGCATTATAATGAAAAGATGAAATGGTTATTATTCGCTAAAATACCCGCTCCACTGTTTCTTTTTATGAGGAATTCAAAGGGAAAAATAGTTAATAAAATTCGTAATAAAGACTCTTCATGTGAAATAGCGCAATGAATATAGGAGACCATCTGATTCCTCTATTGGTTTATTATGACTGAGAAATTTTCAGTAATTATTCCACTTTACAATAAGAGCTCCTATATTGCACGAGCATTGAATTCCGTCCTCAACCAGACCTACCAAAATTTCGAAATAATTGTAGTGGACGATGGCTCTACCGATGATGGGGCAAAGATCGTCAGAGGTTTTATTGATCCGCGAATTCGTTTAATCGAGCAGGAAAACCGAGGTGTATCGGCGGCAAGGAACAGGGGGGTTAACGAAGCAATATCGGATTTCATCGCGTTTCTCGATGCCGATGATGAGTGGATACCGCATCATCTGGAAACTATCATCAGATTAATGGATAAGTATCCTGATGCAGGGATGTATTCAACTGCATATAAAATTCGAATGAATGATGGTAAGACACGATGGGCGAAATATAATTTCATCCCAAATCCCCCTTGGGAAGGGATAATCCCCAATTATTTTAAATCCGGATGTGAAGGTGATTTTCCTGTTTCTTCCTCAAATGTGGTCATGCCCAGGAAAATATTTCACGAAATGGGCGGTTTCCCTGAAGGATACTGGTGGGGGGAAGATGCGGATCTCTTCGGTAAAATCGCTTTGAAATATCTTGTCGCATTCAGCTGGGTACATGGGGCAGTTTATTCTCGGGATGACACAAACCGTGCGAGTAATAAAATGCGTCCTCTGGATTTTGAAGAACCCTTGGTTAAAACGGCACGTTATGCTCTCAAGAGTGGGACTGTTCCATCAGAATTCATTGAACCTCTGAACGAATATATAGCAAAAACAGAAATTATGCGAGCTATCCTCAATGTACGGGTGGGTAACTCTGATGCTGCACGAGATATCCTGAAACAATGTAAGACAAGAGTATTTTATCACGAAAAAATAAAATGGATGGTGATGGCACAATTACCCTATCCGATATTTCAATGTTGTAGGAAGATAAATTTGAAATTACATTCAATGATTCGGAAAAATGTTTTATAAAAATCAATTATCTGAATATTTGCATTTAGTGTAATGATCCTTGTTTCACCGTACCCTACAGAGATATCTTTCTCCCTGTTTCTTGATAATAGTTGCATTTCTTTCAATCCAATGAAGAATCTCATCCGAAGATTCAAATTTTCTGCTCTGTAGAAACGGGCATGAACCTATACGTTCATACCCGAACCATGAAAATCGTCCCAATACAAAGGACTCCCTCCTCAGGACCTCTCCGAGGCACGGAGGGCAGGGTGTTTTTTAAAAGTTATTGATCCGCCGCGGGGGTGCCCCGTCGGGGGCGGCGGCATTCATCGTACCACATAAATAGTGGGGTAACAATCTCCACATCATCAGCTAAATACCAGGATTTTCATAGGAAAACTTCAAGGATGTGAAATTGTAAGAAACTTGAAGGTTACCGGCAATCATTTTCCCGGTGATCTCCCTCTTTTGGAGGGTGAATATTCTCGCTTTTAGATCGCCACTGAACTTTCTTTTCAGAACTGAAAACTTGTTTTCGACCAGTTGTCGTTTTCGGTATCTGACATCATCAAAATGCAGAACCATTTCCTCATGGTCTATGTTTCCGATAATCTCATTATTCCATGAACGGATTGGAATGATTGAGTCAGCATGAAGGTCTTCTCGGATCAGACGATGATTCGCATCAGAGTCGTATCCCTTGTCCATAACATTACAATCTGACCTTCGTATTTTGTGACATTGTCGGAGCAATCTCTGTGCATGCCGGGTATTGTGTACCCGGCTTTTCGAAGTCATGAACCCGGTGATCACCTATTGATAGGTATTAACTGAGATCGAAGTTTTAAGGAGATGTTTTCGAATCTTGCCGGTTCTGACTGAGTAATAGTGACTGGAATATCCGCTGGTAAACCCGGATGAATCGATTGTCGTTATGTGAATAGGTTCATCGTTGGAATAAAACTGATTCAGAGTTTTCCTGAACGCGTAGCGGAGGTACAGGATTTTTATTCCAGAGAAGAATTTCTGAAGCGTCGTAAAATGGGGTTGAGCGGAAAGTTCCAGTTCCTGCTGGATTATTTCCATGTCTCTAATATATTCAATGAAGTTATAATAATGCTGGTTCCGGCAGTTTTTGAAGAGAATGAGAACGAGAAGTTGATACTGGGTGTAGATCTTTTTCGAATATTTACAGGAATAGGGGGTAATCCGTATTGCCTTCACAATCGAATACGCAGCTCGGATAAACCTGATATTCCGGCCCGCTAATCTTTTAGTTGTCTCCTTTCCTTTTGAGCACACACTCTGATAAGGAGACAATGTACCTTGGATCTTTCGGTCGTCGGTGCATCCTGTTTTGGATTGGGATTTCTTCAGAGCAAATTTTCTAATATTGGACTATTAGGAATCCCATCTACTCTCAAAAATTTATTTCGATCGGATCTGTGCAAGAAAATTCAACAATCCCTGCTTCAACAGGGTGTCTCGGTAAACAATAATCGAATAATAAATAACAGAAACAACAATGGCGATAAGAATCAGTATGATAGACGAAATGGAATAATATTTTGCAATTATCAGTGGCAGGCACATTAACAGACCGAATAATAAGTACCGTAACGATCTCAAGTATTGCCCCACGGACCTCTACACCTGCAATTTTTAATGTATACAGGTTCATCCAGCCCCACCAAAATACTCCCGTAACTGAAAACAATATCATCACGCTGAGAGGATCTCCTATCAAACCCCCAATAACCAGCACAAAAATTCTCGAGATTAGGAGCAATAAAGTGAACCGCATGTTGAGATTCTGCAGTTCGAGAACATTATAAATTAAAAATAAGGGAACTGAAATGAATACAATAAAAAACCAGGGCATAAAAATCTGGGCGTATACTCCGGCAGTATACCATTTGGCACCTAGAAAGACCGTAAAAAATTCGGGGCCGATTACCATGATGACTAAACTCGCGAACATTCCGAGGGAAATGAGGCGGGTGTGAACTATTTTCACAATATTTTTTACGCTGCCGGTAAGATTTTTCTCAACACATGCTTTCTGAAAAAAAACCGATCCAATTGAATTTGATATCAATCTTAATGGAACATTTATTACCAAATGTGCCATGGAATAATATCCGACGATGACGGGTGAGAAAAAAAGGGCGAGAAAAAAAGGGGTAATGCTTAAATTCACCGTACTTGCAATACTCGCAATAGCAGTAAACTGAGGAAAATTTTTATAACGATACGCTACTTCCTTTATCTTCTTATACGAAACATTCTGGAAAAAATGAAGGTCGGTGATGGTTTTTCTCACTTCGATGATGACGATTGTTGCATCGTTTATTATCGTGCCGAAAATCAATCCTATAGGGGATGGCGATAACATCCCGGAACCAACAGAAACGCTCTTTCCGGAAATTGAGCTAACGAAATTGGCTGTTGCGATTGTACCGAATTCTTCTTTTCTGGATAACCAGCCAGACAGTATAAAGGCAACACCATTGCACAGTATTGCTAAAGGAATCAGGAAGAGGTAGCTCTGAAAGTCCAGGGGCATTGAGGATATTCCCGATAAATCCCGAGAACCCAATAAAAATAATTGTTGTAACAATTGATGTTATGGTAAGGAGAAATAAGCATAACATTACAATACTTGCACCATCTTCATGCTTTTTTGGTAGATTTATTGCACCATGATAGGAAAAACATGAATTGACCGCAATAAGGGTTACCAATGAGATAAACAACGAATAGATGCCAAAATCTGCAGGCGAATATAGTCGGGAAAGGACGGGTGTGACAATAAACCCTATTATCTGACCCAGCATCGTTGCCGAACTCAGTTTAATCACATTTGCGAGAAATTTTGACATTTCTATAAAAGATTTACCTCTCCTTGTTTAATAATGAATCATAATCAAAGGGTTTGGAATGATGTTGTATTTCACGATTCTTATGAATAAGCAGGAAATATGAGATAAAGCACAATGTTTTATGGAAAATCGATCGATGGATTTGCTTTTTTCTTTATTAACTTACTGGTTATTGAGAATAATTTAAAGAACGGATGTAGATATTTTTTATTTCTTTGATGCTCCCCTCCTATTTTGGAATCTTGATGGATCCGGTTTTCCTTCTCTCTAGCCGCATAGTATAATTCATCCTAGGGGAATCTCTTGCGGGCATGTCAGATCCAACATCAAAGAAAAATATATCGCCATTTAAATGAAAGGATACCTGTGAAATATCTCCCTATTATCATGTTACTTGTGGCAGCAATAGTAACTGCCGGATGTGTTAGCGAGAATAAAAGTAACGATGTTTCACGAAACCCGACACCACCACCATTTGCGTCACCAGCAGAATCGGGAAATATATCATTAATTGGAGGTTTACCGATTGGGGTTAGTGATGAGATTGTTGAATATAATGGTTTTGTGTTTATCGGACACGGGGAATATATTATGGTATATAATCTGACTCCGTATTCCCGTATAAAAAAATTCACGTACAATGATTATTCATATCGGCTGGATGCTGGTGCCGGAAATACCAACAACGAGGGGATTGTCAGTGAACGCGGAATCGTAAGAGGCATGGTACAGGACAGAGGATATCTGTATACTGGTTCAGACACCGGACTTACAATATGGGACGTTTCAAATATTTCTTCCTCAGCACCAGTCCAATTGTCAAAACTTCGAAGTAGTGGTGAATGCTGGGATGTTCAAATAGACGATTCAGGAAATTACCTGTATATGGCAAAGGGGTCAATAAACCTCTTCAACGTCACTGACAAAACTAACCCGGTTTTTATTAAGAGTTTCGGGACATCCTATCGAAGGATCGCCCTTAAAGGGAGTTATATTTACACCGCAGCAAAACACGATAGTCCGGGAGTAGCTTTTAGCATCTGGGATATTTCAAACCCGACTAATCCGACGTTATCAAATACCACAACTCTTAGGACGGCGGGATCACTAACCGGGATATGGTCAGATGGTGAATATGCGTACATAGCCGATTATAAAAATTATGTAGGAATAATCAATGTTACAAATAAAGCAGCGCCGGAAGTAGTGAATTTAAAAGCAGCAACCTCGGCTGTCGTATGTCCTGTTGATCTCAAAGGAAGAGATAATAAACTCTACGTTTCGGGGAGGTATAATTGCGGATGGGGTGGTGGACTTTACGTATATGATATCACGAACAGGACGTCATTAACACGCATCATGGCCCCCAAATCCGGTTCAGTACCCGGAATAGGGTATACCGAAGGTATTGCACTCGGAGACAAAGATAATGTCTGGGTAGCAGAAAATACCTACGGTGTTGCCTATTACAATATATCCGGTTTTCCTGCAAAGAAAGACCCGGATAAAATTCTTTTTCTTGGCGGGAATATTGACACCATGGTAGCACTTAGTAAAGATATTTTGTTAGCCGGGGATCATAACAATGCAATATGGACTTTTAATATTTCCGACCCGAATAACGTGACCATCCTTCAAAGAATGAATTTGAAAGGTCGTTTTAACGGGGGTATTGGAGTGACTCCTGATAAACACTATGCTTTTTTTCCAAAAGTTATGTATGCAGATTATGATAATCCGCTTGGAGGTGGAGGATTTTTTGTTATCGATATATCAGACCCTGCAAATATGAAAGTAGTGAATGTGTCCGGGGGTCAAACATTGGCCACACACGGAGCTTATGTAACTCCTGATGGGAACATTCTCTTTACGAATGAGGGTGTATTCACTATCAGCGATCCGACCAAACCAAGAAAAGTATATGCCGGTTATACAACTCTCGGACCTTATGTTACACGACCTTCCGGTAATTATATCATACGGACAAATGGTTCCCATATTGTTGTCTCAAACCAGACAAAGATATCTGCACCCTATACGGAAACTGCATGGACTAAAACGTGGGTAAATGGAGTCTGAATCGGGCGGTTTAACTATTGAAGGTCAAAACGAGAGTTTAATGATGGGTATAACACATTCTGGAGGCACATATTACATATCGTCATTTAATATTTCTGATTTGAGTAATATCACCCGATTAAAAACAGTTGGGTATGAAAATAGTCATAGTTTTAGCGGGATAAGTTTTGAACCGAAAACACACATGGCATATACCGTAGAAAGCGGATCTACAATTCGTTCATGGAATGTTGCTGATCCGTCCAATTTCTATGAGGTTGATACTACAAGTGCCACGGGGAATAATTACGGGGGGTGGTATTTTGACAAATCGAATGGAAGAATATTTACCGGATGGGAAACCGGGATATTCATCTTCCAAACATCATCAGATCCGTAAGGACTCTTCGATGCGAACTTCCATCCTCGTAGGTTATGGCATGACCTGACAGTGAATTCTCCGACTCCGGTTCTTATTCACGGGACACCACGGAACTGGTCAATCAAAAACGCGACGGCAGATTGGACGATACATTAACCCTATCGACACCTAAAAATGCTGTTTTTCCCAAATACTATCTTGTCCTAATATCCTCATGGTAGAATATAGAACATGTGTCAATGCCTTTTTGTAAAGACCACCATCAGAGAGCATCTCCTGCAGTATGGATGCAGTTATTTCTCGTCCTTTACTGCTCCTTTGCCTTTCCAGAATGACATCCCAAGAACTCTTGTGAAAAAATAGTACCAGAACACCGTCATCCAGCAGAGGAAAAAAATCCATCCAAAATGGAGATGTGTTTTTTCTATTGCCCCGGTAGGTCCGTAGAGGTACCCGCTCATCGCAATAGCCCCGATCCTCAGGATATTCCCCGCATAGGTCCCGATATAACCGATGACAAGCAATATATATGTGTCTCTTTTTTTCAGGGCTTCGGGAAACGAAATAAGGACCAGGAGGGCCATGATCGTAAAGGTTCCCAGTGACCAGATGCCGGTACACTCCGGTGTAATCAGCAGATTGACAGGTTCATCCGTGAGGGATACATAGGAGATCAGATCGTATTGAATAGAAGCCGGAATACCCAGCAGGCGTATAAGGTTTGAACCGAAAAAAACCGTTACCGGAAGCAGTGGTGCCGAGAGTGTCTGTTCGTTGACAAGAAACAGTTCGTATATCTGGAATCCCAGCACAGCAATAGCAGGAAAAGCCACTGCAAGGACATACGACCGTATGCCAAAAACCCCCATAACGATCAGGCCAAGTCCTGCCAGAAGAATTGAGAAATCCCCAATTGAATACGGTGGATTGCCCAGACCGAGGGGGATATTTAAAAAACTGAATATGCAGAGGAATATTCCCAGAAAAATGACTATTTTCTGCCAGCCCGAGGATAACCGTGTCACAGGTTTTTGGGACTGGTAAAAAAGAATGATGCAGGAAAAGAACCAGATGCTCAAAGCATCAATTTTGAAATAACTCATTTTGGTCAAAAATGAGAATATCGCCAGAGAAACGATAATTAAGAAGATCCAGATATATGCGACATTCTTTGGATTCGTAGTGAGAAATTTATCAAATTTCATTGAAATTGCATTTCACCTATGATCGTTCACTTTTTGCCGTAATAATTATATGGTTGGGAATGGGGTCTATTAATCATTAATTCATTTTACCCAATGAAAATAATCGTGCAATGCATGATTGAATATTCCTTGGTCTGATAATAAAAAAATGGGCTCTGGAGAATTCCTTTTTCTATGATATGAAATACAAAGCACTGATACGATAAAGGAGGGGACAGTGCCTGTCCCCCCACACCGCCCCTGCGCTTGCGATAGTGCTGTAATACCTTTTTGTGGAGTTATCGCATTTTGGGGGTAGCCACCGTGGCAAGGGAGTGAAACCCCCTGTGTGAGCGGGTCTATTGAGCATTTCTCCAGAGCCAAAAAATGATATATTTTGGTTTTTTTCTTGGACAGCTCAGGAGGGGAGCACGGGGAATTTCAGGAGTTTTTTACGATGAGAAATTATGGAATCGGGTGTGTGTCCCCGTCGTTCTCATCCCGGCATATAAAACCCGATTGCACAGAACACTGCCGTCACGCTGAACATCGCATACGTTGCCCGTTGTTCGCTCATCCGGAAATAATACGGGAGCACCCACTTGAGTGTAAGAGGATTGGGGACCTCAACCGTCCCGTCCTCACGGATTGAACCAAACTTGGCTTCCGGATACCGGGCAATTCTGAGCCTCCAGTAGACATATAAGAGGAAATTCACGGTGTGCGGGATGAGCATGACAAACCCGCTGATAATAAATCCCTGGGTGACAATAAGACACCCGATTGCGGCCCCGACCGACAGGGCGCCGATATTCCCCCAGAATATCCGTGACGGGTATTTCTCAAACCAGAAATAGGCAAGAACAGCACCAGTGAGACAGACAAGAAAGAGGGCACTGGTGATATTCCCGACAAAAAATGCTTTCAGAACAAGGGTCGCAAGCACGATAAGCGACAGCCCGGGTGCCAGCCCGTTAAATCCCGAGTGCATATTGACGAGGTTTGCCACAACGGGAACATAGGTCGGGATGATGAGCTGCAGGTAGATGACGGAAAAATCCATGGATCCTATGATCGGGAAAATAATGAAGGTGCTGGTGATGAAGGGAATCAGGGGATATGAGCAGTAATAGAGTAGGATCAGCTTTGCCGGCCTCCCGATATTGATGAAATCATCGAGCAACCCGAACAATCCAAAGAGAACGACCACGACAATGATAGTGTAATTGATAGGCGTGATGTATTTCCCGTAAAAGAGGGTGAGGATAGACAGGGAAAAAATCGCAATAAGAAGAATGGGGAGTCCGCCGTTGGTCGGGACAAGCGGGAAGGTTTTTTTGTACATGTCTTTGACAACCGTCCCTTGCTCCCGGAGTTTCTTGATGATGGTGGGAAGAGAGAACATCGTGAAGGTAAATGACACGATAAAAAAAACAATTACCATCATTTCCAGGTATGATTGGGAAATATCGGAAAAATCAAATGCCATTCTGGAACCTTATTCACTATTTTTTTTAACGCTATATATTTGTACTTGAAAAATTTTCATAACGCCTATGAAAAAATCCTGGTATCTCGAGTGACTGGATGATATAACGTACACCACATTCATTTAAATAAAAAAAAAAGATATCGGTGACCATGTTCTTGGTCCTGATATCTTACCCCTTAGGGATTTTTAGTGTTTTCTCTTGACTGAATAGACAATAAATACGATACCAATGATCATGCCTATGGGTAAGGCAAATGTCGGGAATTCAGGCGCATTTACCGGTCCACAGTATCCGATGTCAAAGGGCGCTGAGATTGCGCTTCCCGTCAATTCGCATTCGTACCGGAACATCCCCGCAATCGGATGGGCAGATAACGGTTACATAACCCCAAATTTTTTTTGATTCAGGATTATTGCTCATTAATCGTGGCAGAAAACAGAAAATTGCTAAAGGTATTTTATTGAAGTTTTTGTGCCCATAACTTCCAGATAGCATCAGAACAGGATACCTAAACACTTCTTCACGGTTCTTTCAGGTCACGTAAACATGCTCTGATTTTTCTTCTGCAACAGGTAACTATTTCAAACGAAACACAAACTGGTTGGCATAGAGCGGAACGGTAGGCAGATGGATGGGTAGGGAATTGAAATCCAGGGGAGTGAAATCTATGGGGAGACGTTGGCGATGAAGTGTTCAAGCGTAGTTCTTGTGGTTCTTGTAATAATCACGTTCGTGGTCCTTCCCGCAGGGGCACGCGAACCGGACTGGAACTATTCCACGGTAGAAACGGAAATCGGCAGCGTGGCAGTCTCCCCGGACGGGTCCCTTATCGTGGTCGGGGCAGAACGCGTGCTCTTCTTTTCACGGGACGGAACCCTGCTGGGAAAAGAGCCGTACGGCACCAGCGTCCTGATGTCAGCAGATGGGAAGTATACCGCTTCGGTGTATTTTGCCACCTTATACTTCTTTAAAAACCCCGTCCCGGGCGGACCAGCTGACCAGCAGATGAGAGTAAAATTATGGGAACGCGAACTGACAGAACAGGTCTATTCCCTGGACATGAGCCGTGACGGGAGCCTGATTGTAGGCCAGACTCTAAAAAGAGGGATCTTTGTCATCAACACCAGGACCAGTACCGTCGAGGGAAATAACAGCAGAATTATCAGCATGATAAAAATTTCTCCCGATGGCAGCAGGATCATAGGTATCTCGCGATCGGAAATACAATCCTACACGCTTTCCGGCAGGCTGACCCATACCGCTGACCTGACCACCTTCTCGGCACCCCACACGGTGCTCCTGCCGTTAAACGGAACATTTGTGGTTTTCAATGATGGGCAGATGATCCGGTGTGTACACTCCTATAACGCCACGGAACTCTGGAGGGGGCAGGTTACCGGGTATATCACTACGCTCTCAATGACTCCTGACGGGTCAGCAGTCATTGCCGGTACAGCCAACGGCAACATTGAAAAGCTTGACGGGCGGGGTAACTACGTGTGGAAGTATGCCTCAAACCAGGATAACCGCCAGGATGCCACAGTGACCTGCACTGCCATGTCTGACAAAGGATCTCTGATCGCAGCGGGCACTCAGGACGGGAAGATCCTGTTCCTGAACGCCAAAGGGGAGCTTACCGGTTCCCACTTGGTAAAAGAATATATCCGGCATATAGCCGTGAGTGCTGATGGTTCCATGGTTGTCGCAGCTACAGACACCACGCTTTATGCATTTGCTCAGGATTTGTCATCAGGTTCACAACCAGTGACCACCATCCTGTCCCCCTCCCGAACCACACCTGTCGTTCAATCTCCCCGTACTCCAGCCAAGACACAGGTTCCCGTGTCCCCCCCTTTGCCTGAGAGAACTTCCCCGGGAACCATCACCGAACTCCCCATGACGTATTCTGTCAATCGCACCGCAACACAGAGCCCCGTTTCAATCCTTACCCTTTTCGGTTCCTTTCTGCTGCTTTTGGTGCTGATCCGAAAGCGATAAGAGAGGAATTGGTCAATAGCGACATACCTTTCATGAAAATTAGGTGCCGTAGGAGTTCTGGTATCCGTGAGTCTCTTTTTTTTGGAAAAGGGAGATGTTTTCAGAAGTCACTGAAAAATCGGCTCACTTTTGCTATTCGTAGAGCCAGGTAAGATCCTGAACTTCTTCTTCAACATCAGCTAATCGTTTATTGACATCCATCTTTTCGGGAATTTTGATATTTTCAATGTTCCTTCTGGACTTTGCAAAAGAGTTTCGGGTGATGCCATAGATATTAAGATCCTGCAGGATCTCCTTTTGCAGTCTCCGTCGATCTATCTCCTTGGGGTCACCACGGATCGGGGCGTTTGGACGTTGGGGTATCACTTTTGGTTCAGCAGGTACCTGAATAACCGGAGGTTGGGGTATCACTTTTGGTTCAGCAGGTACCTGAATAACCGGAGGTTGGGGTATCGCTTTTGGTTCAGCAGGTACCAGGATAACCGGAGGTTGGGGTATCGCTTTTGGTTCAGCAGGTACCAGGATAACCGGACGCTTGGGTATCACTTTTGGTTCAGCAGGTACCAGGATAACCGGACGCTTGGGTATCGCTTTTGGTGAAGGAGCTGCCTGTACTTCAGGTTGCGGTGCAATTCCCGGCGGTTTGACCGGAGTGTCACAAGGTTTTTCGATTACCTCATCGAAAGTCTCCCTTAAAATCTGCCGGTCTTCTGCATAGGAAGAGATATAAATACCGCGTTTTATTGAAAGAGCGATCTCGTCAAGTTTTCCTAAAATCCGATCAACCATCTGGTCAAGAGTATCCTCTGCATGGATGAACGCAAAAATGTGGAAATCATGGCTGTAGATCCACTGGACCTCCTCAGTACTGGTCTTTTGATAGATTCTTTCAGTGATGCGGAGGGTATCTTGTTGCAGGGTGGTGCCGGGGAATATTGTTTCAGGTTTTGTAGTGACAAGAACCGGATAGATCTGCAGATCATCGACTTGTGAGAACGGACCCTCGTTATACTCGCGGATGATCAGTTCAAAATACCGAGTTTTTGGATAGGGGGATTCGAGGAAAAAACTGTCAGTGCCTTTCACCTTGTTTTCCGCAACCTGCTGGATATCGATCTCTTCTGCGACATCCATGAGATAGGAATGATTGACAAAGTTCATTCCGGATAACCGCTCGCTCTCATGGTATACAACAACAGTCCGGGTATCCTGCCGGAACTGATCCTTTGCGGCGTTTATTTCCCGGGAATAATACCTTTGGAGTTCCTGATAGCCTGCCAAGAGCTGCGGTTCTTGGTGGTCTTTTAAACGGCTGTTCAGGTACCATAACTCCAAGAGCCATCCAAAGAATGCGAAACAGGAAAATGCAGCAACAACAATGATGATGTTTTCCGGTGTTGTATCCATCCTGAGCACGACATACATAAAGAGGACTGTTGTAATCACTGAGCCGATACTCAGCACGGTAGAATATGCCAGCCGTTTGATGATCCCGATGTCGGTGAAACGGGGGAAAATGACGAGTGAGAGGGCAAAGCCGGGAACGAAGAACAGCATGAGAAAACCCACAATTACTCGCAGGCCTTCCAAAATTACCGGCACGGTGTCCATTGTTCAAATCTCCCTTTACTACCTTTACGCAGGTTCTAGATTATCATCCCAGTATATAAAAAAGTCGCAATCCGAACTGCTACAACCAGTGGCGGTATCTCAATACGGCATATAAAACACTATCAAAAGAACCGTGCAATCAGCACGAATATCGTGCAGGAACCCTGCAGTTCGGTCGGTCTGCTGAAGTCATCGGGCGCATTCCAAAATCGTTTTTTCTGGGTGGCTGTCGAACCGGTTTCCTTAAAAACGATCCTGCCGGTACAAAAAAGATGGCCGGGATTCGGCTATCGAAGCCCTAAAGACCCATCAGCACCCATATATATGCCAATGATTCTCGTGGACTGGCAGCTCCTGGACCGCATTGCCCGGGGCTACATAAAAATTGAGCCGTACGACCCGAAACTGGTGCAACCCAACTCTCTGGACATCCGGCTGGGCAACCATTTCGTCTGGTACGAACACAGCAGCGAGGTCATCGACCCCTACAACCCGGACAGCGTTTCTTCCCATGTCGGTGAAGTGCATGCTGACACGTTCATCCTCAACCCCGGGCAGTTTGTGCTTGCCGAGACGCTGGAATGCATCGAACTTCCCGACAACATCGTTGCCACCATTGAAGGCAAATCGAGCATCGCCCGGCTCGGGGTTACGCTGCACCAGACCGGGGGCTGGATCGATGCCGGCTTCCGGGGCACGATCACCCTCGAGATGGCAAATGTCAACTCCCGCCCGGTAAAAGTCTATGCCGGCATGCCGATCGGTCAGCTGGTCTTTTACACGACCGAGCGGGCAGAGAACCCGTATTATAAAAAAGGCGATGCCAAGTATCTCGATCAGCGGCAGGCAACACTGTCGCGGTATCACGCAAATAAAAAGAAATAACAAAAAGAGGTAACTCGTTTTTGGGTCAGCTCTGGTTTTGCTTTTCTCTTGAATTATGGTTGTACCGCAGGATTACCGCTGTTTCGGGATGCGATTGCATGAACGAGGAAAATTGTGATGACCAGGGTCATCATGGGTACCCTGCATTTTAAAAAAAACTATTAACACTATATACAATCAACGCTCATTTTATACGGATGATCCCACCGGATCGGAGATGAATTAATGCGACTTCTTCTCATTCATTCAGATTATATCGAATACGAAGCAAAAAAGAAGACAAAGATGGCAGAGGAGTGTTCCGTTCTTTCCGACAAGGAGACCGAAGCACTCACGGTTTTCTGTGCCGTGGAATCGATTGACGAGGAAGACCTTGAAGGGGTTGTCCTTCAGGCTATCGAGGAAGTAAAAAAGACTGCAGGGCAGGTGCATGTCGACAAGATCGTGGTGTACCCGTATGCCCACCTCTCCAGTGATCTCGCTTCACCCGAGACTGCGATTGCAACCCTGATAGCACTCAAGGAAGGCCTTGAGGAGGAAGGATTCACGGTCAAGCGGGCGCCGTTTGGCTGGTACAAATCCTTTAAACTTTCCTGCAAAGGCCACCCGCTCGCCGAGCTCTCAAAGACGATTGTGCCCGGTGAAGAGGGGACTGTCAAAAAGGAAAAATCTGAGGTCACTCACGACTGGTTCGTGATGACCCCGGACGGCACATCCCATGACTATCAGGAGTACCTTGACGATACACCGTTTGGCTGCCTTGTCAAAAAGGAACTGGGTGTTGCGGTCCCGACCGGTGGGGAACCTGCTCATGTCGGCCTGATGCGCTCAAAGGAGCTGGTGGACTACGAGCCGGCGAGTGATGTCGGCTGCCTGCGCTGGATGCCGAAAGGCAAGATCATCCGTGACCTCCTTGCTGACTATGTGCTGCGCCTGGTTCTTGAATATGGCGGTACACCCGTTGAGACACCGGTCATGTACGACCTTGGCGACCGGGCAATCTATGAGCATGCAGAAAAGTTCGGTGAGCGGCAGTACCGGTTCAAGTCGAACAACCGGAACATGATGCTGCGGTTTGCTGCCTGCTTCGGGATGTTCTCGATCATGCGGGACATGCATATCTCGCCCCACAACCTCCCGATGAAGATGTATGAGCTCTCCACCTACTCGTTCCGCCACGAGCAGAAAGGTGAAGTGATCGGGCTCAAGCGCCTCCGGGCATTCACCATGCCCGATATGCACTCGCTCTGCACGGATATGCCCGAAGCGCTGCAGTGTTTTGAAGAGCAGCTTGCCATGGGCTGGCAGACGGGCAAAGACTTTGAGACAAAACTCGTCGCCGCATTCCGCTGCACAAAGGACTTCTATGCCCAGAACGAAGCCTGGGTTAAGAAGATCGTTAAGGAATCAGACTGCCCGATGCTCATCGAGATCCTGTCAGATCGTGTCCATTACTGGGTTGCCAAGATCGACCTTGCAGCCATTGACGGGCAGATGCGCCCGATCGAGAACCCCACCGTCCAGATCGATGTCGAGAGTTCAACCCGGTTCAATATCAAATACCATAAGGAAGATGGCACTGTCGTCCACCCCCCGATCCTCCACTGCTCTCCTACCGGCAGTGTCGAGCGCGTGATCTGTGCCATTCTCGAAAACATCTCCACGCAACCGGTTCCCGCACTCCCCACCTGGCTCTCACCGGTGCAGGTGCGTGTTGTTCCGGTTGCCGAGCGCCATGGTGCATTTGCAGATGAGATCTGCACTGCGATCAATGCCGCACAAATCCGCTGTGATGTTGACGACCGGGAAGAGAGCGTAGGCAAAAAAGTCCGCGAAGCCGGGATGGACTGGATACCATTTGTGATCGTTGTTGGTGATGAAGAAGTCGCAAGCAGGAAATTAACGGTCACCATCCGCAGGAAGTCGCAGCCCAACAAACCGTTCAAGGAGCAGCTCACCCTTGATGCGCTGATAGAAGCAGTGCACAAGGATACTGCAGGCAAGCCGTTCAGGCCCCTGTATACGCCGCGGAAACTTTCAAAGAAGGCACGGTATATCTGATTTCAGATCTCATTTTTTTGGGGAGGGAGTTTTGCAGATTTGAACCCTTACGAGACCGGAGGTAACTGTGCCTGTCCCCTCTTGTTACTCACCACTGCTCTTTGGGAGAGCGAGGGGAAAAATATTACCGATAAATCCCCCTCAGGGATATCATAGGTTCAGGAAAGAAACCAGTTGTGTATTCCTGTTTTTTTATGATAGCGAGGATGTCCATGCTGATAGATTCAAAGGCTCATGCATTAAAGTTCCCGTTCAAGTAGGTTCATCATACCAATTTACCGGACCTTTTACTGGCAGGAATCATGGTGTAGTAACAGGAGTGTCCACGAGTGGATCAGTCGAAAGAGTACTGGATTACGTTGTCTAATCAATGGTAAACCCTAAAAACAACTTTTTCTCAAAAAATGGAAAATTGAAGTAAAAGAAACGATCGATTTTCTCGTTCACCTTGGCGTTCTGTTGGCAAATCTCACATGGATTAGTACGTTTCTCTGAGGCTAATTGTCTTTCTTGAACAATCCATAGTATATACAACTAACCGATTGGTATAAAAGAGAATCTTGCCTTTTGTATACTCTTTGCCTTTTGACACCACATTTTGGATGTTTAATGTCAGGCATGCAAGATGTATACACCTTATGAGAAAATAAAACCGCTGCATGCTTCTTTTCCCCCTCTTTCCTGTCAATTTTTCAATTTTGGAGTCTTTTTTTCGAAAGGGGATTGCCAGATCGGGTTTATGCACGGTTCATACAAAATATCCATGAAAGGAGTAAAAAAAATTAAGGGTATAGTCACATTTCAGCGACTAATTTCTTGTTTTATTGAACGCCCCCCTTGCGCCAGCCCTGCCCCCTTTGGGGGCGGGAGCGCATGTGATTCATCTGTATTACCGGTATACCTAATCCCTGGGTATACAACTCCATCGCAACCGGGGCGCCATAGTGGCGGGGCGAAGCCCCTGGAACGTCTGCGTTTTTGGTCCTTTGAACAGGAACACTTTTTCAATCTGAATTTTGGAACACTATTCTGATTATATTTTCTCTTGTTATTTCCTTTACGAGTTGGTAGTTAAAATGGCACTATACCCAAATTAAAAAAAATTCGGGGAAGAGAATATCCCCTGTTTTCACTGAAAGATTAATCCTTTTTTGTCATTCGTAGCGAATAAACAACGAACGCGATACCCAGGATCATCCCGGCCGGTAAGGCAAGGGATGGGAACTCAGGAACGCCGTTGGGAGGACAGGTTTCACTGGTGCCCGTTCTTTCTACTACTACTACCAGGCCCTGTGCAGTCGTGACGTCCAGCACAGCCTTGTACATATGCGTGCCTGATTCAATCACCTTGGTATAGGTTTCCGCGCCGGTGAAGTCGTCCAGGGTGACTTGATCGATCAGTTCACCATCCTTGTAGATCGTCAGCGTGCCGTCAACGGTTAGCTTTCCGACTGAGTAATCGACCTTCAGTTCGTCGCACGCGGGGAAGGTCACTGTCACCTCAACCGGGAGTATTGTCTTCTGGAGGATGAGGATCGCCCAGGCGGTATCTAACCAGGAGGTACCCCACTCTTGCGTCATCCGGCCATCCACCATGCGGCCTGTTGCTCCGCCAAGAGATAGTCGTCGTAGTCACCATGCCAGTCTCCCGGACCGGGAAGCGTCGTGATGTCCAAGAGAGCGAGTCCTTTGAATACGGCATACATCGCGTAGTAGTTACCCTTGTTGCCGAATGTACCACCAAGTTCCCAATTGGTGTTGATGCAGCTGGTCGCTTGTTGCACTCTGGGAGTGGTTGCGGTGTCACCGTACATAGTACATCTCCACCAACAGTGCACCGGTCCGTGCCACATAGCTGTACGAGATATCATTCCGGACCTGGTGTATCCCGAGCATCCGCTCACATCATTTTGGATGTAATCGATCCAGAAGTTGAGTTCAGTCTTGACAAATGCAGGTGCGTTGACGCCCCATTGCTCTGCAGATATAAAGGCAAGCACGGGCCATTGCGACACGGAGTTATCGCTCGAACCTTGGTTGGCGAAATACCTCCATCCGCCGCGCGAGGTCCCATGACTCTCGTCATTTTGTGCCCACGCCAGGTAGTCTACTACGTTCGTGAGGACTTGCTTGTAGGTCTGGCCCGCAAGGGGCCCGGTAGTAACAACTCGGTCCGGCGTGTTACTGCCAACGATTGCCATCGCAGGCTATCCCGCTGGCAGTAGAGCTCGTGGCCAGCGGTGGAGAAGTATACACCCTTTCCGTCACCGTTGGTATCAGGGTTGCCTGCTGGTTGAGGGGCAATAGGAGTCTCTCGTGCAGTTTACAAAGAGAAAGTCTAGTCCCTTTTCCACGTTGCCTGAATACATGGTGCCGCCACCGGGCAGGTGGCCGTTGTTTTCAAAGGCTAACACGGCTTCGCCGGTTTGTCCAATCAAATAGTCCTGCGCACCGCTTCCAAAAGAGCCGTCTGGGTTCTGCTGCGTAGCCAGATATGCCAGCCCTTCATCGATCGCCAGCGTTTACTTCAGCCGGCGTCGCTGCCGATCCCAATGGCATCATCGTAACGATGAGAACCGCAGTGATAATCAGACACAATAACAATCGTTGAACTTTCATGCAATCACCTTTTTGTCGGAAACCCATGTTTGCAGATTGAGCCATCCTCCTGCACTACAGCATTCGAATCCTTGGTGTGTAATAAATACACAGCTAATAACATTACGTAATCTTCGGCTTCCTACAGGATTGGATTCCCTTGTGACAATGATATATCATAAATAAAATATACTTATGCAATGCACCGGTGCATTGCTTCAATAATTTTATAGATAACAGAACGGAAGGCATACCAGTAACAGGAGATTGGGGGGTGCCCCAGCTGTTTTTTCAAGCTTGAGTCAGGTGTTAGCATATTGAAAGGACATTGTTTTCCGGGTAATCATCTGCCATGAACCGTTAGAATTCTGGATTAAAACAATCCAGGCGGTGAGATTATTGCACCAGTTAGGAGACGATGGATATTTTTTGGATGGCTAAAGAAATGTCGAGATAGTCAAATGGCCTTTGTTCCGTACTGCACATTCTGATTAATTTTGGTAGAACCATCTCGTCCTTATTATTTGAGGTGGTTGATGTTTTCCATCTTGTTTTTTATTAATAATCTCCTTCCTAAAGATCTATCTCTGGTAACTGGTATCTGATCTAAAAAAATGGGTAATATACCAAATCAGACCCTAATATTTTTTCATTCTTACGATACCATTTTTTAAAAAATTTTTGTAACTAAAATTGAAATGAAAAAAGTGACAATGATTTTCATGCATCCCTTTTTCGCGTGATGGATCTGGTATACAGGATTATCGCATAAGGGGGGGGTCGCCACAGCGGCGGGGGGGCTTTGCCAAAGCCCCCAGGAGCGTGATAATTATTGATTTAAGAATTATTTACTGTAGGTTTTAGGAAAAATTTAGGGGCTAAAATAACACGTTACCCTATTTTTTTTAAAGTACCTGGGGATTTTTTACCCGAGATAACGTGCGATTCCTGCTTTGAGTTCGCTAAAAGAGACTGGCTTGATGAGCACACTCAGGAAGGGATCTTTGAGTTGCCCCATCTTTTCATCAACCAGGGGTGAAGCAGTAAAAAGGATGACCGGCATCTCCCGCATTCCCAAATCCCCGCGGAGTTTTTCTAAAAATTCCCACCCGTTGATGGGCATCATCATAATATCCAGCAGGATAAGGGCTGGCGGCTCCTGTGTAATGAGTTCAAGCGCTTCAAGCCCGTTTGCAATCAGGACCGGCTCGAACCCGAGTTTCCGGATCATCAGATCCATCAGATCAAGGATGGGCTGATCATCCTCCACTACCATGATTTTACGTGACATTGTGCTCTGACTCCTCAGGTCTTTTTTTCGGGATGTGAATGCAGAACGTGGTCTCGAGGTTCATAATGCTGTCCACGCTGATGTATCCCTCATGCATTTTGATATATTTTTTTGCAATGGCAAGCGAAAGCCCGATTCGTTCATACTTCTGTTTCTGCTCCCCGGAATCGGCTAATCGGGAAAGGTTCGAAGATCTCATCAAGCCGTGAATCCGAAATGCCGATTCCATTGTCCTTGATGGAGAGGCGGTCCATGGTATCATTGGGCGAAGAGATATACGCGATGTGGATCCTACGGGGAGGGGTTGAGTAATTCACTGCATTGGAGATCATGGTATCTATCACCGTTGAAATCTTGTTCTTGTCGGCATCAAACGTGAGATAGTGCGGGATATCGATGGTAATATCCGCATTTTTCCGATATTCCCCGGCATCGATGATTGTTGTGAGCAGGTCATGGACAGGGAATATCGAGTAATCCAGGGGTATCTTTCCTGCATCGATGACGGAGAGTTCGAGCATCTGGTTGATGACCTGGCGCTCACGGTCAACACTCTTTGCGCACCGGTCAAGAATGAGCTTGGTCTCCTCCGTGACCCCGTATTTATCAGGGTCCTGGGTAAGCAGGTTGATATATCCCATGATTGGCTGCAGGGGTGTGCGCAGCTCATAGGCAAAGGTACTGATGATGCCTCGCTGTCGTTTGGAATCCTGCAGGATCTGTTCTTTTAAGCCCTCTTGTCCGGGGATGTTCACGAGGTTGATGAGTACGGCAGGTATCTCACCCTGCAGTATCCGGGTAAAAAACAGGGTAGCAGGTCGAATCCTGCCGGATTTTATACGAATACCCGACCTCAATCCTGCCAGGAGGCGGTGACCGGGTCTCTGCAAGATGACAGGAATTCCGGAAATCCTCATGGTCGCCTGGGTAAATGAGCGACATTGGATCTTTGCCCATCAGGTCTTTACGAGAATAACCGGAGAATGCCTCAAATGAGGGATTTGTGTACACAATCATCTGGTTCCTGATGATGATAATGCAGGTCGGGAAACTATCGGCCACCCGTTTGTACTGGGTATCAATTTCATCGCCTGCCTGCTTGGCGAGTTTGTATTTATTGATATCGATGACCGTGCAGCTCACCAGGTTTTCGGTGATCCGGTTCCCGGAAAGGTTTACCCAGATGGGCCCTTTATCCCTGGTCACAAACATAGTCTCGATATTTTTCGTGTCATCTCCCGATTTCATGGATTCAAAGAATTTCTGTCGGTCTTCTGGGGAGGAGAAGAGCAGGGGAAAGGTCATGCCGGCAAGCTCTTCTCCTGTAAATCCCAGCATGTGTTCCAGATGGGCGTTGGTAAGGTGGATTTCAAGGGTATTCTGGTCAAAAAGAATGATACCGGATTGAGCTTTTTCAACGATACTCCGATTGCGTGCCTCACTGGAATTCAATTTCTCACTTACATAGGTGACCAGAGCCGCAACACAGATGAACAGGATCGCTTGTCCGGTAACGTAGATCAATGCGCCGGTATCGGGAAACAGGTAAAGGTACGCAAAGCACTCATACAGAATTGCACAAGCCCCTGCCAGCCAGAGTCCCCGACGGGGATAAAAATAGGTTGCATAAACAATGGGGAAATAAAAGAGCTGGGCATATAACGTTTCAAGAGACTTGGAGAGAGAAGATACGGTAATAATGATGCATGCGAGGGTGAGGGATACAATAATTATTATTCGGGTAAGATCAGTATGTGAAACCGAATACTCGCAATATCCTGAAGTACGGTTTCATGCGTACATCTCTGGTTCTTTTTCAGAGTTTATAAATATATTATTTTTTTTCGCAGGAATCCTGTTAAACTCCGCTGATTGTTAAATCCTGTTCTTAATTATAATAACACTTAGAAAATACCGATAAAATTTTCTTACTCATAAGATATCATCCCGCACGCAATCCGGTTCTTAAAAAATGCGATTACAAAAAAATCAGGAACGTCAACATGGGTATAAGCATGAGCGGTGCAAATGCCGGACGAACACGATCCTTCCCTTCATGATACCGGTGATTTTTTTCATAAACCGATCAGGGGATTGTTCTGGCCATACTTTGATTTTTCACCTATAAGAGTACATCAAAAAATTATCATTAAAGAAAATACGAGGAAAAAAAGTTCAGGATCTAAAAGCACAGCGGTGATGAGTTTTTCTATGACCCGGTCCACCTGGCGGACCGATGTGCCGATATAGGAATCCGGATTGAGGAGTGCAGCAATATCGGTCCGGGAACAATAACGCAGTACTTCAGGATCCGTTCCCAGCACATCAGCGAGCGCCCGCTCTTCAACCAGTGCCTGCATGCTGGCCATCCGGATCCGCTCGTGGGCATCCTGGCGGTTCATACCCCGTTTGGTGAGTTCGATCATGACAGACTCGGCCATATTGATGCCATGGAGGAAGGCAAGATTCCGGCGGATTGCCGCACGGTTGATCACGAGCCCTTCGAGCACGGTTGTCATCAGCCGGATGCAGTGATCCGTGAGGATTGATGCCTCGGGGAACAACACCCGCTCGCAGGAGGAGTTGGTCAAGTCGCGCTCGTCCCAGAGCGTGTTGTTCTGGAGTGCCGGTTCGACCGCTGACCGGACGATGCGGGCAAGGCCGCAGACCTGCTCGGACTTAATCGGATTGCGTTTGTGCGGCATGGTGGAGGAACCTACCTGGTTCGCACCGAACGCTTCTTCCACCTCGCCAATCTCGGTCCGCTGGAGCGAGCGGATCTCAATGCCGATCTTGTCAAGCGTGGTCGCCACGTTTGCACAGAACATGAAGTATTCCGCATACCGGTCGCGGGAGATTACCTGGTTGGATACGTCCACCGAACCAATGCCCAGCACCTCCATCATCGTTGCCTGTACCTCCATTGCCTTCGGACCGAGTGCCGCCTGGGTGCCCACGGCACCGGTCATCTGCCCGACCACGACTCGCGGACGGAGCTGTTCGAGGCGTTCGATATGCCGGCCGACTTCGCTTGCCCAGATGGCAAACCGCAGACCGTACGTGGTCGGCACCCCGTGCTGCCCGTGGGTCCGGCCGATGCAGACCAGCGATTTGGTTTCCTCTGATCTTTTTATGAGTACCTCGAGCAGGAGACGCAGCTTCTTATCGATCAGTGTGAGCGCCTGCCGGAGCTGCAGCCCGGTTGCGGTATCAAGGATATCGTTGCTCGTTGCACCATAGTGGACCCATCGCCCGGAATCCCCACAGACTTCAGAGATGGCTTTTACCATTGCCATCATGTCGTGGCTGATCTCGCGTTCGATTGCTTTTGCCCGCTCCAGCGATGCCTTCTGTGCATGCTGGCTGATTTCAGCTGCTGCTGCTGCCGGGATCATACCGTGTGCTGCTTCGGCCTTTGCCAGCGCCACTTCTACGGCAACAACACAGGCAAACCGGGTCTTCTCACTCCATACAGCACGCATCTCGGGTGTGCCGTACCGCTCCTCGATGGGGTGGACTGCCATGAGAACTGATCTGCTGTTTATGGATATAGTGTTTAATGATCCGGGGTAAGAAGTCTGCCAGTGCCGATTACCGCTGACTTTTGCGGGAATTCATCCGGGTTCATCGAACAGGGAATGGTGCTTCACCATTGATCTTATGGTTAACCAAAAGTGAGCATTTTTTTTGAATCGATATTTCGTGTGGAGTAGATAGGGTAGAATTTTCGGCTCCGTAGAAACGGGCATGAACCTATACGTTCACACCCGAACCATGAAAATCGTCCCAATACGAAGGATACCCTCCTCAGGGCCTCTCCGAGGCACGGAGGGTAGGGTGTTTTTTGAAAAGTTATTGATCCGCCGCGGGGGTGCCCCGTCGGGGGCGGCGGCATTCATCGTACCACATAAATTGTGGGGTAATAATCTCCGCATCATAGCTGAATACTACGATTTTCATAGGAAATGTTTTTAAAAAAAAAACTTGAACGCTCAACCGGGGTTTCACCCCCGCCGCTGTGGCTCCCCCGATACGATAACCCCCGAACAGGTACTACATCATCATCGCTAAGTGCAGGGGCGGTATGGGGGGGCCACGCACTGTCCCCTCCGCAATCTTTCCGGTGTTTTATATTTCATATCATCATAAAAGAAATTCTAAAGAGTCTGTTTTTAACTCTTATTTCCCGTCAGCTCATGCTCAATTCTTTCTGAAATATGCTTCCCGTGCGAACCGTTCCAGTAGAGTTTGCTGCACTGTTCACACCAGAAGAATATCAACCCGTTCTTATCCTGGGGAGCATAATCCGCACTGGTTAATCTCCCGGACTGTCGCCTCCCTCAGTTCCGTGTTGCACAGCGAACAGCGGGTCATCCTCAACCGCCGTACAATCAACCCGCGATCGATAAGCTGCTGCACCTGTTCCATCACGTCATCGGATTTGATCAGAACCGCCCGCTCCTTTCCCCGCATTGCCAGCTCGGTGTCCCGCGTGAGCAGGATGCGGTTCTCCTGTGTGGCAAGGTTAAGAAGCAGGGTATCCTCTTTTGCATTCCCTTCGGCAAACCCGTTGGCACTCACGGTATTGTAGCCCATAAACCGGAAGTACCGGCTCAGTGTCCCCAGCATACGGTCGGTAATGAATCGTGTTTCAGCCATGGGTTCAGGAGACATGGCGCACGATCTCGATCTTTTCACCGCAGTTCCCGCACTGCTGCCCGTCAAGTGCCAGAACCGTGCTCGAAAATCCCTGCCGCTCGATGAGCGTTGCACCGCACACCGGGCAGTAGGTGTTCTCGTACGGGTGGTTATACACGTTGCCGAGATAGGGGAACCGGAGCCCGAGCTCTTTTGCCAGGGTATAGATCTTTTCGAGGGTTGCAAGCGGTGTTGCACCCCGGTCAGTCATCTTGTAATCCGGATGGAACGCGGAGAAATGCATCGGGGTTGCCGGGCCGAGATGGTCGATGACCCAGCGGATCAGGTTCTCCATTTCTTCCCTGCTGTCATTGAGTCCGGGAATGACAAGGGTCACCGTCTCAACGTGCATGCCAAGTTCCCGTGCAAGCGCTGCCGAGTCGAGAACCGGCTGGAGGCGGGCACCGCAGACTTTTTTGTAAAAATCATCCGTGAATGCCTTGATGTCCACCCGGAATGCACCGAGCATGGGTGCAAGTTCACGGAGTCCCTCCTCGGTGATGTAGCCGTTGGTGACGTAGATGGTACCGAGCCCTTTTCTGCGGGCGATTGTTCCCATATCGAGAGCATACTCGTGCCAGATGGTCGGTTCATTATACGTCCACGAAATGCTCGCGCTCCTGCTTGCGATTGCCCGCTGCAACCCCTTCTTCCGGTGAAAGGTTGCGCAACCGTGCACCCTCCAGTGCTGCACGCGAGATGTGCCAGTTCTGGCAGTGCTGGCAATGGAAGTTGCAGCCGATACTGCCCAGCGAGTAGGAGAGCGTGCCGGGCAGGTAGTGGAAGAGGGGTTTTTTCTCGATGGGATCCACGGCTTCGGCACTGATCTTCCCGTACGTTGCAGCATACAGGGTGCCGTGTTCGTTCAGCCGCACCCCGCAGATCCCGTGACTGCCTTCCTGAATAGCGCAGCGGTGGTTGCAGAGCGAGCATTTCACCGCATTGTTTTCGGTTTTCTCGTACCGGCGGGCTTCGTGCATAAGGACTCTCAAACGAAGTATTGCAGGCAGGTGTTATTGTTCTTTTTCTCCAGTCGGGGTTTCATCCGCTTCGTCAGTCTCAAGGACAAATGACCCCCGGTATCTGCAGCTCTTGCAGAGATACACCTGGCCGATATACCCTCCGGCAACCGGAAAGATATCACGGCTTTTACAGACAGGACAGTACAGCATATTCAACAACTCTATATGAGCATCCGGCACAAAAACTAGTGCAATGAAGACCGTTGTCATCTCTCTGGGCGGCTCAATCCTGATCCCTGCACTCGAGAAGAACAAAATCAAAGAATATGTTCCGGTGCTTGAAGAGATTGCAGCGCATCACCGGCTGTTTGTTGTTGTTGGCGGCGGCGGTGAAGCGCGTCGCTACATCACCGTTGCCCGAAATCTCGGTATCGACGAGGGGACATCGGATGAGATCGGTATCCTGATCACCCGGTTGAACGCAAACCTGCTCATTGCTGCGCTGGGTGACCGGGCGTACCCGAAAGTGGCAGAGAGCCATGCCGAGGCAAAGAAGTTTGCCGAATCCAAAAAGATTGTCGTGATGGGCGGAATTACCCCCGGCCAGACAACAGATGCGGTTGCAGCAGTTCTCGCTGAACGCGTGGGTGCATCGGTATTTATCAACGTAACCTCTGTTGATGGTATCTATTCTGCTGACCCGAAAAAGGATAAAAAAGCACGACGGTTTGCTACCCTCACCCCAGAACAGCTGCTGGATATTGTCGGCAGGGCAGGACTCGGAGCAGGTTCCAATATTGTACTTGACATTGTTGCTGCCCGGGTGGTTGAGCGCAGTCATATCCCGCTTGTGGTGCTTGACGGCCGTGACCCTGAGAACCTTTCCCGCGCGATTCTCACCGGGGAATTTACCGGCACGGTGGTGAGCGAGAGTAAGAAAAAAATCCTGCCCCTGTAACGGTCTCGTTGTGTGACCCGGGAACCATTACGTATTTTTATGTTCCCGACACAGGTATGATGGCACGGGGTAGTAGGGTAGCCTGGTCCATCCTAGAGCGTTTGGGACGCTTTGACGGCGGTTCGAATCCGCCCTACCCCATAGATCGGCAGGAATATCCTCACTGATTTTCCGGTAATCAGGCTGGCTCTACGGAAATGTGTTTTATGAAAAAACAGGACGCTGCAAAAATCTATTCGCTTCTCTGCAAACAGTATCCTGATGCCCGCGATTCTCCTGCCATGCTCTCGAAGGGTTCAGCCTTTGAAGTGCTCATCCTCACCATCCTCTCGGCACAGACTACCGATCGTGCAGTGCTCAAGGTAAAAGAACCGCTTTTTTCAACATACCCGACTCCGTCAGCACTCGCAAAGGCGAAACCTGAAGATGTGGAAACGATTATCCACAGTCTCGGGTATTTTCATGCAAAGGCAAAGCACATCATCGCCGCTTCACAGGCCCTGTTGTCGGAATTTGACGGCAGGGTGCCGGAGACCATGGAGGATCTCCTGAAGATCCCCGGCGTTGGCAGGAAAACTGCAAACATTGTGCTCTACCATGCACTCGGGAGAAACGAGGGCATTGCGGTAGATACGCATGTCCGGAGGCTTGCCCAGCGGATCGGATTTTCTGATACGGACAATGTCAGCGTGATAGAGCAGGACCTGATGGCTGCATTCCCGCAGGAGCAATGGGGGGATCTTACCGATGTCCTGATCGCCCACGGGAGGGTGTGCTGCGATGCCAGGAAACCGAAGTGCGAAGTCTGCCCCATCAGCCGGTATTGCCGGTTTTTCCGGACTTCGGGAAAATAGCGTATTACCTTTTCAGGTGGTATCGCATTTTGGGGGGAGCACAAAGCGTCAGGGATTCACCCCGTTGAGCGTTCGGTTTTTTAAAAACATTTCGAAAGAGCCCATTTTTCAAATCTGTCAAATACTATTTGCCAGATTCACCCTACTCTGACACTAAAAAAATACCATACAAGGTGGAATTACTTTTATAATGATGCTATACAGACAGTTCCGCTTTGATCTTCTGTCTTGGATTCACGAAGCAGGCGCAATGCTTTTTTAGCAACACAATCCCCAGCATTATCACAGAGTATACATATATCGCAGTGATTATCACACGTGCCTCTTTTTTTCATATCATCAAAAATTTCATGCAATCTCTGCCTTTGAAATTGTATTTCATCCATTGCATGCAATGAATATTTACGTACAGTTAATTTATTGAAGATTTCACATTTCGATGTATCTTCAATAAGAACCTCACATCGTAGATTTATTGGACAGTACTTACAGACGATTTGCCAGGAACGTACATCATTTTGTGCCTGCCGGGAACCCACATCATGAAATAAATTCTTTGCTTCCAGATCATCAGATACACTAACTCCCTCAAAAACGTATTGCTGAAACGTATTCAGTTCATCTTCTGAGATCAAAAAGAATTTTTTTTTGTTATCAAAAATCGAAAATAATTGCCTGGTCATGGAGTTACCTACATCCAATACTGATACTGGCGGGCGATTATATCTTTGTTGAGACTGTCTGGGTATTAAAAATGGGATATAATAAATACATGCATTGCACCGATGCCTTGCCAGTCTTTATTATTTCTTCAGAACAGCTAATCGTTCAGGAAGATCCGGACAGGTATTCACCCATATACATCACATTTCGGGTCTTCCCCTTCAAATAAACATCCTGGATGCATCATGGAAACAATAACGCGCTATTATGTGTTACCCCGTGGATATACCTATGGAAGCATATTGCTGGTAAAATGTAACGCTGACGGGCACTATTGGTACTGGGGGAAAAAGGAGAAAAGATGGATTCTTGGCACACCCTTCTTTAGAAAGCATTGGCTCGATGGTCATCTCACAGCCGTCACTGAAGAAAAAGGAAAAAGAATAATCGAAGAAGAAGCAAAAAAATGTAGGTAAGGATAAATTCAGGAGAGATAGGGAAGTTTAAAAAAATGATAGATTTTATTTGGGAACCAAAAAAAGTGAATAATTCACTTAGGCTTTCCATGGATTCATGTGAATAATAATCAGGAAAATTCAGATTTTTTTTAAAATTGTGTTGTACAGCGTTATCGCACAATGGGCCGGAGTTCATCGTGAGGGCGAAACCCCCAGGAACATCATCATACTGAAGATTGATCCTCGAAACAAACCTGCAATGGTCGGACAGGTAGCAGATTTAGGGGCTGGATGGGCATGAGGAAGCCCTATCGGTATCTGAAAAACCTAAAAAAAATCGACCCAGTTTGCATTAGGAAAATAATACAAAATCCCCATTTTTTCATAACTTATTATCCCCATTACCTACCTTCCACTATCAATTGATTTTTTTAAAAATGAGGCAGATGTATGATACTAGCATCTTGATACAATAAAATTAGGTGATTGTAAAATATCAGCCCCTAAATAGAAAACGCGAAATGTAAAAACTCAGTCCATTGAAGTCAAAAGATTAATCGCACGAGAAATTCGCTCTTGGGGGCTCCGCCCCCGCCGCTCGGGCACCCCCCCTTTGCGATAGTGCTGTATTACCTGTTCTGGTGATATCACAATGCGCCCCGTCACCCTCGGGGGACTGGTGACGCAAGGGGGGGCAATCATGCCAAATGGTGTGGTTGTCACCTCATTTGGGGGCGGATTATTGATAATCACCTAAATTAATGCAGGAAACCGAAGTAAAAAATCACGCGACCCATGCTATCTGCCAACAGAACGCGAATATGTTTCCCTGAAGAAATAATAAGGATAAACACGATATGCTGAATCAGAAGAAGAAATGACTAAAGACCCAAAAAGGAATAATTCATGCCCTAGGTGCGGGCACTATATTTCACGCTGCTTATGTGATGGGAGTTTCCATTGTTACTCCTGCGGTTTCTGGATAGAGCCAGAAAAAGAGAAGAAGAAATAATTCTATTTTCCCACTTTACAGATATGGATGCACTCCCCCCCTCTCCACATATCACATGCAGCCTTGAGACATGGTTTTAGTGCCGGATCAGAGTCTTCAATTTTGATATTCAATTACATAATCAGGAACACTTCTTTTAATGGATCCCCATCCGCCGCAAATCGGGCAATCATTCCAAAAAATATCAAAGCCAACTAAACAATGAACTTTACCGCATCTACATCCTTGATTTGGACAATGTACCATTTTATTCATGTTTTTTCAGTCCTTCAAATAAGTGGAAGATCCGAAAAACGTATCTTTTTGAATTTAGTATCCGGATCTTTCTAATTCAATTACCTATTCAGCTCAAATAATAAAGACTGGTAAGGCATCGGTGCATTGCGAAATAAAGGCACCAGCGCCTTGCATAATCTTATTTTTTTTAATTTTGCCTTAAATCACTTTCATTTTCCTACTTTGCGGATATGGATGCATTCCCCATCTCTCCACATATCACATTCAGATTTGAGGCATGGAGTTAGTGCAAGAGATATTTCTTTGCCGTTCATCATATCAATAATTGAATTTTTCTTGAGACACCAGTACGATTCCCTGATTTCAGTTTTTGCATTCGTCAAATAGAGTATTCTACCAGGTGCAGGGTGAAATAGAAATATACCGGAGGCTGTTCGATCTTCCCTTGAACGCGCTCCGTTCAACCTGCCATTCCCGTTTGAAATGATACAATTTTCACTTTTTAATAGCGGCTTTAACCTTTACCATGACATCTGGCGGGATGGGGTCCATTTTATGGGCAGTTTTTGCGTGTGCTGCGATTTTGGTCATCAGCTCAGCTTCGGTGGGAGCAGAGGCCTGAAACCCACAGTTCTTGGCAAAACATACAAAGGATGGCATTTTTTACACCAATCTGTCATTATCCTATGCCTATTTATGTTTTTTTGTAGTCCCCGGAATCTCCGAATCATCTGCGGTAAGAGTGCAATGCCAGATGATCGAACCAAAGGTTGTTGCACCCATCACAATACAATCGTAATTAATCAACCGGCATTATCTTGCATGTCGGGCACTACTGTCAAGGGATTGCGCGCCATGCTTACGCCATGTCATTTGTCAGCTTGATAGGGCAACGGTACATTGAGTTATATCCATTCGGGCAGGGTGTGGAAGATGATTCATAGAATAGTATACTATATAGGAAGGATACAGGTAGTCGGAAAAAAGATTATGGCGCTTTTATTGCAGCGGAATCAGTGAAAAAGGCATAGTTTACGAAATTAAAATGCCTGTTTCATAGGTGACTGCGATTGTTAAAAAAAATATCAGTATCTGATACCTTTTTTATAACGATGCGTAATCCAATCCCTGAAAGAAAAAGAGTGTAACCTGCACTGCAGGATTGATACAACGGTTAACATGTAGAGTCGTGTAAAGGTTGTAACGACAGACACCTCATGTGCGAGGAGTCAATGATCCCCCTGGGATAGAGTAACTCATTTCACTGTCTCAGTACCCGATAATCACCCGGATAATCGTAAAAGCAACAAACCCGATGAAGGCAGCGAGCGGGATGGTGAGAATCCATGCCAGCGCGATTGTCCTTGCAATACCCCATTTTACCGCGCTCGTACCCATGGTAGTACCTACCCCCATGATCGATGTACAGATAATATGCGTGGTGCTCACCGGGATTCCCACCGCGGAAGCTCCCAGGATCGTTGCCGCTCCTGCCGTCTCTGCGGCAAATCCGTGCACCGGGCGGAGTTTTGTAATCTTAGACCCCATCGTCTTGACAATACGCCACCCCCCGGACAGGGTGCCGAGAGCGATCGCTGCATGGGCCATCAGGATCACCCACAGGGGGACGGGGAGATTATTAGGATCGACACTGGCGCTGTAATACCCGATTGAATAGAGCAGCGGGGTAATAATACCCATCGTCTTCTGTGCATCATTCGTCCCGTGACTGAAACTGTAGGTCCCTGCCGAGACGAGCTGGAGCTTTCTGAAATAACTGTCGGCAGTTGATTTATGGGCTTTTTTGGTGAGATTGAGCACGATTACCATAAACAAAAATCCACAGGCAAGTCCAATAAGGGGGGAGATGACCATGAAGGTTACAATCAGTTCAACTGCTGACCATTTTATGGCGGCCAGTCCTGCTGCTGATATTCCTGCTCCGGTGAGTCCGCCAATGAGTGCGTGGGAGGAGGAGGTGGGAAGACCAGAAAGCCAGGTGATGATATTCCAGGTGATGGCACCGATAAGGGCAGATAAGATAATATAGGGAACTATTTCGGTCGGGACGACTTCCAGCTGGATAATCTTGCTGATAGTACTTGCTACCGCAACAGTGAAAGCAAATGCGGCGATAAAATTAAAAAACGCAGCAAAGGCCACGGCATTGCGGGGGGATAGAACCTTTGTGGAGACCACCGTTGATATCGAGTTGGCCGAATCGTGGAACCCGTTGGTGTAATCAAAGAAGAGCGCGATGCCGATAATGAATACGATAAGTCCCCACGTTGCTTCGATCATTCAATCCACTTACCATTACTCATGAATGCCGGATTGCGATGTCCGAGAGCACGTTTGCCACGTCCTCACAATAATCCGTCGCGGTCTCAAGATGCTCGTAGATATCCTTGAGTTTGATGATCGTGATCGCATCATTCGTTTTGAAGAGATCGGTTACCGCATGGGCAAGCACATCATCAGCGAGGTTTTCCAGACGGTTTACCTCGATACATCGTTCCTCGATATAACGGGGATCCTTGATGGAACGGATACCCTTGACGGCGCTCTCAATCTCAGTGGTGGACATATGGATTATTTTTGCGAGTTCGATCATATGCGCATCGGTGGCGCCGATATTGTAATAATACATCTTTTCAGTTGCTCCATCGATATAGTCCAGCACTTCGTCAAGTGTGGAGGCGAGGAGGGAGATCTCTTCAGGATCGAGAGGAGTGATGAACGAGGTGTTCAGCTGCTTGTAGATATCATGGGTAATCTGGTCGCCCTTGTGTTCAAGTTTCTCGATCTCATGGCGTTTCTCTTTGACATTGGTAAAATCCTCGGTCAGGGCGACAAGCTGCCATGCCGCCTCCTTCATCACTCCCGCCTGTTTTTCAAACAGATCGAAATAAATCTTATCGTGCGGTATCAATAACTCGCGAAGACCCATAACAAACCCACTGGTAATCGGTGAAGGATCTTAAAAAATATAGCGAAATTATGTGGGCTTTCAGAACACCGTCAAGATAAAGCTGATGATCTGGTAACCGGCCCAGGATATTCCCAGGGCGAGCGGGATAGTGATCACCCATGCCGTCATCATCTCTCGGACAACTTTCCACTGCACGGCAATCCTTCCCCGTGTGGCTCCGACACCGACAATCGACCCGTTGATGGCTTGTGTGGAAGAGACGGGAATTCCCTGCCGGGTGACCATCACGAGAATGGCACTGCTTGCGGTTGCTGCGCAGAATCCCTGGTACGGTCGGATTTTCGTAATCTCTTTTGCCATCTTGTCGACCACTTTCCAGCCGCCAAAACAGGTCCCGAGGCCAATTGCAATGGCGGAGGCGAGGATGACCCATGTCGGCACCTCGAACGCAACGAGGAATCCTGAAGAGACGAGCAGGGCAGTAATCAGACCCACGGCATGCTGCCCGTCATTCGCCCCGTGGGCGGTTGCCTGCCCGAGGCATGCGAGTACGTGCAGCGGCTGGAATGTCCGTTTCGCCCGGTTCTGGCGTGCGTGTTTGATCAACTGGGTGACGAGTACATTCAAGAGAAACGCACCTGCCATTCCCATGAGCGGCCCGATGAAGATGAAGAGTACGATTCCAAGAAGGCCCTGCAGGTGCAGCACGCCGGCAATCATCAGGAGTGGGATGATGATCCCTGCGCCGAATACAGCCCCCAGCAGGATACCCAGCCGGATATCTCCTTCGCCAGCGGCACAGATGGCCGCGAGCACGAGTGCACCAAGAACCGCGCCTATACATGCAAAGAAAAATACCTGGAGCAGAGAATCTGAGCTCGGGAGAATAATCGCAGAAAGACCAACTGCTCCTATCGCTGCTCCCAGCAACCCGCCTACCATTGCGTGACTGCTGGAGACCGGGATCCCCATACGGGTGGCGACAAACACAAGGGCAATCGATGTCAGCATTGCCACGTTAATCGAGAGCGGGGTGAGGCCTGCAGTCGTGACTATTTCAGTACCGATCGTGACTGCAACTGCCGTGGAAAAGAGAAACGGCCCGATCAGGTTACAGACCGCTGTGGAGAACACTGCCCGTATGGGGGAGAGCGCTTTTGTCGCAACCACGGTTGCGATCGAATGAGAAGCATCATTAAGCCCGTTGACAAAGTTCAGGGCGAGAGCAAGGATGATGCCAAACAGGATGAGAGGTTCCATGCCGGTCATGCGTGGCTCATCGCGATGTCATGCAGGGTATGTCCGACATCATTGCAATTCTACCATGACCTTTGCAAACCCCTCATAGATATCCTTGAGTTTGATGATCATCAGGAGATCCTTGGTCTTGAAGAGTTCCAGGATTGCCCGCGAGAGGAGTTCTGTGGAGAGATTGTAGAGCCGGTTAATCTCGTTTGCATGAGTTTTTACCTCTTCGGGGTTCTTCAGTGTCGCGAGCGTGGTGATTGCCTGCTGGATCTCGATGCCGGAGAGCTGGATAATGTAGGAAAATTCCTTGAGAACATCATTGGACTCCGGTATTCCATAGTTGCAGAGCTGGTGGGTGACCCAGTCAATCCTGTCCAGCACATCGTCAAGTACCGGGGCGAGCCGTGCGATCTCTTCCGGTTCAAGGGGTGTGATGAGCGATTCGTTGAGCTGTTCGAATAGATCTTCCGGGTAATATCGTCGCCGAGATGCTCAATCTGGCGAACCTTGTGCGCTTTTTCCGTACCGTTGGGAAGTTCGTGGGTGATCTCGTTTAAGGTAGTGGAAGCCTCGGCAATTTTTTCTGCCATTTCTTTAAAAAGGGTAAAAAAGACCTTGTCTTCAGGAAGGATCAGGTCACGGATTCGCATAGTCGTTCTGAATAGTCCCTCTGGTATGCAAGTATAAAAATTCACGGGAAAAACACATCAGAAACGAGTGGACTGGGCGGGAATTGAACCCGCGGCCTCTCCCATGCCAAGGGAGCGATCTACCACTGATCTACCAGCCCGCTCTACCATTGTTGAACGGCATTGGTTAAAAGAATTGTTTTTGGCTGTTCTCCAGATTTTTTTCTTTTTGACAATGATGGATACCAAATGCCTCATTATTCATATTTGATGCAAGGATTATTTTCCTTTTATCCATCAGTTACGATGAATGCCGCCGCCCCCGATGGGACGCCCCCGCGGCGGTTCAGTGACTGAAATATCAAAAAAAAATATCTTGCCCGCATGTCTCGGAAAGATCTTAAGGTGGGAGTGGAATCTGCGAATGTCTATGATTGTGATCAATATCTCTCATAAAAGAAGGCTTTGTGAAATTCCTTTTATTATGATATGAAATAATAAACATCTGTAAGGTGAAGATAAGGACAGTAATTATCCCTCTTACCTACCCCTAGGCTGAGTGTAATGATGATGTAAATGTATTACCTATTCAGGAGTTATCGAATTTTTAGATTAACCTAATCGCGTGAACTGAAACTCCCTGTTAATCTTCTGATTTTATTGAACATTCCTCGATTCCTGAACGAGCGCGATGTTGACGTATTACCTGTTCCAGAGTTATCACATTCTGGGGGAGCCGAAGCGGCGGGGGTGAAACCCCCATGAGCGTTTAGCAGGATATTGAATACTTCTCAAGAGCCTATCCTGTTTTACACAGTGGAAAGGGCGGATAATTTCTGTAACACCCGTTTCCGTGCCTCCTGCATATCACATTCCTTCACGATATTCCCGTTTTTAATAAACGGTTCAATCAGGGATTTCCCTCCCGTTGGTGCTTTCTGCATTGCTGGCAGCATCCGGTGTGCCCCGTCCGGCATCATATATACCTGTTTTACCCCGCTCCGCTTCCCCCGCTTGGCCTTTGGCATACCTTCAATCTCGACAATATCCATACCAAAGTCGATCACCGGTGCATTCGCAATAGCCCCGCCAACACCAAAAGCGTCCACGCTGTCCCGGTACGCGATCACATCCTCACGGGTGACGCCGCCGGATAAGAAGATCTTTACACCCGAATACCCGTGTGCATCCAGCTCCCAGCGAACCTCGTCAATGATTGCCTGCATGTTGCCGCGGCGGGAGCGGGGTGTATCGAGCCGGACTGCCGTTGCCCCGCATTCAGCCGCCCGTAACGACTCGGTCTTTTCATCACAGTACGTGTCACAGAGCATGATCCGGGGCACCTCTTTTGGGGTGTGTTTGTCAAACGACCGCCACGCATCTTCCGGTTTTTTATAACACATGACAAACGCATGCGGCATCGTCCCGACCACCGGCATCCCTTCCGGAGCACAGGTGTTCGAGACACCATCAACACCGCCAATCCATGCTGCGCGCTCGATCATCCGGGCAATTGACGGGTGCTGCCGGCGCGAACCAAAGGAATAGACAGGACGGCCGTGAGCGGCGAGCGTTATATGGGCGGCAGCAGAGGCAACTCCTGAGGCATGGCAGAGGAATCCGAGGATTGCTGTCTCGTACCGGCAGAAATCCCGGTACTTCCCCAAAATCCTCAGTACCGGTTCGTTTTTTAAAAAAATGGTGCCTTCCGGCATTGCATCGACCGTGACCGGAAGACCTTCAAGGAGTGCAATGACATCGGAAAGTCCGCAGAAGACCGCCCAAGAATCCGGAAGTGCAGACGCGGTCACTTCCATGGAGACTACAGGATTGATATTTTCCAATCTCAGTGTCTCTTCCGTGCGCACAAAATAGATATCCGTGCATTCGCCCTTTTTGATGGTTTCATCGCTCACGGTCTCGAATCTGGCCATAGGAAAGTATGGTTCGTTCACGAATTTACGCTTACTCTAAAACCATTCCCTGCGAATTACGCTAAATATTAGTGGTGACGGAAACAATCATTCTTTAGAGCGCAGGTAGTGCATGCAGGGTACACGTATAACCGGATTTGGCAAAGGATCAGCACTGCATGACGAGGTGGTGCTGATGCTGGGTATCATCGGGGGCACGAGTCTTTTATTCTCTACGCTCCCCTCCCTGGAGAAGCGGACGGTGAGCACGCCTTTTGGCTCTGCGGAGATTCTCAGCGGGGACATCGTGATGCTGATGCGCCACCAGCACGGACTCCCTCCCCACCGGATCAATCACCGGGCACATCTGGCAGCACTCGCGATCGCCGGTGTTGACCGGATTGTTGCATTCGGATCTTCCGGATCACTCAAGCCAAAGATTGCACCCGGATCCCTGTTGATCCCCACCGATTATATCAGCCTGACTGATATCCCGTCCATCCACGATCACGAAATTGAGCATGTCCGCCCGGAACTCTCAAAGGATCTTTCACAAAGAACTTTCAAACCTCGTACCTTCCGCACGGTTTGGTGGGATATATGTGCAGACGCGGGGCCCCCGGATTGAAACGGTGGCTGAAGTCAATGCACTGGGATGGATAGCCGATGTCGTGGGGATGACCGTTGCCTCCGAAGCAACACTCGCCTGTGAACTCGGTATGGAATTTGCAGCGCTCTGCACCGTTGATAACTACGCAAACGGGCTGGGTCGCGAGGTACTCACCTACGAGCACATCCTTTCCACGTCACGGGAGAACCGGGCCCGGACCGAAGAGATTCTGATAAAAATCATCGGGCATATGGGCTGATACCAGATGGCGGAACAGAGCATGACAGACATTTTTGAAAAGAAGTATTCGCTCCTGATTACCAATGTGATGGCTGACGGGAACGCAGTCGATATTTTTGTTGATGATACGGGAACTATCGCCGGTATTGGTGAAAAGGAACGGAAAAAGCATAAAGGTGAGGCAGAGTTTATCATCGATGGCGATGGGGCGATTGCACTCCCGGGTCTCGTGAATACGCATACCCATGCAGCGATGACGCTTTTGCGGGGATATGCAGATGACATGATCCTGCAGGACTGGCTCACGCAGAAGATCTGGCCGCTCGAAGCACACCTCACCGGTGATGATGTATACCTTGGTACCCGCCTTGCCTGCCTTGAGATGATCCGCAGCGGGACAACTGCGTTCAATGATATGTATTTTTTTATGGATGATGCAGCCCGGGCAGTTGACGAATCCGGTATCCGTGCAGTGCTCTCGTACGGGTTTATCGATCTCTTCACTGAGGAGAAACGCGAGAAGGAGTGCAAAGCGACCGAGAACCTTGCCGCACATGTCAGGAGCCTGAACAACCCCCGGATTAAAGCCGCCTGCAGGACCACACGCGATCTACACGGTATCCAGAGAAGGGCTGCAATGGTGTGCTGAATTTGCCGAGGAACAGAAGATCGGTATCCACATCCATCTTTCTGAGACAGAAGGGGAAGTGAATGACTGTATCGCCCGGTACGGCAAGCGTCCCGGTGCCCTTCTCGATGAATGCGGTATCCTCACACCCCGCACCGTTGCAGCGCACTGCTGCTGGCTGGATGAAGCGGAGTGCACGCTGCTCGGGAGCCGTGGGGTTCATGTATCCCACAACCCGGCAAGCAACATGAAACTTGCCACACACCGTGCGATGCCCTGCCACTGGCTTTCCCGTGCGGGCGCAAATGTCTGCCTTGGCACCGATGGCTGTGCCTCAAATAACAATCTCGATATGTTCGAAGAGAGTAAGATCGCAGCACTCCTGCAGAAGTTTTACTGGAACAACCCGACCGTCCTTCCGGCACACGGAAGCACTCAGCATGGCAACGGTGAACGGGGCAAAGGCGCTGGGTTTTGGTAACCGGAAAACTCATGATCGGTGCTCCGGCAGATATCGTGCTGGTTACCACGCACACCGTATGTAATACGCCGCTCCATCATGCCAGCTCCAATCTCGTGTATTCCTGTAATGGCGGGGCAGTCGAAACAACGATCTGCGATGGAAAGGTGCTGATGCTCGAGCGCGAAATCCCCGGTGAAGCAGAGATCCGTGAGAGTGCAGCCCGGGCAGCCCATGAGCTTGTCCGCCGTGCCCAGAGCAGCTGATATGGAAAAACTTAAAAGAACGTCATGGATGTTCCGGGCATCAGTCTCTGTCGCGATATTTTTCATCCTGGTATCCTGTGTCATCGCAACCGGTTGCCTTGAAAATGTCATCATTCCCGTTTTTACCAATGCCGGTCACACCCACCTTGCAGATAATGAGGGAAATTTATCAGTGTATTTCCTTGATGTCGGGCAGGGAGACTCCACCCTCTTTGTCGTTGATGGAAAAACGATCCTGATCGATGCCGGGGAGACCGACATGGGTGATCGGGTGGTCAGTGATTTGAGGAAACTCGGTGTCACGAAGATAGATCTTCTGGTTGCCACACACCCGCACTCCGATCATATCGGCGGGATGCAGACGGTACTCGCAGCCTTCCCGGTTGGCCAGGTGCTCGACGCCGGCCTGCCCTATCCGTCATCGATCTATGAGCATTTTCTCGAAACGATTGACCGGAAAAACATTCCTTACCAGGTGGCAGAGCAGGGGCAGACCATTGATGTTGACCCTGCGCTTCGGGTCTGTCGTGCTCTCGCCACCTGCACAGCGTATCGGTGATGACCCCAACATGAACTCCCTCGTACTCCGCATTTCCTATGGTACCATAGATTTCCTGATGACCGGGGATCTGGGTGGAGAGGGAGAGGACGCATTGATCAGGAGTGGATACCCGCTCGATGCCGAGATCCTGAAAGTCGGGCATCACGGGAGTTCTTCTTCAACCTCACCTGCCTTCCTCGCACGGGTCCGTCCGGAAATGGGTGTTCTCTTCGTGGGGGAGGATAACCCGTACGGCCACCCGCACAAAGAGACACTCAATCTCCTGAAAGAGAGCGGGGTAACGGTCTACCGCACCGACCGTGACGGGACCGTAGTGGTCCGGACCGACGGGATGTCCTACTCGGTGAAAACAGAAACAACGATCATGGTATCTGGAACATTTCAACGACCCTGAAGGACAACCACGGTAAAACCGGTTTTCACCATTCCGACCTTTCCGCCGCTTGAGCCTGTTCCTTTCCCCCCTGTTACCCTGCCCCCGGTACCGGTAAACCTCACCATCCCTGTTCCTGCGTTGACCGCTCCCCAGATTGGCAACGCCTCATCGATATATATCAGCGCAACGCAGTTCGATGCACCGGGTGATGACCGCCAGAACCTGAACGGCGAATGGGTGCAGCTGACCAACAAAGGAGACGACACCGTGCTCATTGCAGGCTGGACCCTCTCTGACAAAGGCCAAAGCACACTCTATACATTCCCGGCAATTTTCCTGGTGCCCGGTGAATCGGTCACGATCTTTTCAGGCAGCGGTACGCTGAACAACACCGCACTCTTCATGGGTAAAACCGAGCCCGTCTGGGGCAACAGCGGGGACATCGCAATCTTAAAGGATGGAAGGGGGACGATTATCGACCAGAGATCTGAAGGCGGGTATACATGAAGGTGACTATCGACCGGATTGAGGGAACCGTTGCGGTATTGATCTCACGCGAAGACGAATCAGTGCGGGTGAATGTTCCCGTCTCACTGCTTCCCCCCGGCTGCCGGGAAGGGGATATACTCACGATCCGGATCGAACGGGATAGAGAAGCAACTGAGGCTGCGCAGAAACGGGTGTCGGGTCTTATTGAAAAACTAAAAAAAACGGAAATAATGGGTAATTCCCTCGCATTAAAGAAATGAATTAAAAAAAAGGAGAATATATTATTTTCCGGGAATGGAGTTGATAATCCGCTGCGCAATCGCGATGAGATCATCGGCATCTCCGGGGTTAATGGCTTTTCCCGTCTGGGCATTAACCTGATTGATGAACGCGTTAAGTGTATTCCGTGCAGGAGTATATTTCTTCTGCACGATCCGCGCCTGTGCAGCAGTCAGTTTATCGATGAGTCCCGTCTCAACAGCTGCCGGCAATTCCAGACTGTCCACCTTCATGCTCAAAGCATTGTTTGCGTCTGCTGGGCTATCAACAGTATATGAAATGATTTTTATGTTCTGGTTATCTGATAAGTCTGTTGCTGTAACCGTGAATTGCTTTATCCCTACGGTGGTAGTATCGATTGCTGAGCCCATTGGCACAGTTCCTGACTGAGTCGCGACACCGGAAAGAGAGTCACTTGTTGTCCAGTCTGCATGGACATCCTCATTGAGGATGTAATGGGCACAATTGACGGGAACATTAATTGTAATGGTCGGCGGGGTCTTGTCAATGCTTACCATTACGGTTACCGTCGCAGGGCTTCCTGGCATATCCTTTTGAGTCATGGGTGCAATCTGGTTGGCACCTTCTGAGCATAATTTGGTATCCCAAAAGAGATCTTCCCCCGGATGTCCGTAATGCAAGATACCAGACAAATCGTCTCTTGCGGTGAAGCGAACCGTGACATCTGATGAATACCAGCCATTAGCATTAGGTAGTAATGGAGATTGAGTTACTGGATCAATTACGACACCGGTTATTGTCGGAGGTGTTTTATCGATTTTCACGTCGAGAGATCGTGGGGACTCACTATTTCCATCGTTATCTATTGAGCGATATGCGATAGTCGTTATACCTTCCCCATCTATGGTAAACGTGTCATCATAAGTGTTCCAGTCGCCTCCATCCAAGCTATACTCTGTTTTCTGTATGCCGGTTCCACTGTAATCGGTTGCTGAAAGAGTTACCTGAACAGATGTATTATACCACCCGCAACGAGGGAAAATGGAATAACTGTCTTGAGTAGCGATTTCTGTGGTCGGTGGAAAACCGGTAGTGGTGAACGCCCAGGAATGGTCCGGCATCACATTATTATCAAAATCTATTAGCCCGCGTAACGTTACCGTGTAGGTTTCCCCCTTGTTGAGGAGACTTGCTGGTTGAAACTCCAGATGGATATAATCAGGTGCATCCCAGTCATCAGAAATTTCAACGATATTGCCAGTGTGATCCGCTAATTCAACAATACCTACACATCGATTAATCTCTTCGTTCATGGTGGCAATGATCTTCACATTCAATGGTACATTATAAGCACCGCCGATCGGATCCGTAGAGACCACCGTTGGCGGGATAGTATCAGCTGCGACCGGCAATATGAGAATTAGACTACAGAGCATAAGCACGAAAACTATGTGCAACACCGTTTTTTTCATCATTTCCTCCTTTTTCCTTGGGAACGGTAGCCGCAATCTCCACTCCCTTTCATTCTGCCCAGCAGAAAAATCACAAGAAACGAGTTTTTGGTTTAATTCTTCAATCAGAGAACTGTCCCCCTGAGCAGGTAGCGGGTTCTCTATATTTCATTAATAATAAATTGATGCAATGCAAGAGAAAAATACCTTATTAATGTTTTCATTTTATGGGTAAAAATATCGGTGAAATTATACAAATCTTACACAATAGAATAGTACAAATTATAATAATAACGTTGCCCAATCCATTCAGACAATTTACCAGGTTATTCCCTCTTATATGCTTATTATTGTTAACCCTTAGGAGATCACAGTACATCGATGGAACATTATTACAAACGAAAGGTTTGAGTCAGAAATTTTGATCGAATGTTATTCTAAATAAGATAGCGGATCAAACTGAAACCAAAAAAATTACTCCAGCCACCGCGTGACATCCTCAACCGGAGGGCGGATTGAAGGAGAGAGCATTTCCTGCGGGTAACCGATTGCACACCCCATCAGTTCCCATTCGCCCGGAGTAATCCCGAGAATGTTACAGAACTCAGGGTTTTGTGCCATCTCCGACGTAATCGAGACCATCTGGAACCCGAGTTCCAGGGCTGTTGCCTTCAGCCACATGTTTTCCATGCAGTGTGCAAGCGACTGCAGCTCCACGGGTGGATATCCTTTGCGTTCCGCGACCACAATATAGTACGGTGCTGTGCCGATACCGGGTACAACCCCCCGTTTTTTTATCATTGCGAGTCGCTGGGCAAACCCCATCGCATGTTCCCGAAGTCGCAGGTTGTTTTTCATATCCTCATGGAGGTTTTCTGACATACGGTGGATTTCTGCCATGACGAGCGGAGCGGCAGCATTCATGCTCTGTGATCCCTTCTTCATCACAAAGAACCGGCGGAAATAATCCGTTGAATTTCCTACCGCAGCTGCTGCAAACGGAGCAAGAAGCCCGGCATGAATAATGCGCCTGATTGCGTCTTCAGGAGGAAATTCCGACCTGAACATCCTGTACGAGCGGCGCTCTGCAAGAATCTGGTCGAGAGTTACATTTTTCTGTTCACTACTTTCAGTGCACATACCTGTTCCCGGAACTGTTTTTACCCGTACCGGTTCTTGAATCTTGGCACACGGGCAACCAGGATATCAGTTTTTATTGAGTTTGAAATGTACCTGCTTTATTAAAAAACGCAGAACCTCTCATTCCTTCCGTTCAGCATGGAGCACTCCCATTACCCCGAGCGCTGCATGAACGGGTTTTCGTTCAATCCCGAAATGATAATGCCGGCTGATATAATCGAGAAGTGCCGGGTTGGGGGGTCCGCTGATCGGGGGAATGTGCAGTTCCATCTCAATCCGGCGGACACCTGCGAGATCTTCCGGCACTATCTGCCATTCTGCTCCTTCACAATCGCATTTCAGGAAATCACATCCTCCGGCCATTTCGATGATTTTGTGGAGCGGGTAGGTGGGTGAAATAACTTCGCAATCATCCCAACTGATTTTTTTTGGATTCCCGTCACCAAGCGCTCCCTCAATGACCCGGACAGGAACACCGTTCAGCTGGATGTTCTGCCGGAGAAGGGATGCAGTCACCGGTTCAACCGCGACGATGTACTGGGAGCAGCGGGATGCACGGATGCAGAACGCTCCCACGTTTGCACCGATGTCAATGACACGGTCATCGGGACGCATATCATCGAACCGGTATTCCGGTACTTCAAAGATCTGCCGGAACGCCGTATCCTGAAGGAGAAATGTCACCTTATCTGATGAGGTAAAAAAAGAGGATTTCTTCGTAGCGTCACTTCCAGATACATTAAAAAATACCGCATTGTTCAGGCATTCTTTTTGATAAACGTTCCTTCGTCATATTCCCGGAATGCCTGACGCAGTTCATCGGTCGTATTCATGACAATAGGACCCCGCCACGCAACCGGTTCATGGATCGGTTTTCCGGAAAAGAAGAGGAATCGAAAACCCCTTCCGGATGATCGGGCCCATATCGATGAACCATTGCCAAACAGGACCAGATCCCGGTTATTCACCTGGTATCCTTCCTTTTGATCAAATGTCCCTTCCCCGCCAATAACATAGGCAAAAGCGGTATATCCTTCCTTCACCGGATGAGAGAAAACAGTATCCGGATCCAGAGATACATCGAGATATTCAGGATCAGCGACAATATCCCGCACCGGACCCTTAACACCCTGGACCGTTACCGCAGATCACGCGAATAGTGACACCCTTGAGCGGAGAGACGGTTGGAATCTGATTATGCGTTATCTCCTGGTATCGCGGATCCATCATCTTGTGCGACCGGGGCAGGTTTACCCAGAGCTGGAATCCCCCCATCTGCCCGTTCACCGGTTTTGGCATTTCCGAATGAATAATACCGGATCCTGCAGTCATCCATTGCACATCACCGGCATTAACGCTCCCGGCATTTCCCATGCTGTCTTTATGCTTCACTGATCCTTTGAGCATATAGGTGACGGTCTCTATGCCCCGGTGAGGGTGTGTGGGAAAACCGGCAAGGTAATCTTCCGGCCGCGGTGCCCGGAAGTCGTCAAGCATTAAAAACGGGTCGAACTGCGGGACCTCGTAGCTGCCAAATGCCCGGTGCAGACGGACGCCGGCACCTTCAACTGTCGGGTATGCCCTGAGAACGCGTTCGACAGCGCGGACCTGTGTCATAATGAAGAGAACAAAGAAGTTATGGTTCATTAATATATGGGTTAATTGAGGAACAGCTCCAGAAGATCTCGATCATGGTTATCAGAACACCATTCATATATTTCCGGAAATCATGGGTTTGAAGGATCAGGTGAGGGGTATCATCCCCGACCGTGCTCTCTGCCACCTTTCTGACCATTTCGATGTGATAGGGGATATTGCCGTTCTCTCCTTGTCCCCTTACCTTTGTGGGTATGAGGGGACCATTGCTCAGGCCATCATCTCGCGGCGCCGACACTATCAAAACGGTCCTGAACAAAATTTCCCGGCTCGATGGCTGCAACCGTACAGCCTGCTATGAGATTCTTGCAGGAAAAGATACCGTTACCGTCCATCATGAGTATGGGTTTGCGTACCGAGCTCGATGTGGGCACCGTTTTTTTCAATCCCCGGCTTGCAAGCGAACGCAAACGGGTCACTGACCAGGTACAGTCCGGTGAACGTGTACTTATACCATTTTGTGGTGTGGGACCCTTTGTGATTCCGGCAGCGGCTCGTGGTGCGCGTATCATTGCTGTTGAGAAGAATCCGGAAGCATACCGCTGGCTTGTCAGGAATGTGCAGCTGAACGGTGTTGAGGATCAGGTCACCACCCTACCGGGTGATGCCTTTGATACGTCACTTCTTCCGGTTTACCCATTCGATCGTGCGATCATTCCGACTCCGTATGGGATGGATACGATCTTTGATGTTCTTGCATCGCGGGTAAAACCCGGGGGGATAATCCATTTCTATACCTTCAAAAACCGGAACCAGGCAGATGCTCTTGCCGGGGAATTTACCCTGAATGGGGTTTGAAGTGGTTGTACAGCGAAGGTGCGGTAATGTTGCGCCGGGTGTGAGCCGCTGGGTATTTGATCTGGTGAAGTGACTACCGTTTCATAAAAAATGGCTCTCATATCCCGGGAGAAAAGTACAAAAAAATGTGAATGCTCACCGAAAAAAAATTTCCTATAAATATTCAGATTTTCATGCAAGTATTTCTCCACAGGTGTTCTTTAAAATTGAGTGATTATCAATAATCCGCCCCCAAATGAGGTGATAACCACACCATTTGGCATGATTGCCCCCCCTTGCGTCACCAGTCCCCCGAGGGGGACGGGGCGCATTGCGATATCACCAGAACAGGTAATACAGCACTATCGCAAAGGGGGGGTGCCCGAGGGGCGGGGGCGGAGCCCCCAAGAGCGAATTTCTCGTGCGATTAATCTTTTGACTTCAATTGACTGAGTTTTTACATTTCGTGTTTTCTATTTAGGGGCTGATATTTTACAATCACCTAAAATTGTAACAAAGAACGGCTCTGGAGAATTCCATTTGCTCTAACATGAAATACAAAGCACCGCCACAACGAATGAGGGGAAAGTGCCTGTTCCCCCATACCGCCCCTGCACTGAGCGTGATGATGTTGTAGCACCTGTCCGGGGGTTATCGTGTTTATGGAGAGCCACAGCGGCGGGATTGAAACCCCTGTTGAGCGTTTAGCTTGGTATTGAGCATTTCCCATGAAAACGGACATGATTCCCCGTGAGACACATCCATACAGGATGAAAAAATGATTGCATTTTCATATTAAATCATAGTATTCAGATAGAATGCGGGCATTGTTACCAGTCTATCCATCTGGTATGATGATTGCCGCCACCCCAAAACAGGGCTTCCTGTGCGGCGGATCGGTCAATAAAAAAAATTAAAAAAAACTCCCTGCCCTCCCTGCCTCTCAAGAATCCCTGAGGCGGGAGTCCTTCGTATAAAATAAGATTTTCATGGAACGGGTGTGAACCGAATCGACTCAAGTCCGTTTCTGCAGAATCCAAGAAACAATTTTTTTTAACCGTCATCCCCTCTTTCAAGTGAGGAGAACTAAAAAAGACCGTGATACGAAAGCACCACAGAAACTAACTATGAAGGGTTATTATTCCGAGGAAACCGTTACCCGGCTCAAGGAGAGTATTATATCCAGGCAAACGTCTATACGATTAGAGCTCGCTGCGCCAATTGAGGAATTGCTGACAGTTGCCATAGATGATACCGCCAACACACTCTTTATCACAGGTATCACAGGGTTTCTCTGTCATTAATCCCCATTTTACCCTTCATTGATTTAATATTCATGTGATTTTTCAGGTTATATCATGTAACCAGATGTTTAGCTATAAAATTCCTGGTTCGAGGCGGGTATTGACCGGTGCAATGATTTTGCCGGGGGAACATGGGAAAAACGTAGTAATACCAAACAAAGAGTGTGCAGCCTTTTTGAACCGTTACTGGTACAGTTTTGGTGATGAAATCGTCATACTTTACCTGAAACAATACTCGCATATACCTTAAAAAAATCCTCCGATTAGTTCAGAATGCAACTTTGCACTCAGTCCTTTCTCTTTTATTTTTTCCTGTTCATAGTAGATTATCAGCAGGAAAAGCCTCGTAGTTTTGTACCCTGCTACAGGCAGACCCTATAAATGCAATACCATGGCAAAAGGTGAGAAAAAACGTTTGATTTGAATGAATTTTTCTCAAGGGAACCATAAAATTTATTAAACAGTCTTCTGGTGAATAACTCGTATTACCTCTGCAATTTTTATTTAGGGAAATAGTATCAGAGACTTTCAGCGTTCCCACCGGCTATGTATGAGGACAACTCCAATCACAATCCCGATCATTCCAATAATGCTGATGACAAGCGACAAGAATGAAAATACCGTGTTCGATCCGCCCGGTGCGATTTTCAGCGGTATTTTTGGTATGGTCGAAATGTCTGATTCCCGGGATTCAATTCCCGTGCTCTTTTCTGACCCAGGTGATGCGGTAAGTATATTCTCAGGAGGTGCAATGCATGTCTCGTGGTGAATAGTGATGGCAAAAAGGGAGAATTCCGGGCTTTTTGCACGATATAGCGCCTTGCCGTTTTTACTTCCTGTCGTATCGGTAGGAAGGCAGACCCAGGTTCTGTTATTGAGCATGCACAAGCTGACATTATTCACCGAGGCATGATTGTCGCCGATTGAAAAAAGAGGCACATCAAATTCTATCAGTGCCGCTGATATGACCGTGTAGCGTGCAGGGGTGACATCAATATACTGATAAACCGGCATATCCACAGGTGTTACCCCTGAGGGTACAGATGTAAGCTGCCGTGCGGTGACAATAATATCGGTGATATCCTGCCCGGTTACGGTAACACGACTGATAGCCGAATCCCCGCCAACATTCACGGTTTGGCAACTGAGCGGTCCCGCTCCTGGCCGGACTGGTGTTGATGATAGCGCAGGAAGAGGATCATCGGCACTTGCCGAACCTTCATCAGAGCCTGGAGTAGGACGGTAATTGAGGAGTACTGGTGAGGAGGTAGGTGGGAGTGGGTGAGGATGTGGGGAGGTAGGTGTTGGCGAAATGGTCGGCACTATAGTTTCGGGTGGTGCAACAACCGTAACGTATCCTGAACGGCTCAGAGTACTTGCTACACTAAGGTTCAGAACTGTCAGGTTCACGGTGTATATCCCTGGTGTTTCATACCCATGAGTCGGGTTCCGCAGAGCAGTAACACTGGTATTAAACCATGTGCCATCGCCAAATGACCAGTTCCAAAGGGAGGGAGATCCACCCGTTGAGGTATCTGAAAACTGTACGGTAAGCGGAGCATAACCATTCTGTGATGAAGCGGTAAAATTCAGCAGCAACGGGGGAATCCCGATGGCATATTTGAGATCATTATTCCCAAAATCCCGGTAACTTATCCGCGGATTTCCTGCACCATCAAGAGCAAGCGAGGTGTACATTCCAACATTTATCGCATTGTCCACGGTACCATGTGTCCACACCGTGGTGGTTTTTGTAGCATATTTCAGGTGACCATTGGTCTCATCGTAATAACTGATGTGTGGATTTCCTGAACTATCGAGTGCAACCGAGGTATACTTTCCCACACTGCCGGTGGTATCTGCGATCTCTTTATTCCAGGAACTTCCTGTTTTTGTCGCATACTTAAGATCCCTGTTAATGCCATCGTAGTAGCTGACATGGGGATTTCCCGTATCCATCAAGTGCGATCGATGTATAATAACCGATATTACCGGTACTGTCTACGGTCTGATTGGTCCATTGCCCTCCGCTCTTTACTGCATACTTCAGATCCCCTTTCGTTCCATCGTAATAACTGATGTGCGGATTACCGCCACTATCCAGTGCCAGAGATGAGTAGGCACCAACATTCCCGGCATTGTCGACTGTTTCATGAGTCCAGATACCCCCACTTTTTGCTGCATATTTCAGTTTCGCATTCAGGAGATCCTGGTAACAGATCCGCGGATTTCCTGATCCATCGACCGCAAGCGAGGTATATCTCCCGACACCCCCGCTGTCTACAATTACAGTGCTCCAGCCAGTCTCCGGTTTTCATTGCAAAGGACAGGTTTCCGATGTTCCCGTCATAGTAACTGATAAGCGGATGTAAAGATGCATCAAGTTTCAACGAGGAAAACTCCCCCACGGCGTTGGTGGTATCAACGGTTTCATTGATCCACTCCCCATCCACCTTTGCTGCATATTTCAAATGACGGTTTGTCCAGTCCATATAGCTGATACCGGGATTTCCCGAATCATCAAGCGCGAGGGAAGTATACCACCCTACATCTCCAGGGCTGTCAACCGTTTCTGTTGTCCAGTCAAGAGCAGTGACAGGTGATACCAGCAGGAAGAAAAATGTCGCTATGACAACAACGAAAATAATTATCGGCACAAATCCTAAGGGTTCTTTTACTGATCTGATGTAAAGTGACCGAATTTCGGGCACTACGATCACTGTTGTACACAAAAAATATACTTCCTGAAATTCCCATAATGCCATCACCCTTATTTGTGCTGTCTGGGGTGATGCAGGAATCAATCAGGATAATTTCGCTGATAAATCATGCCGATATGGCAGCAGAGCACCGGATTAATAGCGATTATCGTAACGTTTAATAAATATTGTTAAAATCATCCGAAGGTATTTTTTAAAAAGGTAACAGCAGGTGTATTACCAGAGAAAGATCCAGATTTCAGTGGGCTTCCTACTATGAGCACACCGTCAAAGGTTCCGTTTTTTCAGGAGGTTTGGGCACCAAAAAGGGAGACCCTGTGCTTCACAAAATATACGGGGGCCTAATCCTCAAAGAGTGGCTGATCTTCACTCTCCTTTTCATAAAAGAACATTTTATCTATCGGGACTTTGAACAACCGGGAAATCCGGAACGCGAGTTCAAGTGAGGGATCATACTTTTCTTTTTCAATAGCAAGGATCGTCTGCCGTGTTACCCCCAGTTGGTCAGCGAGTGCTTCCTGGGTAAGGTTGCGTAACGCCCGGTAAACTTTAATCCTGTTTTTCATTGCTGGTGTAATCCGGTTGCTATGTTATTTTCATGGGTGGAAATGACCTGCAGCACCACAAATGCAGCAGGAATCGTGGTGAGGTTGTTGCCAGCGGAATCATCCTTGTGCAGGGAATGCCGGATGGTGAGCAGGATCAGACAAACGCCCGTGAAGGCAAGAGAAAAGATTTCTATCGCCAGGGTATCTCCACCTGCATATACATGATCCCTCCCTGCAGTCCTGCAAACAGGATGCATACTGGGAATTATCACAAAATTCTTTTGCATGGCGATTGTCCCGAGATCAGATAGCATACAGAACGATGATGGCCATAGTTACCGTCACGATCACCGCTATCCAGAGGCCCGGATGGCTGATTGTCAAATCCGCCCGTCTTCTTGTCACGAGAGGATAGGATGTTGCAAGACCGCCTAAGATACAGATGTAGAGGACCAGATCCCTGGTGAGCTGCTCTGTTGGAACGTTGAGAATATTTTTAAGAGCAATTACGAGAGCAAGAAGGCATGCGCCTGCAGTGAGTGCGACCAGTGTCTGATTGTCCCGCCATTCAGTGGTATGGTCTGAATGGGTGAGTTTTTTATATTCAATTCGATCCATAACTGTCCAACTTCTAATACTTAATGTAAATTATAATTAACATTTTAGAATATATAGTTTACTTTTTGTTGGATTTATTTTCCTATAAGGAATTTGAAACAATCAAAATAAAAACGGTGGGTTAAAACGGTGAGTTAATAGCATACCAGTGCATATTCCGGTTGCTCATATCAGGAGGAATATCGTGGGAAATATATACACTATCACAAAAATAGCGTACTTCTGGATTTTTCCTTCGCCTCATGATCAATTCCTCCTGCATTTTTCTCATCACCGATGAACGAAGTGGCGCCCCCGTGGTGTGCATGCACCGCAGACAGTGCGTTTGGATAGCATGATATCCCAGTAAGAAAAACTCGTATATCAAGAGGCGTATGGAGCAAAAAAACGTACGAGTCGGTCTCATCCAGATGGCGGTTGGTCCGGATCCTAACGAGAATCTCAAAAAAGCATTATCGAAAGTTGAGCAGGCGGCACAAGAGGGATCACAGATCATCTGTCTTCCCGAACTTTACCGGACACGTTACTTCCCCCAGGGAATTGGTGTGAATGCATCACCACTCGCAGAAACGATTCCCGGAGATTCCACCCGGGTATTTTCTGAGATTGCCCGCCGGAACAATGTTGTCATTATCGTCCCGCTCTTTGAAAAGTCATCCGATGGCAGGTACTACAACACTGCAGTTATCATCGATGCTGACGGGACACTCCATACCTCCTATCACAAAGTCCATATACCGCAGGATCCCGGTTTCTTTGAAAAAGGGTACTTCTATCCCGGGGATAGGTATCACGTTCACACCACCCGGTACGGGCGTATCGCGGTGCTCATCTGCTATGACCAGTGGTTTCCTGAAGCAGCGCGCTGTGTTGCTCTTGACGGAGCCCAGATCATTTTTTATCCGACAGCAATCGGGCATCCCACCAGTGAAGAACCTGCAGAAGGCAACTGGCATGAAGCGTGGGCACTCATCCAGCGGGGCCATGCTGTTGCAAACAGTGTCCATGTTGCGGCTATAAACCGTGTCGGAAAGGAAGCGGATATAAAATTTTTCGGGGGATCGTTTATCTGTGATGCGTTTGGCAAAATAATCGTGCAGGGAGGAGATACTGAAGAAACGCTGATCGCCACGCTCGATTTATCCATGAACCAGACGGTCAGGGAATCATGGGGGTTTTTCCGGAACCGGCGCCCGGACACGTATGGTACAACCTGCACCCTGTTCCCGGGAAATGATGGGGCATTTCCCGATAATCCGTCCCGGGGATACCCCGAGAAACCGGGGGTTCCATATGCCGGCGGAGTGGGAACCCCATGATGCGGTATGGCTCTCGTGGCCGCACAACAAGAATACCTTCCCAAAACTCCCTGCAGTTGAAGAGGCTTTTTTTGAGTTTGTGACGGCAATTCACACTTCTGAACGGGTTGAACTGTTCATTCCCACTGCAGCTGTGCACCGAAGAGTCAAAACCCGGCTCCGGGAAAGCCAGATCGATCCTTCATTAGTTAGACTCCATACCACTGAGTTCTCGGATGTCTGGATTCGGGATTATGGCCCTACGTTTGTTATCAACCGTGCAATGAAGCGGTCTGCGATGGTACGCTGGAATTTCAATGCATGGGGCGGGAAATATGAAGACCAGGTAAATGATGGCAGAATCCCAAACGTCATGAACCGCTGGCTCGAGCTTCCCCAGTTCGTTCCCGGGATCGTGCTTGAAGGCGGATCGCTTGATGTGAACGGCAGGGGAACGGTGCTGACCACCCGCTCGTGCCTGTTAAACCCGAACCGGAACCCGTCGTTATCTTCTGATGCAATTGAGGAATTCCTCAAAGAATATCTCGGGGTTGTGAAGGTTATCTGGCTGAATGACGGGATCGTCGGTGACGATACGGATGGCCATATCGATGATATCGCACGTTTTGTCGCCCCGGCAACAGTTGTTTGTGCGTATGAAAACGATACAGCGGATGCAAATTACCGGGCCCTGCAGGAAAATTACGAAATCCTGAAACAATCAAGCAACCAGGACGGCACACCTCTCACGGTCGTGAAACTCCCGATGCCGGCAAAGGTCGCCAACGGTGATGAGCGGTATCCGGCGAGTTACACAAATTTCTATATCGGAAATACTGTTGTTATCGTACCGCTTTTTAACGACCCGAATGATGCAGAGGCGTTGCGGATTTTACAGGGTCTTTTCCCTGGCCGCAAGGTAATCGGGATTGATGCCCGTGCAATGGTTGAAGGATTCGGTACATTCCATTGTGCAACACAGCAGCAGCCACGGGTTTAAGCGGCAGGATTACCATTCTTTTTCCCCTTGTACTACAAAGGCACCTTTCCCTATCGTGGACATTTTCCGATACCGCCCAGGTAATCCGGGGGAAATCTTTTATCCTTACCCGACAATGGTCGGATGATCAAAGAGGAAATGCATCATGCCGGAATGTACCCTTATGAGCATAACACCGGTCCAGGAAGAGAAACTTAAAATTGCGGTCGAAAACACCTGCGAGCTCTGCCACGATTATTATCCTTCATTGTTTCTTGAAATCCATAGCATCTCCCGGCACCCGACAAAGGAGATGAAACGCGATCCGTCAACACGTATCCTGGTAGTCTGCCAGATGTGTCACGCCCATATTCACCGGCTCCCGGTGTCAATCGGAAAGCAGCGGGCTTTGGTGAAACACCGTTCATTTTATATCCGGCGGGATATACGGAGAATTCTGGGATACGTGCCGAAACCCTACCGGGCTCCAAATGATATCAATCTGTACGTGGTCTACGAAGAATACTTTGGCCGGGGTTCACCAGGATCATATCGCCTTAGCGGGTAATGCGGGCAGGTCGTGTTGCCGTGGCAGCCTCAACCTGTGTCACCAAGCGATGGTTAATAAGATCCGGGGCACAGTTCTCAGGTAAATGAACTCAAAAAATCTCGCAATCATCGCAATTGCGGTCATTATTCTCATGGCAGCTGTATTTTTCCTCCTTGGTGGACAGGGAAGCCGATCCATTTCATCCACGAATGGTACGAATGCACTCCCTGCTGTTGAAGTGAGGGCGTACCAGGGAAACGATCTCTCCTCAATGAATGATTTTCGTGAAAACTCTATCAGAGGTCCCCAGTATGTCAACACATCCGATTACCGGCTCACGGTTACCGGGCTGACCAACAAAACAGATGTCTACACGTACCAGGATGTACTGACCAGGTATCCCCATTATACCAAGGTTGTCACGCTCTTCTGCGTGGAAGGATGGGATGCAACGATCCTCTGGGAAGGCGTGCTGGTCAGCGATCTGATCCGGGAAGCAGGCATAGATCCCAGAGCAAATACCGTGATATTCACGGCGCATGATGGCTATACAACCTCCTTCCCGCTTGACTACCTGATGAACCATGAAATCCTCATGGCCTACAAGATGAACAATGTCACACTCCCTGCGGAACGGGGGTATCCTTTCCAGCTGGTGGCACAAGACAAATGGGGATACAAATGGATCAAGTGGATCGAGAAGATCCAGCTCACTGATGACCCGAATTACCGGGGCTACTGGGAGCAACGGGGATATTCCAATACTGCGGACTTAGAGAAGAATTTCTTCTCGAATTAAAAAATTTCTTTTTTAACAGGACAACCATCTTTTCTGGACTTTGCATCAGGGTGATAATGGTGCCCTGGTAAGGATTTTTCTTGTCATCGTTATGATCCATGAACGGTTTAAAAACAGGTGGGCAGCAACAAAAAAACCCAGTGCGAGACCAGCCCAGTCATGGATATCACTCATCAAGGCGAGTGGAAGCACAAGATCCACAAGGCCGAATATCCGCATGAGGAATGTGAACTTAAAGAACCCGGTGATAAAACTCACCAGAAACGCTATTCCCATCCCGAGATCTAAGCACCATTTGACAACCTGTCTGTTCATAACAACCATATCCGTTTGTGATATTCCGGCTGAGTAATAAAAGGTGATGGAACATGAATATCCTGATCCGGACTAAAAAATACATTATCCCCTGTCTTTTTCTGAAAACTGCTGTATCGCTTTTTCAAGACGTTTCTTCACGTCTTCTGGATCGCGTATCCCATACAGGCTTACGAGAGGATTATGTGATCCTTCTTCCCAGCGCAGCGTAGATGCTGATCTGTATCCGGATGTGCTAAATCACCTGTCGATATGATGACCTCTCATATCTATCTGAGTAATCCCGAATACCAGTCCCGCAGGAACGATGGTGCCAAAATGGAAAAAGTGCCCCAGACGACCCTGCACAAGGATGATTCTCTCGATCTGGTGAAGGGGGATTACATTCTCTACCAGGTTCCAGAGACCCCCTGTAATTATCACAACATCCCGGGTAATGGTATACTTTAGCGAACGCCGGAATAATTCGATCCCTGCAAGAACAATAAGCGTAGCAATAACACTGAAAGGCTGGATCAGATATGCTATCCACTGGAAAAGAGTAAGCAGGTAACTGGTTGAAAGTATCGGAATTCCCGTGCCCTGCATGAGTACCAGTCCTCCGATTACACTCAGGATTAATGTCAGGGCAGCTCCTGTCCATATTTCGGCACGGTTCATTACATCACCGAGAAAGATAAAAAAAAGGAAGATGCCGATTGGTGCGATTATATACGCGAATATCTGGACAAATGCATCCAGATCAGGAACAATTGTTCCCAGGGGAACTACAAGTGAATGAGGAAATGACCTCCCTGCATCGATCATGACTGTCAGGATAATCACCGAGAGGGCTGCTAAAAAAAGGGGAGTGAGACCCAGAATATATTTGTAGATAAAACCCCGGAGAGCCGGATGGGTAGTGAAAAGAACCGGTCCATATACTCCAATCATCTCCTTTGCTGGCCTGACCATATACCGGCTCTTTATTTTATCATTTATTTATACCTATCTATATAGGGATACGTTCATTTAATCAATTAACCGGGAAAAAAATATCAGTACTGGAATATTTTCAGGAAATATGTCCTGATCCATCAAATGCACAACTCAGCAAAGGTTTTTTTTATCTTCTTCTTATACCCCTCTCATCAGCGACAACAACAATTCTCGTGGAGTTTTATTAGTCTCTTTTCAGGTTATTGAATAGTGGCTCTGGAGAATTCTTTTTGGTATGAAATGAAAAATACAGCACTGGTACAATGGAGGAGGGGACCGTGCCTGTCCCCCCATATCTCCCCTGCGCTTAGCGATGATGACGTAGTACCTGTCTGGGGTTAGCCACAAGCGTGCGGGGGTAGAACCCCCGTGAACGTTTCGCTCGTAATGGAGCAATTCCCACAAAAATCATAGTATTCAGAAATAATACGGGGATTATTTTCACTCTATCCTTCAAGTACGATGATTGCCCCCGCCCCCAACGGGGCTTCCTGTGCGGCGGATCGGTGAATAAAAAATTAAAAAAAACTCCCTGCCCGCTGTGCCCCGGAGAGGCCCTGATGCGGGAGTATTTCGTATAAAGTAAGATTTTCATGGTTTGCGAGTGAACCCGATCGGTTCATGCCTGTTTCTCCAGAGACTGAGCAGTATACATTCAAAAAATTTTTATTGGAACATATTATTTATTCTGATCATGGAAACAGACATTGATTGCTTCGAGTGTCTTGTTTGTGGTTATATTTATGACCCTGAAGCAGGAGATCCGGTGGGAGGGATCCCGTCCGGTGTAAAATTTTTCAGCCTGCCCGAAGACTGGCTATGCCCGGAATGCAGTGCCGGGAAAGACGAGTTTGCACCTGTGGAGCTCTGACACGGCTTGCCTGTGATACGAAAAATGATCCAGTCTGGTGGTGACAAGTCATAGTATGTTCAGGAGGGGTTGTGCATGCGTGAAGGAAGAGAAAATTATTGCCATGAATAATCCGTACGGGCAGGTGGGAGCCTGCAGCGCAATTAAGGTAAGGAAGATAAACGGGTTTATTTGGCCCGTTGCGCTTTCATATCAGCGAGCTTGAGCGCCGGGTGGAGGTAGCGCCCACATTATTTTGTTTTTGGCCCGTACTGAATCGCTTCAACCGGGCAGAAGTGGATACGGGCGCAGCACATCTCCCAGTGTCCTATGAAAACAGATATGATTCCCCTTGGGAGACAACCATACAGGATGAAAAAGCGATTGCATTTTCATAGTAAATCGAAGTATTCAGTTTTGATGCAGGAATTGTTACCTCACTAGTCATCTGGTGCGATGAATGCCGCCGCCCCCGATGGGGCTTCCTGTGCGACGGATAGGTGACTAAAAAGACTCCCCTCCCCGCCGTGCCTCGGAAAAACCCTGAAACGGGGGTGCTTCGTATAGAGCACGATTTTCAAGGTTCGGGTGTGAACGTATAGGTGTATGCCCGTTTCTCCAGTGCCAAAAAACAATGGATTCTTTTCTCTTTTTTCAGACGTTGATGTTCAGCACCGTGCGGATGAGTATACCGATAACAAAGGATATCGCGGCAATTCCGAGACTGATGAGGAGCATCTCACCAAAGCGTTTCCAGAAGGGAAGATCCTTGGCCACGGATATATAGAACGTGAACAGGAATATTACCATAACCGCACCCAGCAGGGTGAGCATGAGCGCATAATACGGGCTGGTAAAGACAAGGAATGGCAGGATAAGCAGGGCAACGGTTACGATATAGGCGACACCGGTATAGACTGATGCCTTGACCGGGTCTGCTGGTCCCCCGTCTGATCGCTGCGAAAGGTACTCAGATGCTCCCATCGAAAGCGAGGCTGCAACTCCCATGATCAGCCCGACAACCGCGATGATCTGCGTGTTCTGGATAGCAAACGTGAGCCCGGCAAGCGTTCCGGTAAATTCAACAAGAGCATCATTGAGCCCGAGCACAACAGAACCAACGTATTTTAATCGCTCTTCGTCAATAAGCGCAATGAGTTCACGCTCGTGGGTTTCTTCATTTGTCAGGATCGTCCGGATTTCGGGAATCTTATCGATGAGGGCTTTATCATAAGACTGGGCACGTTTTTCCACCCCTTCCATGAGTTTAATCGCAAACGTAATGCCAAAGACCCGTGCAATCAGGTAATAGAACCAGATACGGGGGGTGTTGGGTGCCACATCCTGGTGTGTATACCGTTTCCATATCCCATAATGCCCGAGTTCATCCTGTGCAATCCGGTTCAGCACCTCGCGGTTGTGGGAATCTTTTTGCGCAGCAGCGATTTTTTTATAGATATGATGTTCGGTGATCTCACCCCGCTGCATGGCAAGGAGGGTTGCAATCAGCGCTGGCTCGAATAGGGTTTCTGTCATGGGCACGTATCCGATATGCAGGATATGTGCTTAAATTATGCGACATTGTGGGCTGTACGGTAGGATAAAACGGTATGATAGAAGCAGATCTAACCTTGTATGATGCAATAAATGAAATACCGGAAACGAACTAATACACCATTATTATCAAGGGAGGTTAGGAACCATGGAAGCAGGCAAATCTATACACTCTGCCAAAAATTCCCTATGCCTATAAGGCTCTGGCTCCTTATATGTCGGAAGAACAACTCACATTGCACCACCAGAAACATCACCAGGCATATGTAACGGGTGCAAATGCAATTCTGGAAAAACTCGACAAGGCACGCAGGGACAATGCCGATCTGGACATGAAAGCAACTTTAAAAGAACTTTCCTTTCATATCGGGGGTTACCGTCTGCATAAGCTGTTCTTTGGAAATCTGGCACCTGCCGGTGTTGGTGGCGGAGGAGATACCGAAAGGTGAACTTGCAAAAGCAATCGATGCGGAGTTCGGGAAATTCGAGCGGTTTAAAAAGGAGTTTACCCAGGCTGCATCCAGTGTCGAAGGATCAGGCTGGGCCGTACTGACGTATTGCTGGAATACCGGGCGGCTCTATATCATGCAGCTCGAGAAGCACAATGTCAACGTGATACCGGGATACCGCGATCCTGATGGCCCTTGATGTCTGGGAGCACGCATACTATCTTGACTACAAGAATGACCGGGCAAAGTTTATCGAAGCGTTCTGGAATCTGGTAAACTGGGACGAGGTGAATGCCCGGTTTGTGACTCATCTGAAAAAGTAATTTTTTTAGACCTTTAGGAATGCTTAAGAAACTCTACTCGTAGCGCTCTTTGTTGGTTGTTTGCATAAGCCTCGGTCCCTGCATCTTGAGTATCCCCGGTAATTCAATATCTCTTTAAAACTGCATCATCGCGGTTAGCGCTACGGCGGTAAGGGGACACAGGCTCTGTCCCCTCCTTCATCTTTCCTGTGCTTTTTATTTCATACCTCTTAAAAGGAATGTTAACGACCTGATTTTCAATCATCTCATAGAAAAGAAATTCACCAGAGATAAAAAAAGGAGAAATCCCGAATTTACCGGATTTTCGATCCCGGCACAACGGATTTTAAGGGTACGAGCAGTGATGCTGAATCCCCGGCGGCAAGGATCATGCCATTGCTCTCCACACCAAATATTTTTACCGGAGCAAGGTTGGTAACAACCACCACATCCCTGCCCACCAGTTCCTCAGGTTTGTAGAACTGCTGCATACCGGCCACGATCTGGCGGATTTCACCCCCGATATCCACCTGTAATTTCAGGAGCTTGTTCGATTTCGGTACAGGTTCTGCGGACAGCACGTTACCGGTCCTGATATCCAGTTTCTGGAATTCCTCAAACGTAACCACAGGCATCTTCTCCCTCTTTTTATTGGCTTCTCCCACCCGCTTCTGGAGCAGGGCATCGAGTTCCCTGACCTGATCCTCTTCCATCTTTGCAAAGAGCGGTACAGGGGCCCTGATGCAGGTTTCAGGAACATGCACGACTGCTTCGCTGATGGGGTGGTTTGAGACATTGTCGTTATACCCCAGCATTGTCCAGCACTCCTGCGCTTTTGCCGGCATGACAGGCTCTAAGAGGAGGGCAACCGCTTTTGCTATCTGGATGCAGTTCTTGATCACCTGTGCCGCGGCTTCCCGGTCTGTCTTGATCAGCTTCCAGGGTGCGTTTGTCTGGATGTAGGTATTGCCAAACGCAGCAAGCGCCATCATCGCGTCCACTGCTCCCTTAAATTCATACTCCCGCATGAACCGGTCTACGTTTACCAGGCTCTTTTCAATCTCTGCAATAATGGCAGGATCGACCGGGCAGGAAGGAACACCGTTGAATTCTTTGTGTGCGAAGAACAGCGTACGGTACACAAAGTTCCCGAAGATGTTGACAACCTCGTTATTGATCCGCTCTGAAAAGACCTTCCAGGAAAAGTTCAGTTCCTTGGTGTGGCTTGTGTACGCCAGCAGGTAGTAGCGGAGGTAGTCTGCAGGTAATCCCTTGTCGAGGTAATCATCGTTTGTCCAGACAACATACCCCCGGGATTTCGAGAACTTGTGATCATCGACCTTGACCATCCCGCTTGCAACGATCGCATGCGGTACACCATACCCTGCCGCTTTTAAGAGGGCCGGCCAGAAAATGCTGTGGTGGTAGATGATGTCACCACCGATGAAATGCGTGACCCGGTTTTCACCGCACCAGTACCGCTTCCAGTCTTTGCCTGCCTTCTTTGCCCATTCCTCGGTGAATGCAATATATCCAATCGGGGCATCGACCCAGACATAGACCACGAGATCATCGCGGCCAGGGAACTTCACCCCCCATTCGAGAGTGCGGGTGATGCACCAGTCGTGGAGTTCGTCTTTTATCCAGCCGATTGCATAGTTCTTCGCGTTGCTCGTTCCCCGCAGCGTGTCAAGATAGGGAAGCAGGAACTCCTTGAATTCGGAAAGTTTAAAAAAATAATGTTCCTGGTCCCGGAACTCTGCTTTCGTCCCGCAAACCTTGCAGATCGGATCCTTTATCTCACCGGGTTCCAGATGCTTGCCGCAACCCTGGTCACATTCATCGCCCCGTGCCGGTGTCCCGCAGTGAGGACAGACCCCTTCCACGTACCGGTCCGGGAGAAATCTCCTGCACTTCGTGCAATATGCCTGGTGCACGATCTGTTTATAGATATAGCCGTTTTTGATAAGTTCGGACACAATTGCTGTAGTCCGGTGATGGGTTGCAGGGTCATCGGTCATACCGAACCGGTCGAATAGCACATCCATCCGTTTGAAAGTCTCATCGAAATGCTGGTGATACCGTTCTGAGAGTGCTCGGGGGGAGACGCCTGCTTCCTCAGCCGAGACGACAATGGGTGTCCCGTGATTGTCCGAACCGCAGACGAAGACGACTTCCTCGCCTGCCCGCCGCATGTAGCGGACGTAAGCGTCAGCAGGCACGTACGTTCGCAGATGTCCGAGATGGCAGGGGCCGTTGGTGTACGGCAACCCGCAGGTGACCAGCAGCGGTGGTGGGTTCATCAGTACTTTTTAGATGCTTATGAGTAATAATATCTGTATATGGCAAAACGGCTGAAACTGGCAACACGGGCGTTGGGGGCAGAGCCCGGCATGCCGGATGTAGCCGCACTCGCAGCATGGATTGCAGAGCACCGCGGAACCACCGCAGATATCATCACGTACCTGCTCGACCAGTCGCTTGCACCTCAGGTAACCGCGGGAATTATGGCACCCTGCGCTGGAGGCCGGTTCTATAAAAACCGGATTATGCAGTGCCTGCGAGGTGTTGAGGGCAGGAAGGCAACCGGTGAAATTGGTCTGGATCCTCATGCAATCAGTGAAGATGCTGCGGGTATCGTAGTGCAGAAAAAAGGTGCCTGGTGTGCCCTGCCTGCCCCTCATGTTCTCGGGATCACTGATGCGTACTATGATGATGAATATGAGTGGAATGATGCAATCACCGGAACGTACCGGACCCTGATGCGCTCGATGAGGGATATTGGCATCAGCGGGCATGTGCTGATCTGTGATACTATATCAGAGCCTGAGATCGCTTCGCTCGTCCGGCAGAACGTCTTCTTTTTCCAGCCGAAACCAGACAGAGAAAGCCTTGCACTGCCTGCTGGAACACCAGCGGCAGATCGCAGTTGGCAGGGATAGCTCGACATGGTCCTCGATCTTTCCAGCGAGTACGATCTCCGGAAGATCATTGTTATTGATCCTGACCAGGAATCCATCGCACGTGCACTTTCCTGTCTTGATCCGGATCAGGTCAGTGCCGGTGGATACTGCACGGATTTGTGCGAAAATTACTGGAAAAATCTGGTGGAATCCGCAGTCTCCTAGACAGTGACACTGATTCCGGATAATCTCCTGTGAAAATTGTAGTATTAAGGGGCTCTGGAGAAATGCTCAACAATAAGCTAAATGTTCACAGGGATTTTATCCCCGCCGCTGTGGCTCCCCAAAAATGCGATATCCCCAGAAAAGGTACATCGCCATCATCGCTTCTTGAGCGCAGGGGCGGTATAGGGGGGAAAGGTACATGTCCCCTCCGTCATCGTCCCAGTTACTTTGTATTTCATATGACTTACGCACTTGAATTCGACCGAAAGAGCTAAGAGAACCAATTCTGGTCTGAACAAGCCCGGAATGGAGATCGATGGAGTGTGAATCCGCCGAAATGCACCAGTAGCAATTTCATCAACTTTCTCATAGCGACGTATCAGGTGTGTTCATGCACAGAAGCATCCCGGTGCTTTCCCGCAGGAGAATCAGAGACAATCACTCATGATTCCGTTAAGCGGTTGTTAGAAAGCCAGCCTCACCACACGGAGGCGTTGTATAACGAAGCGAAACGGTTGATTCGGCAAAAAGCAGGTGTCCTCGTCATTGATGACAGCACGTTGGACAAACCTTATTCTCATCAGATCGAACTGGTTACCCGACACTGGAGTGGAAAACACCACCGTGTCGTTCAGGGTATTAACCTGATCTCAACGATCAGGACCGATGGATCAGCGATTGTTCCGGTAGATTTCCGGATCTATTGTCCCGACAAAGACGGAAAGAAAAAAAATGATCATTTCAGGGACATGGTCCGGGCTGCCGAAGAACGCCAGTTTCACCCGGATTGCGTAATCTTCGATTCATGGTATTCGAGTATCGACAACCTGAAATTGATTCGCTCTCTGAAATTGCATAGGTGCACTCGCCTCAAATCCAACCGGCTGATAGATCCGGATCACACCTATAACCGCCCGGTCTCTGAGATCGATATTCCTCCCGAAGGGAAAGTTGTCCACTTGCGCCAATACGGGTTCATCAAGGTATTCAGAGTTGTTCATTCTGACGGAGAGAATGAACATTGGGCAACAGATATTCTGGATGCGTCTGAATCAGACAGAAAATTGTTCAAGGACTTTGAATGGAATATTGAGGAATATCACCGGGGCATTAAACAATGTTGCGGCATCGAGAGATGCTGGGGTCGTAAAGATGTGGTCCAGCAAGGACATATTTTTCTTTCATTACTTGCCTTTCTTCATCTGGAATCTCATCGATTAAATTCTGGCACAAGTTGGTACGAGTCGAAACGGGCGATTCACCGGTCGGCAACTTCTCTCTTTATCGCCAAGCCCGGGTTCTAGCCTATCGTGATCCACACGATTGACGTTAATACTTCATTCTTTATGCTAGTCCAACCGCGTAAATCCTAGTTAGATTATATCGTGTTTTTGATGGGTGTTACATAATCACCTTTTTTTGTAGAAACACAGGATTTTTCTAGAATATGGTCTCTTTTCCTGCAGTGCAGAAACTTTTCAAAAATCCCTTTGAGGGAAACTCATGGACGCTTGTCACGACAATTCTCCCATTTCCAATCATCTTTTCAATAATTACATCTGATGATTCTGCAATTCCTACACACGTTCCTTCGTGTGACGGAAATGAGCCATCGCACTCAATGCACAGAGGATCATAATCGTCAATGAGTGTTCCGGTATCGGAACATGAACTGCATTCAATCCGGCGCGGGTGGCAGTCATGCTGGTACGTTACCGGAAACGGGAGCCAGTCATAGGCATCCGGTTTATCGGTCGCTGCACCGAAGACAAGGAGATTTCCCCCATTTTCGACAAATTTTTTGATCCGTGGTGAAGCGGCGCGGAGTGCAGGAAGAAGGTTTGAATATGCAGGGTTTGCAAAACCTGTGGGAATAATAAGACAATTGAAGGTGCCCCGGAAAAAAGGGGCTGCGAGCATATGAGGGGTGACAAGTTCGCAGGCAATCCCGCAGTCTTCGATATACCGGTTGAAGTGCTGTTTTGTCCCCCAGACAAAACCTGCACGACAACTCATCCCTTGATCACCCCAAGTGGTGAGAGGCGTGCAACGAGCCGGGATATCCCCACCTCATGAACTACATTTACCACTTCATCGCTGGGTTTGTAGACCTCCGGAGCTTCATCAGCGATGGCATTTTCGCTGTGTGCTCTGACAATAATACCTTCTTTTAAGAGATTCGCCATGATTTCCCTGCCGCTCAGATTCTTTTTTGCCTGTGTCCGGCTCATTATTCTCCCTGCACCATGGCAGGTGCTCCCAAATGTTCTGTCCATGGCAGTCTGTGTTCCGTGTAAAACAAATGAGGATGTTCCCATACTGCCAGGGATGATCACAGGTTGCCCAAGGGAAGTAAGATCAGGAGGAAGATCCCGTGATCCCGGCCCGAATGCACGGGTGGCACCTTTTCGATGCACACAGACATTCATGCGCTTCCCGTCCAGAACATGCTCCTCCATCTTCGCAACATTATGCGCAACATCGTAGATGAGTGGCATCTCATCGTATTCAATCCTGAACATTTTTGAGAGTACCTGCCGCGTGGTATGGGTTATCATCTGCCGGTTCGCCCATGCATAGTTTGCTGCGGCTGCCATGGCACCGAAATATGCCATGCCTTCCGGAGAGGTTATCGGTGCACAGGCAAGTTGTCGATCAGGAATGGTGATATGGTATTTTTTGGTTGCGCTTTCGAGTATCTTCAGGTGATCCGTGCATACCTGGTGCCCAAGCCCGCGGGAACCGCAGTGGATCATGCAGCAGACCTGTCCGAGGGCAAGGCCAAACGCTTTTGCCGCACCCGGGTCAAAAATTTCACGCACAACCTGGATTTCAAGGAAATGATTGCCTGATCCAAGTGTCCCTCCCTGAGGTATTCCGCGCTGTTTTGCCTTTGCAGAAACGGCACGACTGTCTGCAGCTTTCATGAATCCCCCCTCCTCGCACCGCAGTGAGATCGCGTTCAACACCATATCCGGCCCTGACCGCCCATTGGGCACCTTTTACCATCATACCTTCGAGTACCTGGGAAGAGACCTTCAGTGCACTCTTTGCACCAACACCTGTGGGAACCGTGCGGAAGAGCTCATCGATAAGATCCCGGCGGCCGGCAACATCCTTATGCAGGAGGGGAGTTGCAAGTAACCGAACCCCGCAATTAATATCAAACCCGACTCCCCCGGGAGAGATGATCCCCTCATCAACAGAAAACGCAGCAACACCCCCGATAGGGAATCCATAGCCCCAGTGGATGTCGGGCATTGCAAGTGAATTTTTCAGAATTCCGGGCAGGGTTGCCACGTTGGCGAGCTGCTGGACAGCACCCGGTTCGAGAGTCTTGCCTAATGATTCCGAAAGAAAGAACCTTCCCGGAACCCGCATGCCGGCTACATATCCAACAGGTACCTCCCATTCATGCATGCCGATTCGGTTTACCCCTTCAAGCATCCGTCAACCACACTCCCCTATGATCTTAGACATCAAATATGATGTCCAGCATATATCCATTCGCATCATGCGTGATTGCGAGTCCTGAATAGGAGATCCCTTTCACTTCAGAACCCCCTGAATGACGGAGAGGATCGAATGGTTCGCCCGTAAGCTCAGCAGTGAGACGCAGACCGTCAATGCTGATACAAGCGTCTGAAAAGACAAGACTCTCCACTTCTGATACGAAAAGAACTTCTGAAAGGAAATCTGCAAGGAGTGATTCATTATCAGAAGATTCAATCCTGATCTCCCTGAGAATACCTCCTGGCACGATCTGTCCCATACATCACCTGCATCAGGGCTTTGAAGGTTTCAGAAAAAAGTGCTTCAAGTGTGGGTGCATGTACCCGGATTTTTACATCTGCCGTATGGGAGATCTCTTCAAAACTCATCCGCATTCATGTCCGATAAGATCATCATCATCAAAAAAAGGAACCATATCCATCCGGATGTTGTGCAGGAATCGTGCCTGATGAACGGAAACATAGATCATATGATTTCCTGCCCGGAGGAGGAGATCTGTCTTTTTCGGGGGTTTGATACGGATTGGTAAAAGTATTGGTCCGCCACAGGATGTGCAGATGCGAAAATCGCAGTCCCGTTTTTTGATATATTCGATCACTTCCGGGACAATGGTCACCTCGCTTATGCAGGTGGTGTCTTTGGTAGGCATGATGCTAGTATACTAGGAATGTTGCAGTAAAAACCGTTGTGGATCGTACGTGGGTTTAACTGACCCCAACGATCCTGACCACGATGTCAAAGTATTTGTCTTTGAGTTCGTAGTTGTTTACACCGTCGGAATTTCGCGTTGCGCGGAGGATCCCGATGCGGGATGCAATGATGCCGACCATTGAAGCGATCGCATGGAAGGTAACTGCAAACTGAGTCTGAAGTTCAGCGACGAGTTCTGCAATCGTGAGTGATTTTGTTTTAACAAAAAGTCTGAGCAGTTCGCGCCGGATTCCGGTCCTGTCCCGTGAAAGGTATGACCGTAATCGTCCCTCAACGACTCGTTTGATCTCTGAAGGAGATCTCATAGATTTACTGTCAAAGGTCTCTGTATATATATTTTCTCATTTTATGCGATTTTTATTCCCTAAAAGATGATCTCTCCGTTTTGTGAAGGGAGATGTATTTTCTGCGAACTTTATTGAAATAGTTATCATCGCGGGAAAAGATCTATTTATATTTTATGTGGAATGCTATCTGGTAACTATTTAATCAAACGTAAACAGATGAATATGATATGGGTTTGTTCAACTATAACATCGAGAAATATTCGCCAAAACAGCTGGTGATAATCCCTCTCGCACTTCTGGCAATATCGGTTGTACTACTCGCGTTAACATGGTTTCAACCGGCATGCCGGTAACACCGGGTATTGATTTCTCCGGCGGCACAGCAGTAACAATTTTTACCACTGACACCAAGGAACAGCTTCAATCAACATTTGCCGGTTATCCGCTGGTTGATATCAGTGAAGGGGTGAACAACGGGTATTTTTTAAAATTCGGAGCAATGGACGATGCAGAATTCCGATCGCTGTCTGCCCTTATCTACCAGAAATTCCCTGATGCCAAGGTTGACCAGATCGGAGAAACCTTCGGGAAAACCCTGCAATCACAGGCAGTACTTGCTCTGATATTTTCCTTCATTGGCATGGCGATTGTGATTTTTTTATCCTTCCGGACATTCGTGCCAGCGGTGGCAGTCGTCCTTTCAGCATTTGCAGACATGGTCATGACTGCAGCCACCATGAATATTGTAGGGATTCCGCTCTCGCTTGGAACGCTCGCTGCACTGCTGATGTTGATCGGTTACTCTGTGGACAGTGATATCCTGCTCACCAACAGGGTACTTAAACGGCAGGGAAAGCTCAACGAGAAGCTCACCGGTGCATTCCGTACCGGTATCATCATGACTTCAACCACCCTTGCTGCTGCTGCGGCAATGTTTATCGTCGCATGGTTCGGGTCTGTCCTGATCCTGATGGAGATATCCGCCGTACTCCTGATCGGGCTTGTTTTTGATGTGATGAATACCTGGCTTACGAATGTCGGTATCCTCAAATGGTATGTCCTGAAGGGAGGTGGCAAATGAACACAAAAGAAATAAAAGCGCTCCTCACTGACTGGAGGGTTGCGACACTCATCATCCTTGTCGTGCTCTCAATTATTGCCATATATCCGCATTTTGATGATCAGGGTAATTTTACAACCAACCTCCAGTATGGACTTGACCTCCAGCAGGGTTCCTGGCTCCAGCTTGAGTTCCAGGCTGAAGTTGTAGGATTCACTACTGATATCCCGCTGGATGAATTCATTACGAATCTCACAAAGAACCTTGACGCAGAAGTAGTGCAGGTTGATGCCAATCACCTCGAAATACGGAAATATTATTCGCAGGCAGATCTGGAACCGAAATTTATTGCAGCCGGGGGAAAAATAACCAGTTACCAGCCGGGTGTATCAAAAGCAACTGCTGAAGATGTAAAACGTATCCTTGAAAACAAGATCAATACCCTTGGTACAAAGGATGCAAAAGTCAATACCCTCACCGGGATGAACAATGTAGCACGGTATATCCGCGTTGAACTGGCCGGTGTGGACATGAAACAGGCCCAGGAAATTGTCGGAAAACAGGGCAAGTTCGAGATCCGTATCCAGACAACCGGAAACCAGACCGAGCATGTGCTCTCCGGTGAGACAATCACCAGTGTCCAGTCCCCAGCCAGGAGCCCCCGGGCAGTGACAAATGGGGTGTTGGTTTTACCTTAAGTGAAAGTGGTGCTGCAGCATTCCGCGCTGCTGCGATCAAATACGGTGCAACTGCAGATCCGGCCAACCACAACCTTATCATGCTCCTTGATAACAAGACCGTATATTCCGCTCCCTTGTCAGAAGATCTCGCAGGAAAACTCCAGAGTGAGAATATCCGGCAACTCTTCGCATCAACAGGAACCGGAAAGTACGGGACCCAGCAGGCAACCAATCTTGAAATCCACCTCCGGGCCGGAGCATTACCTGTTGATGTCACCATTGCAGGATCCGGGGGGGTTACAGCTCCCCTTGGAGAGCGCTACAAGATGACGGCGCTTCTCGCCGGTATTTGTGCGCTCATCGCGGTCGGGTTTGTCATCTATTACCGGTACCGTGAACCTGTCATTGTGCTCCCGATGGTTCTGATCAATGCTTCAGAAATTGTCATCCTGCTGGGGTTCATCGCCTTGATCAATTTCCAGATGGATATGCCAACAATCGCCGGTCTTATTGCAGTCCTTGGAACCGGGATAGATCAACTGGTCGTAATAACGGATGAGATATTGCACGAAGGAAAGGTTCCTTCACCAAATCTCTATCTGAAAAGACTTTCGCGGGCACTGAGTATTATCGTTGTCGCTGCTGCAACCGTTGTAATCGCGATGCTACCCCTTTTATTAATGGACCTGTCGACACTCAAGGGATTTGCGATGATCACCATCCTTGGTGTACTCGTCGGTGTACTGGTGACCCGTCCCGCGTACGGTAAAATCATCATGCAAATCCTCTCCAAATAAAATACCATACCTTTATCTTTTTTTTAATCGACTATTCTTCCGGGTATGTAACAATGAGCAAACCGGTTTTATATGATTTTTTTGCGACCTGGTGTGGTCCCTGCAGGATGCAGACGCCTATTCTAGAGGAACTCGGAAAAAAAATGGGCGATGCAATCGAGATTAAAAAGGTTGATGTTGACCAGCACATGGATCTTGCAGAAAAATACGGGATCCGTGTTGTTCCCACCCTGATTATTGAAAAGGATGGGAAGATTGTTCAGTCCATGGAGGGAGTTACTGATGCTGCAACGCTCGAAAAACTCTTAAAACCGCTGGTGAGTTAAGTGAAGATTGGTATTGTCGGGGGCACCGGAGATATCGGTGAGGGAATGGCAATGCGCCTCTCCCCCCTGTTTGATGTAATTGTTGGTTCGCGGGAGAAAGATAAGGCTGAAGCAACCTGCGAATTTGGTATTGAGACCTTAAGAAAACGAGGTCAAAAGTGTTCGCTCACCGGTGTTTCCAACCAGAAGGCAGTGGATGATGCAGATATTGTTATCCTTGCTATTCCTTACAAACACCTCATCGGGACATTAGAGACTCTCGATGGGTTTGAAGGAAAGATTGTAATCAGCCCGGTTAACCCGATGGAAAAACGGGATTTCTTCACCTGTGTTCCTCCTCCGGAAGGTTCTGCTGCCCTCCTGATAAAAAGACTTCTTCCCCCAACTGCCAGGATCTGTACAGCATTCAATACCATTGCGGCAAACCGCTGGAAATTGCTCGATGAAGAACTCAGCTACTCTGTGCCGGTCTGTGGGGATGATGATGATGCAAAACAGCAGGTTATGGGAATAGTAAACCGCATTTCAAAACTCCACGCATTTGATGCAGGCCCTCTTGCGGCTTCTCATCTGGTCGAGTGTTTAACGCCCCTCCTCCTCAATATTGCGCGGTACAACAAGATGAAGGATGTCGGGATCCAGTTCCATTAAGATCAAACATCTCATCAGTTCGCTTGCCGGCTGCTTTGGAGAGATCGCGTGGTGGCCGGGATATCCTGATGAAGTAATGATTGGAGCAATTCTCACCCAGCAGACGCGTTGGGAGAATGTCGAGCGGGCACTTGCAGACCTTAAAAAAAGAGGACTATGTTCTCTTGACACAATCGTTACAGCAGATATCCAGGACATCGAAGATGCAATTCGGTGTACAGGATTCTACCGGGTTAAGGCAAAGCGTCTCAAATTACTTGCCTCGTATGTCATGGAAACGTATGGTGGTGTTGATGGAATGGCTGATGTATCAACCCCGCACCTCAGGACAGGGTTATTGAATGTATCAGGGATCGGTGAAGAAACTGCTGATAGTATTCTCTGTTATGGTCTGTTTCGGACAAGTTTTGTGATTGATGCGTATACTGAGCGTATGACGCGGTGTATTGGCGTTACTGAAAAACGGCAGGATTTAAAACGCCTTTTTGAAAAATGTCTTCCAAAAGATAATTACATTTACCGACAGACGCATGCACATATCGTGGAATATGCAAAAGAATTCTGTGGGAAAAAGAGATGTTCTGAATGTATTCTGGTGAGTTCGAGCGGATAGGAAAAAGACTTTTTGCCGAGCACCTGGTAGGTGGAAATTTTGGGAATATCAGTGCCAGAAAAGGTGATGAGGGTTTTTTCATCAAACGAACCGGTGCATATCTGGATGTTGCCGGTGAGCTGGTATTTGTCCCTCTTCAGGGAGATGCACCTCATGATGCCTCAAGTGAATATCGTGTGCACCGCGAGGTATACAGGAAAACAAAGCATGAAGCAATTATACATGCCCATCCCCCGTATGCAGTAGCCGCATCACTTGTCATGGATGAGGTTGTTCCTGAAGACAGTGAAGGGGAGATGCTCTGCCCTAAAATTCCGGTTGTTCAGGGTGCCCCCGGTTCGCAGGAGATTGCAGATACTGTTACCCGCGCGCTTTCGTCTTCAAAACTGGTGATTGCACGGGGACATGGTACTTTTGCTGCGGGAAAAACCCTCGATGAAGCATATGTTTACACCTCGCTGGCTGAACACTCCTGCCGGGTACTTATCCTTAAACGGAGTTTATTCCAACAAACCCCGGAATAATTGATTTCCCAGCATCCTTTTTTATATAAAAAAACTGGACCTAGAATGCTATTTGGGTGGTTTCTGGGCCTGAAGAATCTGGATTTCCCGTATGGTTTCCCGGTGGAAGATCAATAGCATATCACTGATCATACCGAACATGAAAATTTCAATACCCACGACAATAAGAAGCACGGTAAGAATGGTGAGGGGAATGTGATCAATTCCCTGCAACCATTCATACAAAACATAAATTCCGGTGAGAACACCAAGAAATGAAGTGAAGACCCCCATCATGCCAAAGTAGAACATAGGATTGTTCACCCGTGCCAGCCGGTAGATCGTGCTTACAATCTTGATACCGTCATGAAAAGGTGAAAGTTTTGTGGCAGTCCCTGGGCGGCGGGAATATCTGACTGGCACAACCATAATGCGTTGCCCGTTGCGGACTGATTCCACCGAAATCTCGGTTTCAATTTCGAATCCTTTCTGTTTTAAGTTCATCTGGTGAATAGCAGATCGGGTAAATGCCCGGTAACCGGAGAGAATATCGTGGAGATCACGGCTATGGGCGACCTTGAAAAGAAAGTTTACCATATGGTTTCCAAAAAGATTCAGACGCGAGAATGAACCCTCCTCTGCATTGATGAGGCGGTCACCGATTACCTGATCGAACCCTGAAAAAAGGGGAGTCAGCATTTTTTCTGCATCTTTTGGACTATACGTGCCATCCCCGTCAAGCATGAGAATATAGGGTTGCTCTATGATCTCAAATGCCTCGATTATAGCATTTCCTTTTCCCTTACCAGACTGCGTACGGACGGTGGCACCGCTTTCCCGGGAGATTTTAACCGTATTATCAGTACTATTTCCATCAATAACAAGAATGTGGTTATATCCCAATTCCCTGAACTCACGGATAATCTCTCCGATGGTCAGATCTTCATTTAATGTGGGGATTAAGATACAAACCTCATCTTTGTTAAATATCATTGATATAGTATTTTTAATCGGGTGACATAAGTGCTTCTATGCACATCCCGAAAAAAGGGCTTCGTGCGCTCGGCATTGCAGAAAGCTATTCCGGAAGATCAGTTTCGAGACTTGCAGGTGTGGTGATGCGAAAAGACCTTCGTATAGATGGTTTTATTTTTTCAACGGTAACTGTCGGCGGTATGGATGCTACCGCTTCTGTTCTCCATATGGTGCAGGAACTTGAACGCAGTGATATTAATGTGATTATGCTGTCGGGTTGCGTAATTGCATGGTTCAATATCATAAATCCCGCCCTGATTGCACAAGAGACCGGAATCCCGGTAATCTGCGTTACGTATGAGGACTCCGAGGGGATTATTGCGGACATCCGGTACCATTTTCCTGATGATACCGCACGAATTTCAGCATATGAGAATCTGGGAGAACGAATACCGGTCGAGCTTCATACGCATCAGACACTTATACATTCGGGCATGGGGTATGGATCAGCGGGATGCAGCAAGGCTGTGCAATGATTTTACCCTTGAAGGGAAAATTCCCGAACCCCTGCGCGTGGCGCGGCTTTGCGCCCGTCATGTCCCTTCTTTTGTAACCTGACGGGCTGAAAGAACTATCCGGGAATTGTGGTTGCCTTTTAGGAAGTATTCATGAGAATACAGGGAAAAATAATAGAAGACACTATCTTTGGAGATGAATTAATCGTGACACAAACAGAAAAAAATATCAGATGCGTATGTCTCGAATGTCACTACATTTATGATCCCCTGAAAGGCGATCCCAAGCAAGGTATACCTCCTGGAACAGCGTGGCAGGATGTCCCTGACACATGGCACTGCCCGGAATGTAAAATCCTGAAAGCAAAAAAAGGTGTGTTCAAGCCGCGTGATGAATAAATTTTTGGTGATTGTAAAATATCAGCCCCCACAAATAAAAGGTGGGGCAGATGGATCTTCCGGAACTAATCAAAACATGTAAGACAGAACAACGAGCATTTGACTATCTCTTTCAAGAAATTCAGGAGATTAAAGGGATCAAATGTCCATCGTGTGGCAGTCCAGATTATTACCTGATGAACCAGAAACGACTACGTTGTAAACGCTGTCGAAGAGATTATTCCCCATTTTCCGGTACACCGATATCAGGACTAAAAAATATCCGTTGTATCCTTACTTCTTCTCATAAAATTATTCGAACTGGAAATCAGTACCAGGAAAGCAAGTACTCAACTCAATATCAGTTATCCGACAGCCCTCAAAGCATTCGAATTGTTTCGAAGATCAATTGCCCACAATCTCGCTCAAGACGATATTCTCCTTAAAGGAGAAATTGAAGATGATGAATCCTACTTCGGAGGAAGACGAAAGGGAAAGCGGGGCCGAGGAGCCGGTCACAAGACAATTGTACTCGGGAGCCTGGAGCGGGGAGGAAAGGTTTCAGTCAGTATTCTCACGAATGTGAAAGCAGAATCCCTGATGAATGAAACGGTCAAAAAAGGTCAGAAGAGGGATAATCGTTTACACCGACAAAGGGTGTGGTTATGATTCCCTCATGTTCTGCGGATATCGGCATTTCAATATCGACCACCGCTACAAGTTCAAATAGGGTAAAGTCTACATCAACGGCATTGAAGGATTCTGGTCCTTCGCTAAAGAACGTTTAATGAAACATCATGGGATCTCGAAGGAGAAATTCCTCTATTACATCAAGGAAATAGAATGGAGATACAACAATAGAGAAAAAGTGTAATTTGTTGACCTGATTCATATCATTTTAGGGGCTGATCTTTGATAATTACCTTATTTTTTTTAGATCTATATTCATCGGGCTGGTGTATTCTTACCTCTCAAGGATTTGCATTAATCGTGCGTCAATCTGCCTTCCATTGAATTATCAAAGGGTGAAACGACTCAGCAGGCAAGTTATTTTTAATTTACCTTTTTTGTTTTTAATCCGTCAATGAGGGAAACGTTCCAACTATCCCAAGCTATATAAAATGAGCTGGCTGTATCCTCAAATCTTTAAATATTGACGTCTGATGTATACCACACATCAGCATGAAAAATATCATCATCAAAGGCGCACGCCAGCATAACCTGAAAAATATCAGTGTCGAGATCCCCCGCGACAAGCTCGTGGTGATCACCGGAGTATCAGGTTCCGGAAAATCAACCCTCGCGTTCGATACACTCTATGCAGAGGGCCAGCGAAGGTACGTCGAGTCGCTCTCCACCTATGCCCGCCAGTTCCTCGGCCTCATGCACAAGCCGGACGTGGACAGCATCGAAGGGCTGTCCCCGGCAATCTCCATAGAGCAGAAGACCACCTCCAAAAACCCCCGCAGCACGGTTGGCACGACCACCGAGATCTACGATTATCTCCGTCTCCTCTTCGCCCGCATTGGTACGCCGTATTGTCCCGAACACAACATCCCGATCGCCTCCCAGACTCCCGACCGGATCGCAGACCAGATCACTGCTGAACACCCCGGCATGGTCACGATCCTCTCTCCCGTTGTCCGCCAGAAGAAGGGGACCTACCAGCAGCTCCTCCGTGACCTGAACAAAGAGGGCTACGCACGCGTCCGGGTCAATAAAACCATCATCCGGACTGATGAAGAGATCAATCTCGACCGGTACAAAAAACAGGATATCGAGATCGTGATCGACCGGCTGGAAACCTCTGACCGGTCACGACTTACTGAAGCAGTGGAGAACGCACTGAAGAAATCCGAAGGGCTTATCCTCGTGGTTGACGAAGCGGAGAAGGAATCCACCTACTCTTCGCTCATGGCCTGCCCGGTCTGCGGGATTGCCTTTGAGGAACTCCAGCCGCGGATGTTCTCGTTCAACAGCCCGTTTGGTGCCTGCGAGGAGTGCCACGGGCTCGGGGTGAAGATGGAGTTTGACCCGGACCTGATCATTCCGGACAAAAACCGGTGCATCGCAGACGGGGCAGTGGCTCCTTACCGCAACCCGATGGACGGCTTCCGCGGGCAGTATCTTGCAACCGTTGCAAAACACTTCGGTTTCGATGTGCTTACCCCCATAAAAGACCTCACGGAGGAGCAGTACAACGCCCTGATGTACGGCTCTTCGGAACGGATGAAGTTCTCCATGAGTATGAAGAACGGGGACGCCCACTGGTCGCATACCGGCGAGTGGGAAGGACTCCTCCCCCAGACGGCACGGCTGTATTCCCAGACCCAGTCAGATTACCGCAAGCGTGAACTTGAGGGGTATATGAGAGTGTTTGACTGCCCGTCATGCAAAGGCAGGCGGCTCAAGGACAAGGTGCTTGCAGTCCGGATCAGCGGGAAATCCATCATTGATGTGACGGATCTTTCGGTCAGTGACAGCGTCGCGTTCTTTGCCAGTCTCAAGCTTACCGAAAGGGAAGTGGAGATCGCAAAACAGATCATCAAAGAGATCCGCTCCCGTCTTGAATTTCTGGAAAAAGTGGGTCTTGGTTACCTCACCCTCTCGCGCAATGCCGGCACCCTCTCGGGAGGGGAAGCACAAAGGATCCGGCTTGCCACCCAGATCGGATCGAACCTGATGGGCGTGCTCTATGTCCTGGACGAACCCTCCATCGGGCTGCACCAGCGGGACAACCGCAAACTGATCGGGACGTTGAGGACCCTCCGGGATCTTGGCAACACCCTCATCGTGGTAGAGCACGACGAGGATATGATCCGTTCGGCCGATCACGTGATCGATATGGGGCCCGGTGCCGGGCTTCACGGCGGTGCGATAGTGGCGGAAGGGACGCCTGCCCAGATCGAGAAGAACAAAAAATCTCTTACCGGGCAGTACCTTATCGGAGCAAAACAGATCGGGATACCGGCAAAACGCCGGGAGGCAACAAAATTCATCACGGTAAAAGGCTGCCGGGAGCATAATCTCAAGAATATCGATGCAAAGTTCCCCATCGGGCTGCTCACGGTAATTACCGGTGTCTCCGGGAGCGGGAAGTCCACGCTCGTGTATGAAACGCTCTATAAGGGCATGATGCAGATCCTCCACCAGTCGCGGGAGCAGGCGGGGAGGCATGCCGGCATAGTCTTTGATGCGGAGATCGACAAGGTAATTGTGATTGACCAGTCACCCATCGGTAAGACCCCGCGGAGCAACCCGGCCACGTACACCAAAGTCTTTGATGAGATCAGGGCCGTCTTTGCCGAAACAAAGGAGGCAAAGATGCGGGGCTACAAACCGGGCCGCTTCTCGTTCAATATACGGGGTGGCAGGTGCGAGGCATGCGAAGGTGACGGGCTGATCCGTATTGAGATGAACTTCCTGCCCGATGTCTATATCGAATGCGAGGAGTGTAAGGGAAAGCGGTACAACCGCGAGACACTTGAGGTGAAATACAAGGGCGCATCAATTGCTGACGTGCTGGACATGAGTGTCGAAGAGGCGATGAAGATCTTCGAGAACATTCCGTCCATCAAGAGCAAGCTCGAGACACTTTCCCGGGTCGGCCTTGATTATATCAAACTCGGGCAGAGCTCAACGACACTTTCGGGTGGCGAAGCCCAGCGGATCAAACTCACCCGCGAGCTTGCCAAGCGGGCTACGGGAAAAACCCTGTACCTGCTGGACGAGCCGACTACCGGGCTCCATTTTGATGACACGAAAAAACTGATCAAGGTGCTCGATGATCTTGTTGCAAAAGGCAACACCGTAGTGGTGATCGAACACAACCTTGACGTGATCAAATCGGCAGACCACCTCATAGATATCGGTCCCGATGGCGGGGATGCAGGTGGTAAGATTGTTGCTACCGGGACACCGGAAAAAGTAGCAGGTGTCGCGAAGAGCTATACAGGGCAGTTTTTAAAACCGATATTGCAGCGGGCTTAATTTTTTGCCAGATGCATCCCCGGTTTTTAAAAAAAAGATCAGCTTCGTTTTTCCAGCAGTTCTTTTAATGCCGGATCGATTTGGACAGCCTGTTCATAGCGGACACGTGCCTCTTCATGCTTGCCAAGCATTGTTAAGCAGTTGCCCATTTCAAAGAGTGCCTTTGAATAACAGGGAGCAATCACCATTGTTTGTTTGAGGTATTTCAGTGCACTTTCGGTCTTCCCCAGCCTGAACATATCCATTGCTTTCTTGTAGAGGTATTGCGCCTCAATAGGTACACCCTTTGCATAGATATACTTCCATCCCATACCACACCTCTCCTGAATCGTCACTCACCATGAACGATGACTAAATTATCTGAGTATTTTTATATATTAATAAATATGCATAGCAGATGTGAGCAGCAGATGTGCCGTGTCCACTGCAATGCAAAAAGATCCGGGAGAAGGTAAAGGGCACGAATGGCAGAGTGATCGAAGATAATCCTGATGTGTTCACGTCCGCAGAACACAGTCACGGATAGCCGTTCTCATGAGGGATACGGAAAATCACGATCTCTCCTTGATTCCCGTTACCCCATCCCTATTCCTTATGAGCTTTGTACTCTGACTAAGTATCACAGATGATCGATCTCACCACCCTCCCGGGCAACCCCGGCTGCTACCTTTTCTCCGATGCTGCCGGTATCGGTCATCTACGTCGGGAAGGCAAAAAATCTCAAAAAGCGGGTGACGAGTTATTTCCAGAAAACCGATCAGGATCCCAAGACCCGGAACCTGATTTCCCGCATTGAATCAGTCAGCGTCATGGTGACCAACACCGAGACCGAGGCATTGCTTCTGGAAAACAACCTGATAAAAAAGCATCAGCCGAAATACAACATCGATTTAAAGGACGCGAAACGGTTTGCCTATATCGAGCTTACCCGCTGAACCGTTTCCCCGGATCGGGATTGCCCGGCGGATGAGTGCCGGTGACGCGACGTACTTCGGACCATTCGTCTCTGCATCAGAGCGCGATGCCCTGCTACGGGTGATAAAACGGATCTTCTGCCTGCGTTCCTGCAAAAAACTGCCAAAACGTGCCTGTCTGCGGTACCACATGAAGTCATGCAGTGCCCCGTGCATCGGTTTGATCAGCGGGGAGGACTATCACCTGCAGGTCGAGCGGGCATCGGCGTTGCTGAAGGGAAAGAGCAGCGAACTGTTGGCCCTGCTCCGGAGGGAGATGGCAGCATGCTCGGCTGCACAGGACTACGAAAAGGCGCTTGTCCTCCGCAACCAGATCACGGCAATCGGGCATCTTGCCGAGCGCCAGCATGTTGAGCGCCCGAAGGAGACTGATCAGGATGTAATTGCGTATACCATAGCAGACGATACGGTATACCTGATGGTATTTTCTGTTGAGAAGGGATTACTGTTAAGTAAGCAGGAATACTCGTTTGATAACCGGGAAGATTTTTTTGAGGAATTTCTTGTTCAGTATTATGCAGACCGCGTACCACCTGCAGAGTTGATTCTCCCCCACGAGATTGATGAGGCACTTGCAGGATACCTTTCAGAACAAAAAGGGCAGGAATGTGCAGGTGACGGTGCCGAAGATCGGCGAGAAGAAAAAGCTGCTTGACCTTGTGGAGAAAAACATCGGGCACGCATTCTTAAAAAACGAGCTGAAAGTAAAAGACCTGCAGGCAACCCTTGATCTTCCTGATGCCCCGGAAGTGATTGAGTGTTTTGACATTTCGCACCTTTCGGGCACATCAATGGTCGGGTCCATGGTGCAGTTCCGGAACGGGGTGCCGGACAAGAAGAACTACCGCAGGTTTAAAATCAAAACGATCGAGGGCATTGATGACGTTGCCTCAATTGCAGAGATCGTGAAACGGCGGTATCACCGGCTCATCGAAGAGAACACGGATCTTCCCGACCTGATCATTATCGATGGCGGGAAAGGCCAGTTGTCCGCTGCACTGGAGGCAGTACAGGGTCTTGACCTTGTTATCCCGGTGATCGCGATTGCCAAGAAAGAAGAGGAGGTGTATGTGCCCGGTGAAATGCTCCCGCGGCAGCTCGATCCAAAAGGGATGGCACTGCGGTACATCCAGGAGATCCGAGATGAAGCACACCGGTTTGCAATCGCCTATCACACCCTGCTCAGGAGGAAGAAAATGACCGGGGACCGCACACGTTCCAGCCGGGACAGGTAAATCTCCTCGAATGATGTTATTTTTAATAAGTCAGGTAATTCCGCTCTGTGGAATTCCTATTTTTCAGGGCATACAATAAAAAGCTCAGGTAAGACGAAGGAGGGGACAGTGCCTGTCCCCCCTTGCCGCCCCTGCCCTCAAGAGCGATGATGACGTATAACCTTTTTGTGGAGTTATCGCATTTGGGGGGAGCCGAAGCGGCGGGGGTGAAACCCCCGTGAGCATATAGCTTGGTATTGAGTATTTCCTATGAAAATCGCCGTATGCAATATGATGCTGAGGATGTGACCCCTCCCCATCAGGTACAATGAATGCCGCCACCCCTGACAGGACACTCCAGGTGGATCGGTGACTATAACTTCATACCCGCCGTGCCTCGGAGAGGCCCTGAGGCGGGGGTGCATCGTATATGGTACCATTTTCATGCGTCGAGTATGAACGTACAGGTTCATGCCCGTTTCTCCAGAGCCGAAAATCCCCCAAATAATTATCATGTTCCCGGCATGATATCCGGAACCATGGCCTGGAATACTTCTGGTTTGGTATGCATTCTCCTGCTTGTTCCTCGCTGGCTTTATTCTGGTAAGCGGGTGCACTGCAGGCAATCCCCCTGTCGTAACGGTATCCCCTACCCAGACTCCTCCCCCTGTGGTGACAACCGCTCCTGCTTCGGCACAGAGTTGCATGACAGATGATGACTGTGTACCTGCCCAGTGCTGTCATCCCACGAGCTGTACCAACAAGGCAAACAAGGGAGTGTGTAACCTGATGTGCACGATGAGCTGCGAGGGACCGATCGATTGTGGTGCCGGCGAGCTGCGGGTGTGTGAACGGGAAATGCAGTGTGGTTCCCTCGACATCATCACCCCTTACAACGGTCACAAAACTACCGTGATCGCACCCTCCCGTGAAACCTTTATCAGCGATGAACGTGACGACTGTACATGGTATTATCGGCATGGATTACGTTTCCGGTGATCATGGTTGCAGGGAGTATCCTGTTCCTCTGCCTCATCGGTACTGCAGTGCTCGGGTTCTATGATCCTGAAGGGGAAAGGTAACATACCGTTTTCCTGGCACGTGAATCTCGCCCGGCTGACTATCGTAATTGCGCTCATCCACGGTTTTCTTGCCATGGTCTGGTTCCTTGGATGGTAGGAACACTGATGCACGTGGTAGCCAGAGGGCTGGTTTCATGAAAATTACTGTGTACCGTTTGTGTGCTGGTAATCAGCCCTTGTCTTTTTCTCCGGGTGCCTCAGCAGTCCTGCCGTACACGACAGTGCACAAGGAGAACTGCATGCCCATTATGAGTATACTGAAGGATGGTCGATCGGGCAGGGGTGTTATGAACGGGTGAAAGGGTATGTCTATAACGCAGGGAATGTGTCGGCTGATGCGGTGCAGTTGCATTTCAATCTGGTGAATACCGGAACCGGAACGATCCGGGACTCCCGGTCCATCTTTATTGGTCCTGTAGGTAAAGGAGAAACACGGAACTATGAGACAGTTCTTGACGGGGAATGCACGCAGGACTACCGGGTGGATTTCATGTTTGGGGAATAATTATTTCCGATAATGAGGTATCCTATGTCGGAAAAGAACCAGCATAACTTCCAACACCTCCTGGTAATGCTTGCAGTCCTGGTCATGGTAACCGCACTTCTCGTCATTGCAGGGTGTCTTTTTCCGGCTTCTGAAACTACTCCAGCGGTCCCATCAACCTGTTCTGCCGATGCCGGTGTCTGTCCTGTTGCGATTACCCGTTCTGTCAGGATAGAAGCAGCACCACAGATGTACACCCCGCTCATGTCCTCAACGCCCGGTATAGGGCTTACCCCGAACGTCACCGGGTTCAACCCGGCGGATGCAGAGTTTACCTGGAACGCATCCTACGGGGAGTTTTTAGACTGGAGCCCTCCGAATTACACGGTCAGCAGGCTTTCACAACCCGTTGTTAATCATGGGGAAAAGGTCTACTGGTCGTTTACGGATGTCCCTGCATCAACCAGCGATCCCGTCATCATTTCAGTCACTGCACGGGATCACCCGTCAGGACAGATCCTGGGAAGTTCCCGGCTTACCCTTGGCTGGGAAGGGAATTTCACGGTTACGGTTCAAAAGATTAGAGTAATCCCGGACTCGTAGTGAAGGAAATTACAGTTATATCTTCCACCACCCAAAATATGCCTGCACCTGCAAGATCCAGAACAATCAATACACTACTAATCGGATTTTCAACGAAAATGGTCAGCAACCGGCTGACCACAATGAGCAGGTAAAAGGACAGCTGGTGTTTTTACGATACAACGATCAATGTCTTCGTGTAACGTATAACGAAACAACATCTGATCAGATTGTTGTGTGGGAACAATGGAGTGGAAAATGAAAAGAATACCGGGACATAACCTGATCATAGTGTGCTGTGCAGTCATCATGGTGGTGTGCTGCATAGTCCCGGTGACTGCAGCCCTGTGTGACGGGCCGCCACAAAGCCAGTCGTTTATCCTGTTCAGTGGCGGGTGCGATCGACCCCTGCCAGGTTTACCCTGTACCCAGGGATTCATGTTCCCGGCACAACCCTCCGTTGGCGGGGATTTTCCTACCCAGTATTTCCTGGATTTTGGTGACGGTTCACCCCCTTACTATGGTCCGGTTGACGGGGTAACCCATACCTACAACAGATCAGGGCTTTTTACCCTGAAATTCATGGCAGGCACGCAATGTGACCTGTGGAGATCCGGCACCTTTGTGATGAATATCCCCGCTCCGGCAAATTATTCTCCGGTGATCCCTGCATGTGTCCCGGTAACACCATCTGCAGGTTTTTTTGGTGGTCCGACTTCCGGATCAGCCCCTCTTACGGTTCAGTTCACCAGTACATCGGGCGGAGTGAATGCCTATCTCTGGAGTTTCGGTGATGGTGGAACGTCCCCGGCACAGAATCCCCGGCATACCTACAGAAACCCGGGAATCTATACAGTCTCCCTTGAGGCACGTGATACCTGTTCAGGGACTGTCAACCGTGTGAGTATGAGTAATTTTGTCACCGTTACCACTCCTGCAACAACCCTTTCCGTCCTGTCAAATCCTCCGGGTGCAGCGGTATTTATTGATAATTCCATTAAGGGCAGAACACCCCTGACCCTTACGGATACTGTAATCGGTAATCACCAGATAACGATTACGCTTGATGGTTATGAGGAATATACGCGGAATATCATAGTGGAAACCGCAACCCCTCTTACGATCGCAGCAGTACTCATCAGAAGCGTTCCACAACCTACGACCCAGCCACCGCCGTAACGGATCGATTGCTATCACCTCGATCCCTTCCGGTGCTGAAGTGTACATTGATGACCAACTGACTGGTATAGCACCGGCTGTTTTCCCTGAAATAGCTACCTGGCAACCACCAGGTCACGCTTTCGGTCAAAGGATATGATGACTGGAGCCACATCGTATCGGTCGGATCCGGACGAATGTCTGCGATCAATGCCGAACTGGTTGCAGCAAAAGAGATCACCGGCTCGCTCGCTGTCATTACGGATCCTCCGGGTGCCGAGATTTTTGTCGATGGTGATTTCAAAGGGATGAGCCCGGTAACCATTACGGGACTTTCCGCCGGTACACATACGGTTTTGTTAACATTGAAGGAGTATGCGGATAATAAAACTAACCTTTCCATCACTGCCGGGCAGACACAGAAGTATTCTGCGGAATTGAAAAAGGTATACAAGCCTTCCACAATCGATCTGCTTCTGGCAGGCGGGTGCAATTGTGATGATTGTAGTTATCGCTCTGGTAGTCATGTTCAGGAAAGACCCCAAAACGAAATAAGATGAAACTCCTGTGTACCTGCACATATACCAGAAATGAAGGGTGCTAAACGGGGTTCCCGTGATACTGATATCGGGCACTGGGGTTAATTATCGCAATAAAATATGGCTCTGCAAAATTGCTTTCGCTATGATATGAATTATAACGTACAAGTACGATGAAGGAGGGGACAGTGCCTGTCCCCCCATACCGCCCCAGCGCTTAAAGCGATAATGACGAATTACCTGTTCGGGGATTATCGCATTCGGGGAATTATAGCGTCGGGGATGAAACCCCCGTGAACGTCAGATTGTTATAGAGCATTACCCAAGAATATCATTTTATCCAGATATAATGCGGGAATTGTTACCACTCGCTCTATCGGTTATGATGATTGCCGCCGCCCTAAAACAGGGCGCCCCCGCGACGAATCGGTGAATAAAAAATTAAAAAAAACTCCCTGCCCTCCGTGCCTCGGAGAGGCCTTGAGGCGGTGGTCCTTCATAGAGAACGCGATTTTCATGGTTCTGGTGTGAACCGAATCTATTCATGCCTGTTTTTACAGAGCCGTAAAATTTAATACAACCCCCCGTGAGAGTGTTCTGCATGGCACTCAAAGAGAATATCCTGGAGGTCGTGGGAGGTCCGCACGTAGCGGCCATTGCCACGGTTGATGGTAAACTGCCTGCAGTGCGGTTCATGGTACTGAACGGTTTTCCGGACATGATCTTTGTCGGGGGAACCATGAAGGCTTCCAAAAAAGTAGCACAGCTGAAAAAGAATCCCAACGTAGCGATTTCGACCTGGTCCGGTAAAGAGTTTTCCGACCCGTACGTGGAGATGCGGGCCAAAGGGGAAGTCCATGATGATCTTGCGACCAAGAAGAAATACTGGAACCCGATGTTTGAACAGTATTTCAAATCGGTGGATAATCCTGATTTTGTCGTCCTGGTCTTTACTGCCACAGAGATTGTGTATCACGGAAAGAATATGATGACTGAGGAAGTCTGGAAGAGATAATTCCCCTTCTTTTTTCGTATTTCAGATCGCAGTCGTGGAGTATTGTTGAACCCGTTCACCGGGAATAATGAACTACGGGATGTCTGTATAAAAACGAAAACCATCCGGCAAATCATCACACTTGATGCGAGTCCCCATGTCGTGTATAAAATGCTGATGGATGAGAAAAAGCATGCCCGGTTTACCCGTGGTGCTGCAGAGATCAGCAGAGAAGTGGAGGGAGTGTTCGTTACCAATAACGGGTATTCAACCGGCACCAACAAGGAGCTTATTCGGGACACAACGAGTATCCAGACCTGGAGGGCGAGCGACTGGCCTGAGGATCATTATTCAACGCTGACCATTACCCTCTTGTTTGTCTCGTCAAAGACGAAGCTTTCCTTTGTGCAGACAGGTGTTCCTGAGGACCAGTACGAGGAGATCCGCCAGGGATAGTATGACTATTACGGGGATCCGTTAAAAAAGGTACTGGAGAAGAGCAAGTAAGGGTTTGGTTTCGACGTACTTTTTTCCCTGGACACTTTTTTTTCCATTTTCTCTCAAACAGGACTGTTGTCATTAAAATTACGGTTAGGGAGAACTCCTCCTTCTCTATATTTTTTTTAGATCGGATGCGTTTACCGTTTAACAATGAATTGCCGGATAAAAATTTTCTCTTTCTTCCGGGTACTCCCTGAAAAGGAATCATGGGGGATCTTCGGGCATTTTTACAGTGATGTAATATGCATGGACCGCCAGCACGAAATAGATGGGCAGGAGTGCCTCGAATGAAAATTCTCCCCAGTATTGCAATAACCAGACGGTTATGAAGATGTCGATTTCGTAGATCATGACACCCCACCATTTTGCGAGGTATGCGTACCCGAGACCCGGGAGGATAAAATTTAAAAATCCCGCAATCCAGGGATTTTTCTTCTTTTTGGGGCGGCGGGAGAGACCCCGGGGAAGGTGCATCAGACTTTATACCGCTTTTTTCTGAGGCAAGAACGGTTTTCCACCGCACTTCACTGTCTTGATCAGCGAGGGATCGCATCAGCACGGGAATTGCCCTGGTGCTCCTGAGTTCCCCGAGGATCTCGACAGCTTTTATTCGGACAATGCTGTGCGGGTCATGAAGGACATTTTCAAGAGCGGGAATGGCAGAATCCCCTATCAACTCGACCGCCTTCCAGTCCTGCAATCCCACAAAAAAGAAGGCTTTTTCCTCATCACCGGGTGGTTTCCAGCCGAGCATCTGAAGAGAAAATGCGGCGCCGTACCGTACATATTTGTCATAGTCGCGCAAACATGTGATGAGTGGTTCAATCGCCCGTATGTCACCAATCTCACCCAGGGCAATTGCGGCTCCCCACCGCACTTCACTGTTCTCATCTTTCAGTATTCCGATCAGCACCGGGACCGGTCTGGGATCGCGGATCTCGGAAAGAGCCTTGATGATAACAAGGTTGTGATCCGTATCTTTCTTTTTTAACTCCTGGATCAGCACATCCATTGCTTCAGGGCCAAGACTCCCCAGTGCCTTTGCCACCTCGGTCTGCGTATTCGTGTCATCAGAATGGAGGGCTTTGATAAGGCCTGGAATGTCTTTTGCTGCGGTTAATTTTTCGATTTCCGCTGTTTTTTGTCCAGCCTGGTCTGAACGGTCAGCCATACTCTCACCCGGCCAGTGCCGCCTCCCTTTTTACCATAAAGTATGTCTGTGCAGCAAATACTGCCGTGATCGGGGCCCAGATGATAACCGATACCTTGATGCCGACCAGGAGCTGGCTGATAAGAAACAGCAGCAGGAAACTCTCAAGGATCATCAGCTCCCCACCATTTCCCGAGGTAATCATACCCGATACCAAGAAAGATAAGGTTCAGGAGTGCTGCTCCAAGTGCGCTGGGTCCGGTCTTCAGCCGTTTTGAAAGCTCCAGGGGCAGGTGGCTGGCCGGCACCCCGCACCTTCGGGATGAAAGCACCCCGGTCCACCTGACATCCTCGTCCGGGTCCCGCAATACCCGTTTACAGGACCGTTTTGCTTCCATGCCCCCGATATAGCCGAGGATTTCAGTAATCTGAGCCCTCATCTCGGGATGCTGATCCTTAAGCATCTCGATTAAGGGGCTGGTTGCGGGTGTTCCCAGTTTTTTCAGTGCGTCCCAGTCCTGGAGAGCAATATACGCATATGCCCGATCCATGTCTGTTTCTGCTGACCACCCGATTTGTTCGAGAGCTCGTGCTGACCCGTACCGCACATACCGGTTCTCATCTTTCAGGGATGTCACCAGTGGCGGGATTGCCCGTTTGTCGCCAATCTGCCCGAGAGCCACTGCAGCAACCCAGCGTACTTCATGGCTTTTATCGTTCAGGAGCGTCTGGATAAGAGGCTCAACCGATCGCGGACTTCCAATCTCCCCCAATGCCTCAATGACACCGATGCGGACATGTTTTTTGGGAAACGTAAGCACTTTGAGGAGGGGATCGCATGCCATCTCCCCCATCGTCCCCAGTGCATCTGCAGCACGCCACTGGACATCATGTTTCTTATGATCAAGGAGTCGTATGAGCCCCCGTACATCCTGAGCAGTTTTCATCGCTTCTATATCCATGCTATCTGTCCCCACGTGGACGACCGTAGTGAAATCTGATAACTATTTTTATCGTCCGATATATCTGAATGATGCAGTGCTGGTTATGAAATTATTGATTTGTGTGCGATAAAAACGGGGATCTTTCTCATTGAAAAACAGTGAAAAAAAGGCGACCTGATTTTTTCTCCTGCTTTTTCGATCCTGCTCCTGGAATGCCAGGGGGTGATTGTGCCCGACAGGTCAACTCCACAGTACCCTCATTTGTTTTTTTCCGGTATTACAACCGCCTCTTCCACCACCCGAAATAGGCGACCAGTGCAAGTACCGCAAGCACACTGACAATAATCACCGGGTTCTTCACGATCATCGTAAAAAGCCAGCCATACATCTCGACATTGGTCTGCATCGAGGATTTTGATGCTATGAGTATTGTCGGTTCCGGGGTAACTGCCTGTTCCGTTCCCATGGATTTTGCAAACAATGCAAAGCAGCATAAGTGGGAGACCTGCACGGTTATTATACCGGTTTGGGGATTGAAACCTGACGGGAGATCCAGCCAGGTACCGGTTGCGTGATCATATTCCTGTATGACATACTCCTTTCCCCACAGCTCCTGCGGAATCGTGAATGAGAGCGGGATGGATGGTGAAAAAGTCGCACCATCCGGCCCGATTTCGTAGGCCATTCCGGCAAAGGAAAATGTCGCTCCCGGTGGAACAGCCGGCAGGTCCTCTGCAGGAATCCGCCTGATACTGAGGGATTCAAGGGGCATGCCACTGCTATCCCTTGCAACAATACCGAGATCAAGGGAGATTTGCGCAAGACCGTCGGTTGACTGGAGCATTGTAGCCTGTGTGATGGTGCCCTCGTCGTTGGAGTAGATTTTGGCGGTTTTGCTTTGATCCGGAGGAGTGGCGCCCGAAGCGACCGTGGTCTGCCCAGCACCTGATGTTCCTCCCCGCCCCCACTACTTCCCCCGGTACTTCCCGCGGAAGCAGGACCGGGTTACTCGGCGGGCTGATAACTTGTGCGGCCACAAAGGCGATTATCTGGAACGGGTTATTGTTACCGGAAAGGGAAGATATGCCAAACGTTGAAAGCCCAAGAGGAGAATCGGCCTCAAAGTAATCGAGATTGTTCACCGGATCGGTATACAGGTACGTCGTGGGAAGTACCTGTCCTGAGTTTCCATCATCCGCTATCCGCCAGATAAAAGGGGGATATTCACTGAAAAGTGATGGATTCCAGCTTGAATTGACGCTCATGTGGAGTTTGACATGTGCACCTGAGGGGAAGTTAGTCTTGGTAATTTTCGCTGTGTAAGCCGTACCGTCAACGCTGGCACTATTGCCAGAAGCTATCAATCGGAATTTGGTATCATACTCGGGTATCACGCCTTCCCAGATTTTTGTGCTGAGAAGTGCATTGCAGGGATAGGATGAAAGATCGATACTGTAGTTAAACGAGGCGTTTGTTCCTATATCGCCTGAGAATCCCAGGGAGGGAGCTATCTCTTCTGTTACCAGGTGAACGCCGGTAGGATTTCCGGTAATCAGGTTACCGTTCTGGGAAAAACCAATCCCGTCGAGTGCATAGATGGTGATATTTTTAAAGCCCCGGTCAGCAGGCGGCTGTATTTCCAGCACGGAATTGTTGGGGATCAATGCTGCCGGCAGGATGGATGTGTCAACCGTGATTGTTTGCGGACCCCCGCAATTGGTAATGGTCAACCCATCGATCGATGTATTCGCTTCGCGTATAGCACCGTTGAGGACATTGATATAATCTGTTCGTGATTTGGTGTTTGAGCCACGAGTATTGGTTGCATTCAGACTGACATTATATTTCCCAACGTTCGTATAGGTGTGAACCGGGTTCCGATCAGCGGCAACCGTGGTGTTGAACCACGTCCCGTCACCAAAATCCCAGCTCCACGATGTCGGACTTTTCGGAGACGTATCGGTAAACGTTACGGTTAACGGTGCAATATCAGAGGTTGGCGAAGCTGAAAAATTCGCAGACAGACCTCCTGTGTCAATTACGAAACTGAAGGTACCCGCTCCGCGTGTATCGGTTCTGGTTGCCATCAGGGGTACTGTCTTTTCTACGCCCGTGTCGGCAATCCAGGGATTTCCCCCTGCACCGGTAAAGGTCACGGTGATCGTTTCACCGACAGTCGTACGGCCATCAATTGACGTCAGCGTCAGGTTGCCTTCTGCTATTTCGCCCGTCCAGTTTGCAGCGACAGCAGTGTCCTCTATCACAACATTATCGTTGTGAGATTACCACCGGCAACAAATGCGTTTAAGCTGGTCACGTTGATGGTGATGGTGCCATCCTGTGCAATTTCTGCAATGGTGATGGTGATCACCGGAGACGTGGCTCCGTCAGTAGCCATGATCTTTGCACCGTCTGCTACCGAAATACCGCCCAAAGGCACGGTAAAGATCACGAAGTTGATGGTACCTGCACCGAGGCCATCGGTTCTGGTTGCTGTCAGGGGTACTGAATATTGTCTCTTCCGAGTCGGCGACCCAGGGATTTCCTTTTGCTCCGGTGAAGGTCACGGTAACATTTTCACCGATAGCCGTAATACCTTCGGTTGAAGTCAGTGTCAGGGTGTCACCATCTACTGCGCCCGTCCAGTTTGCAGCGATAGCAGTGTCCTCAATTACGACATTCACGGTTGTAAAGGTACCACTGGCAACATACTCGTGTAAATCTCCTATATTGATAGTGATGGTGTCATCCTGGGCAATGTCTGCATCAATGATGGTGATCACCGGCGAAGTGGCTCCGTCCAAAACCGTGATCTTCACACCGTCTGTTACCGAAAGACCGCCCAGCAATCCTGTCTCGATCCCAAAGTCGATGATACCTACTCCGAGTCCATCGGTTCTGGTTGCCGTCAGGGCGTATTTCTGTGGTCCTCCCGTGTTATCTGATCCAGGGATTTCCATTTGCTCCGGTAAAGGTCACGGTGACCTTTTCACCGATAGCCGTATCGCCTTCGGTGGATGTCAGCGTAAGGGTGTCACCATCTACTGCACCCGTCCAGGTTGCAGCGATAGCAGTGTCCTCTATCACTATATCAGCGCTTGTGAGGGAACCACTGGCAACAACATACCAGTTTATATTTGAAACGTCGATGGTGATGGTGTCATCCTGGGCAATTGATGTATTGGTGATGGTGATCACCGGCGACGTGGCTCCGTCCGTAGCCATGATCTTCGCACCATCTGTTACCGTGAGACCGCCTGTCTGGATCACGAAGTTGAAGAAGGCTGCCTCACCGGTATCGGTTATGGTTGCCGTCAGGGGTACTGTCTGTTCTCCAACTGTATTGGCAATCCATGGATTTACTGCTCCGGTAAACATCACGGTGACCGTTTCAGTATCAATAATCGCGCGACCGGTTAACGTCAGCGTCAGGTTGCCACCTGCTACATCAACCGTCCAACCGGCAGCTGCAGCAGCGTCATCAATCACGACATTATCGGTTGTGAAGGCACCACTGGCGACATACGCGTTTAAACCTGTTACATCGATGGTGATGTTGCCATCCTGAGCAAGGCCAGTATCGACAATGATCATCGGCGCCGTGGCGCCGTTTGTAGCCGTGATCTTCGGATTGATCGGATCATCTACAACAGCGAGACCGGCAGCAGGCGCTGTCAGAAACGCCAAAACAAGGATACACCCCAGCGCCAGAGGTATTTTATTTCTTTTTATCATCCCATTCACCTGATATTTCCCCTTATTTCTCACCCATCAGTTCACGCACGAGTGTTCTGCTTGTGACCGCAAGGAAGCAGGCACAAAAATGCTTGATTTTATATTTTGACTACTTATATAACTTACCTAATGCAGTTGTGGTTTCATTTATAGTAAGCCGGATATAAACCGATTGTAATATCCGGGAAGGGAAAAAAATATTCTTTCTTGAAATCGGAAGACTCTGCGTAAAAAATACCCTGGCATTCATAAAAAATAATCCTCTGGGAATAGGAAAAATCATCAGGAAAAAACTATCAGATAAACCCGTATTTTGCTATCGATAAATAATAATCCCCGTTTATCCTCCTGAGTTCAAACAGAGTCACCAACACGAAAAGATCACACATCAAAAATATTTACTCTACTGCATTGCATTGGTGCCTTGCATATTCATTAAATATTCACTATTTGAGATTATCAAGCATTCAGCTAACTGAAAATGTTACCGGTATCGTTCGGCTATCCTAATGCCTGTCAATTATACCTGAGGTAGGGGAGAAAAATAGTTGGAAGTGAATGATGAAGCCTATACGAGTAGTGATGGGTGTTGCAACCATCCTTTTGATTCTGATTTTTGTTCATGGTGTGCAGGCAGCAGAAACCTATGGTTATGTAACGCAATGGGGTTCTCCAGGCGCGGGAAACGGACGGGGGAAGATGCCCCGAAATAATTTCTTTAATCGGCGGTGAAAGCAGTGTTCAGGTATGTAAAATATTTCATTGCAGCCCTCATAATTTTGATGCTTTTTTGTATCGCATCAGCACAAGGGGATCTTGATAATGATGGTATTCCGGATACTGTTGATCCAGAGACCGTCATAAGTGCCAGTACTACGTTGAATGCTGGAGAATATACTTTTTTAAATCTTATAATAACCAATGATGCAAGTTTATCATTAGAATCGAATTCATCTTTTTCCGGATTTAAGGGAGTAATAATCAATGCAAATAATGTTAGAATTGATCCCACATCGGTGATAACCGCGGATGATTTGGGGTATGAAGCGGGACAAGGTCCGGGGAGTACCGGGACGAATGGAGGTGCCGGGTATGGAGGTCGTGGTGGGGTATCGTATTATGGTGAACCGGGAGGATTTCCGTATGGATCTGCGCTTCAGCCGACAGATCTCGGGTCAGGATCACTCGAACATCCAGGTGGCGGAGTTATCCGGTTGAACATCTCGCAAACCCTTACGAACGAAGGCACGATCACGGCCTCAGCATCAGAGTATGGAGGGAGTGGAGGCAGCATCTATATTACCGCCGAGAACCTGGACGGTTCCGGAACAATAACAGCCAAAGGAGGCAGCTATCCGTATCCAACTACTCCCGGGGGGAGTGGTGGAGGAAGGATAGCCATCTACTACCAGACATCGACGTTCACGGGAACCACTGAAGCAAAAGGAGGAACAGGATATTATGGCAGTGCTGGTGAAGACGGGACGGTTGTTCTGATTGACACGACCCGGAACATTATGTATCCTGGTCATTCCTTCCGGTTCCAGGAAAATGATTCCCCGTTTGCATTTACGACGATCCTACTGAACAATTCCCGGGCAACGATAGATGGAGGGGCAACCCTCACGGCAACCGACCTCAGAATCAACGGGAGCTCGACGTTAACGCTAAACGGTTCTGAAACCCTGAATGTTAATTCCCTGCACCTGACGAATAACTCTGTGCTTACCATTATCCCCGGTGGGAAAATATACCTGAATATCCCGAACCTGGCGGTAGATCCCACATCAGTGATAACCGCGGATGATTTGGGGTATGAAGCGGGACAAGGTCCGGGGAGTACCGGGACGAATGGAGGTGCCGGGTATGGAGGTCGTGGTGGGGTATCGTATTATGGTGAACCGGGAGGATTTCCGTATGGATCTGCGCTTCAGCCGACAGATCTCGGGTCAGGATCACTCGAACATCCAGGTGGCGGAGTGTATCCGGTTGAACATCTCGCAAACCCTTACGAACGAAGGCACGATCACGGCCTCAGCATCAGAGTATGGAGGGAGTGGAGGCAGCATCTATATTACCGCCGAGAACCTGGACGGTTCCGGAACAATAACAGCCAAAGGAGGCAGCTATCCGTATCCAACTACTCCCGGGGGGAGTGGTGGAGGAAGGATAGCCATCTACTACCAGACATCGACGTTCACGGGAACCACTGAAGCAAAAGGAGGAACAGGATATTATGGCAGTGCTGGTGAAGACGGGACGGTTGTTCTGATTGACACGACCCGGAACATTATGTATCCTGGTCATTCCTTCCGGTTCCAGGAAAATGATTCCCCGTTTGCATTTACGACGATCCTACTGAACAATTCCCGGGCAACGATAGATGGAGGGGCAACCCTCACGGCAACCGACCTCAGAATCAACGGGAGCTCGACGTTAACGCTAAACGGTTCTGAAACCCTGAATGTTAATTCCCTGCACCTGACGAATAACTCTGTGCTTACCATTATCCCCGGTGGGAAAATATACCTGAATATCCCGAACCTGGCGGTAGATCCCACATCAGTGATAACCGCGGATGATTTGGGGTATGAAGCGGGACAAGGTCCGGGGAGTACCGGGACGAATGGAGGTGCCGGGTATGGAGGTCGTGGTGGGGTATCGTATTATGGTGAACCGGGAGGATTTCCGTATGGATCTGCGCTTCAGCCGACAGATCTCGGGTCAGGATCACTCGAACATCCAGGTGGCGGAGCTATCCGGTTGAACATCTCGCAAACCCTTACGAACGAAGGCACGATCACGGCCTCAGCATCAGAGTATGGAGGGAGTGGAGGCAGCATCTATATTACCGCCGAGAACCTGGACGGTTCCGGAACAATAACAGCCAAAGGAGGCAGCTATCCGTATCCAACTACTCCCGGGGGGAGTGGTGGAGGAAGGATAGCCATCTACTACCAGACATCGACGTTCACGGGAACCACTGAAGCAAAAGGAGGAACAGGATATTATGGCAGTGCTGGTGAAGACGGGACGGTTGTTCTGATTGACACGACCCGGAACATTATGTATCCTGGTCATTCCTTCCGGTTCCAGGAAAATGATTCCCCGTTTGCATTTACGACGATCCTACTGAACAATTCCCGGGCAACGATAGATGGAGGGGCAACCCTCACGGCAACCGACCTCAGAATCAACGGGAGCTCGACGTTAACGCTAAACGGTTCTGAAACCCTGAATGTTAATTCCCTGCACCTGACGAATAACTCTGTGCTTACCATTATCCCCGGTGGGAAAATATACCTGAATATCCCGAACCTGGCGGTAGATCCCACATCAGTGATAACCGCGGATGATTTGGGGTATGAAGCGGGACAAGGTCCGGGGAGTACCGGGACGAATGGAGGTGCCGGGTATGGAGGTCGTGGTGGGGTATCGTATTATGGTGAACCGGGAGGATTTCCGTATGGATCTGCGCTTCAGCCGACAGATCTCGGGTCAGGATCACTCGAACATCCAGGTGGCGGAGCTATCCGGTTGAACATCTCGCAAACCCTTACGAACGAAGGCACGATCACGGCCTCAGCATCAGAGTATGGAGGGAGTGGAGGCAGCATCTATATTACCGCCGAGAACCTGGACGGTTCCGGAACAATAACAGCCAAAGGAGGCAGCTATCCGTATCCAACTACTCCCGGGGGGAGTGGTGGAGGAAGGATAGCCATCTACTACCAGACATCGACGTTCACGGGAACCACTGAAGCAAAAGGAGGAACAGGATATTATGGCAGTGCTGGTGAAGATGGGACGGTTGTTATCAATTCTATACTTGTCTCTGGTCCAAATATCATCGCTGCTCTCTCTGCTAACATCACCTCCGGTACGATTCCGCTAACTGTCCAATTCTATGACAATTCAACAGGTTTACCGACTTCTTGGTACTGGGATTTTGGTGATGGCGCAAAAAGCATAGATCAAATGCCAATTCATACCTATCTCACTCCTGGAATCTTTACGGTGAGCCTGAATGCGACCAATGCTATCGGATCGAATCTCTCGGTCCGGACGAACTATATTATTGTAACAGGTCCAAAGCCACTCGCTAATTTCACAGCATCGCCAGTTTCTGGCGCTGCCCCTCTAACGGTTTCGTTTACTGATTCATCATCGAATAACCCCAATGGCTGGGCGTGGTTCTTCGGAGATGAGAAATTCACTGAAGAATGGATGCAAAAGACTGCAAGTGCAGAATGGTCGGCACGATATATGCATAGCAGCGTGGTGATGGCTGACGGCAGCATTGTGCTGATAGGTGGTTATGATAGCGGCAACCTTAAGAATGACACCTGGCGTTCGACGGATAACGGCGCAACCTGGACGCTGCAGACTGCAAGTGCCGGGTGGTCGGCAAGAAATGGGCACAGCAGCGTGGTGATGCCGGATGGCAGCATTGTCCTTATGGGGGGTGCGGATGATGACCCAGCTGGTTTCTATAAGAATGACGTGTGGCGGTCAATAGATAACGGTCTAACATGGACACAGTTGAATGCGAGTGCCGGGTGGTCAGCACGATACCATCATAGCAGCGTGGCAATGCCAGACGGAAGCATCGTTCTTACAGGTGGTCGTAGTAATTATGGCTTCGAGAATGATACCTGGCGGTCGATAGACAACGGTGCCACATGGGTACAGTTGACCTCGAATGCCGGGTGGTCGGCAAGAGCAGAACACAACAGTGTGGTAATGCCAGATGGCAGCATAGTACTGATGGGTGGTTGGGAAGGAGGCAGCAACCTTAAGAATGACACCTGGCGTTCGACCGATTATGGTGAAACCTGGTCACTTGCGAATGCGAATTCCGAGTGGTCGGCCCGCGGGGGTCAAAGTACTGTAGTGATGCCGGATGGCAGCATCGTGCTGATGGCTGGAGGATCTGGGAGCGCCTTGAAGAATGACGTGTGGCGGTCAATAGATAACGGTGCAACGTGGACTCAGGTAAACGCAAGTGCCGGGTGGTCGGCAAGAGCTTATCAAAGCAGCGTGGCGATGCCTGACGGTAGTATTATCGTAATGGGCGGTAGTGCTACCGATGGCCTTAAGAATGATGTATGGCGGCTCCAACCAACCGGATCATCGGAACAGAACCCGTCGCACACCTATACCGCAGCGGGAACCTATTCAGTAGCCTTGCAGGCATACAATGCCGGCGGATACAACAGCACGCGGAAAACCGGGTATATCACGATATCTCCTGCTGGATGGGACGGAACCACATGTACCGTGATCACGACACCCGGAACCTACAGGTGCTGGCGGACATCCAGGGAACACCGGGAAGTACATGTATCAATATCCAGTCGTCCGACGTCCTCATTGAGGGTAACGGCCATACGCTGAACGGGACGACCGGAGATGAGTATGGTGTTTATGCATCCGCATCACCGGCCCGGATAAACAATGTTACCGTAAAAAATCTCACCCTCTCCAACTGGGGCATGGGTATTACCTATGAGAACGTGACGGGAGGAGCAATTGACAATATCACCGTCGTTTTCAGCCAGACACAAGGGATCACACTTGGCACGTCGTCATCTGTTACGCTGAAAAACGTCAATGCATCCCTGAACTGGATCGGTATCGCCGTTGTTGAGGGATCTGACGATAACACCCTGACCCATGTCACGGCCAGACAGGAACGATGCAGTCGGTCTCTGGTTCTATGCCGCACGAAACAATACAGTCACTGTCGGGTACGTTTAATCAGAACAACGGACCGGGGGTGTCTCTTGATGGACAGTCCAACAACAACACGCTCTCCGGGAATACGGCGAACTTCAACAGCCATGGGATCTTCCTAGAAGCGAATGGCAATGGATTTCCCTCCATTTATCCTGTTGGCCCTTCAGATAACAACACGATTACGGATAACATTGCACGGAATAACAACGAAAGTGGAATTTTCCTCTTTGAATCAGCGAACAATAACAACATTACCGGAAACACATTCGCAAACAATAGCCTCGGTGTACATTTCAATGCTACTACAGGGACAATTTCTGGCAATTTAATCGAAAATAACAATGTAAGATCCAATGCCAATCACGGCATATTATTCACAAACGCGACCGGAAACACTCTCACAGCGAATAATGTTACTTCCAATGGAAAAAATGGGATTTTCATCTTCAGTAAATCCCGGGGTAATTTCATTTCGGATAATATTGCTGCATCGAATGGTATTGATGGGTTCGTAGTCAGTCATTCCCGCTACAACAATCTGACCCATAACAAAGCCCTGAATAATGTGCATATTGGTATCAATCTGGATACAGCAGAAAATATCACGGTCTTTGATAATTTTATCTCAGAAAATGACCATGGTATGCTCCTGTATTATGCCAGTAACAATACCATCATCAACAATTCTGTCTCTGCCAACAACGAAGGATTCCGTATTTTGATAGATGGTAATAACACCATAATAAAGAACACAGTTACCGAAAATAACTTAGTAGGTATTTGGGTAAATTCATCTCAAAATGACTTCTTCAACAACTATTTCGACAATACCAATAACGCCATTGATGGCAGCACCGCAGGGAATTACTGGAACACTACCAGAACAGCCGGTACAAATATCATCGGCGGTTCATGGCTTGGTGGCAACTTCTGGAGCGATTATACAGGTGTCGATACGAACGGGGATGGTCTCGGGAACACGCTGGTACCCTATACAGCCGGAGGCAATATTGCTACGGGCGGCGACTGGCTCCCACTAACAACTCCAAGTTTTGCCGCACCCGTTGCCAACTTCACCGCCAACGTCACCTCAGGTGAAGCACCCCTTGTCGTGCAGTTCACTGATACCTCAACCGGTTCTCCGACAGAGTGGAACTGGTCATTCGGTGACGGGACGTGGTTCAACACCACGGTTGCCACTGATCGGAACCCGGTCCACGGGTATACCGAAGAAGCGTTTTATGACATATACCTGAAGGTGAGCAATGCAGAAGGTGAGAACGAGACCTACAAGAGAAGTTATATCGCGGTCACGCACCTGAGTCAAGCGGCGATTGACGCTGTTAAAGTTACGGTAAACGAGGTATTGGCTGGTAATCCGGATGAAAATCCGGTCCTTGTCAACCCGGAAGGGATTAAGAACGGGGATACGATTAAACTCCGGGGAGATAAGCCTGATATTACGGTAGATTTAGACACCATAGATGGAACGCTAACTGCCATTGATGAATTCCCAGAAGCAAACGGGGACCACCTGGTCAGATATGTTTTCGTGAATGCGAGCGGTCAAGTGTATAATATTACTGATGCAATGTCACTCCCGGCGGATATCGATCTCGTCCAGGTCGGAGGAGAGGTCTACGACCCAGGTGCAACCGGCGTAAACTCTATCAATTCCCTAGACCGAAGTTCTGGCGGGGGCTATGGTGCTCTTCCCTTGGAACTCGCATGTACTGGTCCGGACTGCAGTCATAAATATGCGCTTCTCATATCCGGTGGGTACAACACATCGTCGAATCACATACGCTACTGGAATGATATTTCCTTCATGTATCAGACCTTAACGAAGGTCTACGGCTATCCAGCCAGTCATATTACGGTGCTGATGTCTGACGGGACGAGTAACAATGTAGACCGGCACAATGGAACCTGGCCAAATGGCACCTATCGGTTCGATGATTCTCCAAAGGATCTTGATAAAAATGGCTCAACTGATGTGAACGCTAGTGCTACCTATGCACAGTTGACTACTACCCTCAACACGCTGAATACCAAACTCACATCGGCTGATGACTTATTCATTTTCACGACAAGTCATGGCGGGGTTGATGCCGTTTACCCCGGCGTTAACAAATCAATCCTTTACCTCTGGGGGAATCCGTCATATATCAATGATACTGAATTTGTGAACAAGCTGCCGAGAAATGCCAGGAATATTACGATAATGATGGAGCAATGCAACAGTGGAGGGTTTATTGATAATTTCATTGGCAACTCAACGACCCAGAAGAGGGTGATAGCAACCGCGGCAACCGGGAGTGAACCTTCGTGGGGGAATGGCTTCTCCAACTTCTGGACAAGCGGGATGGCGATGGTCGATGAGAGTGTGGTTAAAAATCCCTTGGCAGATGCCCCTCCAAAAGATGAAAAAATCTCGATGCTGGAGGCCTTTAATTATGCAAAAGCGAATGATCCGTCAGCCGCTCCCTCGCTGCCCACTCGTGAACATCCGCAATATGCTGAAAAAACCTCAGGAACCGGAAATACCCAGTATCTCAGCACCTGTCCCGGTACTACTCCCCGCACTATCCGTGTGACAACGCCCAATGGTGCTGAATCATGGAAACGGGGATCGGCATATAATATCAGATGGAGCGAGACGCTGACATCATCAGAGCAAGTGAACATTACCCTGTGGAAGGGTACCGCGTTCAACAGGACTATTGCTGTCGTGCCTGCATCACAGGGATTATATAGCTGGACTATTCCGAGCACCCAGGTAATAGCAAGTGATTACAAGGTTAACATAAGCAGTATCACAACTCCCCTCGTATTTGATAACAGCAACGCGACCTTTAGTATCGCAGCGTCGGGTGGATCCGGCTACCTCTGGGTTAACACCACGCCGGTTACCGGAGCCACGATCTATGTGGATGGAGCCACGAAAGGTGTGACAAATACGAAATTGACGCTTGCCAACGGTGACCATAATGTAACGGTGACGAAGACATCAAGTCCTGCATATTATGCAATGCGGTCTACTGCAACCGTCAAGACCGGGCAGACTGCGAACCTGGACTTCATTCTGACGCCGGTCGAAGCGAATGATGTGTCCCCCTACGGGAACATTAGCGTCACTTCCAATATTGACGATCTTGAGGGAGCCAAGGGAGCCGATGTTATTATTCGTAATACGAGCACCCAGGAGATAATCACCAGGCTGACAACACCAGGGGTGGCAGAGATTATGCCGGGACTATACGATGTGTCTGCAACGGCTTATGGCTATGTAACAACACCATCCACCATACCAGTGGAAGTAGTCCGGCATGAGAGTGTACCTGCTTACTTCACGCTCACCCTGGGGTCCAACGTCGCACCGCTTGTGGATGCCGGTCTGGATGCTGCCATGAATGAAGATTACATATTCTCCCAGAGTGGTTCTTTCATCGATCCGGGTGATGACACCTGGACTGCAACCGTGGATTACGATGACGGGGAAGGTCCTGTTGATCTAGCATTGACCGGGAAGGATTTCGAACTCAGTCACACCTATGCTGACAACGGGCCGTATACTGTCACGGTCACGGTCACGGATGACAAAGGTGGAGTTGGCACTGACACGGTTATAGTGTCCGGACTTGATAGCGAAAGTGGTGCTCCGCTCCTCGATACGATTGGTCCAAAGTCAGTTGATGAAGGGCAACTGCTCCAGTTCACCATATCAGCATCGGATCCGGATGGCGACGCACTGACCAACACCACAAGTACTCTACCCGAAGGGGCTGTATTTGATGCACCGACCGGGACATTCACCTGGACCCCCGGCTACAACCAGGCCGGGTCCTATCCCGTTACCTTCACGGTCTCGGATGGATCCCTCACTGACAGTGAAGATGTCACGATAACCGTGGGTAGCGGGAACCGGGCACCGGTTCTCGATCCGATTGGTCCGCAGTCAGTTGCTGAAGGTCAGGAACTCCAGTTCACCATATCAGCATCGGATCCGGATGGCGACGCACTGACCAACACCACAAGTACTCTACCCGAAGGGGCTGTATTTGATGCGGATACCGGGACATTCACCTGGACCCCCGGCTACGACCAGGCCGGGTCCTATACCGTCACCTTCACGGTCTCGGATGGATCCCTCACTGACAGTGAAGAGGTCACGATAACCGTGGGTAGCGGGAACCGGGCACCGGTTCTCGATCCGATTGGTCCGAAGTCAGTTGATGAAGGGCAACTGCTCCAGTTCACCATATCAGCATCGGATCCGGATGGCGATACACTGACCAATACCACAAGTACTCTTCCCGAAGGAGCTGTATTTGATGCGGATACCGGGACATTCACCTGGACCCCCGGGTTTGATCAGGCCGGGTCCTATCCCGTCACCTTCACGGTCTCGGATGGATCCCTCACTGACAGTGAAGAGGTCACGATAACCGTGGGTAGCGAGAACCGGGCACCGGTTCTCGATCCGATTGATTCAAAGTCAGTTGATGAAGGGCAACTGCTCCAGTTCACCATATCAGCATCGGATCCGGATGGCGACGCACTGACCAACACCACAAGGTACTCTACCCGAAGGAGCTGTATTTGATGCGGATACCGGGACATTCACCTGGACCCCCGGCTACGACCAGGCCGGGTCCTATACCGTCACCTTCACGGTCTCGGATGGAACCCTCACTGACAGTGAAGAGGTCACAATAACGGTGAATCATGTCGTACCGACTCTAACGATCAGCGGAGAAGGAGTGGTCGATGAAGGTGCCCTGTACGCACTCTCGTTAAGTTCCGGAGCAACCACGATTACCGGATGGAACATCACCTGGGGAGACGGACCAGTTCAGGAAGTCTCCGGTAACCCCTCTCAGTCACTCACACCTATGCAGACGGACCGAACACCTACGAGATTTCAGCAACAGCCACTGATGGGGTTGAAATGTATACAGCCACAGGCACGTTCGAAGTCATGGTGAACAACGTAGCCCCGACAGCGACGTTCAATGCTCCTGCATCAGTGAATGAGGGAAGCGATATCGTGCTCTCCCTATCCAGTCCGGTAGATGGAGCGGCAGACCTTCCCACCTTGACCTATGCATTCGACTGTGGCAGTGGTTACAGTCCATTTAGTGCCTCCAACGCAACCAATTGTCCCACTACGAATACTGGTGTAGTTACTGTCAAAGGCACGATTAAGGACAAAGATACTGCTGAGACGGAGTATTCCGCCACGGTTACGGTCGGTGTAGCCAACATCGCACCGGTCGTGAACGCCGGACCAGACGCAACCATTAACAAGGGTGCCACATTCTCCCAGAGGGGTTCCTTCACAGATCCGGATTCCAACACCTGGACTGCAACCGTTGATTACGGTGATGGATCCGGTAGCCAGCACCTCGCCCTCAAATCTGGCAAGACCTTCAGTCTCAGTCACAAATATGGTAATAACGGGGTTTATACTGTCACGGTCACGGTAAAGGATAACACAGGTGGAGTAGGTACTGACACCGTAACGGTTACGGTTGGTGTAGCCAACATCGCACCGGTCGTGAACGCCGGACCAGACGCAACCATTAACAAGGGTGCCACATTCTCCCAGATCGGCTCCTTCACAGATCCGGATTCAAACGCCTGGACTGCAACTGTTGATTACGGTGATGAATCCGGTAGCCAGCCCCTCGCACTCAATGGTGCAAAGACCTTCGCACTCAGTCACTCCTATAGTAGTACCGGGCAGTTTATTGTCAGGGTCAATGTCACGGATGATAAAGGTGGAGTAGGCTTTGACACAGCGATTGTTACCGTCACTGAAACCAAGGTCGTTGCCCAAGTCACGATTGTGCCGCAACCCCTGAATATCGGGAGACCAGGTTATTTTGTTGCGTTCGTCAAGTTACCAAACGGCTACAAGGCAGCTGATGTGGATGCAGGATCCGTATACTGTGAGAATAAGCAGGCGCTCAAGCTCGTCCGGCTCAAAGTGTTCCCCCAGTTATTCGTGGCAATTTTCCAACGCCAGGATCTGGCTGTTTCCACGGGCAATATTAAGATGACTGTTCGGGGAACAATCAAGAAAAATGGTGCAGTCGTTCCTTTCAGTGGAATCACTTACGTTAATGTCATCAATAAAAAAGTAACCACAAAGGAAGATGTTGATAGTGTGATGACCATGACGGATACACAGGTATTCACCAAATTTAATAAATTCTAATCCCTCATTTTTTACGCTATTCTTTTTCCCGGTTCTCTATCCCCCCGCCCATCTGAAAGACAATCCACCTCCTAAAAGATCTCAACACGGATGGACCCTTGGGTCGTGCAGTCTTCCGAGGTGTTACCAAAGGGATCAACTGGTTCTTTGATTACGATATGAACGGCGGCACGGCCGATTATCAGGATAGATTTGGCCAGATAGGGGTTCTTCCTTTCATGTGGAATGAATAAGAATCCCCCCTGCCTTATTTTTTTCATCTTCTTTTAGTCTCCAGCCAAGATAATCCCAGTTAAACCACCATTTAGCCTCTATTCTATTTTCAGCTCTCAGAGAATAACTATTAACCCTCCATTTTCAGACATTTGTTCGTCGGGAGCGGTGAGGAAAACTGGGGGTTAATAGCAATCCTCCTCAGTATCATGATCTGAGAGCGCGGAACCCAAAGGGCGCAATATCGTAAAAGTATTGCCTGTTATTAGCCAGAACGCCATTCAAAACTCTCAGATAAAGCCGAATTTTAATATTGATGAATAATAATCCCCGTTCATTGTCCTGCTTTCTGGCACGGTTACAATTACCGCAAGATCATGTATCAAAAATTATATTTTCTATTGCATTGCAATGGTGCCTTGCATATCAATTAAATATCCTTTATATTATATAACCAAGCATTCAGCTAATTGACCATATGTCCGGTATCGTTCGGATATCTGTATGATGCCAACTATACCTGAGGTCTGGAGAGAGATTGGGAGTGTATTATGAGACCGACAACACGTGTAGTGATGATTGTTGCAGCCATTCTTTTGATTCTCGTTCTTGTTCAGAGTGTGCAGGCAGCAGAAACCTATGGTTATGTAACGCAATGGGGTTCTTTTGGAAATGGAACCGGGCAGTTTAAATCTCCTTTTGGAGTTGCTGTCGATACCGCTTACAATGTCTATGTATCAGACTATGCGATTGATTTAAATCGCATCCAGAAATTTAATTCCAACGGGGGGTATATAACGCAATGGGGTTCCCCTGGAAATATGAATGGAGAGTTTGATGGTCCCGATGGAATTGCCGTGAATTCAACGGGCAATGTTTACGTAGTTGACCATAACAATGATCGTGTCCAGGTTTTTAACTCAAGTGGGGGATATATACGGCAATGGAGTGGCTTTTCTAACCCCAATGGAATTGCCATAAATTCATCTCGTTATGTCTATGTATCTGATGCTAATATAAATCGCATCAAGATATACAGCCCCCTTGGGATGTACCTGGGGTACTGGGGTTCCACTGGTTCCGAAGACGGAAATTTTACTCTTCCCTATGGTGTTGCCATCGATACTGCCGATAACGTCTATGTAACTGATTATTCTTTAAACCGGACTCAGAAATTTACCAGAGATGGGACGTTTATAACGAAATGGGGTTCCCCTGGATCCGGCGATAGTCAATTTATTAATCCCCGGCATATTGCCGTGGACACCGCCGGCAATGTCTATGTAGTTGATAGCGGAAATAACCGGATCCAGAAATTTGACTCAAGCGGGGGGTATCTGACCCAATGGGGTACCGCTGGATCGGGCGACGGACAGTTTAATGTTCCCGGTGGCATTGCCGTGGATGCTGGCGGCAATGTGTATGTATCTGATATCGGGAATGACCGGATCCAGAAATTTATTTCACTTGATGTAACCGGTTGTCGGGCAATCTATCTTCCGGGAGATTACATTCTTAAGAATGATATCCTGAATAGCAACGCAACTAAATGTATCAACATTTCTTCATCCAATGTTACATTTGATGGTAATGGATACACAATTGACGGAACTGATACATCCAGCACGACGGGTATTTATGCATATAATTCATTAAAAACACTGCAAAATGTCAATATACGAAATGTGACACTTACAGACTGGACTTCTGGTCTTATATACTGGAATGTGGAATCAAGTCGTATCGAAAACACAACCGCCAATAGCAATGGATTGGGAATTGACATTTATTCTGGAACCGATGGTCTAAAACTTGTTAACAATAATGCCAGTTTAAATACGAATGGGTTCGTAATTGGTAGTGCTTATGCTGATATTGACCACAATACAGCTATAGGCAATACTAATTACGGAATAGCAATTACCTCCAATCAAAATAACTTTATTCATGAAAATACGATATCTGGTGTTCCCTACATCGGTATCTTGATTATGACCGGTAACAATAGAATCGCGAATAATACTATCACCGGTTTGGGAAATTGGGGAGGAATTAAACTATCTGGAACTTTTACGCAAAATAACTCAATAGTCAACAATAGTATTTCAAAATTCTTAAATCCCATCTTTATTGATAGCGCTTCTAACAATACCATATTCAATAATTATTTCAACAATACTCACGACGGAGTGTACTTCGATAATACAATATACAGCAACACCTGGAACACCACAAAAACCGCAGGAACCAATATTATCGGCGGTTCTTACTTTGGCGGCAACTACTGGGGAAACACTTCCGGCACTGGTTTCTCCCAGACGTGCACTGACGCAAATAGTGATGGGATCTGCGACTCTCCGTATCCCATCGCCTCAGGGAATATCGACAATTTCCCGCTGACGAACAAAACCGCGCCAGTTATTCCAGCCCCGGTAGCAGCGTTCAGCGGTACACCGCTCTCCGGCACTGCCCCGTTGCAGGTATCCTTTACCAATCTATCATCGAACAACCCCACCGGCTGGGCATGGTTCTTCGGGGATGAGACATATACCGGGCCATGGACGCAGGTGAACGCGAGTGCCGGTTGGGAGGCAAGAGAGGGTCATAGCACTGTTGTAATGCCAGATGGCAGCATCTTGCTGATGGGTGGCCTTGACTTGTGGGGTAATTATATGAATGATACCTGGCGGTCTACGAATAATGGCGCAACATGGACGCAGATGAATGCGAGTGCCGGGTGGTCGGGAAGATTTGCTCACAGCAGTGTTGCAATGCCTGACGGCAGCATCGTCCTTATGGGCGGTTATGATGGCAGCAGTAACGTTACAAATGATGTGTGGCGGTCGACGGATACCGGTGCAACGTGGACTGAAGTAAATGCAAGTGCCGGATGGTCGGCACGATTCGGTCACACCAGCGTGCCGATGCCGAATGGCAGTATCGTGCTAATGGGCGGAGCTGATAACAATTATAATTATCAGAATGACGTATGGCGGTCAACCGATAATGGCGCAACATGGACGCAGGTGAATGCGAGTGCCGGTTGGGCACGCTTCACACATAGCAGTGTAATAACTCCTGACGGCAGCATCGTGCTAATGGGTGGTACCGGCAGCGGCCCATGTGTCAATGACACTTGGCGATCAACAGATTATGGTAACACATGGACTCAAGTAAATGCAAGTGGCGGATGGATCGGTAGACAACAGCCCAGCAGTGTTGTGCTACCGGACGGTAGTATTTTGCTGATGGGTGGTAATGAATTATCAGAATTTTATAATGACGTGTGGCGGTCGACGGATACCGGTGCAACGTGGACGCTGGTGAATACGAGTGCCGGATGGTCGGCACAGATCCGGTCACAGCAGCGTAGTAATGCCTGACGGCAGCATCGTGCTGATGGGAGGCGCCCCCAACGGAAACCGCAAGAATGACGTGTGGCGGTTCAACCCCACCGGCTCATCGGTCCAGAACCCGTCGCACACCTATACCGCGGCGGGGATCTATAACGTATCGTTGCAGGCCTACAATGCCGGGGGATACAACAGCACGCGGAAGGCCGGGTATATCCATGTGACTTCACCGGTTATTCCAGCCCCGGTAGCCAGCTTCACCAACACCTCCCCTACAACCGGGACAGCACCGTTATCCGTCTCCTTCATTGATCTTTCGTTGAACAACCCCACCAGCTGGGCATGGTTCTTCGGCGACGAGAATTTCACGGCACCCTGGACACAGCAGACCGCAAATGCCGGGTGGTCTGCAAGATTCTATCACAGCAGTGTCGTGATGTCAGACGGTAGTATCATCATGATGGGAGGTACTGACAGCCCTATCAACATTTTAAATGACACATGGCAGTCAGTGGATAACGGGTCGACGTGGGCACTGGTGAATGGGAGTTCCGGATGGTCAGCGCGAACGAGTCCCACCAGTGTGGCGATGCCGGATGGCAGCATTGTGCTGATGGGCGGTGAAAACGACATCGGCACCTATTATTTGAATGACACGTGGCGGTCAACGGATAAAGGAGCCACGTGGATGCAGCGGACTGCGAGTGCCGGGTGGTCGGCAAGAAAAGGTCACAGCAGCGTGGCGCTGCCGGACGGCAGCATCGTGCTGATGGGTGGTTATGACCATGTCAACTTTTATAATGACACATGGCGCTCAGTGGATAACGGGTCGACGTGGGCACTGATGAATGGGAGTTCCGGTTGGTCGGGAAGAGATTTCCACAGCAGCGTAGCGCTGCCGGACGGCAGCATCGTGCTGATGGGGGGAGAGAGCGGATTTTCCAGTGATGTAAAGAATGATGTGTGGCGGTCAGTGAATAACGGCGTAACGTGGACGCAGGTTAACGCAAGTGCCGGGTGGTCGGCAAGACTACTCCACAGCAGTGTTGCGATGCCTGATGGCAGCATCGTGCTGATGGGCGGTTATGACCATATTAGCCCTCAAAAGAATGACACATGGCGGTCAAAGGATAACGGCACAACATGGACGCAGTTACCGGATGCCGGATGGACGGCAAGAAATAGTCACAGCAGCGTGGCGCTGCCGGACGGCAGCATCGTGCTGATGGGAGGTGCGGGCGATATTCCCGTTGTATATAACGATGTCTGGCGGTTCAACCCAATCGGATCATCGGTCCAGAACCCGTCGCATACCTACAATGAGGCTGGAACCTATTCGGTAGCCCTGCAGGCACGCAATGCCGGTGGATACAACAGCACGCGGAAGGCCGGGTATATCCATGTGACTTCTGGTGGAACCACCGGCCCCGTCCACAACCTCAACTCCGGGTCGAACTACACGTTAATACAAGCAGCGATTGATGACGCTGCCGAAGGTGACACTATCCTCGTAGACAGCGGAACGTATTGGGGTTGGGTAAATATCACTAAACGACTGACGCTGCAGGGAAATGATACCAGTGCTGGTATTCCAATTAATACGGGAACCATCAGGGTCCTGGCTGACAATACCATAGTAAATGGATTCCTTGTAAATGATAACGCGGCTTATGATTACGGGATTTATGTTGAGGCAAACAATACCAGAATTTTAAACAATACCGTAACTGACAACAGGTATAATTCCATAAGAATTCTGGGAGCAAATAACATCATTGCTAACAATAATGCCAGTTATGGTGTCAACGGTTTCCTTGATGAATCCGAAAATAACACCTTCATTAATAATACTGCAATCGGTAATTCCAACATCGGTTTTTACGAGGGAGGATTTAATAGCACCATTACTAACAATACCGCGAATTTCAATTATCAAGGGATACGAACCTGGCAGGGGAGCTATATATTATCCTAATAATTCTATCTATAATAATACTATATCCAGCAATAATATAGGAATTGACTTAATCGCTGATAACAACACATTCTTTTCAAATATCATAACAAATAACTCCGTATATGGCATTGATACGGGAACGACGAATAATAATTTACTATACAATAATTATTTCAATAATTCCATAAATGCTCATGACTATCCTTTTACTACTTCGCATAATTTCTTCAACATAACAAAGATAGCAGGCACCAACATAATCGGCGGTTCGTGGCTTGGTGGAAATTACTGGCAAGATTATACGGGTGTTGATACCAATGGTGACGGGTTGGGCAATACAAACCTCCCCCATATGAGCGGAATGGTATTCAGCGGAGATTATCTCCCGCTGACGAATAATACTGCGCCAGCGTTGCCCGTTGCCGATTTCAGTGCAGACGTCGTGACCGGAAATGTACCGTTTACCGTGCAATTCACGGATTTATCCATTGAACAAATTGACCCACGCTCCTGGAGCTGGGACTTCGGCGACGGCGATTTCACGAACGCGACGGAGCAGAATCCGGTCCACACCTACCAGACACCGGGTATCTACACCGTAAACCTTACCTTTACCAACGCGAGCGGAAGTGATACAGCAACCATCTTCGGTTACCTCTGGGTTGGCAGTACGGATGTTGCGATGTTCCGTGGCGACACCCGTCACTCCGGTGTCTATTCGACTGGTGGTATTGCACCGACCAATAATCTCCTGTGGAGTTATCTGACCGGTGGCCCAGTACAATCCAGCCCGGCGGTAGCAAACGGCATGGTGTATTTCGGCAGTGATGATAACTGGATTTATGCACTGAACGCAACGACCGGCGCTGAAGTATGGAAATTCGATACAGGAGATGACGTATATTCCAGCCCTGCGGTAGCAAATGGTGTATTGTATGTGGGATCAGGATTATCACCCCGCACGGTCTTTGCCCTGAATGCATCAACCGGCGAACAACTGTCCTCCTGGGACTTTATCGCAGGAGCCGGGATTTTATCCAGTCCTGCACCTGCTTATGGTGCTGTCTATGTAGGAAGCTCGGATTCCAAGATATATGCACTGAATGCACAGACAGGCGCAGAGCTCTGGAACCGTACGACAGGAGGAGTTGTCCTTTCCAGTCCTGCAGTTGCTGATGAATGGGTATTTGTGGGAAGCAGGGACGGGTGGCTCCATGCTTACGATGCCCGTTCAGGAGCGGAACTCATGAATTTCCCCACCGGAAGTAATATTGATTCCAGTCCTGCTGTAGCAGATGGCCTTGTCTATTTCGGTAGTGATAATTCCTACCTGTATGCGATCGGTGCTACCAACGGAACGAAAATCTGGGAGTACTATCTCAATGACAAGGTGTTTTCAAGCCCCGCGGCTGCCAATGGCAATATTTATGTCGGCAGCTACGACGGAAAGGTATATGCATTCAACGCCATTTCCGGGAGCCCCCTGTGGAATTACCCGACCGGGAATGCCGTAACCTCAAGTCCTGCTGTTGCAGATGGAGTTGTCTATGCAGGGAGCCAGGATGGTAAGGTATACGCACTCAATGCTTCAACAGGGGGAAAGCTCTGGGACTATAACACGGGGGGTACTATAAAATCCAGTCCGGCAGTCAATAACGGCGTGCTGTATTTCGGTAGTTCCAACCGGATGTATGCACTGGGGGGCACCCCAGCCCAGGTCCATAACCTCAACTCCGGGCTGAACTACACAACAATCCAGGGAGCGATTGATGATGCGACTGCTGGTGATACTATCACTGTCGATAGCGGCACATACTATGAACATGTCAATATTACAAAGCAGGTTACTCTTATTGGGACCGATACGGGAAGCGGTCTCCCGATCATGGATGGGCAGGATGAGAATAACCTGTTCATTCTGTCAGCAGATGGTATATGGCTCGAAGGGTTTGTCATCACGAATACACATGACGGATACTACGATAATGGCGGTGTGAGCGTACTCTCGAATAACAGCAGAATTTTAAATTCGACATTTTTGGCCTCTTCATTGGGCATCGGTGCTTTCCAGGACAATCTTGTTTCTGGAAATACATTCTCTCAACCTTCAGGAGGCGCAATTGGCCTAGGTAATTCCGTTAATACAACGATCTCGCATAATCTCATCCGCGATAAGGGAGGGAGCGGGATCTTCCTGAGCTACTCGCCCAATACTATCATTGAAGGGAACATCATTACGAATAACGGGCTCTATGGATCAGATCACAGCGGAATTGGGAATGACGAGTCAGATAATTGTATCATCACAAACAATACTATCTATTCGAATTATTATGCCGGTATACGCCTGTACGGTCCTGCAAATAACCGGATTATCAATAATTCAATTTATAGTAATAGATATGGGCTTTATTCAGGTTACGGATCCTCGAATACCATCATTTACATGAACTATCTGTCTAACACGGTGGGAAATGCCAATGCTGAGATATGGGATCTGAGTATCCTCAATTCCACAGAATCGTTCGTGTACGAATATGACGGCTCTCTTTACTCGAATTTCCTTGGCAACTACTGGAGCAGTTATACCGGAACCGATTCAGACGGGGATGGTATCGGAGACACTCCCTATAGCGGAGGGAGCAGATCCGATTACCGGCCCCTGATCGATCTGCCAACAGCGTACGTTCTCCAAGGAGGTGGCATGTCGCCGGTCGCCAACTTTACCGCCAACATCACCTATGGTGAAGCTCCGCTTGCCGTGCAGTTCACGGACACCTCAACCGGTTCTCCGACAACGTGGAACTGGAGTTTTGGTGACGGGACATGGTTCAACACCACGGTTTTCGCAGATCGGAACCCGGTCTACGTGTATAACGATGAAGCATTATATGACATATCCCTGAAGGTGAGCAATGCAGACGGTGAGAACGAAACCACCAAGACAAATTATATCGCGGTCACGCACCTGAGTCAAGCGGCGATTGACGCCGTTATAGTTACGGAAGAAGATCTGTTGGATGGTAATTCGGACAATACACCGGTCCTTGTCAACAAGGTTGGGATAAAGCAAGGGGATACGATTAAACTCCGGGGAGACAAGCCTGATATTACGGTAGATTTAGACACCATAGATGGAACGCTAACTGCCATTGATGAATTCCCGGGAGCGAACGGGGACCACCTGGTCACCTATGTCTTCGTAAATGCGAGCGGTCAGGTCTATAAAACCGTTGAAGGCATGTCACTTCCGGCGGATATCGACCTTGTCCAGGTCACCGGGGAGATCTACGATCCAGCCGGTGAAAACTCTATCAATTACCCGGACCGAAGTATTGGCGGGGGAATAGGTAACCTTCCCTTACAAATCGCATGTACTGGTCCGGACTGCAGTCATAAATATGCGCTTCTCATCTCCGGTGGGTACAACACCTCGTCGAACCATATACGGTACTGGAATGATATTTCCTTCATGTATCAGACCTTAACGAAGGTCTACGGCTATCCAGCCAACCATATTACGGTGCTGATGTCTGACGGAACGAATAACGCTGTTGACCGGCACAATGGGACCTGGCCAAATGGCACGTACCGGTATGATGATTCTCCCAAGGACCTTGATCACAATGGTAGTAATGAAACAAATATCAATAGTGCAACCTATTCCCAGTTGACTACTACCCTCAATACTCTGAATACTACCCTCACCGCGAGTGATGATCTGTTCATATTCACGACAAGTCATGGCGGCAATGACACCGTCTACTCCGGTGTGAACAAAACAATCCTTTACCTCTGGGGAAGTCCGTCATATATCAATGACACGCAATTTGTCAACAAGCTGCCGAAAAATGCCAGGAATATTACGATAGTGATGGAGCAATGCAACAGTGGAGGATTTATCGATGATTTCATTGGCAACGCAACGAGCCAGAAGAGGGTGATAATAACCGCGGCAAAAGGGACTGAACCTTCGTGGGGGAATGGCTTCTCCAACTTCTGGATAGGCGGGGTGGCGATGGTTGATGAGAATGCAAATCGAAATCCCTTAGCAGATAAAACTCCAACAATAGATGGAAAAATCTCGATGCTGGAGGCTTATAATTATGCAAAAGCGAATGATCCCTCAGCAGTTTCCTCGCTGGAACATCCCCTCTATGCCGAAAAAACGTCAAACACCGGTAATACCCAGTTCCTCAGCACCTGTGCCGGTACTACTCCCCGGTCTATCAGTGTGACAACACCCAACGGTGGCGAATCCTGGAAACGGGGATCGGCCTATAATATCATATGGAGGCAGACGCTGGCGCCCTCAGAGCAAGTGAACATAACCCTGTGGAAAGGTACCGCGTTCAACAGGACTATTGCTGTTGTGCCTGCATCACCAGGATTATATAGCTGGACCGTGCCGAGCACCCAGGTAATTGCAGGTGATTACAAGGTTAACATAAGCAGTATCACAACTCCCCTCGTATTTGATACCAGCAACGCGACCTTTAGTATCGCGGCGTCGGGTGGATCCGGCTATCTCTGGGTAAACACCACGCCGGTTACCGGAGCCACAATCTATGTGGATGGAGCAACGAAAGGTGTTACAAATACGAAGTTGACGCTCGCCAACGGTGACCATAAAGTGAAGGTGACGAAGACGTCCTCTCCCGCATATTATGCAATGGAGTCTAATGCAACCGTCAAGACCGGGCAGACTGCGTACCTGGACTTCATACTGACGCCTGTCGAAGTGAATGATGTGTCCCCTTACGGGAACATTAGCGTCACTTCCAATATTGACGATCTTGAGGGAGCCAAGGGAGCTGATGTCATTATTCGTAATACGAGCACCCAGGAGATAATCACCAGGCTGACAACACCAGGGGTGGCAGAGATCATGCCCGGACAATACGATGTGTCTGCGACGGCTTACGGTTACGAAACGCCGGCAACACAAACCGTAGAAGTAGTTCAGCATGAGAGTGTACCTGCTCACTTCACGCTCACCCTGGGGTCCAACGTCGCACCGCTTGTGGATGCCGGTCTGGATGCTGCCATGAATGAAGATTACATATTCTCCCAGAGTGGTTCTTTCATCGATCCGGGTGATGACACCTGGACTGCAACCGTGGATTACGATGACGGGGAAGGTCCTGTTGATCTAGCATTGACCGGGAAGGATTTCGAACTCAGTCACACCTATGCTGACAACGGGCCGTATACTGTCACGGTCACGGTCACGGATGACAAAGGTGGAGTTGGCACTGACACGGTTATAGTGTCCGGACTTGATAGCGAAAGTGGTGCTCCGCTCCTCGATACGATTGGTCCAAAGTCAGTTGATGAAGGGCAACTGCTCCAGTTCACCATATCAGCATCGGATCCGGATGGCGACGCACTGACCAACACCACAAGTACTCTACCCGAAGGGGCTGTATTTGATGCACCGACCGGGACATTCACCTGGACCCCCGGCTACGACCAGGCCGGGTCCTATCCCGTTACCTTCACGGTCTCGGATGGATCCCTCACTGACAGTGAAGATGTCACGATAACCGTGGGTAGCGGGAACCGGGCACCGGTTCTCGATCCGATTGGTCCGAAGTCAGTTGCTGAAGGGCAACTGCTCCAGTTCACCATATCAGCATCGGATCCGGATGGCGACGCACTGACCAACACCACAAGTACCTCTACCCGAAGGGGCTGTATTTGATGCATCACCGGGACATTCACCTGGACCCCCGGCTACAACCAGGCCGGGTCCTATCCCGTTACCTTCACGGTCTCGGATGGATCCCTCACTGACAGTGAAGATGTCACGATAACCGTGGGTAGCGGGAACCGGGCACCGGTTCTCGATCCGATTGATTCAAAGTCAGTTGATGAAGGTCAACTGCTCCAGTTCACCATATCAGCATCGGATCCGGATGGCGACGCACTGACCAACACCACAAGTACTCTACCCGAAGGGGCTGTATTTGATGCGGATACCGGGACATTCACCTGGACCCCCGGTCTACGACCAGGCCGGGTCCTATACCGTCACCTTCACGGTCTCGGATGGATCCCTCACTGACAGTGAAGATGTCACGATAACCGTGGGTAGCGGGAACCGGGCACCGGTTCTCGATCCGATTGATTCAAAGTCAGTTGATGAAGGGCAACTGCTCCAGTTCACTATATCAGCATCGGATCCGGATGGCGATGCACTGACCAATACCACAAGTACTCTACCCGAAGGAGCTGTATTTGATGCACCGACCGGGACATTCACCTGGACCCCCGGCTACGACCAGGCCGGGTCCTATACCGTCACCTTCACGGTCTCGGATGGATCCGCGAGTGACTTCGAGACGATTACAGTTACAGTCTCCTCAACCTTACCAAATGTCGCACCAGTGGTGAACGCTGGAGCAGACGCTACTATTACGGCAGGTAGTACGTTCACCCGGGATGGCTCGTTCACGGATCCGAATACTGCCGATACCTGGACTGCCTCCGTTGATTACGGTGAAGGTGCCGGTACAGTTCCTCTCATTCCCACCGGACAGACGTTCAGTCTCAGTCACCTCTACAGTAATGTCGGGCAGTTTACTGTTAACGTTACGGTCACGGATGATAAAGGCGGAGTGGGCTTTGACACAGCAAATGTTACAGTCACTGCAGCCAATGTGCCTGTCAAAGTCCTGATTGTGCCGAAACCCTTGAATATCGGGAGAACCGGTTATTTCCTGGCGGTCGTCAGGTTACCAACCGGCTACAAGGCAGCTGACGTGGATGCAGGATCAGTGTACTGTGAAGGTGCAAAGGCACTCAAACTCGTTCGAATCAAAGTGTTCCCCCAGATATTTATAGGAATTTTCAGCCGCCAGGGTCTGGGTAATTATCCCACTGGCACTAATCAGATGTATGTTTGGGGATTAGTCAAGAAAAATGGTGAATATGTTCCCTTCCGTGGAAGTGATACCGTCACTGTCATCAATAAGAAGGTAACCACAAAGGAAGATATCGATAATGTGATGACTATGACGGATACACAGATATTCACCAAATTTAATAAATTATAATCCCTCATTTTTTACGCTATTCTTTTTCCCCTTCCTGTCCACCCGCCCGTCTGAAAGGCGATTGGTCATCCAAAAAGGTCTCAACACGGATGGAACCATGGGTCATGCAGTCCTCCGAGATGTGACCAAAGGGATCAACTGGTTCTTTGATTACAACATGAACGGTGCCACAGCCGATTATCAGGACAGATTTGGCCAGATTGGGGATATTCCTGTCATGTGGAATGAATAAAAAAAAACCCTGCCTTATTTTTTTCATCTTCTTTTATGAACTCTGAACATTGTGCCAAGGGTGCTATTCTCTCTATCCAACAAGGTACCCTCTTCTTTTAACCCATTGGTCCCAGCATCAGCGATCTGCACAAAGGAAACCGATGGAAGCCGTCATTAGCTTCGATCCATGCCGGTGAAGCTGTCATCGAGATGTTTACCGAATGCGTGGTATAAAATTTGTTTTTTTGACTGTCTTGGTAAAGTCAACGATCTGGATATCCTAGTCAACGTCTTTCATGGCATTCCCGAACGCGTTTAAAATATCCTGGATGACCGGTTCAGACAACGAGGTTGTTATCGCTGCCCCCTCGGGAATTTCGGTCGGTCGGGTTTCCAGCCTTTTCCCTGTCCCCCCGCCCATCTGAAAGACGATCGGCCATCCAATAGGTGCTATTAGCGGCGTTTTCCGGCTGCACAAATGCTCCCGATACCAAAACAGGCTAAGAAACGGGGATATCCCAAAACAAGAGGGCTGCATTTTCGCGAATTAGTGATAATATGTCCTCCGGAATAGTCAATCGGAGCCCTTATCGGGCTGATTTCCTCTCTACCCTTTCATATACCCAAAGCATCATTCCTCAACCAGATCATGAAAATGGGCATCATCAAACCAGGAGTTTTTCCCCTTTCCCAGTACTTCAGGTCATAAAAGTGGAGATCCGCCTCCCAAAAGGGTCAGTTAGGGACATTTTTCAGGCTTGTAATCAAGTCATTCTCGTCTGAAAACCCTGATAATCCGGGATCGCAAAAAAAGTGACCGGTAATTCGCGATTTCCTGCAACCTGCTCTGATCCTGATCCTCTTCATCTGTCAAAATAAGCCTGAATTGAGGAGATTTAATCACGAGCCGAACGTATCTACCAGCATGGTTCCTGAACCAGATCCCTGAAATCAGGCATCCTCAAAACAGGCCTTTTTCCCGTTTCCACGTATTCCAGCCCATCTAAGAAAAGATCCGCCAACCAAAAGGCAATAAAGAGGCCGATTTTTCTCCCATAATAATCGGTTATTCCGGATTCTACGCCCGTAAACCCGTTATCTGAAATACGTAATCAAAAACAATCCAATGAGGCCGGTTTCCGGTAACCGGTCAATAAATGGATATGCCTGAATTGAGCACTGATTGCCATTTTGAGCCTTATTTGGTATATTCGGGAAGAGCGGGTCCAAAAAGAGAGTTGCAGAGATATTTCATCCTTTTTCCGGTGACCTTCCCGGCAGTGCAAACGCGGGATGTCCTTTGCATATCTCTCACAATTCCCGCGAGATCATATCCCAATTTTTATAATCCGGATTAGCATAAAATGGATCTTGCCATGGTGAAGTTTGAGTGCAACCGTTGTGGGACAATGCTGTGCGAAGCTTTGGGGAGTTCATAAAAGTTGAGCGGAAAGTTACCGCACATGATTATTTTTGCCGGTACGGCATCACCAATGAACTCTTCCATGTTCACGTGCTGCCAGAGTTTGCTGATGAATTTGCCGACAAATTTGAGGAAATTGAGAACAACGGTAAGGATGCCTCCAAGAAAAACTGCGTATTTATACACAGGAACCCTGAAGGCCCGGGATTTGTATGCGTAATCTACCCTGACCGCCCCACTATCTGCAGGGAATTTCTCTGCTACCGGATGCTGATCAACCTCCGCGAGTCCGGTGAGCTACGGGGCAGGGTTATCGGACTCAATGAGCTCAGGACCCATGATGCAATACTCGAAGCGATATGGAAAGAGAAGATTGCTCACCTGCCGCACCCGTTTGAATCAGAGCACCATAAGGTGCAGCATTCCCACGCTCCCGGTGCAGAGAAATCCCACGGGCATGATCCCCACATCCTTGCCCATATCTACGGGCTGGAACATGCCGATGATCGTGAATGGGTTGAAAATGTCCTGACGGTTCTTGCAGCCCATGGCTACCAAGGGGATCCGGTGGATTAAATCCTGCAACAAGGGTCCGCTCATTTTTTCCTGATAGCCCTGGTTCGGGAAATGGTTGACCACTTGTCCAAAATGATCCTGCCAAAGACAAAGATAAATCCCGGATATGAAACCGTGGAAAAAATCAGTCAGGGGATGAACAATCCACATATTTTTCCGTTCCTCCGGAAACTGACCTGACGACCAACATCCCCGTGGTCAACCAGTACCCTGTCAGCCTGAACCCGACACGCAGGCTGATGAAAGCTGATAAATAATATAACCCTCGTATAAAGTATCGTATATGACGCGACGCAGTCACCTGATATCGGATAGTATGGACATTATTGCCGTAAGTGCCTTTGTCGTCCTGTTCTGCCTTGCGTTATTTTATATATTGCATTATATGTGGAACTGGTTCTGATACTAAATAAAAAAAATCTCAAATCCTGGGACCCTGTCTCCCGGCAATGAAAAAGGACATGCTCACCATCCCGTGAACCTAGTGACATATCCCCCCATCACGAGATATTTCAGTTCTGGAGAAACGGACATGAACCGATCAGGTTTACTCTCGGTCCATGAAAATCTTACTTTATACGCAGGACTCCCGCCTCAGGGCCTCTCCGAGGCACGGCGGGAAGAGCGTGTATTTTTAGTCACCGATCCGCCGCACAGGAAGCCCCGTCGGGGGTGGCGGCAATCACAAGCTACACGCTGACGGGGGTTTCACCCCCGCCGCTGTGGCCTCCCCTAAATACAATAAACCCAGAACAGGTAATACGTCATTATCCTGATCGCAGGGGCGGAATGGGGGGACAGGCACTCTCCCCTCCTTCATCGTACAAATGCTTTGTTTTTCATCTCTGGCAAAAGGAATTCTTCACCGCCGTTTTTACTTTTGGTTAAAGCGCACTCCTTGCATCCATCTTTACCCTGTTGTGGCATCGCGGGCATTGAACCGTAACCGGTTTGCGTGCCCTTTGCAGGCTGGCAAGCCGTGAACCAAAGTATACCCATTCATGGTTGCAGTGATGGCAGATCACAAAGCAGCTTGAAAGTTCCATGCCCATCCCATGGAATCACGGGAATATTAACACGACCCGGGCGAGGGGTGAAAGTATCCGGATTACGAAAAGGACTCATCGGTTTTTCAGATGCCATCGCCCTGACCTGATCCGCACCGAACTGATTATTTTTATGAAGTGAATGGCGGGAAAAAGAACATGATACGCTGCCGGATGGTAATGCCTGAGGTGCTTCGTCAGCATGAATATTTTGGGAATTTACCGCTTATCCTTCATGTGCTTTGGGGTAAGCAGCCATTGAAGATCGCCCGATGGACGGTTAGAGTATGAATAATTCTGGATTTTTGCCAGACCCGCTTTTGCTAAACCAATAGAACCATCACTCGTATCTCCTGTGATTTTACTGATGAGCATGGATAACCCGGGTTCATGCCCGATGACAAGAACCGATGCATGTTCACCATAGCCTGAAGCGTGGTAGCAGACCGTATCGAGATCGCCACCGGGTGCAAGTTCATCCCAGACAATGAGCCGGTCTTTTTGGTCAAGAACTGTAGCAATAATCTTTGCCGTCCCCATGGCACGTTTTAACGGGCTTGTCGCAATACTATCGAATCTGATTTTGTTTCCTTTCATCCACTGTGCCACTTTTTTTACCTCTTCCTTTCCTTTGCGGGTGAGCACCCGGGCTGCATCAGGAGTTCCATCAGAAGACTTTTCTGCTTTTCCATGGCGGAGAATGAAGAGATCCATACACAAGAGAACCCCTTCATCGGTTATGAGTATTTTCATTGCATCCTGCATTTATGGCGATCTTTCATACAGTTCTGGCAGGCAATCAGTTAGTGCAGCCGGACGTTTGGCTGCAGCAGGAAGATAAAAAATGCTGGTCACATTTCAAAAGTTACCCGAGACAGGTGACAGCCGGGTGTCATGGATTCTTGCCGGTGACCGGGACATCCCTAGCGGATTATGGGGGTAAAAGAATGTTTTCTTCCTGAATGGTTGGTGGTGCGACTCGTCGGATGGTGAGGGAATGACCGTTGGGAGGTTTTATTTCGATAGTGATTATCTGCCGGGGAACGAGGGGCGCTTTTGGGTTGATACGGATGACGAACCGCTCTTCATTATCGAGCCGGTTATTGGGATCTCCCACCTCGTTTTCCACGCGGGTGATGCTCCAGAAGCCCTTCGGGGGATCGCCATGGTAGCCTTCTACCGGACGGAGGGATTCTGTCCGGATAGCATCAGCATAGATGATGGCAAGTTGTTCCATATCCACGGATTTGTGGCTGTCGATAAGACCGACCGTGAACGTTATTGTGTCGATGGTGCCGCCCGGTATGCCCTGCCCGGTCACATCTCCGAATATCTGCAGGATCTCCTGCGGGTTGTTGCCCGGGACTGGCAGGGTACTCATGGTTGGCAGTGGCGGTCCATCCGCAGAGGTATCGGTAGCAGCCGGCGGTAAGGATGAGGAGGATAAGCATGATCGTCAGGAAAACATACTGCCGCATTGCCATAGGGAGACTACTCTCTGAGATCTTGTAGTAGAAACCATGTGTCCGTGGACTAGAAAAACAATTGGGTCGTGAGTCGCGGGATTATATTTTCACTATTAACAAATGAGTAAAATAAAATAATAGCAATTATGATTGTACCTATGGGAAGGGTGACCTTACATTTCAGTGAAGATGACTACCAGCTCTTCCATCACTACTGTGCCAATTATTGTCGTCTCCATGATGAAACCCGGAAAAATTCAATAAAAATTCTTCTCGAACTCTATAAACACCAGGTAATTGATATCCAGGAGCACAGCCTCGACAATATTTTTACGTTTTTTTACCAGAAGAAACAGGAATTTGAGACAGAATGCAAAATTCCCGCCAGTGACGCAGACGAGCTGATGCGGATTCGGATAAGTTCTGACATTATCTCGTTTTTAGAAGACCTGGAAAAAATATACCGCCTCATCAGGAAAAAAAATGTGGAGGCAAATTATATCCTCATCATTGGTGCATTTTCAAAGATTTTTGAGGAGGAAACCCAGACGCGGCTGGAAGACCTCCATGAAGCTGCATCGGGTGCAATCAATGCCATCGTTTCACCATTGGGAGAAGCGATAGAAAAAAAACTCGGGCCGGAAGTTGACATCCAGGTACTCCTCTATGAACTGGTGAGTTTCACGGAAATTTTTAACCGGCTTTCACCGGATCTTACCTTCAACGATGAAGTCATCGAGCTCCTCGCCCCTCCGTTCATTCAAAAGGTTTGGGAAAGAGGAAAACTACGAAGAAATCCGAACACTCTTAAAAGACCATCGTGATCAATTCGAGATGGATGAGCTTGAGTCTGCACTCGAGGGAGGTATCCATGCACGGAACGTGTGGGGTCTTGAATTTTCCTGGGAGGAATTTCTCGAACCTCTGCGTACACTCAATGAACTGATTGCGCAGAACCAGAGCCTCATGCGGGTGCCTCTCGATGTTCTCTCAGCTCTCGAAGCGCCCATGAAGGAAAAACCTGCACAGGCAGAGTATTCTCAACTGACACTCTATCAGAAGCCCTACGGAATGGTAAGGAGGCGGAATGATGAAAACCTGTTCCTCGTTACAGTTGATAACCGCTCTCGCAGCGAAGTCCAGCTATCATCTGTCCCGGATTTCATCCCCCAGGTGCACTCCCAGGAACAGAAGTACAAACAATACTTCTCCGTTACTGCGGGTGCAATGGCATTATTAGTAATAATATTGGCCAGTGTCATTTTCTCTCTCGCATATACTCCTGCAATTTCCCGTCGGGAACACCACAGGAGAATTAGTTGGGACAAAAAATGTAACGATTGCTGCATCACCCACAATAAAGGCAATCACACCCGCCCCGACACCGATACCCACTCCCACACCGACACCCAAGTACGTAACCATTGAACCCGTCCTACGGGAACCTGATACAGGTCCTAAGAGCAACAGAGAATTGTTCGATAATCCGAAGGTTCTCCCGATAATGATATTCGATCCCAAAGAGTACATAACCATTTTCAAGAATAATCTGTCGTATAATCTGGAGAATTCCTATAAAATTTCCTTTGATCTGAAAAACCCGCCGATGGTAATCCGGTATAAGGTCATTCCGCATAATATCACCGATATAAAATGGTTTGAACCACGGGATTCCGCAGGGAAGGTTGATACGGCAATTGTGAATCGCCCCGATGAATTCGCATGGTTTGAATTGAAAATCTATGATAAAGATGGCCTGAATAACAAGCAGGGATGGGGAAGGATATATGGGATTCCTTTAACCCCACAGGAACTTGTTTTAAGGAATCCAGGCATGTACCAGATTGAATTTTCAGGTCAGGAGGTAATCGTTAGTTCAGAGGTGCTCGTAAAAAAAGAAGGAAATATTAACTCATAAGTCTTTTTTTTTAAAAAGACTTGCTCTGTAGAAAACCTCAATGATGAGAAATTGTAAGAACCTGTGAATGTTACAGACAATCATTTTTCCGGCGATTTCTTTCATCTGGATGGGGAATATTCTTGCTTTTAGATCGCCACTGAACTTTCTTTTCAGGACAGAAAACTTATTTTCGACCAGTTGTCGTTTTCGGTATCTGATGTCATCGAACTGCAGAGCCATTTCCTGACGGTAAGTACCTCCGACAAATTCATTATTCCAGGAACGGATAGGAATGATTGAGTTAGCATGAAGGTCTTCTCGGATCAGACGATGAATTGCTTCAGAGTCGTATCCCTTATCCATAACATAACAATCTGACTTTCGTATTTTGTGACATTGTCGGAGTAATCTGTCGTGCATGCCGGGTATCGTGGACCCGGCTTTTGGAAGCGATGAACCCGGTGATCACCTGTTGATCGGTATCAACCGAGATCGAAGTTTTCAGGAAATGCTTTCGAATCTTGCCGGTTCTGACTGAGTAATAGTGACTGGAATATCCGCTGGTAAACCCGGATGAATCGATTGCCGTTATGGGAATCGGATCATCGTTGGAGTAAAACAGATTCAGAGTTTTCCTGAACGCGTAGCGGAGATACAGGGTTTTTATCCGGCAGAAGAATTTCTGAAGCGTCGTAAAATGGGGTACGGCTGAAAGATCCAGTTCCTCCTGGATTGTTTCCATGTCTCCAATATCTTCAATGAATTCCCGATAGTGCTGGTTCCGGTAATCTTTGAAGAGAATCGAGGACGAGAAGTTGATGCTGGGTGTAGATCTTCTTTGAATATTTACAGGAATACGGTTGAGATCGAGTTGACTTTACAACCGAAAGCGCTGCTTGGATAAACCTGATATTCCGGCTCGCTAATCTCTTAATTGTCTCCTTTCTTTTTGACGACACATCAAAGTTAGGAGACACTGTACCTTAGATCTTTCGGTCGTCGGTACAACCCTTTTGGATTAGGATTTACCATGAAAGACCCCCGGTTATTCATCATGTTTGCCTGAGTCCGTGACTCATGTGCGTTTCTACAGAGCAAAAAGACTGTTGATTTTTTTTTTAAAAACCGGGAAGATTTCCTGCATTCCAGGCAACATTTTTTTCTCCGTTGAAATGAGCTATAACAATAAGGAGAACAAGATACTACGATAGATCGATTAATGAATATTTTAGAGAGGAAACAGTTCGGTTTCGTGTCCATAGGGATCAGATGTGTCCGGTAAAAATCCCATGGTTTAAAATGGCTTATAAATCCGTCATGTAGTAATCAGGGCAATATATACCGCCCGCTCCAGTGGAAGAAAAGGGGTATAAATGCATGATCAATTTGCCGGATTGGTAAACTATTCATAATAAAATTATAAAATTCGAAAAGCGTTTGAAAACAGAAGAATTTCTCTCTTTCCTGCGTGCCCTTTTTCAGAGGCGAACATGGATGATTTCCTCAATCTCAATGATGAGAGGTATGAGGGATTTTAAAAAAATCAGGGCTCTGGAGAATTCCTTTTGCCATAGATGAAATTCAAAGCGCTTGTACGATGACGGAGGGGACGGTACCTGTCCCCCCATACCGCCCCTGCGCTTAGGGATAGTGATGTATTACCTGTTCAGGAGTTATCGTATTTTGGGGGGGGCCACAGTGGTGGGGGTGAACCCCCGTGAGTATTCATGGCCGTCAAGCCACAGGAACCCATGGATAGGGTAGAGGCTTCAGCACCACGATTATTTTCTTTCGGTTCGTGAATATGCAAGAATGGCAGAGTGGGGAAGACCGTCAAACGCCGGGTCGGAGAACCCGTCCGTGAGTCTGGTCAAATGTTTAACGAACAGGTACCTGTGACCGTGATCACGAATAGCAGCCTGCATATCTTCAGACCCCCTCTGCCACTACCCCAAAGGAGGGCAGAAAAGAGATGAATTCACGAGTTAAAATTGCTTGCGGTCTGGACGTCCATCGATCGAAGATTGTTGGATCGATAGTAACCTCCGCTGGAACTAACGAGATGCGGACATTCACAACGAACATCGATTATACCCTTGCCTTGAAAGACTGGATACTCACCTACGAATGTGAACGTGTGGCGATGGAAGCTACCGGGATATACTGGTATCCGATCTACAATTTACTTGAAGAACATATAACCGTTCAGGTAGCAAATCCGCTTTTTATCAAAGGGATACCCGGGAGAAAAACCGATCAGCTGGATGCTGAATGGATCGCTACACTCTGCTTGAACGGACTGGTAAAACCGTCATATGTTCCCGGTCTGCAGGTCCGGAACCGCCGTGATCTGGTCCGGACACTGAACCGTCTGATCCAGATCCGTACCCGGCATAAGAACCGCATTCACAAGGTCACGGTCAGAGCGGGGATCAGAATTGCGGCACATCTTTCCGATCTCTTCGGACCATCCGGTCTGCGGATCCTCCATGGATTACTCGAAGGTCAGTCCATTGATGCAATCCAGAAAAACCTAAAGAATGCAAAAATAGCCAAAAAGCGTGAGGAACTGACAAAATCGATTTGTGGTTCTCTTGACGAAAATGACGTCTACCTGATCCGGCTTGAACTGGATGCCATCGGATCGGTAAATCGTCTTATCGATGTTCTCAAACGGCGGATCTCCTACCTGATGATCCCGGAGAATGAAGATCTCAACACCCTGATGAGTATACCCGGCATCGGGTATGATTCAGCCGTGAATCTCCTCGCTGAAATCGGGGATGTCCGCCAGTTCCCTTCAGGAAAACACCTGGTATCCTGGGCCTGTCTCGCTCCCGGTATGAATGAATCTGCCGGTAAACAGGGTCCGGCGCATATCACAAAACGAGGCTCGAAGTTTCTCCGGACGTTCCTCATCGAGCCGGCTCACTCCATCGCTGGTATGAAACGCAACAATCAGCTGAAACGGTTTTTCTCCAGAATGCGCGGAAAACTTGGGTATAAACCCGCTATTATCGCACTGGCTCGAAAACTCCTTATGCTCGTCCATCATCTTCTGGTGAAACGTGAACCCTATTTTGAGGAGAATCTTCAGAAGAAGAAACCCGTTAAAATTACGTCATAATCGCTCTCATCAATGAACCCCGATCAAATCCTGAAAATCCTTTTTGATGCTGTTACAGAATTATCCGAATCTGACAGAGCGGAGTTTGTTCGAAAATTGAATCATATCGGGAACTCTTGAAAATGGTTAATGCTCTGGCTTCCTGAGGCTCTTCAGCAGCTAACTGTATTCTCGGAATTTTGAACTGAAGCACAGAGATGATGGTACTTATCCATAGCAGCGTTTACCTTAAAATTGAGCAGTTTAACAGAGCAAAAATTAGCAGAGATACCTCCTTTTAAAAATCCTTTTTACGGGTGAATACGTTTGCGATACGCCTTCCAGTAAAACCATCCCGTAAAAGTGATGATGATGATCCCCACTAACGCCGCAGTACCCAACAGGATGCTTTGTATGAACAGTTCCTGCAGAAATACCGCGGCGAGCGCGATGCCGAAACAGCCGATGAATGCACCGGTGACGATGGCAAGGAATAGAGGTATTTTCTGCATACCCAGCAGGTTCCCGATGATTGTGCCACGGATTCCCCCGCTGCCCATGACCGGCATCATCACGATGACGACAATGCCGGTAAAATAAAGATTTTTTAACCAGGGCTCGTTCTTTGATAAATACACCCGCCTTTTCGATGAATGATTCCATGATCCTGCCGAGTACGGGAATTTTGAGCGCGAGATCGAAGTTCCATCCCATGAACAGTGCGGTTTCAATATCGATCATCATAATTGAGATGGCCATCAGCCACCAGGGTATGCCCAGGAAGATCCCGGCAGGAATCACCGTCTCTTTTCCTGCGGGCGGGAGGATATACGCGACCATCAGCCCGATTACTAAAAGAAATGAGGGATAGTCAAGAAAAAAATACAGGAAAGTTACCTCGGTGGCAACGAGCGCAAACGGCAGGGTAAGCTTGAGGGTACGGACAAGAAGGGGTTTGTCCTGGAGGACTTCTGCATATTCCATGGGATTGTATAGGATGATATGGAACGCAGATGGTATGTAAACAGATCTTTTGGATTTTTCCTTTCAAAAAACAGGGGATATGCCGGATACTAGGCGAATCAACGCGGTGCCGGGCTCTGCATTATTCTTGCAAGACCTTATATGCAATGCCGTGAAGGATCAGGATAGATCTCCCGGTACATGCGCCGGGGCGGACGAGGTAATTTTATACCGGAAAAACATATTCAGCATTCAATGACATCCTGTATCAGAATGGAAGGAATGCGGCGTCTTATCATATGCATCCTGGCACTGACAGCGTCTGAGCGGGTATGCCCTTGCGCACACTCCTGCAGGTGTTGCTGTATCGTATAATGAAAGTAGTGGTGATCTGGGTGTTGCCATCACGCACCAGGTGGAGGATCCCACCACGCATTATGTTAAACAGGTGACCGTACAGCAGGGTACCACGGTGCTGATTGACAAATCCTATACCAGCCAGCCGGAAAAATCGGATTTTACCTACCTTTACAATCTCCCCCAGCTGAAAGGAAGCAGCGGTGAGATCAAGGTCAATGCTGAGTGCAATTTCAGTGGCTCCCGTTCAGGGATCCTCTCCCTGGGCGGTACAACGCCTTCAGGGACACCAGGTGGTGCGACTCCCTCCCCCACCCAGGCACCGGGATGTGCATGTATAGCTCTCCTTGCATTAGGTGTGGCGGCAACACGGTTCCTGCGATGATTCCCTGAGGTGGCTGGCAGGATACCTCATTTCCGCCTGTCAGAGAATTCCTTTTTTTAAAACAATCACCGTTAACGGTGAATTATGCAACTTATGGTGGACAAATTCATGACGTCAATTCAGGTTTTCTGGGGGTGCGAAATGAAAGAAGATAGTGTATGAGGAAAACAAGCCCCTGACGTTGTATTACACGATCTGACCGGGTATCCGGTCCCACTTCAACATCGCTCCATCCCTTATGATGCCGGGATTGTTACCCCTCAATCCATCTGGTACGATGATTGCCGCCACTCCAAATCAGAGCTTCTTTGTGCTGTGGATTGGTGACTACATATTCAATAAAAACTCCCTTCCCGCTGTCTCGAGAACTTTGCGGGGGGTCCTTTGTAGAGAGGATGTTTTTCATAGTCCGGGGGTGAACCGAATCGATGCATGACCCTGACTTATTCGCTTTTCCTCCCCACGGCTGCACAGTACAGCACAAACTCTTCCTCTCCGTCAATTCCCAGTACATCTGCTATCTGCTGGTCATCAAATGCCCCGATTGCACACGTGCCACAGCCGATCTGCTCTGCGGCAAGGTAGAGGTTCTGGCAGGCATGCCCGGCATCGAGATGTACGAGCCGGTACGCCCGTTCGCTGTACCTCCATGCCATCCGGTAGATCACTGCTGACCAGATGAACGAGACCGCTGATGATCGCACGAAGGCCTGTCCGAGACATGCAGACATTACGGTATCGGCAATACCGCTGGTCGTGTCAATGGCGGTAAGACTGTGGGAAAAAGCGAGATAGCGGTACAGCCCGGGGTGTATACCTTTGACCCGGTTGATGAGGAGATAGGTCTCTAAAGCGTGTCGCCCCCCGGCAGAAGGGACGTTGCGGAGCGTGTAGAACGGTGCTTTCACCTCAACAATCCCCTGGGTACACCAGCACAGGTAGGCCAACTTCTTCGATGGTGAGGGGATCACGGGAATAGTGGCGGACAGAACGGCGCTGCTCAATAGCAGTACGGAGATCCAGGGGTGGGACCGTGATCTCCGAGTGGTGGGGGAGCGGGATGGTGCGGGCATCCTGCGGTGCGGCTTTTTCCAGCGGGGGAGCAGGAAGCCCCTGTGTCTGGTCAGATTCGGTCAGGTGTTCATACCGGGTCTGTTCCATGAATGTGCGACCGGTTGGCAGCATAAGCCAGTGATTGCCGCTTTACAGGAATAAATACAACGGTGGAGGCACTGGCATATCGTTCCCATTCTTATTTCAGATCAGCACTGCCCGTGTTTTTAAAAAACGAGTGTAAAGGGTCAGAGCGCCCTGGTACGGTATCCTGCCAGTGACAGGCAGATCCACAAAAAAATGGTGGTTAGTGCTCTGACAAACTTCATGTCCCAGAAGATGTTCTTACCGGATGCCTTGAGTGGTATACCATACGCAACACTGCACCCTTTGAGCATACCCTGCTGCAGGGCAACAACACCGGCACTGAACATGATCCGGTTATCCACGTTGTGGATGCTGGCGGTCTTGACCGCTGATCCGACGGCTATGCCAAGATCAGAGATCTTCAGGACGCAGTTCGGGCCCGGGTAAAGTGCTTTTTTGCTCTTTCCTAGCCTTTACCGCTTTTACCATCTCTGCGCAGGTAGCATGCCCGCACCCGCCGCAGTTGATGCCCAGCGGTATATGCCCCTCAACCCCGATTAAGAGCGTAGCATCGCTTACCTTTACCTGTTCACCATTGATCCGGAAAAAGTCCATTTTCAACTCTTTTCCCTGTTTAATCATCTGGTTTGCAAGTTTTTCCTGATCCTTACCGGTCAGTATCTCGATTTTTATCGAGTCCAGCCCGACCGCCTTTGGTGCTGTCCGTGCTGAGAGCGCCATGAGCCCGGCTACGGATTTCACTGCTTCAGATTCAATGGTCATGCAGGAGGGTTGGGATGTCAGGAATAAAAAAAGGAGCAGGTTCAGAGAAGAAATCTGGTTACCGGTGTGCGTTTAACGCACGCAGTCAGTATTTGGCGTATAGGTATCCCGTGTTTTGCCCCCCTCCGAGATGATATAACTCTGGTGCAACAGTTTTAATGTATCCGGTGAAGGTTACCGTATCACGCTCTCATCATTTTTTTTCAGAATGCTCAAGGGGCAGCATGAAAAGGTATTTCGATAAGAATAACAGTAGATTCAATGGACAGCAAACAGGTAATTCGTGCAGGGAATTTTTGGATGGATGCATAATGTCACGATGCGAAAAATGTGGATCGTTTAAAACAATTCTCTCCAGGTCCTTTATTTACCCCGGTAAAACTATCGGTTCATTTGAAATAACCGAAGCAAAACCGATATGTAATACCTGTATTTCAAAAATGAAAGAAGATGAATCTACCCAAGATGAAACCTCAAAAAAAATGATACGGTGCATTGAAAAAGAACACTATGCCGAATATCTCCACATCATTGAAGACAATTTCAATGCTGAGAATCCTTCTCACTGGTATAATAAGGGAAATGCGTTAAGAAATCTTCAGAGATTTGATGAGGCAGTCGATTGTTTTAACAAAGCGCTGTTTCTGGATACCCATTATATCAAAGCCTGGTACCGGAAGGGACAAACATTATTTTACCATGAAAAGTATCTTGATGCCCTGAAATCCTTTGGAAATGTTGTTCAACTGGATAAAAAATACGAGAGCGGATGGGGAATAGCTGCAAAATTTTACATCACGATGACCTTAAGTCGTGAATATTCCCGTTTGCTCAAGGAAAATCAAATGACCCGGGAATTTGAGAATTACGGCTTGGAATGGATTCACCATCTCTATTTTCTCCTCCATGATGAATTATCACTCCATGATGGCAAAAAAATAGTTCCTGAAGAAATTACTATCGAAGAATTTCTGGATTATTGTTATGAACATTTTGAGGAAATCATCACCATCCTTGAGCCGGTGAAAGGACCGGTGATTTGTTACAAAAGTCACGGGAAAACAAAAATGAACTCTTTAAAACTGATACCTCTTTTTCCTGATACCCCCTTTCTGTTCCCCGATGAATCCCTGCGGTATCTGCACCTTCAGCGGCGTTCTTCAATCATCAATTCATAGTGGTGACGAACGAAATACCGGAATAGGTATTTTTATTCAGACCGTGAACCGGAATGCTCCCTTTGGTACCAGAATCTCGAACCGTGCACCTTTTCCCGGCTCTCCGTTTTCCCGGATTGTCATCCCGGTAATGCCAAGGATTGTCCGTGAAAGGTACAACCCGAAACCGGTATGCTTGAAAAACTTTCGCTGTAAAATTGCTTCCTTATGTTCAGCAGGAATCCCTTCCCCGTTGTCCTGGTATACCAGCACAAGATCCTCATCCTGCGTTCGATACGAGAATTCGATGCTTGTTACCGTTTTCCCATGGCGAAGTGCGTTTTCAAGGAGCGTGTAAAAGACCTTCTCAAATAAGGGATCTGCAAATATCTCAAGATTATCAAAGTGCACGACAAGCGTGACTTGCGAAAGCGGGAGGTTTGCTGCATTTGACAAAATGATCTTTCTGACATTAAACCATTGCGGGGACTGGACCCCGATATCCTGGTAATCTTTGGTGAACATGATCTGGGTCTGGATATTGTGTGCAGCATGGATCTCCTTGTCAATATATTCCTGCAACGAGGGATCCGGAAATTTCATCTGCATCATTTCGAGGTATCCGAGGATCGCGGTGAGCTGGTTGAGGATATCATGCCGTGTTATACTGTTTAACAGGTTCAGTTTATCGTTCACTCGTGTGATGTCTTCTGCATGGCGCGTTGCATCCGCATTATATTGTTCCTGTATCATTTCAATTACTTTTTGTTCAGTAATGTCGGTGATGAGTGCGATATAATAGAGGAATCTGCCTTCCCTGTCCCTGACCGCAGATGCCACGACCGAAGCCCAGAATTCATCACCATTCTTTTTTATATACCGTTTATCTGTTGTATATTCGGGAATTTCCCCGGCACTCGAGTTGGTGTAAACTGGGAAATATCTGCGGAAACATAATCCGGGTGGGTAATATCGGTAAAGGACTTTGGAGCAATTCCTCCTTTGAGTATCCAAGCATACGTGCAGAACATCGGATTGATTTTGAGAAACCGGAACTTTTCATCGACCATGACCATGCCATGCTGCCCTTTCTCAAAAACTGTGCGGAACTGTTCTTCGCTTTTCTGGAGTGCATCTTCCGCCTGTTTCCGGTTGGTGATATCACGGATCGTTTCAATCGCACCGATGACCGTGCCCTTGGTATCATAGAGAGGAGCGACAATGAACCAGAGATAGGCACCTTTCCCCCCATAGAGTCGCTGGATATAAATCTCTGAGAAAAATTTGTCTCCCATCTCTCTGGATAAACGGATATTTCTTTCTGATCTCCTCATTCTCATCAAATACCAGGTCAATGAGAATCGGCCGTCGCTCCCCATAAAACGGGATACTGTACTCATAATCCCCCTTACCCAGCATGGCATCGGCAGCAACACCGGTCATCTCCTCCATCGCTTTATTCCAGGAAATGATCTTTCCTTCCTTATCAATGACCAGGGTCGCATCCGGAAGGAAATTGATAATGTCAGTAAGACGACGTTCAGACTCCTTAATGGCAGCTTCAGATGCAGTAAGGATCTGTCGTTCCCGATCATTTCGCTGCTGCACATAGAAAAATATCAGCAGGAGTAACAGGAGCAGGAGCATCGCGATTACCGCCGGTGCACTGGCAATGATTATCTGTACAGTCCAGTCCCGGGCATCTATGTCAGTACCCAATAGTGCAATAACCTCCCCGGTCCGGGAATCGGTGATCGGAACGAGTCCACTCACCCACGTGCCCCAGCGATCGGTTACCGGTCCTTCGGTTGTCTCCTTCCCTGAAGTAAAAGCATTCAACAGGATAGCAGATGCTTCCGGATAAACCTGCCCGGGTGGCGAGTAATCCTCAGATTCCCGGAGGTTCAGAGTCAATAAAGAAGATGACTGTCCCGTCTGGTTGCTGGTCAAGAATATAAATGAACCGGATCAGGGGATCGGTGGACTTGACCTGCATCAGCTGATCTTTTAAGGCCTGGTAATCCGCTGATACCAGATCAGCTTCAGTACCTGTCAGTGCTTTCACGTGCTCGGTACCGATACCCCCTTGCACAAGACGGGTTTTTGCAAGGAGATCCTCCCGCAGGAGATTTTCTTCCCGCTGAACAGTCCACAGGGTTAAAAGCATGCCACTGGCGAGGATTGCAATTATTGCGATAATCAGCCATCTGTTGAGGTTGCGCATCATTGGTTAAGCCCCCGCTGGATCATCGTATCATACCCCATCAGCCAGTATTCGGCTGGTTTTTTGAAAGGAATGTAAATGGTCTCTTTCAAAGGATATATACATTCTGAAATAATTTCAATCTGAAATAAACGTGGGTTGGATAAAAAATATGCGTATTCCCCGTTCACAGCTGCATCTATCGCGGCGTTTACTGTCTTAAAACAACTCATGATCATATCAAAAATATCCCTCATGGTGAAAATGCTGGAGTGGGTTCATTTCCGGGTTTTATACTGATATACTATCAGCGGATAACTCCCGGGTGATAATCGATGCATATGTTTTCAGATCAGCGTGTATTACGTCAAAAAGGATATCAAGGGTGATGAAGGAAAACACGGTATATAAAACCCATAAAAAATGAACAGGAGAATGGATATCCGGGCTTTTTAAAAAACGATCTTTCCTGGAAGTCCCTCTTAAAACCCGGTACCAACGCTCGGTTATAAAAAAAAATCAACCGTAAATAAATTAATATTGATTGATTATCCAATAAAGAGACATATTCAATATCGTTTAAAGAGGAATTTTTTTGAAAGGTGCAAGGATATTTTTTGTTGAAGACGATGAAATTATCGCGAACGTAATCGAGTGGAGACTGAATAAGCTTGGATACAGTGTCTGTGGATCAGCAAAAAATGGTGTTGATGCCATCACCTTGATCAAGGAAAAAAAGCCGGACCTCGTCTTACTGGATATCGAACTGAAAGGACCTATGGATGGTATTGAGATGGGAGAGACTCCTTTCGTCACAGACAAAAATTCCCTTCATCTACCTGACCGCCCATACGGAAGACAGCATCCTGAAACGTGCGAAAAATACCGGATCCAGAGGATATGTAAAAAAACCTTTTTCTGATGATGATCTTCGGGTTGCCATTGAACTGGCATTGTAACCTGGTTCAGATTTCTCGAACCCCTTTTTTCCGTGTTCACCACCAAAAATCTCCCGGTATACAAGGATGAAAAAAATTCCCGGATACAAGAGCCGGAGTACCGGAAATGGTAAAATATTGCACGAATCAACCCGAAATCAGACAAAGCAACAGGTGAATCAACAGCATCACTACGGTAAATTCCCGGTAGAGCAGATAAAACGGTTCTGTAGAAACGCACATGAGTCATGGATTCAGGCAAACACGATGAATAGCCGTGGGTCTTTCATGGTAATTCCTTGTGTTTGATATAAAATACAAAACACTGGTTCAATGAATGAGGGGACAGTGTCTGTCCCCCCATTCCGCTCCTGCGCTAAGCGATAATATCGTAGTACCTGTTTGGATTTTATCGTATCTGGGGGAGCCACAGCGGCGGGGGTGAAACGCCTGTTGAGCGTTTAGCGTGTAACTGAACATTTCTCCAGAGCCGATACAACCTCATTAAACTCACCGGGAACTATTCTTGCCCGTCCCCGGGCACTCGTCAAAAATAACTAACAGCAGAATTATTTTGTATGAAGAGTGTAATGGATAGTAAGGGTGTACTGGAGCTGATAACAGGAAAAAATGTGGAGACTCCGGTATAATGTTTACTCAGGACTTATATAACAAAGGCGTTGCCCTAGCCAATCTGCATAACTTTGTTGAAGCCCTCGCATGTTTTAATGAAATCCTCAGGTTCAATCCTGATGATGCTGATGTTTTGTATAATAAAGGGGTTGCTCTTGCTGCTCTGCAGGAGTATGAAGAGGCTATATTCTATTACGGGCAGTCCCTTAAGATCAATCCCTATAATGCCGACGCATTGAACAACCTGGGCGTTGCTTTTGCTTCCCTGAAAAAGTATGATGAAGCTATCCTGTATTTTGATAAAGTCCTTGCAATAAATCCAAACCACGAACTCGTTCTGATCAACAAAGGAGGTGCCCTTGCAAAACTCAAAAAATATGATGAAGCTATTCTGTATTTTGATAAAGTCCTCAAGATTAATCCCGAAAATGCTGATGTTTTGTACAATAAAGGAGCAACTCTTGCCAATCTTGGCCAGGTTCACCGAGGCGATTGCGTGCTACGATCAGGTCCTCAAGCTCAATCCCCATAATGCTGACGCATTGAACAACAAAGGAGTAGCGTATGCTGCCCTGAAAAAATATGAAGATGCAATAGTCAATTTTGATAAAGCCCTTTCCATTCATCCAGACTACAAACATGCCTTGCACAACAAAGGGCATGCTTTTGCCAAACTGAAAAAATACCGTGAAGCTATCGCCTGTTACGATCAAGTCCTCGACGATCAGTCCGGACAGCCCCGACGTTTTGAACAGCAAAGGAGTTGCTCTTGATGATCTGAAAAAGTACCCTGAAGCTATTGCATGTTACGATCGGGTCCTAACGATCAAACCCCCAAAATACTGACGCATTGAACAACAAAGGAGTGGCGTATGCTGCTCTGGAAAAGTATGAAGAAGCAATTCTCTGTTACAACCAGTTCCTCAAAATCAATCCAAACGCATGTACTCGTTTTAGTAAACAAAGGACGAGCTCTTGCAAAATTAAAAAGGAATGATGAAGCTGTCGCATGTTTTGACGAAGTCCTCAGAATCCATCCCTATAACGCTGATGCTTTATTCAACAAAGGAGTGGCGTATGCTGCTCTGGAAAAGTATGAAGAAGCGATTCTCTGTTACAACCAGTTCCTCAAAATCAATCCAAAACATGTACTCGTTTTAGTAAACAAAGGACGAGCTCTTGCCAGATTAAAAAGAAATGATGAAGCTATCGCATGTTTTGATGAAGCCCTTACGATCAAACCGGAAGACGCTGATGCTTTGTATACGATCGGAGCGGCTCGTGCTGCCCGGGAAAAGCATGAAGAAATACGTAAGGACACTCACCCTCTCACAAGGTCATTCCACAAAATGCACTCGTTTTGGGTAAGAAAGGCGTAGAGTATACTGCTTTAAAACAGTATGATGAAGCTGTCGCATGTTTTGATGAAGTCCTCAGAATCAATCCGGAAAACGCTGAAGCTTTGTACAATAAAGGGGTTGCTCTTGCCGGCAGGGAAAAGTATGAAGAGGCAATTCTCTGTTTTGATAAAGTCCTCAGGATCAATCCGGATAACCCTGATGCTTTGAACGATAAGGGAGTAACACTTGCCAATCTTTCCCGGTACGATGAGGCTGTTCTCTGCTACGATCAAGCCCTCCGGATTAATCCCCACAATACCGATGCCTTGAACAACCTGGGGGTTGCGTATACTGCCCGGAAAAAGTATGAAGAGGCTGTTGCTGTATTTTGACAAAGCTCTTGTGATGAATCCAAATCATGAACTCGTTTTGATGAACAAAGGCGGTGCTCTTGCCGATTGGGAAAAGGATGCAGAAGCAGTCGCATGCTTCGATGAAGTCCTCAAAATTAATCCGGATAACGCTGAAGCTTTGTACAATAAAGGAGTAAGTCTTGCCAATCTTGCCCGGTACGATGAGGCTATTCTCTGTTATGATCACTTCCTCAAGATACAATCCGGGTAATGCTGATGCTTTGAACAACAAAGGAGTTGCCTATGCCGCGTTAAAAAAATATGAAGAAGCTATTCTGTATTTTGATGAGGTACTGAAAATCCATCCCGACAATGAATTTGCTTGTTTTATCAAAGGAATTACCCTTGCCGCTCTCAAAATGTTTGATGAGGTTACTGCATCTTTCGAGCGGGATACCCCCCTCTGAGGTCCTGTGCTGGTAGGGGGGGCAGGATTTAGTGAAGAGGAGGGGACAGTGCCTCTTCCCCTTCACCTCCCCTGCACTTTATGATTGTGCAGTATTTCCTGTTCGGGGGTTATCGTGTTTGGGCGGAGATCCCTTGTCTGGAGGCGGAACCCACGTGAGAGTTCAGATTTTTTGAGCAGTTCTTATGAAAATCATAGTATTCATAGATAATGCGGGGATTGTTACCAATTTATCCACCAGGTACGATGATTGCCGCCACCCTTGACGGGGCTTCCTGTGCAGCGGATCGGTGACTAAAAAATTAAAAAAACTCCCTGGTCGTGCCTCGCAGAGGCCCTGAATCGGGAGTCCTTCGTATAAAGTAAGATTTTCATGGTTCGGGAGCGAACCCGATCGGTTCATGCCCGTTTCTTCAGAACCGAAAAAAAATCGATCCTTACATAATCTATAATCTCTATCAATAACCTAAAAGAACGCAGGCATTTCCTATGAACAAACGGCAATTCAGATCCGATGATCCGGAAACGGCGTCAATGGCAGGACCCGGAAAAGATTCTCACGTTAGTCGGTGTAGCACCGGGAATGGTATTCATAGATGTAGGATGTGGGGACGGTTATTTTGCCATTCCTGCAGCACGCAGGGTTGGGCCACAGGGAAAAGTATACGCTGTCGATATTGATGCCGCTGCCGTTGAACGGCTCCAGGAGCAGGCAGCACAGGAAGGACTGGACAACCTTTTTTCAGAAGTCAGGGAGGCAGAAGAAACCGTGGTCTGTGAAGGATGTGCAGATTATGTATTTTTCGGCATAGACCTTCATGATTTTGAGGATCCGGCACAGGTACTCCTGAACGCAAAAAAAATGCTCCGCCCTCAGGGACACCTGATTGACCTAGACTGGAAAGATGAGTCCATGGAATTTGGCCCACCTCAACAGAAGAGGTTTTCGATTGACAAAGCCCGGTATCTGATTGAATCAGCGGGTTTTATCATAGCATCAGTCACTGAAGCCGGCCCCTATCACTACATTATCATCGCCTCCCCGAAAAATAAATAAAAAAAGATGAAGTGGTATTTTAGTTCCTGATTTTTTCATAAAATCTTCCGTAAATACTTCTCCATTCAATTGCTATCACGCTCCCTGGGGCTTCGGCAAAGCCTCTGTCCCCGCCGCTGTGGCGACCCCCACAATCCGATAATCCTGTATACAGGGTCCATCACACGAAAAAGTGATGACTGTGAATCATCGTCACTTTTTTCATTTCAGTTTTAGTTACGAATTTTTTTTTAAAATGCCATCGTAAGAATAAAAAAAGGTGATTATCAATAATCCGCCCCCAAATGAGGTGACAACCACACCATTTGGCATGATCGCCCCCCCTTGCGTCACCAGTCCCCCGAGGGGGACGGGGCGCATTACGATATTACCAGAACAGGTAATACAGCACTATCGCAAAGGGGGGGGTTCCCGAGCGGCGGGGGCGGAGCCCCCAAGAGCGAATTTCTCGTGCGATTAATCTTTTGACTTCAATTGACTGAGTTTTTACATTTCGCGTTTTCTATTTAGGGGCTGATATTTTACAATCACCTAAAAAAATTAATGGACTGAATTGATACTTTACCCACAATAAATAAATGACAGGGTGCATGGTCCCGTCCTCCTTCCTGCATCACCCCTCGTTTTGAACCAGTGCACCACAGGCAATATGCACTACCTTCACTTTCTTTTTTTTTTATTTTCCTCGTTTCCCTGCCGCTTTTTTACAATAAGATCCTGGGATCACCCTTGTGATCCATCCTGTCATTACTGCAGTTCCTTAAGCCATTCACACGGAGACCTATTCCCTCCTCATAACGTTACCAAGTGTATTTTTACCAGAGTGGAGGTATATTATTCATGGATCCCCTCCTCGCGTTTGTCATAACACTCGCGCTCATCACCCTGGTCAGCATCCGGTACAGGATTTCGCCGTTCTTCACGCTGATCGGAGGTTCGGTTCTTTTCGGTCTCCTCGCGGGGCTGACCCTGGACGCGACCATGGTGGGGATTGCAGCCGGTATCGGAAACGTCTTTTCGGCATTCGGGATTATCATTCTCTGCGGGGCTGTCATCGCAAAACTCCTCCAGGAACAGCACCAGATAGAAGAGATGGTTGCTGATATCCGAAGACGTGTAAAGAACCCCCCGGTGATTGCAGGAGTATCAGGATATTTACTGGCAGTGCCCATCACCTGCTGCATCACCGCCTACATCCTGCTCAATCCGATCCTCGATAGTCTTGAAACAGATCCAAAAAAGCGCAATGTCCTCCTGTACCTTGCCGCTGTCGGGAGTATCATCTCCTATGCACTGGTCTATCCGACACCTGTTGTCATACCGCTGTTCGATGCATTCTCCGATGGGATGAGCCCGCTGGTGTTCGATGCAATAACCATTCCCCTCTCCCTTGTGGCGTTAGCGGGAATCCTTCTCTTCTTCCGGTGGTGGTGTGCTGATGGTATGCATGTCGGTAAAACCGAAACGTCCGTAAACAACCCGACTTCAGCGGTCAGTCGCAGGTTCACCAGGTCCGGTCCACTGGCGGGCATGGGCTCCCTTCATTGCAATCGTGGCATCCATCCCGATCGCGCTCTTCGTCCTCAACCTGTCGCACATGAGCATGATCAATTTCATTATGCTCATCGGGGCAGTCACGGCTCTTGCCCTTGCACCGCAAACTGCCCGTTTTCAGGGATTGTCACAGGGAGCTAAACACGCAGGGATCATCATCTTTGATATCTGCGGGGCCGGAGCACTCGGTTTTGTCATTGTCAAAAGCGGTTTTGCTCAGGCAGCACTTGGACAGCTCACCCTTTTCATTCCCATCATCCTTGTCCCGTTCCTTTTTGCGGCGTTGATTGAAACTGCACAGGGGTCGCGGGTCGTGACTGCAGTAGTAACTGCTGAAGTGCTCGCAGGTTCAGCTGTTGTCGGTGCAATTCACCCGATCCCCCTCATCCTTCTTATCAGTGCCGGGTCGTGTATAGTATCCTATGTGACCGACCCCTACTTCTGGCTCGTCCAGCGTACTACGGGTGATGATATCAGAACAGTCGTGAGGAATTACACGCTTCCTGTCGCACTGGTGGGGATATTCCTTTTTATCGTTGCACTGGGCCTGGAATATGTTGTCTTCCGATGAAGTCTGGGATGGTTCTCATCCTCTGACAAGACCCTCGATACGATATTCGCCCCCCCTGCCTGTACGTACATCAAAAGAATAAAATCCCTGACGCATGCCGCCTACCATGTTTCATGATTTTTAACGAATTATTTATGTGATGAATTGCAATCCCATTATTGAGTGAAACATGAGAAAAACTGCCGATTTGATACAGGAAATGAAAGAAGAAGCAAAAAAAGCCTGGCTCGTTGCAATTGCGGTCGGATTTGAAAATGAGACAAAGTTTGTATTCAGTTCAGGCAGCTCATCCGCTTGAAGACCTGAATACCTTAGTAAAAAGGGGTGGATGCGCCCATAGGGTTGTTGCGATTTGAAAAAGAAAACAGTTCAGTACAGGGATCATACCGTCCGTTTGAGGAATATGAAAATGAACCCTGGGTAAAAGAGTATCTCTGCTGGTCTTTTGGAAAACACCGGAGAAATAATTGCCCTAAGTCAGAATCAGCAGAGTATTCCTGATTATTGATAAAAACCGGATTTCATAATGATTGAATAGGAAAAATTGTTAATTTTTTTTTCGTTTGATTAGCCCCTCCAGATGTTCCGTCCCCTCTCACGTTCTGCACTCCCTTATACTTCCCTTTTTTTGAATCAGGTCCCATTTCAGGCTCCGATCAGTGTGTACCAACTCATGCGAGGATCTAAATGTAAAATGTCACCCGTGAAATATACAGATACTATATTATAACACTCCGACCAAATGCAACATATTCCATGAACCAGTCATCCGGTATGACAGGATACGTAAACCCGCTGCAGGTTCACTGGTTCGCATACCGATCTTGTCAGGTTCTGGGTGATCGTAGCGTTCATCATTTCGATTATCGGGATTGCCTACGTCTCGATGTCAGCGGGCTATGGAACGATCGTCCCCCAACTCTTCTACATCCCCATCATCTACACCGCCTATTTCTATCCTGACCGCAGCATGTATGTTGCCTGTTGCTGCGGAGTTGCCTACTCGTTTGTTGCTGCTTTTTTTGTAGTTCCGGAACTCTATGCCGTGGCAGGGATACTCTTCCAGGCACTGCTCTTTGTGGTTATTGCAGCAGCAGCCGCAATTGTTCTGAAGCACCGGGAGACCCCATCACCTGCTCTGCCTGAGGATGATGCTGAAGCGATTCGAACCATGATTAAGACAGGAGAGAACGATCACATAGAATTCAAACTGCTGTCATTGTGGAGTGCGGATCTCACCAAGGAGGAAATCCTGGCCACTGAATCCTCCGAAATACGGAAATACCGGAATAATGCTTCAAAGTTCATCATCGCACGTTCGATCGCCGGTTTTTTAAATACTGACGGGGGAGACCTCATTATCGGCATACAGGAGGACAGGATAAAAAATTCGATTCATGCTGTAGGGATCGAAGAGGACTATAGCAAACTGCAGGAAAAGGACCGGAACCCGGACGGGTACCGGAGAATGATTGTCGATTCTATCATCCAGAAATATCTGCCGGAGATTTTTAATACGGCAAGCAGGTTTATTCACCTGTCATTCCCTTCACTTTCCGGCAGGACGCTCTGCCACGTACATATCATGCCCGCAGACAGGCCGGTCTTTGTCAGCATCGGCAATGAAGAACTATTTCTTTATCAGGGTTGATGCGTCAACAAGGAGTCTTACCGGAAAGGTCATGACGCAGTATATCCTCACCAGGTTCTCATCTCACTGACGTGATACCGGTATCGGTACTATTCATTCCGCACATCAGGGATGTTTCCTGAGTATCGATAATTTCTGTCTGTATCTGATATTGTTCATCCTTCCAGTATCCTGGTAGTAAGTATCGATACCTATATTGAGAACAACAGCAATCGTCCTTGTAACCAGGTGGATCAGCACCTGGGCAACAAAAAAAGAGGAGGTAGACAAATGGTACGACATTATCGAAGATCAATCTATGATGAACTCGATGACCTGAGAGCATCCATGGACTACCTGTTCCAGCTTGTTCTTGAACCGGTTGATGAACCGCTGTTGCCTGTAGGAGAAACACCCGATCCCATGAACCTGTATCCGCCCATCCTGAACGCGGAAGTGACCGAGCTTGATGATGAAGTAATGGTGACCGTTAACCTGATCCCTGGTGTTAGTAACACAGTATTTTCGTGTGGCCTGATCAATGAAAAAACCTTAAAAATTTCCTGCGATCGGAAGGAAGTGAAAACCGTGGAACAGGAGGGTTATTGCATGACTGAACAGCGATTGTGTTCTCTGCGCCGTGAAATCCCCCTTCCCACAAGGGTCACCCATAAAGGAGCAAAATCAACGGTAAAAAACGGTGTGCTCGATATTCATCTCATGAAAGCACAGCCACGATACCATAAAACACCTATCAGATAATCCTTTTTTACCTGAGGAAAAAAATTACATCGAAAATAGTTGCCTATTTAGGCTCTGGAGAAATGTTCAAAGAACCTGAACGCTCAAAAGGGGTTTCACCCCCGCCGCTCCGGCTTCCCCCATAATGCGATACCTCCCCAGAAAGGTACTACGTCATCATCACGCTCAGCGCAGGGGCGGAATGGGGTGACAGGCAGTGTCTCCCCCCTTCATCGTACCAATGCTTTGTATTTCATATGTTGGTAAAAGGAATTTATAGGGTTAAAAATACATGATTTTTCTGCAGATACTCTTCCCGGATGAAGAAATCTATAAAAACTTAATCTTGTCGGCTGCGGATAGTGAGTGGATGTTCATGAGCATGAAAAATGAAAAAGAAGGAACCGGAAGATCCGATCAAAGGTGGTACAATCGGTCCGGATCTTCCTTAATCGATTACCTGACCTGATCAATAATTAAGTCTGGCAAGGCATCGGTGCATTGCGAACCCGAATTCTGATTTTAGGTAACAAAACCGTGTTTTTCTTTTGGTATATCCATAACCCTTATCATGAACACAAGCGATACTACCTGATTAATATTCGAAGGATGGTTATCGTATGAAAAAACTCCTCTGCTCCCTTATCTACCTGTCTGTTCTCCTGGTTTTTCTTCCCTTCCCGGTACTCGCTGCAAATCCAAGCGTGATTGTTGCCGACTATAAGGTTACTCCTTCCGTTCTCCAGCCCGGGGACATCGGTACCATCACAGCCACTATCAAAAATACTGCGTCGATGGCAAATATCAGGGAAAATATCCAGTCAGCCGGTTCTGAGACAATTACCAGTACGGATATCAATGTCAATATCGAGAGTGTGCAGCTGGAATCAAAGGATGTGGAAGTCATTTCCGGCAACTATAAACAGGTAGGAGAAATAGGGCCGGGGCAGTCCATACCCATCACGTTCCTGATCCGTGCCCCGGAACGGGACGGCATTTATTTCCCGGAGATATGGATTGATGTGACGGGAGGCGAGAGTGTCCGCCAGCCGATTCCGGTCAATGTCAATACCCAGATTGCACTCCTGAAAAAACCTGCAATAACCGTATCAAAAACGATTCCGGATAGTGTGAATCCCGGCGATGATTTCCCGGTGCGTGTCATCCTTGAAAACAACGGGCTTTCCGGTGCTGATGAAATTGTTGTTTCTGTGAATTCAAGTACGAGCACCATTGCTCCCAAAACTCCCAACAACTATCACTTTGACCGCCTTTCCAAGGGAGAGAAGGTCACTCTTGATATGAATTTTGCCACGGATAAAAATGCCCCTCTTGGCCTGAGCCCCGTCACCCTGACAATCAGGTTTGCCAATGCAGATGGCACCTATACTACCCAGACGGAAACACTGGGAATCCCCATTAAGGGAAAGGCTGATATCGGTATTGCGTCAGTTTCATCTGACCCGGAGCGGATAAAAAAGGGAGACCCGGTGACACTCATCATCCGCCTGGAAAATACCGGCACTGATAATGCAAATTCTGTCAAGGCAAGCATCGATCTTCCCATGAGCGGTGGCAAGGAAGCCTATGTAGGGAAAATTGAACCCAATAACGATGCCCCTGCAGTATTTTCCCTGCAGGCCGGAGATCCCGGGAATTATGCCTACAACCTCACGGTTGAATACCAGGATGATTATGGCATGCATACGAAGACCGAGACGTCTCACGATGACCGTCGTTGACGGGAATGGAACCGGACTCCTCATTGCTGTTCTCCTTCTTTTAGTGGCAGCAGGTGGTGCAGGGTACTGGTATTTCGTGCTCCGGAAAAAGGGAACCGGCAATGCTTGAGGAAGAGCAGGTTGCTTTTTTCCTCGCATCGCGCCTTATTACCCGGGGAAACAAGGGCACCCTCCTGTTAACCATCATGATCATCGCGATGGTCTTTGTCAACCTCATATTCCTCCCTTCCATTATTGCCGGCATTGTGGTGCTCTTCAACCAGCAGAATATCGATTACAGTTACGGGAACCTGGTCATCGAGCCACGGGAGAACCAGCTGGTCATCACCAATGTCGGGGAGCTCCAGCAGAAGATCAACCGGGTTCCCGGGGTTGTCGCCAGTACTCCACGGTATACCGGTGCAGCAACCATTGTCAGCAAGGGAAAATCCACGACACCGCTCCTGATTGCAATCAATCCCGATGATGAAAAACAGGTGCTGAAGATCCATACCGGAATTGTCAGCGGGGATTACCTGAACGATGGCGATACCGGGCAGATTTTGATAGGCAAAACCCTTGCCGGCAACAAAGACCAGAAAGTGGACAGGACGCCAACGCTCGGGGGCGTGGATGTGGGAAAGACGGTTGAGGTCACCTTCAGGAACGGGGTAACCCGGCAGTACCGCATCAAGGGGATCATTGCATCCGGACAGTTTAGTGTCGACTCCAGTGCCTTCATCACGAGAAAGGAACTGGAATCCGTGCTGGGTATAACCGACACAGCAAACCAGATCCTGGTGAAGACGAAGACAACCGGCAACGAAGATGCCATGCGCATCACGCTGATGCAGTACGGGATCCAGGAAAAGATCTGGACATGGCAGGACAAATCCGCTGATTTCCTGAAATCCATTGTCGGCAGCTTTGACATCATCAACGTCATCAGCACGATCGTCAGCCTTGTCATCGCGGTGGTTGTCATCTTCATTGTCATCTTCATCAATACCGTGTACCGCAGGAAGCAGATAGGGATCCTGCAGGCAATCGGGATCGACCGCTCGATCATCATCAAATCCTACATCTTCCAGGCACTGTTCATCTTTGCCAGCGGCACTCTGGCGGGATGCGCCCTGCTCTTTGTGCTGCTCCAGTACCTCATCGCTTCACCGCTGGTATTTCCCGGGGGACCGGTAGCCCCGGTCCTTGAAACGATGCTGCTGGTCAGGGCAATTGCCAGCCTGCTTGTCGTATCGCTGATCGCCGGGTTCCTGCCATCGTGGCTGACCACCCGGGAGGATATCCTCTCGGCAATACGGGGGTAACATGATCGTTGGCAGTAATCTCCGGAGGATTTATGGTAAGGGAAGTGTGGAGGTCCGGGCACTGGACGGTGTGGATATCAGTATCCGCAAAGGGGAATTCGTGGGTATTACGGGTGCGAGCGGCAGCGGCAAGTCGACCCTGCTCCACCTGCTCGGGCTCCTCGACCGCCCGACATCCGGCAGTCTCGTTATCGATGGCGTGGAAGTCGCATCCTTAAACGAGCGGCAGCGGACACTCTTCCGCTTAAACCGGCTCGGGTATGTCTTCCAGGACTATGCCCTTGTCCCCGAACTGACGGCAGAGGAAAATATCTATCTTCCCTCCAAGGTGCGGGGCATGACCGTGAAGGAATGCACCCGGGCCTGCCGGGACATCCTTGGCCTTGTCGGCCTCCGGGACCGGGTCAGCTTCCTGCCCGGAGAGATGTCCGGGGGAGAGCAGCAGCGGGTTGCCATTGCCCGGGCACTCGTGAACAACCCGGCAATCCTCCTTGCCGATGAGCCCTGTGCCAATCTCGATACCCGGAACTCGACGACGATCCTGGAACTGATCCGGAAACTCAACAAGGACCTTAACCAGACCGTGGTGATGGTCTCCCACGAGGAATGGCACAAGAAGTATTTTGACCGTATTATCTCCATGAGAGATGGCAAAATCGTGACCGATGAGGACCCGGAAAAAGAAAACCCCGAATGAATCAGGTTAAAGATAATGCTGAAGGTAACAATCATGGTAAAAGAACAGGATTCGAGATCTTTTTTACCTTAAATCCTAAAGAATCCTTCCTTATGACCGTAATTATACCGGAGAATATACCTTTTTTTCATACATGCCGGGAGTCAGGACGGTAGAACGTTTCTTGCACTGGTGGCAGGTCGCATCCCGTGTTTCCCGGTAACACTCCTTGGGGGTTTTGTTTATAATTGCATTGTCATGAAGGCAGGAAGGACAGGTGAAACGGATAACGTACCCGGTTCTTGTTCCTCTAACCTCTTGTTTTAACGATAGTTTTGTCATTGTATCATTCTTTTTGGTGCTTGTCATACCGGATCGGAAAACATCCCAATCTGGTTTTAATTTTTCATTACCAACAAAGAGGATTTCGCATGGGAAGGGGATTGACCGCCTTTTCCTGGTAATCCCGATGGGAGTGGCCATCAGTGCCAAAATCGTTGGTGATTATACTAGTATTGGTGGCCTGAGTGTATAGTATGATGGGAGGAAACCGACTTGTTCGCAGGAAAGGTTCATTACTCTGCAAACAATTCTTCTTTATGCCATCCCCAAAAAATTGTCCCATGAAGTTTGGAGCCGCGGTCAGTATTGAAGGCATGATCATTGAAGTCCCCTGCTGTGGCAAGGACTGTGCGTGGTTTTTTGATAATCATTGCGCGATTATCAGCATCGCAAAAGAATTGTGCGCAAACCAGAAAAAGAAAGGTCAGAAGGGTATGGCGGCGTATTGATTTTTTATAGTATTTTTAAAACCTGACCTTCCTGCCTTGGAATTCCGGGGCATTTCTGTAATTTTTTTTCGAATTTAATAATAATACGTAACTATTTCTCCTGAAACATCAAATAAGAATTATAAAAAAGAGAATGGAGTTACATGGGGCACATTCGGATGGATTCTACAAGGCGATATAATTGTGCTCATCTCATCTGTGCATATTTACTCCGGAATAATATCACCCGTGCAGATGTAACAGCCCGGGATATCGCACAATTTCATAACCTGTCGGGCAAATCTTCCCAATCAATCAGTGCGATGCTGAATTTTTTATACAGTAACCGGATCAGGGAGACCCGTTTTGGATTTTACATCTTGGGAACACTTGCCTTTAAAAAAAGTGATTATCCCCACCACTACAACATTCAACTGATTGATGGAGCCCGGGGTTTACTCTAACCGGGTAAAACAACCTGTCATCAGGAGCACGAACGGATTGTGTTCCGTTTTTTAACCTTGAGATATTCGAACGGTTCTTTAAAAAAATGATAATAATTATGCTCTGGAGAAACGGGCATGAACCGATCGGGTTCACTCCCGAACCATGAAAATCTTACTTTATACGAAGGACTCCCGCCTCAGGGCCTCTCCGGGACACGGCGGGCAGGGAGTGTTTTTTTATTTTTTATTCATCAATCCGCCGCGGGGGCGTCCCATCGGGGGCGGCGGCTATCATCGTAACTGGTGGATAGATTGGTAACAATCCCCGCATTATATCTGAATACTATGATTTTCCTGCGAAATGCTCTATAACAATCTAACGCTCATGGGGGTTTCACCCCCACCACTGTGGCTCCCCCGATGCGATAACCCCCGAACAGGTACTACGTTATCATCGCTAAGCGCAGGAGTGATATGGGGGGACAGGCACTGTTCCCTCCGTCATCATTCCGGCGCTTCTTATTTCATTGCCTGAGGAAAGGAATTCTCCCGAGCCATTCTTTTCAGCACGGTCGGGTACTGTCTTCAAGGTCGCGGATCCAGCTGGCGATGGCCCTGAGCACGGTCATGGTTTTTTCAGTCTTGAGGAAGTTCCCGCTTTGCGTAAAAACCCCGTCATTTTCCTGTGAGATCACTTCATTGATCACCCATACGCCAAACGGATCGGTAGTGACTGAGAGTCCATGGGAAAAGCCCGGACAATTGATGAATAGTTCACCGGATTCATAATCAATGTCAATTTTTAAATCCCAGTCTTCTTTCTGCACGATTTCTTTAACATACACGGATAGATCGTGTGTCGTTAAGATCTTTTGAGCATCTTCCGGACGTATCATAGATCAATCACATCGTTACAACCCCTTAGCGCGATGCCTGATAATACTTCCCGGTAAATACCGGAAAAATACGTTTTGTTGATTCATCATTTGGAAAGATAACTCCCCTTGAAAATCCGCATTATCCTTTACTTATCTGGAACGTGAGTTCCTTTCTCACCGATGTTTCATTCAAGGATAAGATTCATGGAGGAGAGGGTAGTTACTATTGATCGATAGCGGGAGGGAATAGATGGCGCAATGGAAATGCAGTGTATGCGGGTATATCTATGATGAAACAATCGGGGATCCCAAGGCTGGAATACCCGGAGGAACCACTTTTGAAAGTCTTCCTGAAACGTGGACATGCCCGGTCTGCGGGGCAGGAAAAGAGGCTTTCAGGAAAGTGCCCACCGAAGATATCCATGCAGGCTCGGTCACGACCGTATCCGATGTGATGGTTGCAGAACTGGTTGCATGGGGTGTGAACATTGTATTTGGTCTTCCCGGCACATCATCCCTTGGACTTGTTGAAGCAATCCGGAAAAATCCCGGGATCCGGTATTTTGTCGTGCGGCATGAGGAGAATGCGGCTTTTGCTGCTTCAGCCTACAACAAACTGACCGGCAACGTTGCCGCATGCCTCACGATTGCCGGCCCAGGTGCAACCAACCTTGCCACCGGACTCTACGATGCAAAGGAAGATCATGCTTCGGTCCTGTCATTGAACGGGCAGGTAGAAGCACAGTATACCGGTCCGGGTGGTGTGCAGGAAATCGACCAGGATGCATTCTTCCGCCCCATTACGGTGTATAACAATACCATTTATGAAAAAAACCTGGCAGTCCTGTTGCTGACCCGGGCTCTCAGGTATGCGAAAATTGATCGGGGTGTTGCCCAGATCTCGGTTCCCAATGATATCCAGAAACAACCGCTGGATCCACGGTTCTGCACCCGTGAGTCCTGTCTCTGCGGTCCTGATATCCTGCCTTCCGATGAGCTGATAAAAACCGCTGCTGTGGCGATAAACAACGCGAAAAAGCCGGTTATTCTCGCTGGCTGGGGTGCATACCCTGACGGGCAGAAGGTGCTTGCTCTTGCAGAGAAGATCAAAGCCCCCATCCTCACCACGTTCCGTGCAAAAGGGATCATACCGGAAGACAACCCGTGGGTGATCGGCATCCTCGGGAATGTCGGATCACCCCATGCACGGATCCTGGTAAACGAGGCCGATCTTGTTATCACCCTTGGGGTAGGATTCTCAAAATATACCAATGTTCCGACGGAAAAATCCTTCGTACAGGTGGATATCGATCCGCTGAAACTCGGGAAAAACCGGCAGACCATTGCCCTCTGGGGAAACTGCAGTCTTGTGCTCCCAAAACTCCTCCCCCTGCTCCACGAACGGGAAGAAGGGGGTATTCAAAAACGCCTTGCTGCCCTGAAAAAAGAATGGGACCTGCAGCGTGATGCCGAAGCGGACAGCAGTGCGGCACCGCTGCGCCCCCCGTTCATCATGAAGGTGCTGTCCGAGGTAATCCCACCCGATGCAGTGATCTCGCTTGATGTCGGCGAAAACCAGTGGTGGTTTGGCAGGAACTTCCGCATGAAACAGCAGCGGTTTGCGATGTCAGGCTACCTTGCAACCATGGGATTTGGCTTGCCCGGAGCAATCGCTGCAAAAATTGCGTATCCTGACCGGACCGTATTTTGCATTACCGGTGACGGCGGATTTTCCATGGCGATGGCAGATTTCATAACGGCCGTGAAATACGATCTCCCGATGGTGGTTGTTGTGCTGAACAATCACCAGCTTGGCATGATCCAGGTCGAGCAGATGATGGAACATTACCCGAACTATGCGACCGACCTTCTCAACCCGGACTTTGCCCGGTACGCTGAAGTATGCGGAGGCATCGGAATCCGTGTACAGCCGTCCTGAAGAACTCAAACCTGCCCTCCTCACTGCGATGTCGCAAAAACGCCCGGTAATTATCGATGTGGAGACCGATCCAAAACGGTTCTGAAACTTTTTTTTACGGTATAAGACTGGAGTACTTTCTCACCTTACGTTCCTTTTGGCAATTACACATGGGGGATTTCTGTATGGTCGGAGATCTCCGAGTTTGTCGTGCAGATATTCCTGATACTCAGGGCATGCACATCGCTGTTCCCGGTCAGCCGTGCAAAATCCCTGAGTTCTTCTGTAGACACGTTCAGGAACTGCTCAAGCCTTTTTGCGGAAATATCCGGTTTCAAGACGCTCACGCAGTTCCGGTCTCTGGGTGGTCACCCCAACCGGGCAGTTCCCGGTGCTGACAGATACGGTACTGCTGGCAGGCACAGGCCATAAGTGCAGCAGTGCCGATTGCAATTGCATCTGCCCCGAGGCAAAGTGCCTTGGCAAAATCCGAAGAGACCCGTAAGCCACCGGTGATTATGAGGGATATATCCCTGCCGTTGTTCCTGTCAAGGTATTTTCTCGCACGATAGAGTGCAAAAATGGTAGGAACAGATGTTGAATCTTTGATAAATTTCAGGGCTGCCCCGGTTGCACCCGGCCTGCCATCGATTGTTATGAAATCGGGTTCTGGCATAGAGAACTTCAGCCAGATCCGCTTCAATGTCTCCTGCTGCAATCTTGACACCTATTGGTTTTCCCCCGGATGTTTCCCGCAGCCACTGCACCTTCTTTTTTAAGTCTTCCCTGTTTCTGATATCATCATATGCCGCAGGGCTGATAATGTCAGTACCCTGGGGGTATCCCCGGATTTTTGCGATTTCTGCGGTAACCTTTTCTGCCGGGAGACGGGCACCCATACCCGGTTCAGCAGACTGCCCGATTTTGATCTCGATTGCATCTGCAGATTTGAGGTTCTCTTCGGTGATGCTGTAGCGGTTTGGGACATATTCAAGGATATACCGGAAGCCTGCCGGCGGGCTTCCGGTAAAATCCCCCCTTCACCGGATCCCATGGCAGTCTGGACTGCTGCAGTGCCTTGTGCAATCGCCATTTTCACTTCCTTTGAAAGTGCCCCGAATGACATGTGGGTGACAAAAACAGGGGTTTCTATTACCATCGGATGCCGTGCCTTCGGGCCGATCACCGTGCGGGTATTGACAAACGTCTCTTTGTTCAAGGGGCAGTGTGGCAATCTGTGCACCCTTGATCAGGATGTCATCCCATGAGATGACCGGTTTTTTTGTCCTCATCGGTTCGATAATTGATTTACCGGTGACTGCCATCGTATGGATATCTGCCATGTGAACCTCGAGGTCATCAGATGGTCGCTCCCAGGCAGAAAGATAATTGGACAGAACCGGGGAATCCGCAGGAGGCAGAGTATGAGTGACCGGAGCCCCGCACAAAGGACAGGTGTTCGTATGGCTGGGGGCAGCAAAAAATGGAACAGGAATGAGGTGGGTCTGGTCTGAGGAACAGATTGGACATGCCCAGTCCGCAGGAAAGTCCTTTGGCTCTGTCCCGGGCAGGATATGGGTGACAGGGTCTCCCCGTTGAGATTCGTACTCAAATACGTTACAGACATCGCAGCGATAGAGGGTCATGCAGGATTACCTTTAGTCTCATGTCCGTTTTGGGATACCATAAGGATATTCCGGGCATCTCTTTTTTAAAACGTAATCCACGATCAACTGTCATATTATGAGAAATCAAAAAAAAAATATGGCAGGAATTTTCATACTGCCGCCCTGATAAAAAATTGGCTCTGGAGAAACGCACATGGGTCAAGGACTCAGGCAACCATGAGGAATAAGCGTGGGTATTTCATGATAATTCCTTTTACTGAAACATGAAATCGAAACATTGGTATGATGAAGGAGGGGACAGTGCCTTTCCCCCCCTTACCACCCTTGCGCTGAGAGCGATGATGACGTAGTACCTGTTCAGGAATCATCGCATTTTAGGGGGAGTCGCAGTTGCGGGGGTGAAACCCCCATGAGTGTTTAGCTTGGTATTGAGTATTTCCCATGAAAACCGTAGTATTCAGTTATAATGCGGGAATTGTTACCCGCTATCCGTCAGTTAGGATGATTGCCGCCGCCCCCGACGGGGCTCCCCCGCGGCGGATCGTTGACTAAAATAAAAAAAACTCTCTGTCCGCCGTGCCTCGGAGAGGCCCTGAGGCGGGAGTCCTTTGTATAAAGTAAGATTTTCATGGTTCGGGAGTGAACCCGATCGGTTCATGCCCGTTTCTACAGGATCTAAAAATATTCCCGTTACTCTACATTGGTAAGCCTGGCCCGCATCTGACCGATCTCTTCCTTTTTTTCCTCCATCAGTGCAGAAATAACAGCATCGGAAAATATCAGAGCCAGAGTTTCAAACAATGTACCCAGCGGTGCAAATGCAGAGCTGACCGAACGATATTCCCCGGTCAGCTGCCGGATTTCAAACGATTTTTTATCCTTCCGGTAATACCCGGTAAGATCCCCGAGATTTACCAGACAATCTGCAATTTTACTTATTTTTGAGTCGGGTGATGAGGTAATGAGACAGACTTTTCCCCCCAGTTCTTTTGCCGTTTCAGAGATGGATACCATCGAGTGTGTCTCGCCCGATCCGGAAAACACCACCAGTGTATCCCCCGATCGAAATGCCGGTGTAATGGTCTCCCCGACCACGTAAACATCCAGCCCGAGATGCAGCAGCCGCAGTCCAAATGCCTTGGCAATAAACCCTGATCGCCCGGCACCGGCAACATAAATTCTTTTGGCAGAAAGCATTTCCTGAAAAAAAGCCGTCATCTGGTTCTGGTCGAGCATACTGGCAGCTTTTGTTATGGTCGCGGCCATCTGCTGCATAAATACCGGAATATGGAGAACTTCATCATCCATGTGTGTGCATCTTCCTTTTTTACATTGCAGGATATGAGCATATCGGTTCCCGAATAGGACCCCTCCAAGAGACCACCTTGAAACAGGTAATGCACCGGATGCTATTTTTTAGCCTCCTGGGGAAGGGAATTCCTGAACCTGATGAGTTCGTCACAGAATTCTCCCAGGTATTCCTCCATGGAAAGGCTGCCTTCCTCAAAAATGCAATCTCCCTCTTCGATTACTTTATTGATCAAATCCTTTGTGGGAAGAAGGAGATCGATCGGAACCCCGGCCTGCTCTGATCCCCGGATAAGGGCCTCCCGGAAGAGGCCGAGACAATACCCGATACGGTAGTGATAAACAAGTCGGGTCTTATCCAGGTACGCTGCAACACGTTCTGTTTCAATACGGAGAAAATCCTCAAGAACCTGAGGATCTTTGCATTTACCGAGCATGTAATGGTAATGGGCATAGGGATACATTTCTTCAAGTTCGGCAGGGACAATACCACAGGTCCCGAAAATGACAATATGATAGCGTGAATGGTCCAGGACCTGTGAGATTATCGTCCTGATGAGCTGGTGGCTGGGACTTTTACTATAGGGTTTGCGGACTGCACAGGGCATGAAAATGGCAATATCCCTGGGGGGTACCTCATATTCTTCGATGATATACCGGTGAGACTTTTCAAACTCCGGAAGATAAAACGGGGGACCGGTCAGGTGAGGTCCCTGCGCGGTTTTTGAGTCTCTGTGGTTTTCCTGATCACCCATGGTTCTTCAATACCTGATTGTTCCGTCAATAAATGAATGAATCGCCCCTGTTCAGGTATACAGGGAAAAATGATCAGACTGCCTTTGCATTATGTATCCACTCTGAGAATCACTTAATTATTATCAGAATACCCATATTGTATCCGGATGGCACGTCTTGCGGTAATAGGAGTCGGCAGGATAGGCGGGGAGGTTGCCTACCTTGCGGCATCGCTGGGAATCGTGGACGAACTGGTGCTCTATGACAGTGTTCCTGACCTGCTCCGGGCACAGGTGCTGGATCTCGAGCATACCGGGCTCCAGATACCCATCAGTACTGATACATCTGCAATCAGGGAGGCAGATATCTGCATTTTTTCTGCAGGCCTGCCACGAAATCCCTCAGTAAAAACACGTGCCGACCTGCTCGAAGCCAATCTTGTCTGCCACCCGTGACGGCATCGCACTGCTCAAAGGATTTTCCGGCATTCTTGTCACCGTAACCAATCCCATGGATGCAAACAACTTCGTGCTCTGCAAAAAGAGTGGTATCGGGCGGGAGCGGTGCATCGGCTTTGGCGGACAGCTGGACAGTGCCCGGTTCGGGCTCGCACTCAGGAACCGGGGGATTACGGGATTTCCCTTTGTTCTGGGAGAGCATGGTGAACACCAGGTCCCGCTCTTTTCCAGCCTTGCATCCCGGGTGGAAAACGGCCAGCGGGAAGAGATCCTTGCAGAACTGCGGGGTGCAAGCATGGAAGTAATCAGGGGAAAGGGCGGGACGGTCTTTGGTCCGGCACTTCACCTTGCCCATCTTACCCGCATCATCCTCAAAGATGCACGGGAACTGATTGCCTGTTCAGCAGTCCTCGAAGGAGAATACGGGTTATCGGGGTGTTCCCTCGGGGTTCCTGCCCGTGTCGGCCGCAATGGAATCCAGAAGATTGAAGAGTGGGATCTTGATGCATGGGAGACGGAAAAGATGAACGAAGCAGGACAGTTTGTTAAAGACCTCTGTACACGGGCGGTGTCCTGATATGGCATCGCAATCGCTCCGGTCTGATACCTGTATGAATACCTCCTGCCCTCCAGACCAGATTTCCGGTATAAAAATTGCCATCAACCAGGTTGAGTACAGCAATGCACCGGATGGCCCGGTCATTCATATCTTCGGGCGCGATGCGACAGGGAAAAGCAGTCCGTCTTGATGTCACCGGTTTCAGGCCGTATTTTTATGTCCCGGCGGATCAGGCTGAAGGGACAACACCCCCACCCCAGGTCCACGGTCGAACCCGGGACAATCTACCGTTCGATACGCGGCGAGCCCCTGCGCCGGCTCTATACCCAGCGTCCGACGGATGTACGTGATGTGCGGGAGCGGTACCGCCACTTTGAGGCAGATATCCCGTTTGCTACCCGGTATATGATTGACAGCGGGCTTACCGGGGGTGTATCAGCACCACAGACTACGTGTAGATTATCACGAGGTAACTCCTGCCGATGTCGATACCCCGGCCCGGACATGTATTCTCGATATCGAGTGCGAGGACGAGCGCGGTTTTCCTGATCCCCAGAGGGATGCGATCACCTGCATCACCTGCCACGATTCGTTTGATAATGACTACACGACATTCCTGCTTGGCGAGCGGCGGTACTCCTGATGAGATCACCCGGAAGGAAACTGCAGGGGGACTGAAAAACGGCTGTTTCCGAAAGGAAATGCATACCATCTGTACCTACACGGACGAAGTCGCTCTGCTCAAAGCCTTTGTCGTCTACATCAGCGCCCGGGACCCGGATGTGCTCTCCGGCTGGAACTTTGTCGAGTTCGATATGCCCTATATCACCGGGCGGATGGAGCGACTCGGGCTTCGGCCGGATTCGCTTGCCCGCATTCCGGGGCAGACCGAACGCAATGCACTGAGGGGGCGTGCGCTCTTTGATCTCCTCACTGCCTACAAGAAAATGCACGCTACGCTAAAAGAGTCGTACCGGCTCGATGCCATCGCACTAGAAGAGGTCGGTGAGCAGAAAGTCCGTTACACCGGGACAATCTCCGATCTCTGGAAAAAACAGCCGGCACTCCTTGTCGAGTATAATTTCAAGGATGTGGAACTCTGCGTTGCAATCAATAAAAAAGACAATATCATCGAGTTCTACCGTGAGATCGCCCGCTACGTGGGCTGTCCGCTTGACAAGACCCTCAACTCCTCAAGCGTGATCGATGTCTATGTCCTGCGCAAGGCATCGGGAACGTATGTCCTGCCTTCAAAGGGGTTTGCAAACGCAGAGGAGTTTGAAGGGGCAACCGTCTTTGAACCGAGCAGGGGTGTGCGGGAGAATGTGGTAGTGCTTGACCTTAAATCCCTCTACCCGATGGCGATGATGACAATCAATGCCTCTCCTGAAACAAAAGATCCCCAGGGTGAACTCAAAGCTCCCAACGGTATCAGGTTCAAAAAACAACCGGACGGGCTTACCCGCAGCATCATATCCGAACTCTTAAAGGAACGGGATGAAAAGAAGGCACTGCGTAACACCTTTGCCTTCGGTTCGCCGCAGTACGTCATGTATGATATGCAGCAGAACGTGCTCAAAGTGATCATGAACACCTACTACGGGGTTTCAGGGTATACCCGGTTCCGGCTTTTTGATCGCGAGATTGGTTCTGCTGTTACGTCGGTGGGAAGGGCAATTATCGAACACACCCGCCGCGTGATCGAACAGCAGGGATACAAGGTCATCTACGGTGACACCGATTCCTGCATGGTGCAGTTACCGCCGCTTGACCAGGAAAAGACGATCGAACTCGCCCGGGTCATTGAAAAGCGCTTAAATGAAAGTTACCAGGAGTTTGCAAAGACGGAACTGAATGCCGATACCCACTTCTTCTCCATCAAGTTCGAGAAGATTTATGCCCGGTTCTTCCAGGCCGGGAAAAAGAAGCGGTATGCAGGATCGCTGGTCTGGAAGGAAGGCAAAGTGGTGACACGAAACCGATATTGTGGGTTTTGAGATCAAGCGAAGCGATACCCCGCAGATCACCAAAGTTGTGCAGATGAAAGTGATGGAGATGATCCTTGCCGGTGAGGGATACGCGGGAATCAAGGCGCTCCTTGGCGATGTGATCACAAAATACCGGGCAGGAAAATATACGCTTGATGAGATCGGCATCCCCGGTGGTATCGGCAAATCCCTTGACGATTACGCAACCGATGATGCGCAGGTACGGGGTGCAAAATATGCCAACCAGTATCTCCACACTGAATTTGGCAAAGGGAGCAAACCCAAAAGGATCTATATCCGGACCGTGACTTCAAAATACCCCAAGACCGATGTGCTCTGTTTTGAGTATGGTGACCAGGTGCCAAAAGAATTTGTCGTGGACTGGGAACTGATGCTGGACAAGACCATCAAACAACCAATCTCGCGGATTATTGAATCACTCGGCTGGGACTGGGCTGATGTTGACCCGCAAAGAACGACGCTTGCCCAGTGGGGACTGGGGTGAACAGCAGCGGGAACGAGATTCTAACCTGCCCGTTGGAAAATAATAATAAAAACTTCACTTCTTTTGATTGGTTTTAAAATCCTAACGCTCACGGGGGTTTTACCCCCGCCGCTTCGGCTCCCCCAGATGCGATAACTCCTCATAAAGGTAATACATCACACAGCGCAGGAGCGGTATGAGGAGACAGGGACTGTCCCCTCCGTCAATGATATGCTTTGTCATTTATTGAAAAAACGAGGTTTACTTCTCCAATTTGAGGTAAGAATTGTTACCGTTTTTCATCAGGTACGATGAGTGCCGCCGCCCCCGAAGGGGCGCCCCGGCGGCGGATCGATGTCCAAAAACCAAAATAAAAAGTTTCCTGTCCGCCGTGCCTCGGAGAGACCCCGAGGCGGAGGTACTTCGAATAAATGACAATTTTATGTAAATAATGGCACAGGCTAATGTGACACAAGTAGACTACCGTTGAATAGTACAAGAATAATCCGGTCCCGGTTACTTTTCGAGAGAGCGTTTCCCGCCTTCTTTTAACCGTTCATGCAGTTTTTTAATCTGTTCACGCAGGGCGATCGCCCGTTCGAAATCGAGGTTCTCGGCTGCGTCCCGCATCTGCTTCTCGAGCTCGATGACCACATTGGGGATCTCGGTCCTGGGTACATGTTTTGTATCCTTGATTTCGACTTCTTTTTCCTTGACCGGTTTTCTGATGGTCTGCGGGGTGATATGATGCTCGATATTGTAAGCCACCTGCAGGTCCCGTCGCCGTTTTGTCTCGGCAATTGCCCGCTTCATGGAATCGGTCATGACATCGGCATACAATACGACATGTGCATTGATATTCCGTGCCGCCCGCCCGATGATCTGGATCAGGCTCCGTGCATCGCGGAGGAACCCTTCCTTGTCTGCATCGAGGATGCCGATGAACCCGACCTCGGGGATGTCGAGCCCCTCCCGGAGAAGATTGATCCCGACAAGCACATCGAACTTTCCGAGACGGAGTTCACGGATAATCTCGCTGCGTTCGAGCGTCTGGATCTCGGAGTGGAGGTAGCGGGTCCGGATACCCTGGTCTGCAAGGAACTCGGAGAGTTCTTCTGCAAGTTTTTTGGTGAGCGTGGTGACGAGCACCCGGTCACCGCGTTTGATCGTTGCCTTCACTTCACGGATCACGTCATCGGTCTGGCCCTCGATCGGGCGCACCTCGACGTTGGGATCCACAAGCCCGGTCGGACGGATGATCTGCTCAACCAGCCGGGCAGATCTTTTCAGTTCATAATCACCGGGAGTTGCTGATACAAAGACCACATTCCCCATGTACTGCTCGAACTCGTGGAATTTCAGGGGACGGTTGTCGTAAGCGCTCGGGAGGCGGAAGCCATAATCAATCAGGGCTTTTTTCCGCGAGCGGTCGCCGTTATACATGCCATGCAGCTGCGGGATCGTCTGGTGACTCTCATCGATGATCATCAGGAAATCGTCAGGGAAATAATCAAGGAGACAATAGGGTTTCTCACCTGCCTTCCTGCCGTCGAAATGCCGTGAGTAATTCTCGATCCCTTTGCAGGAACCGGTCTCCTCGATCATCTCGAGATCGAACCGGGTCCGCTGTTCGAGCCGGTGCGCCTCGATCATCCCGAGTGTCGGCAGGACCTCATCGAGTTCCCTGCGGATCGATGCAATCGCGGTTTTCCGTGCTCCCTCCGGTGTAACGAAATGCCGGGCAGGATAGACGTAGAAATATTTCATCTCTTCAATTTTTGCACCGGTGTTTTTGTCCACCTCGCGGATTCGTTCGATCTCGTCACCGAACATCTCGATCCGGATAATATTGTTGAAGTACCCGGGCACAATGTCGATGATGTCCCCCTTGACCCGGAACCTGCCGGGCATCAGTTCCAGATCGTTTCGCTCAAAAAGGATATCGAGAAGACGGCTCATGATCTCATTTCTGGTGATCTTCTGGCCGACCGAGAGCTCAAACCCCATGTTCCGGAAGTTTTCGGGATTGCCAAGACCAAAGATGCAGGAGACTGAAGCGACGACGATCACGTCGCGCCGGAACGAGAGCGAAGCGGTGGCCGAGAGCCTGAGCATCTCGATCTTGGGGTTGATGGCAGAGTCCTTCTCGATATACTGGTCCTTTGCAGGAATATAGGATTCGGGCTGGTAGTAATCGTAATAGGAGACAAAATATTCGACCCGGTTGTGCGGGAAAAAATCGCAGAATTCCTGGTAGAGCTGGGCAGCAAGTGTCTTGTTATGGGCAAGCACCAGCGTTGGCCGGTTCCCCGAGGCGATAACGTTTGCCATCGTGAACGTCTTGCCCGAGCCGGTAACACCCAGCAGGGTCTGGTACTGCTCGTTGTGTTCCAGCCCATCGGTTAATTGTCTGATTGCCACCGGTTGTGAACCTGCCGGTGCGAAGGGGGAGGCGAGCTGGAATTCTGTCATGGTGCTTAGGATCTCGGACTGGGATATTAAAAGGGATCGGGTTGTGGCAGGAAAATGTGGAGAAGGGGGATGATGAAAAGGTATTTTTTTGGGCTCTAGAGAACTCCTTTCCTCCGGCTGATGAAATAAGAACGCCGGAAGGAGGACGGAGGGGACAGTGCCTGTCCCCCCATACCGCCCCTGCGCTGTACGATAGTTCTGTATTACCTGTTCACTTGGTATTGCATCTGGGGGGAGCCAAAGCGGCGGGGGTGAAACTCCCGTAAGCGTTCAGGTTTTAATTTTAACATTTCTCCAGAGCTGAACTTTGATAACTGATAACCTATCTTATCCATGTGAAATTGTAAGCGAGTGAAAAAATAGTGAACCATGAATTTCTTCCAAAGCCTGTTCAATTATTTCGGTTTATAATGTCCCCACTTCTCCAGCGCTTCTCTGAGTTCCTGTGTCTTCTTTGCCTTTTCTTCGAGTGTGACGCCTTCCTGCCACGCTTCAATCGCCTGCATGGTAGCCTGTGCACCGGCACGGGTCCCCTTCGGGTGGCCGTGAATACCGCCGCTGACGAGCAGCACCATTTCTGTGCCATAAATGTTCAGCACATCGGGCACAAGCCCGGGGTGGAGCCCGCCGGAAGAGACCGGGAATGCTGATTTGATCCTGCCCCAGTCCTGCTCAAGGAGCATCCCTTCCACAGCCGGGGTTTTTTTCTCCCGCAGCACATCAGCAAGGGCTATGGATTCCTTTTTTGATCCGGTCAGCTTGCCGACCGCTGTTCCCGTATGGATCTGGGAGACGCCGATAAGCCGCATGAGTTTTGCGAGGAACTGCATGGTGATGCCATGCTTTTTGTTCCGGTCAAATGCTGCATGCATAGCCCGGTGTGCATGGATTGCAAGACCGAGATCGGAACAGTAGTCCCGCATCGTCATGACACCTGCAGTCCCGGCAACGACTACATCAATCATCGCATAGTTCCATCCGTATTCAGCCAGCATATCTGCCCTTTTCTTCATGGTTTCGGTATCAGCGGATATGTTGAGGAACGCGGATTTTTTCTCGCCGGTCTCTTTCTCTGCCTTATCCCGCAGTTTTGAGAGATTTTTTACCCGGTCCTCAAACCGGTTGAACGGGGTCGACGTCAGGTTCTCGTCATCCTTGACAAAATCAAACCCTCCCATCCAGGTTTCGTAGCCGACCTCTGCATGTTCCTGTGCAGAAAATCCGATCTTGGGCTTGGGAACAGCGCCGGTCAGGGGCCGTTTGCTGACCTTCATCATCTTCCGTATCCCCTCGTTGCCAAAATGCGGGCCTTTGAAATGGTGAAGGTAAGCAGGGGGAAGGGCGACATCGATCAACCGCAGGTTTCTCACCGCTTTCATGCCAAAGATGTTCCCTGCAATCCCGCTCAGCAGCTGGACCGCGTTACCTTCCTCCCAGAGTGCAAGGGGATAAGCGATTTTTACCACATTTCCTTCGATGTCGAACGCTTTTGCCTCAAGCTTCTTCATTCGGGGTGGCAGGGTGAAGAGTGTTGTCCACGTGCCCGTTGAACTTTCAGAGGCTATCCTTCCGGCTGCTTCTTTACTGCGGATCCCGGCAGCAGGTTCAAAATAAAACAGGCAGATGAGGTCATCAGGTGCCGGTTTATACTCCAGATCGACAAATTCTTTGTACCAGTCAATGGTCATAGCTATACCAGTACCATCAAGGGAACGGATAGTAAAAAATGTTCCCGGTGCTGTCTGGGGACATTATACTGTTTTTTAATAAAACAGATCTGTTGATTTCCTTATCGTATGATAAGAAATAAATGCTCTGTAGAAATCATTTAATCGAAGAAAAATCTGACCTGGTCGACCGAAAGAGCTGAAGGTACGGTGTCTCCTTACCTTGTTATGCTAATAACCCGCAAGGAGACAATAACAAGATCAACGGGCCGGCATTTCAGGTTTGTTGAAGCAGCACTTTCAACCGTTAAAGCATCCCATCTCCCCTTGTATTCCTGTAAATACTCGAAAAAAGTATACACCCAGCCCCAACGGCTTGCTCTCATTTTTTCAAAGATTATCTCAAAAAAGACTATCGTGAAATCATTGATCTTATTGTTGAAATGGATCGCATCCGGAGCTTATTGGGACTCAGTACCATTCCGCATTTCACGACCCTGCAAAAATTTTTAGCCCGAATAAAATCCCGATACATAGTGTTTATTTTTGCAAAGACCCTGAAATTATTCTACTCTCACGACGATGAAATATCTATTACTGCCATTGATTCATCTGGGTTTACAAGCTCGTATGCAAGTCATTATTACTCAGAAAGAACCGGAAAAATCCGGAAACATTTCATAAAAACCTCTATCGCAGTTGATACCGGGAGACAGGTCATTGTCGGATTCATCTCTTCGAAAAGCCGTGTACACGATACCAGACACGCCAGGCTGTTGTTGAGACGATGTCACAAATCGAAAAAATCTGCCTGCTATGTCATGGACAAAGGTTATGATTCTGAAAGCATTCACCGTTTGATCCGAGAAGAACTGAACGCTGATTCCATTATCCCTGTTCGTTCCTGGAAGAATGAACGAGTCGGTGGGATCTTTCGAAGAGAAATGGATGAACATTTCGATGAAGTTTGATACCATAGACGAACTCTGGTTGAAACCAAATTCTCAGTCCTAAAACGAAAGTTCGGGGGAGATCTCAAAACGAGAAAATTCTCTAACCAGACGAAAGAGCTCTCGTGTAAAATGATAATTTGTAACCTTCACCAATTCTTACAATTTGTAATGATTGAGGTTTTCTACAGAGCAGAAATAAACATTTGAGGTGAGGGGGGGACAGTGCCTGTACCCCCATACCGCCCCTGCGCTGTACGATAGTTCTGTATTACCTGTTCTCGTGGTATCGCATTATAGGGAGGAGCGCAAAGCGGCGGGGGTGAAACCCCGCGAACATCATTTCTGCAGTGCATGAAAAAACAAAGAATTCTTCACTGTTTTTTTTGAAAAACGATCAGAAAACGGGATAGCGGTTACACTAATCGCCGCCAAATAATCGAACTGTAGACAATCGGACGATCATACCAGCCGAATGAGATTTTCCCGTCCTCGTTTAACCTTCTGGATAAGACCCCGCTTATGGAGATCGTTGAGGGTGGCGCTCACCGTTGATTTGGGCAGCCCAAGGTTTTTGACGATCTCTGACTGGTACTGTTCCCCGCCGCTGGTTTTTAACAGCTGGATAATCCTTTCTTCAAGACTCAAAAGTTCCGTTTCAGATAGAGTTACTGGCGGGTCATCAGCCTCAACGGGTTCAGAAGACCGTCTTTTTGACAGAACCACGTACAAGCCTCCCAGTATGAGTACGCACAGTAAACCTCCCAGCAGGAGCGGCAGCCATGGAAATCCTTGTTTTTCAAAGACCAGTCGTGGCTCGCCTGCCCCGAATGAACGCTGGCCGTACCAGATAAGCCCGTCCCGCACCTGGTCAGGTGCAGGTTCTGCTACCCTGACTGTATAACCAGAGGGATACCGGATGACAAGCGTATTGTCTTTTGCCAGGTACAGCCCGCCGGCGAATGCATCGCCAATGACAAGATCAGTTCCGGTTTTTGCAAAATTTTTCCAGCTGAATGAATAATATACAACCCCGTACCTGCCCGTGGGGGTAGTCTGGATAACCGTATTCCCGGCAAAATCAGTAATTTCCATGGGCCGGGACGTGGCTGCTGCTGCCTGTGCTGCAGAACGCTGCATCAGATCCTGGAACTGGGGAAGATAGGTGAAGGATATATTTCTTGCATAGGAATCAAACGCCCCCACATCCACATCGGATGCCAGAAGCGTCCGGTACTCCACATGCCAGTTCGCAGTACCATCTTCCTTGAGCGAAATCGTGTAGGTGATTGAAGAGTCCGGAGAAACAGGTGCTGCACCTGCAATAACCGGTATACCTACCAAGAGCACTACGGTGATGGCAACAATGCTCAACCGGGTCATATACTCCATGAATCACCAACCTGTTGATTATTTTATGCAAGAGTATAAAAATTAGGCAGGGTTTTTTTATTCATTCTCTTCTCTTCGTATATCGTGATGCATCCGGTAGTTATCGTACCACGTACCGCGCTCATGGTCGCATGACTTTTTAGTCACGTCCGTTTTTTCCTTTATCACGTGAGGATCCTTTGTCTTCCTGGGGGTTTTTGATTATTGATGGCGTGTCGTTTCTGAACCCGGTCTTGGGGGTGATCGTCCCGTTAACCGGCATCACATCCTTTTGATCTTTTATCTTTTCCCGAATGTTATTTCTGTCCTGCTCCATCGTCGCGTTAACCGTAGTGTTGTTACCTTGAGCACGGTCCTGTTTCCTGATCTCCAGTTTCACTGCTTTGAAAACGGTCTTATTGTTCTTTTCAATAAACCGGGTAAATCTCATTTCGGTCTTCTCTCCAAACTTCTGTTCAAGGAAAAGACTGTTGTTATACGCCCGAATAAGACCCGTATTATTAGGGTACAGGAGCACCAGGTTGGCCAGGACAGTCTGGTGCCGGGTGATCATTTCCTGTGCATGCAGAAGCCCAATGGCGTTGGATCCAAAGGGGGTTAATGACCCTTCTGTCAGGTTAAGTTTCTGCCTGTACTGTTCAAGGGTCCGTTCAGCAGTAGTGGTCCGGTTGAGGTCCAGTTCCCGCCGGACTTCAGCAATCCGGAGTCGTGCATGATCAAGGCGTTTTTCCACCCGCTGGGTATCATTGAACGTGAATGTTTCGTCAAGGTCTTCCATGGCCAGCTTCAGCCCGTGCAGCGGACTGTCTGCACCAATGGGGCCATTATATGGCGCAATATCATCTGAAATAATACCTGTATCCTGAACACCTGTTGCATTGTCGTCCAGTGCTGCGACCGTTCCAACACTGCAGAGCAGGGCAATCACCAGTATTCCTCCAAGAATAATATGCTTATTTTTCATAGATCCTCCTCAAATCGGCATATGCCATTGATTGAAGGTATCCTTTTTAGGAAGTTAAGGGTGGCTATGGTTCAATAAAATCCGGATGGTCTGATGTTCTCTTAATTTCAAAGGAACCGTTCGGGATGGTTCAGAATGAAAAATGAAGCGAAAATTCACAAGATCGAATTCTGGAAAAACTGATGAGGAATTGGGGTGTTAATCAGGGTCAGGGTTCCTTTGACGCGCGAAGAACACGAGCCGGAAGACCTTTTTTTAGGTACTCTAGAAACAGACATGAATTGATTCGCTTCGCACCCAAACCATGAAAACGGACTTGATTCCCCTTGGGAGACATCCATACATGATGAAAAAGTGATTGCATTTTCAGGTTCTGTAGAAATGTTCAATTACAATCTGAACGCTCAAGGGAGTTTCACCCCCGCCGCTGTGGCTCCTCCGATGCGATAACCCCCGAACAGGTACAACGTCATCATCGCTCAGCGCAGGGGCGGTATGGGGGGACAGGCACTGTCCCCTCCTTCATCGTGCCAACATTTTGTTTTTCATATCATAGTATAAGGAATTACCATGAAAGACCCACGGATATTCATCATGTTTGCCTGAGTTCGTGACTCATGTGCGTTTCTCCAGAGCCCATTTTCATAGTAAATCGTCGTCTATACGAAGGATCTCCGTTTCAGACTCTCTCCCAAGCATGGTCGGCAGAAAATTTTTTTTTTTTTGAATTTTTATTCACCGATCCGCTACACAGGAAACCCCGTCGGGGGCGGCGGCAATCATCGTACCAGTTGGATAGATCGATAACAATCCCCGCAGCTGAATGCCACAAACCTTGAACACTCACGGGCGTTTCACTCCGGTCACTGCGGCCTCTTTAAAAAATGTGAAAACCGAGCGGGATTGACGTTCGAACATAACTCAGCATTTTTCAATAAATAATTAAAGCAGAACGTCTACCTACTTGTTATCAGTAAGGGTATATCCCCTGGCAAAAACCAGCCGGGAGAAGACAAAAAAAAGACAGGATCTCTGACTTTCCGTAATAAAAAGAGTATCCATGGCAGCAAAGAAACCCCCGATTCCAAAAAAAAATAACATCCCCCTCATCAGGCCGGTTGCATCTGAAAAACCCTATAGTACCATTTTTGAACACGCCGGTTTACCCACCATCATTATTGAGAAAGATTCGACCATTTCCCTTGCCAACCGCACATTCCTGCAGCTGAGTGGTTACCGTCGGCAGGAGATCGTGGGAAAGAAAAAATGGACTGAGTTTGTTGCACCGGAAAATATCGATAAACTGACGAACTATCTCAATGAGAACATAAAAAAGAAGCGGGGGGCAGCCGAACCGTATTCTTTTGGATTCATTGACAGGAAAAAACGGAACCATGACGTGGTACTCATTGCAGGAGTAATCCCCAGGACGCAACAATGCATCTTTTCCCTGATGGAAATTACCGACGGGGAACGGTTTGAAGATTCGTTCGGGTACAATCACCAGCAGATGTCAGGTGTCATCTATAATATTCCTGAGGCTACGTTTGCTGTCGACCGGCACGGGAGGATTATTGCCTGGAACCGGGCAATTGAGGAGCTGACGGGGGGGTTGGGTGCAGATCTTCTTTTAAAGGGCAACCATGAATATGCCATTCCCTTTTTTAAGGATCGCCGGCCGATGATCATTGACCTGATTTTTGCGTCTGACACCGAAATAGAAGATCGGGGTTATACCGGCATACAGTGGACAGGAAATACCCTGTCTGCAGAAACTACGGTTATGATAACAGGCGGGCAAACCCGGGTTATCCGGGAAATTGCCTCACCAATTTTTAACAAGTCAGGGAGGCTTGCTGGTGCGATAGAATCGATTACGGATATCACCGGGTTGAGAGAACAGGAACTTGCACTGCTGGTTTCAGAGTCACGATACCGGACCATTCTTGAAAATACTGCATCGGCAATAGCAATTATCGATGAGGATGAAACCCTTACCTACATCAATCCGGAATTTGAGAAGATCATCGGTTATGTCAGGGACGAAATCGAAGGGAAGAAAAAGCTGACAGAATTTGTTGCTCCAAAAGACCTGGAACGGTTTTTGAAGTACGAGCGTGAATGCCGGGTTAACCCGCACAGGGTAACGGCAAACCATGAATTCCAGTTTATCCGCTTCGATGGGTATGTCCGCACCGGGTTCCTCACCATCACCCCCATTCCTGATACCGAAAAGATGGTTGTATCGCTCCTTGATATTACTAATAAAACCCGTGAAGAAGATGCACTCCAGAGGGCTAATACAAAACTGAATTCCTTTAATTATATCACCCGCCACGAAATTCTCAACCATTTAACCGTCGTAAAGGGTTATATTGAACTCTCAAGAGAGGGGATCCGCGACCCCCGCTTCCTGCTTACCTCCTTAGATAAGGAGCTGGCTGCGGCAAACGCCATCCAGAACCTGATCATGTTCACCCGGGATTACCAGAATATCGGTATCCTGCCCCCGGCATGGTACAATCTCAGCAAAACGATCAAAACTGCGGCTGCCTGCGTGCATATGGGATCGATTAATCTGGCAGTTGATATTGATGGAGTAGAGATCTATGCAGATCACGTAATTGAGAAGGTTTTTTTTTACCTGATCAATGATGCCGTCAGGTTTGGCAAGGTCAGTAAAATCCGGTTCTCCTGCAACGAGTCATTTGAAGAACTGCTGGTGATCTGCGAGGATGACGGGATCGGTATTTCTCCTGATAAAAAAGAGAAGATATTCAACCGCCAGCTGTTCCAGAATTCCGGGCTTGATATGTACCTTTCCCGGGAAATTTTGTCCATCACCGGGATCTCCATCCGCGAGACCGGGATCTTTGGTAAGGGTGCACGTTTTGAAATCCGGGTACCCGAGGGGGCGTACCGCTTCACCAGCCCCCAATAAAAAACGAATAGACCGGTCGAATCCCGCTCTTATATAAAGATCGGGTTATTTTTTTGGAATTAGTCTGTGGCCGGACACATCAACTTTGTATGATTTAGGCTTCTCCAGTAAATCCAGTGCATTGATCTTCATATCGATCAGTTCAGAATAATTGAACGAATCATACTTCTTCTCTTCTTTTTCCATCCAGAAGACCACAATACCGTTCTCCATCTTTTTGCTGCCAACAATATCGTTCATACTTTCCGATCGGCAACCCAGGCATATGAAAGTTTCGAACCAAGATGTAAAACAAAAAAGAGAGGGAGGGAATTAAAAAACAGGATGAGATTAAAAAATGGCCTTTAGAGAATTCCTTAAACTATGGTATGAAATACAAGGTACTGGTACAATGACGGAGGGAACTGTGACTGTCCCCCCATACCACCCCTGCGCTCAAGAGCGATGATGAGGTAGTACCCTGTACAGGAGTTTTCACATCTTTGAGAGGCCGAAGCGACAGGGGTATAACTCCTGTTGAGCGTTTGGCTTGGTAGTGAGCATTTCAAATGAAAAATCTATCCATCAGTCTACGATGAATGCCGCCGCCCCAAAACAGGGCGCCCCCGCAGCGGATTGGGGACTTTCAAAAAAATCTCACAGCCTGCCGTGCCTCGGAGAGGTCCTGAGGCGGGGACCTTCGAATACATTACGATTTAATAGGAAAATGCCATCACTTTTTCATCCTGTATGATTGTCTCCTAAGGGGAATCATGTCTGTTTTTTATGGTTTGGGTGTGATCCGAATTGATTCGCACCTGCTTCTTCTCCAGAACCAAAAATGAAAGAAGTGATACCGGCCAATTGTTTCCTTCCATATTATTATTCTATCACTTCCAATTATTGGACACATATTTGAGAGGATACCAGTGTGGCAGACGATGAAGTAAAAGAACAGGAAAAAGATAAGGAAAAACCCGGACATGGATTACCGGAAAAAAAGAATCTGATGATACCTGGCATAGTTGTTGCGTTGGTTATAATCGTGGTCATTGCTGTGGTTGTAAGTCTCCCGTTACCAGCAGGAAAGGGAACCGCCCAACCCGCAGTCATAAAAAATTTCACCCAGCCTGAAAAGGGAGTATCTGTGGCACAAACCCAGAAAGTCCAAAAAACGATCCCTCAGACCGGTACCCAGACTATCAGGCAAACACCCCCCCTCCAAACAACCCCGGCACTACCGGTCGATTTTGTCCTTCAGCCAGGAAACCCGGCGAGCTGCGGACTGACCTGCCGCCAGCTGGATGCATCTATCACCAATACCGGGTATGAGACGGCCCACAATGTCTGTATTACTGTTGGCCTTCACAATAGCAGGAATGAGATCATCTACCTGAATGGTAAACCGTCCATTAACCGGTGTATCGGTGACATCTCCGGAGGAGAAAAGAAAACCGAACCGATCACCATCAATGCTGATTGTGGTGCGTTTGCGACAAAATGTATCGGGGAAACCCTGACATTACAAACACGGGTAACCTCAGTTGAAAAAACAGTCCAGTTTCCGGATCAGCTGATTGCAGTCTGATGTATCAGAAACCCATCTTGATTTTTGGGCTCTAGTGAATTCCTTTTGCTATTATATGAAAAACAAAATGCTGGTACGATGAAGGAGGGGACCGTGCCTGGCCCCCCATACCTCCCCTGCACTGAGCGATGACGACGTCTTTCCTGTTCGGGGGTTATCGCATTGGGGGGAGCCACAGCGGCGGGGGTGGAACCCCCTTGAACGTTTAGTTTATAATTGAGCATTTCCCATGAAAACGAACATGATTCCCCTTGGGAGATAACCATACAGGATGAAAAAGTGATTGCATTTTCATATTAAATCACAGCATCCAGTTTTGATGCAGAAATTGTTAGCACTCTATTCATCTGGTGCGATGAATGCCGCCGCCCCCGACGGGGCACCCCCGCGGCGGATCAATAACTATTCAACCCCCCCTGCCCGCCGTGCCTCGGAGAGGCCCTGAGGCGGGAGTTCTTCGTATAGAGACGATTTTCATGGATCGGGAATGAACCCTATCGGTTCATGTCCGTTTCTACAGGGCCGATTTTTCCATTAATAATGGGGTTAGATCTGGATAAATATACCCTGCACAATATCTTTCCCCTCATTTCAGGCAATACAATTGCAGATCGCATAAGATGAAAAAAGCCAGAAGAAATCAAAACCGTATTCATTTAAAAAAAAGGGTGGCACATGGCCTTATCATGTATTCTTTTTTCGCTTTGACTTCCCCGTGGACTCATCCTCCTGCTTATCAGACCCATTATTGCCCTTATCAGGTTTGTCCTCGGTATTTCTTTCTCTGATTTTATTATCTCCATTGTTTTTTGAGTTTTTCTCTTTTCCGGCGCGGGTTTGATCAGAAACTGCAGTGTCATTAACTGCCTCTGTTGTCGGTTCATTATCTTTGATTTTCACCATCTTTTTTGCCTGACCGGGATTTTTGAAATTGTCAGGATTCAGAGATAACGTCACCGTAATATCCCCGTCTTCACCCTCAGTGATTTCCACATCATCTTTTTCAATACCAAGGAATTTCCACAGTCTTGATAAGACTTTATGCAGCCCCTTTTTTTCACCTATAACGCGGATCGTATCACTGCCTTCAACAGGGATTATCATTCCATTCACTGCGAGAGTACCCTGAACAATTAATCCGTATACCCTCGCCGGGAGTAACATTTTCGAGATCCTGCCGGTAGAACTTTGCACTAAGGGTTCTCCCATCCTTGCCGGATGCTGATGCCCTGACCAATTCAGCCCCACTACAGGTCAGGGAGCTGTTGGCATAATCAATACGCGGCTTTTTGCGCTCATCAGCAGCAGGGTTCAGGCCGGCGCCTGTCAGGGATACGCGCACCGTGAAGACCCCCTTGCTTTTCAAATTCAGGGTTATTGGTTTAATAACAAGGTTTGCCGAAACCCGGGAATCCGGTGTAATGGTACCCGATGTGTTGAACCGAACGGTTGATTCTGCGTGGTTATTATTCAGGATGGGATCCGTCTCATTGAGCGCGGTGATAGTGACCTTATTTGTTTTATCCCCTGCAGTACTGAATGTTGTTTTAAGCGTGAGGGTTGTGTACGAAGCATTCTTCATCTCATCAATATTCCAGATATTTGTGGTTGCATTGTAATCACCACTGTCTGCCACAGCAGTTAGGTTTTTTAGTCCCTGAAGCTGCGAAATATCGTCTTTAAGAGTAATGCTGGTAGCATTTGCAGGGCCGTTATTCCAGAGCGTAATTGCCCATGTTACCTCGTCATCGATTTCATACGGTCCTGTTGATGTCACGGTTTTTGAGACATTCAGGTCAGCGTGCGTTTCTTCTCCATCTGCTGCACAAACAATTCCACTGTTGAAAACCAGTGCAAGCAGAATCACCCCGATAATCATTCCAAAAATTCTGGTCATAGAGATCCTTCACCAATCCGGAACATTCCGGTAATTTTTTTTTGACATGGTCTGCAATAAGGGGTACGAAAGTCTATTAAAAACGACACTGTCCGCAAGTCGTTCTATAATTCTAATATCGTTCTAAATTGTTCAGAATTAAAAAAAAACGAAAATATGCGGAGAAAATTTTTGAAAACACCAGGGTTCAAAATGATCTCCGAATCAGTTCCCGATTCAATTGGCGCGCAAAAGATGATCTTTGGGACCTCCCAAAGGAAATGTGTCACACTGGCACAGGAAATCCTGGAGCGTTCCGATGTTTGAAGCGATATACCGCACCATAGGGTAATCAGCAACTTTGGCGTTTTTCACCATGCCATGAACTCATCGTTCATCGCGTCTCTATATCTCTGGTTATATATTTTGTGAAGGGAACCATCCTGAAATCCAAAAGACTGCGACCATGATGATCTTCATGACATGACCAATCAAAATGATGCTATTTATTAAAAGGTGATTCATCAATTCGTGCCGCCACCTTGTTTCATGTATAGGATATTCCGCAAAAAATACAGAATGATCAAGAAAATTCAAATTATTTTTGAGATTAGGTACTAGAGTGTTATCACATTGGGGGGGTTGCCCCAGTGGCGGGGGAAAAAGCCCCCAAGAACTTTTCAAATTGAAAAATAAAAGAGATTCTTTGCATCAGTTCTATGAGAGTACTGGTGTATCGTAGTAGGTACCCTCATTCCCATGCATAATTATGATAACCGGCCTGTCCTTTTTCAGAATGCGATTCCTGAAATCCAGTTGAGTACAACCAGCAGGTTTCGGTGCAAAATCCGTTTTTTTCCGAAAGGTTAATTTTCTTCAAAAAGATCGTCATCACTAAAAGTATTAATGATATCAATAACTGCTTTTGGTGATATTTCAGGATTTTGTGAGGAGGGTTTGGATGAAGTCAGTTTCGTTTCTGAACCTGGAGATTTTTGCGTATCGGGTATTGTTACCTGAGCAAATACTTGAGATGGTGACTCCACAATCACGGGAAAATTTGCTTTTTTTACAATACCCTCCTGAACATTTTCTTTTTTTATCGCAGGTGTTTCTTCTATCAGGAAAAACTGCTTCCGAACCTTAAATTCTTCACCGACACTGACAAACGAGTCGTCCCGTGTTAGGTGATCCAACTCTTTTTCACCAATCGCATTCCTTGCCCGATCAGGTTCATCAGTGAGATCTTTCACCGTCTGTTCTGCCGGTGTTCTTTCATTCGTGAGAACATTCACCTGCTTTTCGAGAGTTTTTTTCAGGTTTCTTACAAGTTCTAACTCTTCTTCAAGATTCTGAATCTTGAGAACACAATCGTTTTCCTGACGGGCCTGTTCTTCTGTTACTGTACGAAGTTCCTGTCTTAGATGTTCCCGTTCCTCACGTGCTGACTGAGATTTATCCTCCGCTGTTAACCGTAACTTCCGTTCATTTTCAAGAAGTTCTTTCAGCGAGTTATGCTCTTCAACCGAGGTACGGAGATCCTGCTCCGTGCGCTGTATGGTCTGCATCAATGCGTCAATATTCTTATCACCGTCCTGGTGCAGCCTTCGTTCATTATCAAGTGTTGTCTTGACTTTTTTCAGTTCGTCTGCAACCAGATGTACCTGGTGATCAGATTGTGTCCTGCTCTGATTTGCCAGATTCAGTTCATCCACAACCGCCTTGTTCTGGATTGTCAGGGCATCAATATCCCTTTTAAGCGTTTTTTGAATTGCAGTTGCTTCGTCAAGGTCATGTTTCAGCTTGATAACAGTCGCCTGGTCCGATTCCAGGTCTTCTTTTACCCTAATTTCGGTTTTTTCATTCTCAGCCACAATTTCAGCGTGATTTTCCTTTTGCAATTTTGTTAGGTTCTCTTCGTTTTTGAGTGCCGTACAGGTGCTTTCCAACTGCAACCGCAGATCATCAAGTTGATCTTTCAGGCCGTTTGCTGTCAATCGAAGCAATGATTCCGATTGTTCCTTTTCCAGATAGAGTGATTCCACCTGCTTTTCAGCAGAGATCCGTTGGGTTACTCCCATTTCAAGTTCATTCTTCAGCCGGGTCAGATCCGCAGCCTGTTGATTTTTTATCTCATTGAGATCGTTAATTATCAGGGTCAGTTCCTGTTCAGACTGCGTTTTTGCCTGCATTACCGTTTCAATTTCCCGTTCTGCAGATACGGTCCGGTCTCTCTCTGCCTCAAACGCTGATATCAGCTGCTTATATTCATCTGTTATCGAGCGGAGTGATTTTTCTGCAAGCTCTTTTTGTTGATCAAGCAGTTCAAGCGTGCATTCCAGAGAGGTGCTATGCATTTTTTCCTCTTCAAGTTCCTCTCGAACAGTGTCGAGACTTGTTTTTGTAGTATCAACCTCATGTAATAGTTCTGAGATCTGCTGTCTAAGCAGGTTGATTTCAGAAAAAGGAGACGTGTCTCTCCCTATTTTATCCTGAAATAATGTGTGACTGTTTCCATCATCCGTAACGATAAGTGCTTTACGAGTCTGTTGTGCAAGTAATTTTTGCTTTTCCTCGACTTCAGAGGTCAATGTCAAAATTTTTTGTTCTTTCTGATGAAGACTTGCCTGAATAGTCTCGATAAGGCGGGTCTGATCGGTGACACGGTCTTCAAGATATTTTGCGGATTCCGAAAGTGTCTGAAGATCTGTCTTTACATGCGACAACCCGGATGAGGTATTAACCGCAATCTCAAATGAGGACAGGAGTAATTCCAGGAGTTTCCGGCGATTGGCAGCAACAATATAGATATGGTCATCATGACGTATCTTGAATTGCGTTTTAATCAGATCAGGTATCTGCCGTTCAACCGTTGTCCCGAGCATGCTTTCAATGACTGAAAGGCCAAACGGAAGATCTAAAGGAGAAGGGAGAAAGTTATCCGCGTTACAGTCAAGGACATCAAAAAGATCTGAAAGCTTGGATACATTGGTAAGGATAAGAACCGGAATATCCCAGAGGTCATCATCTGCTTTAATCCGGCGGCAGACCTCAAATGCCTCCTTGTCTAATGTTGTGGTGTCACAGATAAGGAGATTCGGTTTTCCTGTTACGAGGGCTTCAAGAAGGTTTTTACCGTCAGTAAACCGGGTAACCTGGTATCCTTTCTTCTCCAAGTGCTCAGTTAACAGCGGAACCACTGTTTCACTTTCACTTAAAACGAAAATATCAATAGTACTGTAGGTTCCATCTGATCGTGGGGTATTCATCGCAATCTCTCTTACACGATTAAAATTTCAGCCAATTCTTGAAAAAATTAAAAATCCCGTGTTTTCTCTCATGAAATAATTACAAATGAAACTATTATTATTAAAAGTATATAAACATTATTATCAATAAAAAATTTAAATTTTTGTTTGAATGGAAAATTTTCAATTTATATCACATTTTTAAGACTTGCCCCTCTAAATTGCTGTCGGTCTTATGCAGATTAAGGTTGAAAGCTCACACCATGTTTCTTCGTGCTAATAAATGGAGAATTTCAATATTTCATTATAGTATGAAATTACTCTATACGATATAACTCTGGGGGAAATAACGGGAAAGAAAAGCCTGTCTTATCAAACACGCGAGAGATTCACAAAATTGTATCTGTTCATGGGCACTAAAACTATTTTTTCAAAGGTTTTCTCTGTCTGTAAATTTGTCAGATTCCCTGTTGTTCGTAAAATTTTTACAATAATGGAAGATCCGAAACAAAGAGTTCGAGGGGTTTTACCTGGGGATTGCAGAAAATATATTCGAGAACAATCTGTACGATTTGATGACCTGTTACCCTGGGATTCCTTACGACAAAAAATGGTTTGTTTATCAAACATTAACGAAAGAAGATTGGTATGACGGGCATTTGCAAAGCATAACAAAAGAAGAGGCAAAAAAATATTCTTCACTCTTGAACAGGAAAAGACTGAAGGTTTACCGTGTGCGGAAGATATTCACTCATCTGCCCGATATATTATCCCATCAACGATGATAACGGCCCATAGAAATGCATAGCGAGGACGGAAAGTATCCTTGTATTCCATGATTATATTCCGGGCATTGGAGTACGGAGTCGTGAAGAAATAATGATAATTATTTCAGAAGCTATGGTGAGGTATGGATTTCTCTGGCTCGGTATACAGGGGCACATCTTTCTGGGACATCGGCCGACCCCAGAAGGAGTTCGTGGAGTGGTCCGGAGGGGAGAGATAACAGGATCTGTCCTGGACATGGGATGCATGACAGGGAGCAGGCCCTCTTTTTTGCAGGGGAAGGGTATAAAGTGTGGGGGACAGACTCCTCCCCCTGGGCAATTCAGAAGGCAACGGAGAAGGCTGCAGGAAGAGGACTCAGGATTCAATTTCCTGTCCTGAACGCACTGGACCTCTCCAGGCTTAACAGGAAGTTCGATACCGCCACCGATTCAGGGCTCTTCCACACCCTGTCCGATGAAGACCTCCCGATCTTTGTCGATAACCTTGCAGCCATCCTGTCTCCTGCCGGAAAATACTTCATGCTCTGCTTTTCCGACCTGGAGCCCGTTGGATTCGGCCCGAGGAGGATTACTAAGAGAGAGATACAGGATAACTTCCGGGGGGAGTCCATCAATTACATCAGACCGGCGATCTTTGAGAGCCGCACTCGGACCGAAGGACCCCGTGCCTGGTTCTCATCGATATCAACGAAATGACGCATAGTTGACAGGACCTGAGATGAAAGAAGACCCATTAACCGACACAAAAAGGTGCCTTTTATAATAAATAACAACTATTTCCTGATGCATGGTTTCGATCAGGCCGGGTCCGGTAACTCTCGGTGGGGTGGTTCTTGACAACCACCTGCTTCTCGCTGCCGGGATTCTCGGGACCACGGGCTCGTCACTTAACCGGATCCTTTCGTTGGGCGCCGGGGCTGTCGTGACCAAGTCGATCGGACCTCATCCCAAAGACGGGCATGCGGGGCCCTGCCTTATCGTGCTTGAAGACGGGCTCCTGAATGCCATGGGACTCCCCAATCCGTCAAAAGAGTTTGTGGATGAGATCGCATCTCTGCAAAAAAAACCGGTGATCGCAAGTATCTTTGGCGGAAACCCGGCCGAGTTTGCTCTGGTCGCCAGCTGGTTTGAGGGCAGGGTTACCGGGTTTGAACTGAATCTTTCCTGCCCGCATGCTGAGGGCTATGGTGCAGCCATCGGGACCGACCCGGCTCTTGTGGAAGCATGTACCCGTGCGGTCAGCGTGACGGGTATTCCCACATGGGTAAAACTCACTCCGAATGTCACTGATATTATCGCGATTGGAAAAGCCGCGGAACGGGGGGGAGCCAGCGCGATCGTTGCAATCAACACTGTTAAAGCGATGCGGATATCGACCGGGATGCAGCGCCCGGTACTGGGGAACCGGTATGGCGGCCTCTCGGGAAGTGCCGTGTTCCCCATCGCAGTCCGCTGTGTGTACGAACTCTACGAAGCCTGCACCATACCCATTATCGGCTGCGGGGGAGTAACCACCGCAGATAATGTGATCGAGATGATGATGGCCGGGGCGAGCGCAGTGGAGATTGGCAGTGCAGTCTATAATGACGTGAAAGTCTTTGAGACCATCAAGGCTGATCTCTACAGAAAGGATGGATTAACACCTGAAGAGATTATAGGGAGTGCCCATGAGTGACAACCTGTCTCTGCCCGTTTCAATCCAGCGGGTAAAAAAAGAGACGTCACTCATCCGTACCTTCGTGTTCGATCGTACGTTTGCGTTCTCCCCGGGGCAGTTTGTCATGGTCTGGATACCGGGGGTTGATGAAATCCCGATGGCGTTATCCTCAGAAAATACTATTACCGTACAAAAAGCCGGTGATGCAACCACTGCCATGTTCGCCCTGGGTCAGGGAGACAAACTGGGAATTCGCGGTCCGTTTGGCAACGGGTTTACCAAAGGGGAAAAAGTACTGGGAATCGCCGGGGGTGTCGGGGCCGCCCCCCTCCTCCCGCTTGCCCGGACTGACAGTGTCATGACGCTTCTTCTGGGTGCCCGGACCGAGAATGAGCTCCTGTTTGTTGACCAGCTGGATGAGTGCACAGACGTGTTGATTGCAACTGATGACGGAACGCTGGGGATGAAAGGGTACGTAACAGCGCTCATGGACGACCTGAACCTCGGTGTGTACGACCGGATTGCGGTCTGCGGTCCTGAAGTGATGATGCGGGCGGTACTTACCAAGGTTGAGGAAAAAGGGATTGCCCACAAAACCGAATTCTCGCTGCACCGGTATATGAAATGCGGCGTAGGTGTCTGTGGTTCGTGCTGTATAGACCCGTCAGGGCTCCGGGTATGCAGGGATGGCCCGGTGTTCTCAGGAGATCTGCTTCTTAAAAGCGAATTTGGGCATTATATGCGGGATGCAAGTGGCAGTAAGAAGAATCTCTGACCGAAATAACCCAAAAAAATGGCCCGGTAGAAACGCACTTAAGTCAAGGACCCAGGCAACCATGAAGAACAAGGGGTATTTCATGGTAATTCCTTTTACTGAAACATGAAATACGAAGCACGGGTATGATGAATGAGGGGACAGTGCCTGTCCCCCCATACCGTCCCTGCGCTGAGCGATGATGATGTATTACCTATTCGGGGGTTATCGCATTGGGGGGAGCCACAGTGGCGGGGGTGAAACCCCCTTGAGCGTTTGGCTGGTAATTGAGCATTTACCATGAAAATCAGAGTATTCATATATAATACGGGAATATCTGCCACTCTTTCCCTTAGACACGATGATTGCCACCGCCCCACAAAGGGGCGCCCTCGCGGCGGATCCGCGAATGAAAAATAAAAAACCTCCCTGCCCCGCCGTGCCTCGGAAAGGCTCTGAGGCGGGTGTCCGTCGTGTACAGTACGTTTTTTATAGTTCAGGTTAAATCGAATCGATTCATGTTAGTTTCTCCCGAGCCAAAAAAATACCTGCAGAGCGGTTAAAAATATCTTCAAGACTTTGGTATGAACCGGTATGTACCTTTGGGCACCCTGATTTCGAATCGTGCCCCGGATCCTGTCGCTCCGGTTTCTGCGATAGAGATTTCCGTCATGCCTAGGATCTCTGAAGCCAGGAAAAGCCCGTACCCGGTATTATGTTGATAATCGTGTTTGAAAATTCCCTCTTTTACCTGGGCAGGGACTCCTGCACCATCGTCCAGGCAGAATATGGTCAATCCCTCGCTCGTTTCCTGTATCGAGAACCGGATTTGTGTCGCCTTTTGCCCATGGCGCACGGTGTTATCCATGATAGAAGAAAATACCCTCTCAAGTAACAGATCTGCATAGAGTCTCGAGGGTGCCAACGTCCTGGTCTACTCCGACCTCCCCAAGGTCAAGGCCGGCCATTGCATTTCTTATCGTTAGGTCAACATTTTGCCACTGGGGAGCTTGTAATCCAATATCATGGTAATCTCTGGCAAACCTGATCTGTTTCTGGATTATCTGCGTGCTCTGCTCAATCTTCCGGAGATGCTCAAGAAGTGCCGGGTCTTTGACCCTCTCTTCTGCAAGCGAGACATACATGACAATGGCAGTGATCTGGTTCAGGATATCATGGCGGGTGATTGTGGAGAGCGTGTTAAGCTTGCGGTTTGCAAGCTTGAGTGTTGCTTCAAACCGTTTACGTTCCAGGATCTCTGCCTTGAGTCCATCATTAGCTCGCATGAGCTCTTCGGACCGCTCTCGTACTTTTCTTTCAAGATCTTCCCGTGCTTTCTGGATAACCCGATCTGCAAGTTTACGTTCAGTGATATCAAGAGCAGAACAGATTACCCTATTGCCCGGGGAGAGGGATGCAGAAACGAGAAACTGGCGCACCTGACCCTCCCGCGTATGAAGGAGGAGTTCACTATCCCCGATCTCCGCATTCTTCTGGAGCTGGCTGAGAAATGCATCCCTTTCAGCAGGATCCTGAAATATGCTGCCAAGTTCCTTATCGATCAGGTCATACCGGTTGTATCCCAGCATCTGTGCGCATTTCCCGTTCATCTCCAGGATGCGCTGTGTCTGGATCGAAAACGTGAATATTCCTGCCTGGGAGTTTTCGAAGATCTCCTGGTATTTTCTCTCTTCTATTTTAAACCCTTCGGCAAACGAGGACGTAACAAAACCAATCGTTACGAAGATAACGAACCATGCGGTAGATACCGCGATAAGGGCCGGATTGACATTGCTGAAATAATAGACCAGCAGAAGAAAAATGGTACTGATGACCAGCGAGAAGGCAACTCCCCTGTTTGGATAGAAATTCACGAAGAGGATAATGGGCAGGAAGTAGAGGAACGGAAAGACCTCATAGATACCGCGGGTCAGGCAAAAAAATGTTGAGTAGATTGCAATAATGATGGATATAACGATCGTTGCATTCCAGAAAATCTGGTGCCTGAGGCTGACAGGAGCGATCATGTATCCTCCCTTTTTGGTTGCAGGGGATGCCCGTACAGAACCGTACTCTCAAACCGCCGGCATTCAAGAATCTCAGCCCGCAGTTTTTCGTTCGTCCGTTCCAGATCTGCGGTACGCTCTTTGACCTGGTGTTCCAGTTCATTGAGAGTTTTTATGATCTCCTCATCCACAATTTTACTTCTGGTAATATCGATGGCAGAACAGAGCACGTGCCCCTTTGTTACCAGCATGGGGGAGATGACGAACCTCACAACTGTACCATCCTGTCCACGGAAGCGTGCTTCCCGTTCACCATGTTTTATGTACCTGGTTCACGTCAGCAATAAACTGTTTCTGTTCTTCCTTGTCGGTCCAGATGACGGAGATTTCCTTACCGATAAGATCCTGTTGATTGTACTTCAGCCATTGGGCACATTTAGCGTTGATCTCACGAATCCGCAGGTCCTTAAGGTCAAAACAGAAAATGCCGTCCTGGGAATTGTCCAGGATCTTCCTGACCCGTGTCCGTTCTTCGCGAAGCCTGGTTGCGTAGGACGATGCAACAACGCCGATGGTGATAAAAATTGCAAACCATGCAGTGGCAATAGCAATCAGGGTTGGATCTGAATTCCCTAGAAGGTAAATAAGGCTGATATACATCAGGCCTAATCCCAGTGAAAAAATTACCCCACGTTCAGGATAAAAATAGACAACGAGAATGATCGGCAGGATAAAGTGGAGAGGAAAGACATAAAAAATACCATTCAGAAGAGAAAAAATGGTAGTAAGGATGGCACCGATGGATGCAGCAGTGACGATGAACAGTCGTAGAACTTCCCGATTTTCAACAGATAAATGCTCCACTGACGGTCCCCTGCCGAATTCCCAGCCAAACGAATGGAGGAATCTGGTATAATAATTAGTATTACTCTCATTCCATATATTTATATACTCTGTGGTAAGTTGCCACAGAAGAACAAAATCGGTTATAAAATTTTTCGGAAAGGGTCTGGTCGTGTTGATTTGATCAAGATCTTCAAGCTTGTTGATATTGGTGAATGTTTTGAGATCAGGATCAATATTTTTTAACTCATCAACCGGGACATACCGGGCAGAAAGGCTCATGACCATTGCACGGAGCGATAGTGAATCGTGACTTTCAAGATAGGTGAGGAGGGATGTCCTCCGGTAGACAGCATGCAGGGGTTCGAGCATATCAGGATTCCAGCTGGGTATCACCGCATCATACTTGTCAATGCAGTCGAACAGGTGTGAGATTACCGCCGGATTGATGCAGGGCATGTCACAGGCAGAGACAAAGATTAACTCACCTTGTGCAGCAAGCGATCCGGCATGAAGTCCGCCGATCGGTCCGATCCCCCTTCGGATGTCGGTAATACAGCGTATTCCCTTGATCCTGTGAAACCGTCTGCACTGTTCAGGATTCCTGGCAACAAGAATAATCTCATCGACCACTTCTTGGAGCGAATCGACCAGCCGCTCGATAAATGTCCTGCCCTGGTACGTGAAAAAATACTTCTCCTGCCCCTGTGCACGCCGTGCCTCGCCCCCAACCAGTACAACTGCAGATCTCACTGCTGTGCTCCGTTCATTACAATTTTACCTGTGATAAGACATTGTGGGCAGGAAAACCAATGAGGGCTAACGGGTGATGTACAGAGCGTTCTCATTTTACCACCTTTTGCAATCCTTTCTTTTCCATCGCAAGCAATGCCTCCTTGATATCGATGGATGGAGAGAATCCGCCGATATCATGAGCAGCCAGGATACGGTGGCAGGGGATGACAAGCGGCGTGGGATTGCGTGCCATTGCCTGCCCGACCACGCGGGGAGATGTCCCGACTTTACCCGCAATCTCCCCGTATGTTGACGTGAACCCATACGGTACCTGTTGAACCATCCGGTATATCCTGCTGTATACGGTATCGTCTGATACCGCACTACTGTCAAGCGCTTGTAAGACTGACAACCTTTCCTGCGCAGTATTGCCTTATCAGATCTGGCACTTCTCCTGGTATACCTGTTGTCGCAAACCTGACCCGGTGAACGGTTGTGCCGTTCCACCAGACGTGGACAAACCAGAGCCCGAACCGGCATGAACCTCCTATGATTTCCATTGTGAAATCAACTCCCGGAACCGTGCTGCATCGCATGCGATCATCTCCTTCTGGATCCAGGCAGGGAGTGCGTTGTGCACCCGTTTTTCCAGGAACCTTTTCTCTCCCAGCACCAGTACACCCCGGTCTTCCGGTGTCCGCAGCACTCTCCCCAGTGCCTGGAGGGAGCGGTTGATCGCCGGCAGCGTGTAGCAGAGAAACTCACCCTCCTCCCCGAACTTGTGCCGGAAATACTCGATCATCATCTTGCGCACCCGGTTAAACGGTGCAAGCGGCAGTCCGATTACCATTGCACCGTTCAGCATCTCTCCGCGATAATCAAGCCCTTCACTCCATTTTCCGCCGCAGACTGCAAACAAGACTCCCGACTCGCCCTGTGCAGGAAGGGACAGGAAGGTAGAGAGTGCTGCGCCGGCATCAGCTGCATCCCGTGGCTCGATAAAGATCTTTCTTCCCTGAATATGCGGGACGGTAAGACCTGCATAGGTTTCGAGGATCTGGTAACTGGGAAAATAGATTGCACGGTTCCCTTTGAGTGCACAGAATGCTTTGATGTAATCCACGATCCGTGCATTGTTCTCCTTGTTCTGCCGCATCGAGAATGCAGTCGTTATGTCGTTTGCACAACAGACCAGACGGTTTTCTTTCGGGAATGCATTGGGCAGGGTAAGTGTTTTCACCGGTGTGTCGCCGAAATAATAGCGGGCGAAGCTGTCGACGGGTGAAAGTGTACCCGAGATCAGGATACAGCAGGCATGCGCAGTGCAGATTTCCTGCAGCGGTACAGCGGGATCGATGTTGCGCACTTCCAGCGTGATCCCGTCTGCTTCTTTGCGGTATATCGTGAGATAGGCAGGATCCGTTGCTGACTGCGAGAGCCGGAATAAGAATTCTGTCAGCCGCTCAATCGCTGTTTCGCGATACTCCCCTGCTTTCAGGTTCTTTTCCCGGATGGACTCGGCAAGCCCGATCAGGTCGTCAACGATCTCATCCATGTTCTTATAGAGGGATTCCCGCACTATCATCCGGTCAAAGATGGAAGGATCGAACCAGTCCTCCACCTCCCCGGAGTTTCCCAGCCCGCGGATAAACTCGGTGAGCCGGGGCAGGACATGCTGGACTGCATCTGCACCTTTGTGGCGTTTGCGCATACCGGAGAGTTCCCGGGACGCCTGTTCGAGGTCGCGTTCTTCCAGTGTCACGCTCTCGATACCGGTGATCACGTCTCCGCAGTTATGCGCCTCGTCAATGAGGAGTAAAATGTCCTGGGGTTCGACGCCGAGGTTGGCGTAGAGCTGCTCCCGTATGTCCCGGTCAAAGAGATGGTGATAGTTCAGGATGACGACATCGGTATTCCGGGCAGCGTGCATCATTAGCTCGTACGGGCAGATATCCCCGCAGAATTCCCTCAGTTCCCGGGGGACGACCGGGTGGTCTATCACCCGGTCGGCCTTGGTGCGCAGGGCTGTTGAGGGGACCATCTTGACACCAACGGTATCAGCCTGCACAAACATTTTGCTGTTGATAAAATACGGACAGATGAGCGGATGGTCCCGGTCCATACGGCGGATCTGCTGGATGATGAACGGATCTTTTGATGGTATCAGTGCCTCCTTTCTCCGCCCGTTCCCGCATGAGCGAGGAGGAAAATGCCTTCACCCCCTCGCACCTGCGGTACACGTCCCCTTCACCCCCGAGGGGACACATGCTTGATTTCCCGACAAGATACACCGTTTTGAGACTGGGTTGTTTTTTCCTTACCAGTTCGAGCTCGCGGATGAATGTGGTGAGCTGGCTCACGGTGCGTACCGCGATTACGACCTTTCTCCCTTTCCGTTCTGCAAGAAGGGAAGCGACCACACTCGACTTTCCGCTGCCGGTCGGCGCATCGATCATCGTGATCCCGCCTTCCCGTGCACACTGTGCCGCAACCTCAAGCATGTGACGCTGGCCCGGGCGGTATTCAGCATACGGGAAATAGGAGTCGATGGTGTCCATTGGCATATGGTTGGTGCTGAAGGGTTTTATGGGCGTCGGAAGAGTTGCCGTGTATTTTCCGTTTGGATCCATCAGTCTGTTACTCTGTTTCCCTTTGGTGGACAGGCAGTCTGTCCTGGTATAATTTCGAAAGGTTAATAGATCTGCAGCTCAAGCAAGAATTAAGGCATAAGCCTCGTTACAAGGATGTTAAAGCAATTATTACATAGGAGAAGATTTTCATGATCGACCAGTTACTCGAGGGAAATAAAAAATTCCGTGAAACGGTATTCAAACAGAATTTTGATCATTATCAGGAACTCACGAAAGGACAGAGCCCGCCGGTTCTCTGGATCGGGTGTTCGGATTCACGCCTCCAGACCGGGCATATAACCCAGATGAAACCGGGACACCTGTTCGTTCAGCGGAATATTGGCAATGTCGCCCCGATCCATGACTGGAATTTTGCCACGGTACTGGAGTACGCAATCAAGCATCTCAAGGTTAAGGACATAGTTATCTGCGGTCATTCCGACTGCGGTGCAATAAAAGCACTCGACAAGGAACTGGACGATGTCTACATCCCTCTCTGGCTGAATAACGCCATTGAGGCAAAAAACAGGGTGGACAGCAAAATCAAGAAACCCACCACGCCGGAAGAGACCAAAAAGCGCTCACGAATGATCGAACAGGAGAATGTGCGCCTCCAGATTGAGCATCTCAAGACCTACCCCCTGATAAAAACAGCGCTTAAGGAAAAATTAATCGAAGTCCATGGTCTTTATTACGATCTTGAGAATGGTGCCCTTACAAAAATTGTATGACTATACTTCTTTTTCAATTTCTTTTTTTATCCGGTCAAGTGATATACGTCCGATTCGGGTAACACGTCCGTTGACAAGGATGATGGGGAGCGGGGGAAACTCGTTTTCAATTATTTTCTGAAGGTAATCGGGCGCACCATTATCGATGAGGGTGAGTTTTAATTGAACGCGATTGCCATATTCATTTTTAACAACTTTATTTAATTCTTCAAATGCTGCAATAAGATTTCCCGTCGGGTAGCATCCTGATAGCCCGCAGGTGCGGTTCTCATCACAGGGAAAAGGACTACATTCAGCGTTTTTCAGGCCGACAACTTCAACCAGGACGGTACCTGTCATGGCTGTACCGTTGGTTTAAACGCTATATGAGGGTTCGTCATTGAGCGCTCGATCAGGGTGGTGAAAAGGATTCCGTAGAAACGCACATGAGTCACGAACTCAGGCAAACATGATGAATATCCGTGGGTCTTTCATGATAAATCCTACGATCAAGGTACGAATTAAAGCACAGGTAAGATGAAAGAGGGGACAGTGCCTGTCCCTCCTAACCGCTCCTGCGCAGTGCGATAGCGCTGTATTACTTTTAAAGGTGAGATTGTATCTAAGGGGAGCACAAAGCGGCAGGGGTGAATCTGTCGTGAGTGTTCATTTCTTAAGAGCCAAAACTAAAAAGTCAAAAAATGAATATCAGATAAAGCGTTCGAACCGCTCTTTTTTGACTTTGCAGATGGGGCAGATTCCCGGTGGCTGTTCGCGGGCGCAGAGATAGCCGCAGACAGTACAACGCCAGACCGGTAGTGACAGGGCTGCAGCAGGGCCCGTTGAAATTGGAGGCACAGCGTTCTTTTTACCACGGTCGGATCGTGGGGGACGTCGCTCAGGAACCGGAGTTGCGTGCAATTTTCCGCCCGCGATCGCTTCGTTGACGTAGAGTGCACAGTAACAGGCACCAAAATCATCGAGATCCGGATCACGGTAATTGCAGGGGCAGATAATATCAAGGTCTTCTTCCTTTTTTCCCGAGGCAAGACGGCAAGGGCAGGCACGATACCCGTAACGCTGCTCATTTTTCAACAGTCCCCTTACAAGATTTTTTGTGAAATCAATATCGGGGTTCAGAAAATAACCTCCGCTTTCTGCCTCTTTTTTAATAATCAGATAAACCCGGTCAACTTCTTTTTCATCCACAACAGTCAGGTTCATTATTTCAAAGCCTCCCGTATCTCCTCCTCGCGGAATCCTACAATACCTATCGTATCTCTGATTACCAGTGTCGGGAACGAACCTTTCGGGTTCCATTTCTCCACCTCACCCATGGCATCGTCCTGCTCTTTTCCCTCGAGGAGATCAACATAGGTATAATTGAAGTCTACCCCCAGGGTCCGTAACAATTCTTTTGTCCTGGCACACCATCCGCAGGTGCTCAGGGCATATAACATAACGTTTCCCCTATTTTTTCCGTTTACATGTTCAACAACCATGAAAAAACCACCGTTCATCCTGTGCATGGAGATTGCTGTAAATACTATATAAAAATGGGGATGTGATACGGAGTGTTCAATGATAGATTTAGGTGATTGTAAAATATCAGCCCCCACAAATAAAAGGTGGGGCAGATGGATCTTCCGGAACTAATCAAAACATGTAAGACAGAACAACGAGCATTTGACTATCTCTTTCAAGAAATTCAGGAGATTAAAGGGATCAAATGTCCATCGTGTGGCAGTCCAGATTATTACCTGATGAACCAGAAACGACTACGTTGTAAACGCTGTCGAAGAGATTATTCCCCATTTTCCGGTACACCGATATCAGGACTAAAAAATATCCGTTGTATCCTTACTTCTTCTCATAAAATTATTCGAACTGGAAATCAGTACCAGGAAAGCAAGTACTCAACTCAATATCAGTTATCCGACAGCCCTCAAAGCATTCGAATTGTTTCGAAGATCAATTGCCCACAATCTCGCTCAAGACGATATTCTCCTTAAAGGAGAAATTGAAGATGATGAATCCTACTTCGGAGGAAGACGAAAGGGAAAGCGGGGCCGAGGAGCCGGTCACAAGACAATTGTACTCGGGAGCCTGGAGCGGGGAGGAAAGGTTTCAGTCAGTATTCTCACGAATGTGAAAGCAGAATCCCTGATGAATGAAACGGTCAAAAAAGGTCAGAAGAGGGATAATCGTTTACACCGACAAAGGGTGTGGTTATGATTCCCTCATGTTCTGCGGATATCGGCATTTCAATATCGACCACCGCTACAAGTTCAAATAGGGTAAAGTCTACATCAACGGCATTGAAGGATTCTGGTCCTTCGCTAAAGAACGTTTAATGAAACATCATGGGATCTCGAAGGAGAAATTCCTCTATTACATCAAGGAAATAGAATGGAGATACAACAATAGAGAAAAAGTGTAATTTGTTGACCTGATTCATATCATTTTAGGGGCTGATCTTTGATAATTACCAATTTTATTGCCGATAAATTCCCGAATTATTACATCGTGAATCGGGATACTTGATCCTTCCTGCTGTGCCACTTCCTCATTCATCACATCGTTGAGGAACCATGTGATGAGTTGTTGCATTCCCTTCTCGTTATCGGTAAGATAATTTAGTACGATGTCTCTTAGATTCATTGCCCTGTATTCTCCTTTGTTTGCAATTCACTGTTGGATACAGGGTATCTTTACATTTTACAGCACTTCGTGTACACTACCTCCTGCTGGTCGCGGAAAAAGAATACTCGTAATTGCCGGATAATGTTGCAAGACCTGTATGAATCACAGATCAGGCCTAAAAAACAGTACGGTGGATTATTAAAAACGGGCCTGGGGGGATTCGAACCCCCGACATCCGGGTTAGAAGCCCGGCGCTATGTCCGAGCTAAGCCACAGGCCCACCTGACGCCATAAAGGTTCGCGTTCCGTGATAATTAATCTGTGTCATGGTTTGGTTAGAAATGTCCCAAAAAAAATTAACAAATAAATCTGTGCCAATTGCATGTTCTTTTTAATCAGCAGAATAGGGAAATAGATCTATGAAAAAAATTTTCATTCCCTGTAATTCTAAAAACAACGGTAATGAAACGACTATTACCAAAAAGAATCATATAAAAATCGTTTTATTGTTCTTAGAAAAACATAAACTTGGTGATTCATCATTTAGTGCCACCACCTTTTTTCATGCGTTGGATATTCCGCATGAAATTACTGACTGAACGCGAAAATTCAAAATATTTTATGAGATTAGGTAATACAGCGTTATCGCATCAGGGGGGTGCCCTAGTGGCGGGGGTGAAGCCCCCAAGAATGTTTTCAAGGGTAAACTACCAGTTTAGCACCTCCTTTTTTCTTAGAACTCACTCAAAATACGTCCCTCATAACACTCCAGGGGGCTTCGGCAATACCTCAGCCCCCGCCGTTGCGGCGATCCCCGTAATGCGATAGAATTGCGTGTTCTTTTTTTATAGCATCGAGAATATCGGAAAAAAATGAGATACTTTTTTTCAATTCATTTTAGTTCAGTTGTATCAATCGATTTTCACATCCCAGTGTGATATTTATTTTTGGTGTTTTACAAGCGGTTTACCCTTCTTTTCTTACCCCGCATGGTAACAGGATGATTTAAGCACTTCAACGGTTGTCGGCCCGAAGACCCCCTCACGAAAGACCTGCTTTACGACAGAGGACGCACAATACTTGACCTGGATACGGGCAGACATCCGCTCCCGTTCCTCATAATATCTGCCTTGCGAGAATTCCACCATACGCTTCATCGAGACCGATGTCGCAAGCACAATGACACATATTCCCTGATCGCCCGGGTCCAGGTCCTCAAGATCGACTGAAGTCATGAATATGTGGGAATCCGGACCTGGTTTTACACCAGCAATACTTACAATATTATGCATGCTCTGAAGCTCGATCGTACGTGGCTTGCCCCCCCTCAGATCCTTTATAATCTCGGGCGAGATTCCGGTTAACGCAGCACATTTCATTTTGAATCACCCGTACATGATAAGATCTTTTTTCGGTGATTGTTCAGCAGACTGCTGCACTTCCTCGGCGATTTTACCCATACTCTGTTCAATTTCTACTGCCTGATCGATGAGTGGCTGCACATCCAGCCCGAGATTGTACATCTTGTTGAGCACCTCGATTGTGGCTGCCGATGATCGCGGATCCGGTGCATTTACGGTTTCTCCGAGAAGCCCGAACCCGGGAATGCCACGGGCCTTACATTCCGTCAGGAGGCTGGATGCAATACCCGATATACTTCCGATGGGGAGGATCAGTGCGTGTTCCTGGATCCTCGTAAGTGCTTCCGTTGTTGTTGCGACGCCAAAGACCCGCTTCTCCGGCTCGTTGGTGATGATACCTGCGATCGTCACCACCTCTTTTGGCTTGAACTGGGCGAGCCAGTCGATAATATCTCTGGAGGTCTCGTAGCAGATCATGGGATGGATCGGAATATCAGCGACTATGGCCGCGATATCGTTTTTAATATAGATCCTGACCGGGTCATTGATCACACCTTTGTTCATCATCGCCAGCGGGGGAAAAAACTTCGACGTCATGGTGCCGATCTGCTCAAACTCAAGCTGATCGACCATATACTGCAGTGCGATGGTACCGACAAGCCCGCTCCCCGGAAAGCCAATCAGCACCGATGCACCATTCATGGGAAGCGGTTTTGAGATGACATTGATGTCTTTTTTTGGTTTTATCTCGATAAGGTCATTATGAATTGTATCGAGACGTGAAAGCATCTCAGTATAAGACTCAGGGGCGTGTTCCGTCATTAGATTAACATATACGCACTACCTAAAAAATAGTATGCAGGAGTATCCAATCAAACGCGGGTTGACAAAAGATCTCGAAACCCGGATCATTGCTGAACTCAAGGTATGTTTTGGTGTAGAGCCGGAAAAGACTGCCACCGGATACCGGATCAAGTCCGGTGCGCTCAAACGACTCGATGTGACAGCAGGTGCCGATGGCAAGTCAGTCATCATCGATACCGAATCGGACATGAGCGTGAACGATGACGTGATCTTAGACACAAACAAGCGCTTCCGGAAATATCTGGATGCGATCACCGGGTTCTCCACTAAGGAACGTGTGAAACGGGCAAAAAGCGTTGGGGAGGAGTAATACCGCAGGAGAACCGATTTAACCGCTCAAATAATCAGTGCGTGATGTGAGGGGTTATGTACTGCGTTTCAGAATTAGGTGGACCTATTTCAATGTCAGAAAAAATTTTTTTGAAACCAGAAAGCATAACACTGTGATAAAAATTTCCATACAATGTGCCACCCCCCGTAGTAATTTCAGACACACATGCCTATTATTTGTGGGGTAACTGCTGAGTAATAGTGGAGGGTCCTTGAACCTGATACTCAATATACCAGCAACCATGCCCGCGTCTAAAAAAAATGCATTCCAATTCTTTTATGATCAGCTGCGAAAATATTGTATCAATTTTTACGTCGCCTCAGTATAAACAGCAGACACGCGGATGCAATGATTATAAGGAATGGAGTAAGTGCTGATTTTGGAGTGCTGGTTGTTTCTGGCAGTGCTGTCACTTTTGTTGATAGAACCGTTATTGGCAGTGTTGTTTTGACAGGGACTGGGGTAGTGATCGTACAAGGGCAAAGGGTTGTCTCGAAGGGTGTTTCCTTATATGTCACCTTAGGAAATCCTACAAGATTATAACCGTACATGATCCGTTCATCTGCAACAACAATCCGCGTGCCATCCTTACTGATGGCAACCGACCGTTGCTGGATGGCAGAATCTGTTTTTGTTTGGGCCAGCAGGTTTCCATCTTTATCTAATATATAGACATTCCCATCAAGGGCTCCAGCCACAATGATGGAGCCATCACGAGAAACCCCTACCCCATTGACCCATGCACCTGCAGGATACTTCCACCGTATCTGGCCCTCTTTGTTGAGAACCCACACATTTCCGTCCTGACTTCCCAGTACAATGGTTGAACAGTCATCGGAGCAGGCCATGTCGATAATGGCGTCCTTTGTTATCTCCTTCACCCAGTTCAGTGATCCTTCGGTAGTATAGGATGCCACCCGGTTTTCTCCGGATAAAATAAGGGTGGAACTATCAGCAGAGAATGCGATGAAAGAATCAAGGTTTCCGAGAGTATTATCTTCCCAGATCAGGTTCATATCCGGTGAAAAAACCGTCAGACTATCTTCGGAAGAAACAACCACCAGAGATTGTGAGGGAGAAATTTCTATTCGTTTCACTTGATCGGTGTCGTTATCCACTCCCAGGTTTTTACCGTCAATTGTCCAGGAACGCAAGTAGCCCCTGTTGTCTGCGGCAATCACCAGGGAACCGTCACCTGAAACAGCGACTGCATTGAAAGGACTTCCGGTAATCCTGTTCCAGTTTACACTGCCAGTTCTGTTGAATTGACGGACATTATCATTGAGTGCAGATACAATATAATTTCCATCCGTGCTCATAATCGCCACGGTTCCCGATATGCCCCCCCAGCGGGTGTCTCCATTCCATGAACGGACTAATAACTCGTTGCCACCGGCAAATACCATTGAACCATCGGTGGATATCATCACACCAGAAAATGTGGCGTCATTGGCTGGATGCTCCCGCCAACCAGTTGTAAGACTGACTGCTGTAACACTACCGATAAGACTGATCATGAGAAGAAATCCTGCAATTACCCGATTAATCCTGAATTGGTTGTTCATGGAAGTTACCCTGAACAGAGTTTTTATCCTTCGGTATAACTTGTTTGTGGATGAGAAATCATAAGGCGACGCGGAATTTTGGTTCATTTGACAAATATATCCGACCTGAAAGGCGACGGTGCCTTGCACCAGCGCGTTGCATTTATTGATAATCAATACTGTTCCAGTCTAAAAGAAAAGGAGAATCTTACTAATGCCCTCATTTATGTGCAAAGATATCGGGATCGATTGTCCATTCGAAGCGCATGGAACGACAAACCACGAACTTATGAGAAAATTTATCGATCATGCAGAACCCGCCCATAAAATGCATGTCTTGTCAGCCGATGTCATCTTCAAAGTCCAGAATGCGATCAAAAAATAATTTTGGTTTTTCCCCCTCATTTTGAGTTATGGTTTTTGACGGTGGTTTATTTCAATCAGGGACTAAATAAGCCAAAAAAATAGTATGACCCTATCAATGAGGTGTCATTCAATAATAATCGCCGGTTTAAACGGTAATGCTGTTGCAGCCTTGGCGTGTTCACTTGACTCTGCGTCTGTGATATGGACAGGTACTCCGAACTCTTTTTCCAGGAATATCTTCGCCGCTTCAAAGACTGCTTTTTCATTGATTTGCTCTCTTACGAGAGGTTCAACAACGTGCGGGGGCAACCGGTGGATAAGTGTCGTACATTGCTTCGCCGCGTCAGTTGCTTCCCTACCCCGCTTGCGCATCGCGTCATCCTTCATGATCTCCTTTATGACTGTGTTACGGTCGTTTGATTTGGCAATGAGGAGGAAAATCTCGTGTTTCCATACAGGTGCAAGCGAGATTGTGATAGATTTCGGGGTCATCTGGATAAGTTTCCTGATCGACTCGATATCCTCAACCGTGCGGGAGATGAGCTCTTCAGCAAGCTCGATCCTGGTGTTTATCAGTTTCTTATTCGCAACCGGCCATGGAGCAAACGAAACAAGCCCTTCCCCGGCGAGTTCTTTCCATAGATGCTCACCCGTGAACGGGATGAACGGGGCAAGGAGCCGGATCCATACCGAACAGAGCGTGTGTAACTCCCGGCTTCCATCGCTGTTTTCAGCGAGCCGGCGGCGATACCATTTGAGATCTGAATCAATCCCGAAATATGCTTCCTGCAACGCCTGGCGTGTCTGGAAGTTGGTGAGCGCTTCGGTGGTACGCTCGATGTGCGACTGCAACCGACTTATTAACCAGCGATCGATATCATGCGGTTCGCCGTCTGCGTCTTTAGATTCAAGTACCGTGTTGAAGAGCCGCTCGATCTGCTTTTTTGTCGAGATGACAAGTTCATTTCTCCAGTCAAAGTCCTGCCAGGGTTCAGCACTGCCCATCAGGAACATGCGCACGGTATCCGCACCAAAATCACTTACTGCGTCTTCGAGGAGGAAGACGTTGCCTTTCGATGACGACATCTTTGCACCATTGAGAAGCCCCATACCAAAAACGACCATACCCTTTGGGAGTTTGTCCTTGGGAAATATCGTGACGTGGTGGAAGAGCTGAAACGTGAGGTGGTTGGAAATCAGATCTTTTGCCGAGAACCGGAAGTTGTATGGGTACCAGGTACAGGAACTCCTTTCTCATCGCTTCCAGTTTCTTCTTCTCGGGCAGTTCTATGGATTCTTTGCCGAGGAAAATGTAGTCAAAGACTTCCGGTGTGAGGAGTCGGGGGTCGATGTCCCGGATTTTGTGAGCGATGGTATAGTACGCCATATAGATGGTTGAATCCGATAGAGGTTCGATGAGTTGTGTTGTGTCCCACGGGAACCTGGTGCCAAGACCGACACGCCTGGTGCATGCCCAGTCCTTGAGCCAGTCCACGGTGCGATCAAACTCAAGCCGGACTTCTGGTGGTACCAGAGCCATATCTCCAAGGTGGTCGCTGACCTGCTTTTTCCATGCAGGGTCGCTGTATTTCAAGAACCACTGGTCATGCAGGATCTTGACTTTAATTCTGTTGCCACAGCGACAAACGACCGGCCTGGTGTCAAACTCATACATAATTTCCGAGGCGAACTTCCCGATCATAAGTGCAGCTATATCATCACGTGCCACTCGGACGGGTTTTCCACCATACCTGTCGAAGAGCTTACCCTTGGAGAACTCAGCAGAGTAAATCTCCTGCGTGAGTGCATCCATCCGGCTGTCCATCTGGTGGGTGATGCCAGCCTTGTCAACAGCGTCCTGAGCGGGAATTTCACCGTATCCTTCGACTTTGATTAAGGGCACAGGTTTTATTTGGGTATATTTTCCTGCACGCTGGAGATCACGGAGTGCGATGTAGTCAAACGGTGCATGGGCGGGGACACTCATGACAAGCCCACTCGCCATGTCAGGATCAACAAAGTCGGCCGGAAGAATAGGTACCTTGCCACAGAGCGGGTGGCTGACGCTCTTATCGATCAGATCCCGGCCGGCAATCTCTTCTTGTACCTCTACAGTGTGGTCCTGCAGCGCAAGCTTCTCTGCTGCTTCCTGCGAGATAATCCATGCACTTCCATCCACCAGTGCCCTGACATAGGTGACGTTCGGATTTACCCAGAGGTTGGTGACACCATAAATCGTTTCAGGTCGGAGTGTTGCTGTAGGGATGAACGCATCGCCGTGTTGGAACATGACGAGGGTAAATTTGATCACCTCCGCTTTGTCCCCTTCCAGCAGGTCATGGTCTCCAACGGGATTATCATCAACTGTACAGTAGCGGACGGGGTGGGCACCTTTGATTACATGCCCGGCTTCGAAAAGGTGCTTCCACTGCCACTCAATAAATTTGCTGTAGGTCGGATCGACCGTTGTAAACTTCCGCCGCCAGTCAATTGATATCCCACAGGCAGTCATCACCCGCTGGTATTCACTCGCGAAGTGGCGAACGATGGTCAGCGGATCAGTAAATTCATCAAGGACATTCTGCGGGACTTTGTAGAGATCGCGGTAGAGGTGAATAGTATGGGGGTCATTCTTCGCGATTCGTTTTGAAATGCCGATGACCGGTGCTCCCGTAACGTGAAACGCCATCGGGTAGAGAACCTGTTTGCCCCGCATCCGCCAGAACCGTGCGATAACATCTGGGACAATATATGTCCTGCCATGCCCGACATGCATCGCCCCGCTTGGATACGGATAAGCGACGGTCAGGTAACATTTCTCAAGCTTCGACGGGTTGGATTCAAATGCGTGCGTCCACCGTTCCTGTGCTTCTTCTTCAAATTTACCCGGATCAAATGCGTTCAAACCATTTCACCTTCATTTATTAAAAAAAAGAAATTTTTTCAATTATACCGGCCTTAGTTTAATGACCTCGCTGTTCTGGTAACGCCGGATCATCTCCTGCGCTATGCTCGAGTTCTTCGCGAGGTGAATTTCTCCCGTTTCGTTTACTGTGGCAGTGAACAGGTATTCCTTTCCTGCAAACACATCCACAATCTTACCACTCTGTTCCGGGGCAACGATGGTAAGCTGCTTTTTGTCGGTCTGGATCTTAATACCCCCACCCAGATTGAACTCCGCATCGCTTTTCTGAGGTTGCATCTGCTGCCGGTCAAATTCGGAACGGGGTTTGATGTCAATCCCGATACCGATTTTATTTACAATGGCAGACACGTTCTTACCACCCTTACCAATTGCTGCCGGCACATCCTTGTCATCAATATAGACAATGGCTTTTGTATCGCTAATCATCTGGACATCAACAAAGCCTTCGGTATAACGCCCGATTTCACGCTGGATCTCTTTCTCCATGAGTTTCCAACCGGGACGCTCATCGGTCTCCTTCCTGGGGATAGCATCCGGCAAGGGAACCGGTGAACGTATATTAACGATCGATGCAACGGGGACTCCGACATTCTGAACCGGTATTACCTGGGAGGCTTTTTTCGATGCGCTTATCACGGCGGTTATCGGCATCACAATAGTCTCACCATCATACCGGAAGACATCGATTACCAGTTCGCCCGTTTCGTGATCGGTCACGATTGTTACCGGGCGGATGTGCATTTCATTTTCCATTCCCTCGGGGACCTTAATGGTGAAACCTAAATCGTAAATGTTTGTTATCACACCTTGCCTGACAAAAATTATCGTGTTTACAATCTGTGAGAGGACGGAAAAGTCCACACGATCGGAAAATCGCTGGACTGCATCCTGAACACCATTTGCATGAATGACGCCGACCATACCAAGACCGGCAAGCCGCATATCGGCAAAGACATTGAAATCCTCGTTCTTACGGAGCTCATCAAAGATAACAAAATCCGGCCTCACCAGTAACAGGATATCTGCGGTATTGGACATGCTGCCGTCCAATGTGGTATATTGGGTAATCTGATCAGGCACCTGTAGTTCCCGGGGTGCCTCCATGGTCTTGACGACGAAACCACTATCAGAAAGGTAGGTTGCGACACTCTGTGCTAACGTGGTCTTTCCCGAACCGGGAGCTCCGACAATAATTAACCCCCTCTTCTCGCTGGTGATCCTCTTGGTTATGAGGTCTGCTTTAGCATAGTCTTTCAGCGTTACGTCAACGATCGGACGAACAGCGGTAATTTCCATGCCATCCGAGAACGGCCGACGTGCGATCGCGATCCGCATCGAACCAATCTGGACAACGGTGATTCCCCGCTTCTCGACCTCAATGAACCCGTCAGGGTCCCGTTTCGCCCGTTCGAGGATTTCCTGTGCTAGTGCACGGAGCTCGTACTCGCTGGTCGGCTGCTCGCGGATCTTCACAAGTTTCATGTCATTAATGGTGCCCTTCTTCAGCTGAAGGACAGACCCTTTCCTTGAGGTATACTGCGATCGTGTGTTCATCGAAGAACTGGTCAATGCCGAGAGGAACGAAGTCGCTTACCTGAGCTTTAAGGTATATGACGTCCAGTCCTTTTGCCCGTGCCACTTCAGCCTGCACAAAATCACTGGTGATGAACCGTGCAGAATTCTCAATCGCGATGTTGCGTATCATCGCGTCGATCTCACCCCCGCTTGCGAGCTTAACCTGCTCGAGCGACGGGCGGATACCGGAGAATTTGAGTTCTATCGTTTTTTCTTCCGCCATCTTGCAGAGCTGCTGTAATTCATTCAGGCCGGAAAACCCTATTTCACGCCCATTGTTTGCCTGGGCTTCAAGTTCTGCAATGACTGCTTCGGGAACGATTATTGTTGCACCTTTGTATTCACCGGCTTTTATCATCGAGGTTATACGTCCGTCGATAAGGACACTCGTATCTGGTACTAGTATCATAAAATATTATTCCTCCCATATAGTATGCTCTTGTATACTATTCGAATCAACGATGGGTGATCGTTGATGGGTACTTATTGGCACGTTAGTGTTAATAAGGGGTTCGAAGGGATGTGAGGAGGGAAGTGAAAATTGGTATAAGCGCATTTTTCGCGGTATTATGAGAATTGGCAACAGAGGACTTTCACTACCTCCTGCTGGTGCCGTCTCTCGCCTGCATTTTTCTCCCACAGTTCGGGCATTGAAATACTGCATTCCCATGACCATCTGACCATACCCGTGTCATTGGTATCAAATCGTGGTTGTTATCACAAACGGGAGTTTGAAATTCCGCCATATTATCATGCCTGATGCAAATCTGAATTGCAATTTATTAGAATTTATTAGTTTTGAACAAACAGGTCCTTTTTCTTCTCTGCCGTCATCCTCAGCCCCATGTCCCCCCTTGGATTATGAGGAAATTCCCTGTCAATGCTTCTACTATTCCTTAGGAAAACCGGGCGTATGCCTTTATCCCAATAGTTCCAATCTGTATTTTACAGGATATGAAATAACAAGATGAACGTCTCTATCGATCGCATGGCCTGCGTCAGCTGTGGGGCATGCTGGAATATCTGCCCGGAACTCTTTGACCAGAACCATTGCGATTCATTCTCGGAAGTTGTCGAGGAATACCGGTTCAATGGAGACCGGGCAGAGGGAGTTGTTCCGGACTGCCTCTGCTGTTGTGCTCAGGAAGCAGCGGATCTCTGCCCAGTACAGATCATCAGTATCTGCTAAGGTCTCACCTTTTTTTCTTCCCGTACCAAAGCAAAAAAAAATTAAAAAACAGATAAATTGGAAATATCCCCCTGAGGTGAGTTCGGATTTTTTTTTAAAGAAACTGAATCAGCGACCCTGTTTTCCGTACACTTTTTCCGGGTCAAACACTTTTATTCCCACAACCTTACCGTCAAGCGTCCGGTAGAAGCAGGAAACATATCCCGTGTGGCAGGCAGCACCCTGTTGCTCCACGAGGTATATCAGGCAATCTTCATCGCAATCGGTGAGGATGTTGATTACCTTCTGGAAGTGACCGCTCTCTTCGCCTTTTTTCCAGAGTTTCTTTCTGCTCCGGCTGTAGTAATGGGCATATCCCGTCTCTTTTGTGAGATTGATAGCCTCATCGTTTGCATACGCCATCATCAGTACTTCACGGCTCTTTGAATCCTGCACAATGACCGGTATCAGGCCGTCCACAAATTTCAGGTTGAGCATGTTATATTCCTCCTGCTACAATTTTCATGAATGCAAAGAGAAGATCCCCAAAAATAATTGCAGTAATCAGCCCTACTGTAATGGGGATGATGAAATGGTACCGCATACGAAATCCATACTGTGCCTGCTTTCCTGTAAATTGCCAGTTCCTTTTGGAATTCTTCGGGATGTTCCCGGAGGTCCTTTGTATATACCCTGCCTTCACCGCTATACATACGCTTGATGGAATCCCAAAAACCGATGAATTTTCGGCTGACCGTCCCTTTCTTCTCTTCAAAATCCTCCATAACAAATCCCCATTCATTCTGGATTCTGTCACCGTTTACCGGGAATCCAAAGAACATGTACATCAGCGGTGCCCGGTTTTTCCGGATTATATTCATGATAAATATCCCGATTGGTGCCACCAGGTTCAGGATCAGGGCATTGATAAGAACGGAGAATGACAAAAATCCAAGCGGCGGGTTACCAAGAGAGAGGTGTGAACGGGAATGTGGGAATACAAAATGAAATGAAAATAAGTGCCCATGCATCTGCACCGCCAAAGAGGTGCATTCTTGCAAAAAAATAAAAAACCCCGCAAAAAACTGACAGGAGCAGAATTACGAGAGACTGAGATCCCCAGCCATTCTGGACTGAAGAGCATGAGTACTGAGGTAATCGCAAAAATCATCATAATCAGTACAAAATACCAGCGGTTGATAGATCTCAGAGATATTCCGTTCCTTTTTCCGGTTTTTCGACAGGGTGTGTTCATCAGAAACGCCCTTGTATTCCATGTATGAAATATAGGAAAAGATTCCCGCAAACATCGCATACCAGGGAACCAGCTGGATATTAACAGATGGGTGTAAAGACAAACCATGACAGGACCGGAAGAATCAGGACAAGGGCAAGGTAATAAAAGATCGAGACTCTTCGATAATAAAAGGTAAGACCAAGGGAATCCGTTCTGCCTCGGTTATCAAGATAATCAGCATAGAGAAAACTTGCGACGAGGGAAAGGTAACCGAAGATCAGGCTGATATTTGCAGTTGTCTGCCACAGGAGATATCCGGTACAGATAACACCTATCACCAAGCATTGGCAACCAGTGGACAAACGGGACCCGACGGTCCCTGATATCGAGAAAAGAGGCATAGATCAGGGTGGCAATGACCGCAACCGCCGAAATTATCATCGGGTAGAGTATTTCCATAATTCCGGAATACCATTTTTTTTATGAACACTTATGTATGGCGATAGGCAGTGAAAAATCTAAAAAAATAATTCCGCAAATGTAAAATACACATGTTGCAAATAACTCCACTATATATACAGGGAAAATGTTTCTGAAATTCTCTTCCCAAAGATTACACCCGATGAGATGAGTTTTGATGAAAATACAGGACCTGATAAAAAATATCCACAAGGGCTCAAAGCATCTGGGGACCTTTACCCTTCATGAACTGTTCCAGTTTGCCTCATCACGGAATTTCAATGGGATTGCGGTAGCAAAAGAGAACGGAAGGGAATATTATCTTGCATTCCTTGCCGGTGAGGCTGAAGGTGCCATCTATATCGATGACAAGGGAACAGAATACAGTGATAAGGCAGCAAAGATGATCTCCGGCCATGAAAAATTCGAGTTCTATGAAATAACCCCGGATATTGTCGAAACTATCGTCATGCGGTGCCGGATTTTTGAAAAGACGCACTTAAAAAAGAGTATCCCCAATGTGATTCATGACCTGCTGGATAATATCGTAAAGGGTTCAAAGTATGTCGGGATATTTACGCTTCATGAACTGTTCGATGTGACCTCATCCCACAGATCCAACGGGATTGCGGCTGCAAAAGAGAACGAACGGGAGAATTATCTTGCATTCATCGATGGCGAGGCTGAAGGTGCCATCTATATCGATGATAAGGGATCCCTGTACAGTGATAAAGCCGTGATGATGATATCAGGACACGAAAAATTCGAGTTCTATGATGTGAAGCCGGATATTGTCGATGCTGTTGTTATGGGGTCACGGATTTTTGAAAAGATGCACCTGAAAAAGAGCCTCCCGTCTTTAATACCCGAGATCGGCAAGAAAAGTGAGGGGATGGGAGTACTCACGCTCACCATCCAGAAGGACACCATTCCTCAAAATGGTCGTCAGTGTATCGATCCGGAGTGAGGGCAAAATTTTGGGCAACGATATAACCACAGATGAAGGAACCGTCAGTTTTAAATTGGCAGCATGGGAAATACGATTGCATCGTCATGGATCGCTCCCAGAATATTACCACGTTTTATATATCATTTGATGAATCAAACTCAAAAATTCTCCTGGATCTGAATGCAAAAAATCTCCTGGAAATTTAATTCAATTTTCAATCCTTTCTTCCCTTTAAATTTTGTCATTAATGCCAGAATTTCTCTTTAAAATAAAAAGACGAAATCCTTTAATCAGATAATAACAGAGTTGTCCTCCATGAAGATCGGACGTGAAGACTTCGAGGCGCTCATCAAAGGGGAAAAAAGTATCGCCCCGTATATCGAGATGGACCCTCTTGCCGGTTCGTATTCGGTTTTTGGGGTAAAAACAGCAAGCAATCCGAATTATCTCGTGAAAGCCATCTACGAGATGTATGAGGCAAATCTCGACAAAAAACTTGCTGTACAGGCGGTTCGTAAACTCTTCCACTCCGTTGGTAAGGGATCGGTGGGACTGAATAACCTGTTAAAAAAGTTCGGAATGGATCTCACACCGGCAGAATTTCTTATGCTGGTATTCAAGCTCCAGCACCAGCAGGGATGGGGTGCTCCCTTCGAACTCGTTGAATCCAGCGATACCAGGATTGTGCTTCGCACCAAACACACATTCGAATCTGAAGTTCTTAAGGACTGGAAGATGCCGGTCTGTGGTATTCACAGGGATGGATTGAGGGTGTCCTGATTGCAGTAACTGGTAAGAACTGGTTCTGTATTGAGACAAAGTGCCATGCAAACGGTGATGACTGCTGTGAATTTGTTGCCGATCAAAGAGAATCCAGCTGGAAATGGAAGGCAGAGGCAATCGTTAAAGGTGACTCCGCCATCACTGAATATATCGAGCACAAACCTCTTGAAGGCAGGATCAAGCTGATTGATGATCCAGTCGTTATAATGCCACGTTTCATCTTCACCTCCATGATGAATTCATTAAAAAAGACGATGGGTGAGATGCCTGCGGGAGGAGTCAACTACCGGGCCTATATGGATATGGGCAAGGAAAATGTCGAACACTACAAGAAAATGGGGATAACCAAACCAAACCTCCTCTCTGATATGGCGTTTGCATTCTATTCCCAGATGGGCTGGTTCAAGATCATCAGGATGGAATGGAACGAAGCAAAGAAGGAAAAAACCATCACCCTTGAACATACTGTTGAATCAGAAGCGTTCGGGAATACCGGCAAAAATGTCTGCTACTGCACAGCGGGACTCCTTGCGGGTATTGTTGAAGGATCCTTTGGGATAAAGGTGCAGGGTCGTGAAGTTAAGTGCCGGTCAAAGGGTGACGAACACTGTGTCTTCACCATAACCAATAAACCTGAATAATCCTTGTACACTTCTCCAAACATATTCCAATTTTTTTATTTCTCTTATTCCTATGACGCCACGACAGATTTACACTGCCAGTTCTGAGTTCCGACAATTCGGATGTGTTTATCAGTCAGTTTTTTAGCTCTGGTTATCGACTGAGGAACGATGGCAATGATGAATTGCACTGGTAAGGAATATCCGAGTTCAATACTATTTTATCGATATTCCCCGGTTGAATCAAGAAAAAATTAAAAATTTGAATAGGATGGAAACTGTCAAATTCTCGTCACATCTATGATTTCTTAGTAAACAGGGCTTTTGTGAATCTTTCGATGAATCCTTCTTTCTTCTCCCCCTCACCTCATCTTTGTAAGCAACACCAATAAGACCTGAAGCAATACGGCGGAATGCTTTTGATGCAGGAGATGTCGGAAACTTGATCACGAGAGGAGTTCTTGCAGAACCTGCACGACGGACGTTTGGGTCTTCGGGAATAATCCCGATTACCTTTACCCCGAGCACCTTCTCCATCTTTTTTATCATGGTCTCGGGTTTGTCCTGATCGACACGATTGATGATTGAACCCAAGACGTGACCCCCGACGAGTTCAGTCAGTATCCGTGTCTTGAGGGCGTCAACAATGGAAGAGAGTTCAGGGTTTACGACAAGGATAACTTCATCGGCAACGGCAAGGGGAACGATACCATCCTTGCTGATCCCGGCAGGGGCGTCAATCAACAAAAAGTCGCAGCGTTTGACAATCTCGTTCATAACATCGCGAATTTTTTCCGGATCTGCCGCCTGGAATCCCTGGAGGGAGATACCCGCGGGAATCACTTTAAGCCCTGCTGGGCATTCGTAAATAGCATCATTGACATTGGCCTTTCCAGCAAGAACTTCGTGGAGGGTGACCGGTGCATCCTGCAGGCCGAGAAGCAGGCCGACATTTGCCATACCGATATCAGCATCCATAAGAAAGGTCTCTTTTCCGAGTTGGGCAAGCATCGTTCCGAGATTAACAGAAACGGTTGTCTTTCCAGTCCCACCTTTTCCGGAAGCGATTGTGTAAACCTTGACCATTGAACACCCTGTTGTGTGAATATTTCTATTTGATTTATATAAGATTACCCAATTTTTCTGATTATTGAACTATATCCACCAGTTAATAGTGCTTGTGTATCTTTTGTATTTCTCTTTGAAATATTCTCTGATTGTTTTCTTAAGGATTTTGTTCTTAATAGCAAAATAGCTGATAATAATAATACTAGCAACAAGTCCAGTCTATAAGGAAAGATATTGTATTATCTTATCGGGATGCAGTAAAATCCTCCTAGATAGTTACTCCTTGCTTTTCCTTTTTAATCCTCTGTCAGATGTTCAAGATGAAGTTGTTTGATTAAAGTTTTACATTCTCCGCGGATTTTATTGGTGATGGCATCCACATCCATTGTTTCAAAGGTTTCGATATCCTTTTCAAAGCTGCTGGATTCTGTATCTGCCTGAATAAGGGCCCTATCTTCAGGTTTCTTCTCTTCCGATATCTGTGAATAAATCTGTGATTTTTGCTGGACTGCCGCCAATGGTTTATGAGCTGCTTTTTTTAGATGCGCATCACTTATTATCTTCGGTAGTTCCGAAGCCCGCGCTGGTTCAACTGTAACCGCCCTATTTGCCGTAGTTGCTTGTGGTATACTTGGTTTCTCGGAGCTTTTACTCGTTGATATCGGTGCTTGTTTTGGAGTATTCAAGAGGGATTTTTTTATCGTATGCTGGTTGGGTGCAGGGATTTCATGGAAGGGAGTATTTTCTGCTTTTCCTCCTTTTACGATCAGGCAGGTTTTATTGAATTCAAGTGACAGCTGGATCTGAGCTTCATTCAGAGTGGAGAGGGAAGCATCCACTTTCTCCCCAATAATTTTCTGGAATTCATCCCAGGCAGCATCGCCAGTGATGTTCTGGAACTCTGCAAGGATACGTTTACCGGATTTAAAGACAATTGTCCCGTTGACACGCCCAAAAGAGATTGTGCAGATCCCGGTGAATTTCATCTCCTGGAGTTCAGCAAGAAGGTCCCCAAGCTTTGTGCTCCTTTTAATATTGAGGAATGTGCCCCTCGGGAGTTGCATTATGTTGTATTGTTATGATATCCTACAATATAGTTTCCTTTTTATTGGTTAACTGGCAGTGAGCGATTATGAAATACTCTGATAATCAAGGAAAGCGTGATGATTAAGCATTCAATGAGACCAGAAGAAATCGTTATTTTTTCGTTTTTTATGCAATTACCCATTTTTCCTTTACAAAGAAAAAGAAAGACCAACATTTTAATAGAAAAAAAACAAGAGAGAATCATTTATCTGAGGGAAAGTGAATGCTGAAGCCATTATTGGAGGAATTTCTTAAAATAGAAGGGGTATCAGCTGCGGTCGTGATAGGAAGAGATGGATTTGTTATTGAAAGTGCAGTTTCCGGTAAAGTGGATATCGAAGCACTGGGTGCCATGGCTTCAACCGGTCTTGGAACCTCAGAAGCGATGGGAAATACGCTGGGAAAGGGGGAACTCTCCCAAATGCTCGTCGAACTGGAAAAAGGTCCCATCATTCTCTCACCGCTTTCCGCTGATGAACTGATTGCCATTGTTGCAGATACTACAGCCAACATCGGAAGAATCAGATACGAATTAAAGAAGAATAAGGAACGGCTTATTGCTGCACTCTGATTTCCAGTTCTTATTTTTATGAGATTACCCGCAGGAACTGTTGAAGGAATCATTACCAATCCTCACAAGGAAGGATTGCTCCAGTACCTGATGACCTTCCGTGGATTAGTTGAGGCTGAAACACTATCTGGTCATGGTTTTATTCTTAACGATAATGGGAAGATGGTTGGAGCATATTTTAAAAATACTGATGGATTTTTTCGCGGAAAATCTGCCCTTTTACACATGGTAATGGAATCAACCGGCGATTTTGACTCCCCGCAGACATTCAACATGCGAAAATATACCGAAGCAGAATTCTCCCGTGCTGTTCAGACTTTCCGTTGAAGAAGACCTCCTCATTAACGAGACTGTGCCCCTTATGAATTCTCAAGGTTCCTATCAGAAGACTGATGAGATTTCAGAAATTCCCGAACCTCTCGATGAAAACACATTAAAAAAGATAAAAAATCTGGCCGGGGTTATTGCGGTTGCTGCATTTTTCGAAGGATTTTCCATTCAGTGCATTGGTGATGCCGATTTTGAGCATGTAGCAGCCTCTGCTGAAGATCTCGTGCGGGCGGGGACCAAAATTGCCCGGGACCTGAAAATCGGCTCCCTTGACCAGATGATCCTCGAAACTGATGAGAACAAATTTATTATTGCTCCGTGCGGGGATCTTTTTCTGTGTGTCTTTACAACTGCAGATGCACATCTTGGTCTTATACGCGTTGTATTAAAAAATATCCAGTCAGAGATTTCCGGGGACTAAATGGAGTTTTCAACATGTGAAGATGATTTTTTTTATAAAAATCGATCAGAATATTTAATATAGCAATAGCAATAGTATATATAGTATTAAATGTAAAAAAAATCATTTAATATAAATGACGCCTAGATCTAGGTCAAAGGGTGATGTCTGGATTGAACTAATGATGATGATGAATGCACTGGATAATGTAGATTCCCTTATCAGCAAGATTAAAGGAAACAAAAAAAATGAGGAGGCACAGAAACCAAAAGAAACTGCAGATTTCCCTAAAAGCCCATCAGCGGGTGACAGATCTGCATCTCATATTGGTGATTTCGCTGCTCTCAGAAAAAAAATGGAGGCATCAAATAAGGAGGAACCTGCTCCCTCCGTAAGCAAACCATCAGACCCTGTTCGCACTATAGCGTCCATACCAGATCATGATGATCTTGAGTTTTCCGATGCAGATAACGGCAATCAAAAAAATCAAAGAAGATCCTGTGATCGAGATAATTGATGAAGATCCCAAGGCAGCCGTCAGGTCAAAATCCATAAAAAAAGTGACATCACCTCCACAGGCAGCAGTCGAGCAGGTGACTGATGCTGATCAAAAGATTGTCAATGTTGACCAGATCTCCGATATCTCCGGTCTTATCCTCCCCAAAGGTGTATCCTTCAAGATAGACGAACTCAAACTGCATGGTCGTATCAGTGCGTTTGAAGGGACGGGGACACTCCCACCAGATTTCGATGAGATCTGGAAGAAAAATTTCTCCACTGCCGGTTTTAAGGATCTCGATATTGGTGCAGACATCGGCATTGACACGAAAAAACCCAAAATTGAGCCAAAAAGATTCGGGTTGCGCTCACTTTTCAAGGCGGTTCATTCCACCCTTGAGGAATATGATCCCAAGAAACATGGTCCGCTGGTTGATATCTCCTTCAAACCTCAGCCAGGAATTGAGGAAGTGGAGATCTATCCGGTTAACCCCCCATACGCTTATATCCAGATTATCTACGATCACACCACTCATGAGTACACCTACCTGGTGCTTGAACCAATCCTGACCGATCCGGAGAAAGAACTGTTAAAAGAGTTGAAGGAACGCCTGTTTGAAACGCTCGATATCAACACAAAAGACATCTCCAAAGAGGAAGCCGGAATAAAGTTGCGAGCTGCAGCGACTGATGTTATTCTCGATTTTGGTATCAAACTTACCCCTGTCCAGCGTGAGGTTATCCTCTACAACATGCACAAGGAATTCCTTGGTGACGGGCTTATCGATGCGATCATGCATGACAAATATATCGAGGATATCTCATGTGACGGAGTCCATACTTCGCTCTTTGTATATCATGCCAACTACGAATCGATGAAGACTACCCTTAGCTACACCAATGCCGAAGAACTAGACTCGTTTGTTACGAAGCTTGCCCAGCGTTCTGGTAAATACATCTCAATAGCACAACCCATTCTTGATTCAACCATGCAGGACGGTTCGCGTATCCAGATGACACTTGGTCAGGAAGTAACTGCTCACGGTTCCACCTTTACCATCCGTAAATTCAAGGACGAGCCGATTACACCGACCGATCTTATTGAATGGCGTACCTTCGCTCCGCTTTCGATTGCGTATATCTGGCTCTGCGTTGAAAATGGCAAATCTGCAATTTTTGCCGGTGGAACCGCATCCGGAAAAACTACTGCTCTCAATGCAATTTCATTGTTTATTCCCCCGTTGTCAAAGATAGTTTCCCTTGAAGATACCCGTGAACTGAAACTCCCCCACCCGAACTGGATCCCCAGCGTTACCCGCGACTCGTTCGACACTTCCGGAAGAGGTGAGATTAATATGTACGAGCTCCTGCGGGCTGCGATGCGACAGCGTCCGGAATACATCCTTGTGGGAGAAGTACGTGGCAAGGAATGCCAGACCCTTTTCCAGGCAATGAGCACCGGCCATACCACGTATTCTACAACCCACGCAGATTCAGTGGCAAGTGTCGTCCACCGTATCGAGAACCCGCCGATGGATGTCCCGCGGAACATGCTTTCTGCGCTTGATTTTATCTGTGTTCAGGTACAGGGACGGGTTGGTGGCAAACGTATCAGGAGGAACAAGCAGATCGTTGAGATTCTGGATATTGATCCGAGGACCAACGAACTGATCACCAACGAGGTCTTTAAGTGGCGGTCAGCGACCGATGAGATCACCTACTCAGGAAAGTCCTACCTTCTTGAAGAGATCATGGAGGCGAAGGGGTGGAGCGAGAACCGGATGCGCGAGGAGTTAAAGCGTCGCCAGGAAGTGCTTGAATGGATGCGGATCAAGAAGATCCGGCATTACAAGGACGTAGCGAAGATTCTCATATCCTATCATCGCGATCCAGAAGCAGTTATCGAAAAGGTGAGGAAGGACCTATATGAATAGTTTTGAGCGCTTCTGTTTCAACCTTCTTGGAAAACGGATGAAGGCAAAACGGGAAGACTATGCGGCACTCAGAAATGACCTTGTCTCTGCCACGGTTCAAGACACCGTTTGAAGTCTATCTCTCCACAGCATATGTCTCTGCAATCATTGTCGGGCTCTTGGGTGCAGTAGTAATCGGTGCTGATCAGCTGGATTTTCCAGCTTCCCAACCTGGTCAAGTACAAGGGAGAAGTTCCTGAAATACTGACTCGGACTTTCACCATATACTCTTGTAATCGGAACCATCTTTATCACGATCTTCTCTCTTCTGGTGTTCGGCGGACTAACCTATCTTGTATTTATCCTGTATCCTGGTCTTGAAGCAGGGAACCGGCGCAGGAATATTGATGCGAGCCTGCCGTATGCAATCAACTACATCACGTCGATGTCCACTGCCGGTATCACCCCGGCAGAGGTGTTCCGGCTCCTTGGCAGCAGCACGATATATGGTCAGAGTGCAGTCGAGGCACGCTACATCTCACGTGAGATTGATATTTTCGGCAGGGACTTAATCGATTCCCTCCGCCTCGTATCGGCAAGTACACCAAGCAGGCGCATGAAGGAATTTTTACAGGGGACAATGGCAAGTGTTGCGAGTGGAGGTAACATCACTGATTATTTCCGGACAAAAGCCGAGCAGTATGCTCTGGAAAACCGGCAGACCCAGAAAATGTTCTTAGAAACCCTGGCACTTGTCTCTGAATCCTATGTGACTGCCATGGTTGCAGGAACGCTGTTTCTGATTATCCTCCAGTCGATCATGTCAGTGCTCTATGGTGATAACAACCCGATGTTTCTCTATATGGTCATCTATGTCATGATCCCGCTAGGGAGTATAATGTTCGTTATAATGATCAGTTCCATGACACCGGAGTCCTGAAATGAGCGTCAAAGATCACCTTAAAAATATGTTCAACCGGGGAAGTGAAACCCCGACTCCGCTCAAATCCGCCGAATTGAGTTCTGTCGAACCTGAAATCGATGAGATCACCAAGAATCTTGAGCATGATCGACAGACCCGGGAAGGATTGGGAAAATTCTTAAAACACCCCTTCAAGGTGCTTACAGAAAAACCTGTTAATATACTCATTGTCACTATACCGCTCGCCCTTATCATTTTTATCGGCGGTTTTGTATCGATGGTGATGTCATATGGGATCCAGGTCCTCTTTACGTCAACAATTATTGATGATTTTATTGTCCTTGCAGTCCTGGTTGCGATTGTTCCGGTGGCGATCCTTGACTTTAAAGAACAACGGCGCGTAAAGAACCTGGAAAATGCCCTCCCGAATTTCTTCCGTGATCTTGCAGGCATGAATGATTCCGGTATGACCTTGCCGAATGCTGTGCATATTGTTGCCGGCGCGGAGTATTCGACGCTTACCCCCCATATCAGGAAACTCGACCAGGATATGTCGTGGGGTGCAGGATTTGTTGAAGCCATGTACCGTTTCGGCAAAGATCTCGGCACTCCTCTTGCTGACCGGAGTGTTGACCTGATTGCAAAAGCAAGCAAAGCCGGGGGGGATATCAGCGAGGTGCTTCGGGCGGCAGCGAAAGATACCTTTGAAGTTGTGAACCTGGCTCAGGAACGGAGCAACAACATGCTGATCTATGTGATCATTGTGCTCGTTTCATTTGCAGTATTCCTTTTTGTCATTGCAATCCTGGTTTCAACATTCTTAACAACCATGGCCACAGCTGGTGCTTCGGCATCATCAGCAGGTGCCCGTGGGTTCATGGGGATGATAGACCTTTTTCTTTACAAGAGGTTATTCACTCATGCGGCACTGCTTCAGGGATTCTTCTCCGGACTTGTTGCCGGCCAGATGGGTGAAGGACGGCTTATTGCAGGTCTGAAGTATTCGGCCATAATGGTGATTATTGCCTGGATTACCTTCAGATTCTTTATCTGATCTTTTTTTGGTAATAATAAAAGAGAGAATTTTTTTTTTGAAATTAAAAACGTCAGGAAATATTTTCTGTACTGTAACCTTTCAGCGAAAGCAGTTCCTTGACCCTGTCACGGTGATTGCCCTGCAGCTCAATGGAGTTTCCCTTTACGGTGCCCCCACAGGCAAGTTTACTTTTCATATATTTTGAAAGATCTTCAAGATCGATATCAGTTGGATCCAGTCCTTCGATAACGGTTACTTCTTTTCCGTAACGGCGTTTGTTCACTTTGACATTGATCCTCTGTTGTTCTTTTGCTACCTCTTCACAGATACATAGTTCTTTCGGTAGTCCACACGTCGGGCAAATCCCACCAATCATTACATGTATTTTTACGTTTCTGGTTATTTATTACTTGGCATTGCCTGAAGGAATATTGACGTATTCAGCCGAAATAAGGAGTTTTTTGGGGAGACATGAACGGATCCTGCGTAATCAATGAGAATCTGTTTTTTATGATCCGAAAATCCACGTGTAGTAAAGGTATGTCCCTGTTTGTGATGGGTTCAGCATCCCATGTAGGAAAAAGTGTGACTGTTGCAGCAATCTGTCGCTGCATGGTCCGGCGCGGCATAGGTGTTGCACCCTTTAAGTCCCAGAACATGAGCCTGAACTCTTACGTAACGCAGGATGGAGGAGAGATTGGGATGGCACAGGCAATGCAGGCCATTGCTGCAAAAGTCATGCCTCATACGGATATGAACCCAATCCTCCTCAAACCAAAAGGTGATTGCATATCTCAGGTTGTGCTCAATGGGCATCCGTACAAAGATATTCATATCGGGGATTATTACAAAGAAACGCCAGCCCTTCTCATAAAGGCACTGGAATCATTTACACGGTTGAAATCAATCTATGGCCATGTCGTGGTGGAGGGTGCGGGGGGTGCTGCGGAACTGAACCTTTACGACCGGGATATTGCCAACACGCAGCTGGCAAAAATCCTTCGGATACCGATGATCCTTGTTGCTGATATAGAGCGGGGAGGGGTATTTGCACAGATTTATGGGACGATTGAGCTCCTGCCAGAAGATATCCGGCCGCTTATCAAAGGTATCATTATCAACAAATTCCGGGGAGATCCCGCCATCTTTGCTCCCGGTGTGAAAAAACTGGAGGAACTCACGGGTATTCCGGTGCTGGGAGTTGTTCCGTATTTCACTATCCCGCTGCCAAGCGAGGATTCGCTTTCAATCAGTGATAAAAAAACAAAAAATGCGCAAATCAGGGTTGCGGTTATCAGGCTCCCAAAAATTTCCAATTTCACGGATTTTGAACTGCTGGAACAGCATGCTGCTGTGGAATATGTGTCTCCCGGGGCATCCCTTGAGGCTTACGACTGTGTAATTATTCCCGGGACAAAGAACACTATTGACGATCTCGCCATTATTTTCCAGACCGGCACAGATCGCGAAATCCAATCGGCAAGAGACCGGGGAATTCCGATAATAGGGATATGCGGGGGTTACCAGATGCTCGGAAAAACACTTGTTGATGCCGGTTATGAGTCTGATGCCGGCACCTACTACGGCCTGGGGTTGCTTGATTGTGTCACCAGGTTTGCATCGTATGAAAAACACACGCTCCAGGTCAGGCGGACTGCCTGTTTAATCCCTCCTATCCTTTCAGCCATAGGGGAGGTCAGCGGCTACGAGATCCATATGGGAATAACTGTACCCGGCAGGAACCGTGAAGCCCTTGAAGGTGATGGGAGGGTGAGTGACGATGGTCTGGTCTTTGGTACCTACCTGCATGGACTGTTTTTAAACCCTTCGGCTGTAAATGCCCTGCTCTCCTACCTGTATGTGAAAAAAGGATTGCCTTTTACACCGATACCAGCAGGTGAATCCGATCCCTATGACGTGCTGGCAGATCTTTATGAAAAACACGTTGATATGGAAGCAATCGTGGCGTTATTGACCTCATGAATCAGGATCTTTTTTGGGATTTTATATCAAAAAAGTTCAACAGATGATACTTGTTATGCTGTGAAAACCTTCACCCTGGCGGTCAGCGCATTTCACAGAGGTTACTTTTGTCAGATCCACCCGCTCGGTTACCCGGCATTTCGTGCAGTAGGCAAGAGAGGGGGATTTCACAAATGTTCCTCCTATACCAAACTCCCGGCAATGAATGCAGAACCCGCAGTTCTCAACCGGCTCTTTTTTATCAGGCAGGCACTGCATCCTGCCTTTTACCACCGGCAGGATCCGATACTCTTCGTCAGTCGTACAAATGTCTCCTGTAATATTCTTTTGTCCCGGTTTGATATAATACTCGTGAATGATGATCAATTATCCGTCAAATAAAGCGATAATCTCTTTTTTAGGTCTGTACTATCCATCGACATGAAACAGTATCCTGACCCGACAAATCTCAAACACGTTTTTTCCCAGAGATAGGAAAAAATGGCTCTGTAGATATGCTCAATCACAAGCCAAACGCTTACGGGGGATTCACCCCCCGCTGTGGTCTCCCCCAAATACGATAAACCCAGAACAGGTAATACATCATTATCGCTAAGCGCAGGGGCGGAATGGGGGGACAGGCACTGTCCCCTCGTTTATCGAACCAGTACTTTGTATTTCATATCATGACAATAGGAATTCCCATGAAAATCATAGTATTCAGATATAATACGGGGATTGCTGCCACTCTCTTCCTCAGACACAATGATTGCTGCCGCCCCCGAAGGGGCTTCCTGTGCGGTGGATCGGTGAATAAAAAAATAAAAAAACTCCCTAATCCACCGTGCCTCGCAGAGGTTCTGAGGCGGGAGTCTATTTTTTAAGTAAGATTTTCATGGATCGGTTGTGAACCGAATCGGTTCATGCTCGTTTCTACAGAGCTGAAATTTTTTTTTGGTCCAGCACTATGCTTAAAACGATTCAGTTCCAAATTTGTACTATGAAGGTGTGCATAATGTGCGGAGGAGAGGGGACGCGTCTCCGTCCGCTCACGTTTGAAAGGCCAAAACCCTGTATTCCCATTGTCAACCGCCCCTCAATCCAGCACCTGGTCTCACACCTCTCGAATATGGGATTCCGGGAAGTTGTGCTCACATTAGGGTATATGGGTAATTCAATTGAAGAAGCTCTCGGAGATGGTTCATTATTCGGTGTCGAGATCACCTATGTTCACGAGAAAACCAAGCTTGGAACCGCCGGCAGCGTGAAAAACGCCCAGCGATATCTTGACGGGCAGGATTTTCTCGTCGTCGGGGGAGATCATGTTACCGATTTGAACGTTCTTGAGTTTTACCGTGCTCACCAGAAAGAGAAGGCAACCACGACAATCGGCCTGATCTCGATAGATGATCCCGGTGAGTATGGTATTGCTGAGATCGATGTCAGTTATGAAATTAAACGTTTTAAGGAAAAACCGGCGCCCGGTGAGATCTTCTCCAATCTCGCAAGTACTGGAATGTATATCTGCAGCCCGGCAATTTTTGACCATATTCCACCCGCAACAAAATATGATTTTGCCCGTGACCTTTTCCCCAGGATGATGGAGGAAGAATATGTGTTGAAAGGCTGGCTTGCCCGGGGTAACTGGACCGATGTGGGAAGTCCCCAGTCCCTCCGACAGGCTGAGCGCTGGAAGCTCCAGGAAATTGCCTTTACTGACATCATCGGTAACCTGTCGATGCATGGGGCGCAGATCCAGGGGCCGGTCCAGCTGGGGGATTCGATTACGCTGGGTAAGAACACCAAGGTCATCGGTCCCGTGGCTATCGGCCCGGGAACAACTATCGGTGATAATGTGTTGATCGGACCCTATACGAGCATAGGTGAAAAATGTATTCTCAGGAATAATGTGAAGGTATTTTCATCATCTCTGTACAACCGGGTCATTGTCGGAGCGAACAGCACTATCTCGGGATGTATCATGGACAACGACACGCATATTGGTGAGCACTGCAGTATCGAGAATGATACCGTAATTGGCCCCCGGGTAGTCCTGCGGGATCGGGTGGTCGTACATTCTAAGACCCGTCTCTGGCCCGAAGTTGTTGTACCGGATGGAACGGTAGTCAAAGAGCACGTATTGAATGAAAAGTATGACCTTCGCTATGAAGGTTCCTGATACCTGTTCGAAAAGCCCAATCATAGGAGTGCCTGGATCTAAAACACGACAGATCCTTGTAAAAAAGGTCCGCAAGGAATTATTTTTGGTGATTATCAATAATCCGCCCCCAAATGAGGTGACAACCACACCATTTGGCATGATTGCCCCCCCCTTGCGTCACCAGTCCCCCGAGGGGGACGGGGCGCATTGCGATATCACCAGAACAGGTAATACAGCACTATCGCAAAGGGGGGGTGCCCGAGCGGCGGGGGCGGAGCCCCCAAGAGCGAATTTCTCGTGCGATTAATCTTTTGACTTCAATTGACTGAGTTTTTACATTTTGCGTTTTCTATTTAGGGGCTGATATTTTACAATCACCTTTTATTTTATACTCTTTTGACCAGTCGATGTGTTATCGCTACCAGCGGGTGACGGGCATAATCAAGTACCTGGACATCATCCAGTGTTTTTAAGTTCATCGCGTGTGCAGTCCGCTCCATACCCAGTTCAATATCTTCCTTAATTTCGATAAGATATGCATCGATTGCGGTTATCCCAAGACGTTTTGCTGCAATGGCACGGTGATGCCCGTCTACAAGAATAATCCTTCCGGGACGTTTCACGACAATAATCGGTTCTGCAAGTCCTTTTTTGATCTCGTATATACGTCCTTCCAGTTCATCCTCATAGATCTTTGACTGGGTGGGCAGGAGATCTCTGACCGGCACTGTCCCACGGTCCAGGGTGGGATCGACTCCGTAGAGCTTTTTTAACGTGGTAATAAAATTGAAGACCTTTTCAGGGGAAACATGCTCAATCTGGGAGCGAATCACATCGGAATTGGAGATAATACCCAGCAGGTGATTTTTCTCATCAACGACCGGAAGTTTCTGGATTCCGCTCCGGAAGATCACCCGTGCAGCATCATTGATATCCATCTCCGGGTCAGCAACGATCAGATTTTTGGATACCACTTCATTCACCGGTGTTGTCAGCTGGACAAAGAGAAGATCCCTGGCTGAAATATAACCTACTACTTCATCTCCCTCAATAACCGGGAACCCGTCATGATGGGTTTTCTGGATTTTTTCGATAACATCTTTAACCGTGCCGTGGACATCAACACTGACGACATCATAGGTCATATAGTCCTTGACCTTTTTTTTATCCATCTCTACAGCTTTTGGCGAAAAGAATACTAAAAGTCATCGGAAAAAGGAGATGTTATTCAATCTCTATATGCGATTTTGGGGAAATTTTTGTCTTGTTAAGCCTGACTTCCAGTACACCGTTTTTGAAACTGGCTTTTGCGTCCATTACGGTTACGTCCACGGGCAGGGCAACGAGCCGTTGCATTGATCCATATACCCTCTCCCGGACATAGTAGCCTTCAGATTTTTCCTCTTTTTCACCTTTGCGTTCACACGAGATCTCAAGGGTTCTCGGGTTCAGGATCTGCAGCGATACATCCTCCTTTTCCACACCAGGCAGATCTGCTACCACGATCACTTCTTCATCATGCTCCCTTACATCAACACGGAATTCTCCTCGTATCGCTGGAAGCATCCGGTCAGTAACACCCCCGGGCGGGAGGAATCTGCCACGGTAAGGTGCCAGCTGGAACATAGTATCCAGCTCCGCTCTCATATTTTCCATCTCGTCCCATAGCGAGTTCAATGGATATCTTCTCCACACCATATACATTCCTCTATTCCAATATGCCCATCATTTCAGCAGATGGGTTAACCTTATGGTAGTGTTTATCACTAATAAATCTTATTATAATGCCAAAAAGAAGCGGAATAGTTTATGTCGCTTGGACAATGATGTAGTAAGGAGGAACTAAAAAGCATGGGAGAAAAGAAAAAGAAAGAGGAATCGACAAAACTGGTGAAAAAGATACTTATTGTGGGTGTCTGTGTGCTTTTTGTCGTGCTCATGATACTTTCCGGAATGGGTACTGGCTGGTTAACCATTTTTACCTCAGTTAAATCCGGCGATACGGTTGTCATTGATTATACCCTTTTTGACGCTGCAGGAAAACCCATTGTAACTACGGAAAAATCAACCTATGATCAGGCAGTGGCACAAGGCAGTGGAATTTTTGGGTCAAAGCAGATTACCATCACTGCAAACCAGACGATGGAAAAACCCATTTACTCTATCCCGGTGTATCCTTCCAATGGGGGAAAAGTTCAGCAACTTGCACTATTTTCCTCGGAATACAATGCGATAAGTTCCGGGATTATCGGAATGAGGGTCAATGAGCAGAAACGGATTGCAATTTCCTCGAACATGTCGATGACTTATGACTGGTCAGCCGAACGGCTCGCTCTCAATAAGATCAACCTGAGCGATATCAACGGTCGGTGACAGCTTCTTTATGGGTGTTTCTGATAATCCTGAAGATGCGGTGAATAATACCTCAGCAAACACATTCTTAAGAATCGGTGAAGTTGCAAACAAGTCCTCTGAAGGGTATTGTGGTTGACTTTGGCTATCCTGATGGTTGATGTCCGGGTTGTATCCATCAACAAACGAGTAACCCTACACAATCCTTTTTTTATTGTTGCTGTCTATTCATTTTCATGGCAGTGCGTGTGATCTGTTTTTACCAGCCGGGGTGCATGGGCTGCATGGAGCAGACCCCGATCAACACTGAAGTGGCAAAAGCCCTTAACATAACCATTGAGGAGATCGATGCGATAAAAAATCCGCAGTATATCAGGGAATTTCTGTTGAAAGTAACCCCAACAATAGTGATTCTGAAAGAGGGAGCTCTTCTGGAGCGGTTTGAAGGGGTTGTACACGCAGAACAACTCACGGCAGCAATAAAAAAATATCTATAACCGGTAACCGTAGATCCGCTTGATCCGGTGGGCAACAGTCTTCCATCCCTCTTTTCTCATCAGAGGACCATCACGCAGTTTAAGATGCGAGACTTTGAATCTCTTTCCTGATGCGACATACATCTCCCCCACCACAAACGGCTGCTCCCCGTCGCATTCCATATAGACCGGGGCAGTTTTTCTGCCGTCATGGATGGAGATCTTTACAACTACCTGTTCAATCGTACGGGTCCACAGCGTTGTGATATCGGGTGCCTTTGCCCGGTTTACCCGTCTCTCTCCGCATTCGATTGAGGATACTTCAACGCCGAACGCTTCTTCCCCGCACTCTGCAACAAGATGGTCACCGACACTGCATTCATCATCTTCGGCAAGTTCAATCCCGCAGACGAGTGACGTCCCTTCTTTAGAGACAATCGTTTTGACCACGATTGACTGGGGTTCTTTATCCTTTTTGATGCGCTGGTGATGACCGCAGGTGGTGCAGCGGACGAGCAGATCGCGGGATTCAGTGACCACGTCATGTTCGGTCTCCTCGTTGCACTCAGGGCAGTGGACGGTGATAAACATTGAATATCAATGGCAACCCTCACATGATAAAGCATGGAGGCTCAGGAGATCAGTCTATTGCCGGGGACATCCGCTCGTCCTTGGCAACCACCCGACAACGTTTGAGGTGACCCGCGAGGATCACCTCACGAAAAATGGCAACTGCATCATCGGTATTGCGGCGGACAAAGGCTGCAACGGACTTTCACCGGAATTCAAACGGGTACTTTCCCATGATGATGCGGTTCTTATTACCCGGCTCTCGTGCGAGGGGGTAACCGTCAGAGGTGAAATCACGCGGGTTCTTCTAAGTTCACCCTGGATCATCCGACCGACATGGTCTGGCGACGGAGTTCCTTTGTCTGCGGGCGGACAATCGGTATCATGTCCGATCACGTGGCGGCGGCTCTGCCAAAAACACTCATCGCAAACCTTGTCGCGGGAAAAGAGATGATCGTGACCCTGACCGCTACGCGTCCCGGCTGAGCGTGGTAATTTTTAATTCTGCCTCCGTGAGCAGTATTTCACACTGTTTTACCAGCACTGCACCCTGTTCATAGAGTTTCATGCTCTCATCAAGCCCGGTATTACCGTCTTCGATCTTTTCGATAATTTTTCTTAACTGTTCGATCTTTGTCTCATAGGTTTCTTTCATGATCCACCTGCTCCACGATTACCTGGCTGCTGCCATCATAAAACCTGATTTTTATACGATCTCCCTTTGTTATGACACCCACGCTTTTCACAACTCCCCCCTGCTTCTCTGCAACACAATAGCCCCGGGCAAGGACAGCAAGAGGATTCCTGCTCTCCAGTGCGGTTTTCATCTCTGCAAGAAGAAGGCGTTCACGTTCGAGCCGGTTTGAAAAAGCCCGTTCGAGCCGGTCCGACAGGTCAGCGGTGTTCTGTTTTCTCTCTTCGAGTTTCCTGCAGAACCTCTGGGGGCGGAGCCGGTCCCGAAGGTCAGAAATCTCATCCCGTGCCCATGCAATCCGTGCCTGCAAGGCAGTGTTCATCTGGGATTTGAGTTCCTTTAACCGGGCTATCAGCACCATCCGGTCAGGTACAACCAGTTCTGCTGCAGCGGAGGGTGTTGCAGCCCGCAGGTCTGCAGCGAGATCGCTTAGGGTTACATCTACTTCATGCCCGATTGCACTGACGACCGGAACAGGGCATGCAACAATTGCCCGCACAACATCCGGATGGTTAAAGGGGAACAAATCCTCAAAGCTCCCCCCGCCACGGGCAACGATAACCACATCCACCAGTCCCGCAAGGCGGTTGATCGCACTGGCAATCTCCCGGTGTGCCTGTTCGCCCTGTACAGCTGTGGGTGAAATGATAATCTCCAGAGGGTATCGTCTTCCCACAACGGTCCTGATATCATGGATTACCGCACCCGTTTCTGAAGTAACCACACCGACTCGTGCCGGGAAGGTGGGGAGGCAGCGTTTCCGTTCCAGGGAAAAACACCCCTCTGCAGCAAGCTGCTTTTTCCACTGTTCGAGGAGCAGGAATTTCTCACCGAGACCGGCTTTTCTCATCTCTTTAACCTGCAGCTGGTACGACCCGTGGGGTGCATACGCCCTGACCGTCCCTGCCACGATTACCTCCATGCCCTCAGAAGGATTGAATGAAAGCCGTTCTGCATCGGACCGCCACATGACACATTTGATAACCGCAGCGGTATTACCCCCGCCTTTCTCCGAGAGTGAGAAGTAGCGGTGCCCCCGCGCATGATGGGTATAGTTGGTCACTTCCCCGCGGACCAGGATATCCTGCAGGAGCGGATTGTCAAGGAGACCTTCAATAATCGCTGACAGCTCGGAGACACGTAAAGGTGCCTTTTCACAAACGGTGGTGACATCAGGGCGGTTGAACCAGTCCATCAACCATTATTAGGCTAAAACCGCATATCAAATATACTACCATGGTGTCATTTTCCGTCGCGAGCATGTTCTTTCATGAGTACACGGTCAATGAGATCTTCTCTTTTGTGTCCCGCTCTGGGTTAAATGCGATGGAGTTCTGGTTAGAGACGCCGCATTTCTGGCTTCGTGAACTGCCCGTGGATGAAGTGATCGCGTGCAGGAACAAGCACCCTGAAATTTCTTCACTGACGGTTCATTCCCCGATTCTTGACCTGAATCCCTGTTCTATCAATCCGGATGTGGCTCAGGTGTCTGTTGAATATGCAGTCCGGTCCATCGCGATAGCCTGAGCAGATGGGCGCCCATATCCTGACCGTGCACCCGGGCAGGCGGACTGCAAAGCGCCCGCCCAGTTCAGCGGACTTTGCCCGGTTTGATCACTATGTTTCCATGCTCCGTGAGGTAGCGACCCGGAATTCGATAAAAATCGGTATGGAAAATATGGAACCGATAATCAATTCACTTCTCTGCACTCCGGAACGCATGCGTTCACTTCTTGATGAGGAACCGTGGCTGTTCTTCACGCTTGATGTAGCGCACGCGCTGTCCAAATCCGATGGTGAGGTAATCCGATATATCGAACTCTGTCACGACCGGCTCGTGAATGTGCATCTCAGCCGGTTTGATCATGGTAAAGCCCACTTCCCTCTTGACCGGCATGCTTCCATGGTAACGGTGATGGAATCCTTAAAAGACCACCGCTACAATGGCAGCCTCACTCTTGAGATCGAGGACTTGAACCTTGACCGTATCTCTGTCAGCGGAAGAAAAGATTGCATTGCTTGCACGGGATTGTGTTTTTATGCGGGAATGCATGGAATAAAGCGCTGGTTTTATTTAATTTCCTTCCCGAATAGGATAGTGTATTTTTATTTATGATCCAAAATAATCTGCGTGCACCAGCACAGCGTGAAATGCGATGATCCAGGACGCTGTTGAAATCCTGCTCTTTGTCATCTGTATCCTTCTTTCGGCGTTTTTTTCGAGCTCGGAAGTTGCCCTTATCTCAATTACCCGGGCAAAGGTGAGGACACTTGTTAATGAAGGCAAGCCGGGTTCAAAGGCTGTGGCAGCATTAAAAGAATCTCCCGAGCACCTGCTCATCACAATCCTGATTGGGAACAATATTGTCAATGTTGCGGCTGCTGCACTTGCAACTTCCATCGCGATAAAGATATTTGGAGACATTGGTGTTGGAATCGCGACCTTTTTTGTTGTCTTTGTCCTTCTTATCTTTGGCGAGATCGGCCCCAAGATTTATGCAACACGGGCATCGGATTCGTTTGCACTCATGGTTGCACCTGTTGATCCTGTTCCTCTCCCGAATTTTTTCCCCCTTGATCTGGCTCGTCGAAAAGGTAAGCCCGACGTTTGGCATTGGCAAGGAGGCTGGTGAAGCGTCAGTGACTGAAGAGGAGATCAAGGAATGGATTGATGTCGGCAAGGAAGATGGCACTATTGAGCAGGGAGAGCAGGAAATGCTCTACTCGGTGCTTGAGTTTGCTGATACCACCGCCCGTGAGATCATGACACCCAGGGTTGATGTCACGCTTATGGAAGATACGGTTACTTTTGAAGAAGCGATCCGGATCTTTAATGAAACCGGTTTTTCACGGATTCCGGTCTATCACGATCAGATTGACAACATCACCGGGATTCTGAACGTAAAGGATGTCTTCTCAGCAATGGTCTCGCATCGCAAGGATTCCACCATAAAAGAGGTCATGTATGACCCCATGTTTGTGCCGGAGACAAAAAAGATCGATGATTTATTAAAAGAACTCCAGGTGCACCGGGTGCAGATGGCAATTGTAATCGATGAGTACAGCAGTTTTGTCGGGATTGCGACGGTTGAGGATATTCTCGAGGAAATTGTCGGCGATATTATGGACGAGTATGATAAGGAGGAACCCGATATTCAGAATATTTCCGAGGGTGTCTTCGTTGTAGATGCCCAGATGTGGGTGGAGGACATCAATGAGCGGATGGCGATCGATCTTCCTGTCGATGAGTCATACGAAACAGTAGGTGGCCTTATCATCGACCGTTTGGGACATATCCCCCTGCACCCGGGGGAAAAGGTTGAGATTAATGAGGGGAAGATCACGCTGGCAGTTATGCAGATGCACGGACGGCGGATCGTGAAAGCGAAGGTTGTGATTCATCCTTCTGCTGGTAATGATAATCTTTGATAACAATGCAGGTTTATTGGCATTTTTAAGGGGAGGATACAATGAAAAAACGCATTGCGGTGCTGGCATCGGGCAGGGGTTCGAATTTTCAGGCAGTGATCGAAGCGATACAAGATGGAAAAATCCCAGCATCCTGTGTTGCTCTTATTACCGATAATCCAAAGGCATATGCAATTGAAAGGGCTAGAAAGGCAAAAATCCCGGTAATGGTCATTGATTATTCATTGTTTTCCTCACGCGAGCTGTATGAATGTGCCCTTCTTTCAGCAATGCAGCAGGTCAAGGCGGATCTCTTTGTGCTTGCGGGATACATGCGCATTATTGGTGCAGCTATTGTTTGCTCGTTTCCCGGAAAAATGATGAACATTCACCCGGCGCTCCTGCCCAGTTTCACGGGGCTGCATGCCCAGCGACAGGCTGTGCAGTACGGCGTCAAGGTATCTGGTTGTACAGTGCATTTCGTTGATGAGAGCCTCGATGGGGGTCCCATCATTCTCCAGCATTGTGTTACGGTACAGGAAGGAGATGATGAGGATTTGCTGGCTGAACGCATCCTGAAACACGAGCACGAATGTTTTCCGGAAGCAATAAAACTTTTTTGTGAAGACAGGCTGGAAATTGTGGGAAGGAATGTCAGGATCCTGTGATCCTTTCTTGTATTCGGGGATAATCAGGAATAAGTTCACTCACCGTTCCTTTTTTATCCCACACGCTGATAGTTTAGCACAACCTAAAAGCAGGAAAAGAAACAATGAAGGAACGATCCCGCAACCCGGTGACAAAAAAGATTGCCCGGGAGCGTATTCAAGTCCTGTTTGAGCAGGCGATGCTGGCGTTTTCCCTACATCCAGAACGGAGTAACCGATATGTCGATATTGCTCGCAGGATTGCGATGCGCCAGCGGATCCGGATCGACCGGGAGTTCCGGCGTCAATACTGTCATCACTGTTATTCATTCCTCGTACCGGGAAAGAACATGCGGGTACGGGTACACCGGGGTAGTGTGGTGGTCACCTGTCATGCCTGCAATAAAAAGACACGCTATCGTATGGTGAGGCCCCATGCCCAATCAACCTGACCGATCGATGCAGGACCTCAAACCGACCGTATGGATCGGTAAACAGGGCTGTACCGAAACCATAATCGATGAGATTGTGGAACAACTCAAGAAACGTAAGATGATCAAGGTAAAATGGCTCCAGAATATTGATATTGACCCGGTGATGGTGGCCTCACAGGCACAGGCAAGGCTCGTGGATGTGCGGGGAAAGACGATGGTGCTGGAAGAAAAAAAGAAAACAGGCAAAAAATAAAATGCATTTTTCTTTTCACAACAGCGGAGTTCCGCTTCTCGAAATGTATAAAAACCTTATCCACAAATAAGTAAAGACTGTTATTGAATAATTCAACAGTGAGGTCTCTAGATGACAACAGTATTCGATGCTTCGGCTGACCATCTTATCAGGAAGGTCGCAGAGGAGCTCAGGAAACACAAGGAAATTACTCCCCCGCCCTGGGCCGCTTTTGCAAAGACCGGGGCACATAAAGAAATGCCGCCCGAAGATCCGGACTGGTGGTATGTCCGGGTAGCGGCAGTGTTGAGACGCGTCTATGTTGATGGCCCCTTGGGCGTCGAGAGGATGCGAAGTTTTTACGGCGGGAAAAAGAACCGTGGTTCAAAACCCAATGCATTCCGGAAGGGCAGTGGGTCGATCCTGCGAAAATCCCTCCAGCAGCTGGAGACCGCAGGACTTGTTGTCCATGACAAGACCGGCCGTAAAGTCTCCCCGGCAGGGATGGCATTTCTTGACAACATGGCTCATGAAGTGAAGATCAACCCGCCGGCACCGGTACCTAAGCGCGCAAAGGCAGCAGCCGAACCCGAACCTAAGAAAGCAGAGGGCAAGAAGTCCGAGGCGAAAAAGGAAAAGGGCGAGAAAACTGAGGGTGTGAAGGGCGAGAAGGCCGAAAAAAAACCTGCAGCAAAGAAAGCTGAAGGCAGGAAGCCGGAAAAGGCTGAAGTACCAAAGTGAGGTAACCCCATGGGAGACGACGAGCTTAGTGAACTCCGCAAACGCAGGATGGCGCAGCTGCAGCAGCAGGCAGGCGATCAACAGGCAATGCAGGCAGAGCTCGAACGTCAGGAGCGCATCAAGTCTCAGATGCAGATGGTGCTTATGTCGATTCTTGAGCCCGATGCCCGGGAGCGCTTGAACACCATCAAGCTGACGAAACCGGATTTTGCCGGTGCTGTTGAACAACAGCTCGTCCAGCTTGCCCAGAGCGGTCGTCTCAAGAACAAGATCACGGATTCTCAGCTCAAGGAACTGCTCAGGCAGCTTGCGCCAAAGAAACGTGATTATTCAATTACGCGAAGGTAATGAAGGCAGGAGTGCTCTACAGCGGCGGAAAGGACAGTTCCCTTGCAGCAATAATGCTGGGTACGTATTACGAGGTTGAACTCAATGTGTTTGTGTTCAACCCGTCCCGCCAGGTCCCGTCGGTGGATGCTGCGGCACAAGCGCTGGGATTTCCCTTAAAAAAACGAGTGTTTAAGAAAGGGTTGATGGACGAAATGGTGGATTTGGTGAAAACCTGCGGCTATCCAAATGATGCCATCAATACAGTACACCAGGTTGCCGTGGAAACCCTTTCATCAGAGTACCTTGTTGTCGGAGATGGCACACGGTTTAATGACCGGGTGCCGATGCTTTCGAGAGCAGAGGTGCAAAGTCTTGGCAACAGGACAGGGTGCTCGTATGTGCGACCCCTGCTCGGGTATGTCAAGCCGGAAGTTGACCGGCTGGTCGAGCGTTTTCTCGTAGTAACATATGGTGAAACAGGAACGATCAGCAATGGCGATTACGAAGCCGAGATCCGTGAGGCAGTCGCTGCCCGGGGGATCGATCCAGCATCCCTGTTTCCGGCGCATCATGACCAGTCACTGGTCGTTGGAAGAAAATACAATTAGGAGTCAGGAGCGAACATGAGCAAATTAAGCAAAGGCAGAAAGATACGTTTGGCAAAAGCATGCGACCAGAACCGGCGTGTGCCCCAGTGGGTAATGGTAAGAACCAAGCGCTCTGTGGTTGCGCACCCGAAACGGCGCAACTGGCGCAAGAGTAACCTGAAGGTGTAGAACCATGGCAGAAAAATTGCAGGAGCATATATATGTCATCCCTCTCAGGGATGCACGCAGGATGCCTCGCTGGAAACGGAGCAATGGCGCCATAAAGGACATCAGGAAGTACCTCGCTAAGCACATGAAGAGTGACAATGTAAAGCTCGACAAAGGTATCAATGAAAAGGTATGGAGCCGGGGCAGCACAAAACCGCCTTCAAAGATCCGGGTTCGCGCCATGAAGATGGAGGACGGGCAGGTTCAGGCTGAACTTGCACCGGAATCGTAAGATGGAACGAACGATCACGCTTGCAGGCGATCCAAACATCGGGGTTTTTTCCCGGGTTCTGGGAAACATCGCCATAATCCCCCCGGAATCTCCGGAGGACTACAAACAGGCGCTTGTCAGCGCACTCAGTGTTAACCTTGTTGAAACAACTGTCCAGGGAAGCGCTATTATCGGCTCGCTTGTTGCCGGCAATAGCCGGGGGATTGTCATGAGCGGTCTTGCCACTGAAGCGGAAATCGCATGCCTCGAAAAGCACAGGAAAATTCTGCTTTTAAAGGAGTCAATGAACGCTGCAGGTAACGTGATCATGACAAACGACACCTTTGCCGCAGTCCACGAGGACATGCCCCCGGACCTCGCCCATGAGATTGGTGAGTTTCTGGAAGTAGAGGTGATCCACCTGACTCTGGGTGGCGTAAAAACAGTCGGCATGGCCGGTGTCGCCACCAATAAGGGAATTATCGTGCACCCGCGGGCCACCTCCCACCAGATCGCCCGGCTTGAAGAGGTGGCAAAAATACCTGTCGGTACTGGCACGATAAACATGGGCAGCGGGCTTGTGGGAACGGGTCTTTTGGTGAACGAATCAGGCTACATTGCCGGCAATGCGACAAGCGGGTTCGAATTGGGAAGAATAGAGGACATATTTGGATTTCTGGAGTGAGTATCATGGTTATGGAGAATCAGAAGTTTGAGGTTAAAGGCACATTTTTGATGGGCGAAGAGTGGGCGCATTACACAAAAGTAATCGAGGCACCCAATGCAAAGCAGGCAGAGGAACGCACCTTTGCGGTTATCGGCAGCAAACACAACTTAAAGAGACGCTATATCAAGGTCGATGGTGTCACTCCGGTTAAGGGTGACTAAAACTTTTTTTCCATCTTTCTATCTTGTGAATTCGGAATTATCCGGTTTATAAAACTGGATCCCCCTCATCAATTCACCCAAAACCCGGAGAATTTTCCGCTTGCTTCCATGAGAGATGTCAAAAATGCGATGGATCGAAATGGTAAAAACTGGTGGGTAGGCCATCTCCATGGATTCGGGATGGATATCCGGGATTTGGCAAGAGTGGGTGCCGCACTATGATGCGCTGATATCCATGGTTCGTTTGAAAGCATTTTCCCCGCAAACCTGAACCTGCTACTTTCTGCCCTTCCCCCTTCCTAATCCTGTAATGATGTATTTATGCTCATGAAGGACATACATATCAGGAGTCAGGATTACCTGAATAACAATACAAGGAGTGGTGGATTTTGGCAGATACAATGCAACAGATGGACCAGCGTGAACTGATGACACTCCAGCATTACTTGAAAGAATACGGGCAGCAGGCCGAAATTTTTGTCGGCCAGCTGGAACTGCTGGAGAATGGAAGGATGGAGGCACACGCTGCCATTGAAGCGCTCGAAGGGATGCTTGCTACAGAGGACGGGATAGTTCTCCTCCAGATTGGCGGGGGAGCAAGTGTCAGGGCAAAGGTTCTCGAACCAGAAAAAATTCTCCTGAGTATCGGCGCTGAAGTCGTTGTTGAGCGTTCGAACAAGGAAGCTGTGGAATTTTTAAAAGAACGGATCATGGAGATGGAAGCCTCGCAAAAGAAAGTTGCCGAGACGCTCGATCGTCTGCGTTCACAGATGAACGAGATAAATAAACGGCTTGAGAGCGGGTACCAGCAGTCAGTAGCAGCCGAACAGGACCAGGATTAACGGGGCTTTTTTTCGCATGTTCGGAGGACTGAAAGAAAAGCTGCAGGCAGCCAGGAAACGGCTGGGAACCAGTATCCAGGGAGTTGTAGCAAAGCAGGAACCTGCTTCACCGGAAACCCGGGCCGTTAAACCCGACACCCCCGAAGCACAACAAAAAATCCTTTCTTCAGCAGCTCCGACATTTGTTGACAAGGTTAAAGTTTTAATTATCGACCGGGAACTGATAGTCTCGGAAAAAGATATCTCCGACGCACTTTCAGAACTTGAAATAACGCTGCTTGAGAGTGATGTGGCGCTGCCAGTGAGCGATGCGATCATCGCCCATGTCAGGACTACCCTTGTCGGAAAGCACCGGAAGATCGGTGAATCTGTTGATGCACTTGTCGTGGGAGCATTAAAAGGTGCATTACTTGACGTCCTCGGCAAAGGGTTCAACCTTTCAGAATATGTAAAAACCCACGTCCGCCCGGTAAAGATCCTTTTCACCGGTGTCAACGGGACAGGTAAGACGACGACAGTAGCAAAGATTGGGGCATACCTGAAAAAACAGGGATATACGGTTGTCATCGGTGCGGGAGATACCTACCGGGCCGGCGCCATTGAGCAGATAGGTGTACATGCGGAACGCATCGGCATAAAAATTATCCAGCATCAGGAAGGGGCTGATCCATCGGCGGTAATCTTTGATGCGGTCCAGTATGCAGTCTCACACAAGATCGATGTGGTACTTGCCGACACCGCGGGAAGGTTCCATACCAAATCCAACCTGATGAACCAGCTTGAAAAGATCCGACGGGTAATGAAACCAGACCTTATTGTCTATGTCGATGAGGCGGTGGCTGGCAACGATGCAATCATACGGGCTGCGGAATTTGACAGGACGGTAGGTGCAGATGCAGTAATACTCACCAAGGCAGATATGGATTCCCGTGGCGGCGCTGCTATTTCAATCGCACACACTATTGGAAAACCGCTTATGTTCCTTGGCACTGGCCAGGGATATGATGATATCATTCCGTTTGATCCTGAACACGTTGTAGAAGACCTTCTGGGAAGTGATACCTGATGCTTGACAGCCTCTCAACGTCACTCAAAGACGCATTAAAGAAACTCGCCGGAAAAACGGTGATTGATCGTGCTGCAGTAGATGAGTTGGTAAAAGATCTCCAGCGTGCCCTGATCTCTTCTGACGTGAATGTTAAGCTTGTCATGGAGCTCAGCAAAGCCATCCGCACCCGCTCCCTCGATGAACAACTACCCAAGGGAACCAATGTCCGGGAGCATGTTCTGCGGATCGTTTACCAGGAGCTTGTCCGGCTCGTCTGGGCATCAACGGATGTAAAACTTGAGCCTCAGACCATCCTCATGGCGGGATTGCAGGGGAGCGGTAAGACCACAACAACAGCAAAACTTGCCCGCTACTTCCAGAAGAAAGGGATGAAAGTCGGGGTAATCTGTGCCGACACATTCCGCCCGGGTGCGTATGACCAGATCGCTACCCTTTGCGCTAAGATCAATGTGCCCTGTTTTGGCAACCCGCAGGAAAAAGATGCCAAAAAAATCACCCGGAAAGGGCTCGAAAGCCAAAAAGATCTCGAACTGATCATTGTTGATACCCAGGGGAGGCATGCGCTCGAGGAAGACCTCATCCAAGAGATCATCGAGCTCAATATCCTCACGAAAGCTACCCACCGCTGGCTCGTTATCGATGCAGCACTTGGGCAGCAGGCTAGCGAACAGGCGCGTCGGTTCCATGAAGCGATCGATATTGATGGGGTGATCATCACCAAGATGGACGGGACTGCAAAAGGTGGAGGCGCTCTCTCTGCTGTTGCAGAGACAAAAAGCGGTATAGTTTTCATCGGAAGCGGGGAGACTATTGAGGATCTCGAACGTTTTGACCCTGACGGTTTCATCTCCCGTCTTCTGGGAATGGGCGATTTAAAGGCTCTGGTCGAACGGGCAGAAGAAGCCATCAAGGCTGAAGATGTTGACGTCAATGCCATGATGAAAGGGAAGTTTACCCTCCGTGACATGTACACGCAGCTTGAAGCGCTCAACAAAATGGGCCCCCTTAAGCAGATCATGGGCATGCTCCCTATGGGCAACATGCAACTTCCTGACGGGGTTTATGATGTCACTAGCACCAAGATGGTGCGGTACCGCATCATTATGGATTCAATGACTCCCGGTGAACTTGATGACCCGGCACTGATCAGCAGTTCCCGCTTGCAGCGGATTGCCCGTGGTGCCGGTGCTACGCCGGACGAGGTGCGGGAACTCCTCAAGTACTTCAAAATGATGCAGCGCACCCTCAAAGGATTACGAGGTGGCGGCGGAAAATTCAACATGCAGCGCTTAATGAAGCGCTTCTCCGGAATGCAGTGAAATGACCTCGTTTGTGATCGTGGGGCACCTTGCCCGGACAGACGGGGTTTTTTCCCTCAATGACCTGCCGGGAAGTGGCGGGCGCATGGATGTACTCTGCCGCTGCGTGAACGCATCACTCTTCCTGTCGCATGATATGCGCAGGGATACGGATTGTTACCTGATCCTTTGCGGTGAGCCGGCAGCACCAAAAACAATCAGGTTTTCCGGGACTTCAGTCCGTTCCCTTTCTCCAGATGAACGGAGCGCTGCTGCCCTGATCAAAAAAGCATTGGAACTTCCTGTCGGAAGTGAATTCCGAGACGCAGCACCGGGAGTATCCGTGCGGAGAGGCGGTCTTGAACGGCTCATGAAAGAATATGAATTTGCTGTGCTTGATGAGAAGGGTGGTGATATACGATCTGCAGAAAATCTCCCAGATGCATTTATTCTCTCTGATCACCTGAATTTCACGGATGCAGAAGAATCGCTTTTAACTCACTGTCCACGGTATTCAGTCGGACCAGCGTGGCTGCATGCCGATCATACGATAACCGTATTACACAACGAACTGGACAGGAGGAGATGCGGATGGAAATAAACGAACAGGTAAAATCGATACTCGGGTATGGGGAATGCTGCGACCATTGCCTCGGGCGGTTTTTTGGAAAACGCTCTCACGGACTCACCAATTATGAACGCGGGCGCAGTCTTAAGATTGCTCTGGCTATTGGCGAGAACCTGCCGTATACAAAATTCTCCGGCACCTGCTGGGTCTGCAGCAATTTCTTTGATGCAGTTCCTGAGTGGGCAGATCGTGTAATAGTGTCAGTTCAGGGTATCGAATTTTCAACCTTTCTCATAGGCTGCAGGGTCCCCCCGCTTATTGCTGAAAACGAGGAGATGGTCTGGAGCGATCTCTCACTCACCGAACCAGAACCGTTCAAGTCCGAGGTGAACCGTGAGGTGGGCAAAGCAGTATCTGCCCGAACGGGGAAGATAGTGGACTTCAAAAAACCCGACATCGTTGTCATTCTCGATCCCTCAACAGATACAGGCTGAAGTGCAGATCAATTCTGTCTTCTTTTACGGGAGGTACCAGAAGTTTGAGCGGGGTATCCCACAGACTCATTGGGACTGCCGTGCATGCAGGGGTGCCGGCTGCGAGAAATGCAATTTCACGGGTGCACAATACCTGGACTCAGTCGAGGAACTTATCGGGAGACCGGTCATTACTGCGTTCAATGCACAAAACGCTGTTCTTCATGGTGCGGGAAGGGAAGATATCGACGCACGGATGATTGGTACTGGCCGACCGTTTATTCTTGAAGTGGTCGAACCCAAAAAGCGTTCTCTTGACCTTGCCGCGCTTGAACAGGAGATTAACCGGGTTACCGAAGGGCGGGTTTCTGTTTCGATCAAACGCTGGAGCGAGCGTGCGGAAGTGGAAACCCTTAAATCAAACAAAGCGCATAAAAAATACAGGATCCTGGTCGAGGTTGACGGTGCATTATCAGCGAATGAGTTCGCAAATGCCTTAAAAACCTTACAGGGCGCCACAATACACCAGCGCACACCCGAGAGGGTCGCTCACCGGAGAGCAGACAAGATCCGTGAGCGAATCGTCCTTGATATCGAGTATGTAGGGGAACAGGACGGCAAATTTGTTGTCGAGGTTCTTGGTGAAGCCGGACTCTACATCAAAGAACTTATATCCGGGGACGGAGGAAGAACCCGTCCGAGTCTAGCCGAGATCCTGGATAGACCGGCGCACGTATTCAGCCTCGATGTCGTGCAGGTAGAAGGAGTAAAGGAGGGAGATTAGATAATGGCACATCACAATGGACCACGAAAGAAAACACGGTATAAATTCAAGAAGGATTTACGAGAGCGCGGGCTTCCGCCCGTAACCTGCGTGATCCAGAAATACGAGATCGGTGACCGGGTGCACATTGTCTGTAACCCGAGCATTCAGAAGGGAATGCCACACCGCCGCTTCCACGGGCTGACGGGAACCATCCTCGGCCAGCGTGGGCGGGCGTGGATGCTTACCATCCGCGATGGCAATGCAGATAAAATCGTCATTGCACGACCACAACATCTAAAAGCACAAAAGTAAATTCTCTGTCAGGTTATTGGCATGAAAGTGAAGGGTATCATTAGCGAAGAAAGGGTCACGCTTCCTGAGATGCGCGGAGTCCTGTTAGGAGTGGAATCTGAACGGATTGCAGCAGAAAAAGAGATGTCCTATGAGTTCCGGCGTAGTATCGAGCATGCCAATAAACTAGCAAAAACTGTTCCTGAAAAATCACATGCATTGGTAGCGGAACTGGTAAAAATGGAAAAGATGAAGCCTGAGATCGCTTACAGGATTGCAAACATCATGCCAAAAACCCGTGACGAAGTGCGGGCGATCTTTGCAAAAGAGCGGTACACGCTATCCCCGGAAGAACTCGATAAAATCATCGAACACGTAATGGCACACTTCTGAGGTGTGACACATGAAGGCGGAAAAAAAAGAGGTTAATGCGATCGTACTGGATGTGTTAATCAAAGGACACCCTGAGGATCCACGCCCTCCTTTTAAGAGAGAACCGATCATCCAGGCTATGGGACTTGAACAGTTCAAACTTCTTGAGCTCGTACCCAAGAACAATGTAGTAATCGAGCTCCACGACAAAGTCTATATTGGCGACGCTGAGCGTGATAAGATTGAGCGGGTAAAGCGTCGGATAGGGTATAATGACCTGACCCAGACCGCCCGGGGCGAACTCCCTTTTATCATAGAGAAAGTGATAAAAGAGCGTGAACCCGATTTTGTTGCTTTCTTCAACAAGGCAATCTCGATTACCCCAAAACTCCACATGCTGCACCTGCTCCCGGGCATCGGTAAGAAGCTGATGTGGGAGATTTTAGAGGAGCGCAACAAAAAGCCGTTTGTTTCCCTTGCTGATATTTCCAACCGGATAAAATCGATCCCGCATCCGGAGAGGATGATCCAGTCGCGGATCCTTGAAGAACTTCAGGATCCTGATGTCAAGTATCACGTATTCACGACACGATGAAAGCGCATCATGATCAGCATTTCCTTATCGATCCGCATGCGGTAGACCGTATAGCGAACCTTGCCGATGTGAAAGGTAAACGTGTTCTTGAGGTTGGGCCGGGTAACGGGGTACTTACCCGTGCACTGCTCGATCGCGGGGCCATTGTGCACGCGGTGGAACTTGACGGTCATCTCTGCGAGGAACTGACCGACCGTTTTTCTGACGAAATTTCCACGGGGCAACTCACGGTGCAGCAGGGGGATGCAACAAGGTGTGAACTTCCCCTTTTTGAGATGGTTGTTTCAAATCTCCCGTATTCCGTTTCGTCCAAGATCACCTTCCGCCTTCTTGATATCGGGTTTAACGAGGCAGTCCTGATGTACCAGAGTGAGTTTGCGGAACGGATGGTTGCACCGGCCGGCACCAAGGATTGTGGGCGGCTCTCGATTATGGTGCAGACGTATGCCGTTGTACAACAATGCTTTAAACTACCCCCAAATTGTTTCACGCCCAAACCCCAGGTACATTCGACCGTTGTGAAAATAGTTCCCCGGGAGCACCCTCTCTTTCCCATCAATAACCGGCACCTGTATGCCGATGTGGTGCGGGCACTCTTTTCACACCGGCGTAAAACTATCCGAAACTGCCTGAAAGGTTCCGGGGGTATGCTCGATCCCGAGTGGGTCAGACGGGTTATCACCGCGTTGCCAGAAGAGATCCTCAAGAGCAGGCCCGAGGAATTGTATCTCGAGGATTTCGCAACGATCAGCAATGTGGTTTGACCGGCCCCCGTTTTTTTAAAACCTATTTTTACCATAACCCTGCATCAGGAAAAACGAATTCAATCAGAACTCACGCATAATCCTGATCGCACAGAACTCCCCACACATGGTGCACTCCGGATCGCCATCAGATAATTCCCGTGCCCGTTGTGGATCCATGGAGCAGCGGATCTGCCCCTCACGGTCAAGGGCTGCCCGCAGCTGTGCTATCTTTGTGTCCTCTGCTTCCCTGCCATACTTCACCGTGTCCCCAATATGCGCTGCAATCCTGAATGCAATCAACCCCTCTTTTACCGCATCCGGACCGGGAAGACCCAGGTGTTCGGCAGGAGTGATATAGCACAGGTAATCTGCCCCGGCGGCACTTGCAGCACTGGCCCCTGCAGCTCCTGCAATATGATCGTAGCCAACCGCAACATCTGTGGGCAGCGGGCCGGCAACAAAGAGCGGGAATGGTGACTGTTTCTTGTAGTACTTCACCATGGGTGCGATACGATCGCTGCGGATATGACCCCCGGCTCCTTCAATGATCACCTGCACCCCTGCTGAACGGGCCTGGTGTGCGAGCTGGACATTCTGCCGGATCTCGGCCAGCTGCATACGATCACGGCGATCATGGATGCACCCGCTCCGGGCGGTATTGCCCAGCGAGAGTACGATGTCATGCCGCCGGCAGATGGAGAGCACATCATCGAAATGCTCGACAAAAGGGTTTTCGCACTGGTTCATGAGCATGAACGCGCTGGTAATCGAGCCGCCTTTGGATACAATCCCAAGGAGCCGTTTTTTCCTGCGGAGTTCACCGAGCATCTCACGGTTCACGCCATGGATGACCATCGAGCTGATGCCCTGCTCTGCCTGCATCCTGAGCGTGGCCATGATGTCGTCAGCAGTCATCTTCTTAAGGCCATGCTCAACTACTGCCTGGTATACGGGAACGGTGGTGATTGGGAGTGTGGTGTGGGAAAAAATCTCCTTTCTTATTGCATTAATGTCCCCGCCCATGGAGAGATCGCTGATGGTGTCAGCACCGAATGTCTCGGCGATTCTTGCTTTTTGGATCTCATCGTCAAGGCAAACCTTGGTAGATGAGGTACCGAGATTGACATTGACCTTGGTTGACAGGCCTTTTCCTATCCCGGTATACCGTTTTCCGCGTTGCATGATCACAGCGCTCCCTGCTGGCTATCCGGTCACAGAGTTCATCAGGATCTATCCCTTCTGACCGGGCGACTGTCCTCGCATCTGCGGGGTGATTGTTCCTCGTCTGTGCCTGCTCTACCTGTGTATGCATATGGTCTTTTTCCGTTCGCTGACGGCTCCCAATAGTCATGGGTGCTTTTTGGATAATAGTGATGACATTCAATGTCATAAACTGCCGGTGAGTTTATACTTAGGAATGTCAATTCAGGGATCTCATAAGATTTGAAGTCAGAACACCTATCATATCACGAGTGTTATTTCATGTCTCACGATCCGTCCCAGGTCTACGTACCCGAAGCCGATACCTATCTTCTGCTTGATGCAGCACGGGCTGGAGGTGAAAGCCGGTGACCGTGTTCTTGAAGTAGGTACCGGTTCCGGGCTGATCGCTGCTGAACTGGCAAGAGTTACCGGTGTGGTTGCGACCGATATCAACCCGCATGCAGTGCTCTGTGCGCCAGAAAAAAGGGTGTTGATGTGGTGCAAAACGATCTTTTCTGTGGGATCCGGAGCACATTTGATCTTATTCTGTTCAATCCCCCCTACCTTCCCACGCAACCGGAGGAGAGGATCGATGACTGGCTCGAGCATGCACTCGATGGGGGACTGAACGGGCGTGTCGTGATCGAGCGTTTTTCTGAACAAGTCGGTCGTGTGTTAGCACCAGGAGGGAGAATTTTATTGCTGATATCATCGCTTACCGGGCTGCCGGAAGTGCGGGATCTTTTTTTTAAGGCAGGGTTCGTTTCAGAAATTATACTCAGGAAGAATGTTGAGGGTGAGACCCTGTATGTACTGAAAATTGTCCAGCAGGGTTAGATGTTCTCACACTAACAGGATGATTCAGATTGTCCCGTGGATTTTTTTATTACCGGTTATACTATCAACCGTTTCCGCATCAGATTGATTGCAACAATACAGAAGATTGCAGTCACCAGGATAATCAGATACCAGATTGAGCACAGCCATCCCTGTCAGATGCAGGCAAGGTGAGCATCCGCATAATAGCAACAAGATGGGTAAGCGGGAGCAGTATAAGTGCAATATACTGGAAGAGTACTGGCAGCAGGGTGAGCGGGAAGAACGTGCCTGAGAAGAGTGCCATCGGGGTGATGAAAAGGAAAGAGGGATAGTTCAGGGTATCGATACTGGGCGTGATAGCAGTAAAACACATCGCGATACCGGCAAACATGAGCCCGCCCAGAAACGCGAGCGGGATAGCGAGCAGCGATGTGGGAAATGAGATAACGCCAAACGCAGCAAACACGGGAAGCATAATAATTACATACAACACGCTCCGGGTTGCCCCCCAGAGAAGTTCTCCTGCAATCACATCCTCGATCGATAAGGGAGTTGCGATCATCGCATCAAAACTCTTCTGGTAATACATCCTGACATAGGACCCGTACGTGCACTCGAAGAATGCCGAGTTCATGACCGAGATAGCAAGGATTGCCGGTGCGATGAAGTTTACATACGGGATGCCGTCGATCTCTTTCACATAGGTGCCAATACCCATACCGATGGCAAACAGGTACAGGAACGCCTCGATCAACGGGGGGAAAAAGTTCACTTTCCATGTCCTGAAAAAGACCACGAGATTACGGTGCCAGACCTTCCATGCACGCCGTGTAATACGGGGTATTGACCAGAAGTGGTACATGATTACTCCCTCAGCTTCCTTCCGGTCAGTTTCAGGAACACATCTTCGAGCGTTGCAGGGCGGGTCAGGACTTTGTGAGGAGAGCAGTGATCGAACAGGATGCGGACGACTTCGCGGGACGATCCGGTTGCAATCTGCACGGTATCACCAATCACTTCAAAGGGGATATTTTTCCCATAAAGACAGGAAAGAACTTCGTCTGTCTTCTCTACTTCCACGATTTCTTTACCGACATACTGCTTCACGAGGTCTGCTGGTGAGCCTTCAACAAGGATTTTACCGTTATCCATGATTACGAGCCGGTCGCAGAGTCGTGCTGCTTCTTCGAGGTAGTGCGTGGTGAGAACGATCGTATTACCCTGTGCCTGAAGCATTTTTAGTCTCTCCCAGATCAAATGACGTGCCTGGGGGTCAAGCCCGATTGTAGGCTCATCGAGGATAAGCAGATCGGGGTTATTGACGAGAGCACGTGCAAGGATGAGCCGGCGCTTCATTCCCCCGGAAAGTTTCTCCACTGTAACATCCTTCTTTTCCTGTAACTGGACAAATTCTAAAAGTTCCTCAGTTCTCTGACGTGCAATGTCGGGTGGAATGTCAAAGTACCGTGAGTAGGTAAACAGATTGCCAAAGCAGGTAAAATCAGGATCGAGATTTGTCTCCTGGGGAACAACCCCGAGCCGTTGTTTGATTTCTGCAGGATGACGTATCCGGGTCCATACCAAAGACCCGTATTGTTACCCGAGGTCCTGGGGGAGACACACGCGATTATTTTCATAGTCGAGGTCTTACCTGCACCGTTGGGGCCCAGAAACCCGAACACTTCCCCTTTTTTTACGGTAAAACTGATACTATCTACTGCGATGATATCGCCAAATTTTTTTTCCAGGTCCTGCACCTCAATGATATCAGGAATCGGTTCACCTCCTGTAAACCAGTGGTTTGGCATGTAGCCATAAAAATCCACACACTGTGGCAACAGGATACAATAAACAACGGAGGACAGTGACAGTGAATAATAAGAGTTATCCGTTTTGTATTCCCCTGACAGGTACATTGCCATTCTCACGATCGCAAGCTGAGACTATAATGACAATAGTACAGACCACGGAACAGCTACATAGGTATCAGGATCTTTCCCGAAGTTTCCGGATAGCTTCTGCCGCTGCTTCCCGGACATCAGAGAATGGGTCACTGTCCGAGATTTTTTAGCGGTTCGATTGCCCGGTGATCACCCAATTTCCCCAGTACTTCCGCAGCACCGATCCTGATGATTATTTCCTTGTCGCGAAGGCAGCGGATGAGCGGATCAACTGCATCCCGGTCTTTGATCTTTCCCATTGCAGCAATGGCAGCTGCACGAACCTCCACGTCCGTGTCATCCAGGGAAACAATCAATCCTGTAACGGCCGAGGAATCACCAAGCCTTCCCAATGCCTGTACAACCTCACTGCGGACAACGGGATGGGTATCAGATAGTGCCTCAATAAGTGGTGGAATCGCTGACAGGTTGCCGGATTTACCCAGTTGTGTTGCTGCTGCCCGTCGTTTTTTTATGGTTGGGTCATGGAGTGCAGCGATCAGGAGTGAAATGTCGGCCCTATAAATGAGAAAAATCAATGCTCACACTCGCCACCGGATTCATACGCGGTGATAACTTTCTGTGCGATTTCCGGAGAGAGCCGGTCATGGATAAGATGAACAAGCGCATCGATATCCTCGACCGGGAGGCAACCCATACTCTCCTCCCCTTTGCAGATCATGTCGGTGATATACGTAAGTTCTTCATCGGAAAGTCGGCTAATCCGCTGGATAAAATCGTCACTGTCCTCTGCAAAATGGTTGGAAACCGGGGGAAGGATGGAATGGAACATATGCCCGGATCCCGAACAGGTAAGATCCCCGCATTCCGGTGCGAGTTTTTTCAAAATCACAATGTCCTTCTCGGAAAGTTCACGTGGCATGGTATGGTATCCTTGTATATTATTTTACCGGCTTTGGAATAAACGTGCGTGAAGGACATCGTTCGCTGTCACGGTCAGGAGTTGTCTCACCGTTGATGCGGCAGTCACCCCGATCCCTGGTTTTTGGTGTATAACTTACACATTCACCGCAGGTTGGCATACAATCCACTCCGTCATTGTAGGGAATAGTATGTTTTGTTCTTTCATTGAAAAAGATAAAAAATCAGAATTATTTTCCAAACCATTTTTTGATACTGGCAAGAATACCCCCGGAAGCTGGTGGACTTCTGGGACTTTTTGCTCTGTGGGGGTGGAGGACGGGAAATTGTTCGCTTTGGTGCCGGAGCTTCCTTTACGGGAATTTCCTTGAGTGTGCCTTTCGGCTCATCACCGGATGGTTCAAAACCCCATGCAAATCCTATCTTGTAGGCATTCTCGTTCTGGCGGATCCAGTTGGCAGCGTTCATATAACCTCGTCCTGTGCCTTTTTGATCGTGTCCTGATGATCCTGAGTGAAATGGATCTCACGCTGGAGGGCGACTAACTCCTCGTATACCTTTCCGGGGACTTTTATCTTCTCCCTGCTCATAACTCCTCATATAGGGTTATGCAGGGATACGATATTTAATGCTTCGGTTAAAATCGCCGAAAATGGTGAGCAATCAGTATCCGGACTGTATGAAAGGGTCAGAACACGTATCGCACCACATTGATACGTGCATTAAACAATACAAAAGCTCAGGAAAAGATAACCGGGATTTTTTGGTGAATCCCGGTTACTTTGCATACGCCTCTACAAGGTCACGTGCGGTAATAATTCCTGCAAGCTGCTTCTTTTTCATAAGGGGAAGCCGACGGACATGCTGAGCAGCCATTATCTTTGCCGCTTCATGAATACTGATACCTGTTGGAGCGGTTTTCAGAGGAGACGAGGACGCTCTATCCACCGGGGTATCGAGCGACTTCTCGCGAACAAGGAATGTCGACAGGAGGTCGCGTTCGGTAAATATCCCTGAGGGTTTTCCATCACGGGTCACAATCACACTTCCGACCCGTTTTTCTCCCATTATACCGGCAACGGTTGCAACAGTCTCATGCTCCTTGACACTGACAATTTCGCTCGTCATAAAGTCATCTACCCGAAGCGAGGTTTCCGGAGCTTCAGGCATCTCCCGGATCAAGTCAGATGCGGTGATGACCCCAACGAGCTCCCCGCATTCGAATACTCCCAATCTCCCTTTCTTTCCGATCATGGTACGAGCCGCGTCCCTGATCTCGAGAGTCGAGCATATCTTGATGAGCGGATACGACATGACCTGCCCGACAAGTGTGGTCGCTAAGTCAAGACCCCCCGCAAGAACTTTAGAGAGCAGGTCCCGCTCGGTCACGATTGCAATCGGTGTCCCGAATTTCATCACGATAAGGCTTCCAATGTGCTTCTCTCCCATAATTTTTGCCGCTTTTGCCATTGAGGTTTCAGCCGTTGTTGTGATGATATCGCGGCTCATGATGTCGCTCACTTTCATGTGGCGTTTGTAGTCCTTAAAGGCACTATCGAGCACACTCGGGAATCCGATACCAGGTTTTTCAGGTGCAGTCACAATGTTCACTCCACTGTGAGAATTGTGTTTCGGAAATTAAATATTTCGGTGCCCGGTTTCAATCAAAGGGAAGTGATGTATTGAAAACGACCCTTGGTACATCTGCAAAGGAGGTAGTAAAGCGTTTCGACTTTTAATCGCCTGCGTTGCATGCTGGATGCAGCGATCAGGTTTGAAGCCCTGGGGTGATACCGGTTATTGGGTAAAATAATGGAGAACAATCTTTATATTCGCGATTCTGTTGGCGTTTAACAGGTGTGGTGTATTAACTGTATTTCCTTTTATCAACCAAAACGTATTGATTAATTGATTTTCCAGGACAATAATTTGCCATTTAAATCATAATATACTACTAAATTTTTAGCATTTTGAGGAACCTCAAACAACACTTTCCCTTTCTTATATTGATTTTTTTCAAGTTCGACAGCCATTAACCAGCCATCTCCGTGAAAAGGTTCTTTATCAAATCTGTTTCCCTCAGAATCACCAATACTGAATCGATGGGGAAATACCATGATTTTATCAGCACCAACATTTTTAATCTGAGCATCAATAATAACGAAGGTATTTCCACTCGTTGCTGCTTTTGTAGATGCTACATTATAAAAAACTGAGGTAAAGGTTTCGGTTTTTTGAGCTGAATAGACTATGACCTCCTGTTCAGAGTCTGAATAGCGAGACCCCAAATCTGCTTCCATTGTCGCTGGACTAAAAGATTGAGTGGGGATATAATTGGCACATCCGGCAGTTATTATTACTGCCACCAATACTACGACAAAAAGGAGATAGTTCATATTCTCCCCTTTTATTTTGGTGATGATTCCTTTTTCTAATTTCGCAAAAGTACCCACATCATAATATTTACAAAGAAGAACATTACGAGCTGCAATTCAAAGTTATAATTTAACCCAATGACAGAATGCTGCTATAAGGATTTATGTTTATTTCAGAATCAATACGATAAGTGCACTAAATAAAAGAATCCAATATTCCCCGTCAACAAAGATACCAAAATACCACCACAAAGGATTTTCACCATCCGGTGCATAGATAGTGGAGAGAGCTAAGGTGCATGCAAAGGGAATCAGGAGAATACTATCCCAATTCATAAATAACAGGGGAATTATCATCATACATGCTATTGCCACCAAGAAGTAACATATCTTTTTTGTTGCAGGTATCCCGAGAAGTCCCGGTAGGGTATGTATACCGAAGATAGAATCCCCCTTAATTTCCTTGATGTCGAAAAGTATCGTATTGGTTAATATCATAAAAAAAAGAACAGGACCAGCATTTACCCGATACCGGTCCAGTTTTCATAATATGCGGGCACAATAAGGACACTCGCACAAGCCGCCGTAGCGATGAATATATTTTTCACGAGAAAGAACCGCTTCAACCTGCAAATTGAATACAGGAAGGCAATAACCAGTAGGAACAAGGAAATAGCAAACGAAAGGAAGTTCTTTTGAAAAACAATACCCAGCAACAAAACAAAGAAGATTAACGCGACAACTATGAGAGTGATTCGAATGCGATGCGGGAACTGTATTCTATCAGGCATGTTGATCGCGTCCTCTTTCTTATCAGTAAGCCGGTTTGTGGAGTAAATAAGTATGCAAGCAAAAAAAGGGAGCAATACTTTGGGCCAGCTGAACGGATTTTTCGTAAGCATAATTGTAACAAAGGTTATAAAAGAAGGAGTAACAGCACAGAAAAGTGTCGAATTCACTAAAAAAATTACATCGCCTTTCAGTATTGCTTTAACATTGGTATCTGTTGACATGTGCACCTTGGAACATGACGATTGTTATTTGGCTATGATCATGACCGATGCTGAGAATTTACATAATAAATTAGGTGATTACTCAGTACAAGCCACGAGACTATAACCAACTAAGACTTGGAGCAGATCGTTAAATAAATCAAAGTCTCTGTGATTGTATCTGAATTCCAGTTCTTTCAGATAAAGAGGAAATTTCATGGGATCCACGCCATGATATTTCATCAAAAAACAAACATTCATCTGACATACTCAATCTACCATACAAAATAGTGAGTACCAGCCCCTAAAACCGCAATAAGAGCCCATTCTGGCTTTTTTGAAACAGGGATTTTAAGCCCCGCCCAAAACCAATCGGCACCACATGGCGGACGAGCAAAAAAGATGCCTGCCAAAACCCATTAAGGTGCACCAGAAGGCATAATAATCTCTTCAATTTTTGGCTATTTTAAGAAATTAATTATAATATGAGGTTTTCCATCATTGGATCCCATGGTTTCGGGTATTCTAAAGGAAAATTATCATCAATGATGTTGGACTTTCCCTTTTGTCATTTTTGAGTGGACTTCACTCAAGCCCAAAAAAAAATTAGGTAATTGTAAAATATCAGCCCCTAAATAGAAAACGCGAAATGTAAAAACTCAGTCAATTGAAGTCAAAAGATTAATCGCACGAGAAATTCACTCTTGGGGGCTCCGCCCCCGCCGCTCGGGCACCCCCCCTTTGCGATAGTGCTGTATTACCTGTTCTGGTGATATCGCAATGCGCCCCGTCCCCCTCGGGGGACTGGTGACGCAAGGGGGGGCAATCATGCCAAATGGTGTGGTTGTCACCTCATTTGGGGGCGGATTATTGATAATCACCAAAAATTATTCAAACAACCGGTAATTCGGCGCTTCATCGGTTATCAGGATATTGTGCGGGTGACTCTCGGTCATACCGGCATTGGTGATACGGATAAACTTTGCATTTTTCTGCATCTCCGGAATCGTCTTTGAACCCGTGTACCCCATTGCAGATTTGAGCCCGCCAACGAGCTGGTACATCACTTCTGCCACATGACCAACATAGGGTGTGACGCCTTCCACACCTTCAGGCACGAACTTGCTGCTGCCGATATCCTTTTTCTGGAAGTACCGGTCACTCGACTGCCCGGTACTCATGACACCAAGCGATCCCATACCCCGGTACTGCTTATAGCGCCGTCCTTTGATGGTGATTACTTTGCCCGGTGCTTCATCAGTCCCGGCAAACATGCTGCCCATCATCACGGTATCAGCACCGGCAGCAATCGCTTTTGCCACATCTCCGCTGAAACGGACACCCCCGTCTGCGATAATGGGAATCTCTGCGTTCCGGGCAACATCTGCAACCTGTGCAATTGCGGTGATCTGGGGAACACCGGTACCTGCAACAATTCGGGTCGTACAGATCGAGCCCGGACCAATACCGACTTTGATCCCATCGACACCGGCACTGACCAGTGCCTCTGCGGCTGCCCTCGTTGCAATGTTACCGGCAATAATCTCTGCTTTCATGCTGCCTTTGATGTCTTTGACCGCCGCGACGACTTTCATATTATGGCCGTGGGCGCAATCCACCACAAGTGCATCCACGTTGTTGTTGTCGAGCAATTCGGCGCGGGAAAAATCGAAGGGTCCGACTGCTGCAGCCACACGGAGATTGCCTTTCGTATCCCGGGTCGCAAGCGGGTACTGGCGTTTCTCCAGGATATCCTGCATCGTAATAATACCGAGAAGTTTACCCTTGTTATTCACGACCGGGAGGCGTTCGATCTTGTTGGTATACATGATCTCGAGTGCTTTTTCCGCAGTGATATCTTCATCAGCGACAATCGGTTTCTTTGTCATGATTGAGGTGATCTTTTCATCACCGCGTTTGGAGACAATCGCCCGGACATCACGCCGGCTGACGATCCCGATAATCTTGCCTTTATCGACAACGGGAACTCCCCCGATACTGTACTGTTGCATAAGATGCTCAGCATCCGAAACCGTAGCGGTATCCTCAACAAAGAGCACATCACGTTCTATCAGCTCTTCAGCCTGTTTGACAAAAATGACTTCCTGCAGCTCATGCTCCGGTGTCATGTTCCGGTGGATCACACCGATACCACCTTCGCGGGCGAGTGCTATCGCCATCGGCGCTTCAGTAACCGTGTCCATTGCCGCGGACACAAGCGGGATGTTCAGATCGATTTTTTTCGAAAATTTCGAGCGCGTATCTGCTTCTGCAGGTTCAAGCCACGATGCCTGGGGCTCGAGCAGCACATCGTCAAAGGTTAAAGAGAGTGGCACATCCAGTTTCTCACGTACATAAATCACCTGATCATGGCAAGTGCGGTTTTTATGAGGTCTTCACGGACGGTTGCATTCCGGTCGCCGCCACAGACCATTCCCCGCACACCGATTATATCCGGGTTGATCCTTTTGAGGGCATCAATATCTTCAAATTTAAGCGCACCGGCCAGCGCTGTTCTGAGTCCGAGTTTTTTGTTTGTCTGGGTAAATGAACGGAGCGTGTCTTCATTCATGAAGGCAAAGGTGCTCTGACGATCCTTGATACCGGTATCGACCATGGCAACATCAGCACCGCAGTCAGCAGCGATGGGTGCCATCTCAAACGGAGAGATGGAATGCATACGCTGGTAATCCGAGTAGGCAGCAATCACGACATATTTTTCGGGGAAATTCATCTTTTACTGCCCTGACGACAGCTCCAATGACATCACGTGCCTTTTCCTGCCCGTCAAAGGCAAGTCCGATCTTCACATAGTCAGCTCCTGCACAGGCAGCCCCGTAGGCAGCAAGTGCAGCTCCTCCCGGTTTATAGTCAAAGTCACCAATTGCCGCACTCAAAGGTTTTGCTGAAAGCGTTTTGATTTCACGTATCACCCAGGGAAAGTTGGCGCCCAGAGAGCCCTCTGAAGGTTTTTTGACATCGATTATATCAGCAGCAGACGGATCGTTTTGCTTCGTCGATAGTGCTGGGGCTGACCAACAATTGCATAAAGTTTAATGATCTTTTATCCTAATAGTGATTGCGTTCGCCTATGAAACTATTTCTTGCGATGGATTTGCGGCAAAATCTGGTCGTTCATGGCAAATCCGGGCAACGTGAGACCTACAAACCGCTTGATTGGGGGTTTTCTCCGACGGCAGAACCCATTGGTTTTGTCAAAGACCATCAAACCCAGATTATCTCTATATTGCCGATCTCGATCGCATTGAAGGGACCGGGTCCCATGATGCGATTATCCGGCAGTGCGCACAGGAAGTCAGATGCTGTTTTGTTGACCGGGGTTGTCATTCCCCGTCTGATTTTCTTGACGGGTGAGCATATCGTGAATATTGTCGGGACCGAGACCGGTGGCAGGAATCTGTCACGGTATCATGGAGGCTGTTCTCAGTATTGATGTAAAAAATGGGCGGGTCATACCCTGCGGCAAAGAACCGGTTGATGTGTTGGCATCTGCGCAGCACTGGGATTTTGACGGGTGTATTCTGCTCAATGTCAGCGCTGTTGGCACAGAGCAGGGTATTGACCGGCACCTGCTGGAAAAAATGCGCAGAGCATATGACGGGCAGCTCTTTTATGGCGGAGGTGTGGCAACCGTTGGCGATCTCGAAATAATCAGCCATTCGGGATTTGACGGAGCCATTATCAGTACTGCCTTACACAGGGGAATTGTCCCGATTGAATGGATACGGAGGGGAAGCTGTTGTTAATCACGCTGGAGGGAATTGATGGAAGCGGGAAGAGCACACTGCATCTGGCGCTTCAGGAATTACTTGCCGATCTTGATCCGGTCTTTACCCGTGAGCCGGGAGCCACCTGGGTAGGTGAGTCAGTACGCCGGGCGATAGCAGAACAGATCGATCCGGTAACCGAGGCAACCCTGTTTGTTGCTGATCATGCAGCTCATCTCGCAAAAATTATCCGGCCTGCACTTGCTGACGGCAAACTGGTAATTTCTGACCGGTACAGCGACAGCCGGTATGCCTACCAGGCAGTCACCCTCAAAGGGGTGATCCCACAACCTGAGGAATGGCTACGGGCAATGCACAATGGCTGGTCGATCGTGCCGGATAAAACATTCCTCTGTGTGCTTCCCATCGATGAAGCCCTTGCCCGTCTTAAACCCCAGAACGAGCGCGAGCATTTCGAGAAGCGGGATGTACTTGAAAATGTCCAGCACAATTACTTACAATTCGCCCGTGAAGACCCGTCACGGTTTGTGATCGTGGATGCAATGAAAGAAAAAGATGAGATAGCAATGTTTGTTGCTGATTCAATCAGGCAGATTTTGCAATTGTCACGATCACGTCGCCGACGGTGATCACGTCCACTTTTGCCCCCTCTTCCACATAGGAAAACTTCGGGGAAAAGGAATTTTCAGGTATCTCCACTTCAGAACCTTCCAGGATGATCGTTTTTGGCGGGTTTGCCAGCTGGTGGGGTGGCAGCGCTTGTATTGCAGTCATAAATGCCTGTGCCTGTTTGCGGAATGCAGGTCCTATTACTGCACGGTTAAAATCAATATCAGTAATCACCCGATCGAGTTTTACTGCATCGGTGCGCCAGTGGACATCCGCATTCAGGGTGCGCCCGGTATCACCTTCATCATTAACCGTGTGCGGGGCGTAGATCGTAACTCTGCCAAGCGGAGCATTGAGTGCAAGTCCGGTATCGTGCTTATACTTGCGCACTTCTGCCACTACCTGTGCGAGCAGGTTGCCCTCGTATCTTGCTGCTTCATCCTCATACGTGAAGGATACCCAGGGCTGCTTGTGGACGCTTGCACCTTTATTCAGGTGAGAATAGCACTCTTCAGCAAAGTAGGGGGTGAATGGTGCGAGCATTTTGCAGAGCGCATCAAACGCGGTATGGAGGACAAGGAGGGCACTCTTGCGGGACGCCTCACCGGTATACAACCTGCCCTTGACCAGTTCGATGTAATTATCGGCAAGAGTATCCCACGCAAACTCCCTGATTGCCTTGAGTGCCGTGTCAAACTGGTAGCACTCCATTGCAGCACTCACCTGCTGGATCGTATCTGAGAGGCGCACAAGCAGCCACCTGTCGGCAAGTGCAGTAACGGGTGCGTTCTGATCAAAACCTTCTTTCTCAAGCTGGATCAGGGCAAACTTTGCGATATTCCACATCTTGGTCTGGAACCGGGATGCGGCAACAACATCGTTCCAGTTGAACATGATATCTGAACCGGTTGCCGCTCCCATTGCTGCCCATTGCCGGAGTGCATCAGCGCCGTATTTTCCGAGAATTTCTTCCGGAACAATGATATTACCCCGGCTTTTACTCATCTTGAATCCGTCTTCTCCCAGCACCATACCGTTAATAAGAATCTCTTCCCACGGCTTTGAGCCCGTAAGTGCGACTGATCGCAGGATGGTATAGAATGCCCATGTCCGGATGATATCATGTCCCTGGGGGCGGATCTGGGCGGGGAAGTAGGGGGGTTTCCCACTCCCGTCCCAACCGGTCACATTGAGGACAGAGATGGAAGAGTCCATCCAGGTATCAAGGACATCAACTTCTCCATCAAACTCGGTATTGCCACATTTCGGGCAGGGATGTTTCGGTGTTACCAGTGTTGGATCAACAGGCAGATCTGTCTCGTCGGGTATCACCCTTTCACCACATTTTTTACAGAACCAGACAGGGATCGGTGTTGCAAAAATCCGCTGCCGGGAGATACACCAGTCCCATTCCATCTGTTCGATCCAGTTTTCCATCCGAAGCAGCATATGCTCAGGATACCAGATGATCTGGTGAGCGGCCTTCTGGATCTCATCGGGTTTAATTTTTACAAACCACTGGCGCTCTGAGAGAATCTCTATCGGCGTCTTACAGCGCCAGCAGGTTCCGACACGCTGTGCCAGATTTTCCTGACGTTTCAGGATTTTCCGGGACTTCATATCGGCAAGGATTGCAGTGCGGCAATCGGTTGTATTCATGCCCTCATATCTGCCTGCAATGGCAGTCATCTTCCCCTGCCGATCAATTGCCTTGCGCAAAGAGAGGTTGTGCTGCTTCCACCAGTGAACATCCTGTTTGTCACCAAATGTACAAATCATGACCGCGCCAGAGCCAAATGCAGGATCAACTGCCTCATCCTGGACAACCGGAACTTCATGGCCGAACAGCGGGACTTTCATCTTCCTGCCTTTTAAGAAGTGGTATCGTTCATCTGTCGGGTGCACCGCAACTGCTACACAGGCAGCAAGGAGCTCGGGACGGGTGGTTGCAATCTCGACACCCTGAAAGTCAAAATAATTCAGCTGTGTCTCCCGGTCATCATAGGCAACCTCAGCAAAAGCAATCGCTGTCTCGCAGCGGATACAATAATTCACCGGGTGCTCACTCTGGTAGATGTAGCCGGACTTAAGCATGCGCAGGAATGAGAGCTGTGTTTTGCCGTAGTAATCCGGCATCATCGTGATGTACTCGTTACTCCAGTCCGTTGAGAACGCCATCCTGCGGAGCGTGAGCCTCATCAGAGAAATGTTTTTCTCGGTAAGTTCATGGCACATCCGCCGGAATTCCTCGCGGGAAACATCGTTTTTTGTGATATGGTTGAGTTCTTCCACTTTCACTTCTGTCGGGAGACCATGGCAGTCCCACCCCTGGGGGAACATCACATTAAAGCCTTTCATACGTTTATAGCGGGCAAAAAAGTCGATATAGCACCAGTTTAATGCGTTGCCGATATGGAAGTTGCCGGTAGGATATGGCGGGGGTGTGTCGATCACAAACTGCGGTTTTTTTGAGTTTTTATCAAAATAGTGATCTTCGTCGCGCCAGGTGCCGCGCCAGCGCTCCTCCACCTCAGCGAAATCATAGTTTTTCGGCAGTTGATCAGAGGATACCATTCGCCAGAAGGTTGGTTGTGAAATAAAATATAGTGATCGTATCCTGTTTATTGCGACCCGGCGAGTGCCGTCAGCGTTTATTTTTTTGGAAAATACGGACACGATAAAACTCTTTTTGCTTAAAAGACAAATGATTGACAAATGGAGAAACAACGAGGGCTGGGTTACGCAGCAGGGCTTGTCGGCGGTTCTATTCTGATTGCCCCCTATATCCAGCCTGCGTGGCTGATGAGTCTGATTGTTATTCTCTTCGCGCTTATCCTGTGGCGTTTTTTTGACACCAAATATCTTACATACTCTTTTTGTGTAATTGCAATGCTTTACGGAATTACACTTCTCCCTCTTTTTGTATTCTGCTGCACGCTTGCCATGCTTGTTCTGGGTGAACTGGTCTTCCAGCGTGGTGCTGACGATTTGAACACCTATCTCTATTATATCATCTCTACTGCATGGGCGGGGGTACTCGTCATCGCATATCTCCACCAGTACTATTTCTTAACAGTCATTTTCGGAATCATTGCAGCAGTTCTTTTAAAAACAATCCTGCTCAAGTATGAAGACTCACTGGTTATTGAAGCGATTGGCATAGCCATGACGATGTGGCTCATCCGGGAGCTTAATTACCAGGCAGACCTGCTGCTCGTCGTGATAGCGGTTATTGTCGGGTTTACCTTTGGCTATTTTGCATTCCGGGCAAAAACTGCAGATCTTTCCGGTCTCTTCTCTGCTGCTCTTGTGGGGATTATCCTGCTGGTCTTTGCTGCACCGCAGGGTGCGCAATGGTTTTTAATTATGCTGTCATTTTTCATCCTGGGCTCTGCGGCGACCAGATATAAATTTGAGTATAAAAAAAGGATTGGTGTTGAACAGGGACAGAGCGGGGCGCGGGGGTACCGGAATGTTTTTGCGAATGGGATTGTTGCAGCTGCTGCTGCAGTTCTTTTCGGTGTATTTCAGTTGCCGGTCTTTATTGTCATGTATGTCGGTTGTGTGGCAACTGCTGCAGCAGATACCCTGGCAAGCGAGATTGGGGTGACCGGGGGAATCCCCTATATGATTACAACATTAAAGAAGGTCCCGATAGGAACGAACGGCGGTGTTACCCTGACGGGGGAATTTGTCGCACTCCTGGGAGGTTTTGTCGTCTCCCTTGTTGCATTGCTGCTCAATGTGATCACACCGCAAATGATGGTTATTTGCACGCTTGCGGGATTTGTTGGGTACCAATATTGACAGCCTTGTTGGAGCGACACTGGAGAACCGGGGATTTCTGGGTAATGCAGGTACAAATCTGCTTGCAACGATTGGCGGGGGAGTATTTGCAGTTATTATGTTTCTGTTCCTGAACTCTTAGGATTTATTGTGTCCTCCTCCAGGATCACTCAATTATCGATTCTTCAGGATTGAAAAAATGAAGTTCTGGATGTTCTGGGCCAATGAGGATCAGACTAACTTCCTGAAGGGAAAAATGTGGTCTAGTTTGTTAATATTTGAACCAACGCCCTTTGCTGTCATATTCCCCGGTTGTCGGCTGCTGGGTGACAGCAGCCCCGCGAGCCAGTTTCCTGAAGAAACATGCTTTATAGGTGTAGAGAAGAGGGAGGAGCAAAAAGACCCCGATAAAGAGAATAACTGCCGTGATCCACATACCCCCCGGGCCTATCAATGCCATGAGTTGGTCAGGTGTGAATGTCTGGAGCTGTGTCTCATTGTAACGGGTTATCGGTTCGAGATTGTCATACAGGAATGCTTCCCAGATAATCATCAGCATAAAACGTAATCCCGATAATGATCGCAGTACAGACAAACAGGAATGCGATTACCTCGTTGATATGCGTCATGACCAGCTGGACGCTGCGCCGGATAGATTCAAACACTTTTCTCTCCTCAAAAACTGCGGCGGTATCGTAAAAAAAGGTGAGATAGCAGTATAGGGATCATGAAGCCAAATGTAAGGGCGGTCACCATACTGATATCGGACGATGCTCCGATAAGACTGAAGGTGACCATAACAAGAGTAAAGATGAGCATAACGCCAAATATTATGATGAGCTGGGGCAGGAGTACCCGGAAGTAATACCTGATGCCCCCGGCAAGCATTGTCCTGAGGTCCCCTTCATTGTCCCTGATTATTACAAGCATACCTGTAGTGAAGAGGAGCAGCACCAATCCGAAGATCACCAGCAGCCTGCTGGCAAAAAAGGTACCGGAGAGATTGAGGGTCACCCAGAGAGATGCAGCCAGAATTCCGCCAACAATGCCTGGTATCCAGAGTGATGGTATTCGTTTAAGGAGGATTATCGCCTCTTTGAGTTCTGTGATTGCCATTGTTACCGGACCCTCGGCATAGCAACAATCTCCCGAACCTGGAGATCAAAGAAACTGGCTGTATGTGCCGGCCGGATCACGCAGACCGTATCTGCACCGCTGTATGTCCCGCCAACTGCAATCACTTCCTCATTGATGCCAATTGCTCCCTGGTCAGCAGCCATCAGCACACACTCTACAGCGACTTTGAGGCCGACTGCAACAACGCGCCGTAGTGCCTCTGCGATCGCTTCGGTACGCGATCCCCCCCCAACCTTTGGTGAGCGTGAGAGTGCCCGCTCGAGTCCGGAGAGTGCATGGGTACCGGTAACGATACGAACCCCCTTTTTCTGTAATTGATCTGCAATCTCTGCTGAAAATTCCCACTCCCCGGGTTTTGAAAATCCAACAACATGGGTTACCACTACGAGTTCAAGTCCCGATCCGTTCATTGCATCAAAAAAAACCTGTGCTGTCTTTCCTGAAGTGCTTGCTACAACAATCGTTCTAATTTTGAGTTCTTTTGCACGTTCGATGGCAAAACGTGCCGCATCCAGCGTATTACCTTCTCCCGGTTTTTCAAAATAATAGATTTTTTTCTGTGTGAACGTCATAAGTACCTTTTAATAAGCAGGCATGAAAAACTTTGGTTGGATTCTGTGCACCATGAAAACGATCGGTTTTTTTCATGCAGGCCAGGAAAACAGTATTCAGATCTCCATGGAAGTATGAAAACCATCAGGATCGTTCATATAAAATATATTGTCAGATTCTCATCAGACCAAAAAAGCAGAAATATCCCGAATAGTCATATGAGGAACCATACATGATCACTCTTGCCCTTGCGGGTAAACCCAACTGCGGAAAGTCGACATTTTTCAAGGCTGCGACCATGGCAAATGTCGAAATCGCCAACTATCCGTTCACGACTATCAATCCGAACTTTGGTGTTGCCTATGTGAGAACGAAGTGCCCGTGCCATGATCTTCACCTCACCTGTGGACACTGTGTTGATGGGAACCGGTTTGTTGCGGTGAACCTAATTGATGTCGCCGGGCTTGTACCTGATGCCCACAAGGGTAAGGGACTGGGCAACCAGTTCCTTGACAACCTTCGGCAGGCAGATGCAATACTCCATATTGTCGATGCAAGCGGCGGCACGGACAGCGAAGGGAACCCGGTAGGTGTGGGTAATCATGATCCGGAAGAAGATATCAGGTTCCTGATTTTTGAGATGACGATGTGGGTCCATGGAATTCTTGAAAAGCACTGGACGAGGATAAGCCGCATGTCTCAGGGAAAAGGCACTGCTATCCAGCAGGGGATTGCCGACATATTCACCGGTCTTGGTATCACCATGGAGGATGTGCGGGATGTGGAGCTGAAACTCAAGCTTGATCTCGTCCATGCCACTATCGAGGATCTTATCCCGTTATGCGCGGAGATGGTGAAGATATCAAAACCGATGCTGGTCGTGGGGAACAAGTTTGATGAGGCACCGGAAGTGCTACGCTTAAAACTTGCAGAGCAGAAGGTTTCGTTTGCGAGTGCAGCATCGGAACTTGCACTCAGGAATGCAGCAGCGGCGCACCTGATTCAGTATCTACCTGGTGATGTAACAATTCAGGATTGCCAATGAAGGGACTCTCTCACCGGCCCAGAAAGCAGGACTGGCAAAGATTGCAGAAGTGATGAAGCAGTGCAACGGTACCGGAGTGCAGCAGGCAATTAACCGGGCAGTATTTGAGCTGCTCGATATGATAGTCATCTACCCGGTCGAGGACGAGAACCATTTCTGCAATAAGAAAGGTGAAGTGCTTCCCGATGCTTTCCTGATGAAGAAAGGATCAACCCCTCATGACGTTGCGTTCCAGGTGCACACCGATATTGGCAAGGGATTTCTGTATGCGGTTGATGCACGGACAAGGATGCGGATTAAGGAAAATCATGTTCTCAAGGATGGGGATATTATCAAAATTGTAGTCGCAGCGAAGTAAGTGGGGGCAACGCGGCGAAGTACGACGCCCGGCGTCTTGTTGTCAGACAATTCCGCCGCTCCTGAGGAAAATAACGGTTTAAATCACGTATTTTTTGCGCCAAACAACTTTTTTGCCACAAACCTTTTATAAGGACAATTCGAACAGAGAAATTACCTACAGAGTGGGAAGGAGGTGGATTCATGGGTGGAGATATCTATCAGGCACAGGTAATCAGGAATTTCTTTGACACCATAACCGGTACCGACCGGAATTTAACACGGATTTACATGTGTGTCATGAGCCTTGCAAAACTCCGCATGGAACCTCCGGAAAAGATGGCTGCGCTTGTTGACCAGTTGCGTAAGAGCAAGATCCAAAAGGAACTCTCTGTTGACATCCTCGATTACATGTGCGATGCAGCAAACACGCTCGAACTGAATATGGTCCAGACGGCGTTCGGTGTCAGGGATATTCAACAGGTTGCCCAGGACTTCAGCGGTATCAGTCTTGACAGCCTCTAAATTTTTCTTTGAAAAGTTCTTTAAAAAAATCAGGCTGAGTTAATTTTGATTTTATTTACAATGCGATACGTTTCCAGCTGCCGCTCCTGTACATCATGCCGAGCAGGACTGCCTGGATGATAATACCGATAATTACGCGATCCAGATGCCGGTGATGCCAAGTCCGAAATGCTGTGGCAGGAAGTAACCCAGGGGGATCTGTATCAGTACCATGGATACAAGCGTGGCATACATCGGTTTTTTTGTATCCCCGGCACCGTTCAGTGCAAAGGAAAGAATAATGCTCACCGCCATAATGATGTAAAATGGTGTTACCGTCTGGAAGTAGGAAACCCCGGTCATCACGCTGGCGCCGCTCGGGTCAAAGAACCAGATCAGCTGCCCGGCAAACGCGTAGTAACAGATAGAAACTGCGAACATAATAGTACCATAGAACATAAGCCCGAGTTTCACACCCTCCTCTGCGCGATCCGGCTTTTTTGCACCGAGGTTCTGTCCAACAATTACTGCGGTTGCCGTAGCGATGGCAAAACCAGGCATGAGAGCGATGAGTTCAAGTCGCTCTGCAATACCATAGCCGGAAATCGCGGCAGTACCATACACCGCAACAAACGCCATCATCACCAGGAAAGTGCCGCTGCGCAGGCCAGACTGGATTGAGTTTGGGATGGCGACAGAAAGTATCCGCCAGATCAGCGGGAGGTCAAGGCTCCAGGTTTTCGGGAATGTGATGTGGCTGGAGTACCGCACGAGGAGGAGCATACCGATCACCAGTCCTGCTCCGCGTGAGAGGATAGTTGCAAGAGCAGACCCTGCAATACCAAAAGCCGGGAACCCGGCAAGACCGAAGATCAATATCGGGTTTAAGATGATGTTGACGATATTTACCCCAACCATCAGGATCATGGGGGTCAATGAGTTCCCGCATGCCTGGAAAGAGCTTATCACGACCCAGAGTTCAACCATCGTGAAGATCCCTAAAAAAAGTACCGAAAGATAGGCAGAACCGAGAGTGGCAACCGTTTCGTTCGCTCCGAGTAGCATCAGAAGGTCTTTTGAGAAGAACAGGCCGAATACCGAGATTGCAAGTGAGAAGGTGAGGCCGATATAGAGAGAATGCTGGACAATCAATCCCACGGCATCGTGTTCCTGTGCACCATAGTGCCGCGAAATAAATGCGGTAGTAGCAGTGACAAGACCGACAATGAATGTTGCAAGGACAAAGATGATCGTAGTGCTCATGGCAACGCCTGCTATCGCGTCTGCACCCAGTCTGCCCACAAAGTAGAGATCGACCACTTCCAGCACGCTCTGGAGGAGGTTACTTGCAATAATGGGTAGTGATATGGTAATAAGCCCGCGGAAAAGATGTCCTTCAGTTAGATAATTTGTTGAATTCACACTGGATCGCCGTTTTTTTTTATTTTTAGGATTATTGTGCAGGGTGAGCCCGGTCAAAAAAGGTTTGTTAGCCTGACCTGTTTTTCCCATTGAGGGGATTTAATAAAGGATGCAATCAGCTGATTCCCAGTGCTTTTTTGTACCCGGTCAGCAGTCTTATTATGAACTTGCGGTGCTCGGCCATTGCCTCTTCATCATCAGGAGAGGTAAGAACTGCTACACTATAGATCAGGATAAGTGCGTTGTCCAGTTCGAGAGTGCCAGGATCTTCGATCTGGTCCGGGGGAAGTATGATGGGCACATACGGGCGCTCATCTTCGAGAAAAGCTATCGATAAATCTGCGGTAAACTGTGCATTTTCGAGATTCTGTGCATTTGCACGGACGATTGAGAGCGCTTTTTTTAATGCGACGTTTGCTCCGCTATCAGGAATAAGGGAGATGGCCTGGGTGCATTCATGTACTGCATTGCGGTAAAGTCCGAACTTGAAGGCAAGGAATGCCGATGCAATCTCGTGTGCGGTTACCGCTGGAAACCCGATGAAGTGGGGTCTCAAGCGATTGATATACTCAGTAAGGAATCGTTCCATAGTATCAGATCCTCCTTCGTTTTTCTGATGAATCGGATTAAAGGGATTGCATACGAAAGAACGATTTGAATGCTGTATCGTAGTTCCCCTGTTGGCTGCCTGTTCATCAGATATTCCGTAGGTACCTTGGAATTTCTCGGACATGAACATATCTTAATCCCGCGGTGTCCATTAGTATAACCCGAGGTATCATCGGTTTTTATGAGAAAGAAACACTAATACTTTGCCACCATTATGGGTGCAGTAATCTTTTCTGACGTTCATGCAGATTCAGTGGCAATCCGTGCACTTGCGTCATGTATACGGACCCCGTTGTTCCGACAAGCGTTCGGTCAGGTAGATATTTTGGTAAATCTCGGGGATCTTGTTCATCGGGGAGACCGTCCTCAGGAAACCCTTGAGATGATCCATACTCTCTCAAAAGAATACCGGCTCTGTTTCAGTGCTCGGCAACCATGATCACGCCTTTCTCAACAGGCTTTTGGTAAGTGGAAGTGATCCGGCAAGTACTTACCGTCATGAGCAGATGCGGGGCTCCCCCCTTCTTTCCCTCTTTGACACCATGCCCATGGAATGGTCGGATCGCGGCATGCTGTTTGTCCATGGTGGGCCGCTTGATCTGGGAAACCAGACGCTTCGGCTCAAGTGCTGGCAGCGGCTTTCTCATGAATCCGGGGATTCCTTTGCCGGGTTCCATTATACTGCACCAATGGCGTTTGAAGCACTTGCGGCACGGGGGCTCACCCATATGTGCTGCGGGCACCAGCATCAGAACATCTGCTGCCGGAAAACGCCGGACGGGATTGTTGAGAACCCGATTGAGTTCGAACCTCTCGCAGTAAAAAAACAGGAGGATGCGTGCCATATTGAGGTAGCCAGGATCCCGCTTGACTTCCAACTCTGCTGCGTGTTGGTGGTTGTCATGGAGATGAACCCGAGTTTGCATACACGGATTTTTCTACGTTTTCGTTCATCCGCATCAATCCCCGTGATTAAAAAGGATTCGTAATCTTACCACATATTCAGTTTTTTGGGTAATCGAAGACGTGAAGGATACATACCAATGTATTTCCTTTCAGGTCGGTGTTTTACATCCGGCGGGGAAAAAAGGAGAAAATGATGTTTTTTTCCTACTTGTGACTACAAAATGAAAACATACAATCAATCCCGCATTCACTGCAATGACGTGTATTCTCTAATGGTATATCAGTCTTTTTTAAAAATTGATTCTTATCAAAAGTGGTGCAGTAATAACCAGATTTAATGGATTCAGATCTCTCCAATTTGCGACTATTTTATGCACTGCATATAAAGTCAGACAAAGTTTTTGGGATAATTTTATATAGTGTAACCACGAAGTGGTAATTATGCCTCGTGCAGGCGAGGGGCGTTCAATACGAATAGATCCCGAGGTGTATGAGGCGCTTCTCATGTTAAAACGTGGGAACATGACGTTTTCAGATGTAATCGCACAGATGCTCCATGACTGCTATGGATGGTCTGATGAGTTTTCTGCCAGCCAGAGTGATCTGAGTGATTTTGTGGAGATAAACATCAGATAACTTACAAAACGACCCGGTAGTGATGGGTCTGTCGTATCATACAAAAGACGGTGTTGGAACCAATGAACAGGATGTTTACCGAGGATCTCAATCAGGAAAAAATTCAGTGGGTTATCGAAAATATCGATGAGTTGTTCTTGGATATGGAAGAAGATGAAAATGATACTTATTGACCATCACTGGTATCCCGGTGCTCTACTCTCTCACCGGGATGAGGTCATCTATCTGAAGTTGCACGCTTCCCCCACCAATCTCTTCAATTTTTTTATGAAGTTCTTCAGTGAGGGCAGGAATCCTCCCGTGAGTTTTCTCGCTCCATTCCGCCAGATCTTTTCTGGACTGGTGCTCCTTTCCCAGCATGTATTCCAGTTGGGTTTTTTCCCGTTCAAGTGAATTCATCATCACAAGAACAGGATGTGATGAGAGCGAGTCCTGTACACTTTTACATGCCAACTCCTGCGTTATGATATCCGTGCAGATGGTGCACATTTCGGTACAGAATCTTCCGGTATCAGAAAAAATTGCCCGTTCTTCCTTGTTCTTTAAGTACAATTTCCCCAGCATCGATCATCCTTTGAGCGATAGGAAAGGCAGTGGTAAGGGCATGATGCCAGATCTTTTGAATCAGGAGCTGTATGATCTGAGAGGAGATCTACGGTATGCCGGAGAGTTGAAATTTCTGTGGTATGTCGTTGTTTTGTGGCAATTTTTTCTGCTTTCCTGAAAACATGGGCAGCAGTCATTGAGAGAGCCGTATAGGTACGGATTCGCTCATCCCGTTTCTTCTCCATCTCACCAAGTGTGGATTTTTTTTCGTTGACTTCTTTCATTTCCGCATCAGAAGTCAGATCCATCAATTCTTTTTCAATGCACGTAATCCGATGGGTGATTTCGGTGATACGAGTCGTTATCCGTTTATCCTTTTCAAGAGATTTTTCGGAATCAATCCTGATATCGAGGAGGGCATCGTGCAGCGTTCGTATTGTGTTCATCAATGCTTTCTGTTTTCGGTACGTGGTGAGTAATGCGGTTATCGCATTGATCTCGCGCCCGATGGCATCGATCCCGGTTTTGACTGCTTTCATCTCTTCGGGAAATACTGCCTGCAGGTACCGGCCCTGCCCGCGGGTGCTGTTGAGGCATCCTTTCACACATTCCACCGCGGCAGAATAAAATCCTTCAATATCTTCCGGAAGTTCCTTGGATAGTGAGGCATTCATCGCCTTCACAAACAAGGGAAGTGAATTTTTTGCAATGCTTTTGAGTTTTGGGTGGATTGCCGGATCATGTTCAGCATCGGCAATCCCGTTGACAATATGCTGCAGTTGCGCTGTTGCATTCCTGATATTCTGTATCGGTACATCCGTTTCAGTTTCAAGTGAAGCCCATGGACGTTTTCTCACGTTCATCGAGCCATGCCGGGATCGCATCAAACGCAAGGGTAAATTTTTCCGGTTCTTTTTGTTTCAGGAAATCTTTGATGAATTTATACATGGGTTTCACCGGTATCGGATTATTTTCAGGGTATCAATTATATCATTACTTTTATTGCTAATCTTTCTGGGAAATCTGGCGAAGCCTTTCAACACCATCAATCTCTTTGAGTACCTGAACTACTGCAGGAGGCACGAGATTTTTCCATGGCTCTCCTTTGAGCATACGCCTCCGGATTTCGGTTCCGCTCAGGGTCTCGCGCTCATACATTGCGGGTGACTGGACTTTGATACCTGCCTCTTTGAAGAGCTGCACAACCAGCGGGTTTGAAGAGTAGCAGAGGTCAAACGGGGGTGTCATCGACAAGACATGGGCAACCCAGAGTGAGTTGCGCTTGATATCTTCAATAGGAATGACATAGAACGGGCAGCCAAGTGATGCAGAGCGCGCGGGTGATCATCAGGACTCGTTCGCCAGCGGTAAATGGATTATCGGTCAGGTGCGAGAGCTGGGCACTTCCTATACCGATAACAATTTCATCCACCTCATGTGCCATATGTTCAAGTACCGACTGGTGTCCGTTATGGTACGGCTGAAATCTCCCGATATAAAATCCGCGTTTCATTGTTTTACTCCCCCATTCGCGATACGCGCGGCAAATGCGCCGGCAGTGAAACCGGCATCGATGTTGACTACAGCAATAACCGAACAGGACTGGAGCATGCTTGCCAGTGCTGCCCTGCCTTCACCCATATATCCATACCCCGTGCTGACCGGAACGCCAATTACAGGCTTATCCACAAGACCGGCAACAACTGCGGGAAGGGTTCCTTCCCGTCCTGCGCAGACAATAAAAACATGGGCAGTGAGCAAAGGTTTGAGTGCCGGGAAAAGGCGGTGAATGCCGGCAGCCCCGACATCATATGCAGTTCGGACTTCGCATCCCATCTCCTCAGCGATGATCTTTGCCTCCTCGGCCACCCTGATATCTGATGTACCGGCAGTGATTATCGCTACTACTCCCCCCGTGAGTTTCGGTGCAGTTCCCTTTGCAAGCACGAGTACACGCCCGGTTTCGTGGTAATGGATTTCAATTCCCCTGTTTTCTGCAAAATTCTTTATAGTGACTACCTGTTCCGGAATCACGCGCGTGATGATACAGCGGCCAGTTGCTTCTGTATGCCGCACTGCAATCTGGGCAAGGTGCGCAGAATCTTTTCCTTCGGCAAGTACCACTTCGGGCATCCCGCACCGCATCGCTCTCCCGAGATCAAGGCAGGCAAAATCACCTATGTGATCAAGTCGGATCCCTTCTATCTCTTCTGCTGCACTCTCGAGGGAAATATCCCCGTTCTTGTAACGCGACAATACATCCTGCAGCGTCGGGTTTGGAATCATGATCGTAATAATACAGATATGGAACAGCGTATAATAAGTTAGTTCATTAGTATGACGTATCTCACGTATGTTGCTATTGTTCGGTGCTGCAGCTACCATATTTCTCTGGCTCCGTGATGCGCGGATCTTTTTCCGGACCGGACTTCCGGGATACCGGAAGGCAGCATACTGGGGAGTGGCATATGGTGCCCTTGCGACGCTGGGGTTTGCTGTTACCGTCAACCATGCTGTTGAACTGCTTGGGCTCGGTCTGATCCTGGGTGCATTGTATTTACAGGGCAGGATCGAACGCGAGAAGGTGTGGGGAAGTGAAGGAACGCTCCAGCGGTTTTTGGGAAGTGTACCAATCCGCAGGGCGAATAAGAAATAACACCAGCACAAACAGTATAGAACAGGGATTTTTCCTATGCTTCAAAAACCGAGAGGGACGCGGGATTTTTTACCGGATGAGATGGAAGCGCGGCGTACGATTGAGTGGCGAATGCGGGAGGTAGCGCGCCGCTGGGGCTACCGGGAAGTCTGTACTCCGGAGTTTGAGGATCTTGAGCTCTTCACGATGCGCTCGGGTGAAGGGATCATTGAGGAGATGTATGTCTTTGAGGACAAAGGGGGACGCAAACTTGCCCTGCGGCCTGAAATCACCGCCGCTGTGATACGGATGTACATAAACGAAGCAAAGGTCGCACCAAAACCTTTACGCTGGTGCTACTTTGCTGACTGCTTCCGGTACGAGCGCCCCCAGAAAGGGCGGTATCGCCAGTTCTGGCAATTCGGTGTGGAGCTTATTGGAGCAGATACTGCGCTTGCCGATGCTGAAGTCATTATGCTCGCGGCTGATATGCTCAACGCTACGGGTGTTACGTATGAACTGAAAGTCGGGCACCTCTCGTTCATGAAGAACCTGCTTGAAGATCTCGAGCCTTCTGTTCAGCGGAGGGTGATGGCACATCTGGATAAGAAGGATTTTGACGGGTTGAAAGGTACCCTTGAATCCATAGACAAACCTGATCTTGGCAATTCCCTTATTTCACTCGTTGAATGCCGCGATCTTGCAGAAGCATTCGAAATTGCCGGCACGATTCCTGAAAAAGAGCGCATTCACCAGACAATAAATACCCTCGATGCAGCGGGTGTCGACTATACTCTTAATTTTGGCATCGCCCGTGGATTGGACTATTATACGGGAATGGTCTTTGAAGGATTTGCACAGAACCTGGGTGCAGAGAACCAGATCCTCGGTGGTGGTGCATATCGTCTCGCCCATCTTTTCGGTGGTGATGATGTAGCATCCTGCGGGTTTGCCATTGGATTTGACCGGGTTATGGTCTCACTCGGAGAAACACAGCATAAAAAAGATACTGTTGTTGCCATAGTCTGCACGAATGAGGGTCGTAACCATGCACTGGAAGTTGCCCGTATTTTTCGTGCAGCCGGCATCCGTTCAGAGATGGATCTCATGGAGCGGGGACTGGGTGCCCAGCTTGCCCATGCATCCAAGACCGCTGATTTTGCAATCGTGATTGGCCAGCGTGAAGCAGAATCCGGGAATGTGACGCTCAAGAACCTGCATAGCGGTGAGCAGAAGACTCTGGATCCCGCATCAGCCATAGCCGAGGTGGGATTGCATGGTGCTCGCTGATGAGCTTGCAAAACAGCAGCGCAGTATCAGTGTCGCAGAGTTCTTTGAGAAGAACAAACACCTCCTCGGTTTTGATTCCCCCACCCGTGGGGTAATCACTACCATCAAAGAAGCAGTAGACAATGCACTGGACGCCTGCGAAGAGGCGCAGGTGCTCCCGGATATTTTTATCAGCATTAAAAAAGTCAGTCAAATGATATTTTCAGGATTATTGTCGAAGATAACGGTCCCGGTATCGTACCTGCCCAGGTGCCGTTTGTCTTTGGAAAACTCCTCTACGGCTCCCGGTTTCACCAGATCCGGCAGACCCGCGGGCAGCAGGGTATCGGGATCTCGGCAGCGGTGCTCTATGCCCAGCTCACCAGTGGTGTTCCGACTATTGTTATCTCCCGCACTGGAGCAAAGGAATCTGCATACAAATGTGAGATCCAGATAAAGATCGAGACCAATGAACCTGACATTATCTCCCAGCAGCCGTTTGAGTGGGACCGGATTCACGGAACCAGGGTACAAATCGAATTCAAAAGCACGATGTCGGCAAAGAAAAAACTCCTCGAGTATCTCAAGTATACTTCCGTAGTGAACCCCCATGCGCGGTTCCGGGTGGAGCTCGACGATGAATCGTTCACGTTCGAGCGCGTGAGCCAGGAAATCATAGCCTGCCCTGTCGCAGTCAAGCCTCACCCGCACGGGATAGAGTTCGGACAACTTAAAAGGATGGCAGTGGCAAGTGACCAGAAACTTGCTGATTTCCTGATAGAAAATTTCAGCCGTGTCGGGAAAAAGACTGCACAGGATATGTGTGATAAGTCCGGTCTGAAAGCCACTGCTAAAGTGTCGGGATTTTCCGCAGATCAGCTCAAGGCGCTCCTTGGCGCAATGCAGGAAGTTTCTGTGCCAGCTCCCCTCACCACCCAGTGCCTGTCACCCATTGGGGAGGAACTGATTCGGCGCGGGTTGGACAAAGAGTTCCAGATGGACTTTGTCACGGCACGCACCCGGCCTGCTTCAGTCTTCTCCGGGCACTCGTTCGTGGTCGAGGCAGCGATTGGGTATGGAGGAAAACTTCCTCCGGAAGGGAATGCAATCATCCTCCGTTTCGCCAACCGTGTCCCGCTCATGTACCAGCAGGGTGCCTGTGCAATCACCAGTAGTATCTCAAATGTCAACTGGAAATCGTACAACATCTCCCAGCAGGGGCTCCCGATGGGACCTATTCTTATCCTCGTTCATGTTGCTTCCACCAATGTGCCATTCACCAGCGAGAGCAAGGATGCAATCGCCAGCATTCCGGAGATTGAAAAGGAGATTGTTCTCGCATTGCAGGATCTTGGGCGTGATCTCAAACTCTTTGTCTCCCGCAGGGACAAGAACAAGGTAGCCGAGGACCGGGCCCGGGCAGTCTGTGCGATTATACCGGAAATTGCCCTGAAAGTGAGCGAGATCGTAGAAAAACCTCTCGTTGATACCACTCCTATTGAAGGGAAACTGATGCGCAAGCTGATCGTGAAAAAGGGAACGATTGATGGCCGGATCTCGATCGAGCTGAACAATTACACCGCCAACGATGTGGATGTGTCTGTCTACGATATCTCACAGGACGATGCTGCCGATGCCGAGCCCAAAGCCGCATTCGTGAGCGAGATAGACGGCCAGTTCACGAAGGTATGGAAGGTTTCTGTTCCGCCCCAGACTGTATGGCGCGTCTCATACTCCGGGAAAGGCGGGGGACTGCTCGACATCCGGGGCATTGACGATAACAAGAAGATGGTGGTGGATCTCGATGTCTAAAGAGGAGCTGGAAAAGAAGTCGATGACGGCGCTGCTCAGGATCGCGAGTGCATGGTATGATCAGATGAAGGCAGGGGATATACCCTCCATATCGCTTCCTACGCGAACGAAATATAACATTGAATATGATGATGCAAGCGAAGTCTGGAAATATGGCGACAAGGAGAGCATGCGCACCGCAGCATCTGCAAAGAGTGCTACCCACCTGTTAAAGATGGCGTACGTGATCGGGTTTGTAAAGCAGCAACTCCTTGAAAACCGTTCATCAACGCTGAGAGAAATGTACTATATCTCTGAAGGATGGAAGCGGGCGAAGTTCGGGGCGCAGGAAGAGAGCAATTTTCTTATTGAAGATCTTGAGATCATCTCTGAAGTCCCTCGTGAGGGATTCCATCTCCACCCTGAAGAGAATGGTGCATCCATTTACGGCCCGATGCGGATCCGGGAAGAGACGCGCAGGGGAATGCGGGCCATTCACTGCCAGGATGATGTAGGGCCAGGCAGGGTATACGATCCCCAACAATGTCGAAAATATCGAGTTCGTCGATCATGATGCGAAGTTTGTGATCGCACTGGAAACGGGTGGTATGTATGACCGGCTGATCGAGAACGGGTTTGACGAGGAGCACAATGCGATCCTTGTTCACCTGAAAGGGCAGCCGGCACGCTCCACCCGGCGAATGCTCAACAAGATCAGTTCCACGTGGAACCTTCCGGTCCTCGTTTTCACTGATGGTGATCCATGGTCGTACCGCATCTTTGCATCGGTTGCCTATGGTTCGATCAAGAGTGCGCACATGTCGGAGCTGCTGGCAACGCCCCGGGCGCAGTTTCTGGGCCTGCAGCCCAGTGATATCCGGGATTATAACCTGCCTTCGGATAAATTGATCGGATAAGGATGTTGAAGCTTTGAATGCGGAACTGACCGATCCCCGGTTTGCAACAGAATACTGGAAGAAGCAGATCAACCTGCAGATTAGCTGGGACTGAAGTCAGAACAGCAGGCATTTGCGGCGCGGGGGCTTGATTTTGTGACGAAGACGTATTTACCGGCACGGTTGAGTGAGATGGGGATAATATAAATTTTAACGTGAATGTCTCACAAAATGTGGGGAAATGATCAACGGATCTGAATTTCCGGTTATTAATCAAGACTTGGGTAGCCTTGTCATTAAGGAAAAATATTCGTAATTTTCATGGTTTCCTTTGTAATCTACACAACCTTGGGTTTTTCAGGTATGCAGATCTTTTCGTGCTGCATCCAGCATGTCTGACAATGATTCTTTTAATGAAATATGAGGATTCCAGCCAGTGATGCGATGAATCTGGGTGTTATCACTCATTTGAGAGGGTATTATTAAGCGATGTGAAGATGCCGAAAGATGCAGTTGATATTCTTTTCCAGTAATTTCTCTTAATAAATCGATCACGGTGGAGATAGCATAAGATTTCCCTGAACCGATATTGAAGGCTTTTCCAGCGCAATCCTCCTTGAATTTTGTATGGATGAGCAGTGTCCAGTATGCTTTCACCACATCCCTAACATCAATAAAATCCCGGCAGGACTGGATTTCAAGAAGATCAAGGCACGCTCTTTTTCCTTGTTCAATTTCAATTATCTGTTGAACAATTTTCCCGCATACATAAGAATTTGGTTGATGAGGGCCAACCAGGTTAAATGGTCGAGCGACTGCAACCTGACACCCCTTAGTTTTATAGTAAATTTGACACAGAGTATCCTGTGCTGCCTTGCTGATACCATAATCTGATAGAGGTTTTAAAGTCTGGTTTTCATCAATTGGGGTGTTTCCTGCATATCCATAGACCGCAGAAGAACTAATCACAAGAGTGCGACAATCCGGATTTATCTTGAGTATGGCATCGAGCATATTTTGTGTTCCTGTTACGTTTGTCTTTTGAAGATCCTCAAGAGAGCCCCGGTTCAATCCCGCAAGATGGAGAACCACACTTGGCTTGACGGCAGAGATGGTTTCAATAATTTTAGCAGGGTCGAGAATATCTCCCTCAACCCAAGAAATTTTTTGTGCGTTGGAAAAATGTGCTGGTTTCTTTCTTGCGATGGCGATAATCCTGATATCTTCCTGTGTGGACAGGAACCCTATCATATGGATGCCGGTGAAGCCGGAAGCACCGGTTATGAGAACCTTCATGGGAGAAATCGATCTTTAAAACGTTCAAATTCTTCAATTGAGCGTGCATAATCATCCGGTCTCCCGATGTCAAGCCAGTACCCGGTATGGGGATAACTGTATACTTCCTCATTCTTCGCAATCAGCGCATGCATCAGTTGATCAAATCCGAAGGGAGTATCAGCGGGGACGTAATCGAGAATTTTTTTAGAAAAAACATACACTCCCATGCTGACATCGAAATGATATGTGGGCTTTTCCCGAAACGCGACAATCTTATGACCGGAATTTTGCTCAAGAACGCCGAAATCAATATTCACATCCCTTTGGTATGTTGCAATGGTTGCGATGGCTCCATATTTTTTATGTGACCCAATGAGTTTCCGGTAATCGAGGTCGGTGAGAATATCGCCATTCATTACGAGAAATGTATCTTCGAGTTTATCGATGAGGCGAAGCGGGCCAATAGTACCAAGGGGTGTTTCTTCGTGAGAATAATTTATTTTAAGTCCAAGCGTTTTGTTGCTGTCCAGATACGCATGAATCAACTCATGGAGATATCCCGTTGAGATAGAAATCTTATTAAAACCACAACGTTTGAGTTGCCTGAGGATTACTTCAATAATTGGATAATCGCCAATTGGCATGAGGGGTTTTGGAAGCACTGTTGTGTAGGGAAGCAGCCTTCGTCCCTTTCCCCCTGCCAGAATAATTGCCTGCATGAATACCTCCTATACTGTGTAGAGTCCTGCTTTGTAAGATGAGATATGCTCCTTCATCCAATCAATCGTGAGAGAAAGTCCGTCTTCGAGCGAATACTGAGGTTCCCAGCCTGCAAGATCCTTTGCATATCGGTTATCACAGAGAAGTTGCATGACTTCACTCTTATCGGGGCGGATACGTTCTTTATCGCAGATTATTGTTGCATTCGGATTCACTTGTTTGATATGATATCGCAAGTTCACCTATAGTCACACCCCGACCGGAACCGGTGTTGATGGTTTTTCCAACAGTTTTTTCGCTCTCGGTAAATTTGATGAATCCCTGAACTGTGTCTGCTACATAGGTCAGATCACGAATCGGGGTAAGCGATCCAAGTCTAATGGAATTGGACGTGAGTGCCTGTGTAATGATTGTCGGTATAACCGCCCGGGTAGACTGGCGGGGTCCAAACGTATTGAAAGGGCGGATGGTAGTGACCGGTAGCCCGAATGAACAGTAGAATGATTCTGCAATTTTATCTGCACCAATCTTGCTTGCAGAGTACGGTGACTGACCCTGAAGCGGGTGCTTCTCATCAATGGGGGTGTATTGTGCAGTGCCGTATACTTCACTTGTTGATGTATGCATCACACGGTCTACGCCTGCGTCAAGACACGCCTGCATAATATTGAGAGTGCCTTTGATATTTGTGTTGATATAGGACTCCGGCGCTACATAGGAATATGGGATTCCGATAAGTGCAGCGAGATGGAAAACGTAATCTTTTTCGGAAACTGTTTTTTTCACAAACAGGGAATCTGTGACATCACCGGCAATAACATTAAGGTTGGGGGTTTTATCATTATATCGCCCTTCGAGCATGCCCCAGTCATTCCGGGCATTATAATGCACGAACGCTGTGACCTCTGCACCTTTATTGAGCAACTCGTCAACAAGATGGCTGCCGATAAAACCTCCAGCCCCGGTCACCAGCACTCGTTTGTCCTGCCATTTCATGATCTGTCCTGTCTATATGTTTTGATGAGTGCCTGATAATCTTTCTCAGCCTGTGCCATCAGGATGTTCCATTGACCGTCTTTTTTGATCTTTTCCCGCGCAGCATTTCCTAAATCTGAACAGAATTGAGGATCCTGTGCAAGAAAAAGAATTTTTTCCGCAAGCTGTTCTGGCGAACGAGGGGAGATGAGAAGTCCATTTTTTTTATCCTCTATCCATTCGGGAATTCCTCCCACATTCGTCGCGATGCATGGGAGTCCGCTTGCCATGGCTTCGAGAATAGAGACTGGCGTCCCATCAGATTGTGAGGTGGTGACAAAGATATCTGCAGTTCCGGTAGTCATTCGGAACCTCGCTGTACAGAGATTTTTTCCTGAACGTGACTATTTCAGAAATGCCAAGAGAGGTTACGAGATCCCGGATCTTTTGTTCATCCGGACCCTCACCTTTGAGCGTAAGGCGAAGTCTTTGGTCTTTTTGGTATGCGAGAGCAAATCCATTGACGAGAGTTTCAGAATCGTAAACCGGAAAAAATCCCCGGTTCGAGAAGATCTCAATTGTTTTCGTTCCCGCGGTTTTTTTCCCCGGTTTTGGAATGAAAGTATTGGTATCGATGCCAAATGGAAGATACTGTATTTTTTCAACGGGGATGTGAAAATCAGTAATAATATGGTTTCTGATATCATGTGATATTACATAGACAAGATCAGCATATCTCAAGACTTTTTTAGTGTAATGCCGGATCAAACAACTTTTTTGCGGAAGTATAAGGATGTCATCTCCCCATGCGGAGACAATTGACGGTCTGAATTGGAGTTCCGGGAGGTGGAACCCGTACTTCGCAATAAAATGGGCGTGGATAAGATCCGGCTTGATTTTTGTACGAGTTTTTTTATTGCGATATGGCGGGGGATAAACGAAAGATAGAGATTTTTCCAGCGTGAGGTGATTATATATTCCTTGACTCCAGGTATATCCCGGCCCATCGGGTCATAGGTAATGAGGTGGATTTCATTTCCTCTGTGGGCAAAATATTCTGCCCATCGCTGGGTATGGATGCTGCGTCCGTCAGCGATGAAGCAGAGGATCAAGGTATTGCAACTCCTAGAAGTCGTAAATGTGAGTATGATAGTATCTGTTGAATATAAGGAAGTTTTATTTTTTCTATAATTTGTTGGTTATTGGAATACATTAGTATCAGTCCGCATTTTTGATGGGAAAATTTTATTTTGGGATCCATGTGATTTTCCTGGTCCTGAATGCGTCGTCACGTATCTGTTTGTTGAGTTTCAGAAGTACTAGGAAATAAATTACTGCACCGGTAAGAACCATTAAGATGGTTTGGAATGCGCTTTGGTTCAGTGGCAACATCTCCAAGATGAGCAGGGATATGGTCATAATAATGGTTGAAAGGACAATGTGCATGATGGTTGTTTTTTCAATATAGAGTGGAATTATTTGGGAAAGATACATGCGGGCTATAAAAAAACTGATAATAACATTTACAAACGCTCCAATCGCAGCGCCAGCAATGCCAATAGGAGGTATAAGAATAATACAGAGAATTATATTTGCAGATATACCAGCCATGATTCCTACAACCGCCTGTTTTGCATGGTCGGTTGCCATCAGAAAATTCATGTACAGGTTCAGAATCGACTGAATCACCCTCATTGCAATGATAATGACAAGTGCGGTTGCTCCGGCAGTAAAGGAAGCACCATAAAGGTAGTATAACAAATTGTAACCGAGCAGAATACCCCCGAAAAGGATTGGGAGTGCAAAGATGAGCGAATAGGTGGTTGCTCTCGAAAGTGATAGAGCAATTGCGTTCTGATCCTTCTGTGCATTCCACCGGCTGACTTTCACATAGAGGGTATTAATAAGAGCGGTGCTGATAAAAAGAGCAAAAAATGAGAATGTCCAGCATACTCCAAAGATTCCTACCTCTGAAACTGGGAGGAAATACGCGATGAGGATGAGTGGAATATTGTCAAACAATATTGTGCCCGCACTGATGAAAACTGCCCATCGTGAAAACGAGAGAAGACTTTTAACATGAACCCATTGGAATTTTTTAAGATGATAATCAATAAATTTTAACTGGATTACTATTTCCACCAGGAGTCCAGCGACTAGTCCCCCAATTAGGCCATACACTTGGTATCCAAGAAAGACCGCAATAACCTGGACGCAGATTCGTGTGATGTTATTCAGGAGACTGACTGATGCGGCTAGCCCAAGGCGGTTGCTGGCACTGATTGCACAACTTATGCTTGAAGAGAATGTAGATACTCCCAATACTGCAAGCAGGACAAAAAGCATTCCAGAACTACTTAAATCCGCAAAATGATTCCGAAAAATAATAATTAATGTGCAGATGAAAGCATAGATACTTAAACGGAGGGTGAAATTAACTGTAAAAAATTCATTCTGATCCACTCCAGAACAAATACGCTGGGTTGCAGCGTATCCTATTCCCAGATCAGTAAAAAGCCCTAGTATTGCCAAATATGATAAAAATAAAAAATATATTCCTAATACTTCTTCCCCGACCCAGTGAGCGTAGAACATCGTTGCAAGAAATCCAATCAGGGTGATACCTGTTGAAGAAATGAGATACATGATTCCATGTCGCTGGACTTCAATCTCTTTTTCGGACATTTTATTACTCCATGGAATCAGAAAAACGCAGGATAGTGATAATTCTGTTTTTTATCTTCTTCTACATTATGGTGAGTTCCGGCGCCAATCGTGGTTCCTTTGAGAAATCCCTTCAATTGGAACGCTATATTATTGGATTTCCGCGATTACCGTAACGGGAACCCCGTCAATATAATCAATAAAGTAGGGATAAATGTTTATTCGGAAAGCATTTTTTATCCGTTGATCCGCAAGATTAAGGTCTTCCAATAACAGGATGGGTTTTCTCCCACAGAGGAATTTTTTATGACAAGCATGTCCCTGATCCCGATGAAGAACAGAAGACACCGAGATCTGATCAAGCCCGAAAAGACGCAATCGTGGACTTTTCTCTCTGAGAAATCTGGGGACCTCCGGAGAGACCCAGGGATGATCATTACTGTACCGGGCGGGTTCCTCAGATCGAATCATGTACCATCCGGTCCTGATCAGGAGCGCCTCTGCATCTTGCACAAGGGAAATACTTCCTGCCAGATCGCTCACCCCTATTTCATCACTTCCCTGCCTGGGAATATCGAGACAATACGCAGGATAAAACGAATCACTCATGGTGAGACAATCCGCGATGGTTTTACCCTGCCTACAGAAATGACGGGGAGCATCGATATGTGTCCCGGAGTGAGTTGAAAAGGTGATAGTACTGTGTATTCGCGCTGTCACCCTGTTTAATGGATCGCAATGCGTGGATTACTGGTGCGGGGGTGTTCGGGTAGAGCGGTGTCTTTGCAGTAAGCGGATAGGAGAGGGGAATTATCACTGGTGCACCTTAATATATCGCGCGAGCTCATACAAGTTGGGAATTATTACTTCAATGCCTGTTAATCCGGCAAACCGGTTTTCGTCCCCAGGTTGAATCCTCCCGATGAAGCGGACTCCTGTTGCCTGTGAGGCTTCAAAGTCATTTGTTGCATCTCCGACAAATATCACAGAATCTGGAGGAGATCCGGTGAGTTTTACAATATCGCTAATACATTCAGTTTTTTTTCTGGGAGCACCAAACACCTTTTTGAAGTAGTGAGATACTCCCCTCTTTTGGATAATCTGGACGAGCTCCTCTTCCGGTGTCGCGGAGACAACATATAAGGGAATTTTTGAATGATATGTTTCAAGGAATTCCTGCGCCCCGGGAACAAATGGCGCTTTTATCACTTCTTTAAAAACAATCGCTGCAAATTTTTCTGAAAGTTCTTCGAATTTCTTCTGTGTGAGATCTTCTTTCAGGATATTTTTATAGATATAATGGAACTTATCAAACCGCGACATGCCCCCATTGTCAAGATGGAATTGAACGATTTCATCCACATGTTGTGGTGTAAAGGAGAAGAGCGTGCGGAATGCTTCGGTCTTAACTGATACAGATTCGAGGATGACGCCATCGAAATCGAGGATTATAGTTGATATCATGGTACAGAGTGTCTGTTAATCTGTTTCAATTTGGTAGTTTGGACATATTTTGTTTGAGTTCCGGGTACTAAAGGTTTTTCCAAATTTCTTTTTTCCAGATGAACTAAAAGAAATTTTGTGAAACAGCCACAAAACATGTCCCTTTCAACAAGACGATTCCACAGGAAAACAATAAATCGATCAAGGGAAAGTCCATTCTCGTCGATTACCACGGCTATGGATTCCCTTTGAATTCGGAATGGTGTATGACTCACAATAGAACGAAAATCAATAGGGTTGAACTCGATGATATGATGTTCGTAGATGGGACGCTTTGGATCATATTGTCTTGAATGGATTTTTGTCTTTGATACATAGGGAATTGATAGAATGAGTGATTTTTTACAAACCCGTGCGATTTCATTGAGAAGTAATATAGGATTTGGAACATGTTCCAGCGTCTGAAATAAAAGGACTGTGGATATACTTGCCTCCTTAAATGGCAGGTGCTCGGCATCAGCAATTACAGATTCAATTTGCTTTTCATGTAAAGATGTAACAATCATCTGGTTGATATTCAGAGACAATCCATCTTTCTTTAAAGACCTAAGAAAAATTCCATTGGAATCCCCGATATCAATTACAATCTCGTATGGAAGTATACCACAATTCTGAAGAAATTTGATCCTGTCTACAGTAAATCCCCGAACGACATATTGGGATCCCATATCTTCCAATTCCATGTCTTTATGATGAAACCGCTCATCCTCAGAGAGAACAAGTGTTTTGATCTCTTCATCCAGTGTTCCTATTTTTTTACGGCAGATTCTCCCGGCATTTATCTCAAAAATGTGGAAAAGAAAACCATGGATATCAAAACCAAAGAAATTCAGTATTTTTTTTAAAGTACTGCGCACCATCTCGGCAACTCATATATATATTTCAGAAATTTGACTAAAAATCTTTACCATCATAATATGTCTGGAAATCAATACAGACATGATTACCGTTTTCTTGCAACCACCATCATGTGAGAACTCAGGTTTGATTTTTCCAAAAAAATCTGGAACTCATTTTTAATTTTTTCGTCACTAGTAATAATCTTTTTAATAAATGGATCGTTGATATCCCCATATTGTTTCGCAACAATATCCACATCAAGTTTCCCGGGAGTAGTTATCTCGCAGATTGAAAATCCTGCATTCTCTAAAATACGTGATAATGACAAAGGTGTAAAAAAATTAATATGATGTGGGGGATGGATACTTTTTGATGACTCACGCAAAACCTGCAGGTCGAAACCATCCCAACTGAGTGTTGTAAGAATTAATAAACTATCTTTATGAAGCAGGTGGTTGACCTTTTCAATGAACCGTTGGGGATTGTAGAGATGTTCAAGCAATTCAAACGATGTTGCAGCGGCAATGTTGTAATCTCCTAAATCTTGCGGAACCACATCTTCCAGGAATTTTGGGATAAGCGGAATGTTTTTTTGTTTGCATATCTGTTGAAGTGATGATGCCGGTTCAATACCAATAATTGAATATTTATCGGCAAGAATTTTTTTGAGTTCCTCGCAAAAAACACCATAGCCCGCACCAATATCAATTATTGCAGGATTTTCCTGAGAACAATGGTACTTTTCCAGCAAACGTCCAACTTGTTCAGCTTTTGGTCGTATCAGTTTTTTCCGACGAGCCACTTCTGTATCCTTGTAAAAATGATCTGCCCAGAAGCGTACTGATGGTGAATTGGAATAATATCTGGCAAATGCGCTTTCATCGGATCTGGGATTTACAAAGAGAGTTCCACAACGGGGACATTCCTCATAATCGAACCCCATCTTTCTGAACTGGAATATACATTGAATTTCACCACATGCTGGACAGGGAATATAATGAAGCGGTGATGATAAAAAATAAGTTTTTATATCGTTCTTGAGCTAGTGCCAGGTAATCATTAAACAGTGATTCAGGTCTGATCTCTTCTTCCATCATGCCGGATTATCCTGTTTTTGTTCTGTTTGTTTTTATTAGGCTAATTGGTTTTGCATGTAAAAATTTCTATCAGGCATTAATGATAATTCTCATTTTTATTATTAACAGCACTGTTAATTTGCCTGCGTAGTGAATTTGGATATAAATGAAATGGTACAACACTAATACTGGGATTATCCATGAACGTGAAAAAAAACCATCACCAAATAATAGTTAACAAACAATTTTCACTCGGATCTTGGATCCAGATGCCCGACCCTTTTTCCGCTGAGATAATGGCCAAGGCCGGATTCGATTGGCTGGCCATCGATCTTGAACATGGGTTCATCAACCTTGATGGGGCATTTCGATTAATCCAGACAATAGACAATGCAGGTGCTCTTCCCCTTGTGCGGCTCCATGAAAATGATCCAAGCACTATTCGCAGGGTCATGGATGCAGGGGCCGGGGGCGTTATCGTGCCGATGATAAACACCGCAGAAGAAGCTGAACGTGTTGTTGAAGCGGTCAAGTATTCTCCCGAAGGCAAAAGGAGTTTCGGGCTTGGGCGCGCACACAAATTCGGTCTGAATTTCGATACTTACATTCATGATATTAATCAAACGAGTATTATTGTGATCCAGATTGAACACAAGGATGCACTCGCGAACCTTGATACAATCCTCACAGTTCCTGGTATTGATGCAATCGTCATTGGTCCCTATGACCTTTCCGGTTCAATGGGCATTCCCGGAAAATTTGATGATCCAGCATTCAGTTCTGCGGTGACCCAGATCATCAATAAGGTAAAAAAATCTCCTATTGCACTTGGTATCCATATTGTCCATCCCTCAGAACAGGATCTTAATGAACGGATCCGCCAGGGATTTACGTTCATCGCGTATGGGATGGATACGATATTCTTGCAGAACGGTGCCCGTAATGCCGTTCATGAAGCGAGGAGTAAATTTCCATGAAATCCTTTGAGATGATGAGACCAAAGGACGAGTATGAACAGGTTCTGCAGGAGCGCAAGATTGACGGATCTGCCTTTTATATTACATACCATAAACAGTTTATTGAAATCTATTGTCCTGCATGCGGTTCAGAAGGCACTTTCAGTTTCACAAAGTACGGCTTTGCTCACAAAATCTGCCCACAATGCAGGACGCTATACTGTTCCCCGCGTCCGACTGATGCCCTCATATCCCTATACTATTCTCGCTTCCGTGCACCGGAATTATGGACTGAACTTCTTCTCAAAGCAGACCGTCAGCGGAAAATTCTGCAGTATATCCCCCGGGTCGAAAAAATTGTAGGTACAATTCAATCCGCAAGAAAAGGAAACGGCGGTTTCGCGCTTGATCTTGGCGCAGGGTCCGGTGCATTTGCCACCTGCCTAAAAAATACCGGTTATTTCGATGATGTAATCACGCTCGAAATATCAGAATCCTGTGTTGCTGCATGCAGGAATTGTGGATTATTAGCAAAGAGGGGAACGATCGCAGATATTGAAACGGGTAGTATCGATCTCATCTGCATGAATGATCTCATTGAGCATGTTTTTGACCCATCAACTCTGCTAAAAGAATGCCGACGGGCACTCAGGAAAGGAGGATTTATCTCTATCGCAACACCAAATGGCGAGGGATTTGATTTTAGGATCTTAAAAGAGCAGACAAAAAACGTAACACCGCCCGAGCATATCAATTATTTCAATCCCCTCTCCATGGCTCTCCTTCTGGAAAGGACGGGTTTCACTCCTGTCTCTTTGGAGACCCCGGGTATTCTTGATGTGGAAATTATCCGGAAAGAGAAGAATTCAGGATTTCCTTTAAAAACATCGAATGAGTACCTGGATTATCTCATGGAGCAGGACGACACAGTACTGAAAAACTTCCAGGAATTTATTGCAAACAACCGATTATCAAGCCACATGCTGGCAATCGCACAAAAGAATGAGGTAAACTCATGAACATTATCGGTATCATCCCCGCAAGGATGGCCTCCTCCAGATTTCCCGGAAAACCTCTTGCAAAAATCCGTGGTATTCCGATGATAGGCCATGTCTATTACCGAAGTAAGATGTCGGATATCCTGAGCGAGGTGTATATCGCGACCTGTGACGAGGAGATAATGAAATATGCAGATTCAATCGGGGCGCCAGCAGTAATGACAAGTGCATCGCATGAGCGCGCTACCGATCGTGTTGCGGAAGCAATACAGAAGATTGAGAAGAAACTTGGAACGAAAATTGATGTAATAGTCATGATTCAAGGGGATGAACCTATGATCTATCCCGAAATGATAGATAACGCTGTTCTTCCTATGCAGAATGACCCTGGAATTCAAGTCGTAAATTTGATGTCACGGCTCGTAACGCAGGATGAACATGAGGATCCCAATGAGGTGAAGGTCGTTGTCGATCAACAGGATTTTGCGCTATACTTTTCACGTGAACCCATCCCCTCACGGAAAAAAGGAGCACTGCAGGTGCCTATGCTTAAACAGGTTTGCATAATTCCTTTCAGGAGAGATTTCCTCATGCAGTTCAATAGCCTGACACCTACGCCTTTGGAGGTAATAGAATCTGTTGATATGCTCCGTGTTCTTGAACATGGCTATAAAGTAAAAATGGTGATGTCTGATCACCACACCTACAGTGTGGATACTCCTGATGATCTGGAATACGTGAACAGGTGCATGAAAAACGATGCACTGATCGGGAAATATAAACGATAAAAACGTATCTGCACTATTTCAGTGGGTTCACGTTTTTTACTACCTACTCATTTTTTGTTTTATCAAGTTCATTCTGGACTTCTTTAAGACAATCCAGTATTCCTTCACTGATATCTACATACGTCGAAGGGTTCACACGAACCGGGACATCGATTTCGAAAGAGTAGGGGGTAATAATATAGTGAGGATTGTTTTCGAAAGGTGCATAGTGTATTGCAACATTTTTTCCCAGAATTTCTTGGATCATATCAAAAAATTCTTTCATCTTCATTCTCTGATGGCCGGTAATAAGGACTGCCTTGTTTGCAAACTGCTGATCACTAGCAATCCGCACTGTTTCCCGGACTGCATCATTGATGTGGATATATTCCCGGACCGCATCCGGTGAGCTCGAATAGGTAAATGCGCCTGTTGTCAACAGGGATTTGCAGACACCATAAATGAAGTTCCAGTGATTGGGTTCCCTTCCGTACAAACTACCATAACGGAGAACGGTATATTCAAGTCCGAACTCTTCATGATATATCTTGCACAGGGATTCACACGTCTGTTTTGAGAGACGGTAAAATGAACCCCTGTTGCCAGAGACATATACCGTGCTGGCGAAAAGAAAACGCTTTACTCCTGTCTTCCGAGCTGCGTCCAGGCAGTTCGTTGTGCCAATGACATTCACTTCCATGGTTTTTCTTGGGATTTTCCGTGCCTGGTCGACATCAGCGATTGCGGCAGTATGGAAGACATAGTCACAGCCCTGCATGGCTTCAGTGATTTGTTCACCGTCAAGAACATCACCCTTAATATATGTGCAGAGCGAACGAATATTTTTTACAGCAGGAATTCCGGATGGTTCACAGACATCGTAAACGATGGTTTCAATGCGGTGTTTTACCAGTTCTTTGACAATATGATGCCCGACAAAACCGGCTCCACCCGTAACCAATGCTTTCATAAACCTGCATCCTCCAGAGATTTTATGAGATTATTCACTGACTCCACCTCCATTTGGCGACGTGATTCGATTGTGTTGGAAGCAACATGCGGTGTTGCGATGACCTGAGAAAATGAAAGAAGCTTGCCGGTATACGGTTCTGATGGAAATACATCGAGAGCAGCTGATTTCACCTTTCCTGAGGATAATGCACTGATGAGAGATTGCTCATCAATTAATGTTCCCCGTGCAGTATTAATAATAGTAATTCCGTTTGCATGTGACAGCACGTTGGTATTAATGATGGGTGAGCCATCCGGTTGTGGAGCTGAATGTATACTTAAAATATCGGAACATTTTACCAGATTCACGATTGAATCGATCCGTTTCCATGTAGAAGGAGTTTGTCTTGCAATCATGGGATCATAAAAAAGGATGTGACAACCGAGACATTCAAGAATTTCTGCGACTCTTTTCCCGATCCTTCCCAACCCGGCAATTCCGACCGTTTTTCCGGGAAGAAGAGAGCCAGCGGTGAGTGAATGATTACTCTTCCGCATCTGTTCATTGTATTGGGGAATGTATTTCAATGCTGAGAGAATGAGCGCAACGGTATGTTCTGCAACCGATTGTACCGGCGAATTGGGAGTAGTTACTATCTGAATCCCATGGTCTTGTGCAGCTGACCAGATCTATCGAATCTGTCCCTACGCCAACCCGTGAGATTACCTTCAGACTACTGCACTGATCGATAATACGACGGGAAAAGGTTTCTGTTCCGGCAATCACACCCTCAGCGTTTCCCAGTGCATTCATCAAATCCATTTCTGATAATCGTGTCCCGGTTTTATTGATGAATGATATGGTGCAGTGCTCTTTCAGTTTTTCAATTGCAGGCCCTGATAGATCGAAGGAACGGATGGTTATTGCAACAGAAGCTGACCTTTTCATAATATTGGTGCTCCATCAACCATATTCGTTCAGTTATTTTTAAATCGCATCTTGATATACTCTTTTAATTTAATGGAAAATGACACCGGGTTATCAATTGCCTGGAAAAATTTCAGATATAGGTATCCCGCGGTCATGAGAGCACGGAGTTTGAATTCACCCCATTCTCTTGTAGTAATGGAAAATTTCCTGATATACAAGTCTTCCAGATTGAAATCTTTACTCAGGTAGTTATGATCCTTGCATATCTTGTAAAGATCACTCCCTGGATAAGGAGTGGCCACTGAGATAAACGGTTCGAATAATTTTAACTCTCTGCAAAACCGGTAATTATCCCACATCTGGCTGATGGTAGTACCCGGAATGCCCATGATAAAAAACGCTCCCACATCGAGATTAATGGAATGGCAATATTCAACAATTTCTTTTACTTTTTCAAGTTTTAATGGCTTTTTTATAATTTTGAGAAGTGCTTCCTGATTTCCGCTCTCAATTGCAAGATTTATTCTTTCAAACCCTGCATTTTTCATTTTTAGAAGTAATCCAGGAGTCAGTTTATATGCAGCAATACCATTCGGTGTATCGAACCTGATATTGAGGTTTTCTTCGATAATTCTATCGCAGATCTGCTCAGCTCTTTTTACGTCAAAAGTAAAATTATCATCTTCAATGAGCAGTTCCTCGATATTATAGTGCTGTTTTAAAAATTTTATTTCCTCTACAACATTTTGCACAGACCGTGCACGGTATCTTCTTCCCCAAACGTTAAATGCTGTACAAAAGACACAACGCGCAGGACAACCACGCGATGTGATTATAGAAAAGAACCTGGTGCAGGTTCTTTTTCCATGACAGACGTCAAGCCCAAAATATCGTTCAACATTCATCAGATGCCATGCCGGAGAGGCGATTGAATCAAGATCTTCGATAAAACGCTTTTTGGGATTAATATGGATGGTACCATCGATTTTGTAACCAATCCCATCAATTGATGACGCGATCCCAGGATCTATAGAAAGTGCTGATACAAGATCTTTTATTGATTGCTCTCCCTCACCGAGAACTACAAAATCCAGGTTCTGGTCCTGCAGAGCAAATTCCGGAAGGACTGAAGGATGAGCACCTCCAGCGATAGTAATAATTTCCGGATTGATCGATTTCGTGATGCGGTAGATATCATGGGCATTTTTATATTGTCGTGTGAACTGGCTGTTGACGCTTACGATATCCGGATTGAAGTTTCTGACGATCTCTTTGATGCTCTCCTCACTCAGTCCTATCCTGATTATATCATCGGAAATCCGTATCCGGTTATTCCACCCTTCAAGAAGGCAATCGACAATTTTCACCTCTTTTCCCATTGATTCGAGAACAGATGCAATGTATCCCAGCCCGAGTGGTGGTGCTGGATTGATATCGATTGATGCTTTATTCGTTATTGCTGGTGGCATGAACAGCAATACACGGGAAATGTGCATTTTCATGATAATTTCCTCTCTTTACTTATGTTTTTACCCTGATATTTGTATTGAACACGGGATGCGTTAAGGTGTCTCCTTATCAAGTAAAGAAACGCTGTTTAAATGCTCCTCCTGCGTGTGAACCGACACGAAAACGAAATTCTTATCGATATTTATATTGCAACCGATGATGTTGGTACTACGTATTATTTGATATTAATTTGTTGATGAACGGAGATAAAGTGGCGTCATTGACTTCAGTAAAAAAAAGATCGCGCAGATAGTCCCCCGATTTTTTAAGATGATTCCGCTCATCATTTGTAAGTGCGAGATAACGTGAAATCGAATTTTCAAGCTCGTCGGTTGTAAAGCATTCTGAAATGAGTGGACTATCTATTCTATCGAAAGGATTGAAATTTAATTTTGTCTGGTTCATGAGAAAAATTACTGGTACCCCTAGTGCTGCTGCTTCAACAATGGAACTTGAACTTTTCGAAATAACGAGAGATGCCGTTTTCATAGCATCTGAAAGATTCCCTTCGTATATTTCAAGACGCTGAGGCCAGGTACCAGCACCATACTTATTTACTATATGCTCTTTTCTGATGTCCGGGTGAAATTTTATGAGTATCCTTACATCCCTGCTTAATTTTTCCATAATTTTTTTTATCTGTGATAATAACTCAAGCGTCTCTTCAATATCAAAAGAAGAAAGAAGGAGTATTGTTCTTTCTCGAATTTGGCTTGAATCGTTCCTGGTATCAGACTTGGTATTAAATATATGTGAATACCTCAAAGCCGCAGCGGGAGTGCAATTCAGTGCTGATGAAAACATGGCTGCAAGTTTGCACTGATAAGCACTGGTTTGAAGTAAAACCTCCGGGACCATCTCCTCTTCAAACTCGGATATAGAGGGAGCAAGTGAGAGAAAATTAGGGTAATGTAAAAATATTTGCGCTCCAATCAATTTTATATCGGGAAAATTTTTTCTGAAACCTGCACACAAAGCCCTGCTTTTTGCCTGGTTCTCAAACCAGTCGATGATCCGTTCCGTTTTGATTCCTGCATCTTTCAGTCTCATAACCATGCGATAGAAAAGAATCGCTTCGAGAGAATCCCCAAATGTATCTTTTAGTCTATCCTCTTTGAGGACTTCTGAATAATTTATGGTATTGAAAGGTATGCTGATAATTTTTTCCAGAATCAATCTGAAAGGATACATAAACGCATGACAATAATCTGTGATTGTCAGGAATTGATCAGGAATGATAAAATTCGTTTTGCTTTTTTTAATCCTGGAAAATACCGGAAAATAGTTGTACCCGAATCCGTAGAATGTCGGCAATACGGCAATCCTCCTGTCATTTTTTTCAAGAAATTCATATAAAAATGGAAAATACCGGTCGGAAAATATCCCGGTTTCCGACAAACTGGTGGGATGGATATAGGAACTGATAATGACGAGATTTTTTGTATCATTTATTTTTATATCAGGATGTATTCCCAGCATTGTACATGCACATCTACGCATGATCGTACACAGGATGAAATTTACCCACCGGAAGAAAAAAATCGTATAATATCTGAAAAATATACCGGGAATCTTATTTTTACCTGTTAACTTGATTTCGATCTTTCGTTTAGATCCCCATGTGAGGATAGTTTTTGCGAGAGCGGGGGATTCCACAACAACAAATTCAGGTCTTAGTGATGTGTCCTGCCATAATCTCTCCAGAATTTCAATATAGCAGCAATATTGAAAAATACTACTTCGATAGACGTTACGAGAGGAAATTGATCCAAACCACCATCCAATATTTGATCCATTAAGTTTGTTGAGAGAGTCGATCCACTTTACAAACTCTTGTCTGATATCATCTGCCACGATATTATGCATTCGCGCGATGTCCTGACAATGAAATCTTTCTCCTAATACTTCCTCAATTCTAGCCTTTTCGTGAAATTTTCTTCCAAAATACACCCATCGGACCGGAGTAGTATTGTGTAAAAAATACTCTTTATTAATTTTATCCGGGGAAAGCACGAGGTTCAGAATATTTTCTGGCATGATTGCAGTATCACTCCTGTTTTTTCTGTGGGGTTTTAAAAATACTACTAATCGGGTCTTAATAACGCGATATACGTACCTTGTTTTATGGTATTGACGATATTTATACCCCATTAAACAAATATTACAATCTGATGAAAGGATTAATTCTGTCGGGGGGGCATGGCACCAGACTACGTCCGATTACCTATTCACAGCAAAAACAGCTCATTCCGGTTGCAAACAAACCAATCCTGTTCTATTGCATCGAGGATCTTATCAATGCAGGAATTCATGATATCGCGATAATTGTTGGTCCGAATAAAGACCAGGTCATGGAAACTGTCAGGACGGTTGAGTGGGGTGCCAATATTGAATTTATTTTTCAGGATGCACCGCGGGGACTTGCTCACGCGGTGAAGATATCACAGGACTTTGTGCAATCTGATAATTTCATCATGTATCTTGGGGACAACCTCCTCAAAGGGGGGAGCGTGGATTTTATCAAGGATTTCGCGGATTCAAAAGTTGATGCCAGCCTCCTTCTCACTGAAGTGGAAGATCCGCGGCAGTACGGTGTAGCTCTTGTCGATGAGCAGAAAAAAATAATTGTAAAACTGGTGGAAAAACCAAAAAATCCCCCAAGCAACCTGTCGATCGTTGGCATATATGGTTTGACTCCAAGGATTTTTGAAGCGATTGAAAATATAAAACCCTCCTGGCGGGGAGAACTTGAGATCACGGATGCTCTCCACTGGCTGATTGAGAATGGCTACAAAGTCAGGTTCGGGATGGTGCAGGGCTGGTGGAAAGACACCGGGAAGACAGAAGATATCCTTGATGCAAACCGGCTCATTCTCGATACAATTGAAGAAGAAAATTACGGAGTAGTTGAATCGGGGACGATAACCGGATTAGTAAAAATTGGTAAAAACACCGTTATTCGTGAAGGGTCAGTCATTGAAGGACCGGTCATTATCGGGGATGATTGTATTGTGTCTGCAAGCACCATCGGACCGTACACAAGTATCGGCAATGCATCGAAAATCCGCTCCTCCGAGATTAGAAATTCCATTGTAATGGAGGGAGCATCGCTTGACAATGTCAGATCTGTTTTTAAGAGTCTTATCGGAAAGAATGTAACCATTAAAAAGGATGATAGTCCGCAAGGTAGCAAAACATTTGTTCTTGGGGACAGCTCACAGGTGATACTATGATTCATGGAGTAGCTATAAAAAATCTGAAAAATATTGCAGATGAACGCGGACGGCTCATGGAAATCATGCGGTGTGATGAACCTATTTTCCAGAAATTCGGGCAGGTTTATCTCACTACGAATTATCCAGGAGTTGTGAAAGCCTGGCATTATCACAAAAAGCAGACTGATATGATCTGCTGCCTCAGAGGAATGGTCAAGGTGGTATTATATGATGCGCGGCAGGAATCGCCTACACAACAGGAATTGTTAGAATTTTTTATCGGAGATCATAATCTTGTCCTGCTCTCGATTCCCCCGGGCGTTTATCACGGTTGGAAATGCATTTCAACGGAGGAATCCCTTATCGTGTGCATTCCTACGGAACCCTATGACTATAAGCACCCGGACGAATACCGCCTTCCCCCGGATTCTGAAGAAATCCCCTATGACTGGATCCTGACTGCCGGTAAAAAACATGGATAAATACCATGAGATTTCTTGTTACCGGTGGAGCAGGTTTCATTGGCTCAAATTTCGTCCGGTTACTCGCCCAAAAATATCCCGATGATGAAATCGTTGTTCTGGATAAACTCACCTATGCAGGAAGATGTGAAAATCTTCTGGATGTGGAAAAGAAAATTACCTTTATTCATGGCGACATCTGCAGAATGGAAGATGTCGAAAAGGCAGGCGTATGTGATGTAATATTTAATTTTGCTGCGGAGACTCATGTGGATCGCTCAATAACCGATCCTGAATCCTTTGTTAAAACGGATGTTCTCGGAACCTGCAAACTCCTGAAATATGCATTGAAACATGACGTTTCGCGGTTTATACAAATAAGTACGGATGAGGTATATGGCAGTATTCAGAAAGGAACCTTCCATGAGAATGATATTCTTGATCCGTCGTCTCCCTATGCAGCGAGTAAAGCTGCCGCCGAACATCTGGTACACTCCTATTATAAGACCTATGGTCTTCCCGTACTTACTACCCGCAGTTCCAATAATCTTGGTCCTTACCAGTATCCGGAAAAACTTATTCCCGTTCTGATCTTAAAAGCACTCTCGAATCAACCCCTGCCAATATATGGAACCGGGTTGAATGTACGGGACTGGTTGTATGTTGAGGACAACTGCATGGGAATTGAAGTTGTATATTCGCAGGGAACCCCCGGGGAGATATATAACATCGGTGCAGGAAATGAAAAAACTAATCTTGAAATCGCAAAAATAATCCTTAAGGCGCTCAACAAAAATGAGGATCAGATCACATTTGTCCAGGATCGTGTCGGACATGATTTCCGCTATTCAATTGCATCAGAAAAAATCAGGAGTCTTGGGTGGCGTCCCTTGCAATGCTTTGATGATGCAATATTAAAGACTATTGAATGGTATGTACAAAATAAGTGGTGGTGGAAACCACTCATCGGAATTTCAAAATAAGGAAAAATATTATAAAATCCTTTTTGCATACACTTTGATCTTCAAGATAACAAACTTCAGCCGGAACATCTGATATTTTAAAAAACGTTTTCTGAAAATCCGTGGATTTTTTCGTTTCCAGTGATTAATGATAGAATATGCTTCTGCTGATATTTGATCAATTTTCAAATATGTTCCGCTCTGACGATGTTCACGGTACAGGAGTAATGGTTCATCAATATAATCAACCGGAGACTCCTGAGTCACCTTCAGTAAAAAATCATAATCTTCCGCAAGGGAAAAACACGGATTAAATCCCCCTATCTTTTCAAATAATTCTTTCCTGAGCATTACAGACGATATTGGAATGAAATTTTCAAATATCAGGTATTCCAAGACGTTTCCCCGGTGTTTTGCCCCGAATTTTAACATCTTCTCACGGATAATAGATCCCTTCTCATCGATTAACGTTGCATTGGTAAATGAGATCCCAAGATTTTTATCACGGGAAAACATCTCAACCTGGCGCTGGAGTTTTTGGGGTGCCCAGAGATCGTCCTGATCGAGAAACGCGACATACGTGCCACGAGCGGCAGCGACAGCGGTATTTCGTGCCCTGCTGACCCCCCCGTTTTCGACAGTAATAACCTGAATGCGATCCGGTATTTTTTTTGCATATCCTTCAAGAATTGCCAGACTGTTATCAGAGGATCCGTCATTTACCGCAATTATTTCCCAGTTCACCTCAGTCTGTGCGATAACCGATTCAATCGTTTCAGCAAGATATCGCTCTCCATTGTATACCGGGATTATCACGCTCACAATCGGATTTAGGTAAAATTTAGTATCAGTTGTCATGAAAAGAATAATATTTCAATTATCTGGAAGCCACTCCTGAAATAACTGCATCAATCACCTTTTCAACCTGGGCATCTGTAATGTCTGGGAATAGTGGGAGCGTGAGAATCTGATCATATATCTTTTCAGTTATTGGGAGATGGACACCTTCTTTTTTGTAAAAAGAGAAGATATGGCTGGGAATATAATGGACGCCGCTCCCCACACCTCTGCGCGCAAGATGGTCCATCAATTCATTTCTCCCCTTATTAACCTTGAAAATATAAACAAAGAGACCGATACCTTTGTAACCGTCATTTCGCAGGAGTGTAATGCCTTTCACACCCTCAAATGCCGCATCATATCGCTTTGCAATATCTATTTTTCTCCGGTTCATTCGGTCAAATTTTTTCAACTGAATCAAACCGACTGCTGCACTGATATTGCTCATATGGTACCGGTATCCCTGAGTCACCACATCATAGAACCAGCTCCGCTCATTGCGGTACCTGCTCCAGGTATCTTTGTCAATCCCGAGGATCCGTTTCTGCTGGATCTTTTCAAGAAGCGAATCATCCTGAAAAACCACAGCGCCTCCTTCGCCGCAGGTGATATTCTTTATGGGATCAAAACTGAAACAGGTGATATCACTAAAGGATCCAATTTTTTTCCCTTTGTATGAGGATCCAAAAGCGTGTGCAGCATCTTCAATAACGAAAAGATCTTTTTCCTGGGCCAATTCATCAATTCCATCCATATTGCAGGGAAATCCCCGGTAATGAACCGGGAGAATTGCTTTTGTTCTTCTGGTAATGTTTCGTTTTATGTCTTTTATGTCGATATTCAGATCATCTGCGTAAATATCACAAAAAACCGGAGTTGCACCCGTTGCAGTGATCGCCTGGATTGTGGCAACATAGGTAAATGACGGAACAATGACTTCGTCACCCTTTCCTATGCCCAGTGCATCGAGACCAAGGTGAATAGCGGTGGTTCCCGTGTTTGTGCAAACGACATGTTTCGCATTCAGAAATTTTTTCAATGCCTGCTCGAACTCAAAAACCTGTGCCCCAAGTCCTAACCAGCCGGAGTCAAAGACCGTTTTTACTGCTGCAAGTTCGTCATCTCCAAGTGACGGGCGGGAGACGGGAATCATATCCATAATACATAGATGTTAGTTGTTTAATTCGTTTTAACTCTTTGATAAAAATGAGGAAAATCGAGATTCGCTTCCATTTATGAAAAATAGCTCCTGATTATTTCAGCTGCGCGCTTGGCGCTATTACCATTATGGAGATAGGTTCCGAATGATTGTATGAAATCTCTGTTAAAATAATCAACGTTGCACTCTTGTGCGAATTTGGCAGATCCGATAATCAGAAATTTCTCGAGATCATCAAGTAATGTAGTAAAATCATCATAAAGAAATGCACGTTTTTTTAATAATGTTAGAGGAAAATCATCCATATTATACATCCCGGTGTATATAAAAACCGGTTTTTCTGAAAGAAGTGCTTCAAGAACACTGGTTGATACAAAATCAATAATAATCGCTTGCGCTTTTGGGATGAGATTCTGTATGGTTTCTTCCTGGACAATAAATTGAACATTTCTAATGTTATACTTTCGGGCATAAGCTCGTGTACCGGTTCACCTTTACTATCTGCCGGATGAAATTTAAAGACAAATTGTCGGTTGGAATGATTCCTGGTAAAGTCCAGCATACTTTTTTGTACAACCCAAAAATGATCACAAATTTCCGTGGAATCAAATGTTGTTGAATTGTAATAAAGGTTAAACTGAAATTTTTCGGTAATATATACAATGGAACCAGAATCTGGTGAGGTTTTATGGACGGTATTGATTATTTCACTTTCTCTGTCGAGCCTGCTGGATCCTATAGCAATAAAACGGGGAGGATTTTTAATCCCCATTATCGCAGAGGTTTTAATGTAACTGCTCTTCACACCTTCACCAAAAACGAGATGGAGATCGGAATTAAAAAATTCTGCGTGGTACATCATAGGATGATAACAGAATCCGGCTCCTCCGTGTTGCCATGAAATAACTTTAATTCCCTTGTCATGTGCTGCCTGAATAATTGCCCGATCGGAATGTTGTGCCTGAGTAGATACAAGAATACAATGTATCCGAGTCTTTTCAAATATTTTTTTACTCCTTATATATTCATATTCACAGGCTACAACTGAACGGGAAATGATAGAAGCGATCTTTTCAAAAATAATAGATGATGCATCAATTCCTGATATTTGGGTATACTGTCTGATTTTAACGCTATTTTTGCATATCTCCAATATTTCAGTGTAAATCTGGGTTGCTCTTGTGGATTCATCTGAATCTGGGGTGCCGCTTAATAAGCGGAAAACAGGATGGATTCCGGCTTTAGAAAAGACGGAAAGTGAATAATCCCAGTTATATCCGCTTCCATAGATCATTACTGGTTTTGGTGGATACGCAAAAAATGAACATATAATTGCAGTTATACTTTGCCAAAGACCAAACCGTGAAAAAATAAAACCTGCATTAAAGAGATACTGTTTTTCTTTCATTAGGGAACTTAATTCATTCAATAAAACGGACCCTTCTGAGACCTGCCGGGAAATATTTGAGGGGATGCTCTGCATAACCGGACGAATAATTCTTACCGGTACATTCCATCCGTCCAATTCCAGTAAATATGAAAAAACGGATTCTTCTTCAGAAAATGGGAAAAAACTATTAGATTTGGGGTAATCATGAAAGAATGCTATAATCTCATCCGGCCTTTCTATGGATATTATTGTCCTTAGAACGAGAATCTTTGTCGTTATTACATCCATGAGAATTTTTAGATAATAAAACGAGAATAATGCCGGTTTAAGTGTTTTTATTGAGAGAAAATCCGCAATACCGGTATCAATTTCTGCTGTGACATCATCCAGAATAGCAAAATTCTCTAATGTTTTCTTCCATCGTTTATTGCCATCCCCGTAAAGAAGTATATTTTTATAGGGTACCCCCCGGCATTCGAGCTCCCATGCAACTGAAGGTCTTAAGGCAATGAAAATGCACGGATCTGTTTCACCAGTATTCCACAATACAGCGTCGTTTATGTCCTCTTCCAATTCTATTAAAATAACTCGCTTGATATTCCCATCTCCTGGGGTATAAGTTCTTTTAATACAGGACCCTGTTTATTAATATTTAATATCTGCTGACTCAAAAGATGCTTTGCTTTTCAAGTAGTTCCAAAAATTTAAACATTGTTACTCTATGACACCTCATCATTCCCCAATGCATAAAATGGAATGAGTGATAACATTATACTATATGCCATCAGGTTTTGAAGGAAAAACGATTCTGGTCACCGGTGGCACAGGATCGTTTGGACAAAAATTTACAGAAATACTGCTCAAAGAATGTTCCCCTAAAAGTATCCGCATTTACTCCCGCGGTGAATTAATGCAGATGCAGATGAGCCAGAAATTCAACAATGACCGACTGAGTTTTTTAATCGGTGATGTTAGGGACAGGAACCGCCTTTACAGGGCGATGCGTGGTGTAGATATTGTGGTACACGCGGCCGCAATGAAGCAGGTCCCCGCTTGTGAATACAACCCGATTGAGGCGGTCAAAACAAATATTGAAGGGACGGTAAATCTCATCGATGCTGCGATTGATAATAATGTCAATAAAGTAATGCTGATCAGCACCGATAAAGCGGTTCATCCTGTTAATCTCTATGGTGCAACAAAAATGGTCGCTGAAAAACTGGGCATTCAGGGAAATTCGTATTCCGGGGGAAAAACACCGTGGTTCAGCTGTGTACGTTATGGGAATGTAATCGGTAGCCGTGGGAGTGTCATACCCTTATTTAAGGAACAGCAGAAAAAAGGAGTCATCACCATAACTGATGAAAAGATGACCCGTTTCTGGATCTCGCTTGATCAGGGTGTTCGTTTTGTCATGAACGTCGATTGAACTCATGAAAGGGGGTGAGATATTTATCCCCAAAATCCCAAGCATGCGTCTGACGGATCTTGCCAATGCAATTGCACCGAATGTCAAAAAAGAGTATATCGGAATCAGAGCCGGTGAGAAACTCCATGAAGTTTTGCTAACAGAAGATGAGGCCCGTCACGCAAAAGAATATGATCACGGTTTCGTTATTGAACCGGAACATCGATTCTGGAACCAGAATAACGTAATCGGGGGTAAGGTGCTTCCTGAAGGCTTCAGGTACGCAAGCGATACAAATACTGTCTGGCTAAGTACAGAAGATTTGAAAAAGATCATTGCAATGGATGAATTGATAACAAAAAAATAGTTTCCGGTTTTTATGAATCCGATTCCCTATGGTCGTCAATCTATTGATGAGGATGATGTTCGTGCGGTTATTGATGTTCTCCACAGTGACTGGCTGACGACCGGGCCGAGAGTCGAAGAATTTGAAAGATCGATCTGTGATTATTGCGGTTGTCAGCATGCAGTTGCAGTAAATAGTGGAACCAGCGCACTCGATATTGCAATTCAATCACTTGAACTTCCAAAAGGGACGGAAGTAATTACGACTCCTTTTACGTTTGCAGCAACAAGCAATGCACTTCTTTATAATGGTCTGGTTCCGGTATACGCAGATATCTCCAGTAATACTCGCAATATCGATCCGAAAGATATTCGTAAAAAAATCACTGATAAGACAGGAGTTCTCCTCTTCGTTGACTACGCCGGCCATCCCTGTGATATTGCTGGAATACGGGAAATATGCCGCGAATATGATCTCTTCATGATAGAAGATGCATCCCATTCATTGGGCGCGGCATATCAGGGAAAAAAGATCGGCTCTCTCGCTGACATGACCATCTTCTCTTTTCATCCGGTCAAATTGATAACAACCGGTGAAGGAGGAATGGTGACAACCAATGATTCCAGCCGAGCTGATACTTTACGACTTCTTCGTTCACATGGGATCGACAAAACTGCGCATTATCTCTCTGAAACCGGTGCCTCTTGGGCATATGATATGGTAACTCTTGGAAAAAATTATCGGATGACAGATATCCAGGCTGCACTAGGAGTGTCTCAGGCAAAAAAAATCGACGTTTTTGTACAGAGGCGAACTAAATTATCTCGACTTTACCATGAATTGCTGCAAGATATTTCTCAGATTGAGACACCTGTAACATTGGAGAATGTGACCCACGCCTGGCACCTGTACACGATCCTTCTCAAAGGAATCAAAAGAGATGCGGTCTTTTCCTATCTCAAATCCCATAATATCTGGGTCAATCTTCATTATATCCCGACATATCATTTCAGCTATTACCAGAAATATTATCCACAAAATCTTTCATTATTCCCGGAAACGGAAGACGTTTTCAAGCATATCCTTACCTTGCCTTTATACCCGGAATTAAGAGAAGATGATATTCAGTTTATTGTTGATACTTTGAAAAAAGCAATCCAACAGAATTCTTAGTCGGATATCCTATGACCGGAACACGACCAGAATCCAAATCGCGAAAAAAGATCCTCATAATCGGTGCGGGATCCATTGGGAGACGTCATGCTGCCAATCTAGCAACACTTGGTACAGATGTCAGTCTGTTTGATGTGAATCAGGAGTTGCTCAATACGGTTTGTGCTGAGAATAACTGGGATCCGATTCATGATCTGGATTTTGCCCTTGACCGGAACCAGTATGATGCATTGATCATCTGCACTCCGACTCATCTACATATCCCTTACGCACAAAAAGCCGTTGATGCGGGAATGTGCATCTTCGTGGAAAAACCGCTATCGCACACAATGATGGGTGTCGAGAACCTTATTGCAACCATTAAGCGGAAAGGTCTGATTGGAATGGCCGGATTCAATCTCCGTTTTGAACCCGGATTGCAGTACATAAAACAACGTCTTGATCCTGATAGGGTAGCATTTGCTCATGTGGAATCCGGTTCGTATCTCCCTGGGTGGCGACCCGGAACGGATTATACAAAAGGGTACAGCGCGAATAAATCGATGGGTGGGGGCATAATCCTTGATGATGTCCATGAAATTGATTATGCCTGCTGGCTTTTCGGTTATCCTGAGTCTGTTCTCTCCACGTTTGGAACATACGGAGGACTCGATATCGATGTTGAAGACGTTGCAGACATGCATCTCCACTACCCGGACAAAATCGTGACGATCCATTCTGATTATCTCCAAAGGCGCTACACCCGAATCTGTAAAATTTGTTTCCGGGATGGATATTCAACGGAATGGGTTTTTGGGGATCATGTCACTGAATATACGGAAGCAGGAGAAAACACCTATTTATACGGCAATCGTTTTAAACCGAATGACATGTACCTTGAAGAGATGCGTTGTTTCCTTTCTTGTGTCGAGAACGGTACACCTCCAGAGTCAACCCTGGAGAATGCTGCAAAAATTCTCAGAATTGCCCTCATCGCAAAAAAGGAGATGCCTGGCCTGTGATTGCAGCTATTGTTCAGGCTAGGATGGGATCGACGAGATTACCCGGAAAAGTCTTGATGAACCTTGCAGGAAAGCCTGTTCTCTGGCATGTAATAACACGTTTACATCAGGCAACTCATCTGAATAGCATCTGTGTTGCAACAACCTGCGAAAGTGAAGATGACCGTGTTGAAGAGGTATGCAGGATGTGGAATATCCCAGTATATCGGGGTTCACGTGATGACGTGCTTTCACGATATTATGAATGTGCGAAACGTATCGGAATGCAAGGGGGCAAGGAAGATTATATTGTCCGGATTACAGCAGACTGTCCTCTCGTGGATCCCTCGATTGTCGATATGCTGATAAAAATAGCTTTCGCCGGGCATTATGATTATGTATCAAATATTGATCCTCCAACATTTCCAGATGGGCTTGACGTTGAGGTATTCAGATTTGAAGTCCTTGAAACCGCAGTCAAAGAAGCCAAGCTCAACTCTGAAAGGGAGCATGTAACTCCCTTCATTAGAAATAGCAAATCATATTTAAAATTTAATTATGCCAGTACAATTGATCTATCTACTATTCGCTTAACCCTTGATACGTGTGAGGATTACAAAATGATAACAGCGATTTATGATGCTTTGTATCATGAAGGTGAGATTATTTCTCTGAAGAATGTTCTGAAATTATTAGGTTCCCGATCCGATATCCTTACGTTCAAGGCACAGTACAAACGAAATGAAGGATATGAAAAATCTCTTTGTCAAGATCGAATAATACAAGGTGATTCAGAACAATGAAAGAAAATTCCGGCGCAGATTTATGGCGAAAGGCAAAAAAGATCATTCCCGGAGGAAATCAGCTCCTCTCAAAACGAAGTGAACAATTCCTTCCCGATTACTGGCCGGCGTATTACCGGAAAGCCAAAGGGGTCGACGTGTGGGATCTCGATAATAACCATTATATTGACATGTCGATTATGGGCATCGGAGCCTGTTCGCTTGGGTATGCGGATCCTGATGTTGATGAAGCGGTCAAAACTAGGATCGATAATGGATCCATGTGCACCCTCAACTCTCCTGAAGAAGTTGAGCTGGCTGAAAAATTAATTCATTTGCATCCATGGGCTGAGCAGGTGCGTTATGCACGGTGTGGCGGGGAAGCCATGGCTATTGCGGTTCGGATCGCAAGAGCACATACAAAAAAGGATACTGTGGCATTCTGCGGATACCATGGATGGCATGACTGGTATCTTGCAGCGAATCTTGCTGACGACCGGAATCTTGACGGGCACCTCCTTCCCGGACTTGCACCTTCAGGAGTTCCAAGGGGACTGAAAGGTACGTCCATGCCATTCCAATATAATCATGAGGACGAACTTGAGGCAATTGCGGAGAAGCAAAAGGGTAATCTGGCGGCTATCGTTCTGGAACCAATACGGGATCACGAACCATCGCCAGGATTTCTTCAGGTTGTTCAAAAAATTGCCAAAGATTACAATGCGGTTCTCATTGTTGATGAGGTCTCTTCAGGTTTCCGCCTCACGACGGGAGGTGCTCATATGCTCTATGGACTAAAACCTGATATTGCGGTATTTGCTAAAGCGATGAGCAATGGTTACCCAATGGCGGCAATTATCGGAAAAGAAGAAGCAATGCAGTCTGCCCAGGACTCATTCATCAGCAGTACCTATTGGACTGAAGGTATCGGACCGACCGCCGCACTTGCAACGATTGAGAAGTATGAACGCTGCAATGTTCCTGATCATCTCATTAAAACGGGAGTCGCCGTGCAGAAAGGGTGGCAACTCATCGGAAAAGATACAGGTATCGATATTGAGATTGGAGGGATCACTCCACTTAGCCACTTTTCCATAAAAGGAGAGAATGGGCTTATGATGCAAACATTATATACTCAACTAATGCTCGAAAGAGGATTCCTAGCTGGAAAATCATTCTATTCCTGTTATGCGCATCAAAACAAGCAGGTCCATAGTTATCTCAAAGCCACAGAGGATGTGTTTGAACACATTGCAAAAGGCTTGGATAATGGGACTCTTGGTGAAATGCTCAAAGGACCTATCGCAAAACCCGGTTTTCAACGCCTCACATGAAACCTCTCATAATCCGATCTGATGCAAGCCCGGAAATCGGAACCGGGCATGTCATGCGATGCCTTGCCCTTGCAGAAGCATGGCGGGATACTGGGAGGGAGGTGATCTTTGTTTTTGCTTATGATGCATCGGCAATAGAAGATCGCTTGAAAAAAGAAGGAATCCAGATCATCTATATCAGCCAAAAGTCTGGAACGCGTGGCGATGCAATTGAAACAGCCCAGATAGCACGTGAACAAGGAGCTGACTGGATTGTTTTCGATGGTTACCAATTTCGATGTGGAATATCAAAAAATAATCAAGGAATCTGGATTTTCTCTGCTTTTCATAGATGATTATGGGCATGCAGATCATTATTATGCGGATATTGTTCTCAACCAGAACATTTACGCTGATATGTCATTTTATCAATATTATGAACCATATACCCGATTCCTTCTTGGAACGAAATATGCACTTATAAGGAAGGAATTTCTGAAATGGTCTGGTTGGCATCGTGATATTCCGGAAGTAGCACGAAAAATTCTGGTGACTTTCGGGGGAAGCGATCCCGATAATGTTACTCATAAAGTCATTGAGGCAGTGAGAACTGTTGATCTTGATGGACTTGAAGTGAAAGTTGTTGTTGGGGGTGCGAATCCGCATTTTGACCTCATTTATGAAACGGTGAAGGATCTCTCTAACTTTACACTAATAAAAAATACAGAGAATATGTCAGAGTTGGTAGCATGGGCCGATATTGCGATTTCTGCCGGGGGAAGCACTTGCTGGGAACTATTTTTCATGGGCATTCCCTCTATCATAATACCTATTGCGGAAAATCAAGTAACTTGTTGTAAAGGAATTAAAAATCCAAAAGATTGCCAAAACAATTGAAGTCGAGGATCTTCAAAATCCACAAGAATCCGGTAAATTTATTTCTGAATTTTTACATTCATTTCAAATACGATCAGCACTATCAAAAAGGATAACTCGATATATTGATGGAAAAGGATCGTCTCGTGTAATTGATGCGATTTGCAATAATGATATTACGATAAGAAAAGTCGAGTTATCTGATTGTAAAAAAATATGGTTATGGATTAATGACCCCCTGGTACGCTCGGTTTCATTTAATACCATGCCAATCTCTCTGGAACGTCATATAGAGTGGTTCAGCTCAGCGCTTATTGATACAAATTTGGTTTATTATATCGCCATGGACAAAAATACGAAACCTTTAGGACAGGCGCGATTTCAGATTGAGTTTAAGGAAGCTGTAATATCCGTGTTGCTCGATCCTGAATATCGTGGAATGGGACTTGGATCGTTATTGATTCACGATGCCACGCAAAAATTTTTTGCTGAAACGGATGTTGAAAAGGTAAATGCCTTTATTAAAATTGGAAATGAAGTCTCATGGAAAGCATTCATAAAAGCTGGATATACAGAACGTGGATTGAGTGATTATAACGGAGAGAATGTCTATTGTTTGATAAAAATACGAGGAAAAACATGAGTTCAACCATCCAGTTAGGACAAAAAAAGATTGGCACACCCTTTCCCGTGTATATCATTGCAGAGCTCTCCGCCAATCACAATCAGGATTTTAATCAGGCTGTTGAATTGATCAAAGGTGCGAAAGAAGCAGGTGCCGACGCTGTAAAAATCCAAACATATACCCCAGATACGATGACTATTGATTGCGATAACGAATACTTCAATATAGGAGAAGGGACAATTTGGAAGGGAAAAAATCTCTATTGCCTCTACAAAGAGGCCTATACTCCTTGGGAGTGGCAACCGGATTTGAAAAAAATTGCCAACGATCTTGGTATGGATCTCTTCTCGACACCGTTTGATTCAAGTTCGGTTGATTTTCTTGAATTGATGGATGTCCCTGCTGTACAAAATAGCATCATTTGAGATTGTTGATATTCCCCTTATACAAAAAATTGCCCAGACTGGCAAGCCGATAATCCTGTCAACCGGTATGGCATCGCTTGCAGAAATTGAGGAAGCGGTTGATGCCATTCGTCATGAGTGCAATGATCAGATTGCGCTCCTGAAATGCACAAGTGCATACCCTGCTCTCCCGGAAGAGATGAATCTTAAGACCATTCCCGAAATGGCCAAAACCTTTCGTGTTCCCGTGGGGCTTTCCGATCACACACTGGGTATTACCATTCCAATTGCAGCGGTTGCACTTGGTGCCTGCATTGTGGAGAAGCACTTCACCTTGTCAAGGACAAACCCTGGACCGGATAGCAGTTTCTCTCTTGAACCGCACGAGTTCAGGACAATGGTCGATTCAATCCATGAGATAGAGAAAGCACTTGGAACGGTAAATTATTCAATGACCGAACACGAAAAAGCAAGCTGGGTTTTTCGACGATCCTTGTTTGTTGTTGAGGATATCGCTGAAGGAGAAATGTTTACTGAGAAAAATATCCGGTCAATTCGTCCTGGATATGGACTCCCTCCTAAATATTTCCATGAGATTCTTGGGAAAAAAGCAAAGGAGAATATTTGCAGGGGAACACCATTACACCGGGATCTTATCCAGTAATATCACTGAATTGTATCACATTTTCAGGATGGACACGTTTTTTTTGCATTAACCTCAATGGTATGGGTTGAAAAAACGAACATTGAGTCCAAGCCTCAGCCGTGATTTGAACACGGGACCTGCTGATTACAAGTCAGCCGCTCTGCCAACTAAGCCACTGAGGCGCCATATACAATAGGAATTCACTGGTAAAAAAGATGGTGCTGACTTCTTGATCTGACACCGTCATAGTCGGAACTGGCTCGTGACCGATGTTAGATTCATCCGCGAAAATGCGTGGCAGGTATGATATGATCACCATCTCTTCAATTGAGAAAAACAATTAATGGGCACATCTTTTTTAGAAGAAGACAGACTGTCAACAACAAAGCCTTTCCCCTGCCAACCCTTTAACCTTACACCAATCGTTGCAGCCAACATCCCAAAATACAGAGCTGAAGACCAACCATGCGGGGCGCCCGACCAACAAAAGCCATTGAAGATGCACAGCGCTGTGCAGAGAAAATGGGATATCACTGGATAAAAAACACCGATCCGGTATGGCAGTTCGATGCATTCATGTTCCGGCCGGCTGTTATTGCTGCCATCAAAATCAAAAAGATCAGGTATGCGATCGATGAAAATGCGTTTGTCGAGCACCTGTTTCCCGAAGAAGTTGGCACACTGCGCTTACTCCCCTTCCCCCTGTATGTACTCCGCAAGCTCTGGATACGGACGCAGAACGAGCGGGCATGGCGCCGGTTCTATATCCTGCCGGAGACAACTGCAGAGATTGAGTTCAATGCTGCTGAAAACTACCGTAACACTCATTTCAACGATGAGAAGTGGCGGCATGCACCATTCAGGATCGACATCCCCCTGCCACCTAAAAAGAGGGATGAAGGCAGATAAGCCTGTAAAAGGCCCCGTTTGGCAAACGGACGAAGTCGAAATTTTACTCAGTAAAAATGGTGTCCACGCCCACAGAAAATATTGAATAAAACGATTATATTTCAAATTAGACTGATTTCCGCTGGTTTTGACCCTGCAATTTAGCGGTCCTGCATAAGCCCCTTTTTTGGGAGGGTATTTCAGGTAACGGAGCACGAGATTTGCCCCCGGTAACCGCTATGAGCATCATATATTTATAAATTTATAATTCTATGACCGTTCCAGGTTCACATTTCCAAACACATTATAGGAACAAGAGCGGACTAATTAATACAGATGGCACAGCTGACCGTGGATATTGGAGGGAGCCCCGGTATCAACTGCCGCGGATTCTGCGAATATTGCTATTTTAAAAAAGTTCGTGGTGTCCAGCCACTTGGGTGCAGATACTGTCTGCCGTTTAAAAAAGGCTGTGATTACTGTACCCGCGGTGTCAAGGAAGAGTATAGCGGATTTAAGGATCTCAAGACAATTGCGGATGAAACTCTCGCAAACCTTCAGGGAAAAAGCGGGGATCTTGAACGGATCACCATCAGCGGGGGTGGGGATCCCAGCTGTTATCCCCGGTTCAGTGAACTGATTGAACTCCTCGGCAGCATGGAGACTCCCCTCCATATTGGATACACAAGTGGTAAAGGATGGGACGATCCGGCCATTGCAGATCTGCTCATTGACAATGGTCTTTCCGAATTATCCTTCACGGTCTTTGCAACAGATCCCGCTCTTCGAAAGCGCTACATGCACGATCCAACACCCGAAGTTTCGTTAACCATCCTCGAAAAACTGTGTGATAAGGTGGATGTATATGCAGCTGCCGTTATCCTGCCGGGAATCAACGATGGGCTCGTGCTTGAACAAACCTGTGAATGGCTCCAGGACCGTGGAGCAAAGGGTATAATCCTGATGAGGTTTGCCAATGCTATAGAACAGGGGCTCATTCTTGGTAATGGGCCCATCATCAACAATCAAAAAGTCCAGACGGTTGAATCATTCCGGGATCTCATCTCCGATCTGAATCGCAGGTTTACCATAAAAATCTCCGGGACCCCTCTGTGGGATCCTGATATCGGTTCACCATTTGCAATCCTCAATGAATCCGAATTAATAAAAAAACTTCCCGTGATACAGCGCCGGGCATCAGTGATCAGCGGGAGTATTGCAGCACCGTATATTGAAAAAGTCCTCGTTTCTTGCGGATCGAAAGTTCCCGTTATATCAGTAACCAAAGAGATTGCGTGTCTGCTCACGATTGATGATTTACGCGAATTGGAACTTTCTGCTCTTGAACCCGTCGTGATTATTCCCGGTCGGGCATTTGTTCACGATGGAGAAGCACAGGATGTACTCTCTTCAGACGGTGTCGATCGCCAGGTAATACGGGGTCCCGAAATGCTGACTGCTGATGCTGAGACGAGTATGGGGATGACTCGTCAACAGGTTCTTGAGATGGAGATGGACGGATTTGCGGACTTGATCCGCACGATAAACCGGTATGGGAAATAGACGATTTTTTTCCCTCTCTTTAGAAATGTTCAATAAAAAGCTAAACGCTCACGGCTGGGATGAATTCCACTATTCCCTCGGTCTACCTACTAAGGTTTTGTATTTCATATCGTATTGATTTCTACAAGAAAAAAGTGGATTTTATATCAGTGCTGCAGTGATGCCAATTACACCGGACTGGATAATTACTGCAACCGCAATAATTACACCGCCCATCATGAGCGCGACTGCGACATTACCCTTTTTGATCTCATTCGAACTCGTCAACCCCTTTTGTCAGTTTATCGAGAATGTAAAGGGCAAGGTAGATCGCCCCGACAGCCAGTACAATCCCAAGGATGAGCTGGATGAAATGCTGTACCAATAGCGAGCAGTCCGTCAACAGATAAAATCCCCACGTTGAGGGCCTTGTTGATACCTACGGAAAGCCCGGATACTCCCGACTGAACGACAAGTGCAATTGCGACAAAAACTGCCGCAACAATAATCCCTACGGCGGCATTCCCTTGTGCGAGTTCTTTTTCCTCATCCATGTTTTTGTTTATCTTACTGAGCACTGCAAAACCAATATACAGTGCCAGGACGGCAAAGATAATGGAAATAATTAACTGGATTAATCCTACAACAACGTTTGTTAAAAGCATAGTTTCACCTCAATTTACGTAATTTTGTTTGATGATGCGGTAAATAAACATATCGCCGGTGAAACAAAAATCACGAAATTCTGGGGATCTTGTGTCATGGTGAAGAACAGGGAACATAATTAATAACAGCGTAAGAACTATGGATAGACGATTTATTTTACTATGCTGCGAGGGGGTTACGATCCCCCGATCTCCAGATCTCTCAAAGCCATGAACGCATGATTGCATTCCTGAACCCTATGAGTCTGGCGCCCTAACCAACTAGGCCACCGCAGCACAAAAGTGCATAATAAAAACGCCGTAAAAACTATTAAAGGTTCTGATGCGGCGTTTTAAACGAACATCAGTCCTTTTTTGGTTGCAGGTACATATTCACTGCAGCAGATATCGCAGCAACCTTTTTCCCTTCTCCAAAGGATCCGGCGAGGGTCTGCATCCGTGTCTCCTCGTCACGTTTATACCGGTCGAGCGTAGTAAGAATATGTTCCTCCTGTAAAAAGTGCGTGTGGGTATTTCCCGCAATATACTGCTGGTTGTTCATAATCGCGTAGTGGAGGGGGAGCGTAGTTTTGATCCCAAGAATGATATATTCAGAAATTGCACGGCGCATCCTTGTTATTGCTTCTGACTCTTGTGCTATCCCAGGCACAGAGCTTTGCGATCATTGAGTCATAATTGGGGGGAATCCTGTACCCCATATGAATGCCACTGTCCACCCTTATACCTGGTCCGCCCGGTGAACGGTACCGGGTAATTTTTCCCGGGTCGGCTGAGAAGTTATTGAGGGGGTCTTCTGCATTGATTCGGCACTCAATTGCATGCCCGCGGATGGAAAGATCGGACTGGTCAAAGGGAAGTGACTCACCGGCTGCAATCGCGATCTGTTGTCTCACAATATCAACACCCGTGATAAACTCAGTGATAGTATGTTCTACCTGGAGCCGTGTGTTCATTTCCATAAAATAATACTTACCATCACTATACAGGAACTCAACAGTTCCTGCATTCGTATACCCGGATACTTCAGCAACCTTCAGGGCTGATGCCGACATCCTGTCACGCAAATCCGGTGTCATGATAGGTGAAGGAGCCTCTTCGATGAGTTTCTGGTGACGGCGCTGGATTGAACATTCGCGGTCATAGAGATGAACAGCATTGCCGTGCTCATCCGCCAGTACCTGTAACTCGATATGCCGGGGCTTTACCAGATATTTCTCAATTAAGATCGTGGCGTCACCGAATGCAGACTCTGCAATGCGCATGGCAGCAGCAATAGCCTCTTCCAGACCCTGCTCATCATTAACGATCTGCATGCCGATACCTCCGCCACCGGCACTTGCCTTGATAATAACCGGGTAACCAATCTCTTGCGGCAACTTTTTTTGCATCGTCAATATTTTTAACGCCACCCTCGGTACCAGGGACGACGGGAACCCCAGCGTCCTTCATCATCTGTTTGCTGCCGATCTTCGATCCCATTGCCTTGATCGTCTTCCAGCCGGGGCCGACAAAGATTACATTTTCATCCTGGCAGATCTTTGCAAACCGGTAGTTCTCCGCTAAAAACCCATAACCGGGATGTATCGCTTCCGCACCACTCTTTTTCGCAATATCAACAATCCTCTCAATGTTGAGATAACTTTTTGAAGGATGGGCCTCCCCGACAAGAAACGCTTCATCTGCATATTTGACATGGAGTGCGTTATTATCAGCAGATGAGTAGATCGCCACCGTCTCAATACCCAGTTCCCGGCATGCCCGCATGACACGGATTGCAATCTCTCCGCGGTTAGCGATCAGGAGTTTTTCAAAATATTTCATTGCACCACCAGCAGGACGTCTCCATTCTGGACGACATCGCCGGTATCCACAAAGATCTCGGTGACCTTGCCGTCAACCGGGCTGTGGATGGGATTTTCCATCTTCATGGCCTCAAGCACAAGAAGAGTGTCCCCCTTTTTCACCGCAGCACCACGGTTCACCAGTACCTTAAGCACCATTCCCTGCATATTGCTTTTAATACCTCCGGCAATGTCGCCCCGTGGGATCTTTTGCGGTGTGATACTCGTCACTTCAACTTTGCTTCCACCTACAGAAACAATACGGACCGAGAAGACTTCCCCGTCCACTTCTACTTCCATCTGGCTGGGCATCTCGGTTTCAGGTTTTGTCGCCGTTTGCTTTTTGGGGATCTCTTCCAATAACCGTTCCCCTTTGAGGAATGACGGTGCAATTGCAGGATAGAGGATATAAGTCAGGACGTCTTCTTCCTTTTTTACCAGCCCGGCTTTTTCTGCCTCCTCTTTCATCTTTTCATACGCAGGTTCAAGTAAATCAGCAGGGCGGACGGTTATCACTGCGTCATCCCCGATGATCAGTTTTTGAATCTCATCACTGACCGGTGCAGGTGACTTTCCATAGAGCCCGTGAACATAATCTTTTACTTCCTTTGTAACATTCCGGTAGCGCTGACCGTTAACCAGCACATTAAGCACAGCCTGGGTCCCGACAATCTGGCTTGTGGGGGTAACGAGAGGTGGATAGCCAAGATCCTCTCGTACCCGGGGAATTTCTGCCAGCACCTCGTCCCACCGGTTCAGGGCATCCTGTTCCTGGAGCTGGGAAACAGTATTGGAGATCATGCCACCAGGTAACTGGTAGATGAGCACATCGCTGTCCACCCGCTCAGAGATCGGGTTGATCAAGCCCGCATATTTTTCCCTGATCTGTATGCAGATATTTCGGACTGCCCGGAGTTTAAGGAGGTCGATACCTGTATCTCTTGGTGTGCCAATAAGAGAGGCAACCACACTTTCAGTCGGTGGCTGGGATGTCCCCATGGAGAACGGAGACATCGCGGTATCGAGAATATCAACACCTGCTCGTTATCGCAGCCTGGTAACTCATCGGGGCAATCCCGCTGGTTGAATGGCTGTGCAGGCAGACCTTGACATCAACTGCCTTTTTTATCCCGCTGATAAGCTCCCGTGCTGCTCTGGCATAATAAGCCCTGCCATATCCTTGATGCAGATGGAATCACATTCATCCGCATAGAGCTCTTTTGCCATTTCGATGAATGTCTGGGTGGTATGAACCGGACTTGTTGTATAGGATATTGCACCCTGCAGGTGCGCTCCGACTTTTTTCACCTGGTCCATTGACCGCTTCATGTTCCGGATATCGTTTAATGCATCGAATACCCGGAAGATATCCACCCCGTTTTTATGCGCTGCGGTTACGAACTTGTCGACAACATCGTCAGGATAATGACGGTAACCAACGAGGTTCTGTCCTCGCAGGAGCATCTGGATAGGGGTGTGTTTCAGTTCAGCCTTTAAGGCTTTGAGACGGTCCCAGGGGTCGTCATTCAAAAACCGTATACAGGTATCGAAGGTTGCGCCGCCCCAGGCTTCAACGGAAAAAAAACCGCAGTGATCGATCTCCCGTGCAAGAGGGAGCATATCCTCCGTCCGGAGCCGGGTAGCGATAGAGAGACTGGTGGGCATCCCGCAGGGTGGTATCAGTGATGAGGACTTTTTTTGAAGAGGCAGTGTGCATGAGGATCCTCAGGGCTAGCGTAGGATCACATTAAGCCTCTCAAACCTTCATCGGTAAAGTATAAAAAATTCACTAACTGGTATCAAGGCAATAAATAAAACTCCCATGACGCAAAAATCCTGCAACGATGTCAAGAGGTTCGTGTAAAAAATTTTCGGGCACATGGTCCCCCCAGACCGATATCCCCGGACTGCAAGCAGTTCTGCAGTATCCTCTGCCCTGCTCAAGTGCACCATGGACAAGTATCAGGCCTGCAGGGACGAGACTGTGTACTCCCCATTGCATACCTTTGATCTTCTCTGCCATACGGATCCGGTCGAGATCAGCAGTGACTGATGACAAGGATTGTATTCCCATCTCGGCAATCATACCGAGTTCAAATCCTGTCCTGTTCCCAAACAACCAGACACCAATAGCTGAGGAATTCCCCCGATTTCTGCTCGCTGAATATCCACATACCAATAAGGATGATCACGGTCATGCGGATAAAATACGAAAGGCCATTCCCGCCAAATATTTCCAGGACAAGGCTGAAAAATGCAATCATGAGGATTAACGAAAAAACCAGCCGGATCCTTTTTGCAAGCTGCAGACCGGGGGTGAAAACCAGCCACCAGAGGAATGCAGCAGCCGCACCCTGAAGGCTTATGAACGCCGCAATCGAGAGAATTGCAGCGGCAGCAATTCTTATCCTTGGATCCTGCATGCCGCCTCCCGGAGATCATCCAGTGAAATATTATCGGGTCTGGACCCGAGAGCAGTGAGTTTTTCAACTACCGGTGGGACATGGTGCCAGTGCTGGAAATGCATCCGGTGGGGTGCCACAATCAACAAGCTGCCATCGACAATCTCCCATATCCTGTCAACTCGGGGAAGGATATTCTGTTCATGGGTGAAAATAATGGTAATACCCTGAGTCTTTTGCCCGATACGTGCACAGAGTTTTGCTTTTTCCTCGCAGTCAAGCGAGCTGAATGGTTCGTCAAGCAACAGAAGGTCATAGTCTTTTGCAAGCACGCACGCAAGGTGGAGGCGTTTGAGTTCACCCCTGCTCAGGGAGAGTGGTGATACATCCTTTTTTCCGGTCAGTCCGGTAGTCCAAGAATTTCATCAGGAGCAACCCCCCAGGATGTGCATTCTTCAGCAACAGTAAGACCGGTGACGTGAAGTTCCGGGAACTGGAGCGAGAGCATGGTTGATGGTAATCTCTTCTTTCTCAATGGATCCCCCCAGACAGGGGAAAGAGCCCGGCCATCATGAGTGCCAGCGTTGACTTCCCGCTCCCCACATCTCCGCTCACAAGATGCACTCCTTCATTGAATGTGCCGGATGCAGAAAGGGACCAGTGGTCACGAACTGCATATACCTGGTTTAATGTAATTCTGATCATCAGCACCCCCATAACACCGGATAATAGGCTGTGCCTTTGAGGAGAGGAAAGACATGGTCCGGTGTTCCGGCATGGGTAATCCGCCCTGAATCAAAAAAGAGAAGGTGATCACTCTGAATGGCTGTGTCCATCTGCTGCGTGCAACGGATTACATAATCGGCCCCCGATGTTCTGATTACCTGCTCAATCTTTGCCAAAGAGCGTGCATCAAGATGTGAATCATATTCATCCAGAACCAGCACCTTTGGGTGGTGAACCAGTGCTGCAGCAAGGGAAACGAGCACTTTTTCACCGCCGGACAACTCACGGACCGCTCGTTTGAGGAGATGGGTGATACCCATAGTTTCTGCACATGCATCGGACGTCTGAATCAATTTCATCGCAGGGAATGCGACGGAAACGAAGCGGGGATGCAATCTCATCAAACACGTTTACAAAAAGAATATTGCGGTCAGGAAATTCATTCACCCACCCGATTTCGGTTTCCCGTGGTGGTGCATCATCGATCATGAGCGTACCGGAGTCCGGTAGTGCAATTCCTGCACAGATCTTGAGAAATGTGGTTTTCCCGCTGCCGTTTGCGCCAATGATTGTTGTAATACCGGGTTTGATGGTGAGTGCATCAATCGCAAGATTACGGTAGCGCAGGAATTCAGCGGTGATCATGGGAGTCGTTTCGCAATCCTGTACGCAGCATACACTTTTATCACGTCACCCGGGATGAACGGAAGCACTCCACTTATAACAGCAGGGATGAGTCCTATAGCAAGGGAATACATCAGCCATGCAACCCCACAGATATAGATGATAACGGTTCCAGCGAAAAGTCCTGTAATCCGGATGGTCGCAGACTTGTGTTCATAGGCAAGTCCGACCACGAGTGCAGCGAAAATAAATCCGATCAGGTAACCGCCGGTTGGTCCCAGCAGGATACCAAACCCGGCAACACCGGTATGAAACACCGGAAGACCCAGTGCACCAAGAAGCACATACAGCGATACCGGGATTACCGCATATCGCTTCATAACTGCGCCGGCGAGCAACACAAAGAGCGTCTGGAGGGTTAAGGAACAGGGAAAAAGGGGATTGACACCCATGCCCCAAGGCTGATAAGACCAATAAATGCAGCAGAGTATGCAATAATTCTGGATTTCTGCAGGTCCCCAAACATCGTCAACCATAAAAAAATTGAATGGTTGACGATAAAAAAGTACCTCTCATTTACTGCTGATAACAGTCGCCAGAGATAACCCGTTCAAGTCTTGCCATTATCCTTTCTGATAATGAGGGCGCCGAACTCATCGATATCGATTGCATCCCCTTCGAAGCTGTTCTTCAGCGTCCTGATCTGCACCCGGTTTTCAAGAGTACAGGAAAGACTCTTCCATTCCCTGATGATTGTTTCGTATTCGCCACTCTCAATCAGGAGATACCGGCTCTCGAACTCCTTGAGGATGCGTGCGAGAAATGAAGCACGGTCAACTTCATGCCCGACTTCAGCGCTGATAGAAGTGATATCTTTTTGTAATGCAGGAGAGAACTGGTTTAACGGGACATTCACATCAATACCGATGCTTAACAGGCAATAGTGAACCGCGTCTGCCTCTGCTGCAAGTTCAAGAAGGAGTCCGGCAACTTTCTTGTTGCCAATGAAAATATCGTTTGGCCATTTGATCAGGGCACCGAGATCGAATTCCTTGCGGATTGCCCGGGCAATGGCAATGGATCCTGCCATCGTGATCATGAAGATATGATCAATCGGCACGTGGGGTTTGAGAACGATCGTGATCCAGATCCCGCCACTGGGAGAGACCCATGCCCTTCCCATTCTCCCGATACCACCGGTCTGTTCTTCGGCAATGATCACCATGCCGTGCATCTTCCCGACATCCCCTTCCAGAGCACATCTGTTTGCCAACCCAGATGGTAGAGGGGGTATTTTCGAGATAACGGATCTTTTTTCCGATGAACTGTGTTTTTAGTTTTTTATGGATCTCATAGGGAAGGAGTTTATTGCTCGTACGCGTGAGTTTATATCCCTCTTTTTGCGATGAGAAGATATCATACCCCATTCCCCGCAGCTCCTGGATATGCTTCCAGACTGCAGATCGGGTAATTCCCAGTTCGTTGCTGATCGTTTCTCCGGAGATAGGGGTTTCTGATCGTTCGAGGATCTCAAGCACTTTGAATGCAGAATCCGGCAAACCATTCACCGCCTTGAACCGCTCTGTTCTGAAGGAAGAGGACAGGGATCTTTGCCGCACACCTGCTTGAGTATCGCAGACTGGTGTTCCATGAGCGTTGCAAGATCAAAAATTCCCGTGATATCAACAACCCCGATTGCACCGATAGCATTTCCTTCATTGTCCCGGATGGGACTGACCGTCACGGGAACTCCCTTGTAAGCCCCGCTTGTCGGTGTAGTTTTTATGAGTATGTTTTTTGCAATTGCTTCAAGGAGAACCGGACCTGACATAATGCCGATCAATAACCCTCCCGTCTTCAACCCGTATGCCGTCTTTTTCCACTGACTTTGCCGTAACGGGAAGACGGTGGATCAATTCGTGGACTGCAAGGACAACCGGCTCAAGATCGCCTGCTTCCGCGCTGCAGGACAACGAATAACGGTGCATCGGACGAATACCTCTCTTATAACACTGGTCAGTTTCTATCTAGAAGAAGATTGCGCATATGGCAAAGTGCTGGTTAATCAAAATAAAGGTTATTGGGTAAAGTCCACCACTACCATAAGGTATGTGGACAAATGCAAAGTATGGATTTTCGGGAGATAGGGAGTCTCGTGTCAGATAATAGAATCTCTTTTGAATAACTCTGGAAGAATCCTGCCTGGTCAGACGCGCTCCTGAAGGGAGAACTTGATGCTGATGAATCCTATTTCGGAGGACAACGAAAATGAAAGAAAGTTCGAGGGGCAGTCCATAAGACCCTTGTATTTGGAATTCTCGAGAGGGGTGGTAAAGTATCAGTCAGTATCCTAACTGATGTGAAAGCTGAATCCAAGGTGAATGAAACGGTGAAGAAATCAGGACGTGGATTGATTGTGTATACAGATAAATTGAGAGGCAACGATTCTCTCATGTTTTTTTTATATCGCATCTCAATATCGATCATCAGTACATTTTAAACAAGGGAAAGTTTACATCAACGGTATTGAAGGATTCTGGTCCTTCGCTTAAGAGAAGTTGATGAAACATCACGGAATCGGCTCTGAAGAAATGTTCAATTACAAGGTAAACGCTCACAGGGGGTTTCACCCCCGCCGCTTCGGCTCCTCCCCCAAAATGCGATAACTCCTCAGTAATAGATTTGGATAAAGATCGCGAGAATAATTTTTGAGATGTTGTAGAGGATCAATTTGATTTTGAGTTCTTTGATCTGCGCTTGGAATTTTCGTGCTTTCAGAGCTTCTCCGAACTTTCTTTTAAGGATGGAGAATACGGTTTCGACCTTGTTTCTTTGATGGTAGCGAGTTTGGTCGAAAGACCGTGCGAGTTCTCGTCGATAGACGCCGGAAATCCGTTTTCGTTTTCTGGTTCTGACGGGAATAAGGGAATACGCATTTAAGTCATCTCGGATCAATCTGTGAATATCTTCAGAATCGTATCCTTTATCGAGGACGTAGGCTTCAGATTTTCTTGTTCGGTGACATTGAACGAGGAGTTTTTCCGCAAGAGGGATATCATGGACCGGTTGCTGGGAGATCTTGAACCCGGTAACTATCTGCCGTTCGGTATCGACTGAGATAGAAGTTTTCAAAAATCGTTTTCGTGTTTTTCCGGTTCTCCAGGAATAATATGAACTTGCATAGGAACTGGTAAAACCCGAAGAATCGATCGCGGTGCAAGTGATTCTCTCACCCCCGTCGTAGAACAATTTTATGAGGCGATTGAGTAACCGGGTGAATGTCGAGGATCGAATCCGTTGACAGAACTTATGGATAGTTGTGAAGTGGGGTACTTCATTGAGATGAATTTTCTCTCGAAGTGAGACCATGATCTCGGTCAGCTCAACTGTGTCCCGGTAATCTTCAGACAGATACTCTTTCAGAAGAAAGAAAATGAGTGACTGGTGTTGAGTATAGGTCTTTTTTGAGAATTTCAACGAGAATAGAGGAATTCGGAAATCTTTGATCAAGCCGGACGACAATTCAACAAACCTGATATACCGGTTGGCTGACATTATTCTGTTTCCTTGCTGGTTATTCGCATAACAAGGTAAGGAGGCACCGTACCTTAGCTTTTGTGGTCAGTTGGTTACTTCGAAGAAGGTGGATTTTCACCAAAGCCAATTTTTGCATAATAGATAGTTTTTTGTAAAATCCTGATCATAAATTCTGTGATTTATTTTTCCACCAAATCGAAGACCGTTTTTTTCTCAACATTATGAAAATTCGGTAACCTAAATCCGGTGTGCTCCAATAGTATATCCGGCATGCATCTGTGGGGTCACCCCAAAGGAGGCAATAGTGGTACTTATCCTGAAACCACATTTTATCCCACTCATTATCATGCAACCCTATTACATACTTGGGCTTCCCAATGATTTTGATGCCTTGCTTCTCACATTCCTCCATGTTTTGTAAACGTGTTTGACATGGCGGTCTTTTGCAGACATTTTCCATGACATGTAGCGTGTCACAATTCTCAGGACACAAGTACTTGTTTTTTGGACAGTCATGGCAAATACAAGTCATATTTTCTCCAGAGCCATTTTTTTATGTATTTCTCACTGCTTCTGATTCTTTGGCGAATGTATTATATAAGGAAAAATGGTGCGGGTTGTTCCTGCTGGAATTACCTTTAAGTAACAATTTAAGTAATTTTGCGGGAAATATAGTATTTATACCTATGATCAGGCATTCCATCATTTGTATGATTCATGGGGGTGCGTTTACGTGTATTCACCAGATACTACCAAGTACCTTATTCACATCAGCCTCACTGCAGAGGGGGTGGTCGAGAAACCTGACGTAGTCGGTGCCATTTTCGGACAGACTGAAGGGTTGCTCGGCGAAGACTTAGATCTGCGGGATCTCCAGAGGACAGGGCGTGTCGGACGTATTGATGTCCAGATAACCAGCAAAAAGGGTGAGACAAAAGGGGAGATTCTAATCTCTACCTCCCTTGATCGCGCAGAGACGGCCATTCTTGCGGCTTCTCTCGAAACGATCGATCGTGTCGGGCCATGCATAGCGCATGTAATTGTGGAATCCGTTGAGGATATCCGCGTCGTCAAACGGAAAAAGATTGTCGAGCGTGCAAAAGAGATCCTTCTCGACCGGTTTGAAGAAGGAACCATTGACAGTGATGAACTGCTGGATGATGTCCGGCAGAGCATCCGGATTGAAAAGATCGGATCCGTAGGAGAGGAAAGGATTCCGGCAGGTCCGAATGTCCTGGATTCGGATGCCATCATTATCGTTGAGGGCAGGGCTGATGTACTGAACCTTCTCCGCTACGGCATAAAAAATGCTGTTGCTGTGGAAGGAACACATATTCCCAAAATTGTAGAGGAGTTGTGTGAGAAGAAGACTGCCACCGCTTTCTTTGACGGGGATCGCGGTGGTGAGCTGATCCTGCGGGAGCTCCTGCAGGTTGCCGATATCGATTTTGTTGCGTTTTCTCCGAAAGGCAAAAGCGTGGAAGACATGGCCAGAAAGGAGGTCATCAAGACTCTGCGCAATAAAGTGCCGGTTGAGTACATCCGGGACCAGTATTTTGAAGATACTGAAGAACTTCCGGCAGAGTTCCGGATACCCCGTACATCGAAGAACGAAGACACGGAAAGAAAAGCAAAGCATTCTGCCGGTTCAAAAAGGTCAAAGGAAGGAAATAAAGGACCGCTTACCCTCCGGGATCATATCGATGATGTGAAGGGACACAGCCTTGCCCGCTTTCTCACCGATGACCTGACCGTTATACAGGAACTGAAATCCGATGATGTGGAGAAAGCAGTCGAGACCGTAGACAGTTCCGTTACCGGGCTTGTAGTCGACCGGGCTGTCGATCAGAAACTCCTTGACCGGCTGGTCGGGAAAGGACTTTCCTACGTAGCAGCGAAAGATTTCAAGGGAATAATAAAACGACCTTTGTCGATCCGGCTGATGAAAATGGGGTCATAATATTTTTTTTTGGCATATGTATTTATGTTGCGTAAAACTACGTTATTGTCCGGAGTGGTTGTATGCATAAAGAGGAACTGATCAACCTTCACCAGATGCTCTACGATGTAAAAGTCTATTTTGAATCCTTAAATCCGGAACTCAAATTTGCCCAGTATAACGCATTAAAGATTACTCCCTCCCAGCAACACAAGAGTAAAATGGAGCATAAACATGCAATTTTTGTACTGGGGACAGAAATTGCCAATGCAATGAAAGAGGTGGATTACTCCTCCTCAAGCAGGATTTCGGCACGCATGAAGGAACTTGCCGATAAAACGCTCAAAGAGATGGAATATCCATAAACTATTTACCTGTTTATTTAAACAGATTCCATCGGTAATTTCCCTCATTTTTTTTTTGATCGGCAGTTGATTCATGCAGGATAATTTTCAAAACTTTGGAAGATACGGCTCTGGAGAAACAGGTATGGATCTGTGAGTTCGCACCCCGAAAATCTTCTTCATATGATAGACTCCCGCCTCATGGCCTCTGCGAGGCACAGTGGGCTGGAAGTTTTTTCAATTCTGCTTACCGATCCACTGCGGGGGCGTCCCTTTGTGGGGCGACGGCAATCATCGGTTCTGAGGGAGAGAGTGGCAGCAATCCCCGTATCATAGCTGAATAAAACGATTTTCATAGGTATGCTCAATACCAAAGCTAAACACTCACTGGTTTCACCCCCGCTGCTATGGCTCCCCAAAAAAACGATAACCCCCGAACAGGAACTACGTCATCATCGCTCTTGAGCGCAGAGGTGGTATGGGGGGACAGGCTCATGTCCCCTCCTTCATCGTACCAGTGCTTTTATTTCGTATCATAGTACATGGAATTTTCCCGATGAAAGATATGTTAAAATCAGATCACGATCGATGATCGCTCATGCAGTATTTTACTGACACTGATATGGGACTTGATATTGGGGAGGTCAATATGGCTGTAGAATCGGCATTCTCTGATCATGGGAGGGGACTGGTCGAAATGCCCCCCAAGGTATACATCACTCTTCCAGAAGGGGACTTCCGGACTATGCCAGCATACCTTCCATCGCTGGCTATTGCAGGTGTTAAAATTGTAAATGTCCATCCCGGTAATCCGGCAAAAGGGTTCCCAACAGTGATGGCACTAACGGTGATCCTTGATATTGATACGGGCCAGCCGACTGCAGTGATCAATGCAACACGGCTTACTGATATGCGGACAGGAGCAGCAGGTGCAATAGCGGCAAAATATCTGTCTGCCAGAAAAGAGATTGTGCTTGGGGTTATTGGAACAGGCAGGCAGGCACAGGCCCAGGTTACGGCTATCTCGCGGGAACTGAAAATCAAACGGATAAACATCTGGAGTCGCAATCCTGAACATGTCAGGAAATTTGCTGACAGATTCATGGAATTTCCCTGTGTCGCTTCTTCTCTGGAAAATACCTGCGATTGTGATGTACTGGTCACTACTACCCCTTCAAGAAGCCCGATTATCAGAAGTGAATGGATCCACGACAGGAACCCACATCAATGCCATTGGGGCTGACGCACCGGGAAAAGAGGAACTCGATCCTTCCCTGCTCCGACGTGCACAGGTTTTTGTTGATGATCCTGCACAGGCCATCCATTCAGGAGAGATTAATGTACCGATACAGCAGCGGTATTTACCGTGCAACTGACATTGCCGGAACTCTTGGTGAAGTGGTGATTGGCAGGAAAAAAAGGGCAGATCCGGATACCATCACCATCTTTGATTCTACCGGACTTGCTATTCAGGATCTTGCGATTGCCAAGATTGCCATGAAACACGGGAAAACATTTGATCTCCCGTTTCCGTGATCACATAGAGGGGCGAAGGAGAGGAGTGAGGAAAAGAACTGCCCCTTTCACCATCATACAGGTGATTTTTAGGCTCTGCAGAAACAGACATGAATCTATTTGGTTCACCCCCGAATCATGAAAATCGTACTGTATACGAAGAAACCCCGCTTCAGGGCCTCTTTAGAGGTACGGCTGGCAGGGAGAGTTTTTTTAAATTTTTAGTCACCAATCCGCCGCGGGGGCGTCCCTTCGGGAAAGGCGGTAATCATCGTACATGGTGGGGGGGAAACAATCTCCACATCGTAGCTGAATAGTACAATTTTTTATGGAAAATCAGTGATGTATCCGCGTTGCTACAGAGTAAAAAAATAGTCCTTATTCTTTTGATTGTGCATATTTTTTCCAGACCTGTTCCCGATAGACCGGTCCGCTGTTGTAGGTGCAGAAGGGAATAAGTTTTCCGTCAGGAGTTGCATAGTGGATGCAGCACCGCTGGACACGGTCGAGATCATAATTGTACCGGTCCATAAAATGCATGGTACCGATAAAGAGTGCATTCCAGTGAAATTCTCTGAGTGCCTCAAAGTTCTGCCCGATGAGGGTCTTGCCGATTATCTTCCAGAACTCCGTAGTGTTTCCCTGCTCGCCCTTCTTCACAGAATCATGCATGTTTTTAACACCTTCCAGCAGGGTTGCATATTTGTTGATGGTCCCGCCTTTTTTGAGTTTTTCTGCCATCTGTTCGATCGATTCAAAAAACTTATCCACATTCACCATCCGGTTTACCGGAACGATTGAGCCATCATTCTGGACAAACACATAGGTAGCTGCACCGCAGTGCTGGTGGGCAGTGAACCTTACCTGAGGTCGCCCGGTATAGGCCTCGACAAGATCGGAAAATGGAAGAACACAGGGAACCGGGTAGAAATCATCCTTTTTTGAGAACTCCATCCAGTTGTTTCTCAATTTCATTCAGAAGATCAGGAATCGTGATACGTGAATTTTTTGACATCATCATCGGTTGCTGCACCGGTAAACGCGATCGGCTGGAAGTTAACACCCCGGATTACCGAGATATTTTTTACCGCAAACCGGATAATATCGCCAAGCTCGTGATCATTCTTTCCATGGATTACGGTCGGGACAAGAACAACGCCAAGACGGACATTCTTTAAGGTTCTCGATCGCTTTCTCATGGATTTTCAGGAGGGGATTGGTTGCCGGTGTTACTCCATCAAAGTGGAGGTAGACCGTACTGAGCCCGGAATCCTTGAGTTTCTGGGCAAAGCCGGGTTCATTTGCGATCCGGACACCGTTGGATGCAATCTGAACCTGGGGGAATCCCATCTCTTTTGCCGTTTTGATGATATCCACCAGATCCTCCCGCATGGTAGGTTCCCCACCGGAGAACTGCACGGCAGGAGCCGGGACGGGTTTCTGGTCACGGAGGAGCTGCATCATCCGGACAATATCATCAAAATCCGGTTCATACACAAATCCGCATGCACGGGCATTGGCAAAACAGAAATCACAGTCAAGATTGCAGCGGTTCGTGAGATCGATATTGGCCAGCAGGGTCTGCGAATGGTGATTGTTGCACAACCCACAGGAAGACGGGCAGCTTTCGGGAGGTGCGATATTCTGGGGATTTTCTATACCAGTCCCTACCTCATCAAAGCGTTCGAACCGGTGATATAATGCCGGATCTGACCAGTAGAGATTATTGAAATTTCCGTGCTCATGGCACGTGCTATGGAGCATGATCTTTCCCTCTTCTTCCACAACTTCCGCATCAATTACGGAATTGCATGTGGGGCAAAGACTACGAGTTTTTTTTATCAGCATTGATATCCACCCGTTGCACAATTGTTCTTTAATATTTCGTTTGAGTAACCTTAATGTTTGTATCTGCTGTTTATTACAGGTATTGGAGTGCTACATTATTAGTATTGATTTGTTCATACTATCATTGACTCTCTGCTGTCTGGATAATGCTCCCTGCATATCTCCCGAATCCGATTGCTGCGCTCGTCGGAGGAGGCACGCCTATTGATCTGGGAAGAAATTTTACCGATGGAAAACGGGTATTTGGCGATGGTAAAACATTCCGGGGCCTGTTCATCGGAATTTTTGCCGGGATCGGGATCGGACTCGTGCAGATCTGGGTATCAGGAGCGTATGGATGGGAGAATCTGCCTCAACATACATATATGTCAATTACCTTACTTGCAACCGGAGCACTCCTCGGTGATTTGTGCAAGAGCTTCTTTAAAAGAAGACTGGGAAAAGAGCGGGGAGCGAAATGGCCGATCGCTGACATGTATGACCTTGTTGCAGGAGCCCTGCTCCTGGTGCTGATCTTTGATCCTGAGTGGCTTTTTGCAAACATGACCCTTCTGATCTTCATCCTCATCCTGATCCTCACCCCAATCCTTCACCGGGCAGTAAATATCATCGGTTATCATTTCAGAGTCAAAGAGGTTCCATGGTGAACACTATTGCAGACCTGCTCATTAAGCATAAAGCAATCGAATTTGGCGAATTCACCCTCGCCTCCGGCAAAAAGAGCCCGTACTATATCGATGTAAAATCCGCCGTAACGAATCCGGATCTCCTTTTTGCTATTGCATCGGCAATTGCAAAGAAGCATACATTCGATGTGGTGGCAGGTGTTGCTGTTGGAGGTATTCCCTCTTGCTGTTGCAACCGCAATCGTGACAAAAAAACCCTATGCAATCATACGGGCAGCAGAAAAGAGTCATGGGAAAAAAGATGTCATCATCGGCAATGTCAAAGACGGGAATGTCCTGCTCGTTGAAGATGTAACAACCTCGGGAGGATCGGCGCTCTACGGAATTAATGCCCTTCGGGCTGCAGGTGCACGGGCCGATCGTGTTGTAACGGTTGTTGACCGGGAGCAGGGGGCTGGAGAGATGCTCAAAAAACAGGGAGTGAGCCTTCTTCCGCTGGTAAAAATCAGCGAGATCTGTAAAAGAGTAAATCATTTTTATTGTCAGCGTAAGAGTACATGGATATGAAAATACTCGTTGTGGGCGGAGGAGGAAGGGAGCACGCAATAGTCAGTGCTCTTGCCCGCAACAGTGAAACTGAAATTTTTTCCGTCATGGCAAAACGAAATCCCGGGATTTCCCGCCTTGCCAGAGATGTTAAACTCTGCAAGGAGACCGATATTTCCCGTATTGTATCCTATGCGCAGGAAACCGGGGTTGAGTATGCGTTTATTGGTCCGGAAGCACCGCTTGAAGCAGGGATTGTGGACCAGCTGGAATCTGCAGGAATCGATTGTGTGGGGCCGACACGGGCAGCAGCCAGGATTGAGACAGATAAGGCGTTCTGCCGCGAGATGATGGAACTAGCACAATATTGACGGATGCCCCAAATACCGTGTCTTTAACAATCCGCGGAAGCAATTTCGTTTATCAAGACCATGATGAAGATCTCGCAATAAAACCGATCGGGCTCACCGGCGGGAAAGGGGTGCGGATCATGGGTGAACAGGTTGATCGGGCAGGAGCGATCGCGTATGTGAAATCACTGAACGGCGGAGTTGTGCTTGAAGAGCGCCTTATCGGGGAAGAGTTTACCCTGCAGGCGTTTGTTGATGGCACACACCTGATCCCCATGCCGCTTGTACAGGATCACAAGCGTGCGTTTGAGGGAGATCTCGGGCCAAACACCGGGGGTATGGGATCCTATTCGATGCCGGATCATATGCTTCCGTTTGTCTCAGATACTGACTATAAAAAAGCGCTCGCGATTATGCAGTCCACCGTTGCTGCCCTGGAAAGAACCGGACACCCCTACAAAGGGATCCTGTACGGCCAGTTCATGAATACCGCCAAGGGTCCAAAAGTCATCGAATTCAATGCCCGGTTCGGTGATCCGGAGGCAATGAACGTGCTTTCCCTGCTCAGTTCGGATCTTTCCGACATCGTGGTAAAAATAACCACGGGATCACTTTCTGCAGCAAATGTATGCTTTGAACAGAAAGCAACGGTATGCAAATATATTGTACCCTCGGGTTATCCGGATTCTCCCGCAAAGGGTGACCCGGTAACGATTGGCACGCAGACGGGCGCACTTCTCTATTACGCGAATGTTGAGGAACGTGAGGGGAAACTCTCCACCCTGACTCACGGACTCTTGCGTTTGTTGGTATTGGCTCGACTCTTGAAGAAGCAGAACAGAGTGCGGAACAGTCGGCATCTGCGGTCAAAGGCCGCGTGCGCTACCGGCGCGATATCGGAACCAGAGCACTGCTTGAGCAGCGTATTGCCCACATGAAGGAGTTACGATGAAGAAGGATTTTCTGTCAATTCTCGATATCAGCAAAGGTGAGCTCGAGCAGATCCTGTGCGAAGCAGGACACCTCAAAACCCTGAAAAAAGAGGGAAAAGTGCACGATGTCCTGCGTGGCAAAAATCTCGCCATGATCTTTGAGAAGTCCTCCACCCGGACGCATATCTCGTTTGAAGTCGGTATGAACGAACTGGGGGGGCATGCCCTTTTTTTAAATGCCCGCGACATGCAGATCTGGCGGGGAGAGGAGATCCGTGATACTGCACGGGCTGCTTCACGGTATGTCTCCGGCCTGATGATCCGTGCCTATAAACACAGTACCATTGAAGAGTTTGCACGGCATGCTACGATTCCGGTGATCAACGGGCTCTCCGATCTCGAGCACCCGTGCCAGCTGCTTGCCGATATCATGACCATACAGGAGCACTTTGGTTCGACCCGCGACCTTACCGTGGCCTGGGTAGGGGACGGGAACAATGTCTGTAACTCCCTGATCCTCTCGACCGTGCTCACGGGCATGAATGTTACGGTTGCAACGCCGAAAGGGTATGAACCGGCAGAGGATATCGTGAAGAAGGCGCATTCGCTGGGGGGAAAGTAACCCTTGTCAGGAAACCGGAACACGCCGTGAAGGATGCGGATGTCATCATCACCGACACGTGGATCTCCATGGGTGATGATGATGAACGCGAAGAGCGTATGAAGGTGTTTCAGCAATTACACGGTTGATGCAGCACTCATGCGGCACGCCTCTCCTGATGCACGGGTGCTCCATTGTCTTCCGGCACACCGCGGCCAGGAGATTGCCGATGAAGTGATGGAAGGAGGCCAGAGCCTTGTCTGGGACGAGGCGGAAAACCGGCTCCATGCACAGAAAGCGCTGCTGGTGCGGCTGCTGGGAAATTAAAAAAGGGCTTATAATTTTTTTTCATTTTTAAGAAATAAAATTCAAAGCAAAGGTAAGATGCTGGAGGGGACAGTGCCTGTCCCCCTAGACCGCCCCTTCGCTATACGATAGTGCTGTAGTACCTGTTCAGCTGGTATCGCATTTGGGGAGGAGCGCAAGCGACGGTGGTGAAATCCCCGTAAGCGCGGGTTTTCTAAAAAGCCAAAAAAACCCTCTCTTATTAATTGATGCATGTATTGAGGGGACTACAAAGATGGGGGCTGATACCTGCACACCCTAAAAATACGATTAACTTTACCGCCTCCGATGGGACGCCCCTGCAGAGATTTGATTGTAGTTTTTTTTACGTATGATTCCAAAAAAACCGTCTTGCCCAGCGAGGCCCCGACGAGGCGGCCGAGCGACCCCATCGGGGGTGGGATATATCAGGCGTGAGACTCAATACCAAAGCTAACCCGTACAACACGAAGATCCTAAAAAAATTAAAAAGAGATTTATTACTTCTCAGCAACGAATGCGTTTAACTGCTCACGCATATACGTTTCAACGTTCTGCATTACCTCAAGTTTACCACGGAATGCCAGAAGTTCCCGCTCATCACCCTCCATGTTGGCAAATTTGATCTTTTCTTTGCGTTCGACAACGGTTACATCGAATTTTTTTGAGATTTCCATAATAAGCTTCTGGGGGACACCAGGGGGGATAATGATATCATATAACGGTTCTTCATCGGCCATATTCTTTCACCTTGTTCATTTACCTATCTTGATCCGCCGGCTCATAATACATGGGCCCCCGCGGACGCCTCCGATCGGATTTTTGGGTTTACCAAGCGAGTTCATGCAGCGCCCCATCAGTGCCGCGCCCCGGGCAAGCCCGTCATCGACAAAAACAAGATGGTCAACAGGGTCATCAAAGAGGTTGCGCTCGATAATCCCCTCAAGAATATAATCGGGTTTCCTGCCCGGAAATTGCCGCCCGTCCGGTAAACCCGATCGAGGAATTCTTCGGAACAAGATTCTGTTCGACCGCAACATCGATCAACCGCAATGCCATCCCTGCGCAGACACGATCGACGACTTCGTTGAGAGTGGCAAGATTGTATTTTTTATGGATTTCCGATCCAATGGCAACCAGTTCATGCAGATCACTGCTGTTCACGCCGCAGTCACACCCGATCATGGCGATACCGGATTCCTTGGCGAGCCGTGCATTGACCGGTACACGCCCGAACCGGTCACGATCAGATGGCACAATGCGGATATCGATATGCTTGTGGCATCGTTCAACATAATCATCAATAACCTTACGGTTTCCTCCGCTGAATAATCCCCCGGTCACGCTGTGTTCACCGAAGATATCCAGTGCAGTTCCTGTCCGCTCATGCACAAGACCGGTTCCTCTGACAAGTGCATCGGGGATCGCACCGGCAAGCCCGCAGAAATTCCCCACGGTTTTTGCAAACGGGTTCGGGCTGTCATCGGTTGAACATCACTGGTAATTCGTCCGTCAAGGGTGGTGCCGAAATCAACAGAAACACACGGGTTGCGAAAATCAACCGGTGTCCATTTTGCCCCCTCCTTGATTCCTGCCATCGCAAGCTCTCCTTCCATTTCGTTTGCGACCATTTCGACCCCGGTTGAACCAACGGGAGGAATCACACCGGCAACTGCACCGACAAACACAACCTTGTCGGCAAAGCTGAACGGCTGGAGTTTTTGCGACTGGTTTTCCTTTGACATCGGGGGTGTCATCTTTCGGGGAGGGACCCCCGCAATCAGGCACCCGTTTGCAAGCGCTATGACAAAATCCCCAATCTGGTCCGGTGACTCCATCTCGGCAACCACACCCGTGCTGCGGACAACAAAATCAAGATCTTTTATTACATCCAGATGGGCATCCTTGTGGCACTGGAGCAGGGTATCCCTGACAAGTTCGGTGACCGCTTCCCGGGTAAGCTCTGTCCCGTCAAGCGTTGCGCCAAATATTGTCTCCCCGGGTTTTGGAGGGCGGATGTCCCGGCTCATGCTCACGGTTTTATGTATTACATAGGACATCCCGGTTTCAAGACTCACACCGGTCAGGATACATTTGGTGGTAGTATTTCCCATCTCTACGGATGCAACAATAAAATAGGGTTTGTTTTTGTATTCGGGAACGTTCATTCCCGCGCCATGCGTAATTGATGGGGGAGGAGGACTTTCAACAATATGCGGTTTTGGTTTTGTAAAGCGGGAAAAAAAACTGGCGCACATCAGTATCCGTTTCTTTATTGTCAATCCATATAAGTTTCGATTTTTTTTACTCTGGAGAAACAGACATGAATTGATTCAGTTCAGTCCCGAACCATGAAAATACGGTTATGTAAAAAATCATTTTTCTGCTCTCGGGGAAATATCCATTTTCAAGGAACTGCAAAAAAACTTAAATCCTGGGATATCACCTCTGCCATTTTGTGTTCCCCAAAAATGCGATAACACCTGAACAGGAACTACGTCATTATCGCTCAGCGCAAGGGTGGTAAGGGGGTAAAGGCACTGTCCCCTCCTTCATCTTGCCATCTGCTGATTTTATTTCAGCTGGCAAAAGGAATTCTCCAGAACAATTATTTTTCAGAAAGGCATGATACGTTTCCGTCACAAAACATAAGCGTATCAAGAATCTATGAGAGTCTAAGGCACAATTTGCCTGTAGAGGAGAATGAGGTGAAAAATGGTCAGACTTACCCAGGAAATGAAAGAAGTATTTGCCAAGCAAAAAGTATTTGCCGCTGCAACTGCCTCAAAGAGTGCTATCCCGAACGTCGCACCGGTAGCAACCGTGCAGCTCATTGCTGACGATACCATCTGGATTGGAGACAATTACATGGTAAAGACGCTCGCAAACGTCAAAGAAAATCCTCACATGGCACTCTATATCTGGGATCCTGAAAAGAAGCGCTGTTTCCAGATTAAAGGGACCGTGACGGTAAAGACCAGTGGTCCGGAGTATGAAAAGATCAAAGCGCAGATCAAGGAAAAAGGGGCACACTATCCGGCAAAAGGGCTCCTCATTCTTTCAATCAGGGAAGTATTCGAATGCACCCCGGGTCAGAATGCCGGGAAAAAGATAGAATAGAAATTATTTTTTGGTAATTCATCAATTCGTGCCACCACCTTTTTTCATGCGTAAGAAATGTCGCATGAAATAATAAATTCATCAAGAATATTCAAATTATTGTTTGAGATTGGGTAATATGGCGTTATCGCACCAGGGAATGCTCTCGTTAGGGGGGAAAAAGCCCCCAAGAACGTCTTCAAATTAAAAAATGAAAGGGATTCTTTGCTTTAGTTCCACGAAATTACAGGCCAATAGTGGGCTTTATTGAGTAATTTCCTGATATTTTATCGGTTACTTTTTTGAGGATTTTTGGTTTTTCAGAGTGTGCACAAGTCGTGCCTGAAGACCGAAATAGTGGGAGACACCGATCGCATGGCACTGGTCGATGGACGAACTATCAAACGAGACAAGATCATTGGAATACAATGCATCGGGTGAACTCCTGCCAAGTACCCTGACATTGCCCTTGTACAGCTCAAGATCGACGCTACCATTCACCCGTTCCTGGGTGGTGTTGATGAATGCATTCAGAGCAGTGTACAACGGTTCGTAGACAAGTCCTTTATAGGCAAGTTCGGACCATTTGTCATCCACCATGCGCTTAAAGGCGAGCTCCTGCCGGGTAAGTACAAGTGCTTCGAGATCCCGGTGTGCCATGAGAATAACCGTTGCCGCAGGATGCTCATAATTCTCCCGGGCCTTGAGCCCGAGAATCCGGTCTTCGATCATGTCATTGCGGCCGATCCCGTGTTTCCCGGCACGTTTGTTCAGGTCCTGGATTAATTCGTAGCCAGGGAGTTTCTTCCTGTTCAGTGCAACAGGAATACCGGTTTTGAATTCAATGCTGAGTTTTTCCGGTTTATCGGGGGCTTTTTGGGCTGGTACCGTCCAGAGATAGATCTCTTCAGGGGGGTGATATGCAGGATCTTCAAGCATTCCTCCTTCAATACTCCGGCTCCAGCAGTTCTCATCCATGCTCCAGGGCTTGTCTTTTTTTACCGGTACGGGAATCTTATGGTGCCGGGCATACTCAATTTCCCAGTCCCGGGTCAGGTTGAGTTCGCGTATTGGTGCAACAACCTCAAGACCGGCACCGCGAATGATAACATCAAACCTGAGCTGATCATTGCCTTTACCCGTGCACCCGTGTGCCGATTGCCGTTGCGCGTTCCTTGTGGGCAACCTTCACGACTTCTTCTGCGATGAGGGGGCGGGCAAGGGAAGTACCCATCGGGTATCCCTCATAGGATCCATTCGCCCTGTATTGACGGGAAGATGTGTTCGTTTACAAATTTTTCCCGGGCGTCGATCGTATAATGTCGGTCAGCGAATTTTTTCCCTTTTTTTGTTGCTACATCGATCTCTTCATCCCGCTGACCCACATGGACAGCAACGGTAACGACACGATCGTAATCATACCGTTCCTTTAAGAGCGGGATGCAGATAGAGGTGTCAAGCCCTCCTGAATATGCAAGAACTATAGTACCTTTTCCCATAATTGATACTCCACTCGAATGATAATGGTACACAGATAGGTAGTGTGAGCATATATTTTAAAGGGCAGAATGAGCGGATACGGATGTTACGATAATCAGGAAACCTGATTGGACATCCAAAAGAACATGAAAAAAGGTTGTTCAGGCTGAATGTATCCTGAACGATTATTGGTATGTTACTTGGTAACGATTATCGATCCCGTAGTTTCTGGCTGGAATACCGTTTTGTAATCGTATCTGCCAACTTCATTAAAGGTTACCTCATAAGTCTTTCCGTAGGGATATTCTGATGCGGTTACATTACCGAAGATTTGTAAGCTCTTCGGGTCCGGATTGTCAAGTGCTGCAATACCATGAGGCTTGAAGGGATCATCATTCTTCCAGACAACTTTTTCGCCAACCGTAATATACACCGTTGTGCTGGGTTTCATGGTTAAATCCCTGGTGAAGGTGATCGTGGTTGAAGGCTGGGGTGTCGGGCTCGGTGTGGGTGTCGGGGTTGCTGTTTTTACCTGTAACCGGGGGTACGAATACACGATCAATAACATGGATGACCCCGTTTTTACAGACAATGTCGGTTTTGGTAACCTTGGCACCACCAATTGTCACTCCATCAGTCGTGTTGATCTTAAGGACCGTTCCCTGCATGGTCTTTGCCTCACCGAGCTTGACAACGTCAGCAGCCATTACTGGCTGGTTAATAACATGGTTCAGAAGAACCTGTTTTAACTGACCCTCGGGCTCCTTAAGCAGAGATGCAATTGTACCGTTGGGTAATTGTGCGAATGCTGTGTCAGTGGGTGCAAGTATGGTAAATGATCCGTTATCGAACGCTGTCTCAAGTTTCGCTGCCCTGAGTGCTGTTCCGAGTACCGAGAATTGTGGATCATCAGCAACGATGGCATAACAGCCTCGGACTTCCGGAGCAGTCGTTGGAACCGGTGTCGGTGTCGGAGTAACTACAGGTGCTGGCGGCTGGGATGTACAGCCCGCGAGAAGAATCCCGATAAACAGGATCGCGAGAACAACAAATAATTTCTTCATGCATCTTTTTTTGTTATTTCGGTATATAAGCATATTCAATTAATTTGTACTATATACCGCATTCTCATGGATAGTATTGATACGAATTCCATGATTTAAAAGGTTTACAAAAAAATGAAAAAACGGGGGATTTATACCACATTCACTTCAGATAATGCCCGAGCGGTTCCAGCGTGACCTTCTCACGCTTGATCGCATCAATGGCAAGTGCTGCCGCACGCGCTGCCTGGAGCGTCGTGATATACGGGATCCCGAAATCTACTGCCGCACGCATGATCTGGTAATGGTCCTGCCGCGATTGCTTGTCCTGGGGGGTGTTGATGATAAGGCGGATCTCTCCATGCCGCATCATATCGAGCACATTGGGAGAACCTTCCTGTAATTTCCTCACCAGGTGTGCTTCAACACCCGCTTCATACAGGTAATCGACTGTCCCTTCAGTTCCGTACAATATGAGCCCGAGATCGCGCAGCTGCCGTGCTATAGGGATAACCTCATCTTTCTGCTCGATATTGACCGAGATGAAGATATTGCCCTTGAGCGGGAGTTCATTATCCGCAGAAATGCATGCTTTGTAAAACGCAAGCCCGAAATCATAATCTATCCCCATCACTTCACCGGTGCTTTTCATTTCGGGACCGAGCATGGTATCGACCCCGGAGAGTTTATTGAAGGGGAGCAGTACCTCTTTGACGGCAACGTGTTCCAGCACGCGCTCTTTATAGCCCAGATCGCGCAGTTTCCTTCCTACCATAACTTTCGCTGCGATTTTGGCAACAGGGATCCCGGTGGCTTTTGATACAAACGGTACGGTGCGGCTTGCACGCGGATTTGCTTCAAGGACGTAGACCACATTGTCCTTGACCGCAAGCTGGAGGTTGACCAGTCCGACGACACCAAGCCCGAGTGCTATCTTTCTGGTATAATCCCGTATCGTGTCCAATACTGCAGGGGAAAGTGACTGGGTCGGTATAACACAGGCAGAATCTCCTGAATGAATGCCCGCCTGCTCGATATGCTCCATAATACCTCCAATCAGGACTTCTTCACCATCGCAGACTGCATCAACATCGAGTTCGATGGCATTCTGGAGATAGGAATCGATGAGTACCGGATGGTTCTTGCTGACCCGGACCGCCTCTTTCATGTAGGTCTCGAGTTCGCGCTCATCGTGAACGATCTCCATCGCCCTGCCCCCGAGAACATAGGAGGGCCTGACAAGCACCGGATACCCGATCTTCTCTGCCATTGCCCGGGCATCCCCTTCAGAATACGCAGAACTGTTTGCCGGGCTGGGAATGTTGAGTTTATGCAGGAGCCACTGAACCGGTCGCGATCCTCTGCAATGTCCATGGCATCCGGACTGGTCCCGAGAATTCTGGTTTTAAGACCCAGCCGTTTGATCTCCTCCTCGATAGGTACCGCAAGATTTACGGCATTCTGTCCGCCAAACTGCACCATCACGCCGTAATAATAATCTTTTCTTAAGATGTTTACAACATCCTCAAGCTGCATCGGTTCAAAAAAGAGCCGGTCTGAAGTGTCAAAGTCAGTGGATACCGTTTCAGGATTGTTATTGACAATATGTACTTCAACACCTTCATCGCGCAGTGCCTGGACTGCGTGGACGGTGCAGTAATCAAACTCAATTCCCTGACCGATGCGTATAGGACCGGAACCAAGGATCAGTATTTTCTTGGTATCAGTCGGGACGATCTCACAGCTCTGCTCGAACGTGGAGTAGAAATACGGAGTGTTTGCGGGAAATTCCGCTGCACAGGTATCTACCATCTTGTACGTGGGAAGACCGGCCATCTCTTCAACCCGTTCAAGGGAAAGCCCGGTGATCTTCATTATGTCCGCATTTGAAAACCCGTATCGTTTTGCCGCGAGAATATCATGGAGTTCATGATGAGTCACAAGATGCTTTTCCATGTCAACAATATTTTTGATCTTCTCCAAAAAGAACGGGGTAATCGAGGTGAGTTGTACAATCTCATCGATCGAGAACCCCTCACGGAATGCATCAAAAAGGCAGTGGAAACGCTCATCGGTAGGGCGGGAGAGGATCATACGGATCTCGCTGTGGCTCGTATGGGGGATAGACATCCGTGTCAATCGAGCGTTTTGCCTTCATGAGGGCTTCTTCAATCGTCCGCCCGATTGCCATGACTTCTCCCGTGCTCTTCATGGAGGTGGAAAGCGTCCGGTCTGCTCCCTTGAACTTGTCAAACGGCCAGCGGGGTACTTTGGCAACGATGTAATCAATAGTGGGTTCGAAGGATGCCGGGGTGCAACCGGTCACGGTGTTGGTAATCTCATCAAGACGCAGCCCGATGGCAATTTTTGCCGCAACACGCGCAATAGGATACCCTGTCGCTTTTGATGCGAGTGCCGATGACCGCGAAACACGGGGATTTACTTCAATAACATGGTAGTCCCCGTTATTATAGGCAAACTGGATATTGCACCCTCCCTGCACATCCAGAGCACGGATAATCTTGATCGCTGCACTCCGCATCATCTGGAACTCGTCATCCCGCAGGGTAAGGATCGGGGCAACAACCACACTCTCACCGGTATGAATCCCCATAGGGTCGATGTTTTCCATACCACAGATGATAATACAGGTGTCCGCAGAATCACGCATCACTTCAAATTCGATCTCTTTCCAGCCCAGTACGCTCTCTTCAACAAGCACCTGGTGGATACGTGATCGGGAGAGTCCGAGTTCAATAATCCGGATCAATTCCTCTTTTGTTTTCCCGATACCGCCACCGGCCCCTCCCATCGTATAGGCCGGGCGCACAACTGCAGGCAGCCCTACGGTGTTAATTGCCTCATCAACCTGGTTCAGTGAAGTCAGGATCACACTTTTTGGAACCGGTTCCCCGATTTGCATCATGAGATCCCGGAATTTTTCGCGATCCTCGCCACGGTAAATTGCTTCAAGGGGTGTACCCAGGATTTCAACATCTTTCAATGCACCCATCTCAGCCAGTTCAGCAGTCAGGTTGAGCCCGGTCTGCCCCCCCATACCGGAGAGAACACCGTCAGGCTTTTCCTTTTCAATGATCTTTGCGATAACATCAGCCCGCAGGGGCTCGATATAAATGATATCTGCCATTTCCGGGTCAGTCTGGATGGTTGCCGGGTTTGAGTTGACCAGAACAACCTGTAACCCCCTCCTCGCGCATGGCACGACATGCCTGGCTGCCCGAAAAGTCAAATTCTGCTGCCTGCCCAATCTGGATCGGACCGGATCCGATGATCAGGACCTTTTTGATATTCTGCCGTTTGGGCATTATCTGAAGCCTCCTGAAAAGACCATCAAAATAGTGGCATTCCGTATCACGCGGGCCTGCATGTGCTTCCGGATGGAACTGGACACACGAAATATTCAGATGTTCACTTTCAAAGCCTTCCACGGTTTTGTCATTTGCATTGATGAACGTGACATCGGACCCTTCAGGAAGGGAATCTCCGTCAACAGCAAAGCCATGGTTCTGGGTAGTAATAAAAATTCTGCCATCTTTATACCGGACCGGCTGGTTTGAACCGCGGTGACCAAATTTGAGTTTGTAGGTATCTCCACCCAGAGCAAGTGCGGTGATCTGGTTGCCCATGCATATGCCAAAAACGGGAAGTTCACCAATGCATTTTTTCACGGTAGCAATAGTCGGGCGGGCGGTCTTTGGATCCCCGGGACCATTGGTGATGAAGAGACAATCCGGTTCAACGCGGAAAATATCTTCCGGTGTTGCATTGTAGGGGAATACATACAGATCACCGTTCCTGGCGGAGAGACTTGAGAGCATATTGTTCTTGAGGCCAAGGTCAATAATGGCGATTTTCTTTCCCGTTCCCGGGATGCGGTACGGGGTTTTGCAGGAAACGGCGGGGATAAGGTCATAGTCTGATATGGGGGCGGTCTTTTTTGCAAGTTCGACTGCATATTCGAAATTGTCATCTCCCACAACGAGAGCCGCCCGTAAGGTACCCTTTACCCTTGTTTTGATGGTAAGCATCCGGGTATCCACACCACACATGCCCAAAAGTCCGTTCTGTTCAAAATACGTGCGTATTGTGGGTTGTACATCGGGTTTCTCACAGATCTCACGGCAGACTGCCCCGAATGCCTTGACATTGTTACTCTGCATATTCTGCGTATCAGCACCGTAATTCCCGATCAGCGGGAACGTGAACATCAGAATCTGACCATAATAACTGGGATCGCTGAGCGCTTCCATATACCCGCTCATGAGCGTATTAAAGACAAGTTCCCCGGAACACTCACCTTCAATACCAAAACCCTCCCCGATCACATAATCCCCATCTTCCAGACCCAGAACCGCTTTCATGATTTCCCAATATAGTGTGCCTGAATAGTTCTTAACGATAGTGCAGTACCCATTTATTTTCTTACACGGGTCTTCCTTCCTCCCGCAGGAGTTGCTGTGGTTTTTTATCTGGTTGCGGTACCGAGGAGGAGATCCATCAAAAAAGGTGTCATGCACGGATACGCATAAAAAGGATAAGTGTCGATATTCAACTGTCTCTAAGACTCAGATGAGGGTGAAACCCATGGGAACGTTTGGAAGAAAGATTGTCGATACCAATGTTGAAGATCTGGTAAAGCTCCTCAACAAGGCATTTTCCGATGAATGGCTCGCGTACTACCAGGTACTGGATTGGCTCCAAGATTGTCCGCGGACCCAACAAGGAGGCGGTCATTGCCGAGCTCACGCTCCATGCAACCGAGGAACTCGGGCATGCAGTCCTGCTCACCACGCGGATTATCCAGCTGGGCGGGACACCGGTCACAAAACCGCAGGACTGGTATAAACTTACCAACTGCGGGTACGATGCACCGGATGACCCTTATGTGGTCAAGGTGCTTGAACAGAATATCAAAGGAGAGCAGTGCGCCATCAAGAGTTACAACAGCCTGTTGAAAAAGACAAAAGACAAGGACCCGGTCACCTATAACATTGTTCTTGGCATCCTCCAGATGGAAGTCGAGCATGAGGAAGACTTACAGGCACTCCTTGAAGATATTTCAGTAATGATGAAGAATCGTTGATACCATTCTTCATCCTTTTAAAAGGTAAAAAACAGGAACACTTTTTTTTTCATTTCATCCTCGTGCTGAAAATCCGGCTTGGGAGAAAAAGTCATGAATTGATTCAGTTCACAACTGAACCATAAAAATCGTGCTCTATACGAAAGATCCCGCCTCAGTGCCTCTCCAAGGCACGGCGGGGCAGTGCGTTTTTTTGAAGAGTAACCGATCCGCTGCGGGGGCGCCCCTTCGGGGGCAGCGGTATTCATCGTACCAGATGGAAAGAGTGGCAGTAATACCGGTAAACCTCTTCTTCTTCCTTTTCACGACCCAAAATAAATCTAGGTGATTGTAAAATATCAGCCCCCACAAATAAAAGGTGGGGCAGATGGATCTTCCAGAACTAATCAAAACATGCAAGACGGAACAACGAGCATTTGACTATCTTTTCAACAAGATTCACGGAATTAAAGGGATACATTGTCCATCCTGTGGCAGTTCTGATTATTACCTGATGAGTAAGAAGCGGTTGCGATGCAAGACCTGTCGAAGAGATTATCCCCCTTTTTCTGGAACTCCGCTATCCGGTTTGAAAATATCCGTTGTATCCCTCCTCCTTCTCATCAAATTATTCGAACTTGAAATCAGTGCCAGGAAAGCTGGTACACAACTGGATATCAGTTATCCAACAACACTCAAAGCATTCGATTTATTCCGAAGATCAATTGCCTGCAACCTCGCTAAAGACGATAATCTCCTCAAAGGTGAAATTGAAGCCGATGAATCATATTTCGGAGGAAGGCGAAAAGGAAAGCGTGGTCGCGGTGCCGGTCATAAGACCATTGTATTCGGGATCTTGGAACGTGGGGGGAAGGTTTCAGTCTGTATCCTCACGAATGTCAAAGCAGAATCCCTGATGGATGAGACCGTTAAAAAGGTGAGACGCGGATCAATCGTATATACTGATAAATGGTGCGGTTATGATTCTCTCATGTTCTGCGGATACCGGCATCTCAATATTGACCACCAGTACAAGTTCAAACAAGGAAAGGTGTACATCAACGGGATTGAAGGATTCTGGTCCTTTGCTAAAGAACGTCTCATGAAACATCACGGTATATCGAAAGAAAAGTTCCTCTATTACATCAAAGAAATGGAATGGAGATACAACAACAGAGAAAAAGTATTATTTGTCGACCTGATTCATATCATTTTAGGGGCTGATTGTTGATAAGCACCAATAATTATTCCTGGATTTGTTCATCAGAAGCCTGCCCATCTGTCGGTTTCTGAAGGATCTGGACATCCATGATGTTGTGCTGGCGCTGGGAGAGTTTTTTTGCCTTGAAGATATTCTTCCCGTCCTTGCCGATTGCAATACCCCGGTCTTCATCCCGAACTTCGACCTGAACCGTCTGCTCATCGGGCTCCCCTTCGAACAGGATTGAAGTAACCTGTGCCGGTAAAAAACAGTTTCTGATAAACTGTTCGGGATTACTGTTGTATTCCACAACTTCAATCTTCTTGCCCATCACTTCCGAGGCTTTTTTGATCGAGGCCCCTTTTTTACCGATAGCCAGTCCCATATCACCGGGATTTATCACAAAAATAAGGCGTGCGTTACGCTCATCGACAACACAGTCACGGCTTCCCGCGCCGGTAAGGCTCTCGAACTGGGAGATCAGACGCATACAGTCTTCAGTCAGTTTAACTTCAACCATATCATACCCTCTTAAGAGAGAGAATGTCTGACTCGCCCGGAGTAACAATAGCAAGCGTGCTTACCATGAAGGGTTTACCGCATGCCTTGCCGAGTGCCACGCTGGAGCCCTCAAAGGTATGGATGAAAAGATTCTCGTAGCCCGAAAGTTTGGATTTGAAGGTCGCCGGACAATTGCCCGCGACGACGATCATCTGGGCTTTGCCCTCTTTTATGCATTTTTCCGTGTTGTTCTGGCCAAGAATTACATTTCCTGTCTTGATGGCTCTTCTGAGTGAAGCATTAAAATCCATGTACAATTCCTCTGGTTTTTTAGGTTATTCCGTTCTAATTATCGTGTTGTCTGACTGCGATGAGTTTTACATCACCGGTACCGAGTTGAATCGGCTGGCCGACAATGACATTCTCGGTGACACCGCTCAGTTCATCGATTTCGTTTGCTACTGCAGCATCAAGCAGGTGGTTGACCGTCACTTCAAATGCCGCACGCGAGAGAACACTTTCCTTCTCACCGGCAATACCGTGCCGTCCAATCTGCTTGACCTCGCCTTCCATGCACATCATGTCGGAAACGAGCATGATATGGCGGACATCAACAAGGATACCCTGTTCATTGAGCGTGGAAACCGCTTCATGAATGATCGCATTCCTTGCTGCTTCGATACCGAGCACTGACGCGATTTCACTGATGTTGTTGGTGCGGGTCCGTGTGGTGTCCACACCAGCAACATCAAATACATCTTTTATGTTGGAACCTTCAGTATAAAGTATATACTCTCCGGTCTCCTTTCTGACGACGACACGCAGGATATCATCGATACCCTGCACGATCACGTTTCTCACATGTTCGGCGAGCTGGAAAAGGTTCTGGTAACTCTCCTTGTTTTTTGGCGAGAAGATGATAGTCGCTGTCTCCTCGTTGATCTCATGCTCGAAGTCGCGGTAATGTCGCCGGTCGCGGATCTTTTTGGGAGCGGTCTCCATGATCTCCGCTGGTGAGATCTTTCGCTTGTCGCAGACTTTCGTGTTCAGATGCACGATCACGTGCATGTTCTCCATATCAGTGGTGATATCCCCGAATTCATGGAGGGGGGCTGCTTCAATCTGCCAGCTGACTTCACGCGCCCGGTCACGGTCATTGCTGTACTCGGGCTCGAGATAGACCGTCATGGTCGGAGTACTGGGTTCCTTCCTTGCATCCATGATCTCGATGAGTCGCGGGAGACCGAGAGTAACGTTGATTTCAGCAACACCTGCATAGTGGAACGTACGCATCGTCATCTGGGTACCTGGTTCACCGATAGACTGGGCTGCGATAACCCCCACCGCCTCACATGCCTCGATCCTCGTGGACAGGTATTCCTTGAGCACCCGTTCAAGTATTTGCTTGAACTGGGTATCGCTGATCTCTTTGTTGTCAAGAAATTTGTGCAGCTGATCTTTGGTCTTCTTTGGGAGGTCTGCCGCCTCAATCTTCTTGTCGTACTTTTCTGCGAGCGCCATCAGACTTCCTCCTTGAGAATACTTTCGACAATCCCCTTGACATCGACCGGGTCACCAAATGCGCTCTTTGTCGGATCAGTGCTGTCTTCACCATACTGGAACTGGATGATTCTTCCACCGGTTGACCTTACGGTCCCGTCATAGGCGACCTTGAGATCCTGCAATGCATTAATCATTCTGCGCTGCAGGTACCCGCTCTGCGAAGTACGAACCGCAGTATCAACAAGCCCTTCCCGACCACCAATGGCGTGGAAGAAGAATTCGGTCGGGTTAAGACCGCCCTTATAACTGTGGGCGATGAAACCATGGGCATCGGATCCCCGGTCACCTTTCTTGAAGTGCGGGAGCGTGCGGTCATCATACCCACGGACGATACGCTCACCACGAACAGACTGCTGCCCGATACAGCCTGCCATCTGGGTCAGGTTCAGCATCGAACCTCGTGCACCGGATACTGCCATGACGACAGCGCTGTTACCAAGCCCAAGGTGCCGGCCGGCGATCTGACCGGTCTGGTCACGGGCTTTTCCCAGTACCTGCATGATCTGCATCTCGAGAGTCTCTTCAACAGTACGCCCGGGCATGGGTTCAAGCTGCCCGTCTTCATATATCTTAATGCGTCGCGTGACATCAGACGCTGCAGCGTTAAGCACTTCGTCGATCTGGCCATACTCGGTCTTGGACAGGTCTTCATCATCAATACCGAACGAGAAGCCGTCGAACATGATTGCACGGATCGAGAGTTTTGTCAGGTCATCGATGAAATCTGCTGCACGACGCATGCTGTAATGACGGATGATGCGATTGACGATCTGGCCATCGAATGCACCGATTGCCTTCTTGTCGATAGTGCCCGACTTCTAAAATACCATCAATGATCCGCACATATGCGTCACGTTCACACATCTCTTTTTTACAGGTGTCGCAGTTCTGGCATGAACTTGCATGGAAAACCATGTTCAGCTGGTCGGGCAGGATCATGGAAAAGATCTGCTTGTTGCTCCAGTACTGGACTCCATCCTCTTCCTTACCGCGGGGGCATGTGCTCCACATGCGTATACCGGAGCAGGTAGAGCGCTTCTTCCTTGGTGAACCAGCGGATACCATGGGTAAGCATGAAAATACCGGATACATGGTCATGGATACCCCCGATGATAGGACCACCAAAACGGGGTGACAGGATGTTTTCATGCACGGAGAGAAGGATGGTTGCCTCAGCCCGCGCCTCTTCTGTCTGTGGAACGTGCATGTTCATTTCATCACCGTCAAAATCTGCGTTGTAGGGGGGGCAGACCGCCGGATTAAGACGGAATGTTCTGCCTTCCATGACCTTGACCCGGTGAGCCATGATGCTCATCCGGTGCAGTGATGGCTGACGGTTGAAAAGCACTACATCCCCGTCCCGGAGCTGGCGTTCAACAGTATAACCGGGTTCGATCAGATCAGCAACGGTATCAAGATTGCCATCTGCAAGCCGGAGCCTCCGGTTATCCGGACGGATTACATAGTTGGCACCGCAGGGTGCATTGACATCCGGGCGGAGGGGGCCATTCCGTACGATCTGCTTGAGCTCCTCAATATTCTGAGTGGTAACCCGGACAGGAATTGTCATCTCGTTTGCAACTGCACGTGGGACCCCGACCTGTGATACCGACAGATTCGGGTCAGGAGAAATTACCGTACGCGATGAGAAGTTCACCCGCTTTCCGGAAAGTGACCCCCGGAACCGCCCGTCCTTTCCTTTCAGGCGCTGGGAAAGTGTCTTTAAGGGTCTGCCACTGCGGTGACGTGCCGGTGGACAGCCTGCCACCTCATTATCAAGGTAGGTGGTTACGTGGTACTGTAAAAGTTCCCAGAGATCTTCAATGATCAACTGGGGTGCTCCTGCATCCTGATTCTCTTTGAACCGCTGGTTGATACGGATGATATCGACAAGCTTATGGGTGAGATCATCTTCCGAACGCTGCCCGTTCTCAAGAATAATCGACGGGCGCATGGTAACAGGTGGGACGGGGAGTACGGTGAGGATCGTCCACTCCGGTCGGGCGACATCCGGGTTGATACCCAGAGGGGTCAGATCCTCATTGGGGATCTTTTCCATACGTGCCCTGATGTCAGCAGGAGTGAGTTTATGCTCAATTTTCTTGCCATCCTCTACCATCACTTCTGAAAACGTGGTGGGTTTCTCGAAGTTTATCTTGAGCTGCTGGTCACCGCAGTGCGGGCAGATGCGCTCTTTTTTCACGTCCTTCTCCGAGAGCAGGTCGCCCGTCTGCTCATCTTCAGTACCTACAACTTTTTCTATTTCATCAGGACTCAGCAGGACACGCCCGCATGATCGGCAGGTAACACGCAGCAGCTTTCTGATCAGGCGCGTATAGCCGACATGGATTACTGGTTTTGCAAGTTCAATATGCCCGAAATGCCCGGGGCACTCGCTTGCTTTCTGGTCGCAGGTCTTGCACCTGATACCGGATCGATGACACCGAGGTTCAAGTCCATCAGACCCTGGGGGTACGGGAACCCATCATCATCGTAGGTATCCGCCCAGATGATCTTCCTCACACTCATCTCGCGGATTTCTTTTGGGGATAATAATCCAAATTCAATTTGTCCAATTCGTTTTGGGCTTGGCATGGCGCACCTCTTTAGACCACATCTTGCAGTCTTAATCTTGGGGCTATCCCCATACTCTTCATCTCATCCAGCAGGAGCTTAAAGGCATAACTCATCTCGACAGAATAGATATCTGTCTCATTACCACAGGCAAGGCACCGGGTCATATTGCGTTTGCGGTCCAGCATCGCAACCATTCCACAGTGAGCACAGACATATTCATTGACCTTATCGGATTCATCCAGTAAACGTTCTTTGAGAGCCATTGCTGCACCGTGACCAATCATGACATCCCGTTCCATTTCACCAAACCGGAGACCACCTTCACGGGCCCTGCCTTCTGTCGGCTGGCGGGTGAGCACCTGCACCGGTCCGCGGGACCGTGCATGCATCTTTGAAGACACCATGTGGTAGAGTTTCTGGTAGTAGATGACACCCACGTACACGTCAGCCTTGAATTGCTTGCCGGTAAGGCCATCATACATGATTTCGCGTCCGTTATGGGAGAAACCCAGTTTCTTGAGTGATGACCGTATATCAGCTTCACTCTCGCCGCGGAATGCGGTACCATTAATCCTACGCCCTTCAAGTGCGCCGACCTTACCACCGATCATTTCGAGCATATGCCCGACAGTCATGCGGCTTGGGATCGCGTGGGGGTTGATAACGAGATCGGGACAGAGGCCACTCTCGGTGAAGGGCATATCTTCCTGGTGGGTGATGAGCCCTACGACTCCTTTCTGGCCGTGCCGGGATGCGAACTTGTCTCCGACTTCGGGAACCCGAAGGTCACGGGTTCGTACCTTGACGAGCCGGGAACTGTTCTCTCCTTCAGTGATAATCACGGTGTCGACAATACCGTGCTCGTTGCTGCGCATGGTGACGGAAGTATCGCGACGTTTCTCAACGGTAATGAGTTCTCCTGAGGGTTCTTCAAGGAACCGCGGAGGAGATGTCTTACCGATAAGAACATCTTTTTCTGCTACAACCGTTTCAGGATTAATCACACCGTCTTCGTCCAGGTTCTTGTACGAATCAGCGCCATGTGCCCCGGCAACATCCTCTTCAGGGACTTCAATCCGATCGATCTGGCCACCCGGGTAACGGCGTTCTTCCCCTTCATACGTCCGGAAGAAATGGGAGCGACCGAGTCCCCGCTCAATGGAAGCCTTGTTGAAAATTAAGTGCATCTTCAATGTTGTACCCTTCAAAGGAAAGAATAGCGACGACGAAGTTCTGCCCTGCCGGACGGTCATCGGAACCGATTAATTCAGAGGTCTGGGTGTGTGTCAGGGGCTTTTGCACGTAATGGAGCAGATGACCCCGGGTATCGGGACGCAGCTTCATATTCAGCTGTCCCGAACCCGAGAGCCTGCTTGACCATGCCTGCACCCATGGTTACCCGCGGACTTGCATTATGCTCCGGAAAGGGGACATGCGCAGCACCGATACCGAGAATAAGGGAGGGGTCGATCTCAAGGTGTGTATGATCCGGAGTCGCGTTCTCCGGGTTCATCGCGATGAGGAGATCTTCTTCCTCTTCTGCGTCAATAAACTCAATCAATCCACGCTGGACAAATGATGTTATGTCAACTTCCTTTTTAGCCAGTTTTGCAAGGTCTTCGTTCGTGATAAGCGGTTCGCCGTTCTTCAGGACAATAAGCGGACGGCGGGCACGGCCACGGTCGGTAAGAATGACGACATCGCCATTGTATTCCTTGTGTGAAACATTCACTTCAGACGAAATAGCGCCTTGTCGACGCATGGACCTGATATTGGTCACAAGCGCTTTTGCATCATCATCAAGCCCGATGAGTGCCCCATCAACAAACACGCGGGACTTTTTCATCGTGCTTCACCCCTTATGTGCTCAACACCAAGATTGTGCAGGAGTCGCCTGACTTCGGCTTCATCATCAACACCTTTGGATATCTCGACCATCTGGGCAAAGTTCTTGACCAGACCACAATTCGGCCCTTCAGGAGTCTCACTCGGACAGATCCGTCCCCACTGGGTCGGGTGAAGGTCACGGGCTTCGAAGTGCGGCTGCGAGCGCGAAAGCGGTGATATAACTCGACGCAGGTGTGAGAGTACGGCCATATGGTCGACACGGTCGAGCAGCTGGGAGACTCCGGTTCTTCCACCAACCCAGTTACCAGTTGCAAGCGGGTGTAAAAGCCTCTCAGTGAGAACATCCGCCCGAACCGCTGTTGCGATTGACAAGTCACGGTGGCGCATGCTGGCGCGTTCAGGCTGGTATTTGATGTCCCGTGTAAGCCGGTTAAGGGAAATACGGAAGAGGTCCTCCATCAGGTCACCCGCAAGTTTCAGCCGTTTGTTGGAGTAATGGTCCTTGTCATCAACCCTGCGTTTGTCCAATACGAGATCAAAACACGCCTCTGCCATGCGTCCCAGAAAGTGACCCTTTGCAAGTCGCACGGATAGCACGGCTTCCAGGTAGCCCTCCTCTCCTTCCTTTAAATTTGCAGGCATCGAGTAGTTGAGATGCGGCAGAAGGTAATTGTCCAGCACGAATTCAGCCCGTTTACGCTGGTAATCCTTCGTCTGATTGGGTGCAAGCTTCTTGCCAACATACATGATACCCCCTTCAACAGAATCACACTCGCTCTCTTCCAAATTCTGCATCATAAACGTAAGGATATCCTCATCGGGAGAAACTGCATTCACGACTTCCTGATCGTTCGTCATTCCGAGAGCACGCATCAGGTCAACAAATTTTAGGTGCCCGGCAACTGACGGGAATGAGACCTCAAGCAGGTTCTTTTTATTGCGCTCGACAACAACCAGTGCACGGTACCCACGGAACTGCGAAAAAACTTTTGCAACATAGATCCGCTCGTTATACCGCTCGGTGAACTCCGTCATGATCTTGTTGGATGCGAGATCCTCAAGGGTCATGAGCACACGTTCAGTACCGTTTACAATGAAATAGCCGCCCGGGTCGAATGCATCCTCCCCATGGGAGATACGCTGAGCATCATCCATACCGTAAAGGTTGCAGGCATGCGATCCAACCATGATTGGCAGTTGCCCGATTGTGGTGATTATTGGCTCCTGCCGTTCGTCACCATGAACAAGAGTGAGTCCTAACTGGATCGGCGCTGCATAAGTAAGATTGCGCAGTCGTGCTTCGCAGGGATACAGTTCGCCCTGAGATCCGTCTGCTTCTCTGACAAGCGGTCGTTTTACCGTAATCGCTCCTAGTTCCACCCATACAGGTTCGTTGTTCTTTCCCCGGTTCTCGATATCAGTCTCGATAACCCGCTGCTCGTTGACCACTTTCTGAAGATTGTGCTTTAAGAAATAATTGAACGAGTCAAGTTGGTGGCGCGCAACATGCTCCCGTGAAAAATATGCCTTCGATAAAATACTTCTGTCGATCAGACTGACCACCCCAATAATTATTTCTTCGGTCTCTTGATTACGAGACGATATGCCTCAGCCCTGCCGGCCGTATGACTTATCCGGACAATTCGTATAACATCGTCAACGTTTGCGCCGATAATTTTGACCGCTGGATCATCATGGAAAATTTTAGGTAATTGTTCCGTAGTTATGTTGTAGTGGGAGAGAAGCGCAGATACCTCATCCTCACTCATGATTTTATGGTCTGGCACCATCACGTGCTCCAACACATTCAGTTTGGTGCTCAATGAAAAACCCCCTTACAGATGAATAAATTTCCTTTCAGATGCATCACCGCAAAAAACCCACGAATCTCGTGGCAACGGGCCCGGAGGGATTTGAACCCCCGACCACCTGGTTAAAAGCCAGGCGCTCTACCGAACTGAGTGACGAACCCAATATAGACTAAGATGTACAGCATTATAACAATGCCAAAAAACTATATAAATATTCCTTCTAAAATAAATTAAAAATTAGACTGCGGATAACTTGCTCAGTAGAAACAGACATGAATCGATTCAGTTCACCCCCGATCCATGAAAATTTTACTTTATACGAGTGACACCCGCATCAGGGCCTCTCCAAGGCACAGCGGGCAGGGAGTTTTTTAATTTTTTATTCACCGATCCACCGCACAGGAAGCCTTGTTTTGGGGCGGCGGCAATCATCGTACCTGAAGGATAGAGTGGGAAGAATCCCCATTTTATATCTGAATACTATGATTTTCATGGGAAATGCTCAATAGCAAGACTGAACGCTGCTATGGATAAGTACCATCATCTCTGTGCTTCAGTTCAAAATTCCGAGAATGCCGTTAGCTGCTGAAGAGCCTCAGGAAGCCAGAGCATTAACCATTTGACCAGACTCACGGACAGGTTTTCCGACCCGGTGTTTGACGGTATTCCCCACTCTGCCATTCTTGCATATCCACGAACCGAAAGAAAATAATCGTGGTGCTGAAACCTCTACCTTATCCATGGGTACCTGTGGCTCGACAGCCATGAATACTCACGGCGTTTTCACCCCCGCTGCTGTGGTCTCCCCCAGTACGATAAAACAAGAACGGTTGATACGTCATTATCGCTCAGCGCAGGGGCGGAATGGGGGGACAGGTACTGTCCCCTCCTTCATCGTACCAGTGCTTTGTATTTCATTGTATAGCAAAAGGAATTCTCCAGAGCCCATGTAACTGCTTTTTCCTATAGAGGTGTATATTCCCATTTAATCTTCGCCAAACAGTTTCAATCCCCTGAAATTAAAAAAAAAATTATCAGCAGAAAATCGTCAATGTGTACATGCAGTTCTGATATACACAACATAATTTTTTAAGATAAATAAAAATGAGGTTTACTTGGATGAGGGGGTTCCCGATAATTCCCCTTTTATCTGTTGGAGACGGTTCTCCTGAATTTTTACATTCATCTCCATATTCTTGATCGCACTTGAGATCTCTTCACTCACTCTGACTTTAGAGTCATCGAAATTGTAGGTAGTTTCGAGAATCTTCATGAGGCGCCTGTTTACATCGATAGTTTTACTTAAGCGGGCATATTCAGTGATTATCTCAGCATCAAACCCGGATTGTTTAGCAATGTCAATATCAGATTTGATAGCCTGTCTCCTGTTGAGGACATGCTCGATCGCATCATACAATTCCCGGTGAGTGATAGGCTTTAATACGTAATCTTCGATATAAATCCCGTATTCCTGTGCTTCTGCTGGTGAAAGCTGCTTTGCAGTAAGCATAAGCACCGGGATCTCCTTTGTCTGGGAATTCTCCTTGATCTTTTCAAGGGTTTCCCATCCATCAATGGGTTCCATCATGATATCCAGCAGGATCAGATCGGGAGTTACCGTCTTTAAAATCTCAAGACATTCCTCCCCCCCATATGCAGCAACAGTACGGTAACCGCCTCGCTCCAGCATAGTAACGAAAACATCAACAATAAATGGACTGTCATCGACAACGAGGATAGTATTCATCACTTCGCCTCCCCAATCATCTTTGCATCCCGCTCTACCAATTGTATAATATCAATGAATGGAAAGATTTCCTCTTTTACCATGGTCTTTGCACCTGCTGCACTACCATCTGCAATTCATAATACCTGATTGAACCATATATACATATCTTTTTTTTGCCTCGATCAATGAGGTACAGCGAAAGGTATGATCACAGTCAGGAATTCCAGGTAAAAAATCTCATACAGGATTTGAGTTCTCCAGTCGCGTAACTATCCGACTGGTGAGATTAATTATCAGAAATGCGAATATTTCAATTTTTGCTATAACAAGATAAATAAATGAAATGAGCCAATAGTAAGAGAGCGGGGCCATAGGGTAGCCTGGCCATCCTAGGAGACTGGGGGTCTTCTGACCTGAGTTCAAATCTCAGTGGCCCCATTTCTGATATTGTTTTTGTCTTTTGGTCGTTGTTATGAAAATTACCGAACTCTGCATTGACTGTTTACTTTCCCGCGTGGAACTTGAATGTAGATTGTGTAATGCTAATCCCACTCTCACGGATGCAGCAATGACTAGAGTGCAGGAAGTTGCTGAGTGAAATTCGTTCCGCACCGCACAGCCACCCTCAGATCGCAAGCCGTATCCATCGAAGGGCTTATGATATTCTGGGAAATCCCGATCCGTTCGCAGAACTCAAAGCTCTGGGGAACCAACAGGCAATAGAAGTCTGTAAAGAGGTCCGTAAGGAACTGTCAACATTCCGCGAGTATGTTCTCGCATCGGTAATCGGCAATACCTTTGATTATGGGGTGAAAGGTCACACCGTTGAAGAAAATTTCTCTGTTTTTTTCCAGAGGGAATTTGCACAAGGGCTCACCATTGATGATACCGATAAAATCGCCCCTCTCTGCTCCCGTGTTGTATATCTGAGCGATAATTGCGGCGAAATTGTTCTCGATCGCCTCTTGATCGAATACCTCAAGTCGCAGGGTTCTCATGTTACCCTTGCTGTCAAAGAAGTCCCCGATTCTTAATGATGCAACATTGAAGGATGCTCATGAACTGGGACTTGACACCCTTGTTGACCAGATCACGACAAACAGCGGGGGTGCGGAGATCGGTATATGCATGGAAAATATTCCTGAAGATCTTCGGGATGCCATAGCAAAGTGCACGATAATCATCGCAAAAGGGATGGCAAATTTTGAGTCCCTGTCCGAGATGGACAATCTCCCACCGGTTGCTTATCTGATGGCAGCGAAATGCAAACCTGTTGCTGATGAGGTTGGAGTTCCCGTAGGGTCCAAGATCGCGCTGTTACAAACCTGACAGCAGCGATTTTTTTTGACCCACGCCTCACAATCCTTCTTTTAATAATTCACGCGTAAAGACGGGGGGCGGATGGTTTTTACCAGATATGCACATATACCGGGATAAGGCATGTACTATCCGAATTTCAAAGACACGATCGCGGCATCACCCTATATTTTTACCCTGGGGGTAGCCGGGGACAGTGGATCGGGAAAGACTACGTTCACCGAAGGTATACGGAACATCTTTGGTAAGGACCTGGTGTCCACCATTACTCTCGATGATTATCATAGTTTCGACCGTAATAACCGCAGGAAGCAGGGGCTGACAGCACTTAATCCAAAGGCAAACCGGATTGATCGACTCGAACAGGACCTTATCCAGCTCAAACACGGTGTGCCGGTCGAAAAGCCGGTCTATAATCATACAACCGGAGTGTTTGACCCGCCGGTCATCTTTCGTCCGCAAAAAATCCTCATTCTTGAAGGGCTTCACACGCTGTTCACCCCAACGCTGCGTAAATACCTTGATTTTACCCTTTTTGTGGATCCAACCAAAGAGGTAAAATCCGACTGGAAGATCCGTCGTGATGTAAAAATGCGTGGTTATTCCCCTGACGCAGGTCATACAGAAAATTACCGAACGGGAACCGGATTACGAGCACTATATTGCTCCCCAAAAAGAGTTTGCTGATGCAGTAATCGGGATTGATTATTCTGAATACGGGCGGCACCTTGGAGAGGAGAGAAATGTTTACCGTATCACCCTCTCCCAGAACAGGATGAAACACAGTATTGAAAATATTGATCTCTCCCTTGACCTGTACTCAATCCTGTCTCTTTCAGAGCGCAACTTCTCACTCAAATTTCTGACGAGTGAACATAATGGGCACAAGATGGGGGAGATGATTATTGATGGAGAACTGAGCGATCATGTTGTGAAAAAGCTCGAGCGCAGCATCGAGCAACAGACACAGGTTCACCCTATTTCCATCTTTAAAGGCCGGAATTATGTCACGGCCGGGGATCTCGCACAACTGATTCTCTGCTGGCGAATCATCCACCGCCGGATATTCATTGAGACACGAAAGTGATGACACGAACGGCAATGAAAATATACCGGGAAAGGGGACTATGAACAAAGGAAAAATTGCTGTATGAAAAAAATTGCAGTCATGACGGGAGGGGGAGACTGCCCTGGACTCAACGCGGTAATCCGAGCTGTAGTACGATCGGGTTCAAGCTATGGCTTTGAAACCCTTGGGATACAGAACGGATGGCAGGGACTCATTGATGGTGACCTGGAACTGCTCACCGAGGTATCGGTTTCAGGTATCACTTCCCTGGGCGGTACTATTCTTGGAACCTCACGGATAGATCCGCTCAAAAAACCCGGTGATGTGGAAAAGATCAGAAACACAATGACAACATTCGGTATCGATGCGCTGGTAGTGATTGGTGGAAACGGGACACTCTCCGCAGCATATGAATTAACCGCAAGCGGCATTCCTCTTGTCGGAGTACCCAAAACTATTGATAACGATATTTTCGGTACTGATCTGGCTGTTGGTTTTGACACCGCGGTCTCTATAGTAACCGAAGCGATCGACCGGCTCCACACTACTGCAGAATCCCACCACCGGATCATGGTGGTGGAGGTGATGGGACGCAATGCCGGTTGGATCGCCCTAATGTCAGGTATGGCCGGAGGAGCAGATGTGATCCTCATCCCTGAGATACGGTTCACCATGGACGAGGTCTGCCAGGATCTCAAAGCCCGTTATATGGCAGGAAAAAAATCCTCCATCGTTGTAGTTGCCGAAGGGACACATCATGAGGATATCACAGATGCAGCAGTTCCCGAATGCAACCGCGACGAGTGCGGTCACGAGAAATTTGTAGGAGTGGGGAACCTGCTTGGAAAGGAACTGGAACAACGGCTCAATATTGAAACACGGGTAACGGTTCTTGGTCACGTCCAGCGTGGCGGAACGCCCACCGCATTCGACCGGGGCCTCGCTACGCGATTCGGGGTCTCAGCAATTGAGCAAATCGTTGCAGGTAACACCGGTTGCATGGTAGCTCTGCAGGTACCCGGATTGGTACAGTCCCGCTCAGAGACGTTGCGTCGCGGATAAAACCGGTAAATCCTGATCTCTATCATCTCGCAAAAACGGTTATAAAAGGGAAGCGGTAAAAAACCACAATTTCCCTTCCTGACGATGTATTCAGATATGCAGCAGATACGGCAATGCTATCAGTGATACCAGGACAACCAGCATGAGGTAGCTGACGGCACTGGTAACATAACTTGAATATTTCAGGAGCCCGCGGCGGTCGAGCAACCGGTCAACACCTTCTTTAAAGATATACCCGCCATCGAGCGGGATCATGGGGATCGCATTGAATATACCGACATTGATATTGATCCAGGCACACCAGAAAAGCAGGTTTACAACACCCCAGAAACCCTCGAAGGGGACCTGGTAGTAGATGGTCTCAGGTGTTTCGAATGCAAGGATGCGAAGGAACTGGACACCGGAATCATTTGCGAAGGGAACGATCAGGAACTGGAAAAAGCCTATAGGTGATAGCATTCCCTGAATAACGGACATGACTGCTGCACCGTCATAATACTCCACACCCATAAATCCACTTGTCCTGTCCGGAATATCACCAGGCCAGGCGGATAAGAGTGAGCGGGTAATCCTTCACGAATTTATCTTTTTCAACCGTGAGGGTCAGTGTGTTACCAGGTTTTGTTGTGTTCAGGATAGACGAAACATCAGCACGGCTGTTAACCGGAACTCCATTTACTGCAGTTACTATCGATCCGGGAGGAATTCCGGCGCTGGCTGCAGGATAATCCTTATAGACTCCATGAATGACTGGCTGACTGACAGGAGTGACTAGTCCCATGAAGAGGATAAGCAGGAAAAAACAGGAAAATCCAACGACAAGGTTGTTGGTGATCCCTGCACCGAACATACGGACCTTGGCCATTCCTTTCGTCTTGTCAAGTTCTTCTTCATCGGGCTCAACAAAAAATCCAATAGGGATTACGGCTATGAGCGCCCCCATGGTCTTCACTTTGATATTCTCAACGCGACAGAGAATCCCGTGTCCGAATTCATGAACGGCAATGGTGATGATAAACGCAAGCCAGACCGCAAGGGTAGAGGGAACATACTCGTTGATACCGGGGAGGAGCAGGATATTCTGCGGTTTATAAATCCCGGTGGGTTCCGGCTGGATGAGGAGCGTATAACGGACAGAGATAAAAAGCATGAAGGTAATAAAGACCGAAACGATGATGACAGCGATGACCCCGGTCGTCCCATAGATCCGGAAGAACGTGCGAAACGCGGCAAATTTGTCAAAAAACCCGACTCTGTTCGTTTTGATCGCCAGAATCGGGCCATAGAAGGTGATGCGATCCTCCCAGAGTTTCCTGGAGTGAATATAGTATGCGATCGCTGCGTAGGCAGCGATGAGAAAAATGATCAGGAGGATCCAATTCATTCGTCATTTATTGCATTGCAGGCCACATAAAACAATGGCTCGAAGCAATCCGACGGGAAAGATAAAGATGATCAGAAAAATTGTGACAACTGGCTCTGCTGTTTTTTTCCGAGCATGGCAGTAATGGTCTTCCAGCTCTTCCGGGCAATTGGCGGGGGACATTTGTGTTCATCGATATATGCAGAAAGAAATGCAATGGTAACCGGATCCGAAGGATACCCGCTTCCGATCTCCCCGTATTTTTTTGAAAGCGCAGTAATCGCCCGGTCACGGGTAACTTTTGCGACTATGCTTGCTGCAGAGACCACTTTAAAAGTCTGGTCAGCGTGGTGCTCAGATACAATCTCGCAGCTCTGTTCAAGGTGACTTTTCACCATGTCTGCATAGCGGAACGCATTCACATCGCAGGCATCAACATAAGCGATAGAGGGTGAAAGCCTGTCAATTGACCTGTGCATGTGCCCTGGCAACGCAGACATTCATGGTCATTCCCGTGCGAATCTCATCGATCTCATGCGCGTCAATACGTACCGTTGCCACCCTGAACCGCTTCCTGATAATGGCATAAAGACGTTCCCGCATCTGGGGGGAGAGCAGTTTGGAGTCATCCACCTCAAATTCAGAAAAAACATTCTCAGAGGATACTCCGACGGCAGCGACCACCATTGGTCCCAGCACGGATCCTTTTCCTGCCTCATCAACTCCGCAGATCACATGGATTGGTTAATGCGCAAATTATTTCAATGCCGATGATGGTAACCGGTATTCATGTATATTATCATCGTGGGGCTTGGGGGAATCGGGAAAAACCTGGCAAAACAGGCAGTTGAACATGCCAATAATGTTGTTGTCATCGACCAGGACGAAACCCGGTGCAGCGATGTTCTCGAGCACTATGATGTACTGGCAGTGACAGGCAATGCAACCGACAAAACGACGCTGGAAGAGGCCGGGATTGACCGGGCGGATGCCCTGATTGCCACGACAAGTGATGATTCGGTCAACCTCATGACCTGCTGGCTTGCAAAAAAATTCCGTGTCCCAAACGTAGTTTCTATCGTCAACCAGTCCTCACACTCGGATTTTTTCAAAGAAGTAGGGGTCAGGATCAGCGAGAACCCTGACGAACTCGTTGCGTCACGTCTCTACTACTGGACCCAGAACCCCCAGCTCCAGCAGCTTGCATCGATTCCTGGCGGGACCATCTTCGAGATTGTAGCTGAACAGGGTGCTCCCATTGTCGGGCATGAAATCCGTGAACTCAAAGTAAAAGATTTCGTGTTCATCGCAATCCGCAGATCCGGGGGCGAACTGATCATTCCAAGTGGGAATGTCAAAATCCAGCCGAATGATATCTTCACCGTTTTTACGAAAAAAGAAGCAGAAGATGACTGCCTGCGCCTCCTCAATAAACAACTCAAAAAATCAGCGGATTGATGCTGCGAGCGCACCCAGATCGAGCATCAGTTTCGGGTTTACCCGGATAATTTCTTTTATTAAAGAGAGTGTTGTGAACTCCGTAAGATTCAGTTTTGAAACAGAGTGGATAATCTCGTTAAGTTTTGTATCGGGCTGTTTGATCAGGTATTCCTTTATGTGGTAATTGCGCTCGATGGATTTGCCCATTTTTGATGTCCCGCCAGGTTTTGTCATAGACCATGAGCTTATTTTTCGAAACATTTCCCTTTGCGATACATTCGGCTGCAACCTGAGCGGCAAGTCTCCCGGTATACATGCCGTTATAGATCCCGCCTCCGGTGAGAGGATCGACTACCCGGGCTGCATCACCGGCAATTATCAGGCCATCTGCTACCGTACAGTCAAGAGGACGGCAGACAGATACACCACCGGCAATATATTCGATCGGTTTCCCGTGGGGGAATGTCTTTTTTACGAACCTGTCAAGGTAATCCTTTGCCCGGTGGCCTTCCCCGCTTTTTTTACCGGAAATACCTATCCCGACATTTGCAGACCGTTCACCTTTCGGAAAAACCCAGAGGTAGCCTTCAGGTGCAACTTCATTGCCCAGATAAAAAACAGTCGAGTGTGCATCGATGTCGATATCTGCCATGACATACTGGACAGAACTCATAATCTCACGGACAGGGACGGTGGTATCGATACCACACCATCGGGAAAATTTTGATTCGACACCATCAGCAGCGATGACCACATCGGCAGTAACGTTCATGACCTGTCCGCAGCTCTCAATCTTTGCCCCTTTGACAAACCCGTTTTCCATAATCGGTGCTGATGCCCGGGTCTTGACCGCAACATCCGCCCCGGCCTCTGCTGCCTTCCAGACCAGCTCACGGTCAAAGAATTTTCGGTCGAGGATATAGCCGACCTTGTTGCCCGCGAACTGGGATTCCAGTTTCATCAAAAAGCCATCGGGAGCTACAATACTCGCTCCGGTCATTTCAGCCGAGATCCAGCAGGGATCCGGATCGATGAACTCGTGAAGGGCCTCCTTCCCGATACCCTCGGCACAGCGTACGGGAGCCCCGATTGCAGGTCGCTTTTCGACAAGACACGCAGAGAGTCCCTTCTCCACTGCTGTTTTTGCAGCGATCGCCCCTGCCGGACCTCCCCCGATGACCAGAACATCATACTTATTTTTCATCCATAACCTCCAGAGCACCCAGAGGGCATACTTTTGCACAGATTCCACAGCTCGTGCAACTACTTCTCCACGCAGAGGTACGCATCAATCAGTTCAAGGGCACCTTCCGGGCAGACCGATACACAACAACCGCAATATCCACAAATATCCCGATGTACTTTGAGCATTGAGTGATAATGTTGGTGTCCTGTTTCATTAATATTTACGATAAAATGCAGTGACACGATCCCATGATATGCAGGACATCAGACGAGCGAGAATGTACCGTATTTTCCACCGCCGCCCGGGTGCAGCGTGACATGCCCGCTCCGCAGGGCTTCGATTGCATCAGCAGTTTCTGCATGGATTGCGCGGATTTCGGTAACCGGGGCATTGATAAGCACCTCGATCTCGTTGCCAAACATGCTGATGAAGCGCTGATAGAGGGATCTGCACTTCTTCGTGTGGGGGGATGAGACCTCCTCCATCGTCTGGATGATCTGACCGAGCGGGATGATATGGAGATAGGGGGGACGTTTACCGGGCTTACCACCAGAAGCAAGCTCCCGCGCACGGTCATACACACCTTTCTTGATGATCCCACCATCGGCCGGGCAACGCCATTTGTGCTGTATCGCCAGTTCCAGAGAATACTGGGCAAAGCAGCGGGTGCAGGCCGTGCGGTTATATTTCCCTTCCTCCGGGAAGAACCCGGCATTCATCTCAATTGCACCCTTCTTGACGCACGCGAGAACATCTTTAACAGACGGTATTCGCAAGCCGAAGACGGTTGAACTCCCGCCCGATCTTATCCAGTTGCGGACTATGAGCATCCGAATTTGAAAGGAACGGCACATTGTGCAGATCCGGAATCGCTGCACCATACGAGCTGTCCGCAGAGAGACCGAGTTCCAGAAAATCGATCGGCTGGCTGCCGTAACAGTCAGTAACGCGATCAAAATACGCATACATCGCTGTCCATGGGGTAAATGCATGGGCCGGGCCAATCATTGCCCCGACTTCGTGCACATATTGTGCAATTTTCTCACCGGACAGGTAGACATGCGGGCGGCCGCTGGTGAGAAAACTTTTACACGTTCCTTCTAAGAGTCCCTGCAGTTCATTGAACTGTGAAAAGTCCTCTGCCAGGATCAGGTGATGCACCCGGTGTTCATCTTCAACTTCGCCTGTCGGGACGATAACAATTACCAGCATCATTCTCAAGAAACGGTTCCCATGTTTTCCGCCATACCGGGTGGAGTGCATCACCGGTACCGAGCACATGGATTCCCTTTGTTAAGCAGGCTGATAGCAGGTGCTCCGGTTGCATAAAGCGGGAAACGGCCATCGAATACGGGGAGTGGATATGCAGGTCTGCATTCGCGAGCATAGTTACCCGATATAACTCAGCTCTTCATCCTTCTGCATCTTGTTGCCTTCGACTAATCCTTCGATGACTTTTTCCATTTCGGAAGCACGATCGTTGAGTTTGGTAGGATCGACCGGCACATCAATCAGTTTTGAGAGTATTGCGAGAACATTTGCCGCACTCATCGGATCGACAAGGTACCCGCTTGTTTCGCCCATCAGGCACGCTGCATCAATCCCGCGCTGTGCAGAAAGCCCGAGCATGAGTCCGGCTGCACCGATAATCCCGCCACCCGGCTCATCCCGGTCAAACGTAACACCTGCCTCTTCAAGTTCCGGGCGCAGATCTGCACGGTTCACGGCACCCAGCACCCGGGGATCATTTACCAGGTGACCGACCCCGAATCCGCCAAGCGTATAAATACGTTGTACCTTCAGCTCTTCCGCGATTGCGCAGTACTGGTCGGCAAGGAGGTAGTGCCCTTCGTTCGAGGTGCTCTGGTGATCACCAACGAGAAAGATAAGGTCTTTTCCTGATGCCCGGTAAAAATAGAGTTCGTTTCGTGCAAGCCGGGCAAGACCATTCTCTTCAAGAATTACCTGGGGAGGAAAATAGATCGAATGGATCTCGCCAATCTTCTCGGCACCCAGCATGTGGATCATGTATTCAGCAACAAGTTTGCCCACCTGCCCGATTCCGGGAAGTCCTTCAATCAGGATAGGATTGACAGGTTTCTTTTCCGTGAAACCATCGAGATACCGGACAGAGATCTCTTCAATCATTTTTTGCCATCCTCCGGTATTTCCCGTACCGATCCTCAGGGGAAAAACGTGCCGGGTGGGCAATCGCAGTTGGTTTGCCACACACGGGCAAGTGGTAGAAAGGGTATAGATATGGTCTTCTGCTGCAGTGACGGATATGACCGCTCATTGACTCTTCCCGGACTTCGGTTTCTTGACGAGTTTGCCCTCGCCACCTGACTTTTCCATTACCGCGATCGCTGCATTGGCCGCTTTCTCAATTGCTTTCTCTGCTTTCTTATAATCAGGAGCGGTCACTTTAATTCTGTATGTCGGTGCGCCAAGATACAGGATCTCAATATCGACACCGGCAATTTTGGGCTCAGCACTTTTCAATGCCTTTTTGATTACGGATATTCCATCAGGCAGGGTGCAGGTGAGGAAGAGGTGGCCGGTCACTTCGACTTTGGGAACTTTGACATTCTCCTGTGCAACCTGCAGAAGTGTATCGGCAACCTTCTTTGAGAGATTAAGTTTTTTGAGTGTTGTTTCGCTGTCAATGACAAGATCTTCAAATACCGGATAGAAAGCCCCGTATTTTCTGAAAATCTCGTTCTCGAGAGCAGGAGCTGGTTCACCGGTCTGTTCGGCAACAAAACCCAGCCACTTCTGGGCTTTGCTCTCGTTCTTCCATTCGCGAATCTTCTCGCGGCGCTGGTGTTCGTTGACGTCTTTTAAGGAAAGGTCAATGTGACCACGAGTCCTGTCAACGTTGAGGACCTTGCAGACAATCTTCTGTCCTTCACGAATGTGGTCACGGATGTACTTGATCCAGCCGGTTGCAATTTCAGAGATGGGGATAAGCCCCTGGCGTCCACCATACTCATCCAGCGATACAAACGCTACAAAGTCCTTGACATTCTGTACGGTGCAGACAACCAGTTCCGATTCCTGTGGCCACTCTCTGTCCAGCATGGGAAGAATCACTTGAGCTCTGAGAGGATCTCAGCCTTGATGCTTGCCTTTCCCCCGGTGGGGAGTGCAAGATCATGCCCGCAGACGACACATTTCACGACAGTGCTTGCCTTTTCAAATACCGTCTGCTCGTTCTCACAGTCTGGACACTTTACTTTGAAAAATTTACTTCGGTTTTCCCGAATCTCGCGTACCATTATGCGCTCACTCCGTCAGCTCAAACTTTGCGACCCGGTAACCCTTGCGCAGGTGTGCCTTTCCGCAGGTAACACAGCGGTACCGCACGTTTATCTTTTTCGTCGGCTTGTCGCCTCCGGGCACTTTTGAGAATTTTCCCATATTGCCTACTTTTCCTCTGCGGGCCTTCTGGCGGTCAATCCAGTGAAGGCCGGTTGTCTTGCCTTTTTTTACCCTCTCGACCTCATGCATCTGATGATTCCTGCAGTGAGGACAATAGGTGTTGAATTTTGCTGGCATTTTCATAAAATTTTCACCGATAATTTTGATATAGAATACCAATATTATTTACAAAGGTTCATATTTAAGACTATGTTGCGTTCACTTAAGACCGCAGCATTCCGCTCAGGAAGCGTCACTATATCTCCCTTTGAGAGAGTATAAATCCTCCCATCAATCCCCATAAAGGATTCCATATCCTCAAGTACCCGTACGAGTACGCATTGTGGCGAGAGAGGGGCATTTGTCTTTAGGTGTTGGATAAAGGTCTGTTGCTCTACTCGAATCTTCGTCCTGCTCCATCTCGGGTTCGCCACTTTCAACCGTTTCAGGAATTCCAATATTTTTTGGACGATGGGGCACATTGTGAAGCAGGATTCCCTTGCACTGTTCAATACTGGCAGTGACCGTTTCAAACATCTCTTTTTCAACGGGGACCATCCGTTTCACTTCTTCGCGGTCATAATAATTACCTTCCGCGTGCATGATGGTAAGCGCGAGAATTTTGCGTGACCGTATTGCAAAAAGTTCACGCAGTGTCTCTTTTATCGCGAGTGTTTCCTCAATAAGGGAGCGGGCTTCTTCAGAGAGCGGATCTTCAAAAGCATATACTTTGCTGGTAAGAGAGGCAAGTTCCTCATGCCCTCTGTCGAAGAGATCCGGGGCAACTGCAGTAAGTCTTCCCGTCTCCCGCTCTGAAAGCAGGATGCTGCGCAGATCGTCAAGCCCCAGTGGCCCCATTGTCTTCTCCCTTTTACTGAATTTCCGCCATGCCACGGCAACAGAGAAACACTGCTACCGCTTCCGGTACTGTAGTGATGCCTTTTTGGAGTTCATAAGTACTTCCGAGCATCGGTATCGTGACCGGATGGAAAAGGTCCACCCTGACATCCCGCATTGAAAAGACCACTGCATCCACAAGCGGTTCAAAGTCATGGAGATCACGGAGTTCAAGGGGTTGCACCCGCATGCCGCTCCCGCCATGCAGCGATGTTGGCAGACGTATCAGCCTTTTTGTATCAGTGGTGACCGGTTCATCTGCAAGAGCCGCACGGGAAAGGAGTCGTTTTTTAAATTCCCCTTCCTGTTGTAGGAGGATAGTGTGGAGTACACGATTCTTTACGATCATGCTCGTGGGATGGCGTTCGATCAAAGCGATAATCTCCTCCCGGTTTTTTAGGAATGTGGTTGCTGAATCCTTGCCAATTCCTTCAATTCCTGTGAGATGCGCCATTGCTTCCTCACTCAGTCAGGGTTCCAAGCCAGTGGATATATTCAAGCAAGTGTTTCGCGATATCGCATCTGCCAGCCGGGAGATGCAGGTTTTTTTCCGGAAAGCATTGCGGCAGGATCGATACCGATTCCGCAGACATAGTCAATCAGTTCCCGGCGTTCGGCACTTCCCCATCCGCGGAACGCGATATCCTTGACATGCACATGGTACCCACGGCCACCGGAAAAGACGAGTTCTATCATCTTTGGATCCATACCAAACTCAACGGTGAGCATCGCTATGAGCTTCTCAGTTTCCTCTTTCACTCTGGCCAGCATCTGGTCATAGGCACCTCGCATGATATGGTCTGCATCGAGATCGAAGATCAGATCTGCCCCGCACCAGCCTTTCTCTGCCATGGTTCCGGCATCCGGTTTCTCGTAGTATGCCGTTGAGTAGTAGGAATGCTGGGGCACGAGGTTTTTAATGAACTGGAAGAGTTCATCCCTTCCTGAAAAGCCGATATGCCGGCGCATCCGGAGGGTAGTTGAATGGGGATTGAACAGCACAAAACCCCATTCCCGCTGCTCAAGCGATGAAGGCGCAACAAGAACAGTTTTTTTATAATAATCCGTGAAGCGCTGTCGGAGAAATTCGGTTGTCGCCGGGTTCATGGCAGCTCCTTAATCATATAAGGTCCTTTGCGTTCATAGCCCTGTCTCCGGTAATAGGGGCGGACACCGATACCACTCATAATCGCAAGACAGGAGAAACCTGCATCAAGGCTGATCTCTTCTGCCCGGGCAATAAGCACTTTTCCATAATTCCGGTGCTGCCATTCCTCAGACTCAGCATCTTTCCCTACCGGAACAAGACTCCCGTACACATGGAGCTCCCGCAGGAGTGCGGCATTCTCAAGTTCAGCACAGTATACACGGGAAGGAAACCGTAGCCGGGTAAACCCGATTATTGAATCATTGGATACTGCTGAGATAAAGTGCTCCTCCCCGCCACAGCACTCATATTTCAATACACGGATTTCTGATTCTGCAAGGGAGGGAAGTCTTCCAATCTCCCGGCACCGTATGCAGCGGCAACTCCTGCCGGTTGCCTTGAGCCGATTCTGGGCAAGCTGCCGGAAATTGGAGTGCCGGGAACCGGCAACGATAAGTTTTGCCGGGATATCGCGCTGGATCCGCTGGAGGCGGGTATACTCAGGGATAAGCGACTTTGCGTATGCCACAAGATCGATCATATCCTCCTCACTGTAGGGCAGGTAATCGCCCCGCTTCCAGTGTTCTTCAATTTCCGAACCCGGGGTGACAAGAGTGGGATAGATTTTGAGGAAATCCGGCATGAAACGGGAATCGGAAAAGAGTGTCTCAAACATTTTTTTATCCAGGTCAATAGTCGAACCGGGAAGATTGGGCATAATATGAAAACCCACTTTCATACCTGCGTCACGGAGGAGTGTGTTTGCTTCAACGGTATCTGCCACGGTACACCCGCGACGGTTATATGAAAGGATAGTATCATCGACATGCTGCACTCCAAGTTCCACTTTGGTTACCCCGAGATGCAACATCCGATCAATATGATCACGCCGGCACCAGTCCGGGCGGGTTTCAAACGTGATCGCTACGCAGCGGATGGCAGAGGTCTCATTATCTTCCTGCACGGCAGTCATACCATGTGACTCAGCTGCCGCTGTGCCACCCGGGTATGAATTCATCGCTTCAATGCAGCGAGATACAAACTGCTCCTGGTATTCCGGTGTCCGTGCAGTCATCGTCCCGCCCATGACTATCAGCTCCACCTTGTCCACACGGTGCCCGAGGAGTTCGAACTGCTCAAGACGGGCATGCACCTGGGCAAACGGGTCGTAGGAATGCTCCCGTGCCCGTAATGCTGCCGGTTCCTCTCCGGTATAGCTTTGCGGGGATTTGAACGGGTGGTCGGGTCCACCCGGGCATGGCAGGCATTTGCCATGCGGGCATGGCGCCGGGGACGTCATCACCGCAACAGGAGCTACTCCCGACAAGGTCCGTGTGGGTTTCACGAGCAGGATCTTCCGGAGGATCTCCCGATCCGCAGGTTGAGCCACTGCAAGAATAGCAGAATTTTTGGGAACTGCAGGCAACCGGTATTTCCGGCAGAGATCGATCTTTACTGCAACGACAGCATCGTCACCGGGCTGAAGGGTGAGGATGCGGGAGATCATCTCCCGGAATGCCATATCCTCATCCATGACAAAATTTAATGTTCGGCTGCAACTTTTGTGGATGCAGTCTCTGAAGAATAGTTCACCACAGGAATATGACGCCCGTGGATATGGGTCACAATCTCATCTCCAAGCGTGAGAAGAGCATCTTTGTGGGCTTTCTTGTCCTTGTGAATATGGACCGGGGAAATTTCAAGGGAATTATAACGGTCGGTTCCGATTTCTTCACTGGTGATGCCTTCGTAGTACTTCTTGATGTGAATCATTAACATATGTAAATGCAGCAACTCTTCCTTTTGCACACTATCACCTTCTGCAAGCTGATTCTATTTCCTGTGATACACATATACCTTTTTGGTGAGATTTATAACTGGAAACCTGCATGCTACTGGATCGCTCGTTGCGCTGGCTATTGGGGATGCATTGGGTGCGCCCCTTGAAGGATCTGCCCAGACTGAATCGTGGGTGACCGAAATGCTTCCCGGAGGGCGGCATTCCCGGAAAAAAGGACAAATTACGGACGATACATTACAGGCAATGGCAGTCGCTGAATCGCTCGCTGCATGCAGGGGATTTAACCAAAATGACCTTATTTTGAGGCTACTTCGCGGGTACGAAAAACGTCCGGAATGGTACGGTCCGACCTCTTCTGCTTTCTTTGCTTTGGTCAAATCCGGCACCCTGCCGCAGCGGGCCGCGTGGCTCGTGCACAAACAACGGCATGGCAGTCGTAGCAATGGGAGTGTAATGCGAGGATTTCCTGTCGGCATCTTCTATCCCTCGCCATACGTTTATGAGGTGAGTCTTGCGTGCTCGCAGCTTACACACTTTGATCCGGTTGCCGCGCATTGTTCTGCCTGGCTGAACGTGATGGTGAGCGATATGTGCCGCGGGGTTTCCCGAAATAAGGCATACCGTCATGCACGCTCGCTCTGCACGATTCCGGAAGTGCATTCAATACTGGGAAATTATTCAGATTATACACCTGTGGCCTCGCTTGACGCAGTGCTCTGCTCACACGCGTCTCTGTCCTGCTTCATGAAAGCCCGCTCACTTGAAGGTGCAATCCTTTCGGCGATTAATCTCAGGGGTGATGCTGACACCGTGGGTGCCTGCTGCGGTGCACTGTCCGGGGCATACTGGGGGCCGGGAGCAATTCCGGAGCGGTGGAGACGGGAACTTGAAGACTGCGAAAATATCCTGTACTGCGCAGAACAGCTCTGGTATTGGGCAGAACAATTTGCTGCAGAAGTCCCAAAAAAAATATTATGATCAGGTTTCCTGCTTCACTACAACCGAGGCCGATTCGTCAAACGGGTTCTTCCGCATCGCAAGGCTGAAGAGGTAGGGGTAATGGATTTTGAGATATTCCATGTAGGTGATCCATTCGAGCATCAACTGGGAATACACACGATGGATATCGTTTGTGATATGACTTTTATCGGAAGGTGGTAATGAGGAGAGATCCCCCCGTGCCTTCATCTCTTCGGTCAGGTGGTTGAGTGCAAGGATGAGATCCGTAAACGATTCGTGTTCAAAGACCATCGGGTTTTCGACCAGACGCATCAGGAATTCCTCATGATCGATAAGAAAACTCCGAAGGGTTTGTAAGTCGATCCGGGCAGTAGAGACACTGCACGAGTAACTCGTCGAGGCATTCCCTCACCTCCTTGAACATCGCATTGTTCCACTCTTTGCCGATAACGAGCCGCTGTTTAACCTGATCGATAGTGGTATCGGCCCCGGTCAGTTGCGCGAGAAGGGGGGTCCCGATCGTGGAAAAGAAGGTTCCGATCACCATATTCAGCTTCTCCATCCGTCGTTGCTTCTCACGCGATTCAAGCATCTGGTCAATGATAAGGGTGACAATCAACACTTCGATCGGGATGAAGGCAATATCACCGACAAAAAAAATGAACAGGTGATGCTCATCATGAAAAATCAGGTAATGGGCAATAAACAACGCAAGGGATAAGGTAACAAGTCCTATCCCAACAAAGAGTTTCCACCGGGTATCCTCTTTCATGCAGAAGTCAATAGGGTGTTTATCATGATTAAAAATTCCATGATACACGAACCATGGTGAGGAAAATGACGGCCTTGGTCGGACGCTTGCAGGGATCACGTATATTTTAACGCGGAAAAATGGATGACCCACGTTTCCTGGATTCCTTTATCGTAAGAGGTTATTACGCCGGTTTAATTTCGACCAGCTTCAACACCCGACCTTTCTCGCAGATATCTGAAGCATTGCCCAGCACTTCAGCAACGATATACTTCTCTCCTTCCACCACACCCTCAGGGCGGCAAAGGGAGAAGCTCCGGCAATTGCTCTTGCTGCAGGAAAGGTCGGGCTTAATCTTCGAATTGACAATAGCCATATCAGCATTAATAAGCACCGTGATTGGTGCCTCCACGACCTCAACGGCTGTGGCTCCGTTGAGATGGACCATGCATTCGTGGTGAGTTGTCCGTACTGATACAATGCGGTATTTCCTGCCTGTCTGGAGATTATTGCACGCCTTTTTTACTTTGCAGGTATCGCAGCCTGCAACTTCACCTTCGTAAATGAACTCGATTCCCTTTTTAGCCAGGACTGTGCCCACCAGCGTTACCTTCGTTTTTCCCTCTGCCATGCGACTATCCCTCAATCTTTGTAAAGCATCTGTACAAGATTCTGTGCTGATTCGCGCGTTAATCCCATGTCGAGTATGGTAAAGCGCTCCGGACGGATAGTCTTTGCCAGGAGAAGCGCTTCAACGGCAATTGCATCATCGATTCCAACTTCAGCGGGGGTTACCGGAGCGCCGATGCTTTTTAAGGATGCCCGGATTCCCCTCCAGTCCCCACCGTGCAGGTACATGGAAATAATAGTCCCGATCCCACAACTCTCACCATGGAGCGCCATGCCGGGTGCGAGCTTATCAAGCGCATGGGAGAACTTGTGTTCGCCACCGCTTGCCGGGCGGGATGAGCCTGCGATGCTCATCGCAACCCCGCTGGATACGAGCGCTGTTGTAACGAACCACGCGGACTGTTCCTGGTGTGGTTTGATCAGATGGGCATTCTTTACCAGGATCTCAGCCGTCATCCTGGAGAGCGCTATCGCGTACTCACTCATTGGCTCTCCCTTAACCCTATGGGCTAGCTCCCAGTCAAGGATTGCGGTATAGTTGGAAATGACATCCGCACAGCCTGCTGCTAGGAGCCGGTGTGGGGCAGAGGCAATGATACCAGTATCTGCGACAATTGCGATTGGTGGTTGGGCATCCAGTGATGCATGCCCCTCGACAGTAGGCACTGATGCGCGGGAGGAAGCAATACCATCATGTGATGCCGCTGTGGGGACAGAAATAAACTGGAGGTCGAGATTGTACGAAACAATCTTGGCAGTATCGATCACCCGCCCCCCACCGATACCTATCACAAAGTCCATACCTGCCGCAGCTTTTTGTGCCCTTTTAATGATTGGAACACTGATCTCTTCTGCAATAAATGGCTTCACGGTATAGTCTTTTTTGAGTATCTGCCGGACCTTGTTTCCGGCAAGATTCATAGTACTCTTTCCTGATATCAGGAGTGCAGACGTACCGAGTTTGAGATCTTCACAGACCGAGGGGATCTGCCTGAACACATCATGCCCTATAACGACATCACGTGGTAGCTGCATCCATTTGGACTTGTCAAAAACTTTCGGTTTGAGTAATTTTATTGCATCTGCGCTCATTCTGATCATGGATGATTAGTGATTTCATATACAAATATTACATCGATCCCATCAGGATGGGACAACCCTATAACATAGTTGACACGCTCACCTATGCGTTAATTCTGGTTCTGGGTGTATATTTGTTGTATCGCTGGATGTCGCAATCGACCTGGCTTTCTGATATTGGATTCACAATTGATACCAGCTTTATCCTTGCTACGCTCCCCTATGTCATCCTCGGCGGGCTGTTGCGTGTTGTGCAGGATACCGGGATGATTACGGGAAACTTCCAGTTTCTGCTCGTGACCCCGCTCATCTACTTTGTGCTCTTTTTTTTTACCATCAGCATGCTGTTTCTCTCCCGGTATATTACTCTTCAGGGATTGACGCAGAATATTCTTACATTTTACGCATTTGCAGGAGTTTTGTCTGCATTTGTCGTTTTACTCGTTCTTCTGGCATGGGGCATCAATTATGCCCATGTTGATCTCATTATCCTCGCGATCATCCCCCTCATGGCTGTCACCGCAACCCTGCTGGTCTGGGCATGCATGCGCTACGTATTTGGCTGGAAATACGTCAATTACTCGCTCTACCTGGTACTCATTTTTGGTCAGCTGCTGGATGCAAGTGCAACGAGTTACGGGATAGACCTTCACCCGTCAGTCCGGTATATCGAACAACATGTTGTTGGTTCCGGTCTTATTGAGCTGACCCATACCGCATTTGTGATGTTCCCTTTAAAACTGGTCGTGCTCTTCCCGGCAATCTATATCATGGAGCTGTACCGCAAAGAGGCAAATCCCGCATTCTGGCATCTCGTGCTGCTTGCCATGATAGTAGTCGGGCTCGCACCGGGAATCCGGGACATGATGCGGATGGTACTCTATGTCTAATTCCCCGTTGAAAGATGCAATAATTGTCATACTCCTTCTCTTTTGTGCTACGATCACGGTTGGCTGGGTCGGAACAATGCAAAATCCGGCAATAGGCGAAAACTTAATGAAACTATTCGAAAAGGAAGTCGCAGGTCAGATAATGGGGAAAGATACCACCGATATCTTTGTCAAGCTCTTCTTTAATAATCTTGAGGCATGTATCCTGCTTTTTTTAGGAGGAGCGTCGTTTGGAATTCTCACGATATTCATCATGAGCCTGAATGGTATTCTCATCGGAGCAATCATGGAGATCGTGCATAAAGAACACTCCGTCGCGTTTGTTGCTGCTGCGATCCTGCCGCACGGTGTTTTTGAGATTCCGGCGTTTATCATTTCCGGAGCACTCGGTATCCTGCTCGCCCAGTCCCTTATCAATGAGTGGTATAACGGAGCAGACACTGCAGAAGATGCAAAGAAATTCGGCCGGACGTTTATCCTGTACGTAATACCACTCGTGGCAATCGCTGCCTTTGTCGAGGCTTTTATTACACCAATTATCATACATTTAGTAGCTTAGAGGATAGTATTCATGGATGATGAAGCGGGCACCCTGCCTTTAAAAGAAAACTTTTCTGCATGGTATAATGATATTTTATGGCGGGCAGAGATCATGGATGTCCGATATCCGGTCAAGGGATTGTATGTCTGGTTTCCTTACGGATTTGCTCTACGCAAATACGTATACCAGAGACTCCGCGATCTCCTCGACCGTGACCACCAGGAAACCCTATTTCCCCTACTGATTCCTGAACAGGAATTTATGAAGGAGGCCGAGCACATAAAGGGATTCGAAGAGGAAGTCTACTGGGTGACGCATGGCGGGACAACACCTCTCGAGGTAAAGCTGGCACTGCGCCCGACGAGTGAGACCGCTATCTATCCTATGTATGCTCTCTGGGTCCGCTCACATGCAGATTTGCCTATTAAATATTACCAGATTGTAAACACGTTCCGGTACGAGACAAAACAAACCCGTCCACTCATACGCCTGAGGGAGATCACGTCATTCAAGGAAGCCCATACAGTTCATGCGACCTGGGAGGAGGCAGAAGAACAAGTCGAGGAGGCAATCCGGCTCTACCGTGAATTTTATGACGGGCTCTGCATCCCGACACTCGTCTCAAAACGCCCGGACTGGGACAAGTTTCCCGGTGCTGATTACACGATAGCCGTTGATGCAATAATGCCCAATGGCAAGACACTCCAGATCGGCACTGTGCACCATCTTGGCGATCACTTTTCCCGGACTTTCAATATTACGTACGAGGATAAAAACGGCGAGCAGAAGCTCGCACAGCAGACCTGTTACGGTATATCAGAACGCTCAATTGCGGCCCTGATCAGCATGCATGGCGATGACAAAGGCCTTATCCTCCCGCCAGCAGTTGCCACGCTCCAGGCAGTGATTGTCCCGATTACGATCGGAAAACGCCATGAGGATGTGATGGCGGCAGCGCAGAAACTCAGCACAGATCTCACCACTGCAGGTTTCCGGGTGAAACTCGACACCCGCGATATGCGCCCTGGTGCGAAATACTACTGGTGGGAGCTCCGCGGTGTCCCGCTCCGTCTTGAGCTGGGGCCAAGGGATCTTGATGCAGGAAAAGTGATGGCAGTAAAGCGGACCGGTGAGAAAACGTCAATCGATCTTGCAACGGTAACAGAGGGGGTAACCCGCGTGTTTGACGAGATAACGGATACGATACGTGCCCGTGCGGAAGAGAATACGAAATCTCGTCTCAGTACTGTTGGATCCCTGGATAATCTCAATGCAACGCTTGATGCGGGAAGAGTGGCGGTTATTTCCTGGTGTCAGCAGCGGGGGTGTGGAGACGCTATTGAAACAAAGACAAACGCGAGTATTCTTGGGACCGATGTGCGTTCGCAGTATGTTCCAGCCATGGATGGTACATGTATTGTTTGCGGGAGACCGGGAAAACCGACACTGGTTGGAAGAGCGTATTAAATGATGGATTAGAAACGTAAGGCATCCTTTTTCATTTCTTTTTTCCTTTTCCCTACCCGCATTAACAAGCTTGAGAGAGAAACTCATTCCTGATACCTGAACATATGGTAATCCCCGTTCTTTTTTTACTGATAAAGAACATAATTATGAATAACTATTATAGGCGGCAGTAGTGAATAAAAGTTCAAAAGACCCGGGCTCAATATATCTTCCCGAACGGTATAAGGAGCAGATTGAAGAAAAGAAGCGACGGCGCCTTATCAAAAAAATTTTCGCAATCTGTATAGTTGTCGCACTATGTAGCGTGTTATACCTGATATTAAGTGGGGCACTATCAAATTCTCTGAATCAACCCCTCCCCTCACTTCCCGGGTCTCTAGTATCTGCCCCGGAAATTTCACCAACCTCTCCCTCCGTTGAACCCATGACCGCTCTGACCTGGAATACGACAGCCATGAGAGACACCGACATCACCCGGGATAATGGTGTGCCCTCTCAACCAACCTATGATATGCAGTCCCTGGACAATGCAACAGCTTCTCTTCGTCAGGAGTATCCGGCACCAGAATATACTCTTATCAGCGTGAATGAAACAGATGTGTTCCCAGACCGTACCTTGTTTAAGTTTACGATCAAGCAGGTAAATATCTCACAAGATAGTGCAGGGTTTTCGGTGTTTATCGATGCCAGAACTGGTGAATTCTATACTCCTGGACAGGAGAACGCCAAAATCACTGCTGATCAGGCAAAAAATATCGTTATAGAAGCGTTTCCTCTGCTCCATCCCGACCGGGTCAAGGTAAGATACAACAATAGTCCGGATTCTGTGCGGGCATGGCTATTCACCATGTTCCGGGACAACATGACTATCCTTACAGGAGCAATGGACCCGGAGACTGGCCAGATTTTTTCATTCACCCGCAGCATACCATGGGAGGGCCGGCAGGCAGATCCATTGCTTGATAGTAATGCCGCACAAAAAATTGCAGAACGCTACGTTTTCGATAAGGACAGGGCTCCACTTCCCCTCAACATGAGTGAGGCACGATACAACCCGCTGCGATTTCCCCAAAAAACAGTTGCGGGGCAGTACGTTTTTGTTTACAACAGGATCGTTCAGGAAATCCCCTGCGATAAGGATGGATTCACCATTTCGGTCGATTCACTAACCGGTGAGGTCATTGGATATGACCGTCGCTGGAACTCTCCAGATAGCTCGTTTTCCGTCACCGTGGATCCCCTTGTGACACGATCCGGGGCAACGTTTGCAGTTTTGAAGAAGGCCCAGGAAACGTACCCGGCATCAGTGGACGGACTTTCGATCATTTCTGCCGAGATCAGATGGAAAGATCATCCATCGCAAGGAAGCATACCCCGTCCGGGTAGTATCCCCTTAGCCTGGAAGGTATTGTTTACTGATGAGATTATCCGTGCAAAACCGTTGCCTTTACCCGCAGTAGGCTGGATCGATATTCAGACGGGGAAAATCCTTGACTTTTATTACGAGCACTGACCATTTTTTTTAAATTCTGCTGAAATGTTCGAATGAAGTATAAATGGTTACGTGATTTCACGCCCGTTACTTCAGCTCACCCAAACGTGATATTTCTCAAAAAAGGTACCAGGTAATTGTCATAATAAACGCAAGGGGGTGGATAACACCCGACAATTGTCATGTAGGAAGAATCCCTAGGGATCATTGGAATAGAAACCGGCGGTTTCCCCTCCTTGATAATACCTTGAATTTAACTATTATCGCTTAAAAAATAGGAAACTGATAAAAAAAAGCTGGAAAATTATTTGAAATATCAGCACCGGTCGCACACATACTCAACCATAAGCTGTGTATGGCGCATATCACCACGGATTGACTTCTTCCCACCCCGTAAGAATAATTTTTTGCACGTTACGCAGTGCTTGGGTTTGACCCGGTCCCATGTATTCATAGGGATCTCGAGTGTGAACTCTGTTTTTGTCCACTCTTCGGGAGGCTTCTCCGCATTCTGTTCATAGGTTGCAACAAACTCCATGATCTGGTGGGGAGGAACACCCAGATCGACAAATTTTTTAAAGACAAAATAATTGAAGATAAGCCACGAGAGATCCGACCGATCGAGGATTCCTTCATACTCCCCGAACGACTCGTCAAAATCCTCGAGTGAGCAACCGCAGAGCGGGCATTTTCCGCTAACGAGCTCGTCGAGAAAAACCTCTTCCTGGCATCCTGGACATGTTGTGTGCGGGGATTGCATGCGTGATGTCATTCGTATCTCCTGAAGTGTGAAAGATTAGGGATATTCATCGGTACGTAGGTAAAACCGTTGCAGCAGTGGTAATTGGTGCTAGTATTGATCGGGTTTACACATATAGGTATCACCAGTGCATGTGAACCCCGATAAAAATGTTCTGGTCGGTACGAAATGTTAGTCTGCGAAAGGTTCTTCGTGCTCCATAACCAGAGATCCGAAAACCACTTTTTCAAGCACCTGCGCAACGTACTTAATATGCATGGCTTTTTCCAGATCTTCGTTCCGGTGGATATCTGCATGAAGCTGGAGGCGCATAAGCGAGAACCGGAACCTGTCAAGGGTGTCATCATCAAGTTTCATAGCCTCACGGTAAATCGGTTCGAGCAGGTCGGGAAATGCAAGCGGATTTTCAAGACAGGCAATGACACCACTATAAATCGGGAGCGGTAATTCTTTTCCCGATAAAATCCGCAGGTAGTCCATATTATCCCTCAACAACTTTGATGAGCGCTTCCATGACCTTGTCAACAGCTGCCCAGGTAGGACTGTTTCCGCGCCGTATGATGAAAGGGCGTCCCTCATCCCCTGCTTTGCGCATTTCAATGTCAATTGGTATTGCACCAAGGAATGGGACTGATAGTTCATCTGCGATCTTTTTGCCCCCACCTTTTCCAAAGAGGTCAATCTCCTCTCCACAGTGGGGACAGACCATACCGCTCATGTTCTCAATGATTCCCAGTACGGGAACTTCAAGTTTCTGAATAAATTTTGCAGATTTCCGTGCATCAAGTGTCGCGACATCCTGGGGCGTCGTGACAATTACTGCACCGCGGAGATTGGGGGCGAGCTGGGCGATGGTGAGCGCCTCATCACCGGTTCCAGGGGGAAGGTCGACAACCAGATAATCCAGTGTGCCCCAGTTCACTTCGTTGAGAAACTGCTGGATTGCAGCCATCTTCATAGGACCACGCCAGATGATAGGTGTGCTTGTGTCCGGCAGAAGGAACGCCATCGATATGACCGAGAGCATCCCGGTGATATGGACGGGTTCAATCAATTCGCCCATAATAGCGAGCTTGTGGTCCTCAATACCCAGCATTTTGGGGATGTTGGGACCATGCATATCAAGGTCTAAAAGGCCGACCTTGAAGCCATGGTTGGAAAGGGCGTAAGCAAGGTTCACAGACACCGTGGATTTGCCCACGCCGCCTTTTCCGGAGAGTACCATGATGACGTGCCTGACGTCAACCTTTCCTTTTGGGGGGAGGCCGGCCGGCCCGTTCTTTGCCGATGAACACGTGGTAGCAGTAGGGCAGCTGGAACACTCGTTGTTACATTCCTCATCTGCTGTCTGTTTTTTGGTATCTTTTTTTGTCATAGGATGCCTCAAAAAAATGTGGTTCTGTACTCTCATCGGTTATCCTTCGTATGCAATAAAGATGTGGAGATATCTGCAAAAAAACAGGGTTGTTCATTCTTTACTACAATCAATACCAGCAAAATACGGTTTGGTATCGAGTACCCTGAGTTCCATCCAATACATCAGGTCCCCGCTCCCGTGATGGCCAGATGATACGATACCAATTCAAGGTGTATGGACCAGACATGATGCTCGACCTAACTGCCGAGTTTAATAAACATGAGATTGTGGAGGCGATGAAAGGGGCACGTGATCCGGTTTGGTGAAACGGTGGCGATCACTTCACGATAATCCAGTATTCTGTTTGATTGCGACGATACACTACTTTTATTATTTCACCAGCATATCATCCCACTGCAGGAGGCAAAACCAGCATGGAGGAACTCACGGTAAAAATTTCAGTAAAAATTCTCCCCAGAGACTACAGCTGCGATGGCCAGGATATTTCTCCGGAAATCGATGTCGGGGGAGTGAACCCCAAGATCTCAAAATCTCTCGCCATAATCGTAAATGATCCTGATGCTCCGGGGGGTGAGGGATTCATTCACTGGATAGCGTGGAATATGGAACTGGTCAGGATGATTCCGGAAAAAATGCCTAAGACGCCGGTTGTCACATCCCCCCTTATGGCAGTGCAGGGAAAAAACAGCTTTGGAAAGATCGGATACAATGGTCCCTGTCCACCCCGTGGACAGACCCACAGGTACTTTTTTAAAGTCTATGGCCTGGATACCGAGCTGACTCTTGCCGCAGGCGCGTCAAAAGATCAGCTTCTCAGGGCAATGGAGGGGCATGTCGTTCAGTATGGTAGGACGTGTGTTACGTACGGGCGGTAATGTATTCATTTTTTGATCCTGCAGACTGTCTGATATTCTGAGTCCCGTATTCAGAAATGCGTGAGGTGAATTGGATACCATCGATTACACAGCATTAAGCACGGTTGTTCTTCAGTATCAATGATGGAAATTGTTATTAATTCAAATCCTCTATCATGTTGTATGCTGCAAAAAGGTCTATTTATAAAGGCAATTATTGTCTTTTCATTTTTCCTGATGTGCACCGTTCCCGTCGTTGCACAAGATGCACCGTATAGTTTCACGGTTTCTCCCGTATCTGCTGAAGGGAAACCCGGAGATTCTATCACGTATTACATCTCCATCACCGCTGACCCGGGATTTAAAAGCCCCATTGACTTCTCCATGGATGTCAGCTCAGTGGGATACAGCAAGAACTTTGTACTGGGGACCTATGAAGGCCCGTATCCCAGATCCTCTACGTATGTTCTGACAATCCCCAAGAATGTGCCAACCGGAGTGACAGCTGATGTTACGATAAACGGCAGAAGCGGAGGAAATCTCCAGCAACAGAGCCTCAAACTCAAAATTAAAGGATCGGGAGGGCCGATTGAGGATATCACAAGCATCATTACCGATCTGATCAACACAGCGCTAAAGGAGATTGCCCGTTTGACCGGAGGAAAATAATCCAAAACCTCGTATTTTTTTCATCCCTTTTTTCATCCCTATTCAACACTGATTCCCGCTTCAATCCCCCCGATCTGTGGTAGTACTGGGTATGTCAGAATACCATTCCGGTGTAACAGCGACTTTTGCATATGCACGTTCATTTCCAAAAATCTGAAGCGGTAAATTTTTTTATTCCTCGAATAAAAAAACTCTGCACCTTTTTATATTACGGTATGATTAAGGTATAAGAGGAAAGATGTCGTGTAAATGAATTCCCTTCACGATCATAAGGATTCACTTGATCCCGGACAGGTATCATTAATACAGACATATATCAGTAAACGGGAATCACTCCTCTCACCTCTCGCCTCAATTAGTGCCGATGCCGTGCGGAGGCACAACAGAAAGCCTGAGGATATCCGGACCCCGTATTCCCGTGATACTGACCGTATCATCCATACACGGGCATACACCAGGTATATCGATAAGACCCAGGTCTTTTCTCTCGTAGAGAACGACCATATCACTCACCGCGTCATCCATGTCCAGCTCGTTTCCAAAATCGCAAGAACGATCGGGCGCTGCCTCCGCTTAAACGAGGATCTCATTGAGGCAATTGCCCTTGGCCATGATATCGGGCATATCCCGTACGGGCATTATGGGGAGACCTGCTTATCGGCACTCTGTGAGCAGTTCGGAATTGGAAAATTCTTCCACAATGTTCAGAGTGTGCAATTCCTCGATCGGATCGAAGACTGTGACCTGACCATGCAGGTGCTGGACGGCATACTCTGCCACAACGGGGAAGCTGATGATGTTAAAATTTCTCCTGAACCCTGCGCAACCTGGCTGGCATTTGACAAAAAAGTGCAGAATAATGCAGATGGCAGACGCACAAAGGCTCCGATGACACTGGAAGGATGTGTCGTAAAGTTTGCCGATACCATCGCCTTCATCGGCAGGGATTTGCAGGACGCACGGGAGGTGGGGTTGATCGGGAGTACAACACCACTTCCCCAGGAGTGCAGGGATACCCTCGGTGACTCCAACCGGGAAATCATCAACACCCTGATCTACGACCTGCTTGAAAACAGTGATACCGAGGAAATCGGTTATATCTCATACAGTCCGGAGGTAGAAGCGGCACTCATTGCACTGCGCACATTTTCCCAAATTCATATCTACGAGAATAAAAAACTTACTTCAGAACGGGAAAAGGTGAGGCAGATGTACGCAACACTGTTTATAACCTACCTTGAAGATCTTGAAAAAAATACAAGGGATGCAATAATTTTTACGGATTTTATTGATACCAGCTGGATCAGCCGGAACTATCTTCAGTCAGCCACCTGTCGCTGAGCTGGTCCGGGACTTTATCGCCGGCATGACCGACCGGTACTTTGCAAAACGATATGAGGAATGCGTAATTCCACGCAGGATTGAAGGGAAATTCCGCTAAAACCCGGGCACATACGCTCACTCATACTTTCCCTTTGGGTCAGCCCAGCCAGTAAATCCGCAGTATATGCACCCAACACCTTCACAATAATGGCATTGCCGTTTAGGTGCGGTAACAAGAACGACTCCGGTCTTGTTGCAGTAGAGGCACCCAATCCCCCCACAATGAGCGCAGGTCGCGGATTCGTAGATTTTTTGTCCATCAGTTATAGTAAGAATCCCCCTACCACAACAACGTATGTCGATAACCTTCTGAAAAAAGGGTCATTCATCCTCCTCATCAAGATACCCATGAAGTGCATCGAGAAGCTCTGCGGATGATTGGTAGCGTTTCGCCGGATCTTTTTCAAGGCATTTTTGGATAATCTTCTCCACCACTGCCGCATCAGAATTGAACTCTGACGGGGGAATCGGCTGTTCCCTCAGAATCGCATTTCCTACTTCAACAATACTCTCACCACCAAACGGAACCGAACCGGTTACCAGTTCGTAGAAAACCACACCCAGCTGGTAGATATCGGTTCGTTCATCAGTCCTCCCAAACTCCGAAGGAGAGACCTGTTCGGGAGCGGCATAGGAAAGTGAGAAACCTGCAATACTGGACTTTTTTACCTCATTGGCAAGTACCTTGCTCATCCCCCAGTCGGTGATTTTAGGAACGAAGTCTTTATCGAGAAGAATATTGTGGGGCTTAATATCCCGGTGAATAAAGCCCTGCTCATGCGCATATTTCAGACCGTCCGCAATACCTCTGATAAGGTGTACTGCTTTCCAGACGGGGATTGGTTTCTCGATCGCCTCGAGCGCATCGGGCACATACTCCATCTCAACAAAGGGAACGGGGAGGATATTGACGGCCGTTACTTTTACAATATTGGGATGTCGCAGGGTCTCCCATGCCGCAATCTCGTTTAAAAAGGATTTCCCGGTCATTTCATCGAAACTTATCGGGATCTTGACTGCAACCATCATTGCATCTGATTTTCGGCGAGCGGAGAAAACCCACGCGATACCCCCTCGTCCGATATATTTGATCTCGGTATATTTACTCTCCAGTTCATTGGGGAAGTAATTCATTTGTTCTGCAATAGATGTATAAGTCCTGGATGTTCCCGGGACTGCTGTACCTTTTTCGGAAATTGTTGCAACGGAGCTGAATCCGTGGGGGGGGAAGTCCTCGAAATCTTTTGCGCGGGGGTTGCTTCTTTACTGCTAGAGAGACCCTCCTGCTTGCTTTCTTTATGCTTCATCTGCCTGAAAATGATCAAAACTACTGCACCTGCAAGCAGCAGCACAATAAGTTCAACCACAAGGAAATCAGTAGGTTGTCCATTGCCGGTTTTTTCTGCAGATATGGGGGGGGTTGAAGTGGAAACCATGGTTGTATCAGGAGTGGGAGAAGTAGGGTATATCGTCTGGGATATCCCGGGAAGTGTCGGCAGAGCCATTGGTTGAGGTGTGATCACCCCTCCCTTGACGGGTACAACATCATAGTAATACGGTAATGGGTCCATCAGGGGAAATGCATCATTAATGTTCTGATCGGATTCAAGGATCGCTTTCGGATTTGCTCCCATCATAATGCCATACGATGTATCCCCGATCCCGTCACCATTTTTATCCTTTCCACGGTAATCGCTCCAATAATTACCCATGTAGCTCTGTTTATTATTACCAAGGTAGGTATACGTAAACGGATCAGGAGAAGACCAGACCGAAGTCGCGCTCTTGGAGATTACGTTCTGGGGGTTGTCAAAATTGTTCCGGAATATCTGGTTTGAGAGAGAATACTCGTCAAGCTCGATCCCGATTGTATTTTTTGATACCATATTTTCTTCAATCAGGTTATCGTTTGAGGATTCAAGTGCAATTCCGCACTGGCTGCTGTTAGTAATATTGTTGCCATTAATGGTATTCTTCGTCGCTGACATCGAAGAAAGATTCCTTTGGCAGTGTTCAGGAAGGTATTGCGTCCGATGGTGTTCTCACTGGACTTGACACGGATGCCATTGAGTAACTCAATGTTCTGGAGGGTAAATCCTTCAACTCTGCAGCCATCGGCAAGAATTTCCATCGCGTTCCCTTTATTCACCGGATCAATTATTGGTGCCCCGCCTCCGCTGTCAACACCAATAAGATTTATCTTTTTATCGAGCAGGAGATTTTCCCGGTAGGTACCACTTTTCACGAGAATGGTATCCCCCGGAAAAGAACGGTTAATTGCGGCCTGAATGCTGGTAAATTCAGCACCTGTGGAGGCAACGGTGTATTCAGAGGCATATGCCGCAGGTATGCTGATAATTGAAATGAGCGTAATGATAACAAGGGAGCAGACAAAGCGGTGTATCGGAATCATAGGCAGCGAATTTTATATTTTGTATCTTGTTGAATTGAAATTTTGGATATTTTTTTTTCTTCCCTTGAGAGCAGAGATTTGTGTATGCATGTATTAGTTACCCTGCGGGATGATAATGAGAAGTTTAACACCAGATACTCCTTTGGAGAACTCAATAAGATCTCCATCATGGATGGAAATGCGTGTATTTTTTTCAAGACGTTTGGTGTTGAGCCTGGTACCTCCCGTGCTCCCACAGTCTTCGATGTGCCAGCCCTCGTTACTTACGAAGAAACTTGCCGTGGGGTTTTGATACCCGGGTGACCGCAGTATAGCCATCAGAGAAAACGATATCCGCGTCAGGAGAAAACGCAGCCTGGTTCTCGGGATCGATCCTGCCGATACGGATTAGATCATGTTTCAGCATGAACACTTTCCCGTCGTCAGGACCGCCAAGTAGCGATAGCGGTGGGTATATTTCCCAGGACCTCTTTGGAAAGGGTGTTTTTTACCTCTTCCAAACGGCGGGAAATTTCACTCCCCATAATCTGCACCCGCGTGTTGGAAAAGAGACCCAGATTCCTTATGATGGCTTCAAGCCCGCCGGGCACAATGGAATATTCCCAGACCGGGTGAATGCCCTTGGATGTGGGGGCACCCAGTCCTGCCTCTTTTTTGATCACACCTACACTCAGGAGTTTATCAAGATGTTTTTTTGTATTTTCATAACTGGTCTCAATCTCCTTTGAAATGGCACGGGCATCACGGGGCTTTTTTTCGAGAAATTTCAATATCCTGAGCCGCGCGCTACTTGAGAGCACATCGAGATACTCTGATAGTTCTTCCAGTGAGTCTGAATCTTCATGAACAATAATTGTCGGACATTTGTCCGCAGGATTCATAGCACTCCTCCAAGGTTACATCTGATTTGTTTTCTCATAACCCTATAGTAAATAGACTATAAGGTCGTAACAGTTTATATTCTCTCCCAGTAGTGATCATTCCTTTCTGTTCATGGCTATAACTCACAGGTTCAATAGTTCAACCATCATGATTTTGGGTATTTATCAGCACCTGCCATTATACTATATACTCAGGTGATACACGAAACGTATTCGGGGTGTCACCGACCCATCCAATGCACATTGAACCAGATCAAAACCCCATACTTTAAAGACAACAAAAGGAACGTTCAAAAAAATCTCACTCCAGAGACAGAGGGATTCCTCATCCCTCTGCAATCATACATTTAAGCAACATATAATCTTTTTTAAAAAGATTAGGGTTAGTTCTTTTTCTTCCCTGACCAGAACACCGCACACACCTATAATGCCAAGTGCAGCAATTGCAAGGATACCTGCAGAAGGTGAGGACGGTGTATCGGTAGGATACGATGTCAGAGCAGCAGTCGTTTGTTTTGGGGTCGAGTGTTTTTGTAGGGATTGTTGTGATGGACGGTGCTGTGGTTACCTCTGTTGGTGTGACTGTTACTGCCGCAGGTGCAGTAAGCCGGACATTGTCCAGATATCCCTGTGCGTAAATGCCCATCATACCATAGTCACCTTTTGAACCGATATATAGCCGTGTTCATGCCGTTCAGGTTCTCGGCAGTATTCAGGTAATAACTCCAGATCTCCTTTCCGGTTAATTATTCATTGACCTTCATGCTGAGGGTCTTGTGATCGTCGTCGTATTTCACGGATATATGGTATGTTTTGTTTAGTTCATACTTTACCGTTGGTCCGTTGTATGCCCCGGGTTCACTGGATGTCTGGCTGCTTACTTCCATCAGTTTGCTTCCAGGTGTAACCAGGTGAATCCACATGATCTGGCCATATTTCGCCTGCGTATTGGTAAATAAGGTGAGAACATTCGGAGCCTTCGAAGGATCCATCTCGCTTCCAGCCATACCGAACCTGAATGTTGCCCCATCGTCAATTCTGGTCAGGATCAGCATCATAATCAAAGGTAAAAGATCCTCTTTCATAATCAATCGGGGTGTAGGCATATCCTCCTGTACTGGGTTCATGGGAAAAGCGGTACATACCCATATTCGGATCCCAGTAATTTGTTGAAGGATTATTGGTCTGCCAATTGGGATCTGAAGTAAATGAGGTCTGGTAAATCACCGTCGCCGGAGTATCATCTGAAAGCGCCTGTAGGGGAGGTATTACCACCAACAGGCAATACTGCAATGATAACGGATATCAGATATTTTTGTATCTTCATAAGGGTCTTCTCCATTTTAATCTCAAGTCATAGCGTTACATGCCCGATCTGATTTATCAGCCGCCGCTTTTGTGTGCGGAACATTCACAATCTCCATTCACGGAGTTGGGATGGTGGCATAAATATAGTGTACATATGCAGTCCGGTCTTTCTTAAAAATATCGAGCATTCATGAGAAAAACAAGACACCATATTTATGAACGGAATTTTTCCAGGTGGACTTCTCCAAAGTCGTCAGGTAAAAACAGGGATTCAGGAGGAATCATCAGGTTTTTTCGAAGTGGAGAAATTACGCTTCCCTTAGTTCTGGACCAGCCATATTTTATGATTTCTTTATCGTTGGGTCGCCAATGATCGCATAACACTATATTTATCTTTGAAATCACGCAATATTAGAGAACAAAAAGGAATTCTGCGATAATAGTCTAGCGGTAGGACAGGAGCTTCCCAGACTTCTAACCCGGGTTCGATCCCCGGTTATCGCATCGGTTTTATGGAGATGGAACCCGAACGCTGTGCAATACGGATCATCGCGGAGAACCGCAAGGGTGTCCTGCGTGACATCGCAACTATAGTTGCCAGGCATGAAGCAAATATCGTGATGATCAACCAGGAAGTGTTCGATTCCGGTCCCTATACCGGAATGGCGGAACTCTATTTTGAATATGATGCAGGTGAGGGAAGTGACCGGGATCATGCTTATTGCAGATTTAAACGATATCCCGTCGATCAGGAATGTTAAGTGCCTACCAGCCGTTTGGCCATATCTTCGGATCACGGGTGATCATTATTGGCGGCGGGGCACAGGTTGCACAGGTTGCGCTCGGTGCAGTGAATGAGGCAGACCGGCATAATATCCGGGGCGAACGCATTTCAGTAGACACCATTCCGCTCGTTGGTGAACGGACGCTTGCCCTCGCCGTGGATGCAGTTGCACGGCTTCCCCGTGCATCAATTCTCGTCCTCGCCGGATCAATTATGGGTGGTGAGATTTCAAAGGCAGTTGACCGTGTCCGGGAAGCAGGGATACCGGTCATTGCACTGAAGATGGCAGGCACGGTACCCGAGCATGCCGACCTGGTAGTAACCGATCCTATCCAGGCGGGAGTTTTTGCGGTTATGCATATCAGCAGCAAGGCAGTATTTGATATCAACCGTGTCCGTGGGCGTGAATTCTAAAATGGATATTGTCGAAAAAGCAGTTTCTGTGCTCATGCATGACGGGACCATAATCTATCCAACAGAAACGGTCTATGGACTCGGTGCCGATGCATTGTCAGATGAGGCAATTCTGAAAGTCTATGAAGCAAAAAAACGCCCTCTGGGAATGCCGGTCTCGATTGCTGTTTCTGATTTTGATATGCTTGCTGCTGTTGCCCGTGTCGAACCCGACATGCATGGATTCATCGAGACATTTCTTCCCGGTCCGGTTACCCTAATTCTCCCGTCACGCAGGATTGTTCCGGAAATCCTTACCGGGGGCACAGGTATGATTGGTATCAGGATGCCGGCACATGACCTTGCACTGCAGATCATCGAACGATTCGATTCTCCCATTACGGCAACAAGCGCCAATCTTCATGGTGCAAAAGACCCGCAGACACCGGAGGAATGCACGGTACCACGCGAACTTTTTATTGATGGTGGCAGACTGTCAGGTATTCCCAGTACAGTTGTCGACCTTACCAATAAAACGATCACTCCGGAGAGGAGCACAGGCAGAAGCAGTCGAAGCATTTCTTGGCACACTCTGAATTTTTTATGATGCCTGTCCGCCTTCGTGATTTCATCGAGGACTCCGATGGCTGGCTCTATGCAGTTTCCACGTATGATAATGACGATAAGGTCGGTTGTGTTCTCAGGTATGTTCCCGACGAGAATGGCGAACGTATAAACCCTTCGGGAAAACGATATAAAAAATATGATTTTGAAGATGCGTATGCATTCATCGAACGACACAAACCGCAGTATTCAAACCTTGTCCAGCGCGTCCCGGTCCATGATATAAAAAAAGTGTTGAAACCGGATATTGAAATTCCCGTATTGCTGCCGGAAACCCACCGGGTGCAAAAACTCCTGGATCTTTTCAGACTTCCAAAAGGATCTGTCGGATGTACCGGTTCACTCCTGTGCGGGCTGGAAAATGACAAGTCCGACATCGACATGGTTGTCTATGGAAGGCACTGGTTTATCGCACAGCGAATGGTCAGGCAGGGAATTCTTGATGGGCAGATGGAAGGGCTTTCACCGGATATGTGGCGGAAAGTATACGAGAAGCGTAAACCTGAGATTCCCGTATGACCAGTTTGTGCTTCACGAACTGCGGAAATGGAACCGTGGGCAGATAGATGGTACCTATTTCGATATTCTCTATACACGGTCATATGATGAGCTGAAAAGTGCACCAACGGGAAAAGGAACGATAATCGGCAAAATGGAGATAGAGGCAAAGGTAACCGATGCGTCTCTTGCATTTGACAGCCCGGCAGTGTATGAAGTGGAGCACGAATCCGTGAGCAGGGTCCTCTCATTCACTCACACCTATAGCGGCCAGGCACTTGCAGGGGAGACCATCGAGGCATGTGGTATCTGCGAGCAGCATGGTGATGAACTCTGGCTGGTCGTAGGGACGACGCGCGAAGCGAGGGGAGAATATATCGTTTCGAGGACGCTGCTGGAAAAGTATTGAGAAAAGATGAGAAATGCAGGCTTTTTTTACCTTCGCAGGTAATCAATCCGGAGTGGAAACTAATGAAAACAAAATTCATTACTCCCTGTGGCATGAACTGTGCAATTTGCCTTGCTTTTCTTCGGGAGAAAAACAGTTATAAAAGATGCTGGTAACCGGAAAGAAAATGCAATAATAACTGCACAATTCGTTCATGTATCATGCGGAAAGGGAAATACTGTTTTATTGTGATCTTTTTCCCTGTAAAAGACTCCGGCAGTTAGACTCACGAAACAGGAAAAACTATCGGATGAGCATGATAGAGAATCTTGAATCTGTGAGGATCCATGGCATCCGCAAATTTATCAGAACCGAGAAACAGCGATGGAACTGCTCAAAATGCGGCGGAATAATGTGTGTTCACCGCGGTGTTTGTTTTACCTGTGGGGACCGCAAAGAATAATCCTGTCATTTTTAATAAGGAGGATTACCCTGTTCACAACAGCTCCGACAAGGCGCTGCCCACAACTGCTCTCGCACCGCTCGTTGTATTTACACTTTCTGCAAGGAGCGTTAAGCGGACGCCGGGGTATATCACCTTTCCGGATTGCCCGGATTTTGTGCAGGGTTGCAATAACCTGCCGCCGGTCCCGGGGCTGGACAGTATGGAACCGTGAGATCCCATCTGGAATATATTCCACATGCCCACCACTCACCTCGTTTCCTGTCATCTCCTCAAGACAAAACACAAGCATCGCAATCCGCAACCGATCTGCCGCATACGTTCCAAACGGCATGGCACCGGCAGCACGTATGATGGAAAATGAGCCATCATCCACTATGCGATCTACCATACCAACGATACCATACTTGTCTGAAATCACCCGGACATCGGAATGAGCAGCCGGTTTCCATGCGGTTTTATTGCAGGAAGTGATGCAGGTTTCAAGAAATGATCGCAGAGTTCAGGATCCAGACCAGGGCAGACCGCAAGACACCTCACCCCAGATAATCTCTGAATCGAGAGGATTGCCAAGATGATAGGAGAGCTGTTTACAGATCGTGTACCGACCTGATTCAGTGAGGGGATCGTTTCGTTCGTAATAATACCGAACCGGGCATGCATGCACCCGGATCAGATCCGATACTGCGATGTGGTCCCTGTTTTCTGTCAGGATATCTCCTCATACAAGCGTAGGAAACCAGGGGGATTATACTTATTGAATCGATATCAGCCGCAAATGAGGTAATGAGTATCAGGAATTGAGTATCAGGAATTTTTTATAGCCAACATATTTCATTCTGGTAGAGCAAACCTGATCATCATGACAGGACAGGAAATATCAGTCAATATTCCTCCCACACTCGACCCGGTGTACAGCAACATGATCCAGATCGCCTATAAGGATGACGAGTTCACGTTCATGTTCCTCCATCAGCTCCCGCAGGTGAACCAGGCACGGGCAAAGGCAATTGTCTCCATTACACCAGCCCATGCAAAAAACCTGCTCGGTGTGTTGACAAAGACCGTAGCTGACTATGAGTTAAAATTCGGCACCATATCCCCTCCAAAAGAGACACAGGGTACCGAGAAGGTTACTACACTGAGCGGGTATTCCTGAAACGCATATTTTATTAAAGCATGCGTCGATATTGTGAGGTATTGCGCCGCCGTGGCTTAGCGGCATAGCGGCTGATTCGTAATCAGCAGGTCGAGGGTTCAATTCCCTCCGGCGGCTTTTAGACAAAACGTTGGATTCCTCCAACTATATTTAACTGTAAAACCCCTTTTGGGATCATGATTCCTGCTTCTCGGGTGCTTCCATGAGCCATCTCTTTTCACGCAATTGACAAAAAATATGCAACTAATTCCCTAGACAAAGCCTTTAAAGCCGGGACAATCAATGAGCGGGATATCACCTTAATGCGGGAGTTTGTGGTTGAGAAGCAATCCTGCATTAACATCGCTCTTGGCAGGGTCAACAAAATCATCTACACTCTTGTCGGCTGGAGAAAAATTCTGGGGCATTTCGAATCCAACACCATCCCTGATATCTACGCAGCGAAGACTGAACTCGAGACTTCGAAGAACAGGTTCAGAAACGATTGCAAACAGAATACCATCCACGCCTGGGGCCGCATCCTCAAACAGTTTTATATGTGGTTGATCGAGGACAACTGCACCACGGTTCCCGAACACAAACTCCGCAAGATGCAAACACCGCCCAAGGATATATGACCCAGGTTGCATCGGACCTGCTCACTCCGGATGAAATTATCGCTATGGTCAAGGCATGCAGGGAGTTCTCTCAAGGGTCATATCGTGTAATATGAAGTTTCAGTTTAAAAAATCGCCATCACAGTCCTGGTATGCAGCTCGTCAACAGCAAAACCCCTTGACCAATCACGGTTTCATCTCTTTGGTCCTCATTTTATTCCTTTTGAGGAATACTGCACCGCTCACTGTGGGTTCAGGTTACCTTTTGTACAAAGATTTTTTTCAATTGGAGAGATTCAGTAATTTTCTTCATGATTGTAGGGTATCTTCCCCGTGCCATTGCGTATATTATGAACAATTTTATGAGTTGAATAGGGAGGGTAATATTTACCTGAGCCTTTACAGCGTTTACAAGTAATATCCTCCAGACAAACCGGACATACATGCTTTGGCATATTTCACCTATTCATTTTCTGAAAGTATCAATAAAACGATTTTATTTATACGGTGTTAAAGATGTCCAGAACAAACCAACAATAAATCGAAATTTCATATCCCAGCCATTAAAAGTCATATTGTACTATTTTTTTTTTAAAAATACCGGAAAAATTTCGAACTTGTTAAATGTTAACAGATCGCACGCTCAAAGGATAGAATGTTCGGACTACCGTTCCTCACTACTGCTTGCGTCGGGGTAGTAATCCTCGTCATCGTGATTGCACTGACTTACTGGGCTCTTACGTTTAAGGAGACATCGGCATGATCGATCCTGTTGCTGCCGGCCTTGTCATTATCTACTGTATTGGCTTGCTCGCCATTGGTATCTGGGCAAGCAAAAAGATCCATAACATGACCGATTACGTTGTCGCCGGCCGATCGCTGGACTTCTGGGTCTTCACCATGCTGATGATTGGATCGGTCTGCTCGGGGATGTCACTCCTGGGCGTATCCGGCCTCGGTTACAAATTCGCCTGGCCTACGATCTGGGAGCAGATCGCCGTACCGCTCTCGATCGCGTTCTGTATCATCTTCTTCGGGGTCAAGATGTGGAAAGTGGCAAAGAAGTCAGGATACCTGACCGTACAGGACTACCTTGCGCACCGGTATGAAAGCCAGAAACAGCTCAGAGGCTTGTCGGCAGTTGCCGGCATCATTGTCTCCATGATCTACCTTGCCGGGCAGTACACCGCCATCAGCATCGTGTTGATGTGGCTTTTTGGCCTTCCCCACTGGCTCGCCCTTTTAATCGGCGCTGCAATCGTAACTGTCTATACTGTTATCGGAGGGTTGTACGCTGTTGCCTGGACAACCCTTGTGCAGGGTGCGATACTGATCATCGGCGTTCTTATCATGGCCCCGATCGTGATCATGGCTGCCGGAGGTATGACCCATATCAATGAGGTGATGGCTGCAGCAAACCCGGTCAATGTGGACCCGTGGGCTTCCGGGGCAGGTGCTGTATTCACCCCGCCTTATATCGTATCGTTCTTCCTGCTGCTGACGATTGGCCTCGCCTGTGCCCCGCACGTGATCAATAATATCCTGGCAGTAAAGGATGTGAAAATTTTCAAGTGGTCCCCGCTGGTTGCCTTTGGGATCTACGGGTTCGTCATGTTCCTGTTGAAATTTGCCGGGTTTGCCGGGTTTGTGATGGTCCAGGAAAAGCTCATGACGCTGCCTGCGGTGAAGAATGCTTCCGACTTTGTCTTTGTCTACGGGGTCCAGACATCCCTTCCCAGCGTAGCGCTTTGGGGTATCTTTGCGGTGATCATCCTTGCTGCTGTCATGTCCACGACCGACCGCCTGATGCTGACGATCGGGACATACTTCTCATGGGACCTCTATAAGAAAATCCTCTACCCGGATGCCCCGGAAAAGAAGGTAGTCCTCGTCAGCCAGATCTCGGTACTGACTGCTGCTGTCGTCACCCTCCTGCTTGCCCTGAACCCACCTGACATGCTGGTCTGGCTGATCTGGGCAGGGATCGGTATTATGTTTGCCACCTTTTCCGTTCCCCTCCTGGCCGGGCTTTACTGGAGAAGGGCGACCCGGCAGGGAGCGCTGGCAGCCATGAGCCTTGGACTGGTTACTTCGCTCTTTTTTGGCGGCCTGAGTTACTTCAAGATCAATCTTATCCCCATGCCGATGCACTTTTCCTTCTACGCATTTATCATCTCTGTCGTCGCAATGATTGCAGTCAGTCTTGTTACGCCACCACACAGTGATGCATTACTTGATGAGACGTTGACGGGTTGGTATATCCAGAAATCGTGAGAAGGGTACTTTTCACTTTTTTCTCATTTTTCAGGACGCAATTAACCGATAAGCGATCTTCATCTAAGTCAGGATTCCTCTTCGTTTCCTCCAATCATTTTATTACTTGAGACGCTCCGCTTGTCTCATTGTTCCGGAATTTTCCCACGAATTTGTACATTTCCATCACTGCTATCAGGACAAGAGCAATTCCGAGGAAGAAAAGCCACTCCTCAAAGGTTACCGGCGAAACCCCCAGTACGTCCTGCATGAAGGGAATATGCATCGACAGGATATGGATTCCCTGCGCAGCGATTACAGCAATAATAAGGAAATAGTTCCGGGAGATGGGAATTCGGAATGCAGAGATGCTCTCTGACCGGCAGTTGAAGACATGGACGTTCTCCAGCAGGACCATCAGGAGCAGCACAAGATTTCGCGCCGCAGTTTCTTCAACACCCGCCCCGATGAGGAAATACCATACCAAGAATGCAGATACACCCATGTAGAGCCCTGAAACGATTGTCTCTTCAGCCATCAGCCGGTTGATAATGGTCTCTGATGGCGGTCGCGGTTTTTTCTTCATCACACCCGGCTCGCCTCCCTCGAAAGCAAGCGCCACATCCTGGATCCCGTTGGTTACCAGGTTGAGCCAGAGCAGCTGCACGGCAAGGAGCGGGAGCGGGAGTCCGGCAAGAAGGGAAAGCGTGAAGAGGACCACTTCAGCAAAGCCGGTGGAAATGAGGAGGTAGGTCACCTTCCGGATGTTATCATAGATGATGCGGCCTTCGTGGACGCCGGCAACAATGGAGGAGAAGGCATCATCGGTGACAATAATCGAGGCTGTGTCCTTTGCAAGGTCCGTGCCGGATCCCATAGCAATGCCGATATTTGCCTGTTTTAATGCCGGCGTGTCATTAACACCATCGCCGGTTACGGCCACGTAATGGCCGAGTGTCTGGAGATTTTTTACGATTGCGAGTTTCTGGAGTGGGATTACCCGGGCAAAGACAGAAATATTTGCCAGTTTTTTGAGAGAATCAGGATCTTCATAATTGCCAAGTGCGTCAAGTTCGGCACCCGTGATCACCTGGTCAGATGATGTCGCAATACCGAGATTCCGGGCGATAGCGAGCGCAGTTGCCGGATGATCGCCGGTCACCATCACAACACGGATGCCGGATTCCTGGCAGGCACGTATCGATTCCTTTGCATCCGGTCGCATAGGATCGATGAAACAGGCAAATCCCATGAAGGTGAGCGGTGGGATATCATTGCTGCCCAGCTCTTTTTTATCGCTTTTAAGGGCAAGATCGCTGCTGGCAACAGCAATGACACGGTAGCCTTGTGCCGAGAGATCAAGAGTTCTTTCTAATAAGCGCGATATATCGGGCGGAGAAATCCCGTCAACGGTTACCTGGTTCCCGCACATCGGGAGGATAACCTCCATTGCCCCTTTGACTGCAACGCGGGAATGGGTTCCATCGTTGAAAAAAGTTGCAGCATATCTCCGTTCGGCCTCAAACGGTATCTCCCCAATAACCGTGTAGCCGCTTCTGACAACAACAGGATCGAGACCGAGTTTATACCCATACGCAAGGAACGCGATATCAATGGGGTCACCCACGTGGGACCAATCCTTCCCGGACCGATTAAGCTCTGCCCCATTGCAGATAATCCCGAGCCGTCCGATATCCAATAAACGTTGTCGTTCAGATTCCGGGACGGATCCTCCATTAAGTTGAGTAACCTCGCCCTCACCACGATACCCTTCACCGGTAAGGGAATAGGAACGACCATCCGGCAATTCTATACGCTGAAGAGTTTGGGCATTCACGGTGAGGGTTCCGGTCTTGTCACTCGCAATACACGTGCAGGATCCCAGAGCTTCAACGGCAGTCAGCTTCCGGACGATCACATTTCTGGCTGCCATCCGGGATACCCCGATTGAGAGTGCGACAGTGATAGCGACAGGTAACCCCTCCGGAATTGCGGATACCGCAAGAGCAACGGCGATGAAAAACACATCGATGAAAGGCATGCCCTGTGCTATCGCAACGATTGCAAGGACACTGCATGCTGCAAGGACAAGGATCCCGATCTTCTGTGAAAAAGTCTCCATCCGGATAACGAGGGGGGGTTTTACCGATTCGGTGGCGACAACACTCCTGGCAATCTTTCCTACTTCAGTGAGGAGCCCGGTGGCAGTGACCACGCCTTCGGCTTTACCGGATACTACCGTTGATCCGGCATAGGCCATGTTCCCCCGGGACATGAATGGTGTTTTTTCCGGCAGGACAACTGATGATTTCTCTAACGGAAGTGATTCTCCGGAAAGGAGTGATTCATCCACTTTCAGCGAAGATTCATGGAGCAGACGTATATCCGCCGGGACACGGTCTCCCTCATTGAGAAGGATAATGTCCCCTGGCACGATCTCTCCGGCATCAACCGTAACAGCATGCCGGTCCCGGCGGACATGAGCCATAATCCGGAGCAGTGCCTGGAGGGCATGGGCACTTTTCTCGGCTTTCCATTCCTGCAGCGTCCCGATGATCGCGTTCACCGTTATAACCGCGAGAATAAAGCCCCCGTCGGTAAACTCCCCAATCCCAAACGAGATGAGGGCGGCAATCATCAGGATATAGATAAGGGGATTTTTAAACTGGCGGAGGATGACTTCCCAGAGGGCCACAGGTTTCTTGGAAGGGAGCGTGTTGCTGCCGAACTTCTGGATTCTTGTTCGGACTTCTTCAGCAGTCAGTCCATAACTGGAAGAAGCCAGCAGGGAATAGACCTGATCTTCAGGAAGAGAATGCCATGCGGTCTCTGTTAGTGTCTGCCGGCCACAGCAGGGTAATCCTGTTACATTTCCGGCAGGAGAGACGGGAGTTTTATCCAGGTTCATATCCGTATCATGAGATTATTGAAGGTTGTTTTCCCTTTGTCGTTGTTTATCTTTCGTATTTTCATCAGATACGGACCTGCATACGACTCATTCGTAGCCATACCGATCCCTGCATTACTGTTTACCGCCCTTGGATCTTCTCAGTACAAGAACCGCTTTGTTGGAATACCTTGCCACACGTGCTGTTGTACTGCCCAGAAGATTCGACAGAAAACCTCTCTTCCCCGTTGATTTCAGGATAATGATCGAAATATCCTGCTCTTCTGAAAACGAGAGGATCTCTTCAGCAGCACTTCCGACCGATACATGTACCTGAGCGGGAATGGAGATCCGGGCAAAGGCTTCCTGCATTTTTTCAAGTCCTGCCTGTGCTTCGTCAACAAACGATCTGACTTCTTCTTCGGAATCCCCGGTCGTCACTACATGGAAGAGGGTTAACTTCCTTATCCACGGTAATTCATTACAACAGAGATCCGAAATTTCCGGATCTGAAAAATCCGTACAAATCATGGTGTGGAAAAAAAGATCCGGGCAGGGGAGATCCTGCTCCGAGAGTGTATCCTTTGCCTTCTTATTATCGACAAGAAGCAGATCCGTCTTCCCGTAGCGAAGAACATCAGAAGCTACACTGCCAAGCAGCAGGGTATCGATGATCCCCCTTCCTCGCCTTCCAAGGAGGGTAAGCGCAACCCCTTCCTGTGCGGCAATCCGGTTTATGGGCTCGAAGATCTCGCCTCCCTGGATCTCCTCGATCTTCGTCCGGACCGTTACACCCGGCAATTCAACACCTTTTTTAATCTCTTCAAGGCCAAGCCGCTTATGCTCACGGTCAGGATCATAATCGTTCGGATCCTTCGAAGCATATTTGTTGTAGAAAACATGGAGGATCTCTACCTGTCGGAGTCCCGGTAAGTGTTTGAGACAGCGGAGTGTATAGCGGGAATTGATTGACAGATCTACAGGAACGAGTACCTTTTCAAACATAACACACTGCCAACTTTTGATTTGTTCCGCATACATAAGAATTGAGGTTATGGGGGGTGGCTCCCCTGAGGAGAATATCGGGAGCATACAACACAACCGGTGAATCCGACAGCTGTTGAAGATCGGCCATCATTTTCCTTCATCAATGCAGGTCCCGTTCTTATCGTATCCGCAGTACTCCCCGCGATAGAACCAATTCCGGTACACAATCGGTGTAATCAGCGTGGTAAGCAGACTCATCAGCACCAGCGTGACATAGACATCCTGCCCGATGATGGCGGTTTCAAGCCCGATGAGCGCAACAATCATTGCTACTTCACCACGGGGAGACATGCCAAATCCTACAATGAGTGCATCTTTAGTGCACAGTCCGGCAAGTTTGGCCGGTATACCGCAGCCGATAACTTTGGTAATGATTGCAACGATAGTGAGCGCAATCAGGAAGACTACTACCTCGGGCGTAATGGCATGGAAATCTGCGAGAATTCCCAAGGAGACAAAGAATATCGATGCAAAGATGATCTGAAGGTACTCGGCTCCTTCTTTCAGGTCCTTGCTCCGGTAAAGCCGGACTCCTTCAAACGAGACTCCGGCAATGAATGCCCCGACAATAGCAGACAACCCGACGAGCTCGGCGAGCATGGCATAGAGAAAGGCCATCATCATCGCAAAGATGAAGATGAATTCCGGGTATTTTTCAGCAAATGTCGTTGTGTCCAGGCGCTCCATGAACCGGCTGACCACCAGAAGACCGAATGCACCGGCGATTGCGATGAATGCAACCGCTTTCACCGCGACAATGGCAATACCACCTGCTGTTACCGTACCGCTGACAACATCGGTACTGATCGCAAGCGCAAGCAGGCTGAGCACGTCATCGATGACCGCTGCACCGATGATCACTTTTGCTGCTTCAGTCTGGAGTTTGCCCAGTTCTTTGAGTACATTGGCGGTTATTGCGATACTGGTTGCCGTCAGGGCAGTCCCGATAAAGATCGCGCTTGGCATATCATACCCGAAAAGCAGCGAGAGCCAGTACCCGCCAATCCACGGAACGATAACCCCAACCGCGGCGATTATCCCGTTCCGGGCTGACAGGATATCCTTTAAGTTAAATTCAAGACCGATTACAAAGAGCAGAACGACAGCGCCGAGATGCGCCAGACCAGCAACAAAATCTGTATAGGTGATCCAGCCAAGCATGCTGGGACCGACAACGATACCAACGAGAATGAGGCCAATGACGGCTGACTGGTTGATACGCGAAGCAATCAGATACCCCCCGAGCGCGACGAACAGGAGCAGGCTCATCTGGAATTCCGGGGATGTGAAGATGCTTTCCATCGCACTACATGGGAAAGAACAGTAAAAACATTTTTTGGTTTTTTTAAAAACATAGTGTGAACCGGATGCAAAACAGGAATTTTCTCCGATTTCAAAACCCCAAATCAACACCTTAAAAAAAGATACCGGTGAATAGTTAGGGAATGGAAGTCGCGATTGTTGTCCTGTTCCTGGGTGTTCTGATTTTTCTCGGGAACGTGTTCAACAGGGTGTTTGCCCTCACAAGAATCCCCGACATCCTCATCCTCATAGGGATGGGGCTCCTCATCGGCCCGTTCCTTGGACTGATAACCCCGACTGAATATGGTATTGTAGGTCCCCTTTTTGCAACGGTTACCCTTGCGGTGATCCTGTTCGAAGGAGGGCTCCACCTGAAGATGACGACAATACGATCGGCATTCCGGGGTACGATTGAACTTACGCTAATCTCATTTGTTGTTACGATGCTCATTTCAGCAGGTATCCTGATATTCCTGAATCTGCTCGAACCGCTTCCTGCCCTGATGCTTGGCGCCGCCATCGGTGGGACCTCCTCTGCAGTGGTAATTCCGATGATTGAATACCTTCATCTCGGAAAGGACAGTCAGGCAATTCTTGCCCTTGAATCTGCTATCACTGATGTGCTTTGTATCGTATTACTGCTGACCCTGCTTGATATCTATATCATCGGGGAGCTGAATGTCCCCTATGTTGCATTACGGCTCGTTTCATCGTTCTTAGTCGCGGCTATCCTCGGTATCTTCGGTGGGATCGCGTGGTCGGTGCTCTACCCCCACCTTAAAACCATTAAAAGTATTTTCCTGACTCCTGCGTTCCTCTTTATCATTTACGGGGTTGTTACCCTGCTTGGATTTTCCGGGGCAATTGCGGCACTGGCCTTCGGTATCACTCTTGGGAACCTGCACTCTTTCAATATTCTCAAGTGGCTTCCGGGATCACATGTAACGCAAGTCGAACTCACTCCCCATGAATGCACGTTTCTCTCACAGCTCGTTCAGCTGCTGAAGACGTTTTTCTTCATCTATCTTGGCCTGTCGATTATCCTGACCGATACGGAAGCGCTGAAAATCGGGCTCCTGATTACGCTGATACTGTTTGTTTTAAGGATCCTGATTGTCCGGTTCTTTATGCCGAAATCCATTCCGGTCTGGGACGCAAGCATTACAGCAGTCATGATCCCGAAAGGACTCGCTGCTGCCGTCCTTGCTGCTATCCCTCTTCAGAAAGGTGTTATTGGAGGAGAATTTATCGAAATGACGACCTATGCGATCATCCTGTTCTCAATCATGATCTGTTCCGGACTGGTTCTCCTGCTGGAACGTACACCTCTACGCGGGCTCTATGCAGTAATATTCAAAAAATTCGGGGCGGAAGCAGAACCGTCAACACAACCCGTGCCGGACCCCCGGCCTGATCACATTCTTCGATACTGTCATTTTTTATGAGCATTAGCATTTTACCAGATAGTATACCAGGTCCTATTTTCTATGAATAAGGATGATTTTTCCTGAAGAGCCACACTTTGATCACGTCAAACCCCGGAAATATGATAAGAACCTGAGCAGCGGGTGTTTCTTTTCTTCAGGTATGTCATTGAAGCCGAACTGTTTCCTGAGGTCAGTTCCCTGGCACTGGTCAGCCCTGTCATCGATCCATGAGCAGGTGTGGTTGGTTCCGCTGAAATTTCTGAAGGCAAAGGATCACCGTCCATTGAAATGATCGCACGTTAATTGCACCATTGGAATCTCGAGAATCTCTGCATTATTCAATAGGCATTGTATTCAGATTCAACCTGAAACGATGACCTTCTGCCCCTCTGAACACCTTTCCTGACGCCGCTATTGAATACCATTTTCGGATTTTTGCGGGATTTTTGTCCTGAATTGTTGATGACGTGCTCTCCAGAGGAGGAGAGAGACTCCGATAAATATTACTGAAAAAAGGACCCGGTTAAACAGGGCAGCAGATGTATGGATTCCGGGGGGTGAAAAAATATATCCTGCCGCAAGAAAGAGCAGGGTTACTATACAGACCGTAGGTATGGCAAAATACGGCCTTGACCAGAAGGAAAGAATGAGGGGTATAAAATAGAGAAGCCACACCGGCACTCCCAGCGGGGTACTGAGATCAAGAAGATAGATGATAACCATCATCACAGCAAGGGTGAGTGTGAACCAAGGAGTGACAAGGTACGGGGGGATCTTCTTGGAAATGTTTGCCGGAAATGCATGCTCATTCACAGGTATTGACTGCACAGCAGATAGCTCCAGAGACAAGAATTCCTGATTCGAATACCAGATTATTATCAGCACTGAAAGGTTTATGATTTCCGGTAACTATGGAAAGCATACTGCTTGTTGATTAACTCACTGGCCAGGAGTTTTTCAGTCAAGGCAATACTGACCCTGTTTCTCTTTTCTGCCATGGAAAGTCAAAATAACACAAGGGGTTTAAAAGATAAATTCCCTGGTACGTTTCATTGAGTAGTGCAATCAATACGATCAATTTCGTTTGTCAGGATCAGAGTTTTTCCGCATTACACAAACCCTGCCCTCTGATGGGCAGAGCACAACGTATAAGATGATGTGTACGATGAATCGGAAATACCTGAATACTATTTCAGAGCTTGACAACCTTGTCGGGCTCGCACCCAAGGAACGTGAGGCAATGGAGACGGTGAGTTAAACATTCTCATTCCGCGTCATCCACACGAATCCCATCTTTGATGCCTTTGACAACTACACAAAAGTAACGTCTGATTTATATGCCGAATCCCGTGACAATCCGCTTCCGGAGCGTGTTGAATCTGAAATTATTACTGTAAGTTGTCCTAGATATGAATGTTCACACAAATACGATACAGCTTAAAGTAGGCCTCTCTTACTTTTTTTCGCTGGTTTGAGACAGCCCCCCTCCATCTGAAGCCTCGGAGAGAACTCTTTTGACCACATCTTTGATATTATCCCGGTAATTTGGGGTATTGATGACTGAGTCGAGAAATGTATTTCTAATGAGCTCCTGCATTGCCTGTTTATACTCAGAATTATTGATATACGTATGCCAGTTCATTGCGCTCTCTCCAATTTCCTTCCTCATTTTTAACCAATCCTCAACAATAGCCACAACAAAGGGTGAGAGTTCCATGTGTTTTTCTTCAGCTATCTGTTCCAGTTTGGTTTTCGTCTCTCGTGGGAAACGAACAGAAATAGGAGAGGTCAGTTCCCTTTTATATGTCATAATTGCATTTCTCCGGAGTACTCTATCGAGTTTTTTGCATTGTCTGATTTGATTAAACTACAAGAGCATCTTTTGTAATAACATTTATTACTGCTCCATACTATTAACTCTATTTGTATACTCATAAAAATCCAATTTCTCCTGCAAGGTTAGCCATTTGCGCTTCATGGTTTTATTTCGGAAGTGAGGTAATTGTGAGTTAACAGATGAGGGAATGGTAAGATCAGCGAGTACATGAACTCTATTCACTTGCAATAACGTCACGAGATGGAGTAATTCGCCATCAAGCGTTAACATTTCTTGGGGCACTTGAGCGTGCAGGATGCGAGGATGAGGAATGGGCACTCGGTGCTTTAAAGGAAAAGAGGGTTGACCTATCGAAATAAATGGTGTGTCCATTAACGATACGTCCCATGTAGCATTAACTGAGGTGAAGAAATGAATCCGAAATACATAACATCAATTTTCGATCTCGACAACCTTGTCGGGCTCGCCCCGAAAGCGATGGAGAAGATGGAGATGGTAACGGACAAGTTCCCGTTCCGTTCCAATGAGTATTATCTCTCGCTTATCGACTGGAAAGACGATCACGATCCGCTGCGCAGGATTGTTATTCCCGATGCTCATGAACTTAAAACCGGGGGATCAACGGATCCTTCGTTTGAAAAAGATTATACCAAAAAACCCGGTCTTCAGCATAAATATAATCAGACCGGTCTCCTGCTCCTTACCGATCTCTGTGGGGGTATCTGCCGCTTCTGTTTCCGGAAACGGTTGTTCATGTCCTGTGAACGTGAGACCGTAAAGGATGTTTCTGAAAATATCGAGTATATCCGTGAGCACAAAGAGATAACAAACGTATTATTAACCGGGGGTGATCCCCTCATGCTCGAAACACGGCACCTTGAATCTGTCCTGCGACAGCTGCGGGAGATCGAGCATGTCAACATTATCCGTATCGGCAGCAAGATGCTTGCCTATAACCCCTACCGGATTCTCAACGATCCGAATCTCCTCTATGTCCTGTCGCGGTACAGCACACCGGAAAAGCGTGTTTACCTGATGGCACATTTCAACCACCCAAAGGAACTGACTGACGTGTCAATCCGGGCGGCTCACGAACTGCAGAAAGCGGGTGTCATGGTAGTCAGCCAGACTCCCATCCTCAATGGTATTAACAGTGAGCCGGAAATATTCACCAGTCTCTTCCGGAAACTCTCATTTGCGGGGATCTCCCCCTATTATGTCTTCCAGTGCCGGCCTTCATTGGGCAACCGAATCTTCCAGGTACCTGTTGAACAGTCGTACGAGATTATCCAGAAATCCTGGCAGGCCTGTTCCGGTCTTGCGAAACGGGCCCGGTTTGTCATGTCGCATGCTACGGGCAAGATTGAGGTTGTAGGAAAGACTGCCGGTCAGGTCTTCATGCGATATCACCAGTCGGCCGATCCCGCAAACATCGGGAAATTCATGGTGTTCCGAAGTAATCCGGTGGCACGATGGTTTGACGATTACCGGCATATGCTGACGGATTTCGAGCCGGAAAAAACCTGGTTGTTCTAAACGGGGAGGGGATATTATGAGGGGAAAATCCAGTGACCTGAAAAAGCCAAAGGATAGCGGGGTATCTGCCGGTACCCTGAATTCCGTAAAGGATCTTGGGAGTCAGGTAAAAAACAGGGCTAAGGACATAATATCTGTCTTGAAAGGATTGTACGAGGGGGGAGAAAAACCCGGTGATCTGTCGATCATCAGGAAAACCATTGATACTGAAAAGACTCCCGAGTTCTGGAAGGACTGGCGGTGGCAGATCCGGCATGCAATTCGGGATCTTGCCACCGTTGAACAGGTCCTTGGCATCCGTTTCAATAGGGAGGAGCGGGAACAGCTCCAGAAAACGATCGATAAATTTCCTCTCAACATCACCCCCTATTACCTCTCGCTCATTGATGTGAATGATTACCAGAATGATCCGATTTTCAAACAGGCATTCCCGTCACCGCAGGAGCTGATCATCGAACATTATGAGCTCTCCGATCCACTGGCAGAGGATAAAGACAGCCCCTGTTCCTGTATCACGCATAGGTATCCTGACCGGGTGCTGTTCCTTGTCAGCAATACCTGTGCGATGTACTGCCGGCACTGTACGCGGAAACGCAAAGTCGGCGATGTTGATTCGATTCCTGATCGGGAAGAGATCCTCGCGGGCATTGATTATATCCGGAACACGCCACAAATTCGCGACGTACTCCTTTCCGGGGGCGACCCGTTCATGCTCAGCGATGATTATCTTGACTGGATCCTCACTGAGCTCCGCGCTATCCCTCATGTAGAAGTAATACGGATTGGGACCCGTGTGCCAGTTACTCTGCCGTTCAGGGTCACTGATGAACTTGTCGCCATGCTGAAAAAACACCATCCGCTCTGGGTGAACATGCAGTTCAACCACCCCAAGGAGATGACCGAATCCGCCCGGGTCGCGGTGGCAAAACTCGCCGACGCCGGCATCCCGCTTGGCAACCAGTCCGTACTCCTTGCCGGGATCAATGACTGCCCGAGGATCATGAAGGCACTTGTCCACCAGCTCGTGAAGAACCGTATCCGCCCCTATTACCTGTATCAGTGCGACCTGTCAGAAGGCATCAGCCATTTCCGTACCCCGGTATCCAAAGGCATCGAAATCATGGAGAACCTCGTCGGCCACACCAGTGGGTTTGCCGTCCCGCGGTACGTGCTCGATGCACCTGGGGGTGGGGGAAAGATCCCCATATTCCCCAACTACCTGCTGACGTGGTCGGTGCATAAAGTCGTGCTGCGGAATTACGAAGGGATGATCTGCACATACCAGGAACCGGCCAACTATGACCGCATCTTCTGCAATGGTGACTGTGACGAGTGCAAGCTCCAGCTGAACATTGATCGGGCTGATGAGTCAAAGGTCGTTGGTGTTGCCAAACTGCTTGCTGATTACGATGGGACTACGACACTCATCCCGGCAAATACCGACCGGATTGAACGGAGGAACGATGACCTCAGAGTGATGTGGTCCTGCACCGCGGGAACAGCATCGTCCAGCACGGCCATTTCAACAACCGGGTCTATGTCATGAAACTGGCGCCGGGAGATATCCATGACATCATCCGGTACGCCGATGATCTCACCCATAAAGAAGGATATACCAAAATCTTTGTCAAGGTACCGGAATCCTCAGTGGAAATTTTTGCCAACGCCGGATATATCACGGAAGCCTCCGTTCCGTTCTTCTTCCACGGCAGAGATTCTGCGGTATTCATGGCAAAATATACCGATCCGAGACGAAAGGAGGTTGGGGACGCAACGGTAATTGCCGAGGTGCTTTCGGCAGCATTCGGGTATGCAGGAGAGAGAGCCGCACACGAACTGCCGGATGGATTCTCGCTGATGCATGCCCATGCGGGAGATGCAAAGGAGATCGCAGCATTATACCGATCGGTTTTTAAAACCTACCCGTTTCCCATTTTTGATCCGGAATATATCCATGAGTCAATGCAGGAACAGATCCGGTATTTTATTATCAGAAAATCCCGACCTGCTGGTGGCCGTGGCGTCCTGCGAAGTCGATGCAGCGAACCGGAATGTTGAAGTGACGGATTTTGCTACCGATCCGAAGTTCCGGGGAATGGGTCTTGCCAGGATCCTTCTCCATGCAATGGAGACGGAGATGAAAAACGAGGGGATCCTGCTTGCATATACCATCGCACGGGCGATTTCCCGGCCAATCAATGCCACGTTCGCCGGGGCTGGATACCAGTTTGGAGGGGCTGCTCCCGAACAACACCAACATCTGCGGATCAATGGAGAGCATGAATGTGTGGTATAAGAAATTATCGGGAGTTGATTGAATTGAATTTGCCTGATTTGCCTGAGGTTGGGACAAGGAAGGGTGTATAATGAATCCTGGAATATTCTATGCCATTATCACCATTATTTTTGGCCTTATCACAGCGGGAATTGCCTATATCATTATCCGGTGGTTGAAAAAGAAAGCATCCGCAACCGAGTCGCAACTGGACGACATCCTGCTGGGGGCTCTGGAAAAACCGCTGGTTATTTTGATCATTGCCGGGTCGATATACATAGCTTTGACCCGTTTTGAGATTCTTCCCGACACTATCGCCGGATATCCCGTTTATATCGATCAATGGGTGAATGCGTTTTTCATCCTGATCGGGGCATGGATAGTATCATCTTTCTCGTACACATCTGTTACAAACATATGGTACCGTCATAGCAACGAAAACGGATACGGAATTCCATGACCGGCTGCTACCGATGCTCGAGATTGCCGCCAAGTACCTGATATGGTTTGTCGCGTTTCTCCTCCTTCTGTCAAATTTCAATATTGATATCACGCCGCTTCTCGCGGCTGCCGGGATTGCAGGACTTGCTATTGCTCTAGCCGCCCAGGATATCCTCGGGAATTTTCTCGGCGGGGCAATTATTACCATGGACAAACCGTTCAAGATCGGTGACCGGATCAAGTTTGACAATTATTCTGGTGACATCGTCAGCGTCGGCCCGAGAAGTACGCGGTTGAAAACACTTGACAGTCAAATCGTTACCATTCCAAATTCAAAAATCACATCAAATATTGTTGTAAATTACGCACAACCGGATTTCAAAATGAAAGTGAGGATTCCGTTTTCAGTCGCGTATGGAACCGATATATCACGGGTAAAAAAAATTCTCCTTGAAATTGCCCATGAGGCAGCAGAGAAGACTCCGTGGGTGGTATTGGATCCCTCCCCATCAGTGTATTTTCTTGAGTTCGGGGAATCCAGCAAGAACGGGCAGCTTATTCTCTGGACAAACAACTATGACAATTCATGGGATGTCCAGGACTTCCTCAATTCCCGGATCGATGAACGTTTCCGTGAAGAAGGAATTGAGATTCCATTCCGGCAAGTGGATATCTGGATGCGGAGTACCAGGAGCAGCTGATGCTTGTTGAGCTCACATTCGGGTTTCTTGTGTGGGCAGCGATTTTTCTGCTCATCATAATAATCGGGAGTGATCTTTTCGCCACCATGGTCGAGCAGCAGGCCCTCTACCTTCGCCTGATAATTGATTATGCACCTTTACCCGCGACTACGGGTATTCCATCTAATCCAGAACCGGTATCACGCTATTTGTCATGGACGATAGGTAAGAATACCGATCCTGTCAGGTGCGTACATATCCAGCATGCGGGAAGGTTCAGATACGGGAAAACAGGACGATGGATGAAAATGCGGGGAGAGGCTGTTTTCTCTCTTGCAACACCGGGTTTTGTGTGGCATGCAAAAATTGCCTATTTACCCGGTATATGGATCGAAGCGTTCGACTATTATGTGCATCGCGAAGCGGGAATGCATCTCAACCTGTTCTCGGTCTTCCCTCTTGACAATGCATATGGTGAAAAGATAAAAACCTCCTCGCTCTTCCGGTATCTGGCCAGTACACCCCTCTTCCCTATGGCCCTTGTTCCGGGTATATCGCTGGAATGGAAGAACGTGAGTGAGTCAACGGCACGGGCATTCATCAGGGATAACAATCTCTGCGCCGAAGCCCTTGTCCATTTCGATGGTATCGGACGGATCCAGAACATCGAGGCTTGCCACAGGAATCACCCGGAGACTGGCAGACTTCTCCCTGGTCATTTTATGCACAATTTCTCTGATTATACAGATGTGCAGGGATACAAAATACCCCGGCAAATTTCGTCGGAACTGATCCTTCCTGACGGGAAATACGCAAATAGAGAGTTTACCATTACCAGTATCGAGTTTGAAATTCCAGGAAAGATATCCCGGGGTGACTCCTGATGGTCGCTGCTAACGGTATCCCGATTACCTTTCGTATCATCGCACTGATGCAGGAACGAAACCGTCTTTTTGCATATCCTCTTGAACAGATAGCAAGTGATATCTGGACAGCCAAGTTCCGGTGTACCTGTTGCGGGGAGTGCTGCACCCGGGCGATCAACAATCATATCTTTCTTCTGGACCACGATGTGACAAAGGTAAAAAAGATCGATCCCAATGCATATGAGCCTGCTCCTGACCCGGAATTCTGCGACCAGAACGGTATGTTGTATGTTTCAGGGTATGCACTCCGGATGAAAGAGGATTCGAACGGATCCTGCTGGTTTCTTGAAGAGGGGAAATGCCGGATCTATGATCAGAGATTTTCCGGATGTCGTATCTACCCCCATATGCTCCGTCGCAGCGCTGGTGCGCCGGGTCATGTTAAATGGCGCCAATTCGCCCGCAAGGGCAGTCACGGGCAGTATGATCCCGCATACCCTTTTACGGAGTGTCTCACACTTGCTCAGGAGGTCAAGGAATATGAGAATGCATATCTCTCCCAGCAGATCTCATTCCTTGAGATTATTCACGAATATTTTACTGTTCATAACCTCCGGCATGATCCGGAAGTGTATTACGATCGCATACAGCAGTACCGGCAGGGCAGAGAGGTTGATATCAAAGTATTCGATGCCGGGGAACTGGTGGAATACCGGATAGCAAAACCGGATAGAAACAAAAAAATGTAATTATACCGGGTCTGTGGCAGAGTAACGCAGTAAAGATCCGGACAAACCATAAAAAGCGCCCTTTTCAGGTTCTTTAAAAAAACCTTTAAACACCCCGGGCATTGTCATACGAGGAACGAAATAATCACCAGAAATCCGATGATGATCGCAAGGAACCATGCAACTCGGATAATAACCTGTCGGGACTGGACCTGGGAAAAGAGATCCCGTGGACCGATATGGAGAAACGCGACCCCGATAATGCTGCCTGCAATAAGACCCACGACGTTTTGAAGAGTAAGGATCAGTGGTTTTATAGCGCCCTCAGGAAACAGAGCCACAGTTATCCCTGTCACCACCGCTGGAGGGAGAAGTGCGGCTGCAATCGCAACCCCGGCTATTCCTTCAGGAATTCCCTTTGACAGGGCGATCATCGTGGCTAATCCAAGCAAAACTGCCATTAAAATATAAATTGCATTGGAGTCCGTTCGTGAGAGTATCTCCGGCGTGAGGGGCAGGGTGATGATGAAGGAGAGCGCAAATGAAGATAGTGCAGCGATAGCAACCAGCATGAACACCATCAGTCCCAGTATCTGGATGCAGCGCAGAGTTGTTTTTATATCCCCGATCGCAACAAAGACTGCCAATGCATAAATCGGACCAAGCAAGGGAGATATCAGCATAGCACCGATGATGATGCCGATATTATTCATAAATAATCCAATCATTGCCACCAATCCGGCAATGGCAGCGAGGATAAATTTTTTCTGATCAAATTCCGTGTACGATTCCGTTGTCGCAATAATCTTCTCGATGGGAGTTTTATTCTCCTTTTTTTCAGTGTATCCAAAGCGTTCTTTGAGTTTTTGTACGAAGGGGGAAATAACAAAATCTGGCGTTGAGACTTCGATGAGCGTGATACGGTCATCCTCATTAACAAGACTGTCATAATCAGGAATAATTCCCGTCCAGACCGGCCGGATTCCTGTTGGCTTTTTTATAGAACCATCGGTCTGAAGGATCAGCTGATCCAGCATCTCATCGGGAACATAGAGCGTGATCCTGGTTGATTTTTCCTTTTCATCGACAGAAAAAAGTGTGTCTTTGAATTTTGATTGAATTTTCTCGGATTTATCTTTTGGAACTTCGATCACTACTTTTTTCATCGAAACAATCCCATCCACAGGATACTATGAAAAAGGAGACAATAAACCTGTTGCCACAGGTACTATATCTGACGATAAAGATTCCATTGATATAACAGGAAATCTGGAAGACAAACCCCTTCTGGTGGAGTGTGCTGTAATATATTTTCACTTTGAAAATTTACACTGCATGCACCGGCCAGAACCCGTTTTTGCTACATCACCACCCGAGTTATAACCCCGTGAATTTTCTCCGGGGGCAGATCGTAGAAGTGGACAAACGCCGGTGTCACTTTCTTTAACAACCCATACACCTTCCAGAAGAATCTGTCGCTGATAACATTCTCCATGCCATAAAAGATTGTTTTTCCCTCGATGCCTTCACTTCGTAAGAGACCGATGATATCAATGATTTCCATATAGCCGGTTGTTACCATAAATGTATGAAGGCCCGGAGCAATATCGCGATCATATCCGGTATAGACACCGAACGGAAAATCCGTTATCCGGATAGAGATGAGAATATTGTTTTCGTACAGGATTTCGTTCTTGAACATCACCTGGGGAATATACGGGGATATGCGGTCATTGTCAGCGGTAAAAAAGAGCGCAGTGCCATGAACCTTAGGAAGTTCGGTGAACTTTTTCTGGTAGACGGTAAGGAACTCATCCAATTGTACAGGTTTAAGCATGCGATGGAGCTTCTCCTGTCCGAGTATGTAGGTAACGATGATAACCAATGGTACCGCTGCGATGATGAACGACCAGTACGCACCCTGGGGGATCTTGAGAAATGCCGAGAGGAAGAAGATGAGATCCACAACAATCAACACACTGGAAATAATTGCCCTGAAGAGATCCAACCGTATCGTGAAGATCATAGTCATCATAATTGCCGAGATAGTCATGGTGCCGGCAACTGCAAGGCCATATGCTGATGCAAGGTTTTCCGAGGTTTTGAACTCCAGCATAACAACAAGCACAGGCTGCAAGCAGCATCCAGTTCACGGCGTCAATGTAGATCTGCGATCTTAGTTCCGGTGAAGTAAATTCAATTTTCATCTTGGGAATGATCTGCGTCATCATTCCCTGGTACATAATCGAGAACATTCCCGAGATCATCGCCTGGGATGCGATGATGGTTGCACAAATACTGAGAAGGAGGAACGGGACATAGAGCAAAGCTGCCTGATCCTGTACCATGCTGAACAGAATGCTGTGTGCTTCCGGATTATTGAGAACGTAGGCTCCCTGCCCGAAGTAGCTGAGAACAAGGGCCGGGAATATACAATACCATCCCTTAATAATCGGCTCTTTACCGAGATGACCCATGTCAGCATAGAGAGCTTCTCCCCCGGTAACACAAAGAAGGACTGCGGAAAGGATAATGAACGATCCAACGCCATTCTGCATCAGAAAGCCAACGGCATACGAAGGACTGAGGGCAAGGAGAACCTGTGGCGCGGAAGCAATAGAGAGTATCCCGGTGACCGCAAGAGAAAGAAATCAGATCAGCATGATCGGCCCGAACGCCCAGGCGACACGCTCAGTCCCTTTTTTCTGGAATATAAACAAGGCACATGCAATACAGACACCTGTCAAAAGAATCCACCCGCCCCAGATCTCGGCAAACCCCGGTATCAGCCGGATACCTTCAACCGCTGACAGGATACTGATAGCAGGAGTAATCACCCCATCACCGATGAAAAGGGCTACTCCGATGATAGTAAGCACTGATACAAACGAAATCACCTGTGGATTTTTCAGGTTAGAGGTGAGCAGACCTTTGAGCACAATTGTTCCCCCCTCTCCCTTGCTTCCGAGATTCATAGCAAGCCATGCATATTGTACGGAAATTATAATGACCAGCGACCAGACAATGAGGGAGAGGAGCCCGAGAATATTTTCTATTATGGGCAGGATAAAAAGCAGGATGGCGCCGATTGTATAAATGGGGCTTGTGCCGATATCTCCAAAAACAACCCCAAGAGCTTTGACAATTTTCGATGACGACGGTGAGAGAAAAGCCATTATCCCGTAGTTTTGAATGGAAACACGAAAACATTTGCGTTTTCAATTTTCATATAAAAAAAGATAACCATACAGGAACTTCAGAAATGAAATCTGTCTGTATCGTTCAGAACTGTGGTAAAAAATGACGATTTCCGGGGAATTATATCATATGCTACACAAACCGGAGAATGAGAAAGGCGAGAAAAATAACGCAAAATATTCCACCAATTGCCATAAGAACGAGAACTGCATCAATACCCTCCCCCTCTTTTCCTGATACTGTATCCTCTTCTTTAACTCTTGCTGGAGCCTCTTCTTTTACGACTTCGGTTTCTTCTTTTACTACTGCTTTTTCCACTTTGAATGGGGGCTTGGATTTTTTTGCCATGACTTTTTCACTGTGCATATCTCTATGAATCTCTTCTACAAAGCATTTCTCCCCGTTTGATGACAAAACCTGTCTTTTATAAATCTCCGGATATACGGTTTCCTGCTGATGATCCAAAACTACGAGGGATATAGTCCAAGTTCCCGGGTTAATGGTCAAGGTCAATAAAAAAGCTGATTTTGTTGAAATAAGGAAAAAATGATACCGGGCATGGGTAACCAGAATAATTGGATTGACCAGGCCATCTATCCCATTTGAGGCCTGGGGGATTACGTTTTTGAAGCCTCGCGAAACAACTCCCTTATTTTCTCGACTTGATCCAAAGTCGTGACGATCATCAATTCATCGCCTTGCCTGATCGTCGGATATTCTCCATAAAGAATAAACGTATCTCCACGATAAATTCCCACAAAAGCGCTTTTTGGTGGCAAAGTCACTTCATTGAGACGCTGGTTAACCTGTCCGGTGGTGGCAAGGACGCTCATAAACTGGACATCACCGCGGACAAGACAGCTCAGTTCAATAGTGTCCACACCACGAAGGGTATCGGATATTATTGAGGATGCTATCTTCGATGGGTTAATTAGATCATTGAATCCCATCTGTTTTGCCACCATAAGGAACTGGTCGTCATGGATGCGCAGGATTATTTTCGGTACCTTGTTATTCCGTGCAATAAGACCGATTAGAATGTTATCCTGGTCATGATCCGTGCAGGCAACTATTACATCTGCTTTCTCAATCTGTGCTTTTTCAAGGATATCGGGTCGCGTGCCCTCTCCATTGATAATGGTACAATCCAGCGATTCTGACAGTTCTTTTGCGTATTTCGGGTCCCTTTCTATAATAATTACTTCGTTTCCAGGGTGTACCAGCTTTTGGGCGAGGTGTTTTCCCAGTTCACCAGCTCCAATAATTATTACCCTCATAATCCTCCTCCCTGTTCCGACCTGTAACAAAGGATCTCAGTCAAAAGACTCAGGCTATCGCCATCATCAAGATTGGCGGGCAGCATTCACTCATCACCTTTCATCATCATACATTTATCGGAATTACTCCATCAATAAATCAATCTTCGTTCAGGTAGGTAGAATCTGGAGAAAAACTTTCCTGGCAATTTTTATGATTCTGCTGCTGATGCGAGGATATATCTATAGTCGTCCCCTTAATCTGGCAATACATGCGGGGGCTTTTCCACAGTGGTTTCAGATTTAACCTTTGGCCGTTTCCACCACGTTGTCGGGTTAAGAAGGATAAGGAACGGGATGATTTCTAACCGTCCGAGGAGCATATCGACAGAGAGCACTCCTTTCAGGATGAGGGGGAGGGATGGAGATGCCAGTCCTGTTGATAATCCGACAGTACCGAGTGCGCTTGTCACTTCAAAAAGAGAGGTACTCATCCCATAGCCATATACCAAAAAAACAAAGCAGGAAACGGCAAGGACAATACCGTAAAGAAAAATGTAGGAAATATGCTGGTATACTTCGTCAGGTTCCATTATCCGATCCCCCACCTTCAGGGGTATTACCACCTCTCTTGGTAAAAAAATCCGCATGATAATAATCCTGATTATCTGCACAATAAGAATCAGCCGGAAGATTTTCAGTCCACCTGAGGTCGATCCCAGACTTCCCCCTATCCCCATGAGTATTATCAATACGGCACGTGATGGTTCCGGCAGTCCCCCGATGGGGGTGGTTGAAAAACCGGTTGTGGTGAGGGCGGAAATAACCTGAAAAACCGCAATCGGGATTGCATCAATACCGGTTAACGTGCTCAAAAGAGAGAGTGCCATCAGCACTACGCCCGTTACGGCAAAAAGGGTGAAATACCGCAACTGGAGGTCACCGAAAAATTTTTTCGGGTTCCGAAACAGCTCAGGAAAGATACTGAAATTTGTCCCCCCCATTACCATAACCACACACATCGCAACTGGTATCACCACACCGGAAAAATCCGCAATGCTCCCGGTTTTTGTGGAAAAGCCCCCTGTCGAGACGGCACTGAGTGCGTGACAGAGGGCATCAAATGGAATCATCCCCCCTGCAAGGAACAATCCAAATGCCAGGAGCGTTATGGTGATGTATACCTTGGTTAACATCATGGCGGTGGCTATGACACCAGGACTTACAATAACACTGGTGTCTTGTGTTTCGTAGAGGAGAAAGGCACTGGTCCCGGGTTTTAAGAAAATAAGGAGCACCACAATAACGATCCCGATACCTCCGATCCACTGGAGCCATGAGCGGAAAAAAAGGAAAACAGGATCTGATACGGCTGGCATGACTGAGAGACCGGTCGTTGTAATTCCGGAGATGCATTCAAAGAGTGCATCAGTCCAGGTCGCACCCGTGATAAGATGCACAGGTATGGCACTGATGACTGCTGAAAGGGGGAAAAAGATGGCCGTAAGCACAATCGCTTCTTTTAACCGTAATTCAGTCTTCGGCAGGAGTTTATAGAGAATAAACCCGGCACACAGGATAAAGCCAGCCACACTGGTAAAAATAACGGCCGCCTGGGTTTCGTGGACGATTCCTGCAAAGGCTGCGGGAGGCAGAAGAATAAGCCCCAGTACCATGAGGAAGTATCCGAAATATCTTCCGATTCTCCCCGGTTCGATAGGAGAGACCAGTTCGTACATTTAGCTACTATACCTATGTTGAACCTGATAAAATTGTGTCAGACTGATGTTAGTCGCATATGAACAGCAGACTTTATTGAACATAAATCAATGCCAAGAATTATGTAGGAAATGCGTGGAGTAATCTGGATTCCCGATTTATACAGGATTTTTTTCTTCGATCCATTTCTGCATAACATCAAGTGCAAGCCCAATGTTCCCGATCTGGCAGTGGTTCTGGGCCTGATCCTTTTTGGTAAAGATGCGAGCAGTCACCGATTTGGCATTTTTGAGTGCATTTACCTGTTTGTAATGCATTTTCAGCGGGATGAAATGATCTTCAGCCCCGGTCAGGATCAGGACATCCTGTTTCACGAGTTCTGAATGCAGGTTATGTTCATTGAACTGGAGCAGGATATCCGTTGCATCCATCGGCGTTGTTGTTTTTGTGATATACATCAGGTTGTTGATCCCCCACCGCTCCTGGTAATTTGCGTTCATTTTTATCCGGGCAAGATAATCCATCAGCCCCCTCGACTGCAGCAGGACCTTCACCAGCAGCTGGATTGGCAGAGGGGGAATCTGCATGTAGTCAAACGCGATACTCAGTGCGATAACCCGGCGAATTCTTGGCTCATATGCCGCTGTACGGAAACACAGCCAGCCTCCCATGGATATTCCGAACAAGGTCACGTCGTCCAGATGAAAATAGTCCAATATTGCCTTCACCGGTTTTTCCCATTGGTAGGTGAGGGGAAGGCCGTATTTTTTTAATGCGGCTCCTTGTCCAGGTCCCTCGAAGAGGATCACTTTATACCCCTGGTTGGAAAAATGCACAGCCAGGGAGTAAAACTCCTCGATGAATGAGTCAAATCCTCCATGAATGACAATCGTCCCTTTGGATTCAGGCAGTGCCGAGGGGATACAAATGGCGGGGAGATGGGTACGTTCGTACGGGACGAGAAATCGTTTGAACGATTCACCGGCTAATACTTTGGAGTAAAAAATGTCGATGAATTTGTTGTACAGGACCTCTTTGTCCGGGTCTGAAGGCAGCGTGAAAAATTCTGCCGCCCGGTAATAAAAGGCAGCATTCATACAGCGTTGTTCAGATTCAGCTTCCTGCGCCAGGCTGATCATCACACATTTCCAGTCATCCAACGTTTTGATCATCTGGGCTGCTCTTAAAAGATCCCCAAAGCGTGCATACCCCAGCGAGTGCCAGCGGTTGAGCTGAAAATTTATGATCCTCACGGTATGGAACTGGTGGTAGCCTACCGGGAAACTGAATTCCGTCATTGCGTTCTCCTATTGTCAAAGGATAATTATTCATAGAGAATATCTGGTTTTCCCTATAGATTCCTGAGCATCCGCAGGGTCTCTCCGCCTATCATAATCAAGGAGAATAACCTCCTTACCCCCGTGTAATCCGGCAAATTCTTTTCCGCGTACCTGACATGAAGGTGGCGCAACCCCCTTCGATTCGTTAAATAGTTTTAATTGTAGTCCGAAAGATACTATCAGCAAAATGTCGTATCTCTTTGAAATCGTTATCATCCTGGTTCTAGTCCTCATCAATGGCATTTTTGCCATGGCAGAATTTGCCATTGTTTCAGCTAAAAAAACACGCCTCCAGCAACGGGCACAGGAAGGCGACAAACGGGCAGCGGCTGCACTTGAACTTGCACAAGAACCCACCCATTTCCTCTCGACAATACAGATCGGCATTACCCTTGTAGGGATTCTGGCCGGAGCATTCGGTGGAGCTATAATAGCTGAGGAGCTCGCAACGTATCTCAAAGAATTCCCTCTGCTTGCGCCCTATAGCGAGATTCTGGCAATCATTCTTGTTGTAGTCGTAATCACTTATCTGACCTTAATATTTGGAGAACTCGTCCCGAAACACCTCGCGCTGAATAATGCTGAAAATATCGCCTCTTCAGTCGCAAAACCGATGCGCCTCCTGTCGGTTATCGCTTCCCCGCTGGTATTCATTCTCAGTCGCTCAACTGAAGCCGTGCTTTGGATTATGCGTGTACGGGAGACCCGGGAACCACCGGTAACGGAAGAGGAGATAAAAATTATGCTCGAGGAAGGCACTGAATCTGGTGTATTCGAAAAAGCCGAGGTGAGCATGGTACAAGGTGTGTTTGATCTTGGAGACCGTCGGGTTGAATCCCTGATGACACACCGGTCCGATGTCATCGCACTCGACCTGAATGATCCCGATGATGAGAACCTGCGGAAAATGACCAGGAGCGCTCGATCAAATTTTCCGGTATATAATGGAAATCTGGATAATCTTGTTGGCATGGTTTCCGTAAAGGATGTCCTGGCGAGGATGGTTGATGGCTGTACACCCGATATCAAATCCGCTGTCACGAAACCGCTCTTGGCCCCCCAGGGCCTACCCATCCTGAAACTCCTCGAATCATTCAAAGAAACCGGTGTGCATATTGCTCTGGTCACTGATGAATACGGAAGCATTCAGGGCGTCATTACCCTGCATGATATCCTTGAAGCGATCGTGGGCGATGTCCGGACTCTTGGAGAACCGGTGGATATACCAGTTGTCGTAAGGGAGGATGGCTCATGGCTGATCAATGGGGATACACCTGTTGAAGATATCAAGAAAATCTTATCCGTGGATTCATTTCCGGCAGAGGAACAGGGACATTACCGGACCATTGCCGGGCTGATCCTGTTCATCCTGGAGCGGATACCAAAAACCGGCGATCATCTGGAAGTCGGCGGACTGCGCTTTGAAGTCGTGGATATGGACGGAAACAGGATCGACAAGGTGCTGGTCACCCGAGTTCCATCGAAATCTACCAATTGAACATTAACAATATAATAGTCAACACTCCGAAGGTGTAGTGCACCTTCGGCACACCTGCTCCCTTTTCTCGGACTGGCTCATGGCTTGAAGAATTCCATTAATTCATAGATTTTTTGCAGCAGGGAATGAATAATTGAAGATTTACATAGCATTGCTCTCTTGAGGGCACTTTTTCATTTGGATAGCCAGATTCGTTACGATAGTTCCGGATCAATGGCAGGATCATATCGAGATTGATATCAAGATCGTCTTTCACTTCTTTCGGTAAATCTTGTTTCTTTCCATCAAGTTTTTGCTTAAATTTGTTAAATTTTCCAAACATTGTCTGTTGTTTTAGTACACTATGAAAATGCCACGAATATTTGCTGTTTTTACCGATACTATCATAGAGTGAATCGAGGGACCATTCTCAAGCGACACCCAACATTACACCCGATGAGTGTCGACATCCTACTATAAATGCCTGCATTGCTTCTTTTAAGTAAAATATAGTGAGATCATCTATTTCGGGAATGTTCTCCCTGATAATTTTTTCATAGATTGTAAGGTCATGGAAGAAATAGACCTCTTCGTTCTCGAGCAGATTCTTTCCAAAATTCGAAACATGGTAATAAGGATAAGCGGCATTGGAATCTGCACGATTTCCAAGAGTAATGATGTTCTGTCTGAATAAATCCCAAAAAACCTCCTGAAACAGATCCTTGTCATTTTGAGAAAGTTTTGCCTCTCCCGCCTCGGATCGTGCGGCGTTCCAGCTCTTATTTATCAGACTTCGGCAGCCAAAAGGAGCCAGAAATTATCTCTGATATTATAACTTTTATTTTTCCATAGAAATGGAGGTTTTAGCGCATGTAGGGTACATTTTTCCCGTACGCACGGGGGGAGCATTTACCCTGTTACCTGTTTCCCTCAACAAAAAGGTTCTCCCTTTTTTTTCCGCATTTATTGTATCGTTTTAAGATTTAATTCAGATATACATGTTTTTGGAGATATCATTGGTACCGTCTCCATTGCGGTACCGCGGATGTTATTACTGGTGTTATTAGCTGCAGAGTTCCAACGGCGGAATTATCTGAACAATGGGGGAATATGAGACCCGATGCCGACAACCGCTCAACACACTGATAACGGACCCGTCTTCTCTGCTGTAATCCAAATGAGAAAATGCACCTATCAGCGCACTATTATGTCTGGTTGTATTCATGGAAAAAATTCGCTCTATGGAGGTTAGGAACCGGGTATACCGGATTCTCCGTTTTGGATCTGCATACAAATCATAAACCTGAACCTTATCATCATGGTTATTATATGAGTGACAACCATCCCTTTCTTTGAAAAATGAATACTCAGTTTACAAGAGTAATTGAAATTTTAAAAATTGCACTCATTGGCATAATAGGAGTTATAGAAATCCCCCTCCTTATTGGTTTGTATAATCAGAATTCAGCAGGCGAAATATTCGGAATGGTTGTGTCTATCTTTATTCTCCAGCCCCTGGCTGTTGCTGTCGGGCTCGGGCTTGGCATACATCCCGTTCAGGTAATGTTCATCATGATCTCGTTCGGGATTTCAGTTATTTTTGTATTGTTCGGAATATGTGACATGTTTGCAGAACGATCGGAATGGCTCCAGCAGAACCTGAAAAAAATCGAAAAAATCACCCAAAAATCCGAAATGTTCAGGAAATATGGGATTTATGCTTTTATTCCTTTCATCTGGGTTCCGGGTATCGGACTATACGGATGCATTATGATTGCATGGCTGTTCAAATGGAGAAGTGTACGGGCAGGAGCAATCATTCTTTCAGGATGGATTCTTGCGGCACTTATTGTCCTGCTGACATCATTCGGGATTTTTCAGATTATCCGATAAAAAAGAAAAGATATTGCTGAAATCGTAATGATGGTGATACCGATATGCAAACGGAGACAATTCGGGGACTATCCTCAGCAATTACGTTCTCAGTACCGCTTTGCTGTCGGAGATCCGCGTGCTGAGTTCCTGTGCAGCTGCGGTAATATTCTTACTCCCGACCACAACAGAGATCACCGCTACCCCGTCTGCTCCTGCTGTGATAACCTCACGCACATTGTCCATAGTTATCCCTCCTATGGCAATGACAGGAACAGAAACACTTCGCCGTATTTCCCTTAATACGATAAGACCGCGACCGGGTCCTGCATCATTCTTCGATGCAGTGGAAAATACCGGGCTGAGAGCAATGTAATCCGCTCCTTCCTGTTCCGCCCGTTTCGCTTCGGCAACCGTTCCCACTGAAACACCGATAATGAACCCGGGCGGGGCGATCTGCCGGGCTACATCAACACGAATGTCATCCTGCCCGAGATGAACACCATCTGCACCGCATGCAAGTGCTACATCAAGACGATCATTTACTATGAACACTGTTCCGGTTTTCATCGTCATCGTACGGAGAACGCGGCCGATTCGATAGAGTACCCGGCACCCGCATGCCTTGTCTCTCAACTGGATAACATCTGCTCCGCCGGCAATTGCCCGTCGTGCAATCTCTGCATGGGTCAAACCACCTGCTATCGCCTCATCGGTAATGACATACAGGTCGTACTTCATGATACAACGATTATCGTATACTTATCCTGGCACCAGATGCAAGATCCTCAGGCTTCAATGCAGCCATTTCATCGAATAATGCAGTCTTAAACGAATACGGACCACGTGAGCCCGCAGCTGCTTTCTCGCCCGCGATCCCGAATGCCGCAAGTGCCGCTGCTGATGCGATAACGGGATCATCAGACTACTGCAGCAAATGCCCCGGTAACGGATGCTGCCATGCAACCGGTACCGGAAATACAGCCCAGCATAGGATGACCATTTTCAACAAGAAGAATGCGTCTGCTATCGGTCACGATATCAGTTGGACCACTTACGACTACCGTCATACTTGCCCGTTTTGCAAAGTGTTGGGCTATTTTTACCAGATCTCCGGTAACCCCATGCGAATCCACACCTCTCACAGATGCTTCTGCACCGGCAAGAATGCCTATCTCGCCGGCATTGCCCTTGAGAATCGTAATCTTCAGTTCATCGAGTAAACGCTGTGCACTTTCGGTCCTGAACCGGGTCGCACCCGCTCCCACGGGATCAAGAATAACCGGGATCCGCCAATCATTTGCAATACCTCCCGCAAGCAGCATAGATTCTATCTGTCCTTTATTGAGCGTCCCGATATTGAGGACGAGTGCACCGGCGAAGGTGACCATCTCACAAACCTCCTCCGGGGCATCCGCCATGACCGGCGCAGCACCAACAGAGATCGTGATATTGGCGCAGTCATTGACCGTGACATAATTGGTGATATGGTGGATGAGCGGGTGCTTCTCCCGCACACGGGCGAACAGATCAGAGAATGGTGTGCTTTTCATCGGTATGCTCCAGTCTTGAAAATCCGGGTATTTTTAAAGGGAAAGTCACAGAATAGTTTTGACGGGGGCTTATTAAATCGTGCCAGCACAGGTTGCAAAGGGAATATTGAAAAACGGTAATTCTGGTTTGACATGTTGACCGTATTATCGTGTGAGTTCTTCCAGCGTCGCAAGGAGCATGTCAATTTCGTGCTCGGTGTTATACAGTCCAAGGCTCGCCCGCACCGTTCCTTCAGGTAATCCGAGATGGTCGGTAAGCGGCTGGCAGCAGTGGTGTCCGGATCGCACCATGATGTCAGCGGTCTCATCAAGCTGCTGGGCTACTTCATGTGGATGCATTCCATCAACAGTGAACGAAACAACACCGATGCGGGGGACTGGTTGAGAGGGAGCATAGACATGAACGTGTTTGATCTGTGCCAGCCCGTCAATCAACCGATTTGTAAGGTCTTCTTCGTAGTGCTGGATCTTTTCCATGCCAATCGTCTGGAGATATTCAGCAGCAACGCCAAGACCAATCCCCCCGGCAATATTGGGAGTTCCGGCTTCGTATTTCTGGTAGCCTTCTGCGGTTGTGAACCCTGTACCGGTTACCGTCTCGACCATCCCGCCACCAAATATCAACGGTTCAAGCACAGGCTCCTTCATCCAGAGGACCCCGGTTCCGGTAGGTCCGAGCATCTTATGACCGGAAAAGGCAAAAAAGTCACAGCCCAGATGAGTAACATTCACCGGCATGTGAGGTACTGACTGGGCACCATCAACCAGCAGCAGGATGCCTTTTTCGTGGCAGATCTCTGCAATCTGTGGAACAGGAGTAACCACACCGATAACATTCGATGCGTGACTAACTGTGATGAGCCGGGTGGCAGGTATGATCGCCTGTTTCAGGGCATCGAGATCAAGGGAGTAGTCAGCGTTTATACCGATGACATCAAGGCCTACACCCTGTCTGGTGAGATTTCTCCACGGCAGCAGGTTTGAGTGATGCTCAAGAATTGTAGTGATCACGCGGTCTCCGGTTTTCCACACAAGTCCCTGCGCAACCATGTTGATTGCTTCAGTGGTATTTTTGGTAAAAACCGTCACTCCATCTTCACCTCCAATAAACTGCGCCACTTTGTCATGGGCATGCCAGTAACGCTGTGAGGAGATCCGGGTGAAACGGTGAACGCCCCTTCCCACATTTGCCCGGTAATGGTGTTCAAACTCGACCATCGCTTCAATAACAGGTTCGGGTGAAAAACTGGTTGCTGCATTGTCAAGGTAGATGATGTCTCCGAGAATCGGGAAATCCTTACGGATCTCGTTCACCGCAAATCCCGCACCACCCTGTTTTTCCATTTTCGGTTCCATGGTAGTCTCTTCCTTCGTATCAACCGTATCCTTTGACATCCGCACAGGCACAGTCCGCAACGAATAATCATCATTGACAATAATACCCTTCGATTTGCACAATTCCCTCATTTTCGGGGGCAATGCCCGCCAGCGCCAGAGTCCCCATGTACAAAAAGCCCCCGGAAACCCTTTTTTATCAGCCCATGTTTCGAGGAATGTATCCCATCGCCTCGCATACTCGGGATGGATGATCCGTAGTTCCTCATACTCGCTTTCAAGCATCGCGGGGCAAAGGTAGCATCCGATGCGTTCGAGTCCTTTATCGTAAAGCGGATTAATTTCCGCTTTCTGCCACCATAAATAGAGGAATACTTCAAGCGCCCGCCAGTTCCTTATCGGGGAGACGTTCAGCTGGAGCGGGTTGGCCGGGTTCTGGCTTGTCTCGTCAAGGTCAGCCCGGTTCCAGGATTCGTACCAGCGGTTTCCCTGTATCGTAACACAAGGCCCAACCCCCGCAAGGTAGAGCTTGAGCGGGTGTAGTTTCAGAATTTTACAGCACCAGCGGTTATCCTTCCCCGGCGGGCCGGCCTTCTCAACAGCCTGCCAGAAGTCTCCCGCTTTCTGGATGACCTCAACTCCCTGAGATCGCACGAACTCCACCGTTTCGGGAAATTCGATACCGGTATCAATGAAGAATGCTTTAGTCACCCCGGCTTTCCTTGCGAGATGAAGGATTGCGGTGCTGTCTTTGCCACCCGAGAACGAAACGTTTGCAGTCGGTCGGTCATGGATATGGTGTTTGATGCTGCGGATCGCATTCCGTTCCAGATTTTTTAAGTGGTACCGGTTCTTCTCAATTGCTGCGTCCCAGCCAGGATTTGGCGGTGTGAGGGGAGTAACGGCAATGAGCTCTTTGACTTTGATAAAACCATCTTTTACCATACCGGTCCCGTAACGGTTTTTATATTTCACGATTACTGTACCGTCAGGTGCCGGGATTTTGAGTGCGATTCTTTTGCCGCCAATCCGTCCCTGCTCTTTTCTGGCATCGGTCTGGAGATCGAGATCCACGATTCCCTGCTTCACAAACGACAGGATATACTGGAGGGCTTCCGGCGCGACATCGAAACTGAACAATCTCGAAACCGGATCGAACGTAAGCCAGCCGAACCGTTCCCCGTGCATGATCACCAGATCCGCACGATCAACACCGCCGGTTTTGTTCAGGAGAAGAATTTTTGCGAGCGGAACAGTGCCAAAACGCTCATGCACAAGTTTTTTAATGAGTGCTGCGTCCGCTGCAAGTGCAGGGCGTACGTCATAGGGCTGGAGGAGCTCGATCTTTTTCCCCTCTTTGCCACACGCACAATTCTTGGCAATCAGCGGGACATTGCAGTTCTCGCACCAGTAAAGGATCTTTTTTACCGGCGGTTCACGTAACACATACATTGATTGCGTGTTTCAGGTGATAAGAGAAACGATCGGGGGCTAATTATCTGGTAATAAATTTTCCCCTTGTGGTAACCGGTAAAAGGAGAAGTACGATTTAGGTAACGCGTTTTCAACACTAAAGTATATACAAAGGGAGTCCTGAATCAACATTGGTGAAGGTACCATGGTGAAGTTAACCGCAGAGATGAAGGAGGCATTCGGGAATATGAAGGTGTTCCCGGTTGCCACTGCAACAAAGGACGGCACGCCAAACGTAATCCCTCTCGGCATTGCTGAGCTCATAAGTGACGATACGGTCTGGTTTGTGGACAATTTCATGAACAAGACACTTTCCAACCTGAGGGTCAATCCAAAGATCGCCTTCTTTATCTGGGGGCCGGAGATCAAGGGTTGTTACCAGGTTAAAGGTGTGGCTGCCCTCAAGACAAGCGGCAAGGAATACGAAGAGATGAAGGCAAAGATCAACCTGAAGAACCCTGCCTTACCGGCTCGCTCACTCGTTATCGTAAAGATTACTGAAATCTTCGAATGTAAACCCGGCCCAACAGCCGGGGTAAAAATTCTCTGATTTTTTTTATTTTTTTACATCTGTAGAAACAGGCATGTACCTGTAAGTTCGCACCCATGAAAATCTTCTCTATACGACAGACTCCCGCCACAGGGCCTCTCCGAGGCATGGCGGACAGCGAGTTTTTTTAAATTTTGCTCACCAATCCTCCGCAGGGATATTCCTTTGGGGGCGGCGGCAATCATCGTGTCTGAAGGGGAGAGTGGCAGCAATCCCCGTATCATATCTGAATAAAACGATTTAATATGAAAATGCATTCACTTTTTCATCCTGTGTGGTTGTCTCCCAAGGGAATCCATATCTGTTTTCATAGGAAATATTAAAAAAACTTGAACGCTGCTATGGATAAGTACCATCATCTCTGTGCTTCAGTTCAAAATTCCGAGAATGCAGTTAGCTGCTGAAGAGCCTCAGGAAGCCAGAGCATTAACCATTTGACCAGACTCACGGACAGGTTTTCCGACCCGGTGTTTGACGGTATTCCCCACTCTGCCATTCTTGCATATCCACGAACCGAAAGAAAATAATCGTGGTGCTGAAGCCTCTACCTTATCCATGGGTACCTGTGGCTCGACAGTCATGAATATTCACGGGGTTTTTTCCCCCTGCTCAAACGATACCGGGCAGGGTTCCCAGCATAATCCACAGCTCCCGCATGTCGCCCGTTCAATAATCACGTTCACGGGTATTCTCCTTGATAATTGGGGGATAGAAAAAACGATACAATAGTGATATCTCTCATACTAGCAAGCTGTTTTTTTATGAAGGGGGGAGGAGTACTGAACTGCGGACTTTTGCACCCGAACTTGTGCAAACCCTCATACCTTCGATGAGAGAGACCTCCAGGTGAGCGAATGGATTTTGGAATGATACTGGATGATGCCTTTGCATATACAAAGCAGGGTATTTTTGAAAATACGGACAGATGGCTGAAACTGATCATCGCTATCCTTTGCCTGGGTATTCCCCTGAACGGATATGGTATGCGGATTTACCGAAGTGCACACTCAGGCACCGGAAGTTGACAACTGGGGATCCTTATTTGTCGACGGCCTGAAGCTGATGATTGTGGGACTTGGGTATGCGATCCCGATCTTCATCCTTTATGCGCTTATCTACGGGGGTATATTCATTGCGGCATTGTCAGGGTACTACTGGTCACATGGACTCCGCCAGGGTGTCAGGGTGGGCACCAAACATTGGACTTGTGCTGCTTATGTTCCTGGTTGAGATTGCTGTCTGGCTGATTGTACCGGTTGCCTCAATTCGCTTTGCCCGGACCAACAGACTTTTCTGAAGCGTTCAACTTCAGCGCGATTATCGAATATATCCGAAAGATCGGCTGGATCAACTACATCCTCGCACTCTTCCTTATTGCACTGATTATCGGAATACCGATCGCTATTCTTGTCTTTGGCTTCATCCTGCTGGGCGGGATGATACTGTTTATTTTTAAAGTAGGCACCATTGCAATTCTCGGGTTTATTCTCGCACTGGTCATGATAATCCTGACCCTGGCACCTCTTTTTGCCGTTTTCCAGGCACGGTACATGACACGGATATATGATAGCGCTGAACCGGAAGGATAAATTTTTTTTTTGGTTTTTTTTGGTTTTTTAGATACCCATTCTGGCAATAATCAAGAAACCGTTATTGGATCACCCTCGTGTCTGTACGCAGGGCTCCGCCAGAGCGTTGCTGTCTTATCTGGGGGATTATACTGCACCGGGAGTTTTTACCATTAGCGTACCTTTCCCCCGGTTTGCTACGTCGCCTTTGTACACATCTGCGGTGATCTTCCATTCAGGAAGCAGCCGTCTTTCAATTTTTTCAAACGTGGGAATCATGTCATGGACTGTGCCAAGAATCACGCACGTTCCGTCTTTCATGTTCGCGCAGGGACGGGTGGCTTCGCCTTCGATAATCAGCTCTCCGCCACGCATCTCCACACCAGGGAAATCGCCGGCACTCCCATGAATGTGCACCCTGCCACCTGCAAGATATTCAGCACAGAAATCACCCGCATTGCCAAACACCTCCACGCTCCCACCCTGCATGCCTTTTTTCTCACCACGGTAACCGGTAGCGCAATAATGACCGGCATTGCCATGGCAGAGAATGGTCCCGCCCCGCATCTCGCGCCCGAGCCAGGCGTCCGCATTTCCAAGGATCTCGATCGTCCCGCCGCTCATGAAATTCCCGCAGTGCATCCCGATGTCCCCGCTTATCAGGATATTGCCGGTATCCATGTATTCCCCTACCCGCTTGATCCGTGACGTGTCACCTTTGAGAACAACCTCGATGTTTTCTGGTGAGACGGCAGTACCCTCAACAAAGATCCAGAAGAGTTCGGAGAGCGTGCGTTCCTTATTTCCCTCGTATACCAGAAGGTCCGTGCCTTTCAGGAAATTGCGGGGAATGATCGCTTCTGCTTCTATGGGGAGGGTGGGCTTTTTACGCACTTTGCTCTCCAAAATCACTCTCATGTGAATGCCTCCGTATCTACCCGCCGCCCGCGGGGAAGATACAGGTCCTGCACCGGGTAATTGCTCATTCTCACCGTGTAGAATTCCTGGAACCTCCGGATAAATTCAGGATCGTTATCCACCCTGAGATCTTCAGGAATTTTAGCATTGGCCCAGAATGTGGCATTTGCACCATCAACAATGATCTCCCCCTCCCGTGATACTACCCGCCCCCGCTTGATCGTGTACCGGGTCTTCTGGAACCCTTCCACTACTTTGCGGTATTCCCGGGCCGGGTCTACGGAATCAGTCCGGATCGGGTAAATGGCAATATCGGCTTCCGCACCGATTCCCAGGTGTCCTTTACCCTGGTTGATGATTCCCAATGCCTTTGCCTGCCCTGCCCGGGTCATGACGGCAATATCATGCCAGTTCATCTCCCGCTCAAGAGCACACAGTGATGTCCGCCCCTCGGTATCAGGATGGAGGGTTGCACATTCCTCATCCCGATACCGCTTGCTCATCAGGAGCCCGATCACTTCAGGGTACTTCACGAAAGGAGCGCCATTGGGATTGTCCGTTTCGAGCAGGCACTGCCAGGGGCTTTTCGTAAGAAGCGCCAGTTCAAGGCCGATTGCCCACATTATACAGTTAACTGCACTCTTCCTGGAGTACGTTACCGGGATGATACCGGATCCTGTTTCCAGCTCCACGTCATGGTTGCTCCACTTGTTGTGGTGCAGGCAGTGAAGATTGAACTCCATGGGTCCGTCAGCGGTCATGGTCATGGTCCGGCCGAACATGATCTGGCCCATGTCCATGACAATCTGGGGTTTGCCGTTGACCGAACGCGTAATCTCTTCTGCCTTTGAGCAGATGTTGCGCCATGTCCCGCCACCGTATGCATGGAACTGCACATGGGTGGCATACAGGGTCTGGCGATCGGAATTTATATCTGGTACGAGCTCAAACGTGTCGAGCGTGGTCTGGTAATTTCCGGGCTTTCCGAGATTATTGCAGTGCAGGTGGACCGAATGGGGGAGCTTGAGGAGTTCGTTTGCCTGGATCATGGTGCTAATGATCTCTGCGGGTGTTACCTCGAAGTGCGGAACCTTTTCATGGATGCTGGTTAAGTCCTCGCCCCATCCCCAGGCTTCGGTCCCACCAGGGTTTGTCAGTTTGATCCCGTAGCCCTTGACCGCGTTCAAAGTCCAGCCGACGATAGCAGCTGCCTTCTGTATGTTCTTCTCCCGTACGGCATCCATGACTGCCCAGTTGCCATCGAAGAGGGTGTTTGCCAGCATGTCCTGGTGGGGGGTCGCCGTGAACTCTTCATGGGTGTGCCGGGCTTCAAGCGGTGCCATCGCACCTTCGAGCAGGGTCGTGTAGCCCATGGCACTGTACCGGTAACTGTTCCCGAACGTGGTGGGGACGTAGTACCCGCTCGTTACATGCATCTTTCCCCGCCGCTGGGTCCTGCCAGCCCGCATATCCTCAGGACTCATGTACCGCCCGAAGTTCACCTTGGTACCGCAGACATGGGTGTGGGAGTCAATGCCTCCGGGTAGTGTAAGACACCGTTGTGCATCGATCATTTCAGACCGGTCAGATACTGATTCCACAATCCGTCCGTCACGGATCGCGATGTCCATGATTTCGCCGTTGATACCCCGGATCGGATCAATAACGCAGGCATTTTTCACCAAGAGCTCAGTCATGGTCCCATCCCCCCGTTTAAGCGATCATAGATCTTTTTTAAGATTTCTGCGTCATCAGGATACCCGCGTTCAATAACTTTTTTCAGCCGTATGGGCACCCCGTCCATCCGGTACGCAGTTCCCGCAGCATCGATGCCTGCTGCTGTACAGGGAATATGGATATGGGAGAGGGCTGTGGTGGCATTGACGTGTGGATCAATAACCACAGTCGGGATCTTTGCGAGATGGGCAGCAGCAGCCCGGGGGAAGTTGGCACCCGGATCACTTGCCACGATAAGAGCAGCATCGCATTCCTCCCGCCGCAGGATATCTACTGCGGTTGTCTCACCCGGGTTGTAAAACGCGATACCCCGGGCAAAATCCACGGCGAAAGGATACCCGGTCATCCAGGTGAAGACTTCATTGGACCCATACACATTCCCGTGCCCTCTCATCGGTGATATGACAAATTTTGTATGCCGGTTGAGTTCATCGGTGAGCTCAATGGCATTTCTGACGTTCTTGTATTTTCCCCGGCTCATGTTCAGCCCGAGACCAAAGAAGATCGCCCCGAACTTTGCGTTTTTGCATATCTCAGCTACCCGGATCAGTTGCTCTTTTGCAATACCGGCAACTTTTTTGGGGATGACCGACTCTTTCCCCCTCACGATTGCACGCAGGGTGGAAAGAACGGCATAATCTCCTCCGGGTTCAACCTGCAGGAATTCATCGGCAATGCCCGTGGTGTCATTCCTGCGGGTATCAACAACAATCACCCTACGTTCCCGCTGGGCATCCGGTACAAAAAAACCCGTGGCATACGTCGTATACCTGCTCATATGGCGGGGATGCGCCTCGATCGGGTTGCATCCCCAGTAGATGATTACATCAGCCCGGTTTTTTACCTGCCCGAGGGTGCAGCCGGGATGGCCGACTTCCTGGATTGCAAGGATGGATGGGCCATGGCAGACGGTACTCGTGTTGTCGATGACCGCCCCGATCAGCTCGGCAATATGGACGCCCATGCTCTGTGCCTCCCCGTGCGTACTGCTCCACCCGTACAGGAGCGGCCGGTCTGCGTCTTTTAAGATATCTGCAGTCTCGTTAATCGCCTCATCGTACGAGATATCCTCCCAGCCGCTTTTGGTGCGCCGGATGGGGGTTGGCAGCCGGGTATCATGCATGAACGTTGCCTCGGCAAGGGAGCAGCCGTTCAGCACCCGCACAACCCTGTCTTCCTCAACCTCAAGTTCGAGGTCATCACAGAGACAACCGCAGAACGGGCAGACCACATCACTGACGATCATAGCGCAGTCCCCCGATCTCTTCCATAAGTTCTCCAACACTCCGTATCGGCTCTTCGGTCGGCTCGACGTCCACGGACTGGCTTTTGAAGTCAGGCATCCCGGTGCCATGGGTTTCTGATGAGATGATATGGTTGGCATATGGACCGATTGTCACAAAAATCACACCCCGTGTTACTCCCTCTGCTGAACGGGCACTCAGTACGACATGACCGGCAGGGGAGGTGATCCTGACCCGTGCTCCGTTCTCGATTCCCAGCATCATCATATCCACGGGATTGAGGAAACAGGCAGAAGCCACGGCACGGTACGCATCCGATCCCTTATGTTCGACTGCTGTTCCCTGCGGGATGGTGCGCCCGGTGTTGAGGATGCACTTCACTGCAATCCCTCCTGCACGGGCTGCTGGTATCCTTCAAGGATCCGGGCAATCCGGATGGCACCGGTCGGGCAACTGACTTCGCAGGTCTTGCAGCCCGTGCATTTATCCTCGTGGATCACCACAATATCTCCTTTTTGTACCCGCATGATCACCTCATCGTTCGAGGAATGCCCCCCGGCGCCCATCTGGGCATCGGCCACCTTGTTGACCGGGCAGGCTGTACAGCAGTTCCCGCAGCCCGTGCACAGTTCCAGGTCGATGGCGATGCGAAACGAGAAGAGCAGCGAGGTCCCTTCGCGCTCCATGGTTTCAAGGATCCTCCCGCTCTTCAGGACCCCGTTCGGGCACGCCTCTACGCACAGCCCGCAGCGGATGCAATGTCCTTTGTGGATCCGCGGCATCCATCCATCCCCGGCATGCACGACCTCGATCGCTCCGGGCGCCGGGCATGCCATCATACAGAAGAGGGCATGCTGGCAGGTTTTCCCCGTAGGTTCAGGGAATCCCCGGAAGTGCGAGGGGGTTACCAGCGGGGCCGTCTTTGCAAACAGGAACTTTTTAATCCACTCCGTGCGGGCAAATTCTTTCAGGTACCAGACCAGTGACAGCCCCATGTTACCGCTCCGTACACGCGATGCAGGGATCTGCAGAAACAAACGTCGATGTGACATCGGCTATCGAATCTGCTCCGATGATCATTTCGTGGCAGCAGGCCTCGATGTTCATGATGGACGGGGTCTGGATCTGGATCTCAACGATCCGGCCGAACTCGTCGCTTTTGATAAAGTACGTCAGCTCTCCGCGGGGCGCCTCGCCACTGTATCGCGTCTCTCCCGCTTTGCAGACTCCGCCGCCCCGTATGACTCCTTTGGGGAGAGCCTTTAAGCATTTCCTGATAAGCCCAATACTATGGAAGACCTCATCGAACCGGACCATTATCCGTGCAAAGTTATCGCAATCCGGACGGCTGACCGGCACAAACCCGAGGTGCTGGTACGTTGGATGGTTGACCCGGCAGTCAACCGCGATCCCGCTTGCCCGTGCAGTCGGGCCAACCACATGGGCCCGTTGTGCTGCTTCCTGCGTGAGGATCCCGACACCCCGGCTGCGCAGTGCGATCATCGGACCTTCGGCAAACATCCCGGAATACCTGCGCAGATCCCGCTCGATCCGGTCGAGTGATGTTTGTAAAACTTCTGCATCCTTATGGGGGATATCACACCGGACACCCCCGGGAATTATGTAGGCACACGTTACCCGGGCACCGGTCAGGAGTTCGAGCTCGATCCATGACCTGCTCCCGCAGGTCGAGCAGGTACATTCCCAGGGTCTCGTGTTCGATGGTGTAGCAATACGAGAAGTTGGCAAGAAGGTGGCTCTGCATCCGGTCAAGCTCGTTTGCAATCACCCTGAGGTATGCCGCACGTGGTGGCACGGAAATACCGCTGATCTGTTCCATTGCCTCGATAAAGACCATGTTATGGATGACCGAACAGATCCCGCAGACCCGTTCTGCAAGGAACATGACTTCCTGCCAGGGGCGTCCTTTCATGATCCGCTCGATCCCCTTCTTCATGTACCCGAGCTCCACTTCAGCCGCGACAATGCGTTCACCTTTCGCTTCGCACTTGAGCCGGGCCGGTTCTTTGAAGCAGGGATGAACAGGACCCAGGGGAATATTGACATCCACTGTCCGCTTCATGGGTGACTTTCCTCCCAGTTGGCAAAGACCGAATCGCGAACCGAGAGAATTGCCTGAAGGATCTCGGTAGGACGCGGCGGGCAGCCCGGCACTTCAGCTGCGATCGGGATGTGCTTTTTTACCGGGGGGTCAACAAAGGATCCCTTCCGGTCGAACAGGCACCCGGATATCGGGCAGTTCCCGATGGCAATTGCAGCTTTGGGATCCGGAATCTTCTCCCAGACCATGGCAAGTTTCTCTTCCCATCCCGGGGTATAAGCACCAATGACAAGGAGGACATCTGCCTCCCGCGGGTTATTGTGGACGAAGATGCCGTACTGTTCAATATCGTAGCGGGGTGCCAGGCAGGCAAGTACCTCGATATCGCACCCATTGCACGAGCCTACATCGACATATGCCACATGGATCGAGCGTGACCTGACCTTGTTTTTTATCCGCTGGAGAATGGTCATCTTCGCAGTTCCTCCCGTATCTGTGCCCTGCCATACGCAATGGCGTCCTGCACAGGAATACCTGTTCGTACACGGTCGCTTACTGCATGGAAAATAGATTCCATTGCGGCATCGGATATAATCTCGAGATACAGGGTATATTTTTCCCGTCCCAGTTCCCGTGCAACCGGATCAGCCTGATCAGCATGAGCATCCGCCATTTCTGCCCGGGCAGGGAGGTTTTCGAGCAGCATCATGTCAAGATGCTCGATCAGGTATTTTCGAAATTCCTGGACCGGGATATCCAGTTCTGCAGCAATTTTTCGCACGAGAGTGTCATGGCGGTTTGCAACCAGAATCCGGTATTTCTGGGGCACAAGATCTTTTTCATACAGATACGTGGTCACAGAAATCCCCCATACTTCAACAAACCATAGACCATGAACAGCAGCACCGCCGCCCAGAGTGCCGCTATCTCCGAAATGTGGAGCCGGTGTTCATCATGAATCAGGTAATACGCTGTGGCGATGGCGAGGATAATTGCCACAATAATCCCTTCAGACCAGACAGACGGGCGGTCGATAATCTGGGCAATTGTTATGAGAACATACAGCACGCCCCCGAAAAGTAGTGCTTCACGGATCATGGGTGCACCACCGCCAGAACAACTGCTGCATAGACAAGCATTATCCCGGTAACCATTACCTGGATGGTCACTGAATCGAAAGGGGACATCATCGGAGTAATCGCACAGGAAAAGGCGAGAAGCACAACGAGAAGAATCATCCCGATAAAAAGCCAGGGCAGGGTCAGCGGCCCGATAAATACCGCAAGGAAGGTGGCAAGCAGGACAAAAGTTTTGAGACCATTGCAGACCTCAAGCCCTGCACGCCAGATCCCGAAGTGTTCGGTCTTGTACCCGCTCACCAGTTCCTTTGCTTCAACAATGGAGAAGGGACCAAACGGCATTTTGGACAGGATTACCAGGAACATTGCACAGGCTGCAGGAAATGCGATAAGGATGAGCGGGCCGTTCACCTGCTGGTATTGCATGATGGAACTGAGATCCAGCGATTGCGTATAGACTGCGATCACCGCAACGCTGACAAAGAGGGGAATCTCCGATGCTGCTGAGATGACCGACCTGACACCCCCATACTTGCCGTATGGCGATCCCGATGAGAGCCCAAAACCGTGCTCTACGATCTTGTGGAGCATATAGATACCCAGAATGACCAGCAGGCTTCCGCCACTGACCAGCACATAAAATGCTGCTGTCCAGATACCTATGGCAATAAGAACCACCGCGACAAAGAGAGTTGAACTTGCGGTTACCGGGATCCAGGTCGTTTTAAAGGAGAACTTGAGCATATGCAGGATCTCCTGCCAGATTGGGGGACCTGGTCTGCGCTGGATCCGGGCAATCAGTTTCCGGTGGATTCCGAAGAGGAGCAGGCCAAAGAGGGTGGCAAGGACAAGTTCTGCGATCATATCAGTACCCGATGAACGGGATGTCACCTCCGGATTGTCCTGCCATCCACCAGAAAAAGAGCGCTAAAACCGTGACGGGGAATGACGGTACAAGCACCGCAGCACAGACAGAGAGCGGTATCATCCCGGTGAAATAAAGGCCGGACGCGATCACGCAGATTCCCGCACTCACCCAGAAGATCCGTGCAACGGTAGTTTTCTTCATCTTTATCACCCCAGCATTACTATCTCGACAACCCGCAAAAAGATCAGGAGCGAGGAGAGCGAGCACATGATCACATAGGGGGCTCCCGGGGCGCGGAACATCTCTGCTTTTGCCGCATAGAACGGGGCCATTCCTTCACCAATCACACCGATTACGAGCATTACCTTGGCTATCAGCGGGACGGCCGGGCAGTGTTCCCGTCATCAGCTCGATCATAGAGAGCGAGCCGGTCGACGCTGCGTAGACAGCTGCACCCGCAAAGAGGGGGATCGTTGCCGCAAGAGCAACAAGCCCGTACTGGTACGCGGCATCCTGCACGTGCGGGCTTTTAACTGCAGCGACAATCCCGACATTGGTGATCCCGACCATTGCAGTAAAGAGGGCGAAATTGAAAATATCCCCGGTCACCATCGCACCCATTGAGGCGAGACCGCAGGCGATCGCCATGAAGCGCCGGAACCGCATTTCAGACAGACTGATATCCTTGGTCCGGTATGCATCACCACCAAAGGCGATATCCACCTGTTTTTCCGGGCGGCTGATGATCACCAGCACGGTGAATGTCAAAGCCAGTAAAAAGAGCGTGATCGTATAGGGTGTGAAATACACGAGTTCGTCGCCGAACTCGAGGATATAGTAAGGTATGCCGCCGATGAGCTCAATCATACTGCTCCCCCCACATGGTCCCGACCAGGGACATCTTGACCGTCACTTTCAGGAGGATGCCAATAGCGGCTCCCATAAGTGCGACAAACCAGTATTGGGGCAGGAACATGAAGACGAAAAAGGCAAAGATCCAGAGCGCCCATGAGATGCCGCTTGCCATCTCGAGCAGGTTCAGATCCTCACGGTAGCTGCGGGAGATGAAGAGGACGACTAGACCGAGCCCTGCCACTGCACCCCCGGTAAATCCCGAGAGGATCATGCCATAAACGACAAGGATGACAGAGATGATCAGCGGGGCGTCCGCCTTTGCGATCACTTCGATATTGAGTCCTCTGACAGGCATCTCCCGGATTCCCTCCTTTGTGCAATAGATCTGGGAGAGTGCGAGCAGTTCGGCGATTCCCACCGTCAGACCCGGAAGGATCAGGGCTTCTGCAAGATCGGTGCCAAGCAGCGCGATCACGCCAAGTCCCACGATCTCGACCAGATCGAGGAGGAGGAGCTTGTGGAGGTCATCCCTTTCCTTTGAAAGCGCAAAAAACGCGATGACCGCTGCTGCCATGACAACAAACAAACCGTAGCTGTACTGTCCCCACATGGCTACGGCCTCCGGTAGATGTACGAGGCGATAGCAAACGCGATGAAGAGTATCGTGGCCTCGACAACCGTATCCAGGCCCCTGGTGTTGTACAGGATCTCATCAATGATTCCTCCCGGATGAGCGACAATGGTGGTGCCCAGGTGCTGCGTTGTCTGCGACAGGTAGAGAGACAAGGGGGTCAGGTATGAGGTTACGAGACCCGCGGTGGGAGAATTTTCCGGGTACTGCGAGACAATGGTCACCTGCGTGAAGGGTGGTCCGCCACGGTCGTACGGGTCTAGAGAGCTGTTACGGTCAATCGTTTTTGGATAGAGCTGGTTCTCGCTGTAGGAAATCGGGAGGAGCAGGATGCCGGCAATAAAGAGGAGCATGCAGGCGCTGGCGAAGAGGGGGATGATATTTTCATAGTTGCACAGGAAGTGCGAGATCTTTCTGATGATCATGCAGCCGCCTCCCGTTTTTGTATCACACGGACATAGATGAACGTCGAGAGCACAGAGATTGCCCCGAAGGTGAAGAGGGCGAGCGCTTCATTATACGAGAGCATGATGAGCAGGAGACCAAAACCGGGGATTTCGAGATTGATCAGCCGGGTCAGGTAATTTTTGGGACGGGGAAACGCTGCTGCGATCGTACCGGCAACAAGTATGAAAAGACCGATAATGAATTCCGGAGCGTAACCATATATCATGAGGGCACTTTCCTCTGGCAGGCCATCAGGATGAAAATGGTGGAAAGCGGGGCAATCAGTGCCAGTGCTGCAGCCACATCAAGATATCCGCGGTCGACAATGAACGGAAAGATCCCGGCAATCATAACAGAGAGCGAGATAAGCTTGTCAAACGGGTCGCGCCCGAGTATGGCAGAAAAGGTGCCGATCAGGACAAGCGCAATGCTCGCTGCCATCACGATCTCATCCATTGCCTTTCATCCCTCCGGACCAGGTACTCGCGATAGCGTTTGACTCAAAGGTGGATCCTACAAAAAACGCTGCCGCAGCAAGGATGGTGAGCGGGTGCGGGAGCAGGAGTGCAATGATCCCGGTAACGGCAAACGAAACCACATTCAGAAAGGGGAGTTTACGCATGGTGTTCCGCTCGATAATAATCCGTAGTGCTGCATACACCGCAATTACTGCGCACACATATATTGCGATCATGTGCACCCCCGCAATAACCGGCACCGCACCTTCCAGAGCCGCGCAATAAGCCTGCTTGCGTAAACAGATGATAATCCCTGGATGGTAAGGATGGCAATCACCATGCCGGCGATGAAATCGGAAGCTGCAAACCAGCCCGACTGGTACAGCCCCGTATACGATGAATGTGGCAGTGATACAGCCCGTTGTTCCGGCATAACCGGGATCGTAACAGATACGGTTACCGATATACACAAGCAGGGCAGCAAAAAGGCCACCGGGCAGACCTGCGCAGTATACTCCACAACTGGCAAGAAGAGTCCCTGCCGATGCATCAGGAGAGGAGACAATATTACCCATCATGTAACCGCCATTCAGCTTCCCACCGCCTTTCTCAACTTCCTGTGCGATCGCGGTTGCCCCGGAAACACCGCCACGCTCCGGTAGTTTGAAGATAAGGTCGATGATCATGAAGTTGAACCAGCAGATGAGAGCAGCAATAAGGATCCGGATGGGCTCATCAAGCATGGGATGCACCGTAAAACTCTGGCTAACACTGTAGATCAGAAGGATAACGGATAAAGGTTCTGATATTGACGAATATCCTTTTCCTTTTTATGGTGAAAACGTAATCAGGAAAATGTTTTTCGTCCGGCGCGACACCTGTTCTTCGTATGGCAATAGTTACCATCAAACGCGAGGACTGCACCAGCTGCACTACCTGCTGGTCAACCTGTCCCGAAGTATTTGAAGAAGACCCTGCGGACGGGATGAGTCGCATAAAAGAGGCGTTCCGCATCAGCGGCGATCCTGGAAAAGGAAAAGTGCCTGACGAGCACTACAATTGCGTGCAGGAAGCGGCAGTCGCGTGTCCGGTCGAGATAATTAATGTTGAAGAGTGAAGAAAATAAGGGAACACTCCTTAACGAAGTCTGTCATAGAAGTATGCCGCTGCAACCGCGCCCCGGTGGATAATCCTGTCCCGGATCAGGGTACGTTTCTTTAGAACGCTCTTGACGGATTCCTCGCCGCATGCAAATCGCGTCCAATCATGGGTATTTATGGTTGAACGTGACGGCCAATAATACCGTCACCAGGCAGATGTAAAGCGGGACTATTTCACAAACCTGACTTTTTTCTGGCGATCCAAAAAAATGACCCTCATATTGGTGTTCTGACAGGGTTTCTAAGGTCCGGATGGGGTAAAATATGGGGTAAAAACAACCTCGATTTAAAGGCCTTTGATGGCCCATAGGAGAGGTGCAAATCTGCCTTATTTTGGCAAACAAAGCGAATATTGGGCATATTCTCCACACGAAACGAAACGGGGGGTTTTACGGGGTTTTCCCTACACTATATGAAAATTAAGAAAGGAATCAGAGCCTGAAATAGGATTATTTCACTCGTTTTCTATGTAGTCGACTAAAATAGGATTGTTGTGGTTGTCTTCATATCAGAATCCCCCTCGAAAAAGGCAAAGGAGATATAAGTTCTTTCAGCACCATGTATTCGAGCGGGTTATCATTTGAGAGTGTTGCTTTTGTTAGAGACTACATCTCTCACCTATCCAGGGAAGTCCTCACAAGATTCAACCTCTCCAGTGCCAGAACAGTCTGGTTGGCAAAGGCCATGAGTATTTTATCCTGTTCATGGGTGATGACACCATCAGGTTCATATTTCCACACTCCCCCTCATTTCCTTCTCCAAGTGTTCCGTGCTCTTCAGTGCTAAGCGCCCGCGATCGGTTATGGAGTAGATGACCCAGTTGCCCTGTTGCTCACCGACAATGAATTCCTGCTCTTTAAGAATACTGAGATGGTACGAAAGTTTGGAGTCTGCAATGTTGACAACTTCCTTGATGACACAGACACAGAGACATTGGGAGAGAAGGGAGTACATGATTGTCAGACGGATAGGGTCCGCGAGTGCCTGGTGGAACCGACTACTTGCGTAAAGTACGGTCGGATCCGGTATCCGTGAGAGAAGTCCTTCTATCCCGCCCTGATTATCAAGCTCTTTCTGTATGGGATCCGGAAGATCTTTTCCTAGTCCGCAGCATTTTTCCTGAGGCGGAGATTTCTGTGTCGGTTTCATGAGTATTTCAAATTAATATGAAATGGTAAAGTATATAGCCTTGTCCTGCTCACAATAATTCAATAAAATTTGAAATGACGTGAAAGCCATGGTTCAGCAGCAGTCAACGTGCAATTGTGGAGCCGAAGGAAAAACACGGATTATCTACTCCTGCTCCGGAAATCGGATCGAATGTCGGCCAACTCGCCAATGCAGCCGCGTGCCGGCTGGCAAGCGAAGGATATGGCGGTGGCTCCTGCCTTGCCGGTGTTGGTGGGGGGATCGAAAAACTGACCAGCGTGGGAAAATCGGCCGATGAACGAATCGTTATTGACGGATGCCCGGTTGCATGCGCCAAAAAAATTATGGACGACAAAGGTCTGACAATCGACCACTATGTGATGATCACCGAACTTGGAATTGTAAAGACACCCGGACCCATCTTTAATGAAAATGACGTCCAGACCGTAATCACTGCGGTCAGGAAATCATAACTTTGATAGTATGATCCTGAGCTCCCTCGTGAAGCGACGTTGAAAAAATGCTTGGTGCCGTTAAACAGTAATTAACTGGTGTGTAACATCATGCAGGACTATTTACAGATGTTTGCCGACTGGGTAACCTACTCGGTCCTTGGACTGGTACAGGGAACCCCGCTCGCTTCTTCTGTGAACTTTTTCATTTATGACTCGATCAAAGTCACCCTGATGCTGGCGGTGATTGTCTTTCTTGTCGCCGTTGTGCGGACCTACATCACACCACAAAGAGTGAAGAAATGGGTTGCAGGGCGGACCGAAGGTGTCGGAAATGTCGTAGCAGCAGTTCTCGGTATCCCCACACCGTTTTGCTCCTGCTCGGCGGTTCCTTTGTTCATCGGCTTTGTGGAAAGCGGTGTACCGCTTGGGATCACGTTCTCTTTTCTCATTGCCTCACCGCTTATTAATGAAGTTGCGGCCGCCATGCTGCTTGCTATGTTCGGGTGGCAGATCGCGCTGATCTACATTGTCTCCGGACTCATTATCGCGATTGTCGCCGGTATTATCATCGGACGTCTCCATCTCGAGAGCCAGGTTGAGGAATTTGTCTGGAAATGCAAGATGCATGACCAGCCGGACAAGGTGATGACAGGGAAGGACCGGCTTACTTTCGCGAAGAATGAATCAAGGGACATCACGCTGAAAGTGCTGCCTTACATCCTGATCGGTATCGCAATCGGTGCGATTATCCATGGATATGCCCCGGCGGATTTCCTTGTTAACATTGCCGGTGAGAACAATCCGCTCGCTGTACCGATTGCAGTGCTCATCGGTATCCCGCTCTACTCCAATGCAGCTGGCATGATTCCGATCATGGAAGTCCTTACCTCAAAAGGGATGGCAATGGGTACTGCCTTAGCCTTCATGATGGCGGTCATCGGGCTCTCGCTACCGGAGATGATTATCCTGCGCAAAGTGATCAAGCTCAAACTCATTCTGATCTTTGCAGGAATCCTGTTCGTCGCGTTCACGCTGACGGGATATCTGTTTAATGCAATTCTGGGATAGCAAGATAAAAAAGGGAGAAGTTCTATGACAAAATCAGCTCAAACTCTTGCCAGTTTCAAGGATGGATTTACCTGCTCATCTGCAGTGTTCTCCTCTTTTTCTGAAGAGCTGGGCCTTGATTCGGAAACCGCAAAAAAGATTTCCTGTGGATTTGGTGCAGGTATCTCAAAGACAGGCAACATATGCGGAGCGGTATATGGGGCGATCATGGTAATCGGCCTGAAATACGGGAAGACGAAAGAAGGTGATGATGCAGCGACGGAGAAAACCCGGGCGCTTGTCCGGAAATTCATGCAGGAATTTACTGAACACCATGGTTCGGTCAACTGCACGGAGCTGCTCGGTTATAACCTTAGCAATCCGGCGGAGTATGAGAAGGCACGGGACAGCAAACTGTTCGTGACGAGATGTCCGGAACTGGTAGGCGATGCAGTCTGCAATCCTTGAAAAAATCCTCTGATGGTGTTTTCAGATGAATTGTCTGGCACAAACAAAAAACAACTCTCATTTTTTATCACTACCAAAGGGTCGAATATGACCTCTCTGTAACATACCGCATCAATCAGGAAAACGATCATACCGCACATCAATGAGAAAATGGAAAAAAGGAATTATTGTCACATGGAGGCAGAATGACACTTGAATCGTGCGTAACAAAAGAGCCGAAAGGTCTGGGATTCTTCGAGAAATACCTGACCGTGTGGGTATTCCTGTGCATCGGTCTTGGCATCCTGCTCGGGCGTTTTGCACCGGAGGCGGCAAAATATCTTGACAGCCTCTCCATCTATATCGGCGAGGCGCCGGTCGTCTCGATCCCGATTGCAGTCTGTCTTTTTTTCATGATGTACCCCATCATGGTGAAGATAGATTTTGCCGAGGTCCTGAAGGCGGGACAGAACATCAAGCCCGTCAGCCTCACCCTCTTTGTCAACTGGGCGATCAAGCCCTTCACCATGTATGCGATCGCCACTTTCTTCCTGGGGACGCTCTTTCTCGCCTTCATCGGGCCCGGATGCCATCGACCTGGTGAAGATGCCGTTCGGGCTTGACCTGCCGGTGGGTGCCACGTACGGGGTCGGGACTGTTGTCCTTGAAGGCGGCGTTAAGATGCTCGAGGTCCCCCTCTGGCGGAGCTACCTTGCGGGGTGCATCCTGCTCGGGATTGCTCCCTGCACCGCCATGGTGCTTGTCTGGGGATACCTTGCGAAAGGAAACGACGGGCATACCCTTGTCATGGTGGCAATCAACTCGCTTTCCATGCTCCTCCTCTACGGCCTGCTGGGCGGCTTCCTGCTCGGTGTGGGCCAACTCCCCGTGCCGTGGGAGGCGCTCGCACTCTCGATCGCGATCTATGTCGCCCTCCCGCTGGTGGCTGGATACATTTCGAGAAGACTGATCATCAGGGCGAAAGGTGAGGAATGGTTCAACGAAAAGTTCGTCCACTACCTCACGCCAGTCACCATCACTGCCCTCCTGATCACGCTCGTCCTCCTCTTCAGCTTCAAGGGAGAGGTGATCCTCACGCAACCGCTCACCATCCTCTGGATCGCAATCCCGCTCTTTATCCAGACCATGCTCATCTTCACCATCGGATATGTTCTTGCGAAGAGAATTCACCTCGTCTATGAGGATGCGGCACCATCGGCGATGATCGGGGCGTCGAACCATTTTGAGGTGGCGATCGCGACCGCGACCATCCTGTTCGGGCTCTCTTCAGGGGCTGCCCTTGCGACAGTCGTGGGTGTACTGATTGAAGTACCAACGATGCTTCTGCTGGTAAAGATATGTCTGAGAACGAGAGGCTGGTTCGCGGAATGAATACCATGGATCAGATAATTGCATTTGAATACGGGATTGAAAAGAACAGACAGGCAGATCTGCATTTTCAAAGGGAGAACAGGGACAATAATTCTAATTCTTCCCAAACGGGATATCATGGCATGATGCCTTTGGGGAGTGGGATTGGTTTACTATTATATCAGGAAAGCTATTCTGGTTGCAACCGGGAGTATAGGTTCCGGGGTGTCGTGAAATGAAACAGACCGTATTATTTGTCTGCACCGCAAATGCCGCCCGTTCGCAGATGGCGGAGGGATACCTGAGGGAGAAGTATGGCGAGCGGTTTGACGTCTTTTCAGCCGGCACAAAACAGGCGCGTTTGAGCACCCGGGCGATAGCAGTAATGCAGGAGATCGGGATCGATATTTCACACCACCGGAGCAAAATTCTCGAAGAGTTCAAAGGAAAAGCCATCGATATCGCGGTTACGCTCTGCGACAATGCCCATGCAGTCTGCCCGGTTGTTCCATCAGCAAAAAAGACGATCCACAAGGGATTTTTTGATCCCCACCTGACACCAGGTACCGATGAGGAGATCCTTGCCGGATACCGCAACGTGCGGGATGAGATTGTGGCGTGGATTGATGAGTACTTTGGAGGAATAAAAAAATGAAAAAGAAAGAATCACAGGATATCAGGGACATGGTCCGGAAGGGCTATGCAACGGTAGCGGAGGGTGGCTGCGGGTGTTGCGGCCCCTCCTCCTGCTGCACGGGAGCGGATACTGCAGAACAGATAAGCGGAAAGATCGGGTATTCGTCCGAGGAGATGGATGCAGTTCCGGATGGCGCGAACCTCGGGCTTGGCTGCGGGAACCCGCTTGCCCATGCAGCGATTCATGAAGGGGACACGATACTTGATCTCGGATCCGGTGCCGGGTTTGACTGCTTCCTTGCTTCCAGAAAGGTCGGGAATACAGGGCTGGTCATCGGGGTTGACATGACCCCCGAGATGCTGGCCCGTGCACGGCAGAATGCGAAGAAGGCGGGCATCACGAATGTCGAGTTCCGCCTTGGTGAAATCGAGTCGTTGCCGGTCGCTGATAATTCCATTGACCTCATCATATCAAACTGCGTCATCAACCTCTCGCCAGACAAGGCACGGGTCTTTTCTGAAGCCTTCCGGGTGCTCAAACCTGGTGGCTCACTTATGGTCTCTGACATCGTCCTGGAACGGGATCTTCCGGAGGCTGTCCTCTCATCAGTCGCTGCGTATGTCGGCTGCCTTGCCGGTGCGGTGCGGAAAGGAGTGTACCTCGACCTGATCCACGGCGCCGGATTTTCAGAGGTTGCGGTGCTTGAGGAGTCAACCTACCCGATTGAGCTTATGGTGAACGATCCCACGGCCCAGGCAGTCCTTGCCAACCTTTCTATCCCCAAAGAAGAGCTGTACCGGATCGGGGTGTCGGTGCGGAGTGTCAAGGTAAGAGCGGTTAAAAGAACATGATGGATAGATTATTACCAGGTTCTGGAGAATTGTCACAAGGTGGGGAAAATTACTAACGAAAGTCCATTGATCCTCATCACCTGCTCAGGGGTTTCCAATACCGGGAAACTTACATCACAGGTCGCGGGAATCCTTGCGCAGAAAGAACCGTACCTGTTTGAAGGGCATCTGCATGCAAAGCAGTCCAATATCGATATGGAAGCGGTTATCAATGGCGGGAGGGTGGTGGTGATTGACGGGTGCGGAGATCGGTGCGCAGCAAAGAAACTGAAAAGTCTGTGCATTACCCCCCACATTCATATCATCGCAACCGAAGAAGGAATCGAAAAGAGCGGTATGGCAGACCCGAAGTTTGAAGAGATTGAAACGCTAATCGCTGCGGTTCGCAGGGAAGTACGGCGACAATCCACGCTATATTCATGACGCATACATTCCCAATTTTTTTTAGAGAACCTTGGGTTCATCGCCGAGATGCCTGCTTTTTCGTGCAAGGGTTCCCTTTCGGGTGACACGTGCGTCGCCGGCACACCACCTCACACCGGTCTCCACTCTGGTTATCCCGGTCTGATGCCCATCGTAGCAGGGGAACGATGGCTTTCCGGAGCCCGGTCCCTTCCTCAGTTAAAAAATATTCCACGCGGGGCGGGGTTTCAGCAAATGATTCGCGTCCAATCAACCCCTCTGCCTGAAGATCTTTTAATGTGTCGGAGAGGGTCTTCGGGCTTATCCCTTCCAGTTCTGACATAAGGTCATTGAACCGGAGCCGTCCAGATACGCCGAGCTTGTTGATGATCAGAAGTGCCCATTTTTTCGAGATAGACGTGAGGATGCCACCGAAAGCACAAACACACAGGGTCTCGCTATCTTCGCACATAGTCACTTCAATACTATATACTGGATATTTTTAATACTATCCTGATGATATCAATGAATAACTACAAGGTGAAAACAATGTGTGTTCCGCAAAAGAAAGGAAAGATGGTTTGTGCATGCAGCAGCACGCCACTGGCAGGATCCGATGAGACGTTCTGTGACTGTTCTGACATGAAAGCATCCTTTGAGAAGAGGCTTTCCACATTGGAAAAGAACGTCGGGAGCCGGAAATAATTTTCTATGGATCTCCTAAGCGCAGCGGAATTCTCCGCTAAAGACCCGGTCAAAAAAGACCTGATGAAAACCGCAGGTTCGAACATCGTCCTCGTCGGCCTTGAAACCGGGCAGGTGATCCCGCCTCATCCGGAACCGTATGCCGTGGTGTTTGTCGTTCTGCAGGGAGAGGGTATCATCACCTCGGGAACCATCGAGCATCCCGTCAAACCCCTGCATCTTGTCTCCGTAAAAAAGGATGAGAACCGGGGGATCCGGTGCAACCAGCGGATGGTCCTTCTTGGCATCCGTGAAGACGTATGAGGAGATGAGAATCCAAATGACCGTTGTAATTCATGCTTCAGATCTGACAAAAGTTTTTGGTAAAAGCATTGCCGTAGACCATATCTCGTTTGATGTCCAGCAGGGAGAAATCTTCGGTTTCCTCGGTCCGAACGGTGCGGGCAAGACCACCACAACCCGGATGCTGACCGGAGTTATTCCTCCGGATGCCGGGACCGCCACGATCCTCGGCCATGACATCCGGTCCGAGCCGGTGCATGGCAAAACAGGGATTCGGCGTGGTGCCGGAAACCTCGAATGCCTACACCGATCTCACCGCATGGCAGAACCTGATGCTGATGGGGGAACTGTATGGGCTTGACCGTGTTAAGGCGGAACAGCGTTCATCCGATCTGCTCGGCATGGTGGGGCTCCTTGAGAGAAAAGACCAGAAAGTGCAGGCGTACTCCAAAGGCATGAAGCAGCGGCTCATCCTCGCGATGGCGCTTATCCATGAACCGGAACTCCTCTTCCTCGATGAACCCACGAGCGGTCTCGATGTGCAGAGCACCCAGATGATCCTCACCCTGCTCCGTGACCTGAACAAGCAGGGAACCACCATCTTCCTCACCACGCACAACATGGAGGAGGCAAACCGTCTCTGCCACCGGGTCGGCATCATCCGGGCCGGGAAGATTGTTGCCATCGATGCACCGGAGAAACTCAAGACGGCAATCGACCGGGTGCACAAGATCGAAGTGAGTTTTGACCGTGAGGTATCCGGTGACGCCCTTGCAGGACTTCCCGGTGTGACCGGTGCGAACCGGACCGGTGACAAGTGGCAGATCACCGACAGACAACCGGGATGCCGTTATTCGTTCCCTCGTGACCTTCAGCCAGCAGAACGGTGCGGCGATTGTCACGCTGAACACGCTCGCACCCTCGCTTGACGATGCATTCCTCCGGCTGACGCAGGAGGAGAAACCATGAACCCGGCCGGATTTTCCGAACAGGTGCGGCGGGCATGGGCGATTGCAAAGAAGGATATCCGCATCTATTACTTCAAAGGTCCCGTACTCATCTTCGGGGTCTTCATGCCGGTCTTCCTGTTCCTTGCCTTCTTTATGGGCAGCAGGCAGCTCCCCCTGTCGTTTCTCATTTCAGGACTTGTCGGGATGACACTCTTTTTCACTGCCACTGCCGTATCCCCCGCCATCTTCCCGTGGGAGGGTCAGGCAAAGACCCTTGAGCGGCTCGCTTCATGCCCGATCACCATCGAGGCAATTGTCTTTGGCGACATGATCGCCTCCATCCTCTTCGGCATCGGGATTACGATTATTACGGTCATCATCGGGCTGGCGCTCGGGCTTTCGCTCCTCCACGGCATCACGCTGCTTGCCGCAATCCTCCTTGCCGCATGCTGCTTCTCTGCAATCGGGATGCTGCTTGCCGTGCCACCCACGAACGTGCCGTCGAACATCATGATGCTCTCCTCGCTGATCAAGTTCCCGCTCGTCTTCATCTCCGGTATCTTCATCCCGCTGGAGCAGATGCCGGCATGGGGACTGGTGCTTGCGGTGTTCTCCCCGCTCACCTACTTCACCGATCTTGTACGATACTCGTTTACCGATGCACACTATTTTCCGGTGCTGATCGATATCGCAGCGCTTGCTGTGTTTACGCTGGTGTTCACCGTTGGGACAATGTACCTGCACAAGAGGACCATGCCACAGAGAATGTAGCCGGTTAGCATTTTGGGTAACATAGGGCACCTTAATTTTTCAATTTTTTTTGAATACCCTTTATGTACAATGACCGTGAAGTAACCATTTGGTAATCATCATGGACGGATATGCAGGAAATATGGTCTATGCCGATCTCTCGGCAGGGAAGGTTACGATCAAGCCCACGCCACCGGAACTCAAAAAGATGTATATTGGCGGGCGGGGGTTTGGCATCCGGCTTCTGACCGATATGGTTGATCCGAAGATCGATCCGCTGGGTGACAAGAATGTTGTCGTGTATGCAGCCGGGCCGCTGACCGGCACCGGTATCCCGCTGGGGAGCCGGTACGAGGTCTCGACAATCTCACCACTCACGGGGACCGCGATGAGCGCCAACAGCGGCGGGGTCTTTGGCTGGAAGATGAAGAAGGCGGGATTCGATGCAGTCGTCGTGACCGGGAAAGCGAAAAAACCGGTCTACCTCCTGCTGGACAACGGGAAGGCAGAACTCCGGGATGCCGCTCACCTCTGGGGTAAAACAACCGGGCAGACGACCGATGCGATTCAGAAAGAACTCAAGGATGATAAGGTCCGTGTATCCTGTATAGGGCCGGCAGGGGAAAAACTCGTGCTGTTTGCCTGCATCATCAACGAGAAGACGCGGGCTGCCGGGCGCGGGGGTGTCGGTGCTGTCATGGGTTCAAAGAACCTGAAAGCGATTGCAGCCCGGGGAGACCTGCCCATCAAGGCAGCGGATGAAGAGCAACTCAATGTAGTCAAGGATCGCGTGCGCAAGAAGATCGAGGAGAACGGGATCGAAAAGGCGCTGCACAATTACGGTACGGCGGTGCTCATCAACATCATCAACGAGAACTACGTCCTGCCGACCCGGAACTTCCAGACTGCCCACTTTGCAGACGCCGAGAAGGTCTCCGGTGAAACAATGGCAAAAACCATCCTCAAGAAACCCAAGGGCTGCTATGCCTGCATCGTGCAGTGCGGCCGTGTCCATGAATTCGATGGCGAGACCGGGGAAGGCCCGGAGTACGAACCTGACTGGGCATTCGGGCCGGACTGCGGGATCGATGATCTCAAGGCAGTTGTCCGGGCGAACAACATCTGCAACGAGTACGGGCTCGACGCGATCTCGGCGCCGACAACGATTGCCTGCCTGATGGAGATGGCAGAGAAAGGGTATGTCAAGCACCCGATCCGGTTCGGTGATGCGAAAGGGATGCTGAAACTGGTGGAGCAGATCGCAAAGCGCGAAGATATCGGCAATGAACTTGCCGAAGGCTCCTTCCGGTTTGCCACGAAATACGGGCATCCCGAATGCTCGATGAGTTCCAAGAAGCAGGAACTGCCGGCATACGATCCCCGGGGAATCCAGGGATACGGGCTTGCGACAGCCACATCGGTCCGTGGCGGCGACCATGTGTACGGGTACATGATCTCTCCCGAAGTGCTCGGGGCACCGGAGAAACTCGACCCGTACGTGACCAAGGGAAAACCGCAGTGGGTCAAGACCTTCCAGGACCTGACCGCGGCCATCGATGCATCGGGCATGTGCCTGTTCACCTCGTTTGCGCTGGATGCACAGGATTATGCAGATCTCCTTTCGGCAACTACGGGGATGAAGATTGACGCTGCTGAACTGCTGAAGATCGGAGAACGGATCTGGAACCTCCAGAAACTCTACAATATCAAACGCGGGTTCGGTCGCAAGGACGACACGCTGCCGGCCCGACTCCTGAACGAACCGCTCAAAGAAGGTGCACCCACCGGGCAGGTATGGAGACGGGATGAGATGCTCGATGAATATTATACCCTGCGGGGCTGGGATAAAGAAGGGACTCCGACACAGGAGAAACGCAAAGAACTGGGTCTTGTATAACAAGGCTAAAAATAATCATTGACTATGGCCGTGCTGAGCAAAGAGCAAAAGGAACGCTACCGGCGGCAGATTGCCGTTGTCGGTGAGGATGGGCAGGAGAAGATCGGGAGAACCCGGCTGCTCATTGCCGGAGCAGGAGGACTTGGTAGTACAGCTGCCCTCTTTGCTGCCATGGCAGGGTTTGGCACTATCCGTATCATCGACCCCGATTGCATCGAAGAGACAAACCTGAACCGCCAGTTGTTGTACCGGGAGGCAGATATCGGCAGACCGAAGGCGGACACCGCTGCAAAAGCACTCCATGCCATGAATTCATCCATTGATGTTGAACCGGTTATGGCAGCAATTGGTACCGCTCCGGCGCGGGACCTTATCCGTGGTATTGATGTGATCATAGACGGGCTTGACAATTATCCGGCACGGTTCCTGTTGGCTGATGCAGCATGGAAATGTGGGATACCGTTTATCCATGGCGCAGTTGAAGGGTTCTATGGACAGGTATGCACCATCATTCCCAAAATGTCTCCCTGCCTCCGCTGCATCGTTCCGAACCCGCCTCCGGTACGGGAGACTCCAATTATTGGAGTTACGACCGGAATAATCGGGTGCGTCCAGGTCACAGAAGCGATTAAACTGGCAACCGGTACCGGTTTGCCCATCAATGATCATTTGTGGCTCTGGGATGGCATCAGACAGAAAGCAGATCGGCTCAAGATAGAGCGTATCCCAACCTGTCCTGTCTGCGGTAAAGATGAGTACCAGATACCAGCAGGAGAGAGAGTGCGATGAAGGTCCACGTCAAGGCGTTTGCCACATTTCGCGAGGTTATGGATAGTCAATTCGACATGGAATTTCCGAAGGGTGCAACTATCCGTACACTTCTTGCGGAACTTACCGGAAAGTACGAAGGGTTAGGCGAGCTGATGTTTGCCAGTCCGGGAACACTCCGGGACTTTGTCAATATCCTCAAGAACAGCAGGAATGTACATTTTCTGGCCGGTCTGGAAACCCCGCTCGATGAAGGGGACGTGATCGCCCTTTTTCCCCCGGTTGCCGGCGGGTAGGGACACACATGTGATCTGCATTTACCGCGAACAGGATAACAAATGATACCTTTTGAAGCGATCGGAAATCAATAGTTTGCATCAGACGGTCACATGATTTTTTTATGAGAACCAGTCGTTTTTCCTCAAATTTTTCGCTCGGTGAAACCAAAGATACCGGAAACTGGACAAAGAAAGAGCCGGGCCTCTCTACAACGCAATCAGGTACCGGTGAAATAACTGACCGGGTGTGTGATTCTTTTGATGATTCAAAATACATGAACAGATTCCCCAAGATGAAGTATCCTCGGTATAAAGGGTAGACTGACGATCGTTATATTAAGATTAGGATTAGTGTGGTTTACCTGAACCATGATGGTGCTCGCCCGGCACCCATCGTCCCCCATCCTTTGTCAGCTCCTTCTTCCAGATCGGGACACCGGCCTTGATCGCTTCAATAATAAACCGGGATCCGGTGTATGCCGCTTCCCGGTGTCCTGCGGCAACAATGATAATCAGGATATTCTCACCCACCGTAAGCCGTCCGATCCGGTGGATGATATCGACATGCAGCAGCCCGAATTGTTCTGTCGCGTCTTTGGCAATCTTTTCCAGTTCCTGTGTTGCGATATCATGGTACGCTTCCAGTTCCATCTCGGTGATATCATCGTCCCGGACGACACCATCGAAGACAACCACGGCACCCGCGCCATGCTTCTTTGCTGCATGAATGAGGGCCCCGATATCGACATCATCTGTCTGGATAACAATCATGGTTCACCTGATTTATCCCCCTGCAACCGGCGGGAATACTGCAATCTCATCGCCATCCGCAACCGGGGTCTTTGCCGCATCAGCGATATCAATCCGTTTGCCGTTCTTCATCAGGATCACGAACTCGTGGAAGGCGCCTTTCTCATCAAAGATAGCAGCATATCCCTCGGGATTTTTCTTTGCGACCGTGGTAATCAGTGTGCTGCACATCGTTCCCGCTGCCACATCAGTCATAATATCGCTCCCGAGCAATTCACGGAACCGTGCAAAAAACCGGATCTTTACCGTCATTTCTTCTTCCTCGCTGTTGTTTTCATGGTTGTCATGCCACTGCACGCGTCGCATGCAGGGTTACGTTCTACGCAGATCTCCTCAGCATGAGCCTGCATCCCGTCCCAGATGAAGAGACGCCCCGTGAGCAGTTCGCCGATGCCGAGCAGGTACTTCAGTACTTCGTTGGCCTGGACCGTGCCTATGATTCCTGCTGTCACGCCAACCACGGGAAATACTTCTTTTGGCGGCGGTTTGGGGAAGATGCATTTCAGGCACGGGGTCGTTCCGGGAATGATCGTGGTAGCCTGCCCGTAGAATCCATAGATACCGCCATGGAAGAACGGGATCTCCTTTGCAATTGCGACCTCGTTGAGCAGGTAACGGGTCGGGTAGTTGTCCATGGCATCCACAATACCATCAGCTTTCCCCACCAGGTCAGCTGCGTTGGTTTCGTCAATTCTCACATCGATGGAATTGACCGTGATGTCCGGGTTTATTTCCTGTAATTTTTCTCGGGCTGATGCGGTCTTCTTCCTGCTGATATCCCGGTCAAAGTGGAGGATCTGGCGGTTCAGGTTCGTCTGGTCAACCACATCCATATCGACAATCGTGATCGTACCTACACCGGCAACAGCAAGGTAGAGGGAGACCGGTGAGCCCAGACCACCGGCACCGGCAATGAAGATGTGCGCTTTTTTGAGCCGCTCCTGTCCCTCATCCCCGAAGAGCATCGAGCTGCCGTTTATATCGTTCACGTTCGCGTTCTGAAAACATTGTTCACCGTAATTTTGGATTTGTTCCTGCATTCCTGCTTAATGATCGCAGGCGAGATCTTCAGCGTGATCATGGGAATGGGGATTTTTCTCGACCCATGGTTCGAGCCCCTTCTTCACGCGGTAATCATTGATTGCCTGGTGAATACCTTCTTCGGCCAGAACCGAGCAGTGCATCTTGATAGGGGGCAGACCATCAAGTGCCTCGGCAACTGCCTTGTTCGAAAGGTCCCACGCCTCCTCCAGCGTCTTCCCTCTGACAAGTTCAGTTGCCATGCTGCTGGATGCTATCGCAGCACCGCAGCCGAATGTCTTGAACTTTGCGTCAACCACCACGTTGTTTTCGATCTTCAAAAAGATCTTCATGATATCCCCGCAGACCGGGTTCCCGACCTCACCAACTCCGTCAGGATTCTCGATCTCCCCGACATTTCGGGGGTTCTTGAAATGATCCATCACCGTCTCACTATACATTGCATCCCTCGTCTTTCCCGCTTTTCTGGTAGAGAGGGGACATGTCCCGCAGTTTTTGCACGACTTTGGGAAGAATGTCGAGCACAAAATCCACATCCCCTTCCCTATTCGCATCGCCCAGCGTGAGCCTGAGCGAACCGTGCGATATTTCTACCGGAAGCCCTGTTGCAAGCAACACGTGCGATGGTTCAAGAGAGCCCGATGTACAGGCACTTCCGGTAGATGCGCAGACACCCGCATCATCCAGCCACAGCAGCATTGATTCACCCTCGATAAACTCAAAGCTGACATTGAAGTTGCCCGGCAGCCGCTTCTCAGGGTGGCCATTGAGGCGGGAGTTGGGAATTTTTTCCAGCACACCTTTGATGAGACGGTCCCGCATCGCTTTGATCGTTGCGTTGTGTCCCGGGATATCCGCAGTAGCAAGTTCAATCGCTTTCCCCAAACCGATTATGCCGGCAATGTTTTCTGTACCCGCACGCCGTTTCCGCTCCTGGCCTCCGCCATGAATCAGGTTCTCTATCCGCACTCCTTTTCTGATGTAGAGTGCCCCGACCCCTTTCGGGCCATAGAATTTGTGAGCGGAGAGTGAGAGCAGGTCGATGTTTTGTGATTTCACATCGATTGAAACGTTGCCTATCGCCTGCACCGCATCAGTATGGAAATACACCTTGTGCTTCCGGGCGATTGCACCGAGTTCCGCAACAGGTTCGATTGTTCCAATCTCATTGTTGGCATACATAACCGAGATCAGGATCGTCTTGTCCGTGATCGCTTTCTCCAGATCCATCGGACTAACAAGACCATACTGGTCAACCGGGAGATACGTGACTTCAAAGCCTTCCTTCTCGAGAAACTGGCAGGTGTGGAGCACCGCGTGGTGCTCGATCTGTGTCGTGATGATGTGGTTGCCACGCTTATGGTTCGCAAGCGCCACCCCCTTGATCGCCCAGTTGTCTGATTCACTCCCACCAGAGGTAAAATAAATCTCTTCCGGGTCAGCACCCAATGCCTTTGCAGTCTGCAACCGTGCCGTATCAATTGCCTTTTTCGATACCGGGCGATGCCGTATAGGGAGGAGGGATTGCCAAAATGTTCCGTGAAGTAAGGGTTCATGGCCTCAAAAACCTCCGGTTTTACAAAGGTGGTTGCAGAGTGATCCATGTAGATTGTGCGCTGTGCTCCCATGCGTTCCCTCGTACCTGAATATGTGCGCTGATCTGGGGATTATTCTTTTCCACCCCGTTTATACCATAAACCAGATTGACCATGAGGGACACGGTGTTTTTCTTGCAGGAGACAAAAAGAATTTATTGTTTTCTGATGTAATTCACAATTGTGAATGCAATATATTATGTGACAATTGTGATAATTTAAACGTTGTGATACTATGGAAGCACCCTGTCAGAAGATAGTCTGGGACGTTCTGCCGGCAATCCGGGCAGCAATCGCGGTAGAGCTTGTCAGAGGAGGGGTCTCCCAGGTCGGAGCGGCACGGATGCTGGATATTGCACCATCAGCGGTCTCGCAATACCTTTCCGGTAAACGAGGGTACCGGTTAGAGTTTGAAAATGAGGTGAAAAAATCCATCGCAGAGCTGGCGCGGGATCTGATCGACCAAAAACAGGTTAATGTAATCGAGCGGGTATGCGGGATCTGCCGACAGCTCCGCGAAGGGGAAGGTGGATGTGCAGCCATCGTTTCCGAGCGCTGCTGCTCGTAATTTTTTTGTCGGTCTGACATTTGTTCAAATCCCAGGGTTCTGGTATCGCGATGAATGCTGTAGAAAAAACACAAACAATGAAAGAAACGATCGCAGCGAGGGGATCGATGCTGGTAGCATTTTCCGGGGGTGTCGACAGCACGCTTCTTGCTGTGCTCGCAAAAGAAGTGCTGGGAAATAAGACAGCGTGCGTCCTTCTTGACAGCCCGGTTGTACCACGAGCTGCTATTGCACAGGCGTGCCAAATCGCGAGTGAACTCGGACTCGAGCTGGATATCATACCTGTCCGCCTGATGGAACAGGAAGAATTCCGGAAAAATCCGGCCAACCGTTGTTATTACTGCAAAAAGATCTCCGCAGCATATCTCAAACAACGGGCAGAAGAACGGGGTCTTGCCACAATTGCTGACGGGATAAATATCTCGGATACGGGTGAGCATCGTCCGGGACTTGCCGCATCAACAGAAGCAGGAATCATCCATCCGTTTATTGAATCCGGGATCACCAAACAGGAGATTCGGGAGATCGCCCGTGAGTACGGTCTGTCAGTCTGGCAGAAACCCTCTGCTGCCTGCCTCTCATCCCGGATACCCTACGGAGAAGAAATCACCCGGGAAAAACTCCGGATGATTGAAGAAGCTGAGGCATTCCTCGCAGATCAGGGATTCGGACAGACTCAGGGTACGTTTGCACGGCACAATTGCCCGGATAGAAGTGCATAAAGAGGAGATGGGGAAAATACTGGATATGCAACCCGCAGTGGTGAAGAAACTCAAATCAACCGGATTTTCCTATGTTACCCTTGACCTTGAAGGCTACCGGAGCGGGAGTATGGATGAGGTATTGTGGGGTATACTTTAGTCCTGCCTGACCATTGTCCATGAGAACGAGAGGGCTGGAGATATGAACGAAAAGATGTACCGGAAACTGCCCTGTATAAAGGTTGACGGGGATACCTTCAGAAATGAACTTCACGAAGTCGTTGAAGAAGTACCTGTTGCCCTTTTTGTCAACGGGAGGCACGCGATGACTGCAATGATGAGCCCGGTGCAGCTCGAGGATTTTGTTACCGGCTACCTCTTCACCGAACAGATCATCAAGGGTATCGATGAGATCGAATCAATCAGGATTGAGAAGAACCGGATCAGCGTTATCACGAGGAACCTATTCAAAGTGCTGGGCCCAAAAAAGACCATTTTATCAGGTTGCGGGGGGAGCGTATCCTACATTGATGCAGAAAAACTCCCCAAGATCAAGTCTGATTTTGTGATCAGCCTGGAGAGAATCAACGAATCGGTCAGGGATGCCCTCTCTTCGGATCTTCACAAAACAACCGGCGGTATCCATGTCGTTGCCTTACTCAATACGGAAAAAGTTATCTCTGTTTCTGAAGATATCGGGAGGCATAATGCAGTTGACCGGGTAATCGGGCACGGGCTACGGACCGGTATAGATTTTTCCCGGACATTCATCGTTTCATCGGGCAGGATCTCTTCAGAAATGGTGCGCAAATGCCTCATTGCAAATATTCCCGTGATCATATCACGCAGTGCGACAACGACATTATCGGTGGAGATTGCAGAAAAGACCGGGCTTACTATCGTTGGTTTTATGCGGGCGGGAAAAATGAATATTTATTCGCGACCGCAGCGAATTACCGGAATGGAGTCCGAGTCCGGTCAATCATCGGTCAAGTGACTGGCGGAGCAGGCATACCTGGCAGAGATCCCCGCTGCAGGGATCACCACACTCCCGGCAGGAGCGGAGGGGTTCAGAAATCACTGAACCTTTACCATAGCGCTCGATCTTTTCTTTGCTCTCCAAAAGGTGGAGCATAGTACCGGGATGCTTATACTCAAAACCTGATAGCATCGACCGGACCTCCCGCCGCATTGCATAGCGGGTGTAGGGGCACTCCGGAAGTTCGCTCCACGCATCATTGAGCATAAGATACGTAGCAATCTCTTTTTCAGAAATCAGGGAAAGCGGCTTGATCCTCGGGATAAACTTCCCTGATGAATCATCACGGGAATTCCGGACAAGACGCGCCAGGTCACCCCTGAAGACGTTCATTAACACCGATTGTGCCTCATCGTCAAGGTTATGGCCGGTGGCAAGCTTTGTTGCCCCTGCCTGTTGCGCACCCACCACCAACGCCTTTTTCCGGAGTATACCGCAGATACTGCAGGCCTGTGATTCCCTGCCGGTGAGGAACGCATCGAGTGAATCCCCGAACAAACCGGTAAACGAAATGCAGTGATGTTCGATCCCCAGCCGATTGGTGAGCTTTTCTGCTGACTGAATCGTTTCTTCGCGGTAGCCGGCAATCCCTTCATCGATCGTTATGGCAATGAGCCGGACATCCTCCCCTGCCGGGAGGAGATGGTGCAGGAGAAGAAGAAGTGCGGTGCTGTCTTTACCCCCGCTCAGGGCAACTGCCACACGATCGTGAGGGACGATCATCTGCCGGGTTTTTATGGAATCTGCCACCCGTAGTTCCACATCAGCAGTAAAATGAGTACTGCACAGGTGACGATTGATAGATCGCTGGTAAACCACTGCCGGTTCTGTGCACAGAGAACATACCGGCACGTCCGGTTGCACTTCCCCGGGTTTCAACCATTAACCCCCATGTGCTATCCTGATAATCCGAACCTCATCGCTCGCCTGAATAACCGTATCCTCGGATACCAGCTTCCCGTTCCGGGATACGATCACCTCAAGGGGATTTATACCCTGTTCGAGCAGGATCTGTTCAGCAGGAGCCGGAATGTGCTCAAAAATCCGGACATCCCGGTCCGAAAGGATAAGTTTCATTTTGTCACTAAGTAGCTTTGCGAGCAGGTTCCTTAAACATCCCGCTTGGGAACATTGTCATTGAGAGGAACTATACAATAAAAAACAAAAAGACTGATACGTGATCTACGTATTTGATACACAGGATCAACACATACCATTACGGAAGTGTGCAGGGTGCAGGGTGAATCGCTAATTCATGATGAAATTCTCCGGCTGAAAGAGGATCGGCATGCGATCATTCTCGCGCACAATTACCAGACCGCTGATGTGCAGGATATCGCTGACCTCACCGGGGATTCACTCGAACTGTCCCGGGCAGCTGCCACCATGGACGGCGACGTCATAGTGTTCTGCGGTGTGGATTTCATGGCTGAGACTGCCGCGATCATCTCCCCGGAAAAAACGGTCCTGTTGCCAGCTCAGGATGCCTGCTGCCCAATGGCGGATATGATAACGGCAGATGAACTGAAACTCGTGAAATCCCGGCACCCGGAGGCTGCAGTTGTCTGTTATGTGAACACAACTGCAGAAGTTAAAGCAGAGAGCGATATCTGCTGCACCTCTTCAAACGCGGTAAAGGTGGTCAACTCATTACAGGAAGACCAGATAATTTTTGTTCCTGATCGTAATCTTGGACTCTATACCCAGCGGTTCACCAACAAAGAGATCCTGCCATGGGAAGGGTTCTGTACCGTTCATGACCGTATCACACCGATTGATGTGCGCAAGGCACACGATCTTCATCCCGGTGCAGTTATTCTGGTGCATCCTGAGTGCCGCCCTGAACTAATCGATCTCGCAGATCATGTTGCTAGTACTTCTGGAATCATCAGGCATGTTTGCAATTCCTCAGAAAAAGAGTTCATCATTGGTACTGAAGTTGGTATCCTCCACAGGCTCTTAAGGGAATGCCCGACAAAGAAATGCTATCCCTTGTCTCAGGCAGCGATCTGCACGAACATGAAAAAGACGGATCTGATTAAAGTAAGGAATTCGCTCATCTCCCTGCAGCCCCGCATCACTGTACCGGAAGAGATTGCTCATCGAGCCCGCTGTGCGATCGAGCGAATGTTAGCGGTCTGACAAGATAATACAAAACTCAAACGCTCATCAGAGGTTTTACCCCCGCCGCTTTGGCCCCCCCCAAAATACGATACCTCAAGGAAAGGTACTATAACTCCTGAACAGGTAATACGTCGTCATCGCGCAAAGCACAGGGGCGGTAAGGGAGGTAAGCACTTTTCCCCCCTTCACCTACATATGCTTTTATTTTCCTATCGGAAAAAAGGGATTACCATGAACAAACACCAGTTATACCTCATGTTTGCCTGAGTCCATAACTCAATTATATTTATTCAGAGCAATTATTTCCCCTTCTGTTGAACGGGAGCACTTTTTCGTTCGATAAGTTTCCTGTACTTCTCCTCACCAACACATTCCTTTGCGTGCCTGCACCACAGGATGCATGATTCGATATCATTGTAGAGCTCAAAGCCGCAGTCACTGCATTTCATGGAGATATCATTCGAAAATAGTTCTACTTCCTCACCGCACTGCGGGCACTTTTTGATAGTGTGTGTGGGTGTCCGCAGGTTCGCGGCACCGGGGCAGTGGTCAAGTATTAGTATCATCAGTCAGTTTCAGGGTATTCAGTGGGTGAATGATGCGTTCATCATCAGCATCCGGCGTATTGACAAGTGCTGAGACAGGATACATCAACATGTTCTCTGCCAAGAACGGTGAGAGGATTTCTTTGAGATCCCCGGTGTTCAAAGGTGATTTTGATAGCCAGCGATCTTCATGTTCTGGCAAGAGAATGGACGGCATACGGTTGTGGATTTTTGCTATAAGTTCATTGGGTTCGGTGGTAATGATCGCATACGTAAAGAGAAGATTTCCATCTGGACATTTCCAGCAATCATAAAGCCCGGCAAATGCAAAGAGCGGGATCTTCGGCAGGTGAAGGTAGAATGGAATTTTTTTACTGCCTTCTTTTTTCCATTCGAAAAACCCGGATGCCGGGACTAGACAACGCTGGTTTTTCAGCAGCTCTTTAAAGGAAGGTTTTTCTGATAAGGTTTCTGCCCGTGCATTGATCGGTCGTTTTGCCGTCTGTATGTCCTGCACCCAGTGAGGTACCAGCCCCCACTTCATCATGACGAGTTCATTTTTTTCTTCATGAATAATAACCGGCATTTCGCTCCTGGGTGCGATGTTGAACCGTGAACGTGCCCCCATCATCGGGTTGAATACCCTGAACCGGTTGCCGAGGTCATCAATAAAGACCAACGAGTACCTGCCACACATGGTGCGTGATCGTTTCGGATGTTCGCTGAACAAATATATCATCCTGCCGCACAAGTGATGGAAATAATCTGCCGGTAAAGACACCCATTATACAAAGATGTAATATCGCCCACTACCAAGTATCCGGCAACTAATGGCAGAACAACAACTTATCTCGACAATAAAGTATGTAGCCGCAACAAAGCCGGCATTTTTCCTGTCAGAGATTATCCCCTATCTCGATGAGCCGTTGCCGGTTCACCAGCTGTTCAGCATCATATCTCCTGAACTTTCCGCTATGGGACTCATGGCAAAAAAAGGTAAGGGGGATTTTGAGATCAGCCGAATTCCTCCCGCTCAACCATATCTCATGAATCATGAGGAACGTGAACGACAGCAGCATTTTTTTACAAAAAGAGAGATGCCTGGTTCCCTTGCGCAAAGTATCGAAAACTACATCACAAAAAAAGTTGGAAAGGACTGGAATGATCCGGTCATCATCGAACGCCTCCGCCGTGCGATTGTCGCCCAGAAAGACGATTACTGGAAACCCTCCCATAAACGGTCATTACAGTACACAAAAGGTTATAGTGTTCTTGGGTATCTCGCCTACCATTTCCCGGTATTTTTTATGCAGACCGAGCACCTGCTCCTGATGCTCGCACGCGACGGACTGCTGAAAAAAAGCATGACTATCCTCGATGTCGGAACCGGGCCGGGTGTTGTGCCGCTCGCAATTGCTGATTTTTATGCACGGCTGGATGATGCACAGGCGACCATGTTTTCCCTAGAAAAGTCGGAGGAGCACATCGAGGCATTCACCTATTTACGCGATGCTTTCGTACCCAGAGGAGGCAGAGTATCCATCAAATCTCCGATTAAAACAGATATCAGATCACTCGACCTTACCAGGCTCCCGGAAAAAATTGAACTGGTGATCTTTTCCAACGTACTGAATGAACTTCCGGATGCAACCATGGAAGTCAGGGCTGACATTGTGGCACTAATCTCAGAGCGACTTGCTCCCGATGGTTCAATCCTGATAGTCGAGCCTGCGGATCAGGAAAATGCGACACGTATGCGATCGCTCACCGTAGCATTACAAAAAAGAGGTCTGTCTGTCTATGGCCCCTGTTCATTCATCTGGGGTTCAGCCTGCACTGCCCCCCGCTGCTGGAGTTTTGAGACTGCACCAGCGATAAAACTCTCCCGTTTGATGGAGACGCTTGCGCACTGCGAGGATTCCTACCGGTACGTGAACACCGATATAAAGTTCAGTTATGCTGTCCTGCGAAAAGATGGCATGCGAAAGGAAAATGTTCGTTTGCTCGGCGGTTCCAAATTCCTCCGGTTATCCAAACTGCACCTGCATGTCGGAAAACGGATCAACGTAGCAGGTGTAAAAATGTCCGGGGAACTCGGTGATGCACGGTCGCATGTGTTCAAGCTCTGTGACGGGACAGCAAAAACACCGGTGTATGCAGTGTTGCCTTCCTATCATATCACGCCGGAAAATGACCTGATCACATCTGCCCCGTATGGATCAATCCTCGAACTGCGCAATGTACTGGTGCGATATAACAAGACGCATGATGCGTATAACCTGCTGGTGAGCCGGAATACGAAGGTCACTTTTGTCAAAAAGGAGACGAGAAATTCACAAAAATTTTAGGGCACAGTCATATTCTAGCGACTAATTTCTTGTTTTATTGAACACACACCCCACCCCCCTTGCGCCAGCCCTGCCCCCTTTGGGGGCGGGGGCACCTGCGATTCATCGGTAGTACCGGGATACCTTATCCCTGGTTATACAACGCCATCGCAACCGGGGCGCCATAGTGGCGGGGCGAAGCCACTGGAGCGTCCCGCGTTTTTAGTCCTTTGAACAGGAACACTTTTTCGATTTTGAATTTTGGAACACTATGCTGATTACATTTTTTCTCGTCATTTCCTGTACGAGTTGGTGGTTACAATGGCACTATACCCATTTTAAACAAGAAGGAAATTGAATACCACGAGGGTTATCAGGAGTAAAACGCACGCATGCTTAACACCCGCTGCAAGTGATGACTCCCCCATCTGGCCGGCAATAAGACCGGAGAAAAATGCCTGGATAAGGCACGCATGATAGAGAAGCCTTCCAAATGTAGCTATCGATATCGCTCCAATCCCCGAAAGGATTCCGGTTGCAGAAATTCCCTGCGTAGAGATATTAGCCAGGACGGGGAGAAACTGCATTGTCAGGACAGCCACAACAAAGAGGAATACAAAGAATGCGAGATACACAATAACCGTATAGATAAACATCTCCGCATGGCGCTCTTTTTTGAGCATCTCGGTCATTTTTGCATCAGCGGCAGCAATGGAAAGCACTTCGCCGATCTGCCCGCTCATCTCACTTGCCTTGGTAATCAGCGTGACGGTCCGTGCAATCGAAGGTGTGCTGACCCGCTCTTCAAACCTCACCAGTGCTTCGGTAAAATTCGCACCCCAGTCCATATCCTTCTTGATTTTCCTGATTTCATAGCTGATAAGCCCAAGATTGGTGTTAACCATAATAGCAATTCCCTGGGCGATAGTGAGACCGGACTGGTTGATCCCGGCCATTCTTTCAAGGAAATCCGGAATGAGCTCCTGAATGCCAAGAACTTTTTTAGCCCAGATTCCATAGAAGACTGCGTAGGGTATGAGTACAACAAGCAGGGCAATTGCGATATGATCATCGATGACACTGACGTATAGTTCAGTATTCGTATAGTGAGGAACCTGCAAAAAAGTGATTACACTATAGAGAATGGCGATAGGAGCGGTTACGATCAGGGTGAGATTGACATTATTGATGAAACTCTCAAGGGGATGACGGATAAAGGTGACAAAATTCCTGATCCGGTCGTATTTTTTCAGTTGCTCCAGCAGGGATTCTTCATCCTTTTTCTTATAAATCCTGATGTTGGCATAGGTTTTAAGCCATTTTGTCCTGATATATCGTTCCGTCTTTTCAGTTTTTTCTGACAGGTGATAAATAAGAAAAATAAATACCACTGATCCAACAGGAATGATCGCATAGGTAATTAAGGTCAGCTGGAGTACAGCAGACCCTCCCATCATCCCCATCACAACCATGATGATAATCAAAAAGAGGGGTCCAGCGACAAAGAGAGTGACATAGGACTCAGCTACGAGGGAAAGGATGTTGAGGAATTGTTTCTGTTCAAAGCGTGCTTCTTCCTGATACAACCTGACTCTCAGGGAGAGAAACTCTGCCATATCCCCCCCACTCTCAATTACCGAAAGCAGATCCTGTAAGAAATCCTTGAGCTTCTCAGAGGGGGTGGTTTGGGCGAGATGGTGAATAGCAGTTACGACATCGTACCCAAAAAAGTCGGCATCTCTCACAATCTGGCGAAATTCAAGGGCAACCTCTCCATAAATATCTGCCCGGTCAGAGAGGGAACGGAAGACCATCATCAGCTGGGCACCTCCCCTCCGCATCGCGTACATATACGCAACTGCATTGTGCAGGGTCATGTTGATTTTTATTGCGCGGTTTCTTTTTTCATAACCAGGGAGTTTTAAAAGGAGGAAGTATCCGAAATATATTCCCAGGAGGAACGTAACGAGCATGGTAAAAATCTGGATGGACAGGATTCCTGGATCGGTAATAAGGATTGATGGAACCGGGATATTGAATACATTGTAGATGCCGATTTTTCCAACCTTGAACTGCAGGGTCAGGTACGTGGTGATAAAATATCCAAGGACCGCAAGGATGATACCCGTCAGGAATGCGATCTTAACCGATCGCCATAAAAACTGTTCGAGGGTCAGACCCATCCTTGCTGAAATCATATCTGCATGCAGGTCTGAATACCGGGAGGGATCTTGTTGTATCCATTTCCTGATATGGTGTCTCACATTCATTGGATTACCTTGCACAGGTCGGCGAGACTGCCAAGAACCTTCGGGGCATCAATATAATATGCGTGAAAGAGGGATGCAACCGATCTATAATCCCTGATTCCCTGTTTTTTCATTGCCTCGAGAATGTTCTTTCGTGTGCTGATCTCGGATTCCAGCTGATCCCGGGTCCATCCCCGTTTCTCGGTAATCTCGGCATATACCTGGGATCGGCCGGTAAAACTGAACATATCGTGAACGGGATCGTATACAAAGACGTTATTCACCCGCAGGTTTCCGGTTGCGGGATCGATTCCAGCGATTTCGACAATTTCCTGGACGCGACGTACCCGCTCTGTCCCGCGAAAGAGCAGTTCCTGGACACATAAGATATTCAATGCCTGGATCATGTTTCTTGGGACATTCAGGGGTTCACTTTCAAGACGATGAATAGCTGCATCCACACTGCCCGCGTGCATAGTCGAGAACGTTGTATGCCCGGTATTCATGGCCTGGAAGAGTGTCTGCGCCTCAGGACCTCTCACTTCACCGACAAGGATGAACTCAGGTCGCTGTCGCAATGCCGACTTTAACAGATCAAACATCTTTATTGCATTTCCCCCTTCAGCAGATCCATCGCGGGTCACACTTGCGATCCAGTTATCATGATAGAGGGTAATCTCCCGGGTGTCCTCAATGCTCACGACTTTTGCCACCGGTGGGATGAGAAGGGAGACTGCATTGAGGGAGGTTGTCTTTCCGGATGCGGTTCCGCCAACAAAGAGAAGGCTCTTGTTGTTTTCTATAGCGAGCCAGAGATACGCGAGTGACTCCGCATTGAAGGTGCCGTTTTCCATCAGCTCAACCGGAGAGTAGGGGTCCTCCCTGAATTTCCTGATGGTAAATGAGGTACCCCGTGTTGTCACCTCAGAGCCAAGCGTGAGCTGCAGTCTTGACCCATCGGGAAGGGTAGCATCGACCATGGGTGATCCGGTCGAGATGTGCTTTCCTGAACGCTGGGCAAGAGCAATGGCGAGTGAATTAAGGGCATCTGATTCAAATGCGATATTTGTTTTGATGTTGCAATAGATGCGGTGATAGAGGAACAGGGGGATGTTGTTACCATCACAGGAAATATCCTCTATCTGCGAATCTTTCATAAGAGCTTCGATACGGGACCAACCCGTGAAATTCCTGATTAAATAATACTGGATTTTAAAAAGGGACAAGGAATCAGGAGTTATCCCATAATCATCAATAAGATCATTTACTTTTTCAAGGAGAATGCGTTTGGGATCCTTTTTGATCTCATCGGAGGAAAGGATCAGGACATCCCGCAGGTCCTCAAAAAGACGTTCGAGCAGCTCGTATTCGAATTCAGAAAGTGCCGGCTCATACAGGAGATACTCTTTCTGGTTGGTCTTCTTATTGAGAGCGATTACTACCAGTGAGCGCCCTTTTTCAACCCAGTAGCGATCGATTTGTTCATAATCAGTCGGAATCTCAGCTTCAACAAGCGTCCCAAACCGTTCAAAATCATATTCCACAACAGGTTTTCTGACTTTCTTCTTCAGGATATGAAAATAGTGGCGATAGGTTGAATCGGGTTTTATTTGCTCCGTTTTTTGTTCCTGGGGGGGAACCACATTTTTTCCAAAGTCAGGATCAGTCATGGATAATTCATCCGTTGCCTTGAGGATAACCCTTACTTTTTAAAGTTTTTAAGGATATGAAAACGTGGACTGTCTGGATAGTACTCATCCTCCTTCCCTCTCGCTGAATCATTTTTATTCTCTCGAATAATAATTCGGGAGATCATTTTATATAATTATGTAGTATTTCAGGAAATTTTATGGTGCTTCAGAGTTTTTATTTCGTTTTCATCATCAGATTTTTAAAAAAATGACAGATATCTTTATCACAAATAGCTACGAGAGTCTCTTTTAAGAAGTCAAGTCTATCGTTATTGAGGATATTTTTATGCAGAAATTGAAAAACGTAAAAATGCCAACCGGTATCAAATCTCTCGACCCGATCCTTGGGGGAGGGGTCCCCGCAGGATCCGTCATTCTCCTTCTTGGGGATCTTGGGGCAGGCAATTATGAATTCGTGTTCAGTTCCCTGGTAAATATTGTAAATACCAGGAAAGGCAGTGCACCAGAAAGTGTTATCACTCCCCGGGAAGTGCGGTACATCACGTTTACCCGGTTAAAAGAGGATGTGAAGCAGGAAGTCATCAATTCGTTTTTAATCGATGATATCCCCACGCTCGTGGACAGGATCCAGTTTGATGATCTTTCGGAACTCTATTTTGACGGGAGCATGGTTCCTGATGATTGGTATTGCAAAGGCGATATGAAAACCCGATTGCAGAAACGATCGGGTCATGAGAGTATTTTTGTCCAGATTTCACACGTGATAAACGATGTTCAACCGGACAGCCTTGTTGTTCTGGATTCTGTAACAGAAATTGCAGCCCAATGCAATACCCCTGCCCTCTGGAACAACCTGACGGGATTCCTTCGGGGGTTACAACGTGTGGCAAAACAGAGAAACATCACCCAGTATCTGCTGCTCAGCCGGGGTATTCTTGATTCTTCCAAAGAAAGGGAACTGGCAGATATTGCCGATGCCGTTTTACTCTTCAAATGGGAGGAAAGTTCCGGTGCCAGGAGACAACGCGTGATGTATTTCGAAAAATTCCGGGGAGTCATGCCGCATCTTGAAGAGCGCGATCTGGTGAAATTTGCAGTCCGTATCTCCACTTCCAGTGGATTTGAAGTGAGCAATATCCGGGTGGTCATATGAGCACAGACAGAGTAAAAATCGGTATTGACGGGCTTGATGCAATGATGGGGGGGGGTCTCATCCCTAAAAGCATCTGTGTGATTATCGGGACCTATGGTACGGGGAAAACAACATTTTCCCTGAATTTTATCTGGGAAGGACTGGAAAAACAGGAAAATGTCATATATATCAGTCTTGAAGAGAGTAAAGACCGTATCCAGACCTATATGAAACAGAAAGGCTGGGATATTGAAGATTACCTTGACAGGTCACTCCACATTCTCAAACTCGATCCAACTGATTTTAATATCGCCAATAACCGTATAAAAAATGAACTTCCCCGGCTCATTGAAGAAGTGAAGGCAACACGGGTGGTGATTGATCCCATATCACTTTTTGAAGACCTTTTCACGACTGATGCAGAGCGCAGGCAGGAGATGTACCAGTTTGCCGAAGGGCTTCGTGACAAACGATGCACTCTCATGATGACTTCAGAAACGCACCGGGATAATATTTTTTCAAGCCGCCACGGGCTCATAGAATACCTGGCTGATACCGTGATTCTGCTCCGCTATGTCCGGCCAAGTGATCTGACAAATGTCCACCTCGCTCTCGAAGTAGTCAAGATGAGAATGTCACCACACTCCCGGGAGATTAAACCCTACGATATATTGCAGGACAGGGTGGAGGTATATTCAGAAGCAAACGTCTTTTAAAATAGGGTTCCGGAGCAAGTCTGAGCTAATATCCGGAATGAGTGTGAGAAAAAATATTTTTTTTTTGTTTTTTGATCGTAGTTTTTTATTCCATATCAATAACAGCATCAACATAGGTTGTGAGCTGCGTCATAAGAAGGGGGTCAAGCCCTTTCTCAACGGCGAGAAAGACGCCCGGGGAATCCAGGAGCCGGAGTTTGCTTGTCACGAAATGGATGAACTTGGAGATATTGGTTGAGGGGATGTAAATGAGCATGGTGCTTACCGAGTCGAACAGGATACAGGGTTTCTCCTGGGAAAATGCATTCAGCACTTCGGTAATTGCTATCCCGAGATCGGTCAGGTTTGAAGGGTTATTGATAAACCGGCAGTTCCTTGCCTCAGCCGGGACTTTTCCAATCGCGTATTTCGTGATTGCGTCTATAAACTGGATTTTTGAGATATCAAGCATGTTTTTCTCATACGATGCCACAAGGGTGGAGTATGGCTGGTTTGTTGTGACGATGATAACGCTGTTCTTATTCTGTATTAAAAACCGGATAATCTCAATATTATTGATCTTCAGGTGGTCAGGAGCCGACATCACCAGATAGAGTTTTTGTTCTCCGGACAGGTTGATGGAAAAGGTCATGGTATTTCCCTCTCACCGGGTTAAAAATTCACGGTACGCATCCGGAATGTCAGAGGATCCCTCTACGACCGCTGCATTCAGAAACTGCAGGGTTTCGAGGATCTGTTCCATGTTCTTGATCTGGACCTGAAGGGAATCAAGGGTTTCCGGTGACGCTACCCCGGAATTTTTCTCCAGAGTATCCTTGATTTCCATGAGGTTCCAGAGACTCAGGCGCATGGGATTTTTCATCCGTTGGGTGTACTCGGCCATGAACCCGATAAGTGTCACATTTTTCTTTTCAATCTCCTTCTTGGATTGTAAGAGTGCCTGGCTGTATTCTTCTTTTTCTTCAGAGAGCATGGCTACAAGGATGGCAACAAGAACAAACATGGAGGCCCGGACTAACGGACCCCACAAAAATTCTCCGGTAAGCGTATAGGAAGCCGTGAGATGCATAGCGGCAAGAAACAGGGCAAGCCAGATCGCTTTTCTCTGGAACCAGATCCCGACAATGACGATAAGGACATAAAAAAAATGGGTATAGCCGATGTCGATATTCTGCCAGAGATGCATAACGAGTTCACAGAATATGGAGACAACAGATAAGTACACCAACAATTGCTATCTTGACGTTCCGGTCAGAGACTGCCATCCCATTCTTCAAGGGAACTTGCATATGTGATTAGTTATTGCGATGATTGTAAAATGTTTCGATTCAACGGACATTTTCAAACAGTATGCCATTGAAAACATGCTCAGAATTGGAAGGAGAATCTATAGCCAAACTAAAAAAGAAATTATTCCTGAATTGTATAGCCATTCGGCAGCGTGCCATACAGGGCGTCCGTGTTGGTCACCCGGACATCTGTCACCCCGACCACGACGGTCTCAGGAAGACTGAACGAGGTGGTGATCTGGGTGGGTGAATTCACCGTGCCTGCAGGAGCTGTATAGATCAGGGTGGTTCCCCGGTATAGCCTCACCTGAGCGCCCGTCAGGAAATTTGTCCCGGTCACTATCACCGGGCTGACAACCATACCATCCCTGCCCTGTATCGGACTTATGGCGCTTACGGTTGGGGGAGGATTCGTGACCGTAAAACGGCCAGTCCGTACTCCGGTAACCCCATCGGTATTTATCACCCTGACACCATACGACCCGGCCGTGGCACCGGAGGGAATATTCAGCGTACCGGATATCCGGGTGCTTGAGATCACATTTACATCAGTCAGGTTGATCCTGGTGACCCCAGAGTAATAATCCACCAGCGCTCCCGGCTGGAATCCGGTGCCGGTAAGGCTCGTTATACTCACTGATGTCCCACGGACTCCAGTCGCCGGGGTGCTTGTTGAGATTGTCGGAGTGGGGCTGTTGACGGTAAAAGTCAGCGTCCCGGAGGTTTTTCCATCAGGATTGGTAACCAGGATATTCCATGTGCCCGCAGCAGCTCCAAGCAGGTTAAAGGAGCAGGTGATCTGTGTCGGTGATACTACTGTCACTCCTGTTGCTATAATATCTGAATATCCTGCCCGCGTCAGTCGCACGGTAGCTCCCGGCTGGAATCCGGTGCCGGTAAGGCTGACACCCACCGGCCATCCCCGGTTACCGGAACTCACATTTCTCGCAGTGAGGGATGGTGCGTTGCCGGTTACCGTGAACCCGTTTGTGAATGTACCGGTATCGGAATACTGGTTGGTCACCGTGACATTTCTTGGTGCGGCCGTTGCACCACTCAGGTCAAACGTACAGGTAATCCGGGTAGCTGATACAATGACAACGTTGGTAGCAATAATATCCGGACCGGCAGAGCTGTTTACGAGACTAACAATGGCACCTGATCTGAAGTTGGTACCGGCAAGATTGGTGATGTTTACGTTCCAGCCGCGAACCTGCGTGTTGGGGGTGATTGCAGTGACGGTTGGTGTCGGTGTCTTAACCCTGAACCCGGCGGTCAGATTCCTCCCTGGCCATCGGCATTGATAACCACTACATTCCACAAGCCCGGAGTGGCGCCGGCAGGAAGGGAAATTGAGCAGGTGATAAGGTTGGAAGACCCCACATTCACTCCTGACGCAATGATATCCGGATCGCCGGTCTTATTGAGCCTCACCGTTGCACCACTCACAAAACCATTCCCTCCAATAGAGACGGGTACTACTGTTGAACCTACAATTCCGGACGAGGGTGATATCCCGCTGACAAACACACCCGTGCCTTTTACCAAAAACCCGTTCGGTAATACCGCCACTCTGCCATCAGGGTTGGTAACCACGACATTACGGGTACCAAGGGATGCACCGGCAAGATCGACCGTGCAGATGATCTGGTTCTGGTTCACCACCATAACACCGGATGCAACAATAGCAGGAGCCGACGAACTGTTCAGGATTACGGTGGCCCCGTTCTGGAAACCGGACCCGGCAAGACTGGTGATCGTGATGGAATTACCCGTGAGTCCCGAGTCCGGGCTGATGCCGGTAATAACCGGTCCGGGATTGTTGACCGTGAAACCATTGGGCAGGACACCTGACTGGCCATCAGTGTTTCTGAGCGTTACATCCCATGATCCGGGAGATGTCCCGGCAGGAAGCGTAAAGGTACAGGTAAGATTTGTTGAGTCCAGGTACGATCACGTCAGATGCATAGAGATCGGGATTTCCTGTCCTTGAAAGTATAACCGAGGCACCGCTGATAAAGTTCGTTCCTGTAAGATTTCTGATACTCACTGGGCTGCTACTGTTTCCGGAATTCGGGGTGATACGTATTATTGTTGGTGCGGGGCCGGCAGGAATAACCGTGAAGCCATTGGCTAAGAGTCCCCGAAGTACTCCCGGGATTTGTTACCGTCACATTCCATTGACCGGTCAGAGCACCGTTCAGATTAAAGACGCAGTTTATCTGGTTCTGTGAAACCACCAGAACATTCGTCGCAGGAATGACAGATGATCCCTGGACAAGCCATGCTGTAGCACCATTCACGAACCCGGCACCGGAAATCATCGTGGGAATTGAAGAACCGGTTATCCCGATATTCGGGTTGATACCCGTGACAATCGCTGCTTCTCCCGGTGTGGGGATGGCTGTCGGGACGAACGTGGGCATGCCACCGGCAAAATCAGTTGAGACAAGGACGGTCTGCGATGATCCGCCGATAAACAGGATCTGCACTTTTCCCGGCAGTGAACCAGAAGTGTAATCAAGAGATTCCCCGGGGGACCAAATTGTCCAGCCTGAACCCCGGATAGTAAAATTGGAGGTTGTATCCACCCCATCCACCAGAATAATCATTTCCTGGCGTAACAGGGCATCCCCGCCATTATGATATATCCTGAGGGTGTCGTTGCCGTTTGAGGATATGACAGCATCGAGTGCAGGGATCTTCTGCGGGAGAGGTTGTGAAGTAAGAACAACCCCGATGAGTGCTATAGCGATCACAACAACCGAAATAAGCATCACTGAGCCTATCATTTCTGATACAGCAGAGTCATGATATCTGTTCTTTTTCTGTTCCTGCATCGCTGACAACATCCTTATATTTATTTCCCGTTTACCCAGTGTTGAGCGTTTTATCTCATTAGTCTATCTGAAAAAACGGTGGAAAATATCATCATAAAAATACAATAAGATCTCATTCACTCAAAATCTCTATTGCTGAAATCTTTGGGTTCTCCCTACCTTTGATGAAATCAATATCAAGGATACCGTCATGTACCGTAATATGGTAGGTTCCATCCGTTGCTGAGTAAAGTCCCGCAGTTGAGAGCAGATAAAGATCCGTGATAACCTGCTTTCCTTCTACTACCACGCTGAATATTCTCGGATTATTGGGATTGATGCCATTATAGATTTCAGCAAATTTCAGGGTTACTCTATAGTTTCCATCCGGTACAGTAAAGCGGTACTGTCCGTTCCCTCCTGAGAACCAGGTTTCGGTCTGGTAGAGGGTCGGATCCATCGTATTCGAGATAGGATTGCCTACCGAATAGGATTGCCGGTTTCCACCGTACCCCCAGCCCCCGGGGGTATATTGCTGGTCTGCAGACCAGAAATTGTTCTTTTTATCAGTATAGGCTCCATCTCCGCAATTAACCCTGATGTTGACCATGGGCTTTCCTAGGGAAAGTATGACCTGCGGTGAAGTACCGCTGGTAGAGACCAGCTGAAGACTGTCAGGTACGATCTGACCTGCCGGGACATCATATCTGAGTGTGTCACCAACAGACCAGCGTGACCAGGGGGTTCCATCCATATTTTTAAAAAAGTTCTTCGTATCGTTCCCGTTTATCAGAAAAGAAACGTCTTCTTTCCGGAGGGTATCTCCACCTTCATGGCGGAGGAGGATAGAATGATCAATCGTTGTGAAATCCGCATCAAGCGCAGGGATCTTCTGAGGAGGGGGATTGGAGAGTATACTGACTCCCAGAAGTGCTACTCCTATTCCGACTACCGCAACAAGAATAATTGCACCAAGAGCATCTGAAAGGCCGCTGTCATGGTACATATTCCTCACGAAATGACTCCACCGGCGCCATGTATTGTGGTTGTGTAGCTCCCCCTGGCTGCAATCACATTGATATCGTTCCAGGTGTCAGACACGTCGTAACCATATATCGTAATATAACTCTCGTTCCCTGCAATACCCGTGGTGAAATTTGGCACCCCGGCTACAGTAGCAGTATAATCAAAATAATTTTTCCACATGGTCCTCGACTGATTGTTTGTGGTATTGACCGCGATTTTTATCCACTTTGTGTTGGCACTGCCGGGAGCATAGGGAAGCATAGTGACACTGTCAAGATGTGTCTTTACCTGGATTGAACTGCTCCCACCAACGATCCCCCGGTTATTTGGATCAAAGGTGAGGGCATTGATATTTACCGTGACAATTTTTTTCGTGACAACGGGGTCATTATTGTAATTGAAGGAAATCTCCGGCGGGAGTTTGTAGATAGTGTTGCCATCTGCCTGGGAGAGGAACACCCCTCCCAGCTGATAATAATACGTCTGGGGGATCCAGTAATTGTTCTGTCCGCGGTATTCCAGGGATCCCAGAGGGATGGGGGGTACGGTATAGTTCATTTCTGTATAGCCATAGGTAACATTCCCTTTCCCCTTGATGTGGGAGGTAAAGTGAAGGGTATCGAACTGGTCCAGGGTAGGGGAGAGGAAAAGATTATCGGGAGTTTTCAGAGATGATTTCAGCCCGTACGCGTCATCCATCAGATCAACCGTATACGTGCCCGGTGAAATTGTTCTGTAAACAGTAAGATCCTGTACGGTGGGTATCATGCCTTTTAGTAACGGTGACACTGATGTCCGAGCCGGTATAGTTGGATGCCGGGGTTGAGACCAGACAGTTTACGCCACCACCCGGATTCATGCCAATTACCTGGCCCGGCGGACAGGAAGGCAGCTGAACGACACTATATGCATCATAATATGCCAAACGGGGGGTGAGATTCACTGTTGCCAGCCAGCCTGACCCATTTATCTCGACTCCGTAATAGGTGTCTTTTGAGAGGTCATTGGGGGTTATTCCGGAAATAGTGACGTAGATATGGTTTGGAAGATTTTCAATTCGGGCGGGAAGATCTACTGCATCATTCACTGTATCGTTGAGGATGAGGGAGCGTGAGGTGAACGATAGTATCTCCGGCTCTTTTGTCCTGTCGTTTATTGCAATGACGCCAGATGAGCGTACCGGGCTCATAATCGGGATAAAGCTCATTGTTCCCTGGGTATACCCTCCTGCCGTTCCAAGAGTAAACGAATTGCTGACCGTTGTTCCGACTTTATTGTTATTGAAAAGCGAGTCAAGGCTGAGTTTGTAGCCGACAAACTGGTCTTTTATCTCGTTCATATGAACAATTTCATTCTCCCGGCCCTGCGCAGGAACCCCGTATGTCAGGTAAAGAGATGCCACAACAACGATCAAGCCAATGATCAGCACAAATCCGATCACTTCGGATAGTCCCGATTCAAAAGAGTGACTTACCCGGGAATTTTTTATCATTTCTTATGATTCGTATGGCAATGTCTCATATAAATGTTATTCGTCAGAAACTGTGCATTTTTACGACAGGGCACAAGGAAAAACCTTTATTTTTGGTCTTATATTCCCAAAAAGGGAATCAAGGGAATAGGTCGGGTCCCTGCCGTTTTTATATGGCATGTACAGAAGAGTTTTGTGCTTTGCTCACTAAAGAATAAGAACAGAATCTTACGCATAGCGTGGTATCCAATCGGGGAATTGTGCGTGTCACTTTCAAAAGGCTGTGTTCTCTGCCATCAGGGCGCAAAGATGGTGCTCTTTGTTACGGGACGATGCCACCGCTCCTGCTGGTACTGCCCGCTCTCCCGTGAACGAAAAGGCTCTGACACCGTTTTTGCAAATGAGCACCCGGTTGAAATCCCTTCTCAGGTAATTGAGGAAGCAGAGAACATGAGCGCCCTTGGCACAGGAATCACCGGAGGAGAACCACTCCTGTGCCTTGACAGGGTTACCGGATACTGCCGGCTGCTCAAGGATCATTTCGGTCCTGACCACCAGATACACCTGTATACTGCAAAAGCTCCCGACGATGACGAACTGGAACAGATGAAAGGGCTCGTTGACGAAATCCGGCTTCACCCGCCACATGAATGCTGGAATACCATACTCGATACTGACTACATCCGGTCAGCAAAGCGGGCAAAAGAGATGGGGTTTGATATCGGTATTGAAGTACCCGCACTCCCTGGTCTGGAACTGCTTATACCTGCACTTCCTCATCTTGACTTCCTCAATATCAATGAACTCGAATGGGGCGAGACAAATGCGTACGAGATGCGGGAGCGGGGGTATGAACTTGCCGATGAACTGCACAACGCAATTGACGGGGCAAAAGGCTGGGCTGAAGAATTGTGCCGTTACGACAAGGTGCACTGGTGTTCATCTGCGTTCAAGGACTCGGTGCAGCTGCGGGAGCGATTGAAGCGGATCGCAGAAAATACGGCCCGGCCGTTTGATGAAATTACGCCGGACGGAACTATTGTGTATGGTGTGCTTGAACCTCCACTCCTGCAAAAAGAGGTATGCACCCAATTCTGTGAACGGAAATTTGATCCGGGAAGTTTTGAGGACTGTGGTGACCGGATCGAGATGGCATGGTGGCTGCTTGAAAAAAATGCTGATGAACTGCCCGGTAAAAAATACGTTGTAGAACGCTATCCCAACAGTGGGATGGTTGTCGAGGTTACCCCGCTATGATCCTGCGCCCGCTTATTGAGCCACTGTATGAGAGATACTTAAAGATGCAGTACCAGCATGTTCCCAACCATATCGCCATCATCCAGGATGGAAACCGGCGCTATGCTAAAATGCTGGGTATCGACACCCCGAAGGGGCACCGTGCAGGGGCTGATAAAACTGAGGAGATGCTTGACTGGGCACATGAACTCGGTATTAAACATATCACATTATACACGTTCTCCACGGAAAATTTCTCAAGGAACAAAGAGGAAGTCGACCATCTCTTTGCCCTGTTCCGGGAAAAGTTCCTTGCAGTCCTGAATGACGAACGCGTGAAGAGATACAAGATCCGTGTCCAGATGGTGGGCGACCGTTCACTCCTTCCCCCCGATTTAAAGGATGCCGTGGATGCTGCGGAAGAGGCGACAAAGGACAACACGGGATTTCATCTCAATATTGCCCTTGCGTACGGGGGAAGGAACGAGATCGTGCTCGCGGCCCGGGAGATACTTGCCGACATCGAGCACAATAAGGTCGCGCCCGGGCGGATCGACGTCGCCATGGTGGAAGAACACATTCACGGGGGCAAAGGGATCCCCCCGGTCGACCTCATCATCAGGACAGGAAACGAATACCGCACTTCAAACTTCCTCCCGTGGCTCGCAAACGGCCATGAATCCACAGTATACTTCTGTGCCCCCTACTGGCCTCTTTTCAGGAAAATAGATCTCTTGCGCGCAATCCGGATCTATGACCAGCGCATTTCGGCAAGGTTAACGTAATACAATCTGTTTTTTCAGGAAAAGATCGCGTACTATATTTCTGCCCAGTGACAGATCATCAGTAAGGATGGCAGGAAAAAAAGAGAGCATCGCCCCGTGGCGCCAGATATCTGTTGTGATCAGGGCTGATATCCTGGAACTGGCCCGCCTGCAGAAAATCGATATCAGCGACGCGTGCAACCAGGCGCTTGCGGAGAGGCTGGGGATCGACTACCGCCAGCAGAAGATCCCGGAGGGAATCTTCCCGGAACCGGTAATCATCGCATCAAACGGAAAACCTGTTTTGCCAGACCATCTACCTCCTAAACCAGGAGGTATGGAGGTTCCAGCCATCATTAACGCCGATGATCCCCAGGCAGCAAAGCGTATGAAGTCAAGGCACCTCCCCAAAGAAAAACCTGCCCGGGACGTACCGGCACCTGCCCCCCTGCCGGCTCCTGCTCCGGAAAAAGAGGCATTGCCCCTCCGTGCACCCTCTTTGACACCAGGAAAAGCAAAAAAACCTGCACCGAGGAAGAAGAAAGAAGATGCTGCAAAAAAATTCTTCACATCGATGATCATCCGTGAAGATACCGATGCTGCACACATAGCAAAAGACGATATGTACTACACGTTCGAACGCTGGTGCCGGGATCACCGCATTCTTCCGGTCCCTGATAAGAAATCCTTCTCTGTCACCTTAAAAAACCAGTTCGCTGTGAAGGAAAAGATGGTGAATGGGACGCCGATTTGGGTTGGGGTCAGGTTGAAGTAAAATTTTAATTTTCATGGGGGTTGTGAAATGAGCCTCCAACCAAACACTGTTCTGCCCGTAGAAAACACTCACTTCCCAAACCTTCTTACCCGCGACTGGTAATCCCTGAGCACCCGTAAAAAATCCACTTTCCGCACGTATTTCCAGTTCACGTCCGAGAAGAAGAGTTCGGAATAGACCGACTGCCAGATGAGGAAATCCGTGAGGTGATCCCCACCGCTCTTGATCACACGTCGGGGGTATACTTGAAGGTGAGGTAGGATTCGAGCATCTTCTCATCCACATCTGCCGGGCGGACGTGGTCCTCTGCCATCTTCCGGATACAGGCAGTGATTTCCTCCTTCCCGCTGTTCCCGATCGCAACAACAACATCCATACCGCTCCCGGCAATCTCTTCCTTGTCCCCGATATGGAGAATAAGGCGGGAAATAGTGCTGATCTTCCGGATCTCGGGAAGGTATGCTTCATTTCGCCGGGATCGGGAGTGCTGATATGGAATGTAATGCCGCGGATCCTGGTCTTCCCTGGAGGGTGGGGTTTTTCCACATATTCTGATATCTCGCTGCACCACGATGTGATACGGATCAGGTTGGCGGGTGCATCTGCCATATCCTGCCCGCTGATCATGAAGCAGACATGCCCCGGCAACTCTGTCTATCTGCCGTTTGAGCAGATATTCATAAAACCAGTAAATCATCAGTACCCCAGAAACACCCGTTAAAATTATTTTTATATTTTTTATCTTTTCATTTGTTTATACCTTATAGTATTGCACATATTTCCCTTTGAGTGAATTTCTGACCCAAATCAATAAAGTCGTCAGATGCCCAGATATAAAAAGAGATATACTATGCAGCCCTCCCTGCGGGAAGATTACCTGGAAGCCATCCAGCAGTTCTCAGAAAAAAATGCTCATCCCCCTCGCTACGAAGAGCTGGCCGCAGTACTTGGTAAACCAGAATCCGTGGTGCGTTCTGATATGGAAGACCTTGTTTCCAGCGGGGATGTATCCATGTTGCCCGGGGGGGTGATATCGCTTACCGGACAGGGAAAGCAGACCGGGGAAAGTGTCATAAAAAAACATGAGACACTCCAGTGTTTTTTATCAGAGATTCTTGGTATGGATTCCAGCTCTGCATCAGATGAGGCATGCACCCTTGAACATGCCGTATCTGATGAAACAATTGACCGGTTAGGCCAGTTAATCGTGAAAAAGGATAGTCTGCAGCACCGAGGGTGGGGAAGACACGGTAGGCAGATGAGTACCACACAATGCACCGAGAAGGATTATGACTGTCAATGTCCCAGCATTTCTGATTGTGCAGAAGGGGAAAACGTCATCATCCACTGTATCCATGGCAGGGCATGTGCAAAACGTCTCCTTGATCTCGGCATGGTACCCGGGGAGCGTGCCTCAATAAAACGAAAATTATCCAATGGTGCTCTTGTCGTACAGGTTAAGGGGTGCGATGTCGCGTTAAGTCCCGAGATCGCGTCTGCAATCGGTGTGGAACGCTCATCATGAAGATCGCACTTCTGGGCAATCCCGGTGCGGGAAAATCCCTCATTTTCAACCAGCTCACCGGCCTTGGTATTGAGGTGAACCGCTATCCCGGATCCTCCGTTTGCCTGGAATGCGGGAATGTCTGTTATAAAAAAGAGAAGATCGAGATCGTCGACCTGCCCGGAATCTATTCCCTTGACGGGAGTTCCGAAGAAGAAATACTGGTGCGGAAATTCCTTGAACAGGGGGAAGCAGATGTCATTGTTGCAGTTCTCGATGCCACAAAACTCGAACGAAATCTCTACCTCTTCACCCAGGTGACTGAATTCTCACCAAAACTCATTGCCGTAGTCAACATGATTGACGAAGCAGAACGGCAGGGACTGATCATCGATGTTGGCGAGCTTTCATCTATTCTTGGAGTCCCGGTTCTTCTTACTGCTGCATCTGAAGGAAGAGATATTGACCGCATTCTTCCCCTTGCACTGGGTTCTGCAAGGGTTGCAACCCTTCAGGTACCCTACGACCACCATATCGAGGCTGCACTCAACAGTCTCGAAAAAACTCTGGGAGCTCCCCGGTACAAGAGCCTGCTTGCCCTGCAGGGTACCGGAGATGACCGGATGCTCCTTGATGCTGCAGGAGCTGTCGCTCACGAGATCGAACTGCGCCACAGGATGTCAGTCCGCCAGATCATTGCAACGAACCGGCATAATTTGTCCCGGAAGATTGCAGCTGCAGCAGTCAGGCAGGGAGATCGGAAAAAAACCTATGATCTGGACAGTCTCCTCACCCGGGTATTTCCCGGAGTCCCTATCCTTATTGCCATCCTCTTTTTTCTGCTCCTGTCAGTCTTTGTCATCGGCTCGTGGATGCAGGAGCTGATCGTCCAGACATTTACCACCTACATTATCCTGCCGTTTACCGCATTGGAATTGCCGCCTTTAGCGGAGAGAATAGGATTTTCGGTCCTGATTGCACTGGAAGCCGGTCTCGGTATCGCATTCCCGTTTATCTTCACGTTTTACATCGGACTCTCTCTGCTTGAAGATACGGGATACATGACCCGTGCAGCATTCCTTGCGGACCGTGCGATGCACCGGCTCGGCCTTCACGGGGAGGCGATCATCCCCATGGTGATAGGGTTTGGATGCACGGTGCCTGCGGTGATGAGTCTGCGCATCTTAAAGACACGCCGTGAACAGACCATCGCGGCATTTCTTATCAGCATGGTCCCCTGCTCTGCACGGACGGTTGTTATTGCCGGCATCGTTGCTGCTTTTGTCGGGATTCTCTGGGCGTTTTCCATCTATGTTATTGTGTTTATCCTCATTATTCTCACCGCAGTGATTCTCAGCCGCATCACACCGGGTGAGCAGTTTGGCATGATCGTTGAGATGTCTGCCCTCCGCAGGCCCCAGGCACGTCTGGTGCTGGCAAAATCCTGGCTCCGGATCAAAGAGTTCCTCTTTATCGCAATGCCGCTGTTGATCATTACCAGTATAGGACTCGGGCTTCTCCAGTATTATCGGTGTGACCGATGCCTTCGAGCAGCTGGTTGCTCCGATAACGGTCACCCTGCTCGGGTTGCCTGAGTATGCATCCACAGCGCTGTTATTCGGGATCTTCAGAAAAGAACTCGCTTTTGAGACGCTTGCGGTCCTTTCCGGTACTGCTGACCTTGGTTCGGTGATGACAGCTGGACAGCTCTACACCTTTGCTATCGTCAGTGTCCTTTTTATTCCCTGCATTTCCACGATTGCCGTGCTGTATCGCCAGCTGGGAGCACGAATTGCCATCCTTATATCGGTGTATACGGTTTTTCTGGGCTTAACAGTAGGAGCGATTATCAACATGCTGGTAAAATGATCAACCGATACATGCATTGTTATAAAACAGGGATCGGACAGATTGATCAGGTTTTCAGCGGTGTTAAAGGGGAACAACGATAATTATTCTTATACACAAGTGCCGTGGATTGTGCAGGATTCACGGGTTCTACAGGTAATGGGGTGTGAAACGATGCTGACATTTATTGGTCTCGGACTTTATGATAAAACGGATGTTTCCGAAAAAGGGCTTGTCAGTATCCGTAGCGCTGACCACATCTTTCTTGAAAACTACACATCCCGGCTCATGGGCACTTCGTATGAAGAACTCAGGAGACATTATGGAAAACCCGTGCGCCTGCTCGGCCGCGAAGATGTAGAACAACATCCCGATGAACTCCTGGATAAAGCAGAGAGCCAAAACGTAGTATTTCTCTGTGCAGGAGACCCGATGGTCTCCACTACGCACGCAGATCTGCGGATGCGCGCCATTTCAAGGGGGATAAAAACTGCGATTATTCATGCAGCATCCATCTCAAGTGCAGTCTGCGGTCTTTCCGGACTCCAGAATTACCGGTTTGGAAAGTCCTGCTCAGTACCCTTCCCGCAGAAAAACTGGTTCCCGACAACATCCATTGATGTCATCGCGCAGAACCTGTCGCTCCGGTTGCACACGCTGGTGTATCTTGATATCCAGGATGAAAGGTATATGACAGTCCCTGAAGCAATTTTCCTTCTCGAAAAGATGGCAGAAGAAAAAAAGGTTCACCTGCCTCTTTATGTCGGCATTGCACGGGCAGGCTCAGATGATCCTCTGGTAAGAGCTGGATCTGCAGATACCCTGAAATCGGTTCATTTCGGTCCGCCACTTCATATCCTGATTGTCCCTGCAGAACTGCATGATATGGAGCGCTCGTACCTGGAGATGTTTGCGGGTCTATGAAGATTGCTGAATGCCAGATACTGTTTACTGCAACGCTCTCCATGACGAGCATCTCTGCACCGGAGAATACCCATAACAACAAGATTGCTGCTTTGGTCCTGGAAATGGCACGTGCCTATGAAAGCGACGGGATCACCTTTTTTGTATCCGGAGATCCCGTTAATGCACTTGCAGGTCTTTATTACGGGTTAGGCTGGCTGCATTTTGGCCTGTCATCAGGACTGCTTACGATCACAACTTCTCCAGTATGCCCGTTTCTGGACCCCCTCGAGGTACTTCAGCCATCGCACAGGGAAAAACTTGAGGAGAAAACATATCGCTATGCACATCTGCTGGACACTGCCTTGTCCTCAGTGAAATGTGCCCCGGATCCTGCTACAACCAGCCATGGTTTTGCAAAGCGTATTCACACTGTCGCGGTTGTTTATGCCAGATGCGGGAAGTATCGCATCAAATCCGGCTCACTTGAAGATGCTCTTGCAAGTTTCAGTTACGGCCATGGCTGGCTTGATGCCGGGGTAACTGCCGGATTATTCCGTATAGTGGCAGAGCGGGATCTCTTCACCGTCTAATCGCGATGACTGCCTCTCTCGTGCTATTTGTCTTTATGTCCAGACACAGGTTCAAGTCATAAAAGCGTTTATACTATGTCCAATAATTTGTAAAGATACCATGCACAAACAGGATGTGCTCAATCTGACGAGGGAACCCTAATGGAGAAGTCACAGGTAAAATGGCTCTATATTTCAATCGGGTTCTCCCTTCTCGTTTTAGTCATTATTCTCCTGCTCACCATCAACGAAAATACTGTCCAGTATCTCAGAGAGATCAATCCATTCTTTCTTCTTCTCGCATTCTTCATCCATATACTTACGATGTGCTTCTGGGCATTGCGCGTCCAGAAGATGACTGGTTCGCTGGGTTACCGGATCGGTTTTTTCTACAGCCTGAACCTTGTTTTTGCCAACCTGCTTGTAGCAGCCATAACTCCCGCACAGGCGGGAGGGGAGCCGGTGCGAATTCATGAACTCTACAGGGCTAACGTGCCAATTGGGGATGCAACCGCAATCGTGATCATGGAGAGGGTGCTGGATGGTATCGTTCTTGCCTTCCTCGCAGCCTTTGCGATGATTGTCCTGCTGACCAGTGGAAGAGTCTGGGTGTAATCTCGGAAGTCATGGTCTATATAACCTGGATATTTGTTACAGGATGCCTGTTTCTCTTTTACCTTGCAATAAAGCGGCCGGATATTGTAAAAAGCGTCGTAAACCATATTGCCGGCTTCTTCACCCGTGGCTGGGAGATCCCCCGAGTGGAGGAACTCATCATGCGGGCTGACAAGGAGATTGACAATTTCAATGAGGCGGTTATAAAATTTGTAAAAAGTGCAAAAGGGGGATTATTGTGGGGGATGCTGTTTACCCTGCTCTACTGGATCTCGGAGATTTTTGCCGCTTCCCTTATCCTTGTCGGGCTTGGGCAGCCACCGCTCATTCTTGAATCATTTGTAATCCAGCTCATCCTCGCAATCCTGATGATGCTTCCGCTCACTCCCGGAAGCTCTGGTATTGCTGAAGCAGGAGCATATTCGATGTATGCCCTGTTCATTCCTGCATCGATAGTCGGTATATTCGTTGTTATCTGGAGGGTCGTCCTCTATTACTTTCAATATTGCACTTGGTATTCTCTCAAGTATCCTTATTGTCCGTCGTGAAGCAAAATCCAAGGAATGATGCATTTTATACTAACCTTAACTCTTATCACGTCATGACAGCAACCATTGTGAACAGGTATGACCCAAATCAGGTGCGAGGTGAAAGGTGTCTTTGTCACCATGAATGATGCTACCACAGTCCCGCTTGTAGTACTTACTGATGGAGGTGAACAAAGTCTTCCGATATTTATCGGGCTCTGGGAAGCAGTATCCATCAATAGCGCGAAAAACAAGGAAATTCTATCAAGACCGTTCACGCACGATCTCTTTTTGGATCTGGTTGGAAAATTTTCCATCACCATACATTATCTGCAGATTGATAGCATTGAAGACGGTGTTTATTACGCCCAGCTCGTGCTCTCGGCAGATCACCACAAGGAGTATCTGGACTGCCGTCCCAGCGATGGCATTGCCCTGGCACTCCGCGCAGATGTACCGATATTTGTCGATGAAAACGTGCTTGTGTCGGCTGGCCAGAAAACAGCTGATCTCCCTCCCATGGTTGACCTGTCCACATTTCTCCGGAAATGATTAGGTGTTATATTTTTCGGTTCTGGAGGTTTCCTTGTATCAGGTATTAAAATAAAAAGCAGGGGTATGATGAAGGAGGGGACAGTGCCGGTCCCTCTTTACCGCCCCTTCGCTTAGAGCGATGATGACGTAGTACCTGTCCGGGTGGTATCGCATTTGGGGGGAGCCGAAGCGGTGGAGGGTGAAACCCCGTGAGCATGCAGTTTTTTTACAAGCATCTCCTATGAAAATTGTATTATTCAGATATGATGCGTGGGATTATTACCACTTTATCCACCGGGTACGACGAATACCGCCTCCCCTGAATGGGCTTCCTGCGCGGCGGATCGGTTCCTAAATTTTTTAAAAAAAAAACTCCTTGCCCGCCGTGCCTCGGAGAAGCCTTGAGGCGGACGCCAATCGTATTTGTTACTTGGTCAGGGTGCGAACTGCACCGATTCATGTCTCTTTCTACAGAGCCCTATTTCCGCCGCCGTTTGAGTTCCTGCATCACATCGGACAGGTCTATGTCTGCTGCACGCAACGCAACGAGAAGGTGAAATAGAAGATCCGACGCTTCCTGGATTGTACGCTCGTTCATTCCGTTTTTTGCTGCAATAATAAATTCTGTTGATTCCTCCCCGACCTTTTCGAGCACCTTATCGATACCCTTGTCATCCGTGAGCAGCCGGCTGGTATAGGATTCCTGCGAGGGGTTTTTTGCCCTTTCTCCAATAACAGACCAGATTTCTGCGATAATCGCAGGATCAACCGAAGCGTTTCATGCTTCCTCCTGTACAAGAAGAACTTCCCCGACATCCAGACCAAAGAACCTCCGCGAAAGGATGCGCGCTTTTTCGATATTGCATCCCGCTTTTCCGATAGCGATACCAAGGTCGCTTCTCTGCTTCACAAACACATTCAATGGCCCGTTTTCTGCACTCCGTTCAATACTCACCACTTCGGCCGGTTTGAAGATATTGGTGATAAATTCCTCCGGAGTCTCCGCATACTCCACCATCTCAATCCGCTTGCCGAGCACACTCTGAAGACGTTTGATATTATCCCCTTTTTTCCCGATCGCAAGCCCCATATCACCCTGGCGGATCACATAGATCACCCGGTCAAAACGATCATCAATCACGCAGTCGAAGGCAGTGGATTTTGTAAGAATTCTTAATTCCTCAATATACCTTCGCTCTTTAAAGCCGATATTGCGTTCCATATCAAAATCAATCCTATTGTATCCGCAATTTTTGGGATATTCGAAATTTTTGCTGTGAGATTTTTTCCGGAAAACCCGGATGATGCACTGTGCTTTAAGAAATAATCACACACTGCTTATGTAAAAAAGTTGTGAAGAGATCCTGACAGATTACCGGATTGTATACGTGACAGATACCTGTGCAGTTACCGTTATATCCCCGGGCTGTATCGGTGTTGGCGCTGCTGATTTTACCATAGCGTTGCCTGCCTGGTAATTTTCAAACAGTACCGGGGGCATACCCTCCGCTGATATCGGCATTTTTTACACCAGTAATCGTAGTACCGAGGGCAGCTGCAACGGTGTCAGCATCTGCGCGGGCACGCGACACCGCCTTTTTCAGGGCTTCGGTCCGGAGTACCTGTGCCTGTTCATCGGAAAGCAGGAACTGGATTGAATTTGCCTGGTTTATGCCGTTTGCAACCGCGATATCAATCACTTCACCAGTCCGGTTCACATCATGGAGCGTGACTGTCAGGGAGTTTGTCACATGGTATGTCCGTATTTTCTGATCAAGGAGGGGTTTTGAGTAGTCATCATACACCGGATAAATTGTGTACCCGGTCGTTTTGAGCGCATCCTTTGGCAGACCAGCCGTAACGAGCGCATCGATCACCTTTGTCATCTGTACGGCATTCGCCTTCTGGGCGACTTTTACATCAGGATTCTCGGTCTCAACCGCAAAGGTAATCTGAGCCCGGTCAGGAGTGCCGATCACATTGCCGCTTCCGGTTGAATGAATCACATTTTCATCACAGGTTGCGGTCGTTGCTGCTGCAACGCTTCCGATGCATGTCATCCCAAGAATAACGATGACCAGAGTGAGGAAAGAGATCTTTTTCATCATAATTATCGTTTGATCTTGTCTGGAATGGAGTTTAAAGATTGCCTTAACTACGAAAATACTGGCAGTTATCGATGCAAACCTGCTCACCCCCAAACTACAATATAATTGAGCACTTAATAGTACCCCGATAAAGCATGGGAGCGACAATCGTAGAGAAAATATTTTCCCGGAAATGTGGCAGGGACATTCGAGCTGGTGAAGTGGTCATGGCGCCCATTGACGGGGCGATGATCCATGATATTACCGGCCCCCTTGCGATCCAGAAGTTCTACGAGATGGGGGGATCAAAGGTTTTTGACCCCGATCGCGTCATCATGCTCTTTGATCACCAGATACCGGCAGACTCTATTCCCGCTGCTGAGAACCACGTCTACATGCGGAGATTTGCCGCAGAACAGAAGATCCACAATTATGATATCAACGAAGGTGTCTGTCATCAGGTAGTAGTGGAAAAAGGGCGGGCAGCACCGGGAGAGATCGTGGTCGGTGCGGATTCCCATACCTGCATGTACGGTGCAGTTGGTGCGTTTGCTACCGGCATCGGTTCAACCGATATGGGATTTGTCCTGAAGTATGGTGCCCTGTACTTCAAAGTGCCCGAGACCATTCGTGCGGAGGTCTCCGGTAAATTCCCCAGGCGTGTCGGGGCAAAAGACCTGATCCTGTCCATCGCTGCAGATATCGGTGCCGATGGGGCAACCTACAAGGCGATCGAATTTGCAGGAAAGACCATCTCAAAACTCGATATGGCAGGGCGGATGACCTGCTGCAATATGGTCATTGAGATGGGAGCAAAGGCAGGTATAGTCGCTCCGGACAAGATTACCTGGAAATACATGAAAGGGCGGCGAAAGATGAAACCGTTCCCGCTGGAGAGCGATGAGGATGCAGATTATGGAGCAAAACGGTCCTACAATGTCTCGGATATGGAGCCACAGGTTGCGGTACCGCATAATGTGGATACCGGTGTACCAGTGGGCAAAGTTGCCGGTACCCATGTAGACCAGGTATTCATCGGTTCGTGTACGAACGGGCGGTTTGAGGACCTGGAGGAAGCTGCTGAGGTGCTGGGCAAGAAGAAGTTCAACCCGAACGTCCGGGTCATCATCATCCCGGCATCCCGGGATGAATATGTAAAAAGCCTGCGTGCAGGACTCATCGAGAAGTTCGTGAAAGCCGGCTCACTCGTGGAAGCACCGTGCTGCGGTCCCTGTATGGGCGGGGCATTCGGGCTGCTGGCACCCGGAGAGGTATCCCTGTCAACCTCGAACCGGAACTTCAAGGGGAGACAGGGGAGCACCGAAGGCAAGGTGTACCTCTGCTCCCCGGCGACGGCGGCTGCAAGTGCAATTACCGGTGTGATCACCGATCCACGGGAGGTCTGATCATGAGAGTCTGGAAGTTTGGCGACGATATCGATACGGATGCAATAATTCCTGGCAGGTTCCTGACGATCTATGATCCCAAGGAGCTGGCAAAGCACGCCTTTGAGGGGACAAGGGATGAGTATGCGAAACAGGTAAAAGCGGGTGATATTGTAGTCGGAGGAAGTAACTTCGGCTGCGGATCTTCCCGTGAACACGCCCCGCTCGCCCTTATCGGGGGAGGTGTGAACATCGTGGTCGCACAGTCGTTTGCCCGGATCTTCTTCCGGAATTCGATCAATGTCGGGGTGCTTCCCGTAGTCTGCAGGGATGCAGACAAGATTGCTGATGGAGCAAAAGGTCACCCTGAACCTTAAGAAAGGCTTCATCGAAGCAGATGGGAAGCATTTTACGATCGAGCCGGTGCCGGAGTTCATGCAGGGCATCATCGATGCCGGAGGGCTTGTGGAATATGCAAAAAATCTGAAGGAATTACCGGTATGTACAAAATCGCAAGCGATAGGCGGAGACGGGATCGGCCCGGAGATCGTGGCTGAAGGGAAGAAGGTGCTGGAGGCAGCAGGAGAACGGTTCAACTTCGATATCCAGTGGACCGATTTTGATATCGGGGCTGACCGGTACATTCATTCAGGGAAACTCGTCACCGAGGATGAACTCAGGGAACTCTCGAAATTCAGGACAATCTATTTCGGTGCTATTGGCGACGAGCGGGTGACACCGGGCATCCTTGAAAAAGGTATCCTCTTGGCGCTCCGCTTCCATTTCGACATGTACGTCAACCTCCGGCCCATCAGGCTCCTGAAGGGGGTAGAGACACCTTTAGCGAACAAGACTCCTGAGGATATCGATTTTGTTGTAGTCCGGGAGAACACCGAGGACTTCTATGTCGGGATCGGGTCACGGTTTAAGAAGCACGAGAAGAAGGAACTGAACGTTGTCCGCGAAATGTACAGCGTCAGGTTCGGCCTTGACATCGAGAGTGATGCCGAGGAGATTGCCTACCAGATCGGGGTGATCACCCGCGAGGGGTCACGCCGGGTCCAGACCTATGCTTTTGACCGTGCGCAGGAACGGAAGAAGAAACTCACTTCGGTCGACAAGGCCAACGTGCTCTCGGAAGTGTACGGGCTGTGGCGGGATGTTTTCACAGAAACCAAAAAGAAGTATCCCGATGTCACAACCGAGTTCACGTTCGTCGATGCCATCACCATGTGGTTTGTCAAAAACCCTGAGTGGTTCGATGTCGTGGTCACCCCCAACATGTTTGGCGACATCATTACTGATCTCGGTGCAATGATCCAGGGAGGGCTCGGGCTTGCACCGGGAGGAAACATCAATCCGAAGGGCACCTCGATGTTCGAGCCTATCCACGGTTCAGCACCGAAGTACAAGAATATGGGTGTGGCAAATCCCATCGCCACGATCTGGGCAGGGTCGTTACTGCTCGATCATATCGGGGAGCACAAGGCTGCTGCTGCAGTTGTCACTGCCATCGAGCAGAGCATAAAAGACGGTATTGTGACAAAGGATATGGGCGGTACGGCAAGAACGACGAAGGTGGGATCGTATATCGCTGAGTTGGTAAAGAAAGGGAAGTAAATTTTTTTTATGGGCAACCCCCTGCCTTGCCGCATCCTTCAGCGTCAGTCCCGTATGAGTTTTTTTAAGTCCTTGGGAAGTTCAGGAAATTCTTCATCCTCTTCCTCATCTGAACCGCCCGAGATAATATACCGGAAATAATTAACCGGCCCTTTTGTACCTGAGGATGAGACGGGAGTCTCAGTGCGTTTTTTGACACTGAAATCCTTGAAGAGATCTTCAGCTTCTGCAACCGCTTCTTCCACCAGCTTTTTCTCGGTTATATCCACTATAGAGCCAACAATTGAGATGGTCTTCCCGTTCTTCACAACCGGAATCTCGTTGACCTCAACCCAGATGATGCGTCCGTCCTTTCCGGTCATTTCCAGCCGGTAGGGAGGTTCGCGTCTCCCGGATGAAATTGCCCTGATCGTTCGTTCAAGACCCGCGGCATTCAGGGGATTATCAGTAAGGTAATCAGTCCATACGCGTTTTCCTGCATGCTGGCGGCACCCCAGCAGTGTGCGTATTCTCGGACTGACAAATGTCACCACGTGATCAGGATTATGGGAATAGTACATCTGGTTCCCACTCTCAAGAACGAACATGAGCTCGTCATCTTTCTTTTTAATTGCTTTCTGCTCATGTTTGATTCGGGTGATATCACGACCGGATGCAACGATTGCCAGAACCGTAGTACCATTTTCAAGAATCGAATGCGCAGACCAGCTGATGCATCGCATTCCTTTTGGCGTATGTATCCACTGTTCAACAGTACAGGAAAAAGGGGGGCGGAAAAGTTTGGTCATCTGCGTGGCGATGACATCGGAATAGCGTTCACCGGTAACCGGCATAAAAACGCTGCCTACCAGATCCTCCCGGGTTTTTCCGAGGATATCGCAGTACGCAGAATTTACATAAAGAAGACGACCCTCCGGACTGAATTTGACAATAAGATCCTGCAGTGACTCGACAAGGTCCTGGTAAAAATTCTCCGTATCTGCCATGATTCCCGCCCCCTTCATGCGTTGTTGAAAAAGATGTTCCCTTTTATAAAAAAAAGGATTCTTTCTTTACTCAGGATCATCTGTTGCAGGACTATTAATGTTGTACGATATGTGCAGATTCCTGATCTCTCAGGATTATACCGCTGCAGATATTCGCTTCTGATCCTGTGAAACTCTTCGCATCCTTACAGCTGCAGGGTCTGTTCCGGTATCTTCACGATAAAAGCATACCGATCTTTTCCGTACATCACATTACGGAGTGCTCTTAAGGAAACGGTGAAACTTCCGTCATTGAAAAGATCAATATTCAGGGCTTTACCGGACACTGATACCTGAGCAAGACCACAGGTGGATCCCAGATAATAATTCCAGTTATGGGTAAGCTCTTCGATCTGGACAAATACCCGGCCAGTGATAGCACCTGCAAGACCGGCTACACGAAGCGCATATCGTGACCCGTGGATATGTATCTCGATTACTTCGTGCATGACCCCGTCACTGTCAAATGCCCTGATTCCGGTCCTCTGGAGATATCCTGCCTTTTCCATCATACACGACCACCTTCTGTCGTACTACGGCGTTGGGAGTATGGGTATATAATCCATCAGCCTGCGCAGGGTGAAAGTGATCAGAAGACCTTCAAACGAACGGCTTTGGTACCGGAAACGGGCAGGTATGCTCTTTTATTATCTTTTCCTGTCCATGCATGCATTCAGTACATCCTCGACAAAGGAGAGGGTGCCCGTAATACCTGCAACAGAATGCGGGGCCAGCTTCACCATCCCCCTGAGTGGGGGTGTAAGGCCGACAAAAGCCCGCCTGCTATCCACGGACCGTTCAAACGATGACCCGATGACAAGATCGGGATTAAACTGCCGGATAAGTGACGTTACCTGGGAAAATCCCTGCACATGCCCACACGGATAGGGAGAGATGCCTGGTTCGTTGCGGGAACCAACATACAGGATATCTGCATCAAGGTAATGCTTCAGGGTTCTTGCTGCAAATGTTGCATACGAAAAACCGCTGAAAATTACTGCCTGAGGGGGATCAAACCTGCGGAGAAACTTATCACATGCCCTGACAATTCTTTCATCTTCCCGTTCAATTTCCTCGTCAACCGGACTGATATCTGCTTCCGGATATACCGAGGCAATTCTCTTAAATGTAGTGCGTATCTCTTCAAACCCAAGTGTCCCTCCCAGCCACGAACCGACACCACTGGAAAAATCCATGTTTGTTCCTATTGTATATGCAGCGGCATGCCCCACACGCTCAAGTCGGTCCGAGCAAAAAACAGTGCCCACGGGTACTGATGCACAACCCAGCAACCGCACAATTTCCCGCACATTGCCACAGGAAAATGGATCGAAAAGACAGGCACCATCAATATTTATCCCTTCTTTGTCGGGATCAACCGATGGTGCAAGAACGGAGAGTGCCTTTTTATATCCGGCCTCCACATCTCCCGAAAAACCCGGGCTGTCGACAAGGATCACATCATAGTCTTTGAGCATCGACCGTACATCCTCACCAAGTACTGCGGGAACGCAGGTCATAACCACAGCAATCTTTTTACCCTTCCCAGAAAGCCCGTCAAGCACTTCATGAAGTCGCTGCTCTGACCCGAAAATCACCTCGTTCTCCATGATAAAGGTGCCATGGAGAGGCACATGGAGGAGCGTGGCAGGATAATAGTAGCACCCGCTTGAGCCATGGATCACCACAGTTATACCGTCAAAACCGGCAAGACATGCCGCAGCTCCGGTCATAGCACACGGCCAGAGAGGATTTTCACACTCAGGCATGGATTGCACGCCTCCACCGGTGGAGCATCCGCATGATCCCGGTTGTCCCCACAGGAGGTGATATCTCAAGGGGAACCCTGCATCCGTCTACGATCTATCGTAATATCGATCCGGTCTGCAACTTCGCAGGCCAGCCTAAATGTATCAGAATCTGTAAGGGCAGGATCAAATGTTATTGAAGTGCCGGTAATATCGTTAAATTCCGCAAGGATCTCTTCCTGCAGGGCCTTTTCCTCACGTACTGCTCGCAGGTATTTCACACCAAAACTATCTGCAACAGACTCAAGAAAACCGATTGTTCCTGCAAGTCCAACCGGAAATGATGGAATAAAAGGTGTAGCGAATCGTTGTTCTAACCGTTCGCCAACAGTACGCAGGTCATCGTCACGAAGAATGTTGAGCCGTGCTGCCCCGAGACGGGTTATGTCATCCATGGAGCAGTCACGCAGGAACCGCAGATTTACGGATATTCCGAGCGCTGTAAGTAACCGGGTAACTTCTGCAAAGTTCTCTTCAACTTCATACTCGAGATTTTTTTCACCGATAATATTCACGCACCAATCCTTTGTACAGGGTTCGGCGGTATCAGCGATGGCATTGAGTGCATTATTCACCCCATTCTGGAAAGTTCCCCCAAGAAATCCCCCGCTGGGAACGGGAAGCACGGGTACTCCACGGTCCCTGCGACAGATGGCCGCAACATCATCACCAATGGTATCAACAATGCAGGTCGAAAGAACGAAAACAGCGTCGACATGTCGCTTTGCAACCGCATCAAGAGTCCGTTCGAGCGCCCCCTCACCGCCAAAAATAATATCGCTCTCGGAGAGCCCGGTCGAGATCAAATCCGGCATGGTGACACGGTCGTTGTCAGACCCGGTTGCATGCAGAAGTGAAAAGTTATGATGGGTGCACCCTTTTGGCCCGTGTACTATAGTAACGGTATCCCTTACCTGGGTAGTCACCGAGAGTGCTCCGGTAAGAGTGCACCCCCCGAACCTAGATAAATTCAAGGGCAAGGGATTCGAGGTCATCAATTTCAAGGGGGGTCGGGATAGTAAACCGGGTGTTTTTCATAATACGTTCTGCAAGGGACCTGTACTGTGCTGCCTGAGCAGAGTCCGGATCATACTCAAGCACCGTCTTCCGGTTGAGTTCTGCAAGCTGCACAACACGGTCACGGGGGATATACTGTATAAGCGAACTGTTTACCCGCCGTGCAAATTCACTCAACGAGTTCTTCTTCGCGGGGCTGGTTCTTTGCATTACAGATAACCCCGGCAAGCCGGCACGTGCTCTTTGTCCGCGATGAAAGGCGCTTTATCGCTTTGCAGATATTATTCGCAGCGTACAGGGACATCAACTCCCCGGAGGTAACAAGATAGATATCCTGTGCATACCCTTCCCGCATGGGCATGGCAAATCCGCCACATACGACATCCCCAAGGACATCATACACGATAACATCCCCCCTGAGTGCTCCGAATTTCTCAAGAAGCTGGAACGTGGCGATAATCCCTCTTCCGGCACACCCGACACCCGGTTCCGGTCCTCCTGCCTCAACACACCGTACACCATTAAAACCAGTATATACGATATCTGAAAGAGAGAGTGCGGCCTCACCCCGCACCCGGACCAGATCCATGACAGTAGGAATAAATGTCCCCTGCATCAGCATCCGTGTGCTGTCCCGTTTGGGATCGCATCCAATCTGCATGATATCCAGGCCCTGAAGGGAAAGTGCGGCGGACAGATTTGCCGATGTGGTTGATTTCCCGATGCCTCCCTTGCCATACAGGGCTATCTGTTTCATCACCGTACTATGGTGCGGCAATTTATATTAGATCTCCTGATGTTAAGAAAAGTAAAGTTGCGTTACAAAGTAGACTTTTTAATAAAAACGAACTATTCAGTCAGATCCTCTGAACAAAGCCATAAAGAGCATCACAACAGGAATCACTTCCAGTCGTCCCACCCACATCACACCAATAAAAATCCACTTTGAAATGATGGGCATATCCGGAGATACATACCCGGTATTGATACCGCAGGTTGAGAAGGCTGATACCACTTCAAAGACGATATCGGTAATAGAGTATGTTGTGAGGTGGAACTGCAACACCACAAGGGTAGCAATAAAGATGGTAACTACCGAGAGGATAATGATAAGCATGTTCTTTGCAGCCTCCAGTTCTGCGGTTGCTCTCGGGATTACCCTCCCTTCGATCCTGAAAGGCAGGAGCACCTTCCCGCTGACAAAGAGCCTGCGGAACCACCAGAACAGCGTACGGAAAGCAAGAGCTACCCGGTTTAGTTTGATACCTCCGGCAGTGCTGCCGGATGCTCCCCCGATGAACGTAAGCAGGGTAAAGAAAAACAGGGTAACGCTCGCCCAGGAGTGAATGTCTGCATTCTGGAAACCGGTAGTTGTGAGGGCTCGACACGGTCATAAAGAGACCCTGTTCAAGTGCCGTCATGAATTCAAGGTTCCCGAAAAAAACCAGATCATAGGTTATTACTGCAACCCCGATACCGGTAAAGAGAAAGAACAGTTTTACCTGTTCATCCCCAAAAAGGCTCCAGCGCCGGTTTTCCAGGATGAGATAATAGAGCTTAAACGGCAGAGCACCGGCGATCATTATCGGGATCAGGAGGAGTTGAAGTGCGCTGTTATTGTAGTACAGGATACCCCCTTCATGCAGGGTAAACCCTCCGGTTGATACTGCCGCAAAAGCAAGATTGACCGATTCCCATAAAGAGAGCCCGGTGAACAGGATAAGACTAATGGCAATAAAGGTTAACAGTCCGTAAATCTTCCAGAGTGCCCGCCCTGTCGCAATCACACTGGGCATCAGCGGTTCATCTCTGCCCTCGGTGCGGAAGATCTTTGAACTGAAAAGACCGGTACTGCTCGCCAAGTGCAATAATAAACGCAATGATGCCAATACCCCCGATCCACTGCATATAGGATCGCCAGAAAAGGAGAGCATGGGGGGCAGTGTCAACCGAACGGATCATCGAAAACGCTGTACCCGTCCATCCTGCCATCCCTTCGAAGAATGCATCAGTAAATCCCATATGCAACCCGAGCATGAACGGGATACCACTCACCATTGCACAGGTAAGCCAGAAAAGTGCCACCGAACACATCGCAGTAGAGAGCCTTACTCCCCGACTGGTGCGGGGAAGTTTTTGAAAAAGCATACCAAGGATAAAGAACGTGACAGGGACTGCCGCCATGGGAAGGATCATATTCCACTCGGAAAAGAGAATCGCAACGATGATGGGAACAGCGGTTATCGGCGCGATAAAGGTGAAAATATCCCCAAGATCAGCAATAATCGTAGAGATATGCTCAAGCCGCTGCATCACTAATGGGTTACCACTGGTTCTCTATTAGTGTTTGCCTGGGTAAAAAAAAGAAAAAAGGCATTTTCGTATGGCTTTTTATGCTACACCTTGTTTGTCCAGAGCCCGTGAACATTACAGTATGCCCGTGCCTTTACATTGGTGTCAGCAATACAGAACTCCGTTTCGGGTTTTTCCCCGGGTTTAAAACCCCTGACGTAGACATTCTCGCCAGTCCTTACCTCAACCCACTCAAGATAGTGCTTCTCTTCCATAGGATGGGGAATTGAACCGACTTTAACCATAATTCCCTTTTCGGATTTCTCAACAACGGGACATGTTTTTCCTTACCCTGATCAGCAGTCTTTTCCTGTTGCAGGATCATCGGTTTCCCGCAACAGACCAGTAGTTCCACCGGATTATGGACTACCTTGGTTATGTTTCCACACACTTCACATTTGTATACTTCAAACATTTTCGTCATATCTAAAATCCTCCTTTCCTACACAATATTACTTTCCCTGTGCTTCTTTAAGATATCGTCTGCCAGCCGGTTGAGTGCCAGGAACGTTGTTTCGTCCGGGAGACCCTTCACCATGACCGGTTCAATGACTTCAACTTTAACATGGTCAAGCATTTTTACAATCGTTTCGACAGACTTCCCGCCCCAGCCATACGATCCGATCACCGATGCAAACCGGACTTTGGGTTTGAGCAGGTTTGCAAGATAGGTGGCATACACGACCTGCGGGTGGGGACCGAAAAGAACCGTAGGTGTAGCAATAACCACCGTTGCTGTATCCACAAGGGACTTTGCAGCTCCCCGATATCCGTACGGGTCAGGTTGAAGGGTTTTACCGTGATCCCCCGTGCTATCAGTGCATCGGTGAGGTGTTCCACCATTTTCTGCGTGCTTCCGTGCATCGAGACGTACGCGATCACGACCTCGTTTTTAACAGTGTCCGATACCCAGTCAGCGTATGCATCGAGAATGAACTGCGGTCGCCGGTAGATGGGTCCATGGCTGGGAGCGATCATGTCAAGCGGGAGTGCTTTTACCATGTCTACATAGCCTTTGATGCTGTTGCGGAATGGCATCATGATCTCGGCATAATACCTCTTTGCGGAGTGATAAATCTCCGCTTCATCAGTCACATAGAGGTCGCTTGTTCCCGTATGGGACCCGAAGAGATCGCAGGGGAAGAGGATTCTGTCCTCACGCAGGTAGGTGATCTGGGTCTCAGGCCAGTGTGTCCACGGGGTGAGGAAAAATTCGAGGGTTCGGTCGCCCAGAGAGAGGGTTTCTTTGTCCTTGATTACCCTGAAACGGTTTGGCGGCAGGTGGAGAAGTGCGATAAGAAGGTCTTTGCACTTCTCGTTGGTCACTACTAGTGCATCAGGGAAAAATTCCAGGATCATCGGCAGGGAACCCGAATGATCCTGTTCGGCATGGTTGACAACAACGTAATCAATCCGGTCGACATTCAGCTTGACAAGGTTTGAGATCAGTTCGATACTCCTTGGTGGGATCGACCGTGTCGATCAGTGCCGTTTTCTCGCTGCCCTGAACAAGATACGAATTGTAACTCGTACCGTCCGGGAGTGGAATCAGCTCGTCAAAGATCCTCCGGTCAAAATCAATCGCTCCAACCCAGTGGATTCCATGAATAATTTCTCGTGATACCATACTACCAGCTGATTTACTCCTTTCTGAAATTTTTCTTTGATGCACCACAGATTGGACACTGCCAGTCATCAGGCAGGTCAGAAAATTCTCTGCCGGGGGGTATGTTCTGCATCGGTTCACCCTTTTTCGGGTCGTATATATGACCACAGATAGCACAGGTATATTTTTCCATCAAATGAAAAAACCTCCGGATGTTTTAACCAAGTACAAACTAGCGTGGAGATTTGCATTAATCATTTCGATGCTACACCATACCTTTAAAAGACACAAAAGGATTTTATTGATACGCATGCTCTCCCGCAGGATCTTCCAGATGATACCGGTCAACAAAGAACCTGAATGAATGGTTTTTCTTTCTCGCCGTATCGATGGAGAAATACTTGAGGATTTCAAACATAAAATCGATGCGTGAATCATACTTCCGGGGGATGAGATGATTAAAATCCTCCTTGGTGAGATCATCGGTGAAGGGAAGGTTGGGAACATCAAGGTTCTGCACAGATTCTGGTGAAAGGCCGGCATAATACCAGCTTTCGATCTCCTTAATGACCACAATGATACTGCCTCCATCGATATGACTGAAGTGGGAGTAAAGGACCTGTTTTTTGTCCCGTACTGATTGTTCGGTATCAATATCCGCAACAAAAATATAGTCATTTTTCATGAGCCTGATGCTCTTTAAAAAATTATCCACTTTTGTGCGTTTGATGCAGGCATACGGGATAATCTCTACGGAATCATAAAGAGATGATAAAAAGCGGTTTGATAATACGCCCGAAAAACCGGACATCATCTTCACCCTCAACCAGTATGAAAAGGCGTTTTTTCATGCTTACAATCCCAGCAGGTTCTGGACGTACAGTTCCTCGATCCCGATCTCATTTTCCAGAAAGGTCCGGACTTCCTCCTTGTCAGCGGGACGGGAAATGACAGAAAATCCTTCAGAATCCCGGGATATGAGGAGGAGATTCTCGATCGAAGCATGTTTTACTACCTCGGTAGTATGGGTCGTAATCATTACCTGCTTTCTTTTTGATGACTCCTTCATCATGGAAATGACCCGGGCAACCAAAAACGGGTGGATATGGCTTACTGGTTCTTCGATGATGATAAACGGTTTTTCTTCAAAGTAGAGCGCGATGATAAGGGCAAAGATAGTCATGGTGCCATCTGAAAGCGATGGTGAGGGGAGATCGTGATTCTTTGCATATCTTTCACGGAGCGTGAGGACCAGCGAAATATCCATGAACTTTTCGACAGAGAAATCCTCGATAAAGGGAAGCACATCACGCAACAGGTTTGAAAATTTCCGCTTTTTTTCCGGATCCCCGATAATATTTTTCAGGACGAGCGCAAGGTTTCCGGCATCCTCTTCAAGTTCCCTCTTACCCGTTATCGCCACTCCTTTTTTCATGAGTTTTGGGTCGATATCATAGACGGCAATACGATCAAAGAATTTTTCCCCATGGGGAAAAGGATATGCGTACGGAGTTTCCAGGAGAAGTGTTTTTTCCGGCAGGTGTTTCCCACGGAAAAACAGGGGGATGATTTCCTGTTCGGTAAGGGGACAACCTTCCGGGAGATCAACCGCATACGTCAATGCACCACCATCACTTGTCACCCGTATCTCGCCGCGTCCGATGTTCTGTTTTTCGACAAGGTGGTTATTTTCACGTTTGCACGACATCACCTCGCAGCCGATAATGATCCTGTCCTTGGTGATTGTAAACCCGTCTCCACGGGGATGAAACCTGAGAGCAAACTCATACGATGACAGGCATGATTGTATGGCGAGAAGCGATGTATCCTTCCCCTGACGTTCAAGAACTTCCAACTTTTGATCGGGCAGATAAACAACCTTAATCTGAAGGTCTTTTAAAGGCCCGATCTTCGTATTCTGGAGATATTCTGACCCCCCCTGCATGGCGATCGCATTGACAATCCCGTGTTTTGCGATATCCCGCAGGAATTTAAAGATGCTTATGAAATTGGATTTTCCCGCGGCATTGGAACCGATCACTACATTGAACCGGGACAACTCAATATCAAGTTCAGAAAAACTTTTGAAATTTTCCACATGAATATGCTGAATTGGCATAGGAACTCCGCATGTCATCGTCACCTTTGAACAAAAAGAAGATATTGGTCTGATGGGTTAGCGAAAAAAAGGTGTTCCTAAAATGATAATCCCAAAGATAGCTGGATTCAGTACCAGAATTGCATAGTTGAGATACCCGGCAAAGGATACCCAGACAAAATAAGGTATGAGCAACACTGCAGCAGGAATGGAAAAACGCCACACCTGGATGATAGTACAGAGCAGAACTGCCCAGAGCAGCACGATAGCCAGGAAACCAAAGAACGTTGAATGGAGACCAAAAAAGAAAAAAGACCATCCGATATTCACCATAAGCTGGAAAATGAAAAGGATCAGACCAAATTGTACTTCCTGGTTCTTTAAATCCGACTGCACAATCAGGTAAAGAGAAATTCCCATCAGAATATAGAGTACGGTCCAGACAGGAGCAAAAACCCATGAAGGAGGATTGATATCAGGTTTTTGCAGGCCGGCATACCATGTCGGAATTGCAGGAGTTGTATAATAAGAGCCGATATACCCCGCAAGCAGGCAGATGCCAACGGCAATAATGAAATAGAGTATCTTTTTTCCCGTCATTACTGTCCGGGGTAGTATTTGAAAGGATGGCATAAAAGAGTATTGGATGAAAAAAGTTCGATTATAATAATAAAAGAATGATATCACTGATAGTCATGCCAGCTTGCCCTGAAGCATGTGGAAATTACAAGGAGATTGTGGTACTAAAAAAAGGGAATAGTGGAGAATCTTGTCTAGGTTGAATTTATAACATGGAATTTTTGGTTCCAGGTCCCTTTCTGCTGGCCGTCTATGTTAAGAACCGTTACATCCCAGTCACCGGTAACCGCACTCTTGAGATCGAGATTGCAGAGAATTTTGGTCGAATCCGCAGATACCGGACTGGTGCAGACAATTTCAGTTGAGCTTTTTATGAATGAGACTTTCACTCCTTCTTTGAAGTTCTGGCCATTAATTGTTAAAGACAGGATATTGTTTATTGCACCCTGACTCGGACTGACACCTGAAATGACAGGGATTGGATCCGTAATGGTAAATGCACCTACCTTTGTATCAGACTGGCCATCAGGATTTGTGACAACCAGGTTATAACTCCCTTTTTCCGCTTTGGTGAGATTGAAAGCACAGTCAATAGTTGTCGCAGAAGATACTGACACAGCGGTTGCATACATCGCCGGATATCCAGGCTCGCATCAACTTTACCGTTGCACCACTCCTGAAGTTATCCCCGGTAATCGTTGCACTCACGGTCGCATTCGTGCCTCCGGTCGCTGGGGAAATACCTGATATGCCGGGTGTATTTCCGGAAAGCGCATGTGGTAACAGTTGGGGGAACGGTTGGGGTGATAATCGGGATAGAAGCGATATTCACGTGGGATATTTTTACCGGATAGACTTTCTCAACAAGGGTTCTTTCAACCTTCTCACCGGTTTTGTTGTTGATAAAATGTCCCCAGGATCCATCCGGATTTTTGTAGAGCAATTGTCGCGTATACTGGTCAGTCGAACTGTCATACTTTGTTATGACATATACCATATTTTCCGTTGCGATGCTGTTTTTCCAATGATATCTCCTGCAATGTATTTTGCATTTGATGCTGCAGTTGTTGGGACTGTTGTTGTACCAGCGGGAGACTGATCCGAACATCCCGCAATGAACACTCCGGATAATCAGGATAAGACTGATGAGAATACCATAGCAACATTTTTTAATCATACTGGTATCCTTCAACGCAGGACTGTATAAGATTTTTTATCGGTTTTTTTACTCATGATGCGGGAACTAATCACTCTGTCGCTGTTAACGTCAGGTCGGACCCGATGTGAGCACAACGTTCTTTCTCCGATGAGCAGAATCCGTGGTATCGTACAGGGAATATCATATGAATCCTGATTTGATTCGAATCGGGATTTCAGACCTTCTCTTGTGCCAGCGACATCATGGAGCCGGAGGGGTAACTTCATACCAGGAATGTTCCCGTCATGTTACGGGTATCTTTAAGGTCATATAATTCCGTGAAAGATACAGGTGGATACCCATCAAAGCACTGACTGCGAGAACCGCACTCATCCAGACATAACGGGACAGCATTCTGCACATAGGACGGATTGATACGATCTGCCATGGTAAAAACGCTGCATACCGCTACGACAAGGATAGTTGCATATACTTCGCGAACGGCAAAGAAAAAAAATGCCGCAATAATCCCGATAAAACAGATGAGAAAAGCACATCCTGCTGCAGGACAGCGGGAAAGTAAGCAAACGTCGTCATGCCAAACAGCACCGTAGTTACCATGATCCCGATAGAAATAGAAATTATTGCCCCTCCACTGCGGACAAACGCCTGCACGTGAGTCCCCATAAGCACCCAGCACATCATCACTGATGCAATTGCACCGGGTAAAAGGAGAATAAAGGCGTTTAAAAACGCGAACCGGTCAGTCCCGAACGGATTGAAAAAGATGACTGCTCCGTAGCCGATACTGCAGGTCAGGACACATGCGAGGAAGGTGTATCGTAATGACCGGAATCCGATATGGAACATGTTGACAGCACCTGAAATAAAGGTGGTTCGTATGCAGAGCAGCGGCGCAACAATACCGGTAATAATGCATGCAATGATTGTGTACAGGAAGGATTCCAGGGGGATCGAAACGCTCAAAGAGATGTATACTTCCTTCAAGCAGGAAGGTCTCAAGCAACCATGCTGTATAGATCGCAAAGGGAATCACCAGCAACCGTAGTGTTGCAGAACGCAATGCAGGAGATTGTTGCCCGGTCACGTTAACGACACCTGTGGAGGAATTCCTGTAGTTTGCATGTGAGTTGTCATAGGAGATACCCGATAGAGTGCACCGTTAAATGATATAGTGTCGTTTGTTATTTTCACCATTAATCGCTATCGTGTGCCTGGTGAGGGTGACAGGTTATGTCCTCATCAAAAGGAGCTCCTCGATAGCCTGTTTTCGGTCTTTTGCCTCAATCTCATGGACAGCCATTTTGTCATCAAAACAGGGAAGGGATCGCGTAAAAAACGTGCCAAGGGCGATCCGTGCATCGCTGTTATAGTCCCATTCCCTTGCTTTTATGCATGCAGATTCAAAATCTGTCGGGTCATGATCTGATAGTTCGTAGACCCGTGGGGTATAGTAGTCAGCAGCGGGAAAGAACGTGGCACAGATCTGGAGCACGTCGATAAATGCAAAACCCCTTGTGTGCAATGCCCTCCACAACCAGCTTCTTTAAAAGATCCATCTTCTTTGTATACCCCCGTGCGACATAGGTTGCCCCGCTTGCAAGCATCAGCTCGAGAGGATTGAAAGGATATTCCGCAGTACCTGATGGTGTGGATTTTCCTTTGAACCCAAGGGGTGATGTAGGGGTATATTGCCCGGTTGTAAGCCCGTACACCCGGTTGTTATGGATGATCACCGTGATATCAATATTGCGTTTGGCAGCAAAGATCAGGTGATCAAGCCCTTCGGCATAGGAATCACCGTCACCGGTGCAGCAGATAACGGTCAGCCGGGGGTTGCCAAGTTTGATACCGGTTGCTACCGGGATCGTCCGCCCGTGAAGTGCGTAAAAACTGTTGATATTAAGATAATCAGCGATTTTTGCATGGCACCCGATACCGGACACCAGAACGACATCATCAAGCGATTTCCCCTCCTGCTCCATCTCCAGTAAGGACATTTTTCAGGGTATGCTGGATAGAAAAATTCCCGCACCCCGGGCACCACGTATTCTGTGCATCGGTTATGATCTGGCGTCCTGTCATACGATCACCTCCTTTACCTTTACCAGCAGATCATCGGGAGAGAAAGGGCGCCCGTCATACCGCAGGATCCTTTCGTCGGGAACGATCCCATACTGTCCTGCAAGCGTGGCAAGTTGTGCTGTTGCATTCTCCTCTACTGCAATCAGCTTCGTGACTCCCGTGATCGCATTTTTCACCTTCAGCCGCGGGGAATGGAGAGAGGAGTATCGGCTGGATCACCCGCAGTCCGAGAAGCGATGCTATTTCATTGCATACACCCTTTGTGGATCCCCAGCAGAGCAGTGCAGTTGAAGCATCAGGAACTCCGGATAGCGTGACACCCGGATAGTGTTGCATCTCCTCTGCCAGGCCTTCCCCCTTGCGCAGACGTTTTTTCGTCATCTGCACGACAAGATCGGCCTCTTCGGTCGTGATACCTGCCTCATCATGCGCATAACTGTTCACCTTGATCACCGCATCTTTCATTCCCGGGAAAGGCAAGCGGTGAGATACCGGAAGGCACATCTGCATACCGGAGATAGGGCGCAGTCCCTGACCATCCGGGTGAGTCCTCCCTTTGGACATCTGAAATTGCAGCAGGATCGACACTGTATGTTCCCTCAGAAAGGGTTTTGTCGGTGAGGATGAATGCAGGAATCTGAAATTTCCATGCCATATTCATAGCGATTTCTGACCAGAACAGTGCTTCCTGCGCATCCCCCGGGGCAACAATCAGCCGGGGGTACTCTCCCTGCCCGGCGTGGAGGATGAACTGGAGATCAGACTGGCCGGTATAGGTAGGAAGGCCGGTCGAAGGCCCGGTCCGCTGGGATACCACGAGCACGAGGGGTAGCTCTGCCATCCCGGCAAGGGAAAGTCCTTCGGTCATCAGGCAGAACCCGCCTCCTGATGTGCCGACTGCCGATCGTTTACCGGCATAGGCAAACCCGAGTGCCATCAGGATTACCGCAATCTCGTTCTCGGGATGTACGACCGTAATGCCGAACTTTTCCTGGTTCTCGGCAAGGAAATGGAGGAGGCTTGATGAGGGTGTCATGGGATACGAGACATAGGCATCAAGTCCTCCTTTTACCATACCCAGCCCGATCGCTTCATTCCCGGTGAGGAGGGGACGGGGCGGTTTTATCCCTTTGCTCACAGGGTGTACTTTCTCTACCTGATCATATGCCCTCTTTGCCACGTTCAGGTTAAGATCAACTCCTTTGGGGATATGGGCTTTAAATACTGCTTCAACAACATTCCATTCAATACCAGCTGCTTTTGCAAATCCCCCGATAATTGCCGAATTTCCCATGATTGCAGGAGCATTTTCCCCGGTCAGAATCGCCTGTACCGGAATACCCTGACCAGCAGATTTCACCAGATCTGCATTGAATATGATTGCAGTTTCACGGGAACATTTGTCCCGGTGCCGCTCTATTGTTTCTTTGTTGAGTGCCAGAATAAAATCCAGGGTATTCCAGCAGGTTCCGACGCTCTGTTCTGAACCCCGTATGATTGCAAAGTTATGCCCCCCCCGGATCAGGGAGGGGTAATCAAAGTACAGGTAAATAGTGATAACCAAGGTAATTGAGCAGCTGGGCAACCAATGCACCTGCACTGTTGATACCGTCACCCGCTTTTCCTCCGATCAGCACAGAAACGTCTTTCATGAGGATTTCCCGTATGTTCTGATACTTTTTTAAAGACGTAAATAGGTTAGCATACGGTAATTACCGAAGTTTTTTTCATGTAAGGAACGTGATCATTTCGTTTATTCTCATGAATCCGGCACTGGAGAATTCCTTCCCGTATGCTATGAAAGAATATGCGCAGGTACTATCAAGGAGGACCATGCCTGTCCCACTATACAGCCCCCGATCAAGAACTATGATGAGGTAGTTCCTGTCCAGGGAGTGTAGTATTTTGGGGGGCTCGGAGCGGCGGGGGTAATATCCCCGTGAGCGTTCACATTTTTTAACATTTTTCCCGAGTGCTGCTGATGCACTCGGTAAAATTGGTGACAAAAGGGCGCTTGAACCATTGACACGGAAAAAAGACGATGACGATGATTATGTACGGAGAGCTGGTAAAGAAGCGATTGAAAAGATTCAGGCAAATAACTCAGATAACGCTGCCTGAAAAGGGCAGGTCATCCACTCCATTCACCTCGTTATTTTTTTATGACTTTCTCAAGAAGGTTTTTCATTTCTTGAATATTGTAGGGTTTGGTAAGTCTTTCGCTAAAACCGTAATGTGAAAAATCCTGGACAACGGGATCGTTGGTGTATCCACTGGATACCACAGCTTTTACATGCAGGATCAAAGTTCCTGAGCTGTTCAATCGTCTCTTTTCCCCCCAGCCCGTTGGGAACGGAGAGATCCAGGATCACAATATCAAAAGGAGATCCAGCAGCTTTCTCTTTTTTATAGAGATCAATCGCAGCCAGACCATCCCTGGCAGACATGACATCATAATTGAGAAATTTCAGTATTTCACCAGTCACATCAAGGATGATCTGCTCATCATCCATCAGGAGTACTTTTCCTTTGCCGGACATACAAAATCCTTCCCGATTACACTGACAATGTGCTTATTTCAGACTCATTTCTTAAATGTACGTAAGCGTGCTGCTTCAGCAGTATCCTCCATGCGGAGAAGAAATGTGCCATGGCAGGGTTTTGTGTACGGGAAAATGATAAAGTCCCGATCAAGCCCTATCGCAATCGGGTGGCACTCCGATGAGTATGGATATCAAAGATCTTGAAACCCGGCTGGACATCGATATACTCCTTAAAATGCTGCCGGATATATTCCCTGCATTCCTTGAATGATCCATCCCGCAAGAGGATTTCATAGTTCATCGATTCTACGCAGCCCATGGTGTCACCTCATCGATTGCTTTTTTCAGGGGCAGGGGGTTATGCACGGCTTTTGCTGCAATTATTGTGCAGGGGAAGTCAATCTGTTTTACCAGATCGTCGTAATGTTCTCCGTAAACAAGAGTGAAAATCTTTGCCTTCGAGATCGCACCCATTGTCGCTGCATAGCTGATGCCGGCATCGTTATGGATAAAAACAAAGCAGCGGTCAAAGTCCCGTTTCTTTTCCGTGATCATCGCCACCGCACGGTCGAGATCCATGACTTCTCCAAGGTAGTGCCGGTCGGGATCCGCGATAACAAGAAGCGTATTTGCCGCTTTATTTCCGGCAACGACCGGGATACAATACCGGATTTTTTGAGCCGGTTGATCAGGTACAAGGCGATGCTTGTCTGCACGGGTACCTGCGGGCACCCGAGCACGAGGAGTGCCGATCCCGGGGATGTTGGTGGTTCACCTGACAAATTTACCAGTTCCTGCCGTTTTGTATAGTTTCATTTTTTCAGCCACAGGGAATAACTTTTGCTTTATCACATTGTTCGGAATTCTGGTATCTCTGCACCAAGGATACGCTCCGGATGTGTGTAAATCGTAAACCGGTCCCCGCGGGAGAAACATACCAGGGTAATACCCGCTGCATCGGCAGCTGCAATTCCCTTATCAGTCGATGCAGCGCGGGAGATTACTACAGGTATCCCTGCGTTTGCATCTTTTTTTATCATCCCGGCAGGTTGTCTTCCTGTACAGCCAATCACGCACCGGGAGAGATCAATCCTGTTCAGAATGGCATGCCCGACCACCTTGTCAACCGTGTTATGCCTCCCCACGTCACTGCTTTTTACGGCACATTTCCCCTCAGAGAAAAGTACCGAACAATGGACAGCTCCGGTTTTTCGCCATATCTCAGTTTCAATCTCACGTGTACAGGAAAAAATATCTTCTGGCGTGATACGGATATCTGATGAAACTTTTCTCTGTTCTGCAAGGATGCTCATTCCTCCCGAAGATCCAACCTCTTTTTTCGATCGCGATACATCGCACCCACGATCGGAATAGACAAGGATGCGATCGCCATCGAGTTTCACCTTGTCCACGCACCGGGCAATTCCTTCAGTTATGACAAAGCCGGCACCGAGCTCCCTGAGCTGGTCGCGGCTGGCAATCATTTCAGTCACCGGACAGTCATTCAAGAGATATCTGGAACCGGTCCTCGATTACGATTGCATCATTAATTTCTGATATCTCACCATTCCTGACCTGGATGCCGAGATGGTGGTCAAGGTTCATCCAGCGTCTCCTCAGTTACCCAGTCCAGGTAGGGCAGGTAACCGTGCAATAACCGGAAGTGCTATGATCTCCGGCACCTCATAAGGGTGGAGATCTTTTATTGCTGCAATAACCTCTCCCGCTTTTTCCTTGGTTGTCTTTGCAATAAGCAGGTGTTCCTGTTCATCGCAGAACTCGCCTTTCCAGCGATAGTATGAACGCACGGGAACAACATTGACACAGGCAACAACCCGTTTCTCGATAAGCATCCTTGCGAGTAATGCGGATTTGTCCTGAGGGGCAGTAGAGAAAACCACAATAATATCCTTCTGGATGCTCATGAACGTACTCCTGACAGCCCTTGTGTGTTCCCGGACTGCCTGAAGAACCGGGTTATTTTGATAATTTCCTGCATTCTTCTCCATAGGGCTCATTTTTTTATTCCTGATTAATAAGCATAATCATTCTGGCTCTGAAGAAATGTTTTAACCCCCTGAACGCTCAACAAGTGGTTCACCCCCGCCGCGTCGGCTCTTCCACACGCGATACCTCCTGAACAGGAAATACGTCTTCATCGCTCTTGAGCGCAGGGGAGGTCAGAGGGGACTGGCACTGTCTTCTCCTGACCTTACATGTCGTGTTATTTCATATCCTGATAAAAGGAATTTTCCAGAGCCCACTTCCTTTCACCATCATTCACACCACGTATTGGAGGGCTGGGAATATGCGGAAACGGTAATTACAATAAATCCGGACACCTAACAGGTATTACCTATGTACGCATCACGCATGAGCAATCTCCCTCCGTACCTTTTTGCCCGGATTGACGAGATGAAAGCGGAACAACAAAAAAAAGGTGTTGATATCATCGATCTCGGGGTCGGGGACCCGGACCTTCCCACACCGCACCATATCGTTGCATCGCTCTGCGAAGCGGCAAAGAACCCGGAAAACCACCACTACCCGTCCTATGCCGGTATGCCGGCATACCGGGGTGCAGTTGCAGACTGGTATAAAAACCGGTTCGGGGTCTCGCTCGATCCGGGAAAAGAAGTGGTTGCTCTCATGGGTTCCAAGGACGGAATTGCCCATATCGCTGAGGCCTTTGTAAACCCGGGCGACTATGTACTCGCTCCAAGTCCCGGCTATCCGGTATACCGGACAGGCACCCTCTTTGCCGAGGGGATTGTGCATGAGATGCCTCTCACCAGGGAGAATGCATTTATCCCGGTGCTGGATGATATCCCAAAAAAAGTCATAAAGTCAGCAAAACTTATGTTCATCAACTACCCGAATAATCCCGACTGCGGCAGTCGCCCCTGATGGTTTCTACCGCGAGGTGGTTGATTTTGCCCGGGAGCACAATATTGTTGTCGTTTCGGATAATGCGTACTCCGAGATCGCGTACGACGGGTATAGTGCCCCGTCATTCCTGGAGACAAAAGGAGCAATGGAAATCGGTATTGAGATGCACTCGCTTTCAAAGACCTACAATATGACCGGCTGGCGGATCGGTATGGCAGTCGGCAATGCAGATATCCTTGCCGGGCTTGGGCGGGTCAAGACCAACGTGGATTCAGGAGTCTTCAATGCAGTACAGCAGGCTGCGATCACCGCACTGCGCGGATCACAGGATTGTGTAAAAGATGCCTGTGCCATCTACCAGGAGCGGCGGGACGTCCTCATTGCCGGGCTGAGGGATCTTGGTTTTGACGTGCCTGCTCCCAAAGCAACCTTCTATGTCTGGCTGCCGGTACAGGACTGTATGGCATTTTCGGCAAAATTGCTGAATGACGCCGGTATTGTTGCAACACCGGGCATTGGTTTTGGCTCAAGCGGGGAAGGGTATGTCAGGTTCGCGATCACGCGACCGGTTGCACGGATACAAGAGGCAATCGAACGCATGCGGGGGCTTGACCTGTGAAACTTCCCCACCACCTGACATAAAAAACGGTCACCTGCATATCAACGGGCAGGACTGCGTCGCACTCGCACAGCAGTACGGGACACCCCTCTATGTAACCAGCGAGGACCGGGTCTGCGAGCAGTTCGAGAGTTACAAAAAAGCACTGACCAGCACGGTACCCGAAGGTCAGGATCCTTTTTGCGGCAAAAGCAAATGGCAACCTTGCAGTCATGCGGGCTCTCGCCCGGCTGGGTGCAGGTGCTGATGTTTTCTCATCCGGAGAACTTCATCTCGCTCTGGAAGCGGGAATGCCAGCAGAAAATCTCCTCTTCAACGGCAGTTCAAAAGCACCGGAAGACCTGAAGCTTGCCGTCGAGAAAGGTGTGAAAGTATCGGTAGATTCGCTCGATGAACTCCACCAGCTCGATGCTGCGGCAAAAGCAGCAGGAAAAACAGCAAAGATTGCGTTCCGGGTGAACCCGGCCCTTGAAGTCCCGACACACCCGAAGATCGCAACCGGGCTTGCAACCAGCAAGTTCGGCATTCCCCACAAAGAGATCCCTGCTGCCTACCGGGAAGCCATGTCATGTAAAAATATCCAGCCGGTCGGGATTCACTGCCATATCGGTTCGCAGATCCTTGATGTTGAACCATTTGTCCGGGCTGCAGAAGTGATGGTCAGGATTGCAAAGGAACTCACGGATATGGGTGTCAGGCTTGAATTCATCGATCTGGGGGGAGGGCTGGGGATTCCCTACCACCATGACACCGACCCGGCTCCCACCCCGGAAGATTATGCAGCAAAAGTGGTCCCGGTATTCAAAGCCGGTGTCGAAGCCTGCGGGATTACCCCGGAACTCTGGGTTGAGCCCGGGCGTTCGCTCGTTGCTGACTCAACAGTTCTCCTGACACGGGTCAACTCCACAAAATCGGCACATAAAAAATTTGCCAATGTGGATGCCGGTTTCAACCTGCTCATCCGTCCCGCAATGTATGATGCCTACCACGAAGTCATCGTTGCAAATAAAGCGGATGCCCCGCTCACTACAGAATATACTGTCACCGGCCCCATCTGCGAGACCGGGTGACATCCTTGCACCGGACCGGAAACTCCCGCAGGTTGCTGCCGGTGACATCATTGCAGTCCTTGATACCGGAGCATACGGGTTTGCCATGTCTTCACAGTATAACTGCCGTCCCCGCTGCCCGGAGGTCCTGATACACGGGACACAGGTATCACTGATGCGCAGGGGGGAGACTATCGGGGATATCACCGCCACCATGCAGCGCCCGCCCTGGCAACAGTAAGGAGGCGCTAAAACCTGTGCTGTTCCACTACGCGCTGGTCGATGACCTCATTTCAAAAGAAGAGTTCGAACGGCGCGTAGAGACAAAGATCGAAGAGTGCGGGGATCTCGTTGATGAACCGACTGCAGCCATGCTCGTAGTCGGTGAACTGGGCCGCCAGCACGTGAAGATCACGGGGACTTGCAGGAAAATCAAGCCTTTTTTCTTTTTTCGGGAAAGTGATCGACAAGACCGAGCCAAAGGAATTTGACCGGAAAGACGGGGAGAAAGGCTGGGTTGCCACCCTGCTTACCGGTGATGAGACCGGAACCACACGGGTTGTCCTGTGGGACGAGAAAGCAGGAGCTGCCGTGGATATTGCTGTTGGGGATGTGCTGGAGATCATCGGGCGCCACCCGGAAAAGAGCACAACAGAGATTTACGCACTTGCCCTGCGCAAGGCAGGCTGCGAGATCACCTGTTCCCTGCCCGCAAACGGGGCAGCCGGTGAGAGCCTGTCGACAGAACCGGTGGATCTTGATGCGATCCTGATTGCACGCGAAGAACCCCGGACCTTCAACCGCAGGGACGGTACGAGCGGTGAGATGATGGAAGCTGTCATCGGGGATACCCGGGGAACTGCCCGGGTAGTAGCATGGGTACCGGACCTGTTTGCAAATATCCTCCCGGGTACTTCCGTCCATATCACCGGTGCAAAACCAGACAGGCGCAGCGGGGGAGAGCATACAGCCTCGATGAGAAGAGTGCGGTGGCGGTCACTGATCAGGTAATCACCGTACCATTCACCCCACTTTGTTCCGTGAGTGAAGAGGGGATCTATTCAATAACGGGTGAAGTAAAAGAGGTAAAAGAACCGCGATCGTTTACAACCCGTAACGGTTCTGTGTCCTGGGTAAGAAATATTGTCGTCAGTGACGGCAAAGATGATGTAAAAGTGGTACTCTGGGGCGAAAAAGCATTACTCCCGGTCCTTCCCGGGGACACGGTTAAGGTCTACCATGCCACCGCCAAACCCGGTCGTTTCGGGGGGATTGAGCTGGGTGTCGGGCGGGGGAGTTCATTCCGTGTGCCAGAGGAAGAGTCACACCCCATTATTTTTGAAGGAACCATCATTTCCGGGCAGGGATGCACCTTTATCGATAATGGCACCGAACGCTATCTTATTGATGGAGATCTCCCGCATGGGGGTGAGATGCAGGTAACCGGCATCCTTTCCGGCAATCGGATCACCGCTGAATACACCCAACCGGTTGATCTCAAACCGGAAACCCTGCTGATACAACTCCGCGGGTTTATCGAAGAACTCGACAAATAAATCACACTTTCACCCCGCGCAGTCCGAGAGCATATATGCCCATGTTTAACATCTTGATGTGCCATAGGAGATGTGCAAGAAATGGCTGAAGGACCTTTAGAGATTGAAGATTTACCGGGCGTAGGCCCGAGCACCGCAGATAAACTCCGTGAAGCGGGATACCTCTCGGTAGAGAGTATTGCAACTGCATCACCGGCAGAACTTTCCGAGATCTCGGAGATCTCCGAGTCAGTAGCAAAAAAGATTGTCAAAGCCGCACGTGAAGCCGCAGATATTGGCGGGTTCAAGACCGGAAAAGACATCTTCGAACAGCGAAAGGATGTCAGGAAACTGTCGTTCCGTGTTCCCGAACTCGATGCCCTGATGGGAGGGGGTCTGGAGACACAGGCCATCACCGAGATGTATGGTGAATTCGGTTCCGGTAAGAGTCAGATCGTCCACCAGATGGCAGTTAATGTTCAGCTTCCCGAAGATCAGGGAGGGCTTAACGGGAGTGCCATCTATATCGATACCGAAAATACATTCCGTCCTGAGCGTATCGAGCAGATGGTGCACGGACTGGGGATTGATAATGCAGACCCGCAGGAGTTTTTAAACAATATCCACATTGCACGGGCACATACCTCAGATCACCAGATGCTTCTTGTGGATAATTCACGTGATCTTGCAGCGGAACTGAAAGACAGCGGGCGTCCGGTCAAACTCTTCATCATTGATTCACTCACCGCCCACTTCAGGGCTGAATACGCCGGACGGGGGACACTCGCAACACGCCAGCAGAAACTGAACCGGCACATGCACGAGCTCTTCAAGCTCATTGACGAGCATAATGCTGTTGCACTGGTGACAAACCAGGTAATGTCCAACCCGGCAGTCTTCTTCGGTGACCCGACAAAGCCGATTGGGGGCAACATTGTCGGACATACGGCAACCTTCCGGCTCTACCTGCGCAAGAGCAAGGGCGGCAAACGTATTGCACGCCTTGTCGACAGCCCCAACCTTCCCGAGGGTGAAGCTCCGTTTATGGTAGAAGAGGCAGGTCTCAAATCGTGCTAAAGGCACTCCTTACCGATATTGACGGGACGATCACTGATTCGTCCCGCCGGTATAAACACCGGTGCAATCGAGGCGATACGATCGCTCGTTGATGAGGGAGTCGAGGTAGTCCTTGCAAGCGGGAATACTTCCTGTTTTATGGATGCTCTCTGCAAGATGATAGGAACGCAAGGGACATTCATTGCAGAGAACGGGGGGGTGTTCCGGGTGGGATTTACCGGCACTCTCCACATCAAAGGAGACCAGACTCTCTGCAGGAAGGCACTGGAAATCGTTCAGGCTTATTACCGGAATCGGGGAAAAGAACTTGTGCTCTTCAGCCCGACGTACCGTTTTTCCGATCTTGCATTTGCCCGTACGGTTCCTCCTGATGAGGTGAAAAAAATCCTCATGACCTACCCGGTACAGGTGATCGATACCGGCTATGCAATTCACCTGCAGTCACCGGGCATTGACAAAGGAACTGCACTGGAAGCACTCGCACAGGAAATGGGCCTGTTACCATCAGATTTTCTTGCTATCGGGGACTCGCTCAATGATATCCAGATGCTCAAGAAAGCCGGTATCGGAGTAACGGTGGCAAATGCCCATCCCGATACAAAGGCAGTTGCTGAATTTATTGCAGAAAAAGAATATGGAAATGGATTTGTTGAAGTAATTACTAAATATTCCTCTTATTTTCGCGCAAGAAAGCGGTCAACAACAATATAGTCCTTGATGTCCTTGACCGATTCAAACGGGATTACCAGAAGTTTATCGTCTTCCATAGTATATCCATCAGTGACAAAAGTCTGGTCAGGGTGGACAATCATTGCCTGAACCTGGCCGGAATCAAAATCAACTCTGATATTTTTTAGTGTTCCAATGAGCTTGCCATCATTGCTCATGATCTTTTTTCTTGAAAGGCTGCGGGCAAATACACGAGACATAAAAAAATTATGACGCGTATAAATATTTAAAGTGTTCTAAAATGGCGCGGAAAAAGAGTGTTTTTTGCTATTAATAACCCATTTACGTTATTTGAAAATTTCAGCTGCCATCTGGATATCAGATCCCCGCAGCGTCTTTCTTCCTGCATGATCTGACATCTTTTTTGCTTCCTTTGCCAGGAATATCCCATATTCTTCCATCAAAACCGCAAGGGTTTCTGTGGCATCGGCACTTATCCGCTCGGCACCGGCTTTTTTCATGATACGTTCAACTGCTGCCTGGGATAATTCTGTCATGATACACGATCCTTTCATTCAATTTAGTTTATAATATCTAAAGATATTGGATTTATAACGAGGGAAATACCCTGATAATATCAGACTGGGTGAGGATCCCCACAGGTTTGCCATTTTCGACAACAATCAGTCGCCCGATCTCCAGTTCCTTGAACCTGCGGATCACCTCAAAGAGTTTGGTATCCGAGGGAGCTTCAACAACATCGGTAGTCATGACTGCAGAAACTTTTGTCGTTAAGGACAGATCATTTTCCACCGCCCGTGCAATATCACTCATGGTAATGATCCCGGCAAGTTTTCCCTTGTCGATGATGGGGGCACCATGGATATGATCCTTATTGAAAAGGACAAGGGCATCGCGGAGGGTATCTGAACTTTTTAATGTCTTGAGCGGGCTGCTCATGTAGGTTTTAATCGGTTGTTTGGGAAGCGAGATCATCTCAGTAGTTGCAATGAGGAGCAGTTGTTTCGATTCATCTTTCCCGAACACTTCTCCGCGGACCAGGAGTTTATTGACAGGAGTGGGACCGATCGTGATCTGGTCTCCGATTTCAAAGAGCTTGGCACTGCCAAAAAGTTTGATCTCTGCATGGCAGATATCCGGGTGGCAGAGCGTGGTAAAATCAATTTCCTGGACCGTTGCTCCGGAAATAATTTCCCCGTCCCTGCTGATACTGACATCATAGTCACCTTCAGAGACATTCAGGTTGAGTTCCTTGTAGGCAAGCGCGGTGGGGATGTAACCCCCCTTCGGACCGGGTACGCCATCAACGAGCCCGATTGTTTTGAGCGCCTGCATCTGGTTTCGCACGGTCCCCGGATTCCGCTGGATCATGTCGGCAATCTCTTCGCCTTTGATAGAGTGGGAATGCTGCTGGTAAAGAGTGATGAGCGTGATGAGGATATCTTTCTGGATCAGGGACAGGTCCATAACGATAAACCGTATAACTTCCCATACTATAAATAGGTTGGAGATTTGTGGAATTCGAAAAAATACCTACAGTGCCGACAGCAGATGAAATCCTTGACCGGAGCTTCCGCCGTGCGGCAAAGAAAATGAAAGAAAAAACCAATAAAGATCGCGCCAATGAAGAGTTTGTGCGGGCGGTTGGCGCAGCGGTTCATGACCGGCTGGTCTATATCATCCGCGGATTCCCTGAATTTGACCAGATCCCCCGTTTTTACCGGGAGATGGCTGATATCCTCTTTGGCATGGACCGGATACGACAATCGCTGGGTGCTGTTGGCTGGGCGGCAAAACACACAAAGATGGTGGGAAATCAGCTTGCCGTACAGTCCCGGAAATCCGATGATACGACCATGGTGCGCAAAAGGACCGTTGCCCGGCTTGCCTCCATGGTGCACCAGATAGACAAGGACCTGCGCTTCTTAAACGAAGTACGAAATGTCCTGCGGAAGCTCCCCCATGTTGAGGATGCATGCACGATAGTCATTGCCGGATACCCCAATGTAGGCAAATCTTCATTCATCCGGCAGGTCTCCTCAGCAGTTCCCGAGGTTGCATCCTATCCGTTCACGACAAAAGGCATCATTGTCGGACACCGGATCGTGGGACGGGAACGGATCCAGTTTGTCGATACGCCGGGTATTCTTGATCGTCCGGCAGAAGAACGAAACGCCATTGAAAAACAGGCACTCTCAGCCATGATGAATGTCGCTGATATCATCCTCTTCATTCTTGACCCGTCAGAGCACTGCGGGTACCCGATGGAGGTTCAGCTCAACCTGCTTGAAGAGGTGAAGGGACTTATAGACGTGCCTCTTGTCGTCGTTTCGAACAAGTCGGATATTACGGCAGCCGAAGGGTATCTCACCATGTCCACACAGACGGGAGAGGGGGTCGAGGCAGTACTTGCAGAGATCCTTTCGCACAAACCGGAACCGGTGGCAAGGGTGAGTTGATACGGTTCCGGACATTCGGTCGCCCCTCCTCCATGAACCTGAGGAGAGGGTCATGGACGAATTTCCTTACCCGGAAGAGGAAGGCAGACATGAGCGGAAACCGAAACCCAAGAGGGCCAGGAAGCCCCGGACCGTAGTGTAACAGGATAGTAAACAATTTTAAAAACTTTTTCGTTTTCTGTTTTGGTCTGCATTATAGTATTGAGGAAATATGATCGATACTATCCCATCGACATCATTATTGCCCACCCGCGAGGAACCCAAGAATAGTCCCACCATTTAACGGCGGTAGTCCTGCCTGGGGTTTTCCCGAAGAGACAAAGTGTAACAGGACTGCAAGACCGGCAAGGGAACCGATCATGGCTCCCAGTGCCGGAAGGTTGATAATTCCAACAAGCCGCCAGCCTTGTAAAAAGACATTCGCAGAGACTACCAGTATGGAGGGCATAATCAGGTCTCCCATCCCGATGATGAATGCTGCACGTTCGCCGCCATCATCCAGTTTTCCGATCCCGTCACGGATGAACGAGTAGTCACGCCGCTTGGGGATGACAAAAAGGATGGGGGTTTTGAGATCGATCACTCCTTCGGCAAGCGTGATCATATGTTTTGTTTTATACACGGAGATTGCATCATACACCGCAAGAAGTACAAGCAGGATTACCACAAGATACCATACGAGAGAGGATCCAAAAATCGCTGCAACCCCGGCAGCAATCAGAATTCCAAGACCGTCAATCACGTACCATTCAGGGTATTTATAGAGAAGGACCGTTGCAAGTATTGAGAGGGTGAACAGGATAATGAGCCCCCAGTCTGAATCACCTGCTATAGCGTATACGAGTGCCCAGAAGATATACACAAAGGTGAGGAAGATTGACAGCCCGATAATTACTGCAATCACCTTTTTTAAATTAAATTTTATCAGCAGCAGTAAAAAGCCGGTGAATACCAGCAGGATCACAATAAAGATGAACGGATTTGCCAGTGACTCGGGATCTTCAAATGCGGTGATTCCTGCAGCCTGCACAGGAAGCGAGATCAGGATTGCCCCGATTTCCACGGCAAGGAGCAGGAGTGGCATCACAAGGAAGGGAATTATTCGTTTTATATCCAAGATGCATCTCCATGTAGTTAGATTAATTACTGTGCTCTCATCATCTAAAAGTATGGACATACGTGAATACTGGGTCGATATCCTGCTCACTATCGTTATGATCGTCTCCACACTCGTCCTCATCAACCGGTTCTGGCAGGATCTTACCATAGCAATTGCCGCAGGTCTCATGATGCTTGCACTGGGAGGACTCTTCCTCTCACTCCAGATCAAGATGCGCCACCTGGAACGGAGTATTGTGCTCCGTGAACGAATTTTACGCAACAATCTCGAGGAGATCTCCCGGCGGATGGCGGAAAAATTCGATATGTCAATGACCCACCTGGATGAACTGGTCGGGGAATATTCAAAACGTACCTACCGTTAAATTTTTTATACGTTCGTGAATCGTTATGGGCGTCGCAATACGGGATATTGTAGCGGATTACAAGACACCGGTGACATGGGAATCACTGCCAGGTGTCGCAGCAATCGATGCAAACAATGCACTCTACCAGTTCCTGACCATCATCCGGCAGCCTGACGGGACACCCCTCATGGACCGGCAGGGGCGTGTCACCTCACACCTCTCCGGCATCCTCTTCCGGGTCTCGAATTTTATGGAGAAAGGGATAAAGCCGGTCTTTGTCTTTGACGGGAAACCTGCTGCTCTCAAGCAGGAGACGATTGACGGGCGCCGGAAGATCCGGGACGAGGCCGGTGAGAAATGGAAAGAGGCGATTGAGCGGGGCGATGAGGCTGAGGCCTACAAACAGGCGCGTTCGTCATCCCGGGTCGATACCACCATCATCGAGACATCAAAGGAACTCCTCCGGCTCATGGGTCTCCCGACCATCCAGGCACCGGGCGAAGGTGAAGCCCAGGCAGCCTATATGGTGGCAAAAGGGGAGGCACGGTACGTGGTGTCGCAGGACTACGATACGCTCCTCTTCGGCGCTCCCCATCTTGTCCGGAACCTAACGGTCAGCGGCAAGCGGAAGATCCGGGGACGGCAGATCACCGTAAACCCTGAACGGCTCATCCTTGCGGATGTGCTCGACGGGCTGAAACTGACCCGCGAGCAGCTGATCGAGATCGGTATCCTCATCGGTACGGATTTCAACCCGGGTGTCGAGGGAATCGGGGCAAAGACCGGGCTGAAGATCGTGCAGCGTGGGGAGTTTGTGGCAAAGATCCATGAGAAACTGCCGGATTTTGATCCCGCACCAGTTATGGATCTATTCCTGCACCCGGACGTGACGGACGAGTATACCCTCGTCATGGGGGCACCCTGATATCACGGGCATCAAGAAAATGCTCTGCGGGGAGTACGATTTTTCCGAAGAACGGGTGGAGAAAGCGATGGAGAATTTCTGCGTCAAGGCCGGGCAGAAGACACTCGAGAGCTGGTTTTAGAAATTTTCTCCGGATTGCCTGAAGAAATGGGTAGGTGCCCCCACACTTATACTACATGAGCTGAGATCGAGTGAAATAAGCCCTATACGGGCTCCGATTTTCTCCTGGATTCTTACCTGCCCTGTGGAAAAACCCGAAAAACCCTCTGTTTCGGTTCGTGTGGAGAATACGCCTAATTATCGCCCTGTTAGCCAAAATACGGCAGGTTTGCACCTCACCTATCGGCTTGTAAAGCACTTTAAATCGAGCAGTTTTTTGCCTCATAGTTTATCCCATCAGGTACCTGCAAACCCTGCCAGAACACCAATATGAGGCTCTTTTTTTCCGAGGGATGTTCCAAAAAAAGGCTTTTTGGTAAAAAATGGATAGATGGAGGGACAGACCCGTTCCCTGTAGTAGGTGAGATAATAAAAAACAAAATCACCAGAAAAAGAGAGATCCCTACACCGACTCCATACTGCAATTCCTGAAATCAGAACAATTGCTCCAAGGGGTGAACAAAAAAGCGGGATTTATGTTTGTTTTTTAAGAGCCATTTTCCGATTCAGTTTCACCTCTGAGTAATCGGGGTTGATGGCAATCGCCTTGTCATACGAGCCGACCGCTTCTGTATACCTTCCGAGTTCATGGAGCGCCACTCCGCGGAAGTTCCATGCATAGGCATCATCCGGGTTGATAGCGATTGCCTTATCAAAAGATGCGAGAGCTTCAGTAGGCCGTCCGAGAATACCCAGCTCGGCACCGCGGATGAACCACGCACTGGCGTCATCCGGGTTGATGGCAAGCCCTTTGTCATACGAGTCGACTGCTTCTGCATCCCGGCCGAGTTCAACGAGTACCCATCCGCGGTTATTCCACGCATCCGCGTAATCCGGCCTGATGGCAATTGCCTTGTCATACGAGGCGAGCGCTTCGGCAGGTTGTCTGAGTTCAGCGAGGGCGACTCCGCGACCGTTCCACGCTTCAGCATAATCCGGCCTGATGGCAAGTGCCTTGTTGCAGGAGGCGAGAGCTTCGGAAAAATGACCTTTTTTGAAAAAATCAGACCCTTCCTTGTAAAGTTGCTGTGCTTGATCTTCCATGAGTTATGATATACGGTTCGGATAATCACTGTTGTGTTCGAACCTCACCAATCAAAGTGTATAAACCCCGGCACGGAATATTTTTAGTAATAACCTGACACCGGGTTCCTGCAAAGAATCCGGCGTCCTGATCAATCCCCACAATAAAACATCGGTGACCCCCATGCAGTTGAAATCCTGCAAAAAGACCTACAATCTCGAAACACAGCGTGCTGCCCCCCTTGAAGAGACACTCGCCCGCATTGAACCGAAAGTGCCCGCCGCAGGGATAACCCGAGTAGCGGATATCACCAACCTTGACCGGATCGGCATTCCGGTCTTTTCCTGTATCCGCCCGACTGCAGAAGCAGGAGCGATTACCGTATATAACGGTAAAGGGGCGACGGTTGAGGAGTCACGGATCTCGGCGATCATGGAAGGAATCGAACGGTATTCCTCGGAACTGCACGACCGACAGGTTCACCTTGCACCCTACCAGGAGATGTTTGCGCATGGACGGGTGCTTGATCCAAAAGACCTGATCCTTCCTGAAGAACGCAGATGTGGATCGCCTCATGCCCTGGGTCGAAGGGTTTGATATCGCCAATAATGAGCCCATCATCGTTCCGGCACATGCAGTCTTTCACCCGCTTCCCCAGAAATTCCGCCAGCTCTTCCGCACGAACACGAACGGGTTAGCGTCCGGGAACACCATGGAGGAGGCCATCTTCCATGCCCTTTCCGAAGTGATTGAACGGGATGCCTGGTCGCTGGTCGAGGCTTCACGGGATACCGGGGCAACGGTTGAAAACATCGATGACCCGACCTGCCTTGAGATGCAGAAGAAATTTGCCGATGCACAGGTCGAAGTCCAGGTGAGAGATATCACCAGTGATATCGGGATCCCGACAATGGCTGCCGTCGCTGATGACGTGCTGCTCAAGGACCCGATGCTGCTCACGATCGGTATCGGGACCCATACCAGTGCACGGATCGCCGTCATGCGGGCGCTTACCGAAGTTGCACAGAGCCGGCTGACGCAGATCCACGGTGCAGAGAGGACACGACCATCGCCGATCTCCGGAAAAAGATGGGCTATGACCGGGCAAAGCGGATCAACGCATACTGGTTCAAGGATAACGGCCAGGTTGACTATAACCGGATCGCTTCCTGTGACAGCGATGATTTCCTCACCGATATCCGGTTTGTTATTGAAGCGCTGGCAAAAAAGGGGCTCGACCGGGTCATCGTGGTTGACCTGACCCGCGAAGAGATCGGGATTCCCGTCGTGAGAGTGATTGTTCCGGGGCTTGAAGTCTTTGCGATGGACCCGGAACGCCGGGGAGAGCGGGTGAATAATGCAAAAGATCATCGTCTTTCTCGGGCCAAGTCTTGATCAGTCAGCGGCAGAGAAGATCCTTCCTGCCGAATACCGTCCTCCCGCAAAGCGGGGTGACCTGCTTGCTGCAGTACACGATGGCGCAACCATAATCGGCCTGATAGATGGTGTCTTTCACCAGGAATCCGCAGTTGCCCACCGTGAGATCCTGGCTGCGATAAAAAAAGGTGTCAGGGTCGTAGGTGCATCGAGTATGGGAGCTCTCCGGGCAGCGGAAATGGACACCCTGGGTATGGTAGGTATCGGGGAGATCTACCGGATGTATAAGAGCGGGGAACTTGAGTCTGACGATGAAGTGGCGCTCGTATTCGATCCCTCATCAGGTCTGGCACTTTCAGAACCGCTCATCAATATCCGGTTTACCCTGAAACGGGCAAGAGAGGACGGTATTATCGATGATGCTGCGCATGACGCACTTCTTGCCTCTGCCCGTTCCCTGTTCTATCCAAAGCGTACCTACCGGACAATTGTTTCTCAGGCAGGTGATTCAGTTGATGACAGGACACGTGAACGGTTTCTGGTATGGGTGGAGAGCGGGCAGTGCGACCAGAAGAAGGACGATGCGGTCGCGGCACTGGAGTATATCAGGAAAATAGCCGGGGAAAAATAAACCGATAGAAGCCTCAGCCGTGATTGACTTTTACTGTTCAAAGCCCTACGACTCATATTTTTTGCCGTAAAAAGAAAAAAAGGTTTGGGAAAAACAAATTTACTTAGTCAGGTTTGCAACGATTTGTCCAGTTTTGTTAGTCAAGTTCGAAACTGTTTCAGGCTTGACAACAACATTTTGGGCAATCTTGACCTCAACAGTCGGGGTAGCCTGAACTGCAACAGTCGGGGTAGCCGTAACGTTGACTGTCCTGATGATCGCGACTCCCTGTTGGTTTTGGACGTAGGTTGGTACTGCGGTTGCCGCCGGCGCTGGCGCAGGTGTTGTCGCAGGTGTTATCGCTATTGTCTTCGTTGTACATCCGGCAATCAACATAGTTGAAATGACTACCAGTAAGAGGAATATAAGTGTTGTTTTTTTCATCGATTCATCACCAGATTATATTATTAAAATCTTTGTGGTATGTCGTATGTATAATAACTTTCGATTTGAATTCAGTTGGTATATCAGATTACAATACTAATATTTATTATACCACAGATTTAGCAGTGATTGACTATTTTTGTTCAAACCCTGTTTTTGATGAATGCACAGTTTACCAATTAATATTTGAAAAAAATTGGGGTAAATGGTTAGAAACCCCCACAAAATCACTTCACATTCGCCCACACGTGAGCAAACCGCTGGAATGCGGTAATGTGCCCGAAGACGCCAAACAGCATCATCAGCCAGCCCAGCAGGGTGAGCCCGTAGATAGTTACCGGGAAATATCAGGCCAATGATACCGACCACCATAATCAGTACAAGACGGTCAGCTCTCCCGAGCATCCCGCCATAAAATCTTCCGACACCAACGGCCTGCGCCTGCGTGCCAAGATAGGATGACATCAGGACACCGGTCAGGGCAAAGACACCGACCGGCCAGGGAACAAGTCCCCCGGCAAAGAGACCGCAGATGATGAAAATATCAGCATACCGGTCTACCGCATGGTCGAGGAAATCCCCGCGGAGGCTCTGGATCTTCATCTCACGGGCAACCGCACCATCCATCATATCACAAAATGCGTTCACCGCAACAGCCACAATTCCCCAGAGTTCCAGCCGGAGATAAAACAGGATTCCTGCAGCTGCCGATGCCAGCAGGGCTGCTATGGTGAGAATATTCGGAGTAATCCTGAGTTTTATGAAGATGGACACCAGAGGGTCGGTGAAGATTTTTGCATGGGAACGATAATTGTCAAGGGTCATATCATGCACCTCAAGGAACCCGGACCAGTCTATATGTGCCGAAGCCTGCCGGGATCTCTCCTCTTCACAAACCGTTCGATCTGGTCAGCACAGTACGTCGCATCACGGGCAGTGGTATCCAGTTCAAGGATCTGTTCAGGACTGAACTTCTCAACGGTCTCGATCAGGCAGACATCAAGAGCTTCCGCATCGGCATTTTCCTGGATCTTTTCTTGCCGGGTACTTCCGCCGTGAAAGGCGTTTTTTCAGTTCATCGGGACGGCACCGGAGCACGACGATCCGGTCGCAGGGAAGCAGGTGGGCGAGATGCCCCTCGACAAATCCATCCACGGGAACGAATTCCGCAGCCCAGCGATCAACATCGATAATCTGGGCGTCCCGATCCTCGTCATCACCGATACCATACGGCCCGACCGTATCGGTAAGATGGACCACCGTATGTCCCCGCCGGGCAAGTTCACTGCCCACCAGTGATTTCCCGGTACCCGGCGTACCGGTTATACCGCACATCATAATGAATTGATCACCTGCAGGAACCGTTCGTTCTCCCAGTCCTCACCAATGCTGACCCGGATATAGTGATCCGGAAGACCCGCAAAACTCCGGCAGGAGCGGACAACAACCCCCTGCCGGGCGAGTTCCTCCACCATCTCATCACTCGTGCGGGGAGCGACATCAATCATCACAAAGTTGGCATCGGAGGGGAGGACCGGGTATTTCACTTCGGTGGTGAATCGTTTCCTCCACCGTTTTACCTGGGCGACATAGCGTTGTGCATGGTCCTTATCGGGAAGTGCAGCTGCAGCGGCCGCAGCTGATACCGAATTAACCGTAAACGGTGTACTGGCACGCTGGTACCAGGGAACGAGCCATCCCGGCACGAAGGCGTACCCGACACGCAGCCCGGCGAGTGAGTGGATCTTGGAAAATGTCCTGCCGAGGATAAGGTTTTCATATTTTTTCATCAGCGGAAGATAATCGTAATCAGAGAACTCGACATAGGCATTGTCGAGGAAAAGGACTCCTTCAATTCCTTCCAGCAGTTCAGCGACCACATCCACGGGAGTCGCATTGCCGGTGGGATTATTGGGAGAGCAGACTATCACGATCTTTGCCTGACTGCCCGCTTTGATCAACTTTTCTGGATCGACCGAGAAGTCCGCTTCTCACGAGGCACGGTAATTACCTCTGCACCCTGTCCTGTCGCAGCGAGTGCATAGAATGAGAAGGTGGGAGTGGAGATTACCACCTTCTCCCCGGGATCGACCAGCGTCCGGATGATCGTCTCGATGACCCCATCCATACCGACACCACAGACAAAGGAGTAATCCCCGTAATATGCCCTGAGCGCATCTGTCAGGATACTGGTACGCTCATCCGGATACCGGTTCACGTTCCGTAGGGCATTCTCTGCAGCTTCCCGTGCAGCGGCTGACAGAGGGTAAGGATTCTCATTGCTTGCAAGTCGTGCGATCCGGTCGATACCGTACTCACGGGCTATATCCTCTGCTTTCTTTGCAAAAACGTAGCCGCTCTTTTTTTTATAGCAGGATCTAACCAAGCGCTCCATTGATCACTCTGACCACGCGGTCGATCTCAGCATCGGTGATAACAAGCGGCGGGACCAGACGCAGGTTCCCGTCGGCTGCACAATTGACCAGTACACCCTGATCTGCACATTTCTTCTGGACATCCGGGCATGTGTCCCCGATGGTCATACCAATCATCAGCCCGCGGACACGGGGATTATACGGAGCAAGACCCTTCCTGAACCGCTCCCCTTTCCGGGCTACATCCGGGAGTATCTTCTCGATAACCCCGATCGTAGCAAGCGCTGCTGCACAGGCAAGCGGGCCACCGGCAAACGTGCTCCCGTGCTCACTCTTTTTAAATTCCAGATCTTCACGGGCAACCAGTGCACCCATGGGAAACCCGCTTGCAATCCCTTTTGCAAGGGTGACAATGTCAGGCTTCACCTTCGTGTGCTGCATGGCAAGCCATTTCCCGGTACGCCCCATACCGGTCTGGACTTCATCAGCGATCATGAGAGCACCGGCATCATCGCATACTTCACGGATACCTTCCATGAAACTGTCGGGAGGGATGATGACGCCTGCTTCTCCCTGGATCGGTTCGAAAATGACCCCGGCGGTATCCTCGTCCACGACTTTTTTCAGCGCGTCAAGATCACCATATTCGACAAAGGTCTTTACCATCCCGAGTGGTTCGAAGGGTTCGCGGATTGCGGGTTTGTGCGTGACGGCAAGTGATCCTACGGTACGGCCGTGGAACCCGTGGGTGAATGCGACAAATTTTTTCTTACCGGTCCTGACACGGGCAAGTTTCAGTGCCCCGTCAGTTGCTTCTGCTCCTGAATTGGAGAAGAAGGCTTTGTGCATACCGGTAATCTCTACGAGTTTCTTTGCCAGATCTCCCTGGTGTGGCACGTAATAGAGGTTGGAGCAGTGGATCAGCTCGGTGTGCCTGATCGCAGATCGCTTTTACCACAGCCGGGTGACAGTGCCCGGTGCTGCAGACGGCTATCCCTGCGACACAGTCGATATACTGCTTTCCTTCCGCATCCCAGACCGTTGATCCCTCCCCCTTTACAATCGCCATGTCACGCGAGAACGCGGGCATAAAGTAGCGTTCATCGAGGGCTTTGAACTGGCTTGTTGTTTCCATTTCCATCACAGTATCTTGTTTATTTGTTGTGTTGAGACCTTATTCATATTCTATCGTTGCCGGAGGTTTTGCCGTAATGTCATACACGACCCTGGCAACACGGGGAATATCAGCGGTGATGCGTGACCCGATTCTCATCAGGTGCTCAAACGGGATATCGAGCGGATCGGCAGTCATCCCGTCCCGTGAGTTCACGGCACGGATCGCAACAATCCAGCCATGGATCCGGTTGTCTCCCTTGACACCGGTCCCAAGACCAAGCAGGGCGGCAAAACACTGCCATGGGCGGTACTGTTTCCACCAGTTCATCTTCAACGATCCAGTTTGCCTCCCGTATGATTGCAACCTTCTCCTGGGTAACTTCTCCAAGCACCCGCACGGCAAGCCCTGGTCCGGGAAACGGCATCCGGTGCTGGATCTCTTTTGGCAGGCCAAGTGCTCCTGCCACTTCCCTCACCTCATCCTTATAGAGATCGCGGATCGGCTCAATCACTCTTGGTAAATTCCATATGCAGCGGCATGCCCCCGACATTATGGTGACTCTTGATACCCCCTTCGCTCTCGATCCGGTCCGGGTAAATGGTGCCCTGCAGCAGGCATTTCGCCCCCTGTTTCCTGGCCTCCCGCTCAAAGACACGGATGAACCGTTCGCCGATTGCCTTGCGTTTGGCTTCAGGATCGGTGATACCTTTGAGTGCCTCCAGGAACTCATCACCCGCATCAACTATCTGAAGGTGAATGGTATCGAAGATTGTCCTGATCCGTTCGGTCTCACCTTTGCGCATCAGGCCGGTATCGATATAGATCGGAATGAGATTGTCCCCGATCGCACGGGCTGCAAGTGCGGCACAGACCGAGCTGTCGACACCCCCGGAGAGAGCCATAACCACTTTTTCTGTGCCGGCGGCTGTCTGAATTTCTGTAATAGACTGGCTGATAAATTTCTCTGTATTAACCATGGTATCGTTTCCTTATTTTGTCCGTTTGTTTGCCCTGCAGGCTTCAACAAAACCCAGATACGGGGGTGACGGGCGGGTCGGGCGGGATTTGAACTCCGGGTGGAACTGGGTGGCAAAGTAGAAGGGGTGATCTGCAAGTTCGAGGCATTCCATCCGGTTTTTATTGATTGCCGAGAAGATCAATCCTGCTTTTTCCAGGTCCTGAATATACCGCGGATTTACCTCATACCGGTGCCGGTGCCGCTCGGTGATCTCTTTCTGCCCGTAGAGGTTCATTGCACGGGTTCCTTCCTTGATATCGGCAATGTAATCACCCAGCCGCATCGTGCCGCCAAGTTCGTTAAGTCCCTCCTGTTCGGGGAGGAGGGCGATTACGTGGGTGCCCTCGCCAAATTCTTCGCTCGTGGCATCGGCAATATCGAGTTTATGGCGGGCAAATTCGACAACTGCCAACTGGAACCCCAGGCAGAGCCCGAGGAAGGGAATGTTGTTTTCACGGGCAAACCTGATTGCTTCTATCTTTCCTTCAATACCCCGCTTGCCAAATCCACCGGGTATTAAAATCCCGTCATAATCCTTGAGCTGGCAGCGCTCGTAGCGTTCCGCGTCCAGCCACCCGATTTTCACTTCCGTCGAAAGTGCCCTTCCTGCATGCTTGAGTGCCTCCTTGATGCTGATATACACATCTTCGATACCGTATTTACTCACGATGGCAATCGTCACCCGGTTGGTATACTCTTTTGTCACGAGCCGGTACCAGCTGGTATCGACATCGCGTTTCTCCAGGCCCAGATGAGCTGAAAGAACTTCAGCAATTCCTTCTTTCTCCATCTCCATGGGGACCTCATAGATGTCCGGGACGGTAGCTGCAGAGATGACTGCATGCTGGGGAAGATCGCAGAATGCGGAGATCTTGCGTTTTGTATGGGCACTGATCGGATGCTCGCTCCTGCCGACAATGATCTCCGCATGGAGTCCCAGCTCCCGCAGCGCCTTTACCGAGTGCTGCGTGGGTTTTGTTTTCAGGTCCCCCATGGTATCTTCCGGGATGAGGGTTACATGCAGGAGAATGTAATCCTCTCCTGGCAGGTCTCCTCGCATCTGTCGGATTGCTTCCAGAAACGGCATGCTTTCTATGTCACCAACAGTTCCGCCAACTTCAACAAGGCAGATGTCAGCCTTCGTTCCATCCGGAAATTCTTCTTCTGCCGCCTGACGTATGCAGGTCTTAATCTGGTCCGTAATATGGGGGATGATCTGCACAGTCTCCCCGAGGAAATCTCCCCGGCGCTCCTTTTCGATAACCGTGCGGTACACCTTACCGGTGGTGATATTATGAGCAGCGGTGAGCTCAATATCAAGGAACCGCTCATAGTTACCCAGGTCGAGATCAACCTCGCTCCCGTCCCTGAGCACAAACACTTCACCGTGCTGAGCCGGGTTCATCGTGCCTGCATCGATATTCAGATAGGGATCGATCTTTACTGCAGTAACCTGGTAGCCACGGTTTTTCAGGATGCGCCCGACAGAAGCTGCGGTGATCCCTTTCCCGAGTCCACTCATGACACCGCCGGTAACAATAATGTACTTCACACAGATCTCCCCGATTGTTTACATTTTGCTCACAATACCTATTAGTGTTATCTTATCATTGGGAAAAGAGGATTTTCACACTGATTCCGGGTGAATTTTTCCCCACGACGTACGGTTCATCGCACGATAATGAGCAGCGATTCCTGCGTGTTCAAAGTAACATTAATTTGTCCAAAAACTGTACGTACTATCTATGAAAATCGGGCAATTTATCCATATTCTGGCAATACTCTTATTGATTATCGGTTTCGTCCAGCCTGGTATGGCCGCAGAAAATGAGACAAAAGATGCAGCAACGGATTTTTACAATGCCGGTGTAAGTTTACTGGAAAGTAAGGAATATGAGCGGGCAATTGTAGCGTTCGACCAGGCCCTTGCATCAGATACAACAATGATCCGACAGTCAGATGCTCTTTTGTATACCTATCAGAATAAAGGGTATGCACTGATTCAGCTGAATAATTATACCGCAGCAATCCAGACCATTGATCAGGGTCTGGCAATCTATGAAAATGATGAAAAACTCTGGTACAACAAAGGTTTTGCTCTCTTCAAACTCGGAAACTACCAGGATGCCCTCAATGCCTACGATAAGGTACTCCAGATTAACAATCAATCTGTTCCCGCCCTGAACAACAAGGGGGATACGTACTTCCAGATGGGGAGATACCAGGATGCAGTTGATTCCTATATTCGGGTAAATGAGATAGAACCCGGGAACAGTTACGCTGCTGCCGGACTCGAAAAGGCTCAGCGTGCCCTGGCAACGGTGACGCTGCCCACTATCACCAGCACCCAGACAACGGTTCCCACTGCGTTGCCGACAATGACTCAAACGACCCCGGTCTCTCCGACAGACGTTCCTACCGCACTGCCAAAAACGACCCAGACGCCACTCTCCCTCCTGCCAATAGTGGCAGCTCTCTCAATTATGGGGTTACTGTCCGTAGTCCTGATCAAAAAACGATAAAGAAATATCCATTTTCTTTCAGCTTACCTCTCTATCCATCAGGGACGATGATTAACGCCCCCTTCGACGGGGAGCCTCCGCGGCGGATCAGTTATAATAAATAAAGAATTTTTTTTAAAAAAAACTCTCTGCCCGCCGTGTCTCGAAGAAGCCCTGAGGCGGGGGTCAATCGTATATAATAAAATTCTCCGGGTCTGAACCAAATCGATTACTATCTCTTTTTCCTGATGGTCCCCATTAATTTGTATGTGTTGTCACGGCAAATGCTGCCGAAGTCCGGGAAAGCAGTGTCTTTTCATCGTTGTCAACAAATACTTCGCCTTCAGCGAATGCAACCCGCCGCCCCTTCCTGATTACGCGGCCTTCTGCAATAATGAAACCTTCCTGTATCCCTCTGATGAAACTGGTAGATTCAGAAATGGTTGCGACTCCTTCGGTTTTTGAGAGTAACGGGTAGAGAGCAAGCGCCATCGCTTCATCGGCAACAGCCGCAAGGATCCCTCCCTGTAACCACCCGACACCGTTGTGCATATCCGGCCGGACCTGCATGTTCAGCACCGCTTTCCCTGGTTCTACGCTGACCACATCAATCCCCATCAGACAAAAAAAAGGGTTGGCGTATTTCCCGTCTTTCTTGATGTTTTCCAGATATGACATTATCCTCATTCCTGATGTTATCCTGAAAAAGGGATTAAGATTGTCTTTTACCCGCCCGTGCAATCGGTTTATATTGTCCGCACAATGACGTATCCTCTATGCAAGACCAGGAATTTAAGGAGATGCTCGCCGATTTGATCTGGCTGAACGCCCTCATTGCAACAGAACTCATCCAGGTGACCGAGAATAGTTCGGCAATCCTCAGAAAATCCTCCCCCCTGAAAGCTGCCTGATGGAGCACCAGACACTCCGAAAAACTGCGCTTTTTATGGCGGAGAAATACCGGCCCGGTACCATTCTCACCCAGCACCTCACAAAACACCAGTAATGTTATTGGGAGACTCTGCGAAACGTACTGCAATGATCCTGCCGGATTGTGTGCACGATTGTGTGCATGACAGGGAGACTGCCAACAGCCTCCAGGACAGGGAATTTTAAACATCAGCCAGCAATCGATACCAGATAGTATTCATCATGACCATTGCACCTGAGGCACGATACAGCCTTATTATCCCCGCTTACAATGAGGAGCACAGGATTACACCGCTCTTTGATGCCATAGGCAGGTTTGACGGGGAACTGATCGTTGTGTGCGATGGCGGGGACAGTACAGCAGACATTGTCGATCGGATCGCGGCGCGAAGACAGGATCTGACTATACGGTGCCTCCGGTTTGACCACCGGCTGGGAAAAGGGGGAGGAGTGATTGCAGGACTCACGGCTGCCCGTTTACCCCTTGTCGGGTACTTCGATGCTGATGGCTCGACCAGTATTGATGAGATGAAACGGCTTTTTCTCTCGCTTTCCACGATAGATGGTGCAATCGGCTCACGCTGGATGTCTGACTCAACCCTCAAAGTGCGCCAGGGTATGATGCGGCAGCTGGAGAGCCGGGCATTCAATCTGCTCATCCGGATCCTGTTCGGGTTGAGCTATCATGATACCCAGTGCGGGGCGAAGGTTTTTAAAAAATCAGCGATTGATGCCGTAGTACCCATGATGATTTCCCGGGGTTTTGAATTCGATGTCGAGTTGCTCTGGAGACTTCGGGGTGCAGGATTCAGGGTCACTGAAGTTCCCATCGAATGGCAGAATAAAGGGGACTCTCGGGTCAGGAAAAGAGATATGATACGGATGCTCTCAGGTCTTTTTAAGCTGAGATTCGGGTTTGGACGACCATGATTCCGGCATCGCGTGAAGAGCAGAAGAAAGAGGCGTTCCGGCTCTTTGAGGATGGGCGGTATTTAGAGTCCCTGCAGGTCTGCACCATCCTCTTAGAGGGGGGCAAGGATTCAGCTGTTGAAGTACTCGCTGCCACGAACCTCTTCTCCGCGGGTAAACTCGAAGATGCCGAAGTGTTTTTCCGGGATCTTACCCAAAAAATGCCGGATTCATCCTATGTCCACAGTTACCTGGGAAAAGTGCTTGAAGCACGAAAAGATGAGGGGGCGATTGCAGAATTTGCAACTGCCGTTCATCTCGATCCCACCAATCAGGATGCCTTACGAAGCTATGCGGGGTATCTCATCTCGCATAAGGATTACCGGGGGGCTCTTCCGGTACTAAGGCGGCTTGTGCAGCTCGGGAAAAAACCGGGGGATGTACAAAACCTGATGCGGGCACTGATTGAAATTGGCGAGCCGGAAGAAGCGCTCGTGACGTATTCCGTGCTTGGCGGGGATGCTGCAAAGACCCATGAATACATCGATGCGCTGATAAAAACCCGTAAGTTCCCGGCTGCTGCTGAATCTGCCTACCGTATCTACCGCGATACAAAAGATCCCTCCATACAGAGAAAATATCTTGACACTCTTTCCCGTTACGATGTGCAGGGATCACTGGATGCCTATGCTTTGCATATGCAAGAAAATCCGGATGCGGAAATCCTGTTTGATTACATCCTGCTCTTACAAGCCAACGGGGATTATACAACGGCACTTGCAGCGACAATAACGCTCCTTGAACATGCAGATGACCCGGTATACCGGCTTGCAGAATGCGATCTTCTCGCAAGCCTTGGTCAGGAAAAAAAAGCGCTTGCCGCCTATGAAAACCTGATCCGGGATGAGCTGGTAGCAAAAAATGATCTGGATGTGCTCGTCCTTATCATCAGTAAGTACCGCCAGTACCTAAGGGCACATGTCCCCGTGGATGAAGCCCGCCGGCGATTCTTAACTGTCGTTTCAAAAGATGTGAACGTCGCAAGTCTCCTTGAAACAGCTCGTTTCTATGAGGAGTCAGGAAATGTGACAGAAGCCCGGTCATGGTATTACCGGGCGTACCGGGCTGACTTTTTAAGCGGTGGTCTTGACTATGCCCAATTTCTCTCAGCACACGGAGAAGAGCGGGAATGTGAAAAAGTGATGCTTTATATCCTGTCAAACGTCAAAAAAAATGCTGATATCGGGCGTGTGGCAGCAGTGATCCTTGATAAACAGGGGGGGATGTATCGCTTGAAGCGCCTGATGGAGCAGCTGATTAAAAAACTTGAAGAGCGGCGGCAGACGTTAAACTCGGAAGGTCTGGAGCTCCTTGCCATCACTTATTTCATCACCGCAACCAATGCACAGGAAGAGATGGACTACGCGGGGTGCAAGTATTACTGCCTCTGCGGGGTGGATGTGATGCCTGCGCATTCCCGTGCCATCAGGCTTGAGGATTACCTTCAGCTGATTCGGGCATGTAAGGAGCGATCGATTGCTGACAGGCCAATCATGAATGCACCGCAGATAAAAAAACGTACAGTTACCGTTCCCCCGGTAAAGGTCATCACAGATCAACTCGGACTATCAGAACAGGAACAGAAGATTGTTGAATTCCTCCGGTCGCACCGGAAAGCAAGCGAGATGGACCTGCGCAAACTACTGGGTACCCGCAGGGTGGTAGGAATGGTAAACCAGCTGATCCAGAAGGCGGCATTTCAGGGAGTAACGATTATCGAAAAGAAAGGGGTTGGAGAGGATGGAGAGGTCTATGAATATACCGGAACCTGAACATATGGACCGGCGCCGGCTCGAAAGTATCAACATCATCAACGCACTGAGGAGGGGAACAGTTCCTGCAGGAGGACTTGAGCGGATCGCTGTCGGGCTCGATGTTGAAGAGGGGGTGATCGGGAAACAGCTGGATTACGTATCGCAGGGTGGCGGCGACACAAAATTCATCCGGGGTGAATACGGGAGCGGTAAGACTTTTCTCGTTGCCCGTGCTCTTGAGATCGCACGCACCAAGGGTTTTGTCACCTCCCATGTTGTCATATCTTCCTCAACACCACTCTATAAACTCAAAGGGATCTACCAGCAAATCTGTGCGAACCTCAGGACGAACGATGAAGAGCATGCCATCAAAACCATCATCGACAACTGGCTCTACTCAATTGAAGAGCGTCTGATTTCCGTTGGCGGGAGCGAAGCTGAGGACTCTGTTCTTGAATCAGCGACCGAACGGGAGATCGAAGCATCACTATCGGGTATCAGTGAAGTAAACTCCGCACTTGCTGCTGCATTACGCACCTATTACAAGGCGAACAATGCCGGTGAATTCCAGCTTGCCCAGTCAGCACTGGGGTGGATCTCCGCGGAACCCAATATCGGCAGGGACTTTAAGCAGAAGGCAGGTATCCGCGGGGATATCGATGATACCATCGCCTTTATTTTTCTCCGCGGACTTGTTGCGATAATCCACGGGGCAGGATACCGGGGCATCACGATAGCTGTTGATGAGATGGAAACAACCCAGGGACTCCAGCGCAACCAGCGCGAAAAAGGGTATCAGACACTCGTACAGATCATTGACGCACTTGACCGCGGCGATATGCCACGCTGCTACTTCCTCTTTACCGGAACTCCTGCCATGTATGATGGTTCACGGGGCATACGATCCGTTCCCCCGCTCTATGATCGGATCAGCGTGGTGCAGACTGATGCGTACCGGAACCCCCGGCAGCCCCAGATTATCCTTACGAAGTTTGACACCTCAAAACTCGAACTCGTGGCACTCAAGGTAGTGGATGTCTATGCACAGGCATATGCAGAGCCGGACCGGGAGAGGGTCTCGCACCGGTTCGTCCGGGCGATGATTAAAAAGATCACCACACGATTTGGCGGGCGGGTGGATGTGATCCCCCGGATATTCTTAAAAGAGTTTGTCGATGTGCTCGACAAGTGCGAACTCTATGAGGATTATAATCCCGCAGATACCTATGATTTCGATACCGACCATCTCAAAGGTGAGCTGAAAAAGGAAGAAGAAGCGGTCATGGTGGTCAGGTTCTAAAAATCACTTCGGTATGACAATGTTTTATGTATCAAAATTCCAAGGTACCGGTATGAGATGGCTGAGCCTTCTGGTCATTGCTACAGCGTTAATGGCAGCTGTTGCCATGCCTGCCGCAGCAGCAACCGTAATTACCATCTCTGCGTCACCGCAACCGGCTCATATCGGAGACATCGTCGCCCTCAACGGAAATATCTCAGGAATTACCACTATCGCCGTGTATCTCTTTGTGATTGGCCCTGATCTTGACACAAGGGGGGTGACGCTGGATAATCTTAATATCCCTGCCGGGCGGGGATTATTTACCACTGCACCGGTGCAGTTGAGTGATGGCAGCTGGACGTATACCTGGGATACATCGGTGATTCTTGGAGATATGAAACCAGGAAATTATACCGTGTATGTCGTAAGTTCCCCTCTCGATCGCTTAAGATATGTAAGGGAAGATTTTGCTACAGCCGAAATAGAGTTTCTTCCCTCTGACAAAACCTCACCTGAAATACCGCTCGGACCTGCCGTCCCGGTTATTGCGGTGGGAGTTGGAGCTGTTCTGGTACTTTGTGTGTCCCGGATGCAGGGAAAAAGGGAATAGGACACGTTTTTTTGCTTTTAACCTGAATTTCATAGAGACGAAATCTTAATCAAAAGTTCAATTTTTACACCAAAAACGGCTCTGTTGAAACCCTAAGCAACCGGTAGAGCTAAGAACAAGTTGCTCCTTGTAAAAGTTATGGCAAACCCGAACAAGGAGCACTACTTCTTCTCAGATCAGAAGTATATTTGTTTTCTGACATCGTGCCAGAATGCTGTCAGGCTGACCGGGATCCCAGAATACTCCTCTCGCTATTCGAGGAGGGATTTTAATCAGCATCAATTACTGATGTTACTTTTATTCAAAGAATATCTTGGAGCTCACTATCGGGATTTTGTGAACCTTATTGAGATAATGAATATTGTCCAGGAACAATTGCAACTCAATGAGATCCCTCATTATTTCACGCTCTGCAAATTTTCAAAACGCGTTCCTGCAAGCATCTTAAACCAGTTATTCCGAAAAGCGTGTTCATTCATGACAGCTGGAAGAACATTACGTCGGTTGTTGCAATTGACTCATCTGGTTTCACTCCGGATTCTGCCAGTACCTATTACTCCATCAGAACCGGGAAGACTCGCCGTGACTATCTCAAAACGACAATCTCCGTAGATTCGGACCATATCTCCCTGCTATCATTTCATGTCACAAATAGTCGCTGCCACGATTCACAAGTCGCTCCGATCATACTTCGTGCCTCACATCGGGTGAAAAAAACGAAGTGTTACGTGATGGATAAGGGCTACGATTCTGAACGTATTCATAAATTTATACATGAGAATTTGAAATCTCAATCAATGATTCCTATCCGCGACTGTCATGCCGCATATGTTTCTGGCAAATACCGACAAATCATGACCAGGTCTTTCGATGTAAAAACCTACCGCCGCAGGAATATGGCCGAAACTGTCTTTTCGAACTTGAAAAGACTTTTTGGAGAGACGATACACTCTCGATCTTATCGACAACAAGTAAAGGAAATCAAATTGAAATGCATCATTTTCTCCCTCGATCGTTTCCTCAAAAACCAACGGGTGTTCAATGTTCTATGAGGATTTTAACAGAGCCATTCTCCCCTTTATTTAGTGATGATTCCTTTTTCTAATTTCGCAAAAGTACCCACATCATAATATTTGCAAAGAAGAATATTACGAGCTGCAATTCAAAGTTATAATTTAACTCAATGACAGAATGCTGCTATGGGGATTTTGGGGAAACTACCTTTTCAGTCTTTTGAAAAATACAAGAAGGTCATATTCGCGTTCTGTTGGGCAGATAATGAGGGCCGGATACCATTAAAAGGGTAATCTCTTGCTATCTCTCTTTTTTCTCCTTCCCATTGCTCCGGGAAAACCGTCGCCGGATCAGGACAATAAGAAGGATCGTTCCTATGATGAGCACGAAGGCCGCGACAAAACCAAGGATAAGATTTGCCAGGATTAGTTCCCGGACTAATCCCCATCCGAGGGCAAATACCAGGCTTTCCACAGCCGCTCCAATGCCAACGGCTAGCAGTATTTCCCCGGGAGTAAGGCCTATCATCAGTCCAACCACGGTCGCCCCCACGCCTCCGGTGCCCTGAAGAGGCAGCATCACAAAGAAGGCCAGCCCCGGGATCCTCCACCGGTTCATCCAAGGTCGTTCTGCCATGAACTCTCTGCTCGTGGCAGTTGTTTTTTCAATCCAAGGACCGAGTCGCGGAACCCGTAGCATGAGGGCGAAGTTCATGATCATAAAGAGGGCGGTGATGATATCGAGCAAGGTCAGGGTCAGTGCCATCAGCCACCACGGGATCCCAAGTCCGATCCCGATCGGGATTATCGATTCCTTACCAGATGGGGGGATAAAATACGCGACCATCAGTCCGCCGAGGATCAGGATCCTGTTCATGGAAAGGACGAGAAAACACAGTATAAAAAAGATGACCGCGAGAAGGGGCGGGACGAGAAGGCGGATGTACGTGTTACGCCGCGAAATGTCCTTCATCCCTCTTGACAACCAAGACAGGTCCCGTGTTTTCATGTTCTCTTCCGAAGTATTTGATGGAACCCTTCATCTGTCTTTTCCCGCAATAATGACAGGGGACCTCTCAAGGGTGTGGTGTGAAGGAGCTCTTCGGTGGTGAACTGGCCAGGCCGAACTGGACCTAGCGTCCATGCGAGATTGAGCTCCAGCCGTGATCGGAAGATTTGAATCAGAAAAGGAATAGGACCATCAGTGATAAAGTGCTGCTATGGGGATTCGAACCCCAGTCGCGAGCGTGAGAGGCTCGCATGATTGGCCGGACTACACTATAGCAGCGTAATTGCTCAATAACATGGGCTATATTTTTACTTAAACGTGTTGATGTCGGATACTCCAAACCCTTTACGTCGTGTCTGGTCAAGTTTTCGCGTATCAGTCCAGTCATAAACAACTTTATCTCGGACGTGCTGCGATTAATATAAGAATGAGTAGTCTTGAGGAACAGATCCAGGAGTTGGAAGCCGAGCTGACCAAGACTCCGTACAACAAGGCTACTTCCAAGCATATCGGTCGGATAAAGGCAAAGATCGCACGACTCCGCGACGAAGCAGTCAACCGTGCGATGAAATCCAGCGGGGGTGGGGAAGGATATTCGGTAAAAAAGTCCGGTGATGCAACTGCTGTCCTTGTTGGGTTCCCTTCAACGGGTAAAAGTACACTTCTCAATAAACTCACCGGCACTGCCAGCGCGGTGGCTGCGTATGAGTTCACGACGCTCACTGTTGTACCGGGTGCGCTTGAGCACAAAGGTGCAAAGATCCAGCTTCTCGATATGCCAGGACTTATTGCCGGGGCAGCGATGGGCAAAGGACGGGGCAAAGAAGTGATAGGCTGTCGTCCGTGGTGCGGATATCATCATTATTCTCGTCGACGTGTTCAACGAGCGGCATTTCGATGTGCTCATAAAAGAACTCTACGATGCAGGGATACGGATCAATGTCAGAAAACCGGATATCACTATCAAGAAAGTCCTCGCATGGCGGTATCCGTCTCCATGCTGTCGGTACGCTGAATCTTGATATAGAAGAAGTTCGATCTATCCTCTCCGAGAGCAAGATGATGAATGCTGACGTGCTTGTCCGCGGCGGCGCAACCCAGGATGACCTGATCGATGCGGTGCAGGGCAACCGTGTCTATATCCCGGCATTTATCGCAGTGAACAAGGTGGATCTCGTGGACAAGGAGAGGTTCCTTGAGATCGAACATGATATTGCCGAACGGTTCGGCTCTCCCCCGCTCATGATTTCAGCAGCAGCCGGCTATCATCTGGAGGAGGTCAAGGATGCGATCTATGACTGTCTCGGTTTCATCAGGGTTTACTTAAAACCCCATGGCGGTGAAGCTGATTTGGAAGAACCGCTCATTGTCAGGACGGGAAGTACCGTGGCTGATGTCTGTACAAAACTTCACCGGGACTTCGTCCAGCGGTTCCGCTATGCCCGGGTCTGGGGAAAATCAGTCAAACATCCGGGCCAGAGAGTAGGATTGCCCCACAAATTGATCGATAGTGATCTGCTCACGATCATTGTCGAACACTAATCGCGTCATAGATTATTTTTAGTGGTGCTTCTGTTTTGATCCCGTAACCGGAGAAATGCGTCCGTGTCGCGGGATATCCTGAAGCGATGATATGTTCGATTACTGTAGTGATATCGGGTGGTGAGCAACCCACAATTTTTGTGAGCCGGTGATAATCATAAAAACTCGATGTCGGTAATTCTTTCCGGCAGAGATCGATGAGTTTCATGAGATCTTTTTTTGTACCAAGTTCCATCGTATCCAGCAGATCCTGCATCCGCACGAGTGTTTCTTCATGCTGGATGCTGCCAAGCCAGAGAGGACCGATCGGGTCAAGTTTTTCATTGCAGTGAGGGCAGCAAACAATTGCCGGAAACATTCCCTGCTGTTCAGTGCGGTACTGGCACTTTTTACACTGCAGGATATATCCGATCCGCTTCATTGTATCATCAGCGGCATTGGCTCCGCGGATCAACCGGAGGTGGAGCCGGACAAAATGCTCACGGGCAAAACAGAAGAGCGGTTCAATCCCCCGGTCGTACTTCACCGTTTCCCGGACGACAAACCCCAGCAGGATCCGCAGCCCTACTTCCCCGTGATATTCGGTGTTCATCGGTTGTGCAAAGTACCGGCGTTTCCCTGCTTTCAGGTGCGCTCCGCATAAGGGAGCGGTATCCGTTGCAGTGATAAAGAGGAACCTTCGGGTGCCCCTCACCGCTGCATCAACATACATTGCCGGTGTTCCGAACGGATCAAGATCCACAGCATCAAATGACCGTTCTGAAAGGAGGGCGCTCGCATCCCGCTGAACAATCTCTACCGGCAGTTTCGCCTGGTTGATATTATGCGTGATCAGGGTCGATTCCCTGCGGGTCACGGTCGTTAATCGTGACCGGAATGTCACACTCATTTGCCACCCTGAGACCCCGGACACCGGAAGCTCCCATTGCGTCGAGGTAATCTGAGGGTTTTAGTATCGAGACGAGCAGGATTGTGGCATCCCGGTTCAGTTCCATCCGCCGGTTGAAAAAGATCGGCGCGGTTCCGGGAGGAAACTGGGTCGCTGCATCCTGAGCCGGGACAAAAAACGTAGTTTTTCCTTCCGTTGCCTCGATTAAATCCATTGCGAGAGTATTGTTGCAGCGCGCAAAACTTATACATATTCCTCCACAATGGATATGGGCAGGGCGAGTGGCTTAGCCCGGACATAGCGTCAGCCTCCTAAGCTGAATGCCGGGGGTTCAAATCCCCCCTCGCCCGTCGTAAATGACGAATGATTCCCTCTTTTAGTGCATTTTAATACTTCCTCTATCAGATCTGATAACCAATGAGGCTAGCAGGTTTTTTTACCATCACCCGCCCGATAAATTCATTCGTCGCCGGTCTTGCTGCCATCGTTGCTTATCTTATTGACACCGGTACGATAATTCCTGAATCCCTTCTCCTTTTTTTTATTGTTGCACTGATCACTGCTGCCGGTAATGTAATCAATGATTTTTTCGATGCAGAAATTGATGCAATTAACCGTCCTGATCGTCCTATTCCATCCGGTGCAGTCAGCAGAGGAGCCGCACGGGGATTTGCCGTTACGCTTTTCCTTGCTGGGATCCTTGTGAGTTTTTTTACCAATTCCCTCTGTATCGGTATTGCAATCTTAAATTCGCTTCCTCTGATTGCCTACGCAGCAAAACTCAAGAGCACACCGTTGATCGGCAATATTGTTGTGGCATACCTTTCGGCAAGCATCTTTTTATTTGGTGGAGCTTTGAATGGCTTGGACGGGCTTGTCCATATCATCCCGATCGCTGCCATCACCTTCTTTGCAATGCTATCCCGTGAATTGTTGAAGGATGCAGAGGATGTTGAAGGTGACAGGGCAGGAGGGGCAGATACGGTACCAATCCGGATCGGCATTAAAAAAACAGCAGAGTTTGCCCTTATTACAACTGTTCTTGCGGTCGCGGCAAGTTTTATTCCTTATTTCTGGTGGGGTGTATGGTACCTTGGGGGTATCATTGCAGTTGATATCATCATTATCTTTGCAGCGTTCCGAGGGCTTGAGCTGTGAAACTCCCGCGTGTGTGAAAGCATCAAAGGCTTCGTTACTCCTGAAAGCCGGGATGTTTGCCTCGCTTGTCGTGTTTACCCTTCTGCAGTTTTTTTATGATACGATGAAAAAGAAGTAGTAAACCGAGCAACAGGTTTATCCCCTGATCGTTCCTCAACTTACCCTGAGGGAGTAATGCCAACAGTCATCCAGAAAGGGGATACATTCTTTGCACAAAAAGGGGCGTATTTCGAAGGAAATGTGAAGATTGACGGGAATTTCATTGTTCCTGCCCACACACATTTCTGGGGACGCCTCCTCGTTACGGGAACCCTTGAACTGGGTCCGCGGTCCAGCGTTGCGCTTGATGTAAACTGCTGGAATGCTATTATCGGCAGCCAGTCAAAGATCAAAGGACCGCTGGTGGCACATGGGGATGTTACGATTCTGGATCATGCTATTGTTCACTCTGTGAAGGCAGGAGGAAAGGTCATCCTGCGCACGGGTGTCCATGTTGGAGATGTTACGAGCAATGATACCATCATTATCCACGGCAGGATTAAAAGCGGGAAATTAATGGGTAAGAATATGAAGGTCCTCGGGAATTGATTTTGGATCAATTCCCAGCATCGCTACCTCATAGATATCCGTCCAGTTGACAAGTGTTTCGACACAGCCTTCTTTTATCGTAACAACCCCCATTGCGACCAGACCTATCTTGTCTGCCATATCGATACCCTCTTTCACTTCAGACAGGCAACCAACACCGATGATCGCTTTCGGGTGATACTTCTTAACCATCCGTTTGATAAATGAAGAGCCGGGAACGATAAAAATCCGGTAACCCAGTTTTTCGAGAATCATCCGTGCTTCGCCAACAGTACACTGCCCGCAGTTCCGGCACTTCAGCCCTTCCGGCGTGAGGTGTGCGGGGCACTTCGATGAGCGCAGGCACTGGGGTATGAAGACAGCCCGTTCTGAAACCGGAATGCGTTCGAAATCCGCAGTATTCATCGCGTTGTGGAGTTTAATCAAAAATGAGAGCATCTCACGCTCTTCAAGACCAAAGAGCCGGAAGAATGCCTTCATTAAACCTTCGAAGAACACGAGTCCGGACCTGATCAGTGTGGGAAAATACAGCCTGCCTTTCTTTATGGAATATAAGGAAATGATGACGAGAATAAATGCCGTGAGCAGTGCTCCAAAGATGATGATGACCGTTATTTCCCCGATAAGATATATCAGGTTATTCCAGGTGAGAAAATCCAAATCCATTGCTGTGAAGGTATGCTATCGCAGGTTTATTTTGTACTCTTAAAGGATAAGATTGAGTCGATGGTAATGGGTGGGTGCAGCACACCCTGTTCGGTGATAATCGCGGTGACAAGATCCATGGGAGTTGCATCGAATGCATAATTTTTCACTCTGGCAGCGTCCGGAACAAATACACCGGCAGCCCATTGTCGTCACTTCCTCCCTGCCGCGTTCCTCGATGATCACATCCTCGTTCCGTTTTTTGGGTATCAAATGTCGAGAGTGGTGCAGCAACATAGAAGGGAATGTTGTGATAGCGGGCGCAGACAGCATGCATGTAGGTGCCAATCTTGTTAAAGACTGCGTCGCGGGTGATCCGGTCTGCACCTACGACAACAGCATCGATGGTGCCGGTGCGCATCAGGTGCGCTGCGGAAGAATCGGTAATCACCGTTACATCAATTCCGTCCCGGACAAGTTCCCATGCGGTGAGACGGGAACCCTGAAGTAACGGGCGGGTCTCACACGCGATCACATTTACCTGTTTACCCCCATTGACCGCAGAACGGATCACACCCAGTGCCGTACCCCATGAAGAACAGGCAAGTGATCCGGCATTACAATGGGTAAGAACGGTACAGGTATCAGGAAGCAGGGCAGCACCATGTTCACCAATCGCATGGCAGCATGCAGTATCTTCACGGGCGATTGCTTCTGCTTCAGTCGAGGGCAATGCTGCGTACTGAAGTAATATCCTGAACATGTGCAATTTTTGAGAGCACCCGGTCAATTCCCCAGCCAAGGTTGATCGCGGTCGGGCGGGTTGCCCGAGGATCTCTGCATCCTTGTGCACATCAGCAAAAAAGGCATTTAGATCGTTTTTTTCGGCAGACCCGGGCTGCGAGCGCAATTCCATATGCCCCCGCAACACCAAGTGCGGGTGCCCCTCGTATCTCAAGCCGTTTAATTGCTGTTGCCAGTTGCCCGATACTCCGGCATTCAACAATCGTGTATTTCTCCGGAAGGAGTGTCTGGTCGATATAGCGGATGCTTTCAGTCCCTGTATCCCACCAGAGAGTGGCAGTCTCGTTCACACTGACCGCGTCCTGATTGCATCCATATATGCCCGCATTGCTGCAGATCCTCCGGATGCAACACTGTCCGGAATATCCCGTGGTGCTGTGGCGGTGCCTGCAATGTAGATCCCCGGACGCAGCGTTGCAACAGTATCTATTGCATCATGAACGGGTTTGATGAACCCGGTAGTCTTCGAGCGGGATACCGAATCGTTCTGCAATCTGCCCGGTTTTTTCTGCCGGCCCGATGCCAACTGACAGCACGACAAGATCAGGATGGAGCACCTGAACTTCTGAAGTCTCAGAATTCTCAACCTGTATGGTCATGCCATTCCGGTCAGCAAGCACATCTGAAGGCATTCCCCGGAGGAATCTGACCCCCAGTGCTTTTGCCCGTTCATAATATTCCTCGTATCCCTTGCCGTAGGAACGGATGTCCATATAGCAGATGATTATGTCTGTTTCAGGATTTTTTTCCTTGATCAGCATCGCATTTTTGATCGCCTGCATGCAACAGACACAGGAACAGTACGGGCGGTTAATGGTCATATCCCGGGAACCCACGCACTGGATGAAGACTATAGTCTGTGGTGCTTCACCATCGCTCAGGCGTTTGATTTTTCCGCCGGTAGGACCGCTTGCATTGATCATACGCTCCAGTTCGAGGCTCGTAATCACATCGGGGAGCAGAAGATGGCCGAACTGAGGCTTGTTCTTTGCATCGAACACTGCATAACCTGTGCTGATCACGACACTTGCTGCATGAATGGTGATCTCCTTTGGGGCATCCTCATGGAGAACCGAACCCGGGCCGCAGGCATCGTAGCAGAGTCCGCATTCAATGCAGTGATCCGGATCCTTTATTACAATATCCGGAACAGACTGGGGCTGTGGTTTATAGATCGCTTTACTGACACCGATACCTGCATCGAACCGGTTGTACACCTCAACAGGGCAGATCTGGATGCAGTCGCCGCACCCGTTACAGGTTGATTCGTCAACAAACCGGGGATTTTTTTTAACAGTCACGGAAAAGTGACCCACGGATCCTTCAATCTTTTCAACTTCTGCACAGGTATAAATGGTAATATTCGGGTGACGCTGAACGTCAACCATCTTGGGGGAGAGGATACACATCGAGCAGTCATTTGTTGGAAATGTTTTATCCAGCTGTGCCATATGCCCTCCGATTGATGGTTCACGTTCAATCAGGTGCACATGGATACCATGATCGGCAATATCCAGGGCAGCCTGGATTCCGGCGATCCCGGCACCTATGACAACGACATCACCCATGGTGGGCATACTCCCTTGCAAGTTCGACGTAGGAAGCCGCATTATTGAGGATATGCTGCTGCTGGACCTGCATCCGTCTGTTTGACAATCTTGCCCGGCACACCGACAACTACAGAGTTCGGCGGGATATCCTTGCCTTCCGTGATTACTGCACCTGCTCCGATGATTGAACCGTCGCCTACCTTGGCACCATTGATGACAATCGCACCCATACCGATCAAGCACCCGGTTGCCAATCGTGCAGCCATGCAGGATCGCCCCATGCCCGACCGATACATCATTACCGATAGTGACCGGAAATCCTTTGCTTGTATGCACTACGCAATTATCCTGAATATTCGACCTGTCCCCGATCACGATCCGGTCCTTGTCAGCCCGGATAACAGCGCCAAACCAGATTCCTACCTGTTTTCCGACCGTGACATCGCCGATGACTGTTGCATTGCCGGCCACAAAAAGCGGCATGCCGGAGACCTGAACATCCATATGCATAATAACATAGGAAATTAAGAATCAAACTGTATGAAGGTTATGGTAGGGGGCACGTTTGATCCCCTTCACGACGGGCATAAACGCCTCCTGACCCGCTCATTTGAAATTGCCGGACCAGGTGGTCATGTGGTGATCGGTCTTACGAGTGATTCGTTTGCAAGCCGTAAAATCCATCCAATACGCCCGTTTGCCACACGGAAAGCAGATCTCGAACGATTTATCTCCTCACAGCTATCCATTCAACCCAATGGGCTGTCGAACCACTGAATGATCGGTACGGTTCTGCCATTGATGCAGACTTTGACGCTCTTATCGTGTCTGAAGAGACGCTCCAGGTAGCTGTCGAGATCAATAAATTACGGCGTGAAAAAGGAAAAAAGAAGGTAGATATCCACCAGATCAGCTGCGTTCTTGCCGAGGATGGACGCTGGATCTCAAGTACCACGGATATACCGTGGTGAGATTGATGTCCACGGACACCTGCTGAAGTGACTTTCAGTAAACTCTGACAGTCCCCAGTCTTACCGCTTCTCGCACTTATTATGGAAGTGACTTTTTTTGGAGGTATCATATTTGCAGGAAGTTATAGCGGAGGAGGAAATCCTGTGAGCGATCGGGATTAAATTAGCAGTTCTTCAGAATAATTATCCGGACTGGTCAGGTACTTGTGATTTTTTAAGCGTGGTAAAAAAGTAGTTAATTCTGCTCTATGCCCGATACCAGAAAAAAGTGTAAAGGTAACACTCAGCCATGGGGAATACACATATTTTCTGATAATCCCTATCGTAAAAATGGTGAGTTACCCGTCATAAAAAAAGTAATTATTTCCGTTTTGCAATTGCGATCGCGACTATTCCAATTATTGATGCACCCACGGTTACAAACGGGGATAACGGGGCCTGAGTAGCGGTTGGAAGAACTGGGACGGTCGTTATTTCAGGTTGTACCTGTGTCACGGGGGTTGCGATTGGTTTTGATATTGTAGTTGTCGTTAAAGGAATTGGTGCAGCATTCCCCCGCTGGGAGGTACTTCCGGTCTTGTAGATACTGTCTGAACCATACTGGTTCGAGACAGTAAGCCGGACATCATACGATCCTTCAAACGGGTACACGTGGGTCGGGTTCTGTTCTGAAGATGCCGGTTCCATCACCGAATTCCCAATTCCACGTGGTTGGATTGCCGGCGCTGATGTCGCGGAATTTCACGATAAATGGTGCCTTACCCTGTCGGTTATCTACAGTGAATTCAGCGATGGGTGTCTGGGTTACCGTAATGTAATCCAGCTTTTTTATGGTATCTTCTCCATATGCGTTTAATAGCACTCAGGGTCACCGTGATACTTGTTTGTTGACGATGTATCTGAGGTAGTATAGATATGTGTGGGATTCTTTTCGGCTGATGTTGCACCATCACCGAAATCCCATTTCCATCTTGTTGGATTTCCTGTTGATAGATCAGTAAATTTCACGGTAAACGGCGTGATCCCTTTGGTCTGATCTGCCCTGAAGTCAGCATGCGGGGTATTTACCACCGTGATATAGTTTTTCTTGGTATGACTGATTGTAGTATAGGCATCTGACGCAGTCAGGGTGACATCATAAATGCCCGGTTCCCGGTATACATGGTCCGGGTTTTGTCCGGTTCCAGCAGTCCCGTCACCGAAATCCCATTTCCAGTCAGAGGGAGAGTTTGTTGACAGATCTGTGAAATGAATATACTGGTTCACACTCACCTGTGTTTTGTCAGCTTTGAAGTCGACCCGTGGACCTTCTCTAACCGTGATAAGGTTGGTCTTTACTGTTGTATCCTGACCAAAGATATTTTTCACGGTTAATGATACCGTATATGAGCCGTCGTTGGTTGTAGAGGTGGAGTGGGGGATATTGCTCGCTTGAACTCTGGCCATCTCCAAAGTCCCAGGACCATGAAGTCGGGTTTCCGACGAGATGTATCAATGAAACGGACATACTGGCCCCGTGTTCCCTGCTGGTATAACGGAATTTCCGTGATGAAATCTGCAATCGGAACGACACCTACAGTAATATAATTCACTTTTCTTTCGGTATCTTTCGCCATTATTATTTGTTGTTGTCAGGATAACCGTGTAAATCCCTTTCACCAGATATGCATGGGTGGGATTTTGATCGGTTGCAGTAACACCGTCACCGAAATCCCATGACCATGAGGTTGGTGAATTGAGCGTTTTGTCGGTAAAGTGAACAGGGGTATTGACACTGACTGTTGTCCTATCTGCAACAAAATCAGCTCGCTGGTACTCCACCGGTAATAATAGTCTGGACTGAACTGTCTTTATTGATCCCGCGGGTCACGGTAAGATTGACATGAAACGCACCCGGTGAGGAATAGGTGTGGACAGGATTTGGCTGCGTTGACGTGCTGCCGTCACCGAAATTCCAGATCCATGATTCAGGATTTCCTGTCGATACGTCGGTAAATTTTACGACCAGTGGGGCTTTTCCCTCCTTTGGATCAGCAACGAACCTGGATTTCAGCGCCGGTATTACATGAATGAAGTACGCCTTTGTGGCATCTGATGTACCATATTCATTGGATGAAGTCAGAGTCACCGTATACTCCCCGCTCGACCAGTACGTGTGTACCGGATTCTGTTCAGATGATTCCTTGCCGTCTCCAAAGTTCCAGTTCCATGTAGTCGGGTAACCGGTCGATCGATCAGTAAACTCTACTGCCAGAGGAGTATTCCCCGTTGTAGGTTTTCCCGAAAAATCAGCCCTCGGAGCAAGTCCGATTGCGATATAATTCTCTTTTGTTTCACTGCTGGACCCGTAAGCATTCGTTACGGTGAGTGTGACAGTATACAAGCCCTTGCGGATATAGATATGAGAGGGATTTTGCTCGGTTGATGTTGCACCGTCTCCAAATTCCCAGAGGTAGATCAATGGCGGAGTGCCGGTTGAATGATCCCGGAATGCGACCGTTGCCGGCACGGTATTATATGCGTACAGCGCATCAAAATTGGCAACAGGTGCCAGTCCAACGGTGATATAACCGGATTGCGAGCTAATGGAAGCACATGCCCCTGGTATCAGCAAAGCTAAGAGCAGCACCGTAATGGCTGCAAAAAATCCGCAATTTTTTCTTTTCATGATCATTATAAACCAGTCATATTTACAACACTCTGTATATTAATATTTCTCTTAACTCTATTGACAAAAAACAACGAATATTTGTATATTTCTCTAAAAATTACAGGTTTTTTTAATAAAAGTATTGATACGTCACTTCTCTCTGGATATGGAGCAGAATAGGCATAGTAAAAAATTCAGATGATATGACTGGTCAGATCCTTTGAGATAACCCAGTCACAGTAGTAACAATGGAGCCCTTTTGGAAGCACATTAAATTTGCTCTGAATAGGTTCGTTCGTATTCGAGATGCATCCCGGATTGGGGCACTGGACGATCCCTACAATAAGTGTCGGGATCTCGACCCCCTTCTTTTCACACACTTTAAAATTCCTTATGATATTGATAGTTGCGCGTGGTGAAATGAGTGCAATCCGGTCGACCTCCTCTTTTGAGAGTTCACGGTTGGTAAGTTTGACGATATCCTTACACCCCATATTCCTGCTCGGAACATTGGTGGCGATCGAAAGAGCTTCCTGTGTCGTACCGGTGATTCCAAGAATCTTCACGACATTGAGTGCCTCGCCACCATCGATATGGTCGATCACTGTCCCGTTCTTGATCCGCCGGACAAGGAGCCCTTCATTTTCCGTTGTCTCGGTTTTCTTCATTGCATCACCCGCATGAGCATGGCCATCCGAACCGGAACCCCGTTCCGCGATTGTTCAAAGTAACGGGCGTACGGCAATTCGTCGACCCTTGGGTCTATCTCATCCACCCGGGGGAGGGGATGGAGAATGATAAGATGGTTTCGTGCACCACAAAGAAGTTCCGGAGTGATGCGATAGCTTGATGACACGTTAAAGTAGGATGCCGAGTCAGGGAAACGCTCCCGCTGAATACGGGTGACATAAAGGACATCAACATCACTGATTACTTCATTTATATCGTCATGTTCAACAATTTCCATTCCCTTATCTGAAAGCTCAGCAGCAAGGTTCGCCGGAAGTTCAAGTCCCTTTGGGGAGATTGTATGCAGTCGTACATCGTAAAGCGAGAGTGCAGAGGCCAGTGAATGTGCAGTGCGTCCATATCTGAGGTCGCCGATAAGTGCCACATCAATTTTATCGATGGGCATAGACTGGCGGATAGTGTACAAATCAAGAAGAGTCTGGGAGGGATGCTGTCCTGCACCATCCCCGGCATTGATTACCGGAACGGTGGAAAATTCAGCAGCAAGTCTCGCAGCTCCCTCTTTCGGGTGCCTGATCACAATTGCATCCGCGTACCCGCTTACTACCCGGACCGTATCGGCAAGTGTCTCTCCTTTAGCTATGGAGCATGCTTCAACACTTCCGACCGAAAGGGAGGTGCCCCCCAAACGTGCCATTGCTGATTCAAAAGACATCCGTGTCCGTGTGCTTGGTTCAAAGAAAAGTGTGGCAAGGATTTTTCCGTACAGGGCATTTTTATCATATTTTTCACGATCTAATCTGCCGCGCATGGTCCAGCAGTTTGTCGATCTCGTTCCGATCAAAGTCCCCAATGGATATGAGATGTTGCGTTTTCACCCCTCCCGGTTCGCTTGTACGATAATTGGTTGTTCCTGTTCTAATTACCTATCTTTTGGATGAGGTGCCCTGATGAATAGTGAAATCCGGAATCATGAACATTCCGTGATTTCCTACAGGAATGATATTTATCCAATCATTACGCACTTTTATTGAAACAACCAGAATTTAATGGGTGAATAGTGGTGCAGATACCTGTTGCGCGACCGGCTATTGGTCAGGATGAGATCTCTGCGGTTACTGCTGTGCTGGAATCAGGCATGCTGGCTGCCGGAGAGCGTGTTGCGGAATTCGAGAAAAAATTTGCGGATTATTGCGGCACTACCCATGCAGTTGCGATAAATAATGGTACAGCTGCACTCCATGCTGCGCTGCTGGCTGCGGATATCGGTCCATGGTGACGAAGTTATTGTTCCTTCGTTTTCGTTTTTCGCTACTGCATCGGCTGTATCAATGACCGGGGCAAAGCCGGTCTTTGTTGATGTGAATGAGCAGACATTCTAACATTGACCCGGCACAGGTTGAGAATCAAATAACCCCAAAGACAAAAGCGGTTATCGGGGTACATCTCTTTGGCCAGCCGTTTGATGTACCGGGAATTCAACAGGTCTGCGAATCGCATAATCTGACATTAATAGAGGATGCTGCACAGGCACAGGGTGCAATGTGTAATGGTGAAAAGACCGGGGGATTTGGGCAATTTGGTTGTTTTTCATTCTATGCAACAAAAAATATGACCACGGGCGAGGGAGGTATGGTGACGACCAGCGATAAGGCATATAACGAGCGCCTGCGCCTTCTCATCAACCATGGGCAGAGCGAGAAATACCTTCACACCCGGCTTGGGTATAATTACCGCATGACTGATGTGGCTGCGGCGATCGGGCTCGTACAGCTGAAGAAGCTGGAGAAGTTCAATATGCGACGCCGGAAAAACGCAGAGTATTATGATACTCATATCTCGGTCAAAGGACTTATCACTCCTGCTGTTGTCACAGGGTATGCACCATGTGTATCACCAGTACGTGATCCGCCTGACCGATGAATTTCCTATGAAGCGTGCCGATTTTATGGAATATTTGAAGGTAAAAGGGATCGGAACTGCAGTGCACTACCCTATCCCGATCCATCACCAGCCGGTCTATGCCCGTGCTAACGAACCCGATTCCTGTCCCGTATCGACCAGTCTCGCATCATCTGTGCTGAGCATCCCTGTTCACCCGTTGCTTGACCAGAAAGAGCTTGCATATATCTGTGATGCCATCAACCGGGTGAACTGAATGGATGTTGGTGTTATTGGTGTCGGTGTAATGGGAAAAAACCATGTCCGCGTTTATTCAGAATTAAAAAGTGTGGATTCTCTGGGTATTTATGATGTGAATACCCCGGCTGCAAAAACCCTTGGTGAAAAACACGGTGCAACCGTGTATGAATCAATCAGCGAACTCCTTGAAAATTCTGATGCAGTCAGTGTTGTTGTGCCGACGCAGTTCCACGCAGGTGTAGTCGGGCAGGTTTTTTCCAAGAAAAAATCCGTACTTATTGAAAAACCAATATGTGCAACAGCTGAGGAAGCCAAACAGCTGATGAAAACGGCACCGGAAGGCATTACCGTCGGTGTCGGGCATATCGAACGGTTCAACCCGATCGTTGCCGAAATTAAAAAGATCGTCAAACACCCCCTCTATATGGAGTTCAAACGGCATAACCCCGCTTCGGCACGGATAACCGGAAGTTCCGTTGTTGAAGACCTGATGATTCATGATATCGATATCCTCCTGAATGTATTCTTCCCGGATCCCAGTGATATTCACAGCGTTGGCAATGCAGATGTGATGAGTGTACTGATGAACTGCAATGACATCCCGGTTTCCCTGTCAGCGAGCCGAAAGGCATCAAAAAAGATCCGGCAATTTTATGTCGAGGACGAAGAGTTCACCATTGAAGGTAATTTCATGACTCAGGAAGTTACTATCCACCGTAAACCTGGTCAGTACCATGTCGAAGCGGAGCGATACGTGCAGGAAAATATCATCGAGAAAGTGATGGTCAACACGGTCGAACCGCTGAAACGCGAACTGGAAACGTTTATTGATTGTGTGGACAAGAACCGGCCGTTCCTGATCCCCCCGGAACAGGCAATCCGCAACCTTGAGTTCTGTGAAAAAATCAGTTCTGTTAGGTAAAAACGGAGGTGAATGTGACAATGACACTTGACGCATTGATACGGAAACGGGGACCTATCAAAAAGATAGGAGTTCTCGGCATGGGTTATGTGGGGATTCCCGCAGCAGCCCTCTTTGCAGATTCACCCAGCATTTGATTTTGTCTACGGGTTCCAGCGTGACTCCTCCTCATCAGGTTACAAAATCGCCATGCTGAACCGGGGTGAAAGCCCCCTCAAAGGTGAAGAGCCCGGGCTTGAAGATCTGTTGCAGAAAGTGACTGCTGCACAGAAGTTTGTCTGTACCTCTGACTTCTCCAAGATCGCTGAACTCGACGCGGTAACTCTCTCGATCCAGACCCCGTTTCTGAACAAGGAAGACCTGCTGCCGGATTTCTCTGCCCTGATGGAGGGAATAAAGAATGTGGGCCTTTATCCTCCGGCCTGGCATGCTCGTGGTGCTGGAATCCACGATAACGCCCGGGACCACTATCGGGATCGCCCGAGAGCTTCTTGAAAAGGAGTCCGGCCTTAAGGCAGGTGTTGATTTCGCACTTGCACATGCACCCGAACGGGTGATGGTCGGAAGACTGCTGCGGAATATTCGGGAGCATGACCGGATTGTCGGAGGAATTGACGAGACGAGTACGCAGAGGGCAACTGAATTGTATTCCCCCGTATTGACCATAGGAAAAGTTATTCCGATGTCAGCAACCGCCGCTGAAGTGACCAAGACAGCAGAGAATACCTTCCGGGATCTCCAGCTCGCTGCGATCAACGAGCTGGCGCTCTACTGCGAGGCTATGAGAATCAATGTTTACGATGTCCGGACCGGTATCGACAGTCTTAAGGGGGACGGGATTACGAGAGCGATGCTCTGGCCAGGTGCCGGTGTCGGGGGACACTGCCTGACAAAGGACACCTACCATCTTGAGCGGGGTGTACAGGTTCTGGGGAAGGGTCTGCTGGATTACCCGGTGAACGAGCCGTCACTCTATGTGCTTGCACGGCACATCAATGATTTCATGCCCACTCATATGTTCCATCTCACCATGGATGCCCTTGAACGAGCGGGGCGTTCACCTGTAGGGGCAAAGGTGGCAATTCTTGGATGGGCGTTCCTTGCTAATTCTGACGATACACGGAACACTCCTGCAGAACCGTATCGGGATCAACTGATGCATGAAGGTGTGGTTGTAAATGTCCACGATCCGTATGTGAGAGAGTACCCGGGAATCCCTATTATTAACAATTTAGACACGGCGATCCGAGGTGCGGATGCCGTTGTCATATTTGCCGGCCACCACCAGTATAAAAACCTAGACCCGGTGAAGATCAGGAAGCTTTCAGGAAAGGTACATCCGGTGATTATCGATGGACGCAATATCATTGATCCTGATACCTTTGTAAACCAGGGATTTATCTATAAAGGAATTGGAAGAGGTGACAAAAACAGCCACCAGATCATCTCATAAAAAAACGATCATTTCCGTGCGATAGTGACATATCCAGAGTGGCAAACACTTGTGGACGGGCGTGTTCCCCGCTTCGACCGTGTCATCTCCCGCTCGATCAGCTCGTGGGTGTGCACCTCGCGGAACAACCCGGTTGCTGCGTCCACCACAATCGCCATCTGCTCAATAAATGGGGTGTAGCACGCGAGATAACCGCCGGAACGCAAAAGGGAATACGCGTGCGTCACATGCTCGGGCCGGATCTGCAAATCAAGATGCACTATATCATAGTCCCCTTCCGTTGCAAGGAAATCTGCGGCTACTGCTTCCACATTGGTGAGTTTTGACTCGGTGATGTTCTTCATCGCGAGCGTGGAAAACTCCGGGCGGATCTCGTAGGTCTTCACAGTTTTTGCCACACCCCCAAAGTAGATCGCCGCAATCCCGCTGCCGGTACCTGCATCGAGCACATCGTCGTTATGGTTCATGCCAGTGTACGCGATCACAAGACCGATATCTTTGGGCAGCATTGGCGCACCTGATCGTTTGCCATACGTGAAAAAGTCGGGCGGGCGGGGTATGCGTACAGTGAACTTCGAACCATTGTGAGTGGTCAGGATGTTCCCGGCTGTTGCACCCACGAGCGATGCCAGATCAAGCTGCCCTTTATCTGTTGAGAGCGTGCCCGGTCCGGCTTTAACAAAAAATTCCCTCCCTTCGCCGACAAGGATTACGCGGTCACCCGGTTCGATCATGAGCTGGAGAGGCGCATGATCGCTTCTGCGATATCGCCATTTGTCGCAATAAGAGCTTCTTTTGCCTTCTCCTCAGAGACGTTTGCCTGCGCAGCCACCATGGTGATATCCTCTTTGAGGATATCGGGTGCTGCTGGTTCGAACCTGATATCGCCGACGACCTGATATGTTGTGGTCCCCTGCATGGTCATCGCTGAAACCTCGGCTGAATCAAAGATATAATTACCCTTCGGTGTCTTGATGACAATACTCTGCACGTCTTCAATCTGCTCGACCTGCATGCCGAGCTTCTTCATCATCGCTTTCATCTGGCGTGGATTGATATTTCCCGGAAGCATTTTTCTCACTACCCTGCCGTACTCTTACTGCTACTCCATAATTAAATGCAAGCATCTCCGTGCCTGAAACCACCGCAGCCCCGCAGGCAATCAACCGGTCGTCTCCTGCAACTACGAGCACATCATCCCCCGCGCGGATTGCCGGGTCTGCTGCGACAACATGTTTTGCGAAGGCATTCTTACCTTGCGCCACAAACTCAGCCACATCATCCTGGATAACCACACGGTATCCTGGTGCCGGAAGTATTGTCCTGAGACGTTTTGCCCCTTCGATGCCGAGTGTTAACCTGCCGTCCGAAGCCCGGACCGTTGCAAGGCGCACACCCCCAGAAAGGATTTGGCGGATCCTTCCCGTAGTTGAGAAGATATACGTACATTCTTCGGGAAAAAGCCCGATACCTACACCTCTCCCGAACTGGTAATCAGCAATTGTCTGGACTCGCCGCAGCGAACTGTTCTCCGAGTATCCGGTTGACACGATTCACAAACTCCTTTTCCGCTGTTTTGGGGATATATGCCCCTGCTGCGATCTTGTGTCCGCCTCCCCCTCCACCATATTCAGCAGATGCGTCACTGAGAGCCTGCTGGAGATCGACACCCTTCTCTACTACCCTTTCATTTGTCCTCATTGAAACTTTCGTCAGATTCGTATCCTCGGGCACTTCGCACATGACCAGAATGGGTTTTGTGCTATTGAGTTTCGAGAGCGCCATACCGGCACCTATGCCAACAATCGTATCGGGATACCGCCCGCCAACGTGGATCCATTGCAGGTTTTCCAGTCTCTTTAACCCCGGTATCAATAATATACTGGAGCAGGTTCCGGATGATTGCCCGGTGGTTGTTGAGCATATGTTCGGCATCACGGTACGCGACACTACGATCCCCGCGGAGAATTGCACCGCCAACATGAGGTTTTGACCATCGTCCACAGGCATTGAGCATTGTTGCGTATTCCTGTGCGTTGCGCAGTGGAGTCCTGGGGATTTCACCAGGGAACCCATATGTTTCTGCAAGGAGCCGTTCGACCGACTCCCCATTGGCGATTAATTGTTCGGCAAGTGCGGAGATGATCGTCCTTTTATCCTCCACCGGGATCTCTTCCCACACAAACCAACGTCCGTTTTCATACTGTTGCCGGATCCCCAGACGTTTTAAGAACTGCCGTGCACCTTCCACATTGTTGCTGATCCCTTTAATGAAAGGGTCATCATTATACGCAAGTGAGAGGTGCAGCGGGCGTGTTGCGGTGCCATAACAGTTGAGATCCTTTTTCCGTACTTCTACCGACTGGTGCCGCATACCATCTTCAACTATTATGTCACGTGCGGGACCAACCAGTCCGCATTTTTCCCGTGCCATCATATCGCCGACATTACCAATGACAGCGAGCTTGGCGAGATCGATGTTTATCGTGTCCAGCTGTTTTGCTACGAAATAAGATACGCCGGCAGCACTCATTCGTAAATGACCGTAAGGCAGGCAATTCACCTGGGTGTATTGCCGTTCACATGGCTGACTCACATGGTGGTCGATGATCACGACTTCTTTTTCCGTTAATCCTCGATCAAAAAGAAGATTTTGTTGCCCTGCTCCAAGATCGGTAAAGACTTTGAGTGATGCGTCATCAGGGACCTGAGGCATAGTTAATGGTTCAAGCTGCCGGACAAAAACGGACCTGACACGTATCTCCTGTCGGGAGATTGCCTGAGAAAGGATTGCCTCACAAGCGATCCCATCCGCATCGATGTGGGAGATAATGGTTATTTCCGGTGCTGCCGTGATCTGTTCTGCAGCTGCTTTGACATCATCACTAAAACCCATTGCCTAATATTTAGGGAGTTCATACACATGAAGTGTGCTCTAGAATGCAACCGGAACGAATAGAAGGGTTCCTGGAAACGGGGATCATCAGTCATGCCAGAATGCGTGCAGTAGATATAAATGCGACAGCAATGGGTGTTACCGAGCTCCAGTTGATGGAGAGTGCGGGGTATGCACTTGCAGATATGGCACTTGCTCTCAGCCCCAACCGGGTTCTCATCCTTTGCGGTAAAGGCAATAATGGCGGTGACGGGATGGTGGCCGCCCGTCACCTCCAGCGGGGAGTCAGGACAGATGTCTGCTACCTCGATTCCAAAAAGAGAAGCGGTGCCTGTGAACACCAATTCGCAGTGTTAAAACGCTGCCATGTTAACCTTCACCCGTTCCAATGCCGTGACGATCTTGAGGTAATATGTTCCCTGTTTGAGCATGCTGAGGTGATAATCGATGCATTGCTTGGTATTGGTGCAACCGGTTCCTTAAAAGAGCCACTCTCTACCTGTGTCAAAATGGCGAACGAGTCCCCAGCGCGGATCATCGCTGCGGATGTTCCCACTCCGGGAATGCGGGCGGACCGGATCTGCGCATTCCACAGGGCTAAGGTTCAAGGATCTACTGTTGTTGATATTGGCATACCCCTTGAAGCGGAATGCTGTGTTGGTCCCGGGGAACTCACCCTTATTCCTGCCAGGGGACATAAGGCACACAAAGGGGCCGGGGGGGAAGTACTGGTTATCGGTGGCGGGCCATATCAGGGTGCCCCCTATCTGGCCGGGCTTGGTGCGCTGCGGGCGGGGGCGGATATCGTACGGATCGCATCCCCGGTCTTTGAGCCTATTCCCGATTTGATCTATGAACGACTGGATGGAGAGCGGATAGGAGAGAACCATATCGAACAGCTGATTGTTCTTGCCAGACATGCTGATGCAGTCATCTGCGGGAACGGGCTGGGTACCGGGAGTCATGAAGTAATCCGAGCCGTCGCACCCCACTGCAAAAAAGCAGTGATTGATGCGGATGCCCTACGGCTTCCGTTGCCGGTAGCAAAGAATGAGACCCTCTATACTCCGCATGCGGGAGAGTTCACCCGAATCACCGGGATCAAACTTTCTGACGATACAAAAGAACGTGCATTGGCTGCAAAGGGTTCCGGGATAAAGGGTACAGGTACTTCTCAAAGGATGCATCGATATAATAACTGACGGGAAGCGGGTGCGGTTCAACCGCACCGGTGATCCGGCAATGACTGTGGGTGGTACCGGTGATGTGCTCGCAGGAGTTGCCGGTGCACTTCTCTGTCACCTGCCCGCTTTTGATGCGGGGTGTGTTGCTGCGTATGTTAATGGCAGGGCCGGAGAGATTGTTGCAGCAGAGCGGGGCGAGGGTATGCTTGCGTCTGATCTCGTAGACCGGATTCCGGCAGAATTATTCAGGAATGGTGTAAATGGTTGAGTTTTCGCATATCCAGAATGAACGGGCACAGATGGTAGATATTAGTGCAAAAAATGATGTTATCCGCGAAGCAGCAGCAGTCGGAAAAATTTTCTTAAAACCAGAGACAATGGATGCGATCCGGCACGGAAATGTCGTGAAAGGTAATGTTCTTTCTACCGCACGTGTTGCAGCAACGCTCTCGGTTAAAAACACGCCTGCCCTTATCCCCATGTGCCATTCGATCCCAATAAGTTCGATTGTCGTTGAATTTGATGAAGGTGAAGGGTTCATTGAAGTGATGGTGCGAGTGAAATCCACGGGAAAGACTGGTGTGGAAATGGAGGCGCTTGTCGGGGTTTCCGTTGCATTGCTAACGGTCTGGGATATGGTAAAGTCAGCAGAAAAAGATGCTGATGGTCAATATCCGGTTACGTGTATCCAGGATATCCGGGTCATTGAGAAGCGCAAGGGTACCTGATTATCAAATCCTCTTGATGAGCCGGAATACTTTAATAGCCCTCGGGTTAAAGTATGTGGGAATACGGGATCCGTCCCGTTGAAAGGAATGTAACTCCACGTGAGCCGAACCTTAGGAGATCAACATGGTAAAATCGATGTACGCCTTCGTCAGGGAGGCATGGAAAGTACCCGCAAAGAGTGGAGTGAAAGAACTCCTCTGGAACCGCATGCAGGAATGGCGCCGTGAAGGCAGCGTTGTCCGGTTAGAACGCCCCACCCGCATTGACCGCGCGCGTTCCCTTGGCTATAAAGCAAAACAGGGCATTGCTGTTGCACGTGTGCAGGTACGCCGCGGTGGTCGCAGAGTATCCAGGTATGTACGTGCACGCCGTTCGGCACGTATGGGCAAGAACCGCTCTACTGCAGGAAAGAGCATCCAGCGGATTGCCGAGGAGCGCGCTTCTAAGAGATTCCCTAATATGGAAGTACTCAACTCTTACTGGGTCGGGCAGGATGGCAAGACTGAAATATTACGAAGTAATTCTCGTTGACGGCCACCACCCCTCAATCCAGGCTGACAAAAACCTCGCATGGCTGGCAAACTCAGCACACCGTGGCCGGGCTGAGCGTGGCAAGACCTCTGCCGGGCGCAAGGGGCGGGGTATGAGTACCCGGGGCAAGGGTACTGAAAAGACCCGCCCAAGCATCCGTTCCCATGCAAACCAGGGGAAATAACCTTATCCTCTTTTTACTCAAAGTTTACTTTCATGAAAATCACCGATGCCTGTGTCTATCCGTACCCCCTCGGGGATTCATCGGTGCGCAGGATGGCGCTGGAAGCGAAAGCTCTTGGCTTTGACCGTCTTGTTGCCGCTGACACGCCCTCTGGCGAGATGTATGGAGTTGAAATATTACTCAGGAATCCTTATCCGGGACACTTCGGTAAAAGATCTTTCAAGCCGAATAAAGCGTGAGAGAAATAATACAGCAGTTGTATCAGTTCAGTCCAGGGATAACGGGTTCAACCGGTCAGTGCTGAATCATAAGGGGGTTCATATTCTCCGGGGTCTTAATTCAGCAGATAAAAATGCGTTCGATCATGTGGCCGCCAAGATCGCAGCTGATAACCGTGTTGCTATTGATCTTGATCTGTCTCCCCTCATTTCAGGCCGGGGTTTTACCCGTCAGCGCGTCATGCACCGGTACCGTGATATCCTGGTACTTCAGCGACGGTATGAGTTTCCTCTGACCATCTCATCACATTCCCGCTCTATTCTTGATATGCGTGCAGTCCGGGAGATTGCAGGACTGTGTTCTCTCATCGGTATGGATATTCCCGATGTTGAAAGGGCTTTTTTTGGTGTAGATATCATCACCACTCCTCCCAATCCAGCAGTTAAGGTGATTCTATGAGTGTCCGCCCCCCCACATTGCGAGAGAAGCGCCGGTACCTTTTAGTCAAAATCGAACCCGCGGGTACAATCATTGACCAAAAGGATCTGTATTACGCGGTATCTGAGGCTACAACTTCACTCTGGGGCGATGTGGTGGCTGCGGTCATTATGTCAGCAGTGGTCGCTTCGGAAGGCCAGTACATGATCATCCGGTGCCTGCGGGGAACAGAGCAGGATCTCTCAGTCGCCCTCTCCTCGATTACAACCTGCTGCGATAGCCGTGTTGCTCTGCGAATGGTTGCGGCTTCGGGAACAATTGATACCCTGCGTGAAAAAATACGAAAAGAAAAAAAACCCGATCCAGAAAAAATATCTTCGCGCGAATGCATGTTTGATAAAAAAATGTTTCAGATTGATCAGTGTAACGGTCAGAAGATTGATGTAATTGAAAAGGGATTTAAAAATACAAACCGATTGTTCTTGACAAGAGAAGATCTGGAGGAATTATAATGCAACCACAATATCAGATGGGATACGACAGGGCGATTACAGTCTTTTCTCCCGATGGCAGGCTATACCAGGTGGAGTACGCCCGTGAGGCTGTAAAGCGCGGTACAACTGCAGTCGGTATCAAGGCAAAAGACGGTGTCGTCCTTATAGTCGATAAACGCGTGAGCTCGAAACTCCTTGAAGCATCATCTATCGAGAAAATTTTTAAAATTGATGAACATATCGGAGTCGCGTCATCCGGACTTGTCGGAGATGCGCGGTCGCTTGTAGACCGGGCACGGATCGAATGCCAGATAAATCGTGTCTCCTACGATGAACCGATAGAAGTCGAAGCTCTCGCAAAAAAGCTCTGTGACCACATGCAGACACTCACCCAGTACGGCGGCATACGCCCGTACGGAACAGCACTTCTTATTGCCGGTGTCAGTGATGGCGAGTGCCGTCTTTTTGAAACCGATCCCTCCGGAACCCTTCTGGAATACAAAGCAACGGGTATTGGCATCGGTCGCCCAGCGGCAATGAAGGTTTTTGAAGAGGAATACAATCCTGAATCAGAGATTAAGGATGTAATCCTCCTTGGACTCAAGGCACTTCATTCCGCCACTGAAGGCAAATTCGATGTAGACACCGTCGAAATCGGTGTGATCGGACGCGATAACCCGGTGTTCCGTAAGATGAGCAAAGAAGAAGTCGCTACATTTGTTGGACAATTCAAGCAGTGAACATCCATGATACCGCTCGATAAGGCAGTGGTAGCACGCCTTGAGAGTTTCGGAGAACGCTTTGAGATTCTCGTTGACCCGAACCAGGCAGCACTGGTACGGCAGGGCCAGAAGGTCGATATCGAAGACGTAGTTGCAGCATTAAATGTCTTTGGCAATGCTTCACGGGGAACCCGGGCATCGGATGAATCGCTTGAAAAGGTATTTCATACCACTGATTTTGACACGATTGCCCGGCGGATCATTGAAAAGGGAGAGATCCATCTCACTGCCGAACAGCGCAAACACATGATCGAGGAAAAGCGCCGGCAGGTGATCACCTTTATTGCGAGGAACGCCGTAAACCCGCAGACCGGTCACCCTCACCCCCCGCACCGGATAGAGATGGCGATGGAAGAGGCGAGGGTCAATATCGATCCTTTCAAACATCTTGATGAACAGGTCAAAGAAACGGTCAAGGCGTTACGACCGCTTCTTCCTATCCGGTTTGAAGAACTCCGGCTGGCGATTCGAATCCCGGCGGATTTTGCCGCAAAAGCCTATGGGGATATCGCTGCCGGATCCACGATGGAGAAGGACGAATGGCAGAAAGATGGTTCATGGGTCTGTGTGGTTCGCATTCCTGCCGGGATCCAGGGAGAATTCTATGATCTCATCAACAAACTCTCAAAAGGAGAAGGGCAGGTAAAAATCCTCAATCAAGTATATTAATTCCGAGGACAAATAAAAGAAGACAGATCGGTGGGTATGCATAATGGCAAGCTCGACTCATAAAGCAAAAGGAAAAGTAACAGGTAGTGCAGGACGTTTTGGCTGCCGGTACGGAAGATTTGTACGCAAGCGAGTAGCAGATATTGAAGCAATTTCCGGCTCTCTCCACCGCTGCCCGAAGTGTGACATGGAGTCCGTTCAGCGCAGGGGAACCGGCATCTGGGAGTGTCGCAAATGCGGTTACAAGTTTGCCGGTGGGGCATACCAGCCACAGACACCGGCCATGAAGATTGCCCAGCGTGCGATTGACCGGACGCTCGAACAGATCAAAGGATAAATCAGGATTAGAGTATGGCAAGTACGTACAAATGTGCACGGTGCAAGCAGAAAGTTGAGATAGACGTTAATGTCCGGTGCCCCTATTGTGGACACCGTATTCTTTTCAAAGAGCGTGGCGCTGCAATTAAAGAGATGAAAGCCCGTTAACTGTTCTATCTGGCAAAAAAGCCGAAAAAAATATATTTATCATCTTTTTTATTCATATCCCTGTACGAGGCAATCCTGTGACACTTCACGAAGCGATCTTCCGGTTTTCGACATCCCATGCACAGACTGATTTTCCAGGCACTGGCCCCGGAACTTTCCGATGAAGTGAATCCCCGCTCAACAACCCGGTGCTGGCTTGAAGGGGAGGACACGCTCGTGCTCAACGTAGAGGCACAGGATATTGCAGCACTCCGGGCAGCCCTCAACATGGTTCTTCGGCTCGTAAACGTTGCAGATGAGATGCAGGATCTCATGTAATCCCCTTTCAGGGAATTTCATTATGAGTTTTTTTACAATTTGTTAGCAGAAAAGGTAAAATATACGATATTTATCAGAGACTTTTGGAATAATCCTTTTTATCAATTGGAACCGATACAATAACAGGAGTATACAACCATGAACAATCTTTCACCCAAAGTGCAGAACCAGCTGGCCATGCTCCAGCAGATACAGCAGCAACTGCAGACCATCCTTTCGCAGAAAGCCCAGTACGAGATGGCAGTGCGTGAGGCAAAGCGTGCTCAGGAAGAGATCAGCGATTCAGCTGACGATGCAGTCATGTACATGAGCGTCGGTACGGTCATGATGCAGAAGAAAAAAGAGGTCGTGAACACAAAACTCACCGAGAAGGTTGAGACGCTTGAGCTGCGCATCAAGTCGCTGGAAAAGCAGGAGAAGATGATGCAGGGAAAATTTGAGCAGTTGCAGGCGCAGATCAAGGCAGCAATCGAGGGCAAAGGTGCCCCGAAGGCTGCATAATCTGTTTCATTTTTCTTCACCGGTTATACCAACAAAAGACCTTTAGACATTCCCGGCAGGATTTTTTCGTATGCAGACAGCCTGCGGATCGAATAAACCACCGACATCAGGCTCACGCAGACTGCTCGTGATCAAGTCTGCTGCTGATCATGCCGCAGGGCCCACAAGGGACAGTTTCGCAAGGACCGGAGGACCCCGTATATCACCCACCCGGCCCGGGTTGCCGCCCTTGTCGGGATGTTTGGCGGGACGCACGTAGCCATCATCGCTGCATGGCTGCATGATGTGTATGAGGACTGTACTCCTGAATGGATTGCGAAGACAGAATGATTTATCGCAGGCCTTCCTTTTTCCGATGATGAAAGAAATGATATCGCCGCCATGGTGGATGCCCTGACCAAGAAAAATACGATCCGGGGAAAGGCAGCCCGGCTCTCCGACAGCCTCGATCGAATCCTTGACGCACCCCCAGAGGCAACGCTGGTAAAGCTCTGTGACCGGATCGATAACCTTCTGGATTCCAGCCCCCGACGCGGACAGTTCAGGAAACGCTATCTTGCCTCAACCGACGAGATCATCGAAAGGCTCTCCGCACGCGCTTCGCTGTATGGGTACGACAGCGCGCTTACTAGCTCTGATAGGAGATTCGGACATCTTCGGAAAAAAAGGATTAGCGTTTATTTCCGGTTGATCAGGTTGATTGCATTGACCAGTGCCTCGACCGATGAGAGAACGATATCATCCCCGCTCCCGCTGGCATCAAAGATTCTCCCGTGCTCATCCTCGACGGCGATGGTCACGTGGCACATGGCATCAGAACCACCGGAGATTGCCTCGATGTTGAACTCCTTGAGCTGGAGTCTCGCAGGGGTGATTCCGAGGATAGCATTGAGTGCTGCATCAACCGGGCCATTGCCCACACTGGAGAAGACATGCTCTTTCCCATTCACCATCGCTTTCACGCTCGCAGTCGGGATCACGTGGTTGCCGGTCATGATGGCAATATCCTCGAGGTCAAACATCTTGTGGTTCAGTTCGATACCCATTACGCTCTCAGCAATCTCGTAAAGATCAGCATCAGTCACCCGTTTTCCCTGGCTTGCAATCGCTTTGACCTTCTCGATGATCACATCCAGCTGCGTGTCTGACGGTTCGATATGGACATCGGTCAGCATCTGGTGCACCGCATGCCTTCCCACGTGTTTCCCGAGGGTCAGTCTCCGGCGGTGCCCGACCATCTCCGGTGTCATGATGCCCGGTTCAAATGTTGCGGTATTCTTGATAACACCGTGCGAGTGGATGCCACTCTCGTGCGAGAAGACATTCTCGCCGACAACCGGCTGGGTGGGAGGGATGCTGATACCGCTGAACCGGGAGACGAGACGCGAAGTCTCGACCAGCCGCTCCTTCTGAATCCCGGTCTTTATGCGGTACATCGACTCCATGATCATCACCGTCTGGGCAAGGTCGGCATTTCCGGCCCGTTCCCCGAGCCCGTTCACGGTGACCTGCACCTGTGATGCACCGGCTTCGACAGCTGCGATCGTGTTTGCGACCGCGAGACCGAAGTCGTTATGGCAGTGCACGTCGATAGGACACTCGACCTCCTGGGTGATCCGGGTGATGAGTGTCTTCATCCCGGAAGGTGAGATAACGCCGACCGTATCCGGTACGTTGATGATCGTAGCGCCGGCATCTGCAGCAGTCTGGAAAACTTCGATAAGATAATCCCAGTCCGTCCGCGTTGCATCCATTGCCGAGAACATGCACAGGTCCGTGTGCTCCCGGATATAGTGGATAATATCAGCCGTAATCCCGAGCACTTCCTCCCGGCTCTTGTTGATCGTGTTCTCCCGCTGGATATCCGATGTCGGGATAAAGACGTGCACCATGTCCACATTGCAGTCAAGGCATGCATCAACATCGGCTTTTACTGAACGGGCAAGCCCGCAGATCTTCGCCTCAAGACCGATCTTTTTAATAGCGGTCACCGTCTCTTTCTCGGCTTTCGATGATGCAGGAAATCCTGCTTCGATTACGTGGACGCCGATGTCAGAGAGCTGGCGTGCGATCTCGAGTTTCTGTTCAAAGGTGAATGCAATCCCCGGGGTTTGTTCTCCGTCCCGGAGCGTAGTGTCAAAAACAGTCACTTCTTCATGAGCATGGCTATCGGTGAAGAAGACGATCCCCCGCAACATCCTTGCGAGCAGTCATACATCTACATGGGTATGCGGATTATTTAAATAATACCTCAGTAATTTCCGAAATCCGGGTAATTTTAAGCCGTTTTTCCTCGTATCTTTAACGATACGTTTAATACCAATTTATCCCAACATTTATAGCGCAGTGCCCCGCCTTAACTCAGCTCGGTAGAGTGCGCGGCTGTAGTATGGTTTACCGGTATCGGTAACTGCGCGGCTACCGCGATGTCCCCGGTTCGAATCCGGGAGGCGGGACATTTGTTCAATAAGAGAGCCCAGGTAGTGTAGTGGCCCATCATGTTTGCCTGTCACGCAAACGACTCGGATTCGAATTCCGACCTGGGCGTTGTTTTTTGGTCTTTGGTAATATGGTCAGGTTTTTCTTTTAAAAATGCTGAATTTTTTTATCAAGATTATTATTTCCAACTATTAATGAACATTAAAAGGGATCTACAGAAATTATCAAAAAAACTTGAACGCTCACGGGGGTTTCACCCCCGCTGCTTCAGTTCTCCCCAAAATGCGATACCTCCTGAACAGGTAATACAATATCATTTGATTCAGCGCAGGAGTGGTAAGGGGGGACAGGCACAGTCCCCTTCTCATCTTATGTATCCTGTTATTTCATACCCTGATAAAAGAAATTACCATGAAAGACCCCCGGTTATTCATCATGTTTGCCTGAGTCCATGACTCATGTCCGTTTCTACAGAGCCATTAAAAGTCTAATTCATTCAACCCAATAGCCTTTAGATTCCAGATACTTCTGCAACCATATTTCTGCATCTTCAGTAAGATACAAAACTCTTCGCTCCGCCGCTTCCCACACACCCCTCAATACGGGATCGTTCGAATGGAGTGACAGATTTCCCGTTACGGTCCCTATCAGGTTCCCGCGGGAATCGAAGATTCGCATAACCTCACACCGATAGTATTTACACTGACAGGGACTCGACTCATGGATCACGCACCTTATAAGATCTCCATCGGGCCGGAGAAACCTGCAGGCAGTCGGGTGCTGATCCGGAAATGTGTGGTCCAGAAAGATTTGATGCTTATCGTCATCGATACGGGCGATGAACGGTGTGCCGGTTGAAACAGATTCGCAGGCAAATTCAAAGGGACCGATCTGGTGTTCGATTACGATGTAGTCGCCCATATACATGCAACACGTTCCGCATTCCCGGCAGTTAAACACCATCAGAATTCACTCATGGGTAAGTGTTTTTTTCCTGAACTAAAATAAATGGGGATGAAGTGGGCTGGCCGGAGGTTTATCAGTTGTAAAGATTCACAGCGGGCAGCTCAAAAAAAATGAGAATATAAGGGACTTTCCGGGGAGCTATGCAGTTGTGCAACGGATGATCCGATTTTAAGGGATTCCGGGATCACGATTTCATATGAGATCAAGACTCAGATGCTTGCATCAAGGCAGTTTAAAGAAGTTCTCGCACATCAGGGGGCGCTCCCCGATACCAACGCTTTTCTGAAGTGAGGGAATCTTCATATGTTATTCGGAGATAAATCCTGAAAGGAACGAGAGATAAAAAAATTCTCAACCTGATCGGATCGATCGCGTTTTATCTATCTTTTCAGTGACCTACATTTTTTAAGGTTGAATGGGGAAATGTGTGGTATAATGGGTGATCCAGAACTACGCAGTGATGAGTCTGTTCTCCTCCGGACTCAGGGAATCTTTGTCAAGTCGATCCCGTTTGAAGGTATTCTTACCAACAAACGGATTATCCTTGTCGACAGGGTTACCAATCTCCTGCCGCAAAAGGAAATCCCGCTTGTCACGCTTAAAGATTTTCAAGCAGGCGAGAATGCGATCCGCGACCAGATAATAACACTCTCTGTCTTGGCCAAGACCGGTGAGACACGGCAGATGATACTTACCTTCTCGCGTCAAACGGGAGGGAACCGGATCAGAGAGCGGGATGACTGGATGAGGGTACTAAAAGAGAATACGTCGTCATCATTTGAACAGGTCATTCGCAAAGTAATGCCAGGTATCGGGCAGTCTCCTAAAAAAACTATTCGCGCTGCTCCGCCACGGATAGAGATTATTAGTTCTCCCGTTTCGCATAATGTACCGGCTGCAGAGAAAGCGGAAGTGAAAAAAGAAGGAGAAGATATCGCCCCGATCAGTAAGATTTTGAAGACCAGTCCAGCTCCCTCTTCCTCATCGCCAGCAGTAAAAGAATTTGGCGCTTCACCACCCATGTTAGGTACCTATTGCTCACGATGCGGAAACCGTGTGCCGGATGGATCGAAGTTTTGCAATCGCTGTGGATCCCAGATTGTTGTTCCTGGTAACCTGGAAGAACCCACAACGCCTAAAACCACTGTAACCGAACTAGCTGTTGAGGAATATGCAGCGAGGAATATTCAGCCTGTAAATAAGGAGTCCCCTTCAATAGAACCACTTATCAAACCCTCACTAGCCAGTGTACCATCAGATTCCCTACGGGAAGTTCCGCAGCAACCAGAGACCCCTCAGGAACATATATCTATTGATACCTCGTCTGAATCAATATCGTCAATGTCGGGTTCAGACTTCCCTGGGACTGATGATAAACCTGAACCGGGACGGTCGGTTATCATCGACTCGCAGTATTCCGAACCGATACCTCCAAGCAAACCTTCTGGTCCGAAGAAACCATGGAAGGGGTTTATCTTTAAACCTAGTAAAAAAGCAGTTCTCGGTATTATTGTGGTGATAATTATTGTTGCCGTTGTTTTAGGAGCATTTTTCATCTACCCGATGATTTCAAAAGGAGGAGGAAATACTCCCAAAAACGGTACTGCACCTACCACAGTCCCAACGACACAAAAACCTTCAGGAACATTTGTACTTCCCACGGAGAAACCTGTGGGAATTGTCCCACCCGATGGCATATCCGTGCATATAAATTATCTCGGTGGCTGGAAGGGCTCATATGGTATGCCATCTGCACTCAAGAATGTGACAAACTCAGGTGACCGGTTTTACTTGGTTGAAAATGCGACCGGTACTATCCAGGCTTCCATTGAAAAACTCGATGGATCAACAAAACATACTCTCATTGCGGAGATCTTCGAGAATGGTAAACTGCTCACCTCAGGCAACACTTCTGCCGGGTTCGGAAAGATTACCCTTTCGGTGAATACCACAACTGGTATTGCCACAGTTCCTCAGCTAAGTAAAGGCAGTCTTGCTGGTGTTACAACTTAAACTAGTTCACATGCTACACCAAAGACTGCTAATTAAAAGGCAATTTCCCCAAGGACTAAGGCATTGAATATTACAACAGTTAAGACCATGAACCCTATAACAAACACGACAACCGCAGCACAATAAATCCCTTTTTACGATATGATTTAATATTGAGTAATTCACCATTCTTGAGGATTTTCTATAAAAAAATAGGTGATTGTAAAATATCAGCCCCTAAATAGAAAACGCGAAATGTAAAAACTCAGTCAATTGAAGTCAAAAGATTAATCGCACAAGAAATTCGCTCTTGGGGGCTCCGCCCCCCACTGCTCGGGCACCCCCCCTTTGCGATAGTGCTGTATTACCTGTTCTGGTGATATCGCAATGCGCCCAGTCCCCCTCGGGGGACTGGTGACGCAAGGGGGGGCAATCATGCCAAATGGTGTGGTTGTCACCTCATTTGGGGGCGGATTATTGATAATCACCAAAAATAATAATGATTTTTTTTTACAATTATTTTTTCTCTGATAGATCCGGTGGACCCGCACCTTTCCTGCCTTTTCTCCAGCGGTAGATTGCATACCCGGCACCACCAACGATGATAAGTGGAAGCAATGTGAAAAGGATGATAATGATCGCATCGATCATGCCAAAGAACCCGGATATTCCTTCATTAATGGTCGAAATAAAATTATGACCTGTCTGACCACCGACAGGTTCTGGTTCCTGGAGGTTTACCGTGATTGTCGAGAGATCGATCCGGCTGTCAAGATATTTCAGTCTGCCTTCAAGCCGGTTCATCTCCGTCTGGACCCGGTCGATCTGCTGCTGGACTGTTATTACATCTTCAACTTTGACCGCCTTTTTCATGATCTCATTATATTGGGCAAGCTGGTTCTGATAGGAGCTTTTCTGTGCCTGGAGATCGACATATTCCTCTGTCACATCCTGCCCTTGTGTAGAGGCCGATTTGACTGTACCGATTGCCTTGACGCTTGTGAGGGTATTTTCAAATTCTGCTGCAGGAACCCGGATTATGACGGAACCAGAGAGACGGTCATTATAGTTTTTCTGGATATTTGTGGAGGATACATAGCCCCCCTTCTGGGATGCAAGGTTTTTGAGAGTCTCTACAGATCCGGGTATATCTTTAACTTCAATAGTCAAGAAAGCAGTTTTGATGATCTTCGTCTCGATCCCGGATGAAACTGAACCTGATTGCGATGGAGCGCCCGATGGCATTGGCAGAGGAGCTGCGTCACCGGCATACGCTATCTTGGCTTCTGATTGTAAGCGTCCATTGCTCATATCCTGCGATGTAGATGACGAATCAAAAGGTACTGTCGGCAATCCCATGCATCCGGCAGCTGCAACCATTGCAATGCATACTACCACAAGTGCGATGATTTTATCATTCATGTAAAATGCATCACCGTGTGAGATATTTATATCCGTCGTAAACTACGATTTGTTTTGAAGTTACCTGATAGTATTGTTTTGTCGGGTAAAAATCCTGATAATAGAATACAGCAATCAGAAAAAAACGCACAGAACCGATTGCTCCTTACAGATCCTGAACTTTTCCTGAGATTTTTCCTATCTGTGTTTTTTATTACATCATGAGAACAGAATCATTGGGAGAAATAACCAGATTAACCCTGCATAAGAAAAAAAGACCGTTTGGTGAACAATTCAAGTATGACTTTCTTTGTATATTAACAGCCGTGATCGCTCTTATATAACAAAACGGGAGATACTTCATGGTGAATTTATGGTCGAAGAAAATATACCAGAAAAACCAGACAGCGTTGAAGAAATTGAGAAACAGGGAGTGGAAGGATTGGTGCACTCCCTTCATGACAGCACTGATCCGAAGGTTCGGCAATATGCCGCGTACCTGCTCGGCAAGACTCAGAACCCACGAGCCATCCAGCCACTTATCGAGGCTCTGGGTGATTTTGACAAGTCGGTTCGCGCACAGGCGATGTCCGCCCTTGTTATGATCGGCAAAACAGCAGTCGAGCCGCTGTCCTCTGCGATGAAAGAACCTCAGTGGGAGACCCGGTACCGTGCCGTTGAAGCGCTGGGGAAAATTGCCGATGAACGGGCTGTCAAACCGCTCATTCAGGCCCTGAAGGATAACCGGGATCATGTAAGGTACATGGCTGCAAAGGGTCTGCGTGAAATAGGCGACTCAGATGCGGTAGATCCGATGATAATCCTGTTGAAGGATGAAAACCGGTATGTCCGTATGATGACTGTCTGGTCACTCGGTGCTATCGGTGGGAAAAAAGTACACGATGCACTCAAACAAGCACTTCAATCTGAAGCAGGATGATAAGGTAAAAGAAGCAATTCTTGAAGCAATGAAATAATTTTTTTGTTCAGGTAATCCCATTTTTTACCTGTTTCTGATTGTTGAGGGTATTCTGACAGGTCCTTTCATGATATTTCAGATATATCTCATTTATACTGTATTTTTTACCCTGAAAAATACATTACCCCTTTAAAGCTCTTTGAAATTATCGCGGAATAATTCAATTTCTCTGCCGGGAATAAACCAAACTTTTATCGTCACCTGCGTGGTTTATTCTGATTATTACGTTTGTATCTCATACGTGAGATATTGTTATCTGACCAGGGATGAACATGACCGATAAGCGTTTATTCAACGTAAAAGGCCGGTCATTCTTTCTCTATATCCTCGTTGCAATGGTAGTCCTGGCCATCGTTGTTGTAGGGCTTGTTTCGGTGAATGACTACAACAATACAAAAATAATGTTTGAAAAAAATTCTAAGCACCTCAAGCAACAGACCGAACAGGATATCATTATCACGATTAAGCTGACCGATGAAAGCTACGACCTGTATGACAGCAGCCTGAATGAGGAGATGCGCAAGGGATTTGATGTAGTGCTGGCAGATATACCAGCGTGCCGGGGGCACCCCCTCAAACATGAATCTGACTGATGTGAAATATAAACTGGGAGATCAGTTTGATGTGTATGTCATCAATGAATCCGGTGTCATCGAGTTCACCAGCTATGAACCTGATCTGGGACTGGATTTCAAAAAAATCCCGTATTTTTTTGCGTACCTGACCAGAATCAGGAATTCTGAAGGGTTCTTCCCCGATCGTATCGTCCATGAGCAGACAGGTGTTGGCAAAATCCGCAAATTTGCCTATATGCCCACACCTGATCACCGGTATGTCCTTGAATTAGGATTTTCAAAACCTTCGTTTTCAAACGAGCGATCAGCTATCCAGTTCAAACAAGCGATTGAACAAATCGCCTCAACCAATCCGTATATCGATCGTATCCGTATCTTCGATTCGAGGGGAAAAATTGTTGATAATACATCAGAAGCAGTGGATGACCCCACACGGATAACCTTAGAGAAACTGATGCAGCAGCGCCAGGATACTATGGTCACCCTGCCTGAGACCGGGCAGTCTGTCAGATATCTCTTCATTGACCTGAAGAATGAACAGTACGGTTCCGACATGAGCAGGATTGTAGAGATCACGTATAATGATGCGATGCTCGAAAAGGCATATGAAGGGCATTCACAGTCTCATATCGTTATCACCGTGCTTGCACTCACAATCGGTGTTTGTGCAGCCTTATTACTATCCTGGTATCTGTTAAAACCGATCTCCGGAATTGTCCGGGATGTTAACCGGATTTCTGACGGTGACCTTGACTGGAAGATCTCGCCAACCCATGTGGCAGAATTTCGGGTGCTGGAAAACAGTATCAATACGATGGTCGAGTCGCTCAAGGATTCCATAAAAGAAGTCAGGGAGGGTGAAATTCTCCACCGTGAAATGATCGATCAACTGCCCGTTGCTGTCTTCATGAAAAGTGTGAAGGATGGCAAATACATTTTCTGGAATAAAGCGAGTGAACAGATTTTCAATCTGCCTGCACGTGAAGTGATCGGCAGAACCGATCCTGAACTGTTCTCTCAGAAAGATGGTGTCCACGATTGAAAAAGAGGATATTGAGGTTCGTCTCAATCAGGTTTCGGTAAGTAATAAAAAAATCACGGACAAATACCGGGGCCAGCGTATTATCCATATGATTATTGTCCCGATTTTTAATTCGGACAATACCCTCCAGTATATACTCGGGATTGGTGAGGATGTAACCGAAGAAACGCTCTCTATGAAAATCGATCTCCTGTTCAGTATTACCCGACGGGATATTCTTGATCAGCTATCAAGTATTGTGAATTACCTGGAGCGTGCACAGCTCAAGACATCCCGCGAGGCGATGCAGACATTTTTTGATAAGACCCTCGAATCGGTCGAGTCTATCCGGAACCAGATGGCATTTGTTAGGTCGCTCCAGGAGATCGGGATAACATCTCCAACCTGGCAATCGGTTAAAAAGGCGTTTTGGGAAGCGGTCATGTTGCATCCATCCAGCACTCTTGATATCCGTGTGGAAATGGATGATATCGAACTGTATGCAGATCCTCTCCTTCCCCGGGTTTTTTATAATCTCCTGGCAAATTCGGTACAGCACGGGGATCACCAGCTGACAAAAATCAGGCTTTATTCCCAGAAATCAGGAGAATCCCTTATCCTGATCTATGAGGATAATGGAAAGGGAATTCCCCTTGATGAAAAAGAAAAAATATTCGAATTCGGCTTTGGTTCAGGGAACTGGCTTTGGCTTGTTCCTGATTCGTGAACTCCTGGGATATACCGGAATTACGATTACTGAAACTGGTGAGCCGGGGAAGGGTGCGAAATTTGAGATACTGGTGCCGAAGGGTAAATTCAGGGCTCCATCGTGAGGATAAAGACGTCCTGTTCGTTGCTCGGGACAGCTCTTGTGTGATGTTGATGGTATCAATATTCAAAAGCGTTAAAATATGATACGCACCACGAATATCACAATTTAAAAAAAATTAAATAATTTATTTTTGCACTGCACCGAGATTTGCCTGTTCTACGGTTTTTGCATACCGGGCAAGCACACCGGAAAGTGATTTTTTTCTGGGTTTCCATGTTTTCTTCCGCTGCTCCAGCGTCTTTTCATCGACTAAAATATCAATTTTTTTCCTGAAGAGATCGATCTCGATCCGGTCTTTTTCCTCAACGAGTGCAATCGGTCCGCCAATCGCTGCCTCCGGAGCAACATGCCCGATGCAGGGTCCCCGTGTACCCCCCGAGAACCTGCCATCCGTGATCAGGACAACCCTGGTATACCCAAATCCCATAAGTGCCGATGTGGGTGAGAGCATTTCAGGCATTCCCGGAGCACCGCGTGGACCTTCATAGCGTATGATAATCACATCGCCCTCGTTGATCTCACGGGCAAGGATCGCTTTCATTGCCAGCTGTTCACCATCAAAGACCCGTGCCGATCCCGTATGTTTCCACATATCTTTTGGTACTGCAGCACATTTCACAACAGCACCATCAGGTGCAAGAGAGCCAAAAAGAATTTTTAACCCTCCTGCAGGACTTATCGGATCCTGGGGAGATCTGATTACATTCTCATTTTTAATATTCGCAGTTTTGGCAATCTGCAGGATTTTTTTACCCGATACGGTCGGGCAGTCATCAAGATATTTTTCCAGACGTTTGAGAACTGCCGGAATACCGCCAGCCCGGTAGAGTGTCTGCATGGAATGCGGACCGGAGGGCTGCATATGGCAGATATGGGGAACTGCATCTGCAAGTGTATTGAAATCCTCAAGTGAGAGCGGGACCTCTGCCTCAACTGCAATCGCCATCAGGTGCAGCACCGTATTTGTCGATCCTCCAAGTGCCATATCCACCCGGATTGCATTGTGGAGGCTCTTTTTTGTAATGATATCACGGGGTTTGATTTGTTTTTTAACAAGAGGTATGATGGCTTCTCCGGTCTCCCGCGCAATACGCAGTTTTCCTGCATCAACAGCAGGAATTGCAGCGCAGCCGGGAAGTGACATTCCCATCGCTTCTGTCATGCATGCCATGGTATTTGCCGTATAAAGCCCCTGGCAGCTCCCACAGCCCGGCATTGCACAACACTCCAGTTCGCAGAATGCAGTTTCACTCATCGTACCTGCCGCAACTTTTCCCACTCCCTCAAAGATATCAATAAGCGACAGGTCTTTGCCATCCTGATATCCAGAGAGCATCGGACCACCGGTAAGGACAATTGAAGGAATATTGCACCGTGCAGCTGCCATAAGCATTCCCGGCACAATCTTATCACAGGTGCCAATGCAGACCAATCCGTCGAACCGGTGCGCCTGTGCCATGAGTTCAATAGAATCAGCGATATTCTCCCGTGAAGGCAGGGAATACCGCATTCCTTCATGTCCCATTGCAATTCCGTCACAGATGCCAATTACCCCGAATTCGAACGGAACTCCTCCCGCCGCAGCGATACCCTCACGTACCTTCTCTGCCAGCTGCCGAAGGTGGACATGCCCGGGAACAATGGTGTTATACGCATTGGCAATTCCAATAAACGGGAGTTCCATCTCCCGGTCAGTCACCCCAAGTGAACGCAGGAGCGACCGGTTTGGTGCCCGCTGGTATCCGGATTTTACTTCATCGCTGCGCATGTATTCTCACCTGAATTCTGTTGATGATAGATTCGCCTTTCTACACTTTTATGCCTTGTGTGAATAATCTGGATACTGATCATGAATATCTTTTAAAGAAAACTGCTTTTTATTCGTTTGAAAAACGATATGCAGCATCAATAAAATTTTTGCAAATGCATCGGTAAAATACGCATGAGTAAAGGTACCAAGAGCATTTCCCGATGTAAGTCCATCTTTTCCGGAATCAATACCTTTTCCCCGTGTCAATCGGAATGCAAACTGTGCATCGCGATCCGGAAGCACGCGGGAGTAATGAAATTCGTGCCCGGTTATGCTCTGCAATGGCGGAAGAAATGAGGTATTCCCGATACTTTCACCTTTACATAACCAAGTGCCTGAACCTGGGACGTCATCTCTGCATCGGCCGGGAGAATCCCACATAACCGGTATGTCCGATCGGCCATAATTTCACGAGTAAGATACAGGAGCCCCCCGCATTCTGCATACAAGGCATACCTGCATCAACAGCAGATTTCATTTCCCTGGTGCATTGTGAAGATTCCAGTGCCGGAAGATGCAGTTCCGGATACCCCCCTCCGAAATAGAGGGCATCAACATCAGGTAATGGATCAATCAGAGGACTGAAAAAAACCAGCTCAGCACCAAGGCATCGTAAGCGATCCAGATTATCCTGGTAGTAAAAACAGAATGCATCATCCAGCGCCACTCCGATGGTGGCACGAATCTTTTTCCTTTTTCCCGACCGTGAAATCTTTTTTTGTGGGGTTAACGCTGGTACTCTTATTCGCATATGCAATAATTGCATCCAGATCACAAAATTCCTCGATTACACGATCCGAATTCTGTCATCGATCCGGTTTCATGTGCCATCTTAAGACCAAGATGACGACTTTCAATTGCGATATCTTCGCGTTTTGGAATCCAGCCTAACGAGGGCAATGAAGTGAATCCTCAATCATCTGGCGGTGTCGCAGACTTCCCACACGATTCAAGATTACCCCGGCAATAGAAATTGTGGTATCAAAGTCCCGGTATCCCCTGATAAGTGCCAGAACACTTCGGGACATCCCTTTTATATCAACAACAAGGATGACCGGGGCATTCAGGATGCGTGCCACATGGGCAGTGCTGGCAAAATCCGTTCCATCAATACCGTCATACATCCCCATGACACCTTCGATAACTGCGATATCAGCTCCTTTTGTTGCCCGGTTAAATGTATCGATACATCCCTGTTCTCCCATCATGAAGGGATCAAGGTTCCGTGAAGGACGCCCGCAGATCCGGGTGTGATGGGAAGGATCGATAAAATCCGGTCCTACTTTGAACGGCTGGACTTTTAGCCCCCGTGCGGTGAGCGCTGCCATAATGCCGCTCGCAATGGTTGTCTTTCCACACCCGCTGTGGTGCCGGCAATGACAATACGGGGGATACCGGTCATTTGACCCTCCCGCATTTTCCATCACGGTTGGTTCCTCATCGAGCTGTTACCGGAATACAGATTCCGCTTTCCTGGCACATAGGCATCTACCCGCTGATATACGCGGTTGACCATGCTTTCCGTTGTCATGATCAGGGAATCTTCCCCAAGAAGGGCCTTGAGAATGCATTTGTCAATGACACCATAGGTAAAATCCAGGCGGATCCGTTCATTTTCTGCCCGCTGTTTTGCCCGGGTCCCCATTGCTCCTGTTGAAATGGAGGGGTGCGTGGAACGCCATGCAGAAGAATGATTCACGATTGTCCCGGTCGACATTGCATATCGTTATTACTCCAGGTCTGGCGCAGGACAGTAGGTTTTCTTCAAACATAATCTCGATACACTGCATCATGTCAAGGACCGTCCTGGGGTTTTTTCCCTGCAGTACAAAAGCCCCTTTTCTGCAGTTCCATATGCAATTCAAGAAGTGTCGGGAGGGACAGGTGTGCCCTGCGTACATATACTCGGGATTACCAAATGCTTTTTCAGGAATATCTTCCTCAAGGATCTTTCCCTCAAGCATCAGTATGGCGCGATCAGCCCACGGGTATGCCAGTTCGACATTATGCGTGGAGATGATGATTGTCTTACCTTCATGATTCAGTTCATCGAGAAGTTCCATAATATCTTCTGATCCTGATGGATCGAGACCGCTTGTTGGTTCATCAAGGACAAGCACATCCGGATCCATTGCCAGGACTCCGGCAATTGCAACCCGTTTTTTTTCCCCACCGGAAAGCTGGTGGGGAGGGCGGCGTTCAAAACCTTCCAGCCCCACATGACGGAGCGCCAAAGTTACGACTTCTTTTACGTCATTTTCAGGATAGCCAAGATTGGTTGGTCCGAATGCCACATCCTGGTAAACTGTTGGTGCAATAATCTGGCGGTCCGGGTTCTGGAGGACAAATCCCACGCGTTTGCGCAGCATCCGCAGAGATGCAGTATCATACCTGAATTGGCTGGTTATCAAAGAGCAATACGCCAGAGTCGGGCGGATCATTCCATTGAACATTGTAAGGAGTGTGGATTTTCCGGCACCGTTTGGCCCGACAAGAGCAATCTTCTCTTTCTTCCGGATATGGAAACTGATTCCGCTGATCGCTTCCATTCCCCGCGGATAACGATAGCGGATATCCCGTGCTTCAAGTATGATGCTGCTCATGGTTCGGACCTAGATTATTGTACTATTTCCTGAAACAATCACAACTGCCGTCGAAAGTGAGAGAAAGATCACTACGGCAAGAAGTGGTATTCGTTCAACCGGGCGGTTCTCCCCCAGGAGGGCAAATTTCCCGTCATAACAGCGTGCATCCATAGCCCGGATCAGATCTTCCCCGGCATCCCAGCTGGCAATAAATGCAGCACCGCACAGGGATGCAAAGGAGTGTATGGATTCACGCCATGTGGAATATCCAAGGCGCATGACCTGTGCATTGTATATCTGGATGACCTGGTCCATCAGGATGAAGATGGTGCGGTAGATAATCATCATCAGGTCAATCACTATTTCCGGAATCCTGCACTGGCGCAAAACCGTGAAAATATCTGTCATGGGTGTTGTCAGAGAGATAAAACACATCGCTGACATCCCCCCGATAACCCGGCAGAAGACAAATATACCCTGGTTAATGCTTTCCCGGGTTATGGACAGAGAGAACGATGGCAGGATATCCCATCTCCAGAAAATATCCTGTCCTCCGGAGATGAGGATGATTCCGGCAACACTCATAATGGCAAACCAGAGGGGTACAATAAAAAGTTCTGCATAGGTTTTTGCATCCACCCGCGCGAGGAACAGGATTGCACCCGTGAGAACAAGGGCAATAAAAAGGGGAGGGAGATAACTTGTTGAGAGAAGGCAGAGGAGGATCGCACCGAGACCCGCGGCGAGTTTAAGGTACGTGTTTACTTCCCGGAGTCCGTTCTTCTGGGCAATATCTTCCAGAAGTTCCTCAAACATACAAGTACACTTCTCTTTTTATGCCGATTATGCTTTCTTCTGCTGTACCTATCCAGAACCCGAATACACCGCCTACAAGAATCCCGCCAACTGCAGCCTGGAGGGCAAACAGGCAGGACTCAATTTCCCCGCTTGGCGGTTCCCACTGGGGGATAATAGGCTGAAAATTTTCCAAAGGTGTACCGGATAGTTCTGCGATAAGTCCTGAACCGACATTATCAGAACCGGCAAATTCCGCCCCGCTCATTGTTGAACTCGTGTACAGGAATAATGCGCAGAATGCACCGATAGCAATAACCGTCAGAATTTCCAGTGTATACTTGAATGTCATCAGGTATCAGACCGTGCTGCGTTGATCTTTTCTTCAGAGAATATTTTCAGCCGGATCAGGATATCGGGTTTGAGTGCCACAATATATTTGAACACGAGTGCAAGGACAATACCCTCGACAATAGCAAGTGGGATCTGGGTAACGGCAAATATTCCCATAAACAGAATAAATGAACTGACAAATCCCCCCGGTCTCTGCCGGGTATGCAAGAGCCAGTTCAAGAGAGGTCGTCACATAGGTAAACATATCGGCAAGAGCAGTTACCAGAAATACGGTTATGTAGATATTCACGGAAGTGTCCCGGAGCAGCCGGTATATCGTATACCCAACCAACTGGTCCAACGATACCCATGGAGACGATATTGGCTCCAAGAACGGAAAGCCCCCCGTGGGCAAGGAACAGGCTCTGGAACAGGAGTACGATTGCGCAGACAACTGAGGTAATCCAAGGTCCGAATGATATTGTTGAAAGCCCGGTTCCGGTTGGATGTGAACAACTGCCAGTGACCGAAGGGAGTTTTAAGGATGACAGGATGAAGATGAATCCCCCTGTTACCCCAAGTAAGGGTAGATGCTTCACGGTCAGTGGCCAGTACTTTTTTCAGTTGATACATCCCAAGAATAAGACAAGGAAGGGCCATAATCCACCAGACAATACACCACTGCAGGGGGAGAAATCCTTCCATAATGTGCATGCTTTCACCTTTTGAAATCTGAGTGGATCGGTCAAATAAAATTTACTTGAGTTAAATCAATTTTAATTGTATAGTAATGTTACGCAATCCGGTATATAAAAATTTCTTGTTTTTTTTACATTTTTTATTGGGGAAAAAGGGGAAATTATAATAACATCACAAAATATCATTTTTTCCGATAGTGATAGATCAGATATACGATTCCAATGATTCCTGCAATAATGATCGAGAGGTAAACAGGATTTGAGAGAACAGCGGTCATACCAGCCACTGAATTCACGTTGACTTTTACTTTCATGGTGTCTGATATGTACGTATTATCGAGTGCATCCCGGTACCTGATCTCAGAATCGAGTCCATACTCCTTTATCGTAGCCGAGCGATCGACACTCACTTCATAGGATGCAACAGCAGATTCACCAGGCTTGAGATCTCCGAGATATGCAATATCATCATTGCTCGTGAACGGATCGACAGCACTTATTCTGCCTTGTGCGCTGTAGATCGTTGTTTCCCCGGTGTTTTTGTATTCCACGGTGATGACTTTTTTATTGCCGGGATTCATTTCTGCAGCGGGTGAAATAACCTCAAAATCCACTTTTCCTCCCACGGGTATTCCTATAGTATCGCTCCGTGACGTGACAAAATCTCCCTCCTTGTTCTTATACACCACCACGACATCAACAGGATAAGTCTGGCGTTCTGCATCACCGGAAATTGAAACCTTATACCTGCATTCAACAATACTCCCTGAAGGAAAATCTCCGATATAAACACTGCTGTCTGTCGGCACTATCGGGCTGTTGCCGTTGCGCAGAATTTTCACAATAGCTTTTGTGCCATCCTCATGAACCGGTATTTTTAATTTTCATAGTGAGATACCCCTCAGTACCAACATTCAGATGTTCAGGGGTTGCCGATTGCACATCTATTGAGACTATCAGATTTAATTTTTATGGGGATCTCGATACTTTCATTGACCTGTTTGTAGGTATACTGGATGGTATCAATGCCATATTGTTCTGCCTGATATAAGTACGTATAATTCAGCGCCAGCGGAAGAGTATAACTTCCCGCTGCGGCACTGGAATTAATTTTTGTTGTAAATACTGCATTCACACTGCTGGCACCTTTCACATCTCCCAGCATCTGGGGATCAGATTTGATCACGAGGGGTGCATTACCTGCATGAAGAGCCACCGTGACGAATTTTGCTGTATTCGGGAGATCATCGCGTTCAACGATTCCGGATTGGACAAATTTGAATTCATTCAGCCCGGTATTTTCAATTACAATCGTGAGCTGCACCTCTTTTCCCGGGCTGAATTCATTGGTTCCAGATATGGAGGCTGACAGTTGTGGGCTACCAGCCATGTATTTTGTTCCTGCCATTGCAGGAGCAATCAAAAACGCACAAAGAATCAGTAGCATGCATGACAATTTTCCGATAGATCTCATCAGGTAAACCCCTCAACTGGTTTGCAGTTATAATTGTTACTCATTTGCTGTTGATAACATATTCTTTCAAATCTGATTTTCCTTGATGTATCAAATAGTAATTGTTTTTATGGACTGTTATTGAAATAGAAATGGATTGTGAAACCCTAATCAGTTTAAAATATAAAAAAAACCATTTTTCAGTCTTTATTCAAAATCAATATGTTTATATATAAATTATACAAAGTGGGTATAATGTACATTGAGCATATCTGCTTCAATCTTGCTCTGTGCAATTATTGTCACCCTGCTCATTGACCAGAAACATGCAGGGTGGTGCACTGCAGTGATCGTGGTGAGTGGTTGTATGCCCGATATCGATGGCATTTTTTCCCTGATCCAGTGTCCACCGACATTTACTCATGGGATTATCCCGGGTATGGCATTTCATTTCCGGTATTTCCACAGCATCGGTGTTCTGCTTCTATATGCGGTAGTCGTAGGGGGATTGCTTGCCTATTACCACCGTCTGGATTTCCGGATCATGGCACTCTTTGCCGGCATCGGTTTTGGAGCTCACCTCCTTGAAGACGCTCTCGTATATGAATCATCTTCTGCAGTGTTCTGGCCGTTGTCCTCGGAGGAAGTAGGAATCGGGTTCTTTTCCTCATACTCGAGAGATTTTTTCAGCATTGCAAATGGTGAGGTGTTCGGTATCGGAATCCTTCTCCTCCTGCTTACCGTGGGTGCCAGTATTCATTTGAAAAGGACGGGATGGACTGCCATCCCCATGAATATAAACCTGCTTCGCCCGGCTCCCTTTTCCGCAATAGTAAAAATTGTGGTAGTATTTCGTTCCTTTATCAGCAGCCGATGATCCGGTCAGGTTTCAGATTCTCCTGCGGATGAACCTGCGGTACAGGCTGTTAATGGAGCATGCTTCACATATTCGTTATTATTCAGCACAGTTCCCCTTCAGGGTGCGTCCTGTAACGGCTTCCCTTTATCGATATTTTTCACCGGAATATCCTCATGCAGTCTCAATCTTCTCTGCCGCTTCAAGACCGAGCATCCTGATTGAGTCTTCCCGCATCCTGAATTTCTGTATCTTGCCCGTGACGCCCATCGGGAAATCCTTGACAAACATCACGTATCGCGGGATCTTGAAATGAGCAATTTTACCCTTACAGAAATCCTTGACCTCCTGTTCGGACAGCATATGTCCTTCCTTCACTTTCACCCATGCGCAGAGTTCCTCGCCATATTTTTTATCAGGGACTCCGACGACATAAACATCTGCAATCTTTTCGTGGTGGTGAAGGAACTCCTCGATCTCACGCGGGTAGATGTTCTCGCCACCCCGGATTACCATGTCCTTGAGGCGACCCACTATCCTGAAGTAACCTGCCTCATCCATTGTCCCGAGATCTCCGGTGTGGTTCCAGTGGTTTGAGTCAAGCGTTGCATGGGTTGCAGACGGGTTATTGTAGTAACATTTCATGACACAGTATCCGCGTGCGCAGATCTCACCGATCTCACCGATGGGAACGATCTTTCCTGTCTTGGCATCAACAATCTTGAGCTCGGTATGCGGGAAGGCACGTCCGACTGTCGAGACACGTCGTTCAACCGGATCTTTGGTTGTTGTCATCGTAACACCCGGTGAGGTTTCGGTCTGCCCATACACGATAACAATCTCGCTCATGTGCATCTTTGTGTTGACCTGTTTCATCACTTCAATCGGGCACGGTGACCCTGCCATGATACCGGTACGCAGAGACTTCAGGTTGTATTTTTCAAAATTGGGGTGCGTTAGTTCAGCGATGAACATGGTTGGCACACCGTGAAGAGCTGTGCACCGCTCTTTCTCAACGGTTTTTAAGACCTCTTCGGCATCGAATGTGGGAGCGGGCAGCACCATTGTTGAACCATGCGTCACACATGCGAGGTTGGAGAGCACCATACCAAAGCAGTGGTAGAAAGGCACGGGAATGCAGAGCCGGTCTTTTTCTGTAAACCCCATACCCTCACCAATGATATAGCCGTTGTTGAGGACACCATGGTGGGTGAGCACAACACCTTTGGGGAATCCGGTCGTACCGCTTGTGTACTGGATATTGATTGCATCATCAAACGTGAGCATCTCGCCTCGCTCGATGAGTTCGTCGTTTGTAATCTCTTCTGCTTTTTTCAGAAGTTCATTCCAGGTAAACATACCATTGTAGGGGATATCACCCATGAAGACGGCATTTTTCAGGAACGGGAACTTCTCAGATGAGATTCTACCGGGCTTCGCGTCATAGGCTTCAGGGCAGGCTTCGTAGAACATCCCCACATAATCCGAGGTCTTGAACCGTCCCTGAATAATGAGTGTCTGAATCTCTGACTGTTTGAGTGCATACTCCAGCTCATAGGTGCGGTATGCAGGGTTGATGTTCACCATTATTGCGCCGATCTTCGCAGTCGCGAACTGAACGACGACCCATTCCGCATGGTTCATGGCCCAGATACCGACACGGAAACCTTTCTCCACGCCAAGGCCCATCAACCCGCGGGCGACCTGATCTACACGCTCGAGAAATTCGCGGTATGTCCAGCGAATATTCTGGTGAACAGAAACGATCGCCTCATTATCCGGATATTTTGCTACAATGATGTTCAGCATCTCCCCAATCGACATTCCCAGGAGGGGAACTGTCGATGTCCCGCTTGCATAGCTGCCCTCAACCATTCCTAAAATATGGGGTGAGAACAGAATATATGATTAATGATGTGATGTTTCTCCCTCATTTTTGACCTCGGGATTTTTTTTCATACGCTGATTATTCAATAATTTGGGTTTACCCTTCCACAACACGACCCGGACAGATCAGGAATCGGGTCTTAAGAAAATATCGGTCATTAACTGCATTGATTTTTTATAAATGACTTCAAAAAGGAAAACTATTAAATTTATTTAGCGCGATTTTGTATAGTCAGCTATGGGCAAAATTTTTGTCCCTGCATGACCAAGGGGTTGTGGCCTAGCCCGGAATGGCGACGGGCTCCAGCGGTCTTTGCGTTCTTTGTGCTCGCAGATGATGAACAATGGGTCTGCTGAATTAATCTTTCTGATATCAGTCAGAGAGGACATCGATAACTTATCGAAGTTCTGATGGTTGATGATGACCCGTTGGAGCACTGATGCATGTCGGAGAGACCCGTCGATCGTGAGTTCAAATCTCACCAACCCCACATTTTCTCTCTGTTCTGATTCTCGAGCATGGGATTTTTCCTCAATGTCTTTATAGGTCAAAGACTTTGATTATCGAAAATTTCTCAACTGATTTTTCGAATCTGTCCACATCGGGAATAATCCTATTCCGGGTGACGGATTGTTTTTTTACGTTCGTGCAGGTCTTCTCCACGAATATTTCGCAGTGGGCGAAACCCTTGTTTGATAAATTTATCATAGCTGACAGACACATAATAACAACGAACGGAGAGTTCCATGTATCTTGTCGGAGAAGCACTCATCGGCGATGGTGCAGAAGTTGCACACATTGACCTTTTAATGGGGGACAAGGAAGGTCCCATCGGAACCGCATTTGCACACGCGGTATCGCAGTTGTCTGCCGGGCACACACCGCTCCTTGCGGTTATCCGCCCGAACCTGCTCACAAAACCCGTGACCCTTGTTATCCCCAAGGTCACGCTTAAGACCATGACGCAGGTGAACGAAATGTTCGGCCCGGTTCAGGCTGCAGTTGCAAAGGCGGTTGCGGACTGTGTTGAAGAGGGTGTTTTTACAGAAGTTGATATTGAAAATGTCGTCATTCTCGCATCTGCATTTGTTCATCCGGATGCAATGGACTATAACAAGATTTACCGGTTCAATTATGGAGCAACCAAACTTGCAATCCACCGTGCACTGGAAAAGTTCCCCGATGCAAAGACACTTATCTACGAAAAAGACCGTGCCGCTCACGCAATCATGGGATTCAAGGTGACACGGCTCTGGGATCCGCCCTACCTGCAGGTGGCTCTTGACCTTGTCGACATGGGCAAGGTTGCATCCGTGTTAAAGCAACTTCCCGAAAATGACCACCTCATTATTGAGGCAGGTACACCGCTCATTAAAAAGTTCGGGCTTGGGCGTCATTTCCGAGATCCGGAAGCTGCGCCCCAATGCGTTCATCATTGCGGATATGAAGATCCTGGACACCGGCAACCTCGAAGCCCGGATGGCGGCGGATGCATCATCGGATGCTGTCGTCATATCAGGGCTTGCACCAGCATCAACGCTTGAGAAAGCAATTGCTGAAGCACGTAAAGTCGGTATATACTCGGTTGTTGACATGCTGAATGTCCAGAACCCTGCAAAAGTGATCGAGAAACTGAAAGTCAAGCCGGACATTGTGGAACTCCACCGTGCAATCGACACTGAAGACACTGCCCATGCATGGGGAGACATCGCTGCAATCAAGAAAGCGGCCGGAGGAAAACTTCTCGTTGCAACCGCAGGGGGCGTTCGGGTGAACGTAGTCAAGGATGCGCTGAAAGCCGGTGCTGATATTCTTGTAGTCGGGCGTGCAATTACTGCAAGCAAAGACATAAAACACGCAGCTGATGAGTTTATCGACAAACTCGAAAAGGAAGAGATTGACCAGTTCCGTGTGATGACGGACTTTTAAGATAACATTTTGTATATGTATTTTTAATTTTAATTTGTTCTGGAAACGGTAAATTAATTTATCTTAATATTTAAGATAAATAATCAGTTAGTGAACCGAAAGTCGGATATAAATACATTAGGGTAATATGCTATTTTAACACCTAAATCAAAGAAAGATTTACGGAGTTAAAAATGGCAAAAATTGCATGTCCAAAATGCAATTCAAAAAAGTTATACAACATGCAGAGTGGGAAGAGACGTTGTGCACGATGCAGGTATGAATTCATTCCCCACAAATTGCCATTGACGTTTTCACGAGATGAATGGAAGGAGATCCTTCATCTGTTTCTCATGGAACAAAGTTCGAATTCAATCGCCGAACAGACCGGATTTGAGCAACGACGGGTACTCAGAGCATTAACCAAGATTCGATTTGTGATGGCTAAAGACATCCCGGAGATCTTCTCCGGTACCGTTGAAGTGGATGAAACATATCTCGGAGGTCAATGGAAAAACAAACGAAAAACGATCCGAGATAAGGGTACTAAGCGAGGAAGAGGGACCAAGAAACAACCGGTATTCGGGATCCTTTGTCGCAACGGTACTGTCTGGGCTGAGGTTGTCGATGACGTTGATCGTAAAGACAGGCTGCATCTCTTCTTAGGAGAATACGTCTGGAGATACAATCATCGGTCAGATCCAGAAAGGATAAAGATGCGAAGACTCATTCAACTGTTAGAGAAAATTAGGTGTTAAACTGGTAGTTTACCCATGATATTGTTAAAGTGAAACGTATTATCAAGCTACTTGAACACGAGGTTTAGTCGCTAGAATGTGACTATACCCTTATTGAATAGTTAACAGCGATTTTCAAAAAAAAAGATTATTTCAAAACCAAATCCAGCCTGATTCTCACCCTAACACAGCCGCCGTATTTTAACTGACTGGGCATGAGCATGCAGACCTTCTGCTTCTGCAATCGTCTCTACAATATCCCCGATTGCCTCAAGACCATTCTTATCTAGTATCTCAACCGAAGCAGTCTTGCAGAAGTGCGCAACATCAAGTCCGGAATACATCTTTGAATACCCCGCAGTTGGCAGGACGTGGTTAGTACCAACAGCATAATCCCCACAGGCAACGGCAGAGTATTTACCAACAAAAATTGCCCCGGCGTTTTTCACCCTAGTGACAACCGACAGGGGATCTGCAACCTGGATCGAGAGGTGTTCGGGTGCAACCCTGTCTGATGCGGCAATTGCTTCTTCCATATCTGTAACAATCGCATAGCCTGAATTCTTGAGGGCCTGTTCGATGATTTCCCTGCGGGGGGCTTTGGTGAGGAGTGCTGCTATTTCATTCCCGACTTTTCCGGGAAGGCTTTTATCAGTCGTGATCAGGATGCAGGCAGCATTCGGGTCATGTTCTGCCTGCGCAAGCACATCGGCAGCGACAATGCGGGGATTGGCAGTGTGGTCGGCAATAATGCCAATCTCACTGGGACCTGCCGGAAAATCAATCTCCACGTGTTCCCGCAGCATCATCTTTGCAAGTGTGACATATACATTACCGGGTCCGACAATTTTCTGTACGGATTTTATGGTTTCTGTACCAAGAGCCATGGCTGCAATGGCCTGGGCACCACCGGAACGATAGATCTCCGTGACACCAGCGATGTCCAGCGCAACAAGCGTCATGGGATGAATGGGCGGTGGGGAACAGGCGCAGATTTCACGGACTCCGGCCACTTTTGCCGGCACAGCACACATGAGTGCGGATGAGGGGTAGGGTGCACGGCCACCGGGCACATAAATACCGATCCGGTTCAGTGCCGTTGTCTTAACGCCTAGAACGATCCCGGGCTCCATTTCCTGAAACCAGAGGTCCCGGGGTTTCTGGAGTTCGTGGAAGCGTTCTATGCGTGCGTGTGCCTCAATAAGACTCTCAACAATTTTTGTTTCAACGTCGTCATAGGCTGATTCACGCTCTTCATCGGATACTGCAATCTCCTTAAGTTCAACATGGCGTGAGAGTTCGCGTAATGCAGCATCGCCATTCTTCTGCACGCGGTCAATTATTTCGGTGACTGTTCCTCGCGCATCTTCGAGACTTGACTTCCTGCCAGCGAGCCACGCATCGATCCCGACTGCCTTCCACATAGTGCCAATAGCTACGGCAGGAAAGATTGTTAAAGTTTCGTTACCGGAAATTATGGCTCAATACCGGAGTGCAAACGATATATGTACGATAGAAAACTGCTGTTCAACTTTACCAAGGAAGTAGATTTTGTCTTTGGTCTCCCCAATACAATTTAAAAAAATGTCTGGTGCTTGTTCAGCCACAGGTATCAATTTGCCGTGGCTATCATGAATATACCTTTGTCAGAGCCGTGAGACGGGATAAAAGGAAAGGAGACAGGATCCCCCCTACACTCACCGTATTCGAATCCGGTGTATCTCCTCAGCGACAAAGGAACGAAGTGCAGGATCCTCATCGGTATCAGCATACAGGTCCCTGAGCCCCTCGATTGCGCTATAACTCCGTACCGCAGCCAGCGCCGCAGCAGCACGCTCCCGTGTTGCCAGCTGTTCGTTCTTATCCTTCAGGCGCTCTATCAGTACATCAACCGCCCGCCCGCTTTTTCAGCTTAATAAGAGCCTCGGTTGCATGTCTCCGAATCAGCGCATCGGAATCGTTGCAACAGTCCATAAGGGGACGCACAGCCCGGGGATCGTCACTCTCACCCAGGGCAATTACTGCACTGATCCTTTCCTGTTGGCTTCTTTCACTCATTGTTCCGTTGATGAGACGATACACCCCCCCCGTTTTTGGCAGGGAACTGAACCATTCATCCATTGATCTTTCCGCAATCATACCCATTTTACACCATGAAACGATAGTTCTGAAATCAATACTTTTTCTACCGGAATACCGACAGAAAATTTCAAACTTTTTAAGCTACGAAAAGTGGCTGCCGCTTACCATGGTGGGCATGTACCTGACCGGACCAGATTGTTGTGTGGAGAGGTTTTTGATACATTACATTATACAAGGTAATCGAATTATAAATAATTAATCATGATAAATCCAAAAACTATGTCCCGGCAAATCTCCGTTTTCCACCAGTATTTCATCATCACAGGTTCATCGGTAGGAATGTTTTTTTTCTGCGGTCGTTTCGAATAGAGTTCCGGCCATACTCTGATGCTCTATCAATATAGCTGGCTTCCAGCATCCTGATATTCTTCCCCTAAACGCACGTGCGGTTGCCTGTTAACGTTGTTAACATTGTGTTCATCATCCATGCCCGGAGGAGCGGGAGTGTATCAAAACAGGGAAACGGGATTCTTTTTAAAAGCTCGTACTGGCAGATTGGCGCTTTATATGCTGTCCGTTCCAGTGGAAGTGAAGGGGTTTAAAAAGGACCGATGATCCGGATAATCTTAATAACCATTAGGATACAATAAAATCCGAAAAGAGCCTTTTCCGATATCTGCCATGTACTTAACAATCTTTTTTCCAAGTCACCATTGAACGCACTTTATCACGGACAATAAAACATTAGGTGATTCATCATTTAGTGCCACCACCTTTTTTCATGCGTTGGATATTCCGCATGAAATTACAGACTGAACGCGAAAATTCAAATTATTTTATGAGATTAGGTAATACAGCCTTATCGCATCAGGGGGGTGCCCTAGTGGCGGGGGAAAAAGCCCCCAAGAACGTTTTCAAATTGAAAAATAAAAGCGATTCTTTGCATGAGTTCCCTGCGAGTACTAGTTTATGGTGGCCTTTATTGAGTAATCGCCAAAAATTATTCACAGCATACCCTACCGCGATACCGATGAGACCAGCTATAAAGCATATTGCTACAGAGAACACAAAATACAGTAGGCAATATGGCAAAAACGGGCAGTCCTTATCTGGAAAGCGGTGAATCCCTTATCCTGACAACGGACAGAGTGAGTGTCAACACCGTGCAGTACGATGTGCTGCTTACTACCCGCTACCTCATCCTTGTTGACGTCAGGTATGCCCAATTCCAGCCGCAGATGATCCCTCTTTTGACAATACAATCGGTGAAGGGAGGAAAGACCGCCAATGGTGAACTGGTTATAACCCTCTTTTTCACAGAAACCGGCAGCAGTAGCACATCTGAGTCCATGGTCCTTCTCTTCTCCCAGCAACCCGGTGAACAAAGAAAGCGGGAACGTGATGACTGGCTGAAAACTCTTATGGGACTTATCGTATCGGTACGCCAGGAAACAAGCTACGACAGTATAACCACCGCTGATCCGGAGATCGGAATACGACCCTCAAAAAGACGTCAGATATCTCCCGAGATTCCCCACCCCTATACAAAAGTCGTTGAAACACATCCTGCTCAGATCGAATTGATCATAATTCCTGATGAGCCCGAATCTCCGGTTTTTTTGGAAGAAAGACAGGAATTACCGGAAATATATTTTCCCGGAGAAGAAACACAATCTGAAGTCACACCGGAACATTATGCATTGGAGGAAACAGCGGTTGCTTCACAGGAGCTGACTGAATCCCCGGATACAATAAAACCCCCGATTCCTGTTGTTGAGGAAACACTAGTTGCTTCCCAGGTGCTGACTGAATCCCCGGATACAATAAAACCCCCGATTCCTGTTGTTGAGGAAACACTAGTTGCTTCCCAGGTGCTGACTGAATCCCCGGATACAATAAAACCCCCGATTCCTGTTGTTGAGGAAACACTAGTTGCTTCCCAGGAGCTGACTGAATCCCCGGATACAATAAAACCCCCGATTCCTGTTGTTGGGGAAACACCAACAACTTCACAGGAGGTTACGGGATCACCGGACACTCTGCTGCCTGCTGAAGTACCGATAATTGTTGAACCTGCGATTGTTCACAAAGAAGAATCAGAATCCCATACTACGGTAACCCTGGTTCCGGCTTTCGAAGAGCAACCAGGTGCTCCGGAAGCGGACTCAGGACGGCAGAAATCAGTTCCCGTTTCTCTCCTGGCAGCGGTGAAATCTCTGAGTTCTCCAAGAGAAAGGACGAGTTTGCCGTATACGGGATTGCCTCCGCTTCCTGGTGTTGAGGGAACACCGGTTGGATCACCGGAGATGACGGGATCACCGTCCCCACTACTGCCTCCCGAAGTACCGGAAATTGTTGTGTCTCCCACTCCACAGGAAGAAAAAGCAGTCCCCATACTACTTCATGAAACCTCAACCATCAGGGAAAAACCCGGTGCTTCGCAAGAAGATGAATATCCTGACCTTCCAAATTCACCGGATCCGGTAACCGTTGAGTCCACGGGGGTCCCCGGACAGGATTCCCAACTCCCAGAACAGGTACCATTTGAGGCAGGAAAAGGGGATGAGTCGGTACAACAACCTGATCCAGGAGTTAACCGATCTTCTCCGGGGTCGCCTCCGCCGTCCGCTGGTCCGGGTTCCCGGTGGCTAACCTTCATCATAGTCGCTATGATCGTCCTCATTATTTTTGGGATTGCAGGCATAATGGTTTTTTACCCACAGAATTCGACTGCACCTGTTGGGGAACCAACCCCTCTCCCCACGCCAACGATACAACAGACTCCTCAACCGATACCGGTCATCGTTCCCACAACGGGTGTCTGGGTACGGGTGGATTATCCGCGTTCCTATTACGGATGGGTCGGTAATACGGGATCAATAAGGGGAGTAAATGGTTCAGGTGACCAGATATATAAGATACCGGAAACTGAGGGTATTGTTCAGGTGCAGATGTATAAACCCGATAACTCAGGAGATACGCTTACCGTCGAGGTCTACCGGGACGGAGAGGTAATCAGCCTTCGAAATGTATCAACCCCGTTGGGTTCAATTGAACTTCTGATTGATGCAAAAACCGGAAATCCCCCCGCCATGACTCCGGTAGTCACACCCTCCATTAATCAGACGGGATCAAATGTCGGTCGGATTATGTATTTCTGATAATGACACTGCTTTATGAGTATCGATGGGTGATCATACCATGGGTGGATCGCATGATATTTCCCGTACATGGTACTACATTATCACAGGAAACATCCTGGCCACAATGAAAGCATATTTCTAAAGAGGAAGAGAACGAAAATTAACGAAGGAACTGTGGTACTATGGGAAACCCGTATCTGAACCGCGATGAATCCATTATTCTGACAACGCACAACGTCAGTTTCAACTCTGTCGTCACCGAGGTCATATTCACCAACCAGCGCCTTATCCTTTTTGACAGCAGGCATGCCCAATTCAGGTACCAGACAATTTCCCTTGCGACTATCGAGACGGTTATGATCAGAGAGGACGCAGAAGGTAATCCGGTAATTTTCCTCTCAATCGCGCCAATAACCCCCGACAGTCCGCCACAATCAAAGGAGCTCACCTTTTCGAAGCAGACGGGTGGAGACCGGAATCAGGAATGTGTTGAGTGGGTAAAACAACTCAAAGAACAGATCGCATCAGTTCGCCTTCAGGCACTCGCCTCCACGCAACCTCCCTCTTACCATGAAACTGACATCATTTTCGATGATATATCCCCCAACGAACCCGAGCGTTTCCCTGCCGGTTCACCACTGCCAGAACAACGTGCTGAACCACACGAACCTATTATCACACCCCCGTTAAAAAGTGTTGAGGCTGATGCAGGGAGTATGGCTGGAGTTCCAGACAGTACAATCCCTGCAGCACCGGGATCAGAAGGATCTGTGGTGCAGGACTCAGCAGAAACGACACCCGAAAGTCCGTCACCTCCCCCTTCCCATCCGCCGCCTGCCCAGCCGAGCAAGGCAAAACTCATCGCGGTCACTGCTATCGTCGTCATTATAGCACTTGTTGCAGGGGCGTTCATTTATTCAACGATCCTTGGGGGAAAAACCAGTGAACCCCCTCTACTTCCTGTTACCCCCTCAATAGCACCTGAAACAACCGTGATCCCGACTCTTACCACGGTGTTACCGACACCATCTCCCCGGATCACAGATGTTCCAACACCCAAACCTACCGTCATGATGCCGGATAAAGGTGTGTGGGTGAAGGTACAATATGCAGGGAATTTTACCGGACGGGTTGGAACTTCAGGAAATCTGAAGCAGGTGAACGCGTCCGGAGACCAGTATTACCAGATACCGATAACTGATGGTATCGTAGAAGTATTACTCCAGAAGGAGGACGGTTCAGCAAAAATGCTCACCGTTGAAATTTATCAGAACGGCAGGATGGTCACCCGCACCACAAAAGCAACCCCGTTTGGCACCATCGAAGTTCGTGAAGCCATAAAGAGAGGGTAATCATACTGCTCTGCATTCGTGGGTAATACACAAAAACCGGCATGAGAAAATACCCGTTCTGGATGAGGAGAACGTAACGTCGATTAAAAAAAGAGCTGACGGTCATCTCCCCGTTTTTTCATTAAATGCACCCAGCATTCGAAAAAATTTTAAGTTTTTCACGCCGAAATTTACCTTCCTTGTTTTCTTTTCGTGGGGGACTGTCCTTCTTCCACAAGGTGGTTGATCACATTCTCAGAAATATCAGACGCATATTCCCCGGCTCGTCTCACACTCTCAGTGATATAGCCGAGTGCAATCGCATCGGGATTTTCCTGCTGGCGAACGATAGTATTGATCTCCTCACACAGGGTTTCGAGCACACGCAGGGATTCAATATTCTGGTTCGCTTGTTTCATATCCTTACTGAAGAATGATACGATACTCCGGTTGAATATTCCCACCGAGAGTTCACTTGCTTTTGCAATTTTTCCGATGACAACCGGATCAATTTCCTTGGTCATAATTGTCTGTGCGGTAAAAACAATCCTTTCTGCATGGTCCCCAATCCTCTCGATGATCCGGCTGAGGGTAAAATAATGAAGCGCCATAATGGGTGAAACCCCCATCTTACGGGAAAGAGTGGCATTCGCCAGGATCATATTTGTCTGCCGGGCTATCAACCAGTGAAGCCGATCGACATCATTGTCCCGGGCCATCACATCGCTGGAAAGAGTCTGATTCTGTGAACGGATAGCGGTAATTGCATCCTCATGCATTGCCTTGACGATCATATACATCCGCTTGATGGTGTTGTCAAACGGCATTTCAGCAGGGTTCAGAAGATCCTTCAACATGATCACGGTATCGGTTTCCTCGATCACCTCCTGTCCGATGGTCATCTGGGTGAAGTCCCGGACAACCACACGAACAAACGGTGGCAACCGTTGTTGTGAGTGGATGACAATAAAGGTGTAACCGGAGATGTATGCGCCAATCAGCAGACGGAAAAGGTACGCCGGTTCAGTAATACCTGCCAGATCGAACTCTTTTGTTCTCTGGGCCGGCTCCTGATCGATAGATCGGGTAATAAGAAGTGCTCCGTCCGGCTGCACCTCCACACCCAGCGAATCGTTCTTTTTGATCTTTTCTGCATCGATCCATTCCTTTGGCAACGTAAGAACATACGATGACCCCCCGGTAAACTGGACTTTTCGGAGTTCCATAGCAATCACCCAAGTCTGTAATTGGTTTTTCTATATCTCTATTTTTCCCTGATACCAATATATATAACTATATTATCTGTCGAAAAAGGGTATATTTAACGCTGATTATGCTATGGTTGAAGAGTATGATTAAGCGAAAAACCATGGGTGAAGGGAGGTAACGTATGGGCATCAAGGGAGTTCTGGTACCAAAGGATACCATCTTTTTTGATCTCTTTGAACGTCAGGCAGGAGATTGTAAAGGAGGCGGCATGGCAGCTTGTCGCCCTGACTGAGGATTTCACCAATGTCAAAGAGAAACGTCATGCGATCGAGAAACTTGAGCACAAGGGAGACCAGGTCACCCATGACATCTACGAACAGCTGAACCGCACCTTCATCACCCCGCTTGAACCTGAAGAGATCTCACGCCTCGCTTCAACACTTGACGAAGTGCTGGACTATATCGATGGGTCAGCAGAGAAGATGTTCTACTATACCATAGAATCCACCGATTCTCCACATGATCGAACTGGCAAAACTGATCCACCTGTCAGCAAGCGAGATCGAAAGTGCAGTGAAAAGTATCCGATCATTAAAGGATCCCCGGTACATCGAAGAGCGTTGCATTGAAGTGAACCGGCTGGAAAACCTCGCGGATGATGTACTTGCACATGCGGTAACTGACCTTTTCAGGACGACCGATGCGATTACGATCATCAAGCTCAAGGATATCTACGAACACTCTCGAGATAGCAACTGACAACTGTGAGGATGTCGCAAACACGCTCTCCGATATCGCGATCAGGCACTCGTGATCATCATGGACTTCCTCATTCTTGCCGGTATTGTCCTTGCCCTTCTTTTCAATTTTGTCAACGGTATGAATGATGCCACAAATTCAATCGCCACCGTAGTTGCGACACGGGTTCTCAGCCCTCTCAAGGCCGTGGCGATGGCTGCATTTTTCAATATGATCGGCCCTCTCCTGTTCACTACTGCAGTGGCAAAGACAATCGGAAAAGGAATTGTTGATCCGGTTGTACCTAACCCCCTTTGTGATTGTCATTGGAATGTTTGTCGCGGTGCTCTGGGTGTATTTCTCAACACATTTGGGCATCCCGATATCGGCAACGCATGCGCTGGTAGGGGGTCTTGTCGGATCCGCTGTTGCATACGCCGGCATTGAGCGTAATTATCCTGCCATCTCTGGACACCATCATCTGGTTGTTCATGTATGCTGCCATTGGTGCAGATTATCGGAATGATTGCCTGTTTCCTCATTGGGAGAGTAACAAAAGAAGAGGCAATGCTCCCCTTCATCGTTCAGGGAGCGTTTTTTGGGGCGGTGCTCTCTGTCCCGTTTGTTATTATCACAGGACTGTTGAAAATCTCAGGACTGTTTGCCATTGTCGTTTTCATTGTCCTTTCGCCTCTGCTCGGATTTATCTTTACCTATATCTTCTCGCTGCTTTTTATCCGCTGGTTCAGGAACTGCAAATCCAAAGAAAATGAATTTCCTGTCAAAAAAACTGCAGATTATTTTCAGCCTCGTTTTACAGCATCGGGCACGGGAGCAACGATGCCCAGAACGGGATGGGTGTCATCACTGCTATTCTGGTTGCCGGAGGGATTCTCACCGAATTCATTGTACCGGTCTGGGTGATTTTAATCTCCTGTGCGGCCATAGCGCTCGGCACATTAGTAGGGGGGTGGGAGGTGGTAAAAACAATGGCAAAGAAGATCACGCACCTTCGTCCCTATCAGGGGTTCTGTGCCGAGACATCCGGAGGGGTTGTCCTGTCATTCATCACCGCATTCGGTGTCCCGGTCTCGACGACCCATGCGATCACCGGTGCGATCATGGGTGTCGGTGCAACACGGGGATCTTCTGCTGTCCAGTGGGGGACTGTGCGCCCCATTGTAACTGCCTGGATCATCACAATCCCGATCACTGCAATATGTTCATATGTATGCTTCAAGGTAATCTTCCCTTAAAATGCATGAGTTTTCACTCACTGACTTTCTCAATAATAAACTATAAGGCGATTACTCAGTAAAGCCCACCATAACCTAGTACTTTCATGGAACTCATGCAAAGAATTTCTTTTATTTTTCAATTTGAAAACGTTCTTGGAGTCTTCACCCCAGCCACCAGCGCACCCCCATGATGCGATAACGCTGTATTACCGAATCTCATAAAATAATTTGAATTTTCGCGTTAAGTCTGTAATTTCATGCGGAATATCCAACGCATGAAAAAAGGTGGTGGCACTAAATGATAAATTACCAAATAGAAAGCCGGCCTTGGGAAACGTTGAGAAGTCATGGATTCAGGCATACATGATGAATAACCTTGAGTTTTTCATGGTAACACCAAATAGAGAAGAAAAAATCCTGACTGACCAAAAGATCTAAGTCTCTTTCTCTATTCTCGTTATGATGGAGGAGTTCTGCAGAGCAGGGCTATGTCGTTATTTGACAAAAAAGCTGATGAAAATCAGAAAGGGATTTTCATACCAATTAAAATTGACCCCCGGTTCCTGTATACCTCTATTGTTATCTGATAAAAATATATATAACTATAGTTTATGTCGAAAAAGGGTATATTCCCCCCGGTTGATGATCAGGGTGAACACCATGAACGGAAAAAGGAGTTCGTATCTACTCATCACCCTGAGTCTCGTCGCAGTGTTAGTGCTGGCGTTTGCTGCAGGGTGTACAGGCAACGAATCGAAGACCCCGGTTGCAACCACAGTCCCGACAACATCCCCCATAGTTGGTGCAACACAGGCACCGGTATCAACCACTGCACAACCAGTAATGATCACAGCCCCGGTCTCAATCCGGTCAGAGACAGACTATCAAGATCAGTGGTTCAACAACCGTCCTGCCGATTGTCCAGAAGGCAGCTGACCAGTATATGGCAGCCCACCCGGATGCAGATATCCAGATATCCAGTGGTGGATCCGGTGTAGGTATCCAAGCGATTGGTGCCAGGACGGTCGATATCGGGATGTCCTCCCGTGAAGTGACCAAAGATGAGATGAAAAAATATCCCAGCTTTGTCGTTACCTCTGTCGCTCAGGATGGAATTGCGGTCATTGTGAACCCGGCAAACGAGATCCAGTACATTACCCTCGATCAGATAAAGGACATCTACCTTGGTAAAATCACGAAGTGGACCCAGATAACCGGAGCGAATGTTCCCAATACCAACAACCAGATCGTGATCATCGGCCGTGACAGCGCGTCCGGTACCCGCACGTATTTCGATGAAACGTTGCTGCTCAAAGCAACTCCAACAAAGACCATGCTGGAAAAGAATTCCAATGGAGCGGTTCTCCAGACGGTGGCACAGACTCCCGGTTCAATCGGCTATGTTTCGATCGGTTTTGTCAGTAAGGACGTAAAAGCCCTGCCTATCTGGTACAATGCCCAGAAATTCGTAGCGCCAACGATTGATAATGTTAAATCCAAGACCTACCCGGTCTCGCGTGACCTTTACGTCATCACCAACGGTCAACCCACCGGACTTACCGGTGACTTCATCAAGTACATCCTCGGGCCAGACGGCCAGAAGATTGTTGCCGACGAGGGATATGTTACCCTGACATAACAACAGTGATCTGAAAAAACCAGAATTTTTTTACCATTCATCTTGGGGAGGCAGAAGTCGGTGAAGATTGTAAAAAAAATATCTTCCTTTTCAGCAGACAGCATAGCGCACTTCTCGGTACTAAAAGAAAAAACAATCAAAACAGTGTTTTTTTTCACGGCTTTCTTTGCAGTCGTAGTTGTCTCCTTCATTCTCCTTTTCCTGTTACGGGACGGTTACCCGATCTTCGTTGAAGTTGGGATCATTCCCTTCCTTTTCGGGGATACCTGGGCTCCGACCGCAGTAGAACCCCTGTATGGTATCTTACCGCTCATCGTCGGGACTCTCCTCGTCACGATCGGGGCGATAGTATTTGCCGTCCCGCTTTCCATCGGCTGTGCCATTTACGTATCAGAACTCGCATCCCCGCGGGTAAAAAACGTGCTCAAGCCTGCCATAGAACTCCTCGCAGGTATCCCTTCCGTGGTCTACGGGTTCTTTGGCCTTATTATTCTGACTGACTTCATCCGTGTTACTTTTGCTATCCCGACCGGTGAGACATGGCTTGCTGCCTCGATCCTCCTTGGCATCATGGCCCTCCCTACCATTATCAGTGTTTCTGAAGACGCCATCAGTGCAGTTCCCCAGGAGTTCAAGGAAGGCTCGCTTGCAGTCGGGGCAACACGGTGGCAGACCATCAGCAGGGTCATTGTGCCGGCAGCTCTTTCCGGCATCGCTGCTGCCATTATTCTTGGAATCGGACGGGCAATCGGTGAGACTATGGCTGTTATGATGGTTGCCGGTAACGCGGCGGTTATCCCGGATCCCATCTGGAATGTCCTTTCTCCCATACGGACCCTTACTGCAACACTGGGAATTGAAATGGGTGAGGTATCTGTTGGCAGTGAGCACTACAGTGCCTTGTTCGGTATTGCCGTCGTCCTGCTCATTATTACCCTCATCATCAATCTTTCAGCGGTCGCAATTTTACGCCGCCTGAAGGAGGGTCAGTTTGCACATTCAGACCGCAAACCCATCATTCCCACTTCCGCGCTGGAACCCCTCAAAAGGATTGCAGGGATGATCCTGATTGCAGTCCTGATCGTATTCCTGTTCGCCGCTGCACCATGGTATCTCGCTGCCGCGATACTGCTAATTTTTGGTGTATGGTACTTCGGGAAGGACCGACTGTCACAGAAAGCACATCGAGATGATCTCATTTGGTTTTATTAGTGCAGCGGCAGTCATTGTGCTCGCCATCCTGGTCATTATCCTCGGGTATATCATCATCAACGGGTTCCCTGCAATTTCGTGGGAATTTTTGACCCAGCCCCCCAAGGATCTCGGGCGTGCCGGTGGTATCTACCCTGCAATAATCGGTACGCTGTACCTGGTTGCCGGTGCCATTCTCATCGCCCTTCCGCTCGGTGTCGGGAGCCGCAATTTACCTTGTCGAATATACACGGGAAGGACGCGTCACCCGGCTCATCAGGACCGGTGTTGACCTGCTCAATGGCACTCCATCTATCGTCTTTGGGCTGTTTGGGTTTGCCTTTATTGTTCTCTATCTGACAGTCGGTGTATCGCTGCTTGCCGGGCAGATCACCCTCGCACTGATGATATTGCCAACGGTTATCCGTACGACCGAAGAATCCTTAAAAAATATCCCGCAGTCACTCCGGGAAGGGAGTCTTGCACTGGGCGCCACCCGCTGGCAGACAATCAGTAAGGTAGTCCTTCCACCGGCAGTCCCGGGTATTGTTACCGGAGCGATCCTCTGTATCGGAAGAGCTGCCGGAGAGACCGCTCCGATCATGTTCACCGCAGTCGTCTTTTCGTCACGGTTCCTCCCCACGTCAGAATTCCAGCCGGTCATGGCACTCCCTTACCATCTTTTCATCCTGGCAACCAATGTGCCCGGTGCAGTCGACCAACCAATACGGAACCGCACTGGTACTTTTAACCCTTGTCGTAGGAATGTATGCAATCGCAATCATCATACGAACTCATTTCCAGAAAAAATCACGGGGATAATTTATGTCTGAATCTGCAATTATTACAACAAATAACGTAAATCTCTGGTATAACGGGAAACGTGCACTTGAATCCGTTTCCATGAAGATCCCAAAGAACAAGGTGACAGCCTTGATCGGTCCCTCCGGATGTGGCAAATCCACACTGCTCCGCTGTTTCAACCGTTTGAACGACCTTATTGACCATGTAAAAATTACCGGGGAGATCACGCTCGATGATAAGAACATCCAGGAATCCGGTACTGATGTGGTTATGCTCAGGAAGAAGGTGGGGATGGTATTCCAGAAGCCGAATCCTTTTCCCAAATCCATATACGAGAATGTGGCATACGGCCCCCGGGTGCATGGGGTGAAAGACAAAGCCGAACTTGACCGGATCGTTGAACAAAGCCTGCACCACGCAGCACTATGGGATGAAGTGAAAGACCGCCTGAATGATTCAGCACTGGGGCTCTCCGGTGGTCAGCAGCAGCGGCTCTGTATCGCCCGTACCCTCGCGGTGGAGCCGGAAGTGATCCTGATGGACGAGCCATGCTCGGCACTCGATCCGATAGCAACGGCAAAGATAGAGAACCTCATAGAGATGCTCAAAAAGGATTACACGGTGATCATTGTAACGCACAACATGCAGCAGGCAGCCCGGGTGAGCGAATATACCGGTTTCATGTATCTGGGAAAACTCATCGAATGCGGCAAAACGGTGCAGATCTTCGAGCATCCTAAAGAAGAATTAACGGAGAATTATATCACCGGGCGGTTCGGGTAGGTCAGTATCATGGCAGAAAAATTTCACACGGAACTCAAAAACCTCAAAACTGAAACACTCGAGATGGCTCATCTCGGGCGGTTCATGCTTCGAACGGCAGTCGACGCCCTCATCCGGCAGGACCCGGAACTCGCAGAATCCGTAATTGTCAGAAAAGGTGAGATCCATGATCTCGAAGTCCGGCTTGAGGAGCATTGTTACCACCTGATAGCACTCTACCAGCCGATGGCAAAGGACATGCGAACCATCGCGTGCACCTTAAAAATGATCTCTGCATCATTGCGGATCGGGCGGTATGGCAAGGTGATTGCAAAAGTTGCCAAAGAGACTCGCAGACAGACCGCATATCGCCAACCTCATGAGCATCCCGCACATGGCTGACCTGGCAATCGATATGGTGGATGATGCAATAACAGCGTACGAGTCTGATGACCTCACGCCTGATAAAGGATTTTTCAGCCCATGATGACACGGTCGATGCCCTCCGGCACTCGATCTTCCGGGAAGGGATAACCTACATGATGGAAGACCCGAAAAATATCTCGCGCTGCACGCACTACATCATGGTAGCCCGGTACCTTGAACGGTGTGCCGACCATGCCTGCAAGATTGCCGAGAACGTCCATTACATGGAGACCGGGGAAAGGATTGAGATCAAATGAGCAGCTGATAGCGGTTGGGATCCTGTTTTTTGCGAGTACCAGATATGACTCCTGCACCAACATCCGTTCCCTGGCTACCCGGATGCATTCCGGCAGTATTTTTTCAGGTTTTTCAATGAAAAACCCGTTTTTTTAACCTCCGTATTTCACTCACCTTTTTTCGGTTCATATCAGTAACCGGTTGCCGGTTAATCGGGAAAACGGACTGTACCAAACCTTTTTTTCCGGATGATTATACGACTGCTAAATTGCACGGCTTTTTCCTGATTAAAACGACTATTTTTTGAAAATAACAGAGTATACAAGAAATATTGTCAGGAGTTGGCATCGCTTCTACTGGAGATTTTCCCGTAATTTTTCAGTAGGATAGATCGTTGTCCGTTTGGCAAACCGGGCATTTTACGGGGGCTTGATCGCTCAGATCCGGGTACTTGGGGGGTAGCTCGCCGAAAACAGGGGTGCTCATCGTGCATGGGGATTTGTGGACTCGTCCGGCCCCCACCATTCTATCTCTCCAACAGAGAGATCATGAACGACCAGCCGCCGCCACACTCGTTCGTGCTGAGTGCGCAGCCAGAGTTCACGCAGGATAAACGGGGGGAACGGGAGCTTACGAAGTCCCTGGATCAGATCCGGGAACTGCTGTTCGTAAAATCCGTTCGGATCGATATGATACCGGGTCTGCCGCACTTTCACCACCCGGACCGATTCACATTTGAAGATCAGGATGTCAAATGGCAGGTCCTCATGCGGGTTGTCTATCGGAAAGTACCCCATCCGCTCCGCAAAATTCTTCGCCTCCGCAATCGCTGCTTCCGGTTTCTTTCCCCGTGTCATGAATGTGTTACCTCAAGTTCCGTGTATTTTTTTATCGTTGGATGTACTTCTCCATCGGTGGATCATAGAGCATTGAATGCCTTGTGGTCGTTTGAGGGTTTCTCGACAGAGAGATCAAAAGGAATCAAAATTGTGAACAAAGCCTCTGCACCTATTCGGTCGGAAAAAAACCCGAATCTATTCGTACTTCTCCTGATGGCAGGATATCCCGGATAAATCTCAGGAATCTGCTGAATTCTTCAGCATCCGGAGTGTCTTTTGCAAAGACATCCATATTGCATCGCTCAAGTGTTGTTATAATCCGGTCATTTCCGGTGTCATGAGGAGTAAGCAGGTTTCCTGTTTCTTCATTCGTGAGTCTACGGCCATAGCTCTTTCTCCGCGAGAGAATAAACCGCAAGGACTGGCCTTGCATAGACATCAGGTTAGAGACCCGTTTTAGCCATCGTATCTGCTTCGTTGAGCGAAGTCTCCACGCTTTTGGAAACCGGACCACATTATTTCGGGACCGGATTGTTCAACCTGCCGAAGAGGTGAGCTGGGAAGGCGCCGGCTCAATTGTACGATACCCCAAGAGCAGGCATATGAGCACAACTGACATGAAGGATACCGGTAACGGTAGCTCATCCAGCATTAATTTATCCTCGTCACCCGCTATCTCGAATGCTGTGGTGACCTTGCCTGCAAGATTGCAGAGAATGTGTATTACATGGCAACCGGGGGAAAGGAGAGAGATCAAGTGAAAAGCTGAAACGTCTGGACTCAGGGAGGTGACGCGAGATCCGGAATAATCTCTTTAATCCGGCATTTCATGGAAATCAGCGCTAATATTCATGATGTCCAGTGCATTCACGGTAATGTCAGGGAACTTCCTGGTCAAATTATTTTCAGAGACCGTGACTGAATGCAATCCAAGGGGAATTGACGAGAACATTAATGGGGTTATCTCACCAGTGTCCCTTCCATCCAGGGTTATTGCTGCACCCGGTGGATCACTTACTACCCGAAAAAATCCGCTCGGGTATTCTTCAATGGTGAAACTGACATTGGTTGTCGATAAAGGAACCGGTGTGTAGAGCAAATTGACACTTCTTTCCTGCGGGATGTGACCGGGTTTTGAAACCATAATCCTGTGGGGACCATCGGAAATATTGAAAAAAGTATAGGGTGTAGAAAAGCCTGTTCTGAAACCATCTATAAAAACTTCGGCTCCTCTTGGACTTGAATCAATAAAAACACTCAGGTTGTAATGCTGACGTGGCTCAATTAAAAGATAATGATCATCGTTTATCATGACAGGAAGATTGTAAGAGACATAGGATTGGTTTTCGAAAATGGTGATAAAAGAATTAAAGACGGGTGTGGTAATCTTATCAGGTATAATTTTCCGGATTGCCTGCCCATTTACCGTAAACGTTTCTCCACGGAGATCATGGGAATCAATAATTATTTGACGTGAAAGGTAACTATTAGCGGCGATATCAACCGGCACGATACAATACGGGTAAACATAGACCTCCTGGTCTTCGAATTGAATATCTGATTTCTCTCTGATGAATGGATCAGTCTGTCCGAAAGAAAGCCGCACTGTGTAGGTACCTTCTTTGAGTCCGTAGATAACAGCGGGTGTTTTTTGGGGCATCTGGACACCATCAAGCGAGATAAATGCCGGCCTGGGACGGGAATTGATATACAACCCACCGTGGCGGGTCTTATCGCGTTCCGGGAGCATCTCATCAGACCTCCCTTTGGTGGAATATACATCGGAATACAGAGATTCGCAGACAATAGTGTCGTTCAAAACGATCAGGTTCCGTTCAGCGGGAACAAATCCGTCAAGCTCGAACCTGACTGTGTGCCGATCTCCAAGATTTTCTTCAAGCACGTAGGGTGTAGTTTTTCCCAAATAGGATCCATCAATAAAGATAAGGGCACCTTCTGGATTTGAATGGAGTGAGAGACTGCAGGTCGGTGTAGTGTTTGATCTCTGGGTTGTGTTGTGCAGGAAGGAAGAATTAATAAAAATCGATTGATCAGGAGTGCCGTTTGTCGGATTCGGTTCGGTGTCAGCACCGGCACTATTGTGTTGTTCAATCACCAGAATGGCATTCCGGTTCACGAGGTAATCTGCATCCATTTTCCTAATAGTACTTTCAATAGAGACCGAATTTCCTGACAAGTTCAGGAAGGAGGTTACCGGAATCTGAAGGACATTTGACACCGACAGATTGTCAAACGCATTATACCATGTCCCATTATTAAATTTGATGACATGTTCTGTTGTGTTCATCGTATCAATGCCGGTCGTTACTAAAGTAAGGTCTGCCGTGTGATTCTCAGTTGTATTTATGCTTCCAACGAACGCGATTGAGGTAGCAGCGTCTTTTGGTAAGATACCGCGCTTCGGCTCGCTTAAAATTACATCACATCCTTCTCCTATCCAGTACTGTGTTGACACACCCGTTTCATCCTCATACGCAACGAGAAGCATTACGCTATCAACAGAAAATACATTCTGGTCATAATCCGGATTTTTAAGAGAGACCGTATAGGTTCCATTGCCTTGCAGGTAAGGAAGAACATCGTATGCATATGTCGTGGAAACGTTCCTGTGTTCATCCCCATCAGTATCAACGTAGACCTTTTGTGCATCGATCTGCAGCTGGTTGAACGAGGTATACAGGGACGGAATAACACCCTGATTAGTCTGAATGCCATGACTTTTGGAAACATAAACGTACAACCGTGCCATGGTCAGGTTGGTGCCGGATGGCTGCATCAGGGGGATTTTATATTCCCGGATCCGACTGTTCACCACAACGGGTGTGCTATTAGGATCATACAACAGCCGGATAGTCCCGTTCAGGGTACCCGATGCAAAGGTCGTCAATTTCGAACCATGGTATCCATACCGTAAAGCATCATCAGCCGGCGCTGCCCCGGCAGGACTGCTTGTACTCCAGCCCCACGACCCTGAAGAACCAGACTTGGGGGGCAGGGAACTGTAGATCAGGATATCCGAGACATATTTAATGGAAAGCCCGGTAGTAGTCGGATATTTCTCATCCCCACTCTGGTAATAATACCAGTATTCAGGCGCGGCGGATTCATGCCAGTCATAGTTCCCGAAAGCGTGGATACCCCAGGGGTTTACGCTGTCATCCGCGAACCAGACGAGACGCATACCATCAGAATAACCGGAGTCCGGATAGGGCCCCCCAGAACAGGCAGAAAAAGTACCGCCGGAACAATACCACGTGATCACCATGGGACCCTGCCGTGCGGGTGGGGAATAGACGTTTTTATACGCAAATTCCTTGGTCATACCGTCGCTTGCTTTGATTTTCAAGGTATCAGTTGGAGACATGCCCCCGACGAGGTCACAGAGATCCCTGACATCTGTACCTTTAACCGCACCCATGTCTTTTTCCTCAACATTGGTATCTTCATCGGGATTCCAGCGGAGCTGCTCTTCCATTACCGGATCAGCATTATCGATAAAGACCGGTCCCTGGTGATAGTAATGCGTTGATCCGTCTCCCTGAACAGGTAATGAAGTTTCCATCTCCTGGTAGGTCAGGGTTTTTTCTGCAAGGATTGTTGTCCCGTCATTAGCATACTTCACGATGTGCAGCTGGGTAGTTGCAGCAAGTGCCGGCAGAGCGAATGTTAGAACCAGCATGCAGGCGATGAGGGTGAGGAGAAACTTTTTGTTGTGTAAAAAAACCTTCATCGTGTCCCACCGTTATTGATAAAATCATATCTTTTCGAAAATGCCTTTTTTCAGGATTAAAGAGGTTTTAGGAATAGGAGATTAAAAACATTTTTATTCACTTCATGTTAATTATTTCCATTTAACATAATAAAAAACGTAAAAAGACTCGATACGAATGCCCTCAATGGAATACTGAAGAATGCCTCCCTCTCCACAAAAGTAGTAATCTCATTCACTGCTGATCACAAGTCCCAAAAAAAGAGAGAGTTGTCAATTCCGGGTTACTTTACCGTGATGTATTTCTGTCGCGTGATCGTGTTACTGCCTCCCGGCCCGGTAACTGTGAGCTTGACCGTGTAGGTACCGGTAGCAGCATACAGGTGCGACGGGTTCTGTTCGGCTGAGGTAGTGCCGTCACCAAAGTTCCAGAGGTAGGAGGTGATGGTACCGGTAGACTCGTCAGTGAATGCAACATTCAACGGGGAAGTACCGGTTGTCGGTGTTCCGGAGAACCAGGCAGCGGGGACCGCAACTTTACTGACCGTGATGTATTTCTGTCGCGTGATCGTGTTACTGCCTCCCGGTCCGGTAACCTTGAGCTTGACCGTGTAGGTACCAGAAGCAGCATACAGGTGTGACGGGTTCTGTTCGGTGGAGTTGGTGCCGTCACCGAAGGTCCAGAGGTAGGATGTGATAGCACCGGTAGACTCATCAGTGAATGCTACATTCAACGGGACAGTCCCGGTTGTCGGTGTTCCGGAGAACCCGGCTACGGGGAGCGCAACTTTACTGACCGTGATGTAGGACTGTCTCGTCATCGTGTTGCTGCCTCCTGGTCCGGTAACCGTAAGCTTGACCGTGTAGGTACCAGAAGCAGCATACAGGTGTGACGGGTTCTGTTCGGTTGAGTTGGTGCCGTCACCGAATGTCCAGAGGTAGGATGTGATAGCACCGGTCGACTCATCAGTGAATGCTACATTCAACGGGACAGTCCCGGTTGTCGGTGTTCCGGAGAACCCGGCTGCGGGGAGCGCAACTTTACTGACCGTGACGTAGGACGGTCTCGTCATCGTGTTACTGCCATCCGGTCCCGTAACCGTGAGCTTGACGGTGTAGGTACCGGTAGCAGCATACAGGTGTGACGGGTTCTGTTCGGTGGAGTTGGTGCCGTCACCAAAGTTCCAGAGGTAGGATGTGATGGCTCCGGTCGACTCATCAGTGAATGCTACATTCAACGGGACAGTCCCGGTTGTCGGTGTTCCGGAGAACCCGGCTGCAGGAAGCGCAGTTTTTCCGACCGTGATGTATTTCTGTCTCGTCATCGTGTTACTGCCTCCCGGTCCGGTAACCGTGAGCTTGACCGTGTAGGTACCATTAGCAGCATACAGGTGCGACGGGTTCTGTTCGGTGGAGTTGGTGCCGTCACCAAAGTTCCAGAGGTAGGATGTGATAGCTCCGGTCGATGCATCAGTGAATGCAACATTCAACGGGGCAGTCCCGGTTGTCGGTGTTCCGGAGAACCCGGCTGCGGGAAGAGCAACTTTACTGACCGTGATGTATTTCTGTCTCGTGATCGTGTTACTGCCAATAGAATTGGTTACGGTCAATTTGACGGTGTAGGTACCGGTAGCAGCATACAGGTGTGACGGGTTCTGTTCGGTGGAATTGGTGCCGTCACCGAAGTTCCAGAGGTAGGATGTGATGAACCCGGTAGACTCATCAGTGAATGCTACATTCAACGGGACAGTCCCGGTTGTCGGTGTTCCGGAGAACCAGGCAACGGGGGATACAGCATTACTGACCGTGATGTATCCACTCTTCAGCTCGCTGTCACTGCCAGCTCCATTGGTCACCGTCAGATTGACCGTGTAGGTACCGGCAGTTGCATAGGTGTATGACGGGCTTGGTGTCGTACTGTCGATTGTCCCATCATTATCGAAGTCCCACGCATACCCGGTAATAGTACCGGTCGATGCGTCGGTGAACTGGACTGTCAATGGGACTGTACCTGACATTGGTGTGGCAGTGAAATTCGCTACAGGGAGTTCCGGAAGTCTGACCAGTTGAACCGATTTTACACCTTTAACCGTCATGCTTCCGGTAACGTTAGCTCCGGTCAACCTGAGCGGCCAGTTCTCATCACTATCAGCAATGTGTGTGCCGTTGAGCGAGTTTGCTACAATGAAATTTGAGTTCCTGATTATCTCTTTACTGTCGATTACTGTGCTGTACCCGTCATCTCCTGTTACAATGACACGGTAGCCGTTCAGGGCGAGTGTGTTGTTGAACGCGTTGTTGGAGTGCTGGTCTGCATCATCCACAAAGCCGGCAAAGAACCACAGCGGCATCCCCTCCCAGACACGTCCTTTGGAATCGGTGAACGCAGCCTTGTGTTCAGCGCCGAACTGGCAGGCAAGGGCCTGCTCAAGATACGTCTTGCTGATGTTGGTTTTTATACCCCCGATATCACTGCCATCCAAATCCAGCTGCCAGTCTGACACAGGGGATGAATAGACCTTGATCTCGGTTACACATTTTGCCGATGTTCCTGCAGCGGACGGATACCTGGACATTGCATCCTGCCAGTAATAGTGCCAGTACTTTTCGTCAAGCGCTTCATGCATGTTCCACTGGCCAAAGACATGGTCATCCGGTGTGAACATGAAGCGCATGCCGTCAGCGTACTGTGGCACATACTGCCCGTCAGCATACCACGCGATTACAGCGTCGCCCTGGTGGGACTGGACGTACGGGTTAGTGTAGATGTTCGAGTATCCCATGTGGGTCTCGTACCCATCCGAAGCATTAAAGATGATATCCGTGCCGGTTCCCATACCACCGACAAGTTCAACGAGATCTTTGACCTTTGTCCCCTTTATCGCATTATCGATTTTGGGCGGGTTCATGCCCTTGGTCTCGTCCGGGTTCCAGAGATCTGTCGGATCGAACGTCACTCCCTGGTACTTGTAGTGAGTGACTCCGTCACCAACGACCGGCAGGGTGCTCTCCATGAAGTGGTAATCGATGGTCGTCTCGTTGATCACGGTTATGCCATCGCTCCCGTATTTCACGATGTGCAACTTGGGAGCTTCAACCGGGGCCTGGAAGTCTGAGAGTGAGATCGTGTCAATACGGCTGACACTCATAGCGTGAGGTGCACCAGGACCAACGATACGGAGCGGCCATTCATCAGAGAGGAATGGACTGAATGTTGTTTCTCCGGCGGAAACGTTCTTTTTCATGTTTGCGACGATATAGTTGTCGCTCCACATCACATCTGTACTCGGGAAAGTCCTGACATATGTTCCTGACTGAACCGAAATGGTATACCCTGCTGTTGCCTGGGCAGCATTGAATGCACCAGATCCATGCGGGATTCGGTCATCCACCCAACCTGCCAGATCCCAGAGGGGGACACCACTATAGACTACCTGATTTCCGTTAGTATCGGTTACCGTGACCTCACGATAGTGGTGAGGACATGCAGTCATCTCTTCAAATTCTGTCTGAGAGATAATATCCGAGATCTTACCGTTCAGGTTAAGATTGTATTTTCCTGCTGCGGGTACGGGGGTCTGGAGTGATGGAATCCGGATCTCGGAAATATTCTTTACCTTCTGTTTCCCTGAAGTTACCGCAGTACCTACCATCTGAAGGGGCTGCTCCATTCCGGTAATCGGAACACCATTCATCGTATTCGCAACGATATAGGCATCACTGTGCTTGATCGGATCACTATAGAAGTTGCCTGAAAATCCATCCTTAGAGACGACCTGAATTGTATAGTTCGTTGCTGCAAGGGTATCATTGAAGGTCCAGTGACTCTCAGTTTCCTCATCATCCGCTACCCCGACAAACCACCAGAGGGGTACACCGGAATAGACATTACCGGTAGTGTCTGTCCAGTTTGCCGTGTGTCCGCATGCTACTGCCTCTTCGAACTCTTCCTTGGAGATAGTATCCGTGACATCCCCTACTATCTTCAGGTTCCATTCTGACGAGGGAACGGGGATGTTGAGCATCTCGATCTTAACGATGCTCCCAATCTGGTTTCCACTGAAAACTTCCGGCCCCTTCAAGTGGAGAGGCCATGACTTTTTCCCATTTATTTCAACGGGCAGAGGCGTTCCATTGAGTGCATTAGCAACGATCCATCCGTCATTTCTGGCCATATCCGCACTGTTTATGGTGATAGAATAGCCATCAGATGCGGTGATTTTCACTTGGTACCCAAGGGTGGCGAGGTCATCCCTGAAATTAAAGTGATCGGGGGTGTGAGGATCAACATCGTCAACCATTGCCACAAGAAGCCAGAGTGGAATACCTGACCATTCATTGTCCGCCGAATCGGTCCAGTTGATCCAATGTCCGGAGTTCGGACAGGCAAGACCCTCCTCAAAGTACGCCTTTGTTACTGGTTGATCTACTGCTCCCTTCACCTGCAGTGTCCAGTCCGTTGGAGTTGTACCTGTTGATACAACCGTCTTCACCGCAGCGGTGGCTGCTGCCTTCACTGCAGCAAGGTCGGTTGGGTCGGCAACAGTGCCGTCGACGTAATAGAACTCGACTTTATCTCCATCAGCTACGCTCGATCAGGTTCAGGCCACCAGCCGGGTTGTTGTACCCATCCTTGTAAACGTCATTTACATAGCCATACCAGGCTTTCCTCGGTGTCTTCTGGTAGAGATAAGTACCTATGTTGTCCACGAGCAGTGCTTCCGAAGTGGCGTAGTTCTTGTCCGTTACATCATAAGTAAATCCAGCTGAGGTCGCTGCTGCATTAAGAGCTCCCAGAGGTGTGGTAGTATTAATGGTGTAACTGGTGCCCGTGTTATATGCCGTCTTGCTAAAGGTCTCTCCTGGAACCAGAGTCACCGTGCCTTCAAAGAGTACATCCATGACCGGACCGGGGGGCTGAATATCTGCAACCGTCTTCACCGCAGCGGTGGCAACTGCCTTCACTGCAGCAAGGTCGGTTGGGTCGGCAACAGTGCCGTCGACGTAATAGAACTCGACTTTATCTCCATCAGCTCAGCTCGATCAGGTTCAGGCCACCAGCCGGGTTGTTGTACCCATCCTTGTAAACGTCATTTACATAGCCATACCAGGCTTTCCTCGGTGTCTTCTGATAGAGATAAGTACCTATGTTGTCCACGAGCAGTGCTCCCGAAGTGGCGTAGTTCTTGTCCGTTACATCATAAGTAAATCCAGCTGAGGTCGCTGCTGCATTAAGAGCTCCCAGAGGCGTGGTAGTATTAATGGTGTAACTGGTGCCCGTGTTATATGCCGTCTTGCTAAAGGTCTCTCCTGGAACCAGAGTCACCGTGCCTTCAAAGAGTACATCCATGACCGGACCGGGGGGCTGAATATCTGCAACCGTCTTCACCGCAGCGGTGGCAACTGCCTTCACTGCAGCAAGGTCGGTTGGGTCGGCAACAGTGCCGTCGACGTAATAGAACTCGACTTTATCTCCATCAGCTCAGCTCGATCAGGTTCAGGCCACCAGCCGGGTTGTTGTACCCATCCTTGTAAACGTCATTTACATAGCCATACCAGGCTTTCCTCGGTGTCTTCTGATAGAGATAAGTACCTATGTTGTCCACGAGCAGTGCTCCCGACGTGGCGTAGTTCTTGTCCGTTACATCATAAGTAAATCCAGCTGAGGTCGCTGCTGCATTTAGAGCTCCCAGAGGCGTGGTAGTATTAATGGTGTAACTGGTGCCCGTGTTATATGCCGTCTTACTGAATGTTTCTCCTGGAACCAGAGTCACCGTGCCTTCAAAAAGTACATCCATGACCGGACCGGGTGGCTGAATATCTGCAACCGTCTTCACCGCAGCGGTGGCAACTGCCTTCACTGCAGCAAGGTCGGTTGGGTCGGCAACAGTGCCGTCGACGTAATAGAACTCGACTTTATCTCCATCAGCTGACCTCGATCAGGTTCAGGCCACCAGCCGGGTTGTTGTACCCATCCTTGTAAACGTCATTTACATAGCCATTACCCATCCTTGTAAACGTCATTTACATAGCCATACCAGGCTTTCCTGGGTGTCTTCTGATAGAGATAAGTACCTATGTTGTCCACGAGCAGTGCTCCCGACGTGGCGTAGTTCTTGTCCGTTACATCATAAGTAAATCCAGCTGAGGTCGCTGCTGCATTTAGAGCTCCCAGAGGCGTGGTAGTATTAATGGTGTAACTGGTGCCCGTGTTATATGCCGTCTTACTGAATGTTTCTCCTGGAACCAGAGTCACTGTGCCTTCAAAAAGTACATCCATGACCGGAGGTGCCGGGTCATCGCTGTAAATGAGTACGTCAGAGATATATTTGACAGATAACCCGGTCGTTGTGGGGTACTGCTCGGTACCTGAAGTGTAATAATACCAATACTCCGGCGCAGCGGACTCGTGCCAGTCATAGTTGCCCATGGCATGGATTCCCCACGGGTTTGTGGAATCATCCGCAAAGAAGACCAGTTTCATGCCATCTGAATAGGCACCATCCGGATAGTTACCGTCCTGGTACCAGGTGATGACCATCGGACCCTGCCGTGCAGGATACTGGTACACATTGGTATAGGCAAATGTCTTGGAAAAGCCGTCCGATGCCTTGAGTTTTACCGTCTCGCCAGCATTCATGCCGCCAACGAGATTGCAGATGTCCTTAAGATTGGTACCCATCACGGCTCCATTGTCCTTTTCCTGAACATTGGTGTCTTCGTCAGGGTTCCACCTGAGCTCCTGCTCCACAACCGGGTCCGGATCATCGATAAAGACCGGCCCCTGGTGGTAATAGTGGGTCACCCCGTCACCCAGCACTGGCAGGGTCGATTCTAGCTCCTGGTAGGTCTTGGTTGTTTCGCTTATGATGGTCGTGCCATCATTCGCGTACTTTACAATATGAAGCTGTGTAGTTGCTGCCATTACCGGTACGGTAAAAAGTACAGTACAACACAACAGAACAGCAAGTAGTAAAAACGGTTGCCTGATTTTCGACATTGTCATCACCAAAAGTTCAGAGTACACCCTTTTCTTATTCCAGTCAAACTCGAACACCCATTGTTCAGCTTAAGTCGATATAAAAATTATGATTTATTTCTTGAATTTGTTAAATTAACATGGTTTACTACCCTTTGACAAAAATTAATTAGACAATAAACTATTGTTTTCACCATTGCTGAAATTTAATAAAAATAGGGTTGAAATTCCGCGTGTAGCAAAAATCAGACACGTTTCCTCATACCCTTTACCAGAAGCAATAGGGCAACGAACCCAGAGATGATGAGGGGATCAAGTCCTAAAGAGAAGGGAGATTTAGATTCCGGTGCTGCGACTCCACCATCCTGTACCGCCATCACTGCCCACGTGCTGAACCTGTCCGTTGTTGCTGTAAGGGTCATCGTATTCGTATCAACTGATGTAGGAACCAGTGTCCAGCGGGAATCAGTCCGGTCATACCGGGCAAGGGATAACTTATTAGCATCTCCGTCAGCCTGCCTGAACATCTGCCGGGTTGTACTGCACAACAATGGTTGCGGGTTTTGCCAGGAGACCGGTCAGGCCTGCGACGCTGAAGGCGGTTGCTCCCGCTTTCGCCCCATTAGGGGGTTGAGGGAGATCCTGCGAATATGGCGAAACGGTCACTTCTGCATCGCTCAATACCGCTCCGGCCGGGAAGGTTATTTTAATCTCGCCACCAGGGGTCATAAGCACGGTCTCTTTGTCGGAAACTACATTAACAGATGTTTCTTCAAATGGCGGAATATACTCCTCATTCACGGTGAAGGTATCCGAGACTTCATCGACGAGGATCCCTCCGTTAAGAATACGAGATGTTATCGAATAAGTACCAGGGGCAAGTGGGGTGCCGACCGGAGTTCTGAATACCACAGTCTGTCCCGGAATGAGGGCATGCACTTCGGGATCCGAGGTAATCGTGGCAATAGTTGCACCGCTAGAATCCTTGATAAAAATCTCGTTAATGGCACCATAGAAATGATGGTTGCCGGTATGAGTAAAGGTAGTCGATACGATAGCAGGTTTGTTGGTCTCAATTGTGCTGACATTCACCGCATCAATACGACCGGTTTCGGTAAGAGGGGTGTCCTTCAGGGTGATCATGACCGGCACGGTAATTGCCGATACGATTCCCATCTGCCCGGTCGCTATGGGTTTTGTATGCAGATAGATGAGGGCGTACCGCCCCCCGCTTCCTGCATCTTGCGGAATATGGATTGTTGCTTTGATCTCCTTTGACTCACCGGGATTCAAAACGATGGAATCAGTATCTAAGGTAATATAGGATCTGGCAGTGAATGCTCCGGTATCCTGTCCAGGTAATAGCGTTGTGTACCCCAAATCAGATGCCTGTCCGAAACCCATTACCTCTGCGATAATCTCCATCCGTGGATCCTCCGGCCTGCTGCTCACTGTCATAACATGGACCGTTGTATCCCCAAGAGTAACATCATCCATGTACTTTGAACCGGTGACCTTCAGTCCGGCAGACACCGGGATGACGAGAAAGCATACCGCAAGGAGTAGGGCGATGAAGGAAACGAAGGTAAGTTGATTTCTACAAAAAATCTGCATGATCACGCCTCAAATGGAAGAAACTAACATCAGGGAAAAATAAAAGGATTGTGATTTAGTAATCTGATTTTGCAATTGGTTTTACTTTCTCTCATATGTTAGATGCTGTGAAGGTTACTACGATCCGGTAATCGTTCGAGGGTAATGTCGTATCTCCAACAACGATGTTTTGTTTGAGTCCGATATCAAAATTATCCCCAGCAGGTACGGTTGCATCCTCATCTGCAATTATCTGGTTAGTGCCGGTTAACGTTATGTATCCCTGAGGTTCACTCCCAGCTTTGACCTGAAACGCATTTGTCAGTAATTTACCAGATGCCACATATGCTGACCCACTCCACTCTGCCATTTTTCCCGCTGATGCAGGAGGTTTGGTGTCAGTGAGGGCATCCATTACCTTCAGCTCATAGTTGGATGTACTCTTCACATTCGCATCAATTGCGTCATTGTTTTCATTTAATCCACCAACACTCAGAGACCACGGGGAAGCTGGGGTTCCAAGAGTCCCTGTTATTGTCAGGTCAATATAGCTACCAATATTCGCTACAACTGGTGCTTCACCAGTATCATCTGCAGCCGACACCGCTCCCGGAAGCACCAGGAGGGCTAAGAGCCCTATTAGGGCTACATAGAATAGTTTTCTCATCTTCAATCCTCCTTAACTTGTTTAAAAAGTTAATAAGACTGAATAGATTAGAGAATAAATTAATGTTTCGATATTATTGATTATAAAAATAAATTAAGCTCTTATAATTAATAAATAAAAATACAATAGAAAAAAAGACCTGTTGATTGTCACAATTACTGTATCAGGTCAATAATCACCCTCGCTTCACCAATCATATAATTGGATTGCGCATGTGTGACAATGTGAAACCTGTCCAAGAGCTCAACTGACCCTATAAAAACTTTCATCTGGATTATTGCCGGCTTACCATGTCCTTTCTCCAGCTGGTCGAGAGCACGGTCAAGCGGCATAGTCAGGAACCATTTTGACCAAGCCGGGATAGGAAGCCTATGAATATACTGCTTCAGTGCCTCTATCCTTATATGCGCGTCACTTTCTTTCACCGTAATATATCGCAGCCTAACCTCGGTATCCGATCCCACCGCATTTTTCACCTTAAGGGTCACCGTATAGATTCCGGGCACTGAATAGACATGAACTGGATTGCGAACAGTATCATCGATAATGCCATCGTTCTCGAAATCCCATTTCCATAGCGTCGGTGATCCTGTCGAAAGGTCAGTGAAAGTGACGGTGAGCGGTGCTGCACCGGAAATGGGACTGGCAGTGAAATCGGCAACTGGTGCCTGTGAACTGACGATGTTAGCTACGATGCTAACCGAGCCGGAGGAATCCATGCAGGTACCGGGCAATACCAGCTGACTGAATATGACTACAATGAGAAATGTAGCAATCCTCAGTTCTGACCGTACTTGTCCCGTCATAGTGTCGACCCGGTGAATGTGATCACGATACGGTAATTGTTCCCGTTCGTTAACCTTGCATCACCATACTGGATGTCCTGTCTCACACCGATGTCATAGTTAAAGATCCCCGCAGAAGATTCGCTCTGGATAATCTGATCCGAATCTGATAGAGATACGAAGTTCCCCGAACCGGACTTGACCTGGATCGGGTTGGATAATATTGTATATTCTTCTGGATATGCAGATCCAGTCCACTCCACCATCTGGCCATTGGTCCCCGGTGGTTTTTCATCGTTCAGTGCATCACGCACTCCTACAGTCCAGCTGGCAGCAGTTGTGGTCACACCCAGATCAATAGATGTGATATTCTCGTTTTGCCCGAGGCCAAGGTTCCATTCATCAATACTCCCAATAATGGTCAGCTCAATCTCAGAAGTCCCGCCAGTCACTTCAATGTACTCCGGCTTAATCTCATCATCACTCCCAGCTGCATTTGTGGCAGTGAGATTGATATCGTAAGTCCCCGCAGCGAAGATATATTCCGGGTTCTGTGTTGTGTTAAACTGTGTCCAGCCGACAGTATCGTTCCGGTACGCCCATCGCCATGAGGTCGGGGTATTCGTGGAGGTATCGGTGAATGCTACACTGAGTGAACGGTCCCGGTCCTTGGTATGGCAGTGAAATTCGCAACCGGTGGTGGCGTGACAGTGCCCACTGTGATATAACCGGTCTTGATCTCAGGGTCACTTCCGGCAGCATTGGTCGCCGTCAGCTTCACTGTATACGTGCCGTTTGCCGTGTAGGTAAACAGGGGATTGCGTTCCGTACTTGTAGCGGTCCCGTTGTTGTAGAAGTCCCATACCCACGAGGTATGGGCGGGGTCCTCCATCTTTGTTGTGAGGTCTTTGAACTGGACGGTGAGAGGTGCGTTGCCGGAGGTACCGGGTCCGTAGTCTTCGATATCGTCGAGGTAGACGGTGAAGGTTCCGCTGGCTGTATTGACCGCATTAAACTTCAGTATGTGGGTACCGGAAAAACCATACGAAGATATGTCAATAGTCTCATATTTATTCGGTACAGTAACCGTTTCTGTATAATTCGCAACAACGGTATCATCCACAAGTACCTCAAGATACTTTCCTATACCTCCAAAACTATGGCGCCAGAAATACAAAGATCCAATAGTCCTCAGGTCAACATTTTGCTGCATCGATGCAGGATTCCCGACCGTGCCGGCGAGTCTTACACTATACAAACCCTTTTTTTGGGTATATCCGCTGACTGTTGCGCCAGTTCCCGTCCACGGGGAAAGCGCCCCGGTCTCGAAATTACCATTTACAATTAATCCTGTTTTGGTATTTGCAATAAAATCCGTTTGTGGCGGGGGTACAGGATCATTACTGTATACGTAAACCCGATCGACATATTTCAGGGTCCAGCCACCCATGGAGGGATAATCCCCTCCAAAGTAGTACCAATAGTTCTCCGGTAACCCTTCGGCCTGATCACCAAGCCCGGCCACATGTTCTCCATTCTGGTTCCAGGAGTCATCCGCAAAGAATGTGGCACGCATCCCGGTGGTGTAGTCTGGGCCGGTATATCCGTTTGTTGCACCGCTCTCCCCGGCACCCACCGACCACCATGTCAGCACATAGGGGCCGAGCTGATCTGTTGGTGTATATATCGCTGAATAAGGAACATCCTGATAGACATTGTCTACAGCTGTCACCCTTACCTTTTGTCCTGAAGGCAACCCTCCAACGAGGTTACACAAATCCTTTACATCAGTTCCCTTGAGCTTTCCGAGGTTCTTACCCTGCCAGTTGGTCTCCTCCATCTGCTCGTAAGACTGTCCCGTTCCAGTAGCGGTCCCACTTTTCTGAAGAGTTTAACCAATCAGGAGGTGTCCCCCCCCAGTCAGTACGGTACTCCGGGAATGTGACGCCATAATTATCCTCCCATTCTCCCTCAAAGATCGGTCCCTGGAAATAATAGTAGGTATTCCCGTCACCATATTACCGGAAGGTTTGATTCCATCCACTGGTATGTCTTGGTAGTTTCCGTAATTGGCGTAAGCCCGTCCACCGCATACCGGCGTACGGTTACCTCCGTGGTATATGCAGTAACCGGTATGATAAGGATAACAAAAAATAACACGAATATAAGGAGTACACACCTTAATCGCATAGATCCTTTCACACGCCGTCACCCACCATTTTCTCAAAATTTCAGGAAACCCTGCATGGGTAATTGTCTGTTCTATAATATAACTTTTGATATACACTGCCAGCAGGTTAACTATATTTTATTTATAGGATCCTTAACGACTCAATCAGGTGTCGTTCAGGATACCAAGTGGAGTTTGTATTTCCACGAACGTTTAGTGATCATGCCACTCGAGAGTTGTTGTGAATTCAGACTTTTTGCGTGGGTGAGACAGTCCCCACGGTGATATAACCGGCCTTGATTTCATCATCACTCCCACCCGGCCCGGTAACTGTCAGCTGGACATCATACGTCCCGGCTTTTTTAAATGTATTTGACGATACTGCATCAAGGGTAAACGGTGTCCATTTGGAATCAGAATGGAGTTTGTATTTCCATGAACGTTGAGTGATCATGCCACTGGACTCATCTGTGAATGTAACAGTTAATGGAGCTGCGCCTTTCCTGGGAGTTGCTCTGAAATCGGCGACTGGCGATGGCGTGACAGCGCCCACGGTGATGTAACCAATCTTGGTTTCGTCATCACTCCCTCTTGGCCCGGTGACTGTCAGCTGGACATCATATGTCCCGGCTTTTTTAAACGTATACGAAGATGATCTATCAAGAGTGAATGGCGTCCATTTGGAATCAGAATGGAGTTTGTATTTCCATGAACGTTGAGTGATCATGCCACTGGACTCATCTGTGAACGTAACGGTTAATGGAGCTGCGCCTTTCCTGGGAGTTGCTCTGAAATCGGCGACTGGCGATGGCGTGACAGCGCCCACTGTAATGTAACCGGTCTTGATTTCATCATCACTCCCTCTTGGCCCGGTGACTGTCAGCTGGACATCATATGTCCCGGCTTTTTTAAACGTATACGAAGATGATCTATCAAGAGTGAATGGCGTCCATTTGGAATCAGAATGGAGTTTGTATTTCCAGGAACGTTGAGTGATCATGCCACTGGACTCATCTGTGAATGTAACAGTTAATGGAGCTGCGCCTTTCCTGGGAGTTGCTGTGAAATCGGCGACTGGCGATGGCGTGACAGCGCCCACGGTGATGTAACCAATCTTGGTTTCGTCATCACTGCCACCCGGCCCGGTGACTGTCGACTGGACATCATAAGTCCCGGCTTTTTTAAATGTATATGACGATGCTGCATCAAGGGTAAATGGTGTCCATCTGGAATCAGAATGGAGTTTGTATTTCCATGAACGTTGAGTGATCATGCCTCTTGACTCGTCTGTGAATGTAACAGTTAATGGAGCTGCGCCTTTCCGGGGATTTGCTGTGAATTCTGCTTTTAGCGAGGGATAGACAGTCCCTACGGTGATATACCCGGTCTTGGTTTCATCATCACTGCCACCTGGCCCGGTTACCGTAAGCTGAACATCATACGTCCCATCTGCAGTGTACTCGTGATCCGGACTCTGCTCGGTGCTGGTTGCACCATCCCCAAAGTCCCATACATAGGTCAACGGTCCTGTACCGGTCGATGCATCAGTGAACGTAACTGTTAACGGGGCTGTTCCGGAAGTCGGATCCGCTGAAAAAGCCGCAGTGGGTGGTAATCGTATATCGTTGCCTGGACCGCTCGGATCGATGATAATGCCGTTTGCGATACAATCGTTGTCACCTCGGTTTCCATCAACAAAGTGCAGGGTGATGATATTCTCACTAATTTCTGCACCCGTTGTGCCATCGAAGAGGAACTCGTACCAGTGAGGAATGGCATTGTCTGGCGTCATTCCATATTTATAGTATGTATTTACCGTCGTTCCTGTCGGAAGGTAGAGCTGTACCGTTACGGCGCCGCCTTCTGGTGCTAAACCTGTGATTGTGAAGCCAATAAATCCAAATGGCGTTTCGAGATACTCTGGGGTATCGGTCGGTGAGGGATTGTCAACTGCTTGAACATCGGTGAGATACATTCCTTCAAGACTAACAAGCGTGACATAGTCACCAGTCGTTGTATGGAATGAAGCGACGTCGCCCTGTTGGCTATCGGATGTGCCATCACCATTCCCATCATAGGCCGGATCTGTTCCTCCGGGACCCTGTTCCTCTTTGTCAGGAATACTATCGTTGTCCGTATCCGCCTGTACCGTGATGTAATCAGTCTTGACTTCATCATCACTGCCGCCCGACCCGGTTACCACCAGCTGGACATCATACGTCCCGACCATGGCGTACTCGTGACTTGGACTCTGCTCGGTGCTGGTTGCACCATCCCCGAAGTCCCATGAATAACCGGTAATCTCCCCAGTAGACTCATCAGTGAACTGGACGCTAAGTGGAACTGTGCCGGTTGTCGGTTTACCACTGAATAGCGCTACAGGTGCAACTGGTGCCACCGGAGCTGTTCTCGCGGTATGGTTGACCCAGCTCGCATTCACATTCCCGATCGTGTCAACCGTCCTCGTACCAATGATGTGCTGGGTATCAGCGGTCAGCCCGGTGGCACTGTACAAGCTGGATACCTTTGGTGACGTTGGTCCTCCATGCACCGTCCAGGTACACCATCACCCGGTCAAAGTCCGGATCCGTGGGATCCGTCCAGACCCACGTAATCGAGGTCGGGAGGTACGTGCTGTTCACCAGACCGGTAACACTCCGCGGCGCTGTGGTATCCGGTAACGGTGCTGTCCTCGCGGTATGGTTGACCCAGCTCGCATTCACGTTACCAATGGTGTCAACCGTCCTCGTACCTATGATGTGCTGGGTATCAGCGGTCAGACCCGGGAGCATTGTAGAGCTGGACACCTTTGGTGACATTGGTCTTCCATGCTCCGTCCAGGTACACCATCACCCGATTGAAATCCGCGTCCGTCGGATCCGTCCAGACCCACGTAATCGAGGTCGGGAGATACGTGCGTGTTCACCAGCCCGGTGACACTCCGCGGTGCTGTGGTATCCGGTAACGGGGCTGTCCTTGCGGTATGGTTGACCCAGCTCGCGTTCACGTTCCCGATGGTGTCCACGGTCCTGGTACCTATGATGTGCTGGGTATCAGCGGTTAGCCCGGGAGCATTGTAGAGCTGGACACCTTTGGTGACATTGGTCTTCCATGCTCCGTCCAGGTACACCATCACCCGATTGAAATCCGTATCCGTGGGATCCGTCCAGACCCACGTAATCGAGGTCGGAAGATACGTAGCTGTTGGTCAGACCGGTGACACTCCGCGGTGCTGTGGTATCCGGTAACGGTGCTGTCCTCGCGGTATGGTTGACCCAGCTCGCATTCACGTTCCCGATGGTGTCCACCGTCCTCGTACCAATGATGTGCTGGGTATCGGCGGTCAGCCCGGGAGCATTGTAGAGCTGGACACCTTTGGTAACATTGGTCTTCCATGCTCCGTCCAGGTACACCATCACCCGATTGAAATCCGTGTCCGTGGGATCCGTCCAGACCCACGTAATCGAGGTCGGAAGATACGTGCTGTTCATCAGACCGGTAACACTCCGCGGCGCTGTGGTATCCGGTAACGGTGCTGTCCTCGCGGTATGGTTGACCCAGCTCGCATTCACGTTACCAATGGTGTCCACGGTCCGGGTACCTATGATGTGCTGGGTATCAGCGGTCAGCCCGGGAGCATTGTAGAGCTGGACACCTTTGGTGACATTGGTCTTCCATGCTCCGTCCAGGTACACCATCACCCGATTGAAATCCGTGTCCGTGGGATCCGTCCAGACCCACGTAATCGAGGTCGGAAGATACGTAGTGTTGGTCAGACCGGTAACACTCCGCGGTGCTGTGGTATCCGGTAACGGAGCTGTCCTCGCGGTATGGTTGACCCAGCTCGCATTGACGTTACCGATGGTGTCCACGGTCCTCGTACCTATGATGTGCTGGGTATCGGCGGTCAGCCCGGGAGCATTGTAGAGCTGGACACCTTTGGTGACATTGGTCTTCCATGCTCCGTCCAGGTACACCATCACTTTACTGAAATCCGTGTCCGTGGGATCCGTCCAGACCCACGTAATCGAGGTCGGAAGATACGTAGTGTTGGTCAGACCGGTGACACTCCGCGGCGCTGTGGTATCCGGTAACGGTGCTGTCCTCGCGGTATGGTTGACCCAGCTCGCATTCACGTTCCCGATGGTGTCCACGGTCCTCGTACCTATGATGTGCTGGGTATCGGCGGTCAGCCCGGGAGCATTGTAGAGCTGGACACCTTTGGTGACATTGGTCTTCCATGCTCCGTCCAGGTACACCATCACTTTACTGAAATCCGCATCCGTGGGATCCGTCCAGACCCACGTGATCGAGGTCGGAAGATACGTGCTGTTCACCAGACCGGTAACACTCCGCGGCGCTGTGGTATCCGGTAACGGTGCTGTCCTCGCGGTATGGTTGACCCAGGTCAGGTTGATGTTCCCGATGGTGTCAACCGTCCGGGTACCTATGATGTGCTGGGTATCGGCGGTCAGCCCGGGAGCATTGTAGAGCTGGACACCTTTGGTGACATTGGTCTTCCATGCTCCGTCCAGGTACACCATCACTTTACTGAAATCCGTATCCGTGGGATCCGTCCAGACCCACGTAATCGAGGTCGGAAGATACGTAGTGTTCGTCAGACCGGTAACACTCCGCGGTGCTGTGGTATCCGGTAACGGAGCTGTCCTCGCGGTATGGTTGACCCAGCTCGCATTCACATTGCCGGTCGTGTCAACCGTCCTCGTACCAATGATGTGCTGGGTATCGGCGGTCAGCCCGGGAGCATTGTAGAGCTGGACACCTTTGGTGACATTGGTCTTCCATGCACCGTCCAGGTACACCATCACCCGATTGAAATCCGTGTCCGTGGGATCCGTCCAGACCCACGTAATCGAGGTCGGAAGATACGTGCTGTTCACCAGACCGGTGACACTCCGCGGCGCTGTGGTATCCGGTAACGGTGCTGTCCTTGCGGTATGGTTGACCCAGGTCAGGTTGATGTTCCCGATGGTGTCCACGTCCGGGTACCTATGATGTGCTGGGTATCAGCGGTCAGACCGGGGGCACTGTACAGCTGGACACCTTTGGTAACATTGGTCTTCCATGCTCCGTCCAGGTACACCATCACCTTACTGAAATCCGCGTCCGTGGGATCCGTCCAGACCCACGTAATCGAGGTCGGAAGATACGTAGTGTTGGTCAGCCCGGTAACACTCCGCGGTGCTGTGGTATCCGGTAACGGTAGCTGTCCTCGCGGTATGGTTGACCCAGCTCGCATTCACATTCCCGGTCGTGTCAACCGTCCTCGTACCTATGATGTGCTGGGTATCGGCGGTCAGCCCGGGAGCATTGTAGAGCTGGACACCTTTGGTAACATTGGTCTTCCATGCACCGTCCAGGTACACCATCACCCGATTGAAATCCGCGTCCGTGGGATCCGTCCAGACCCACGTAATCGAGGTCGGAAGATACGTGCTGTTCACCAGACCGGTGACACTCCGCGGTGCTGTGGTATCCGGTAACGGTGCTGTCCTCGCGGTATGGTTGACCCAGCTCGCATTCACGTTACCAATGGTGTCAACCGTCCTCGTACCAATGATGTGCTGGGTATCGGCCGTCAGCCCGGGAGCATTGTAGAGCTGGACACCTTTGGTGACATTGGTCTTCCATACACCGTCCAGGTACACCATCACTTTACTGAAATCCGTATCCGTGGGATCCGTCCAGACCCACGTAATCGAGGTCGGAAGATACGTACTGTTCACCAGACCGGTAACACTCCGCGGTGCTGTGGTATCCGGTAACGGTGCTGTCCTCGCGGTATGGTTGACCCAGCTCGCATTCACATTCCCAGGTCTATCAACCGTCCTCGTACCAATGATGTGCTGGGTATCAGCGGTCAGCCCGGTGAGCATTGTAGAGCTGGACACCTTTGGTGACATTGGTCTTCCATACACCGTCCAGGTACACCATCACCCGATTGAAATCCGTATCCGTGGGATCCGTCCAGACCCACGTAATCGAGGTCGGAAGATACGTGCTGTTCACCAGACCGGTGACACTCCGCGGCGCTGTGGTATCCGGTAACGGTGCTGTCCTCGCGGTATGGTTGACCCAGCTCAGCATTGACGTTCCCGATGGTGTCAACCGTCCTGGTACCAATGATGTGCTGGGTATCGGCGGTCAGCCCGGGAGCATTGTAGAGCTGGACACCTTTGGTAACATTGGTCTTCCATGCACCGTCCAGGTACACCATCACCCGATTGAAATCCGTGTCCGTGGGATCCGTCCAGACCCACGTAATCGAGGTCGGAAGATACGTGCTGTTCACCAGACCGGTAACACTCCGCGGCGCTGTGGTATCCGGTAACGGTGCTGTCCTTGCGGTATGGTTGACCCAGCTCGCATTCACATTCCCGATGGTGTCAACCGTCCTCGTACCTATGATGTGCTGGGTATCGGCGGTCAGCCCGGGAGCATTGTAGAACTGGACGCCTTTGGTGACATTGGTCTTCCATGCACCGTCCAGGTACACCATCACCCGATTGAAATCCGCGTCCGTGGGATCCGTCCAGACCCACGTAATCGAGGTCGGAAGATACGTAGCTGTTCACCAGACCGGTGACACTCCGCGGCGCTGTGGTATCCGGTAACGGTGCTGTCCTCGCGGTATGGTTGACCCAGCTCGCATTCACGTTCCCGATCGTGTCAACCGTCCTCGTACCAATGATGTGCTGGGTATCAGCGGTCAGCCCGGGAGCACTGTCAGACTGGACACCTTTGGTGACATTGGTCTTCCATACACCGTCCAGGTACACCATCACCCGATTGAAATCCGTATCCGTGGGATCCGTCCAGACCCACGTAATCGAGGTCGGAAGATACGTGCTGTTCACCAGACCGGTAACACTCCGCGGCGCTGTGGTATCCGGTAACGGTGCTGTCCTCGCGGTATGGTTGACCCAGCTCGCATTCACGTTCCCGATGGTGTCCACGGTCCTGGTACCTATGATGTGCTGGGTATCAGCGGTCAGCCCGGGGGCACTGTAGAACTGGATACCTTTGGTGACATTGGTCCTCCATACACCGTCCAGGTACACCATCACCCGATTGAAATCCGTGTCCGTGGGATCCGTCCAGACCCACGTAATCGAGGTCGGAAGATACGTGCTGTTCACCAGACCGGTAACACTCCGCGGCGCTGTGGTATCCGGTAACGGTGCTGTCCTTGCGGTATGATTGACCCAGCTCGCATTCACATTCCCGGTCGTGTCAACCGTCCTCGTACCTATGATGTGCTGGGTATCGGCGGTCAGCCCGGGAGCATTGTACAACTGGATACCTTTGGTGACATTGGTCCTCCATACACCGTCCAGGTACACCATCACCCGGTCAAAGTCCGTATCCGTGGGATCCGTCCAGACCCACGTGATCGAGGTCGGAAGATACGTAGTATTGGTCAGCCCGGTAACACTCCTCGGCGCTGTGGTATCGGGTGGCGTGACCGTGCCCACCGTGATGTAACCGATCTTGGTTTCCGTATCGCTTCCAGCAGCATTGGTCGCCGTCAGCTTCACGGTATAGGTGCCGTTTGCCGTGTAGGTATACAGGGGATTCTGGCTGGTGCTGTCCGTACTGCCATCGTTCTGGAAGTCCCATGTCCATGAGGTATGGGCGGGGTCCTCCATCTTTGTTGTGAGGTCTTTGAACTGGACGGTTAAGGGTGCGTCGCCGGATGTGCCGGGACCATAATCCTCGATGTTATCGAGATATACAGTAAATGACCCTGAGGGGTTCGTATTCACTGCGTTAATTTTTATCGTGTGGCTGCCGGTGAATCCGTATGAAGTGATATCAATAGTCTCATAATCATTCGGAACTGTGATCGTTTCTGTATAGTTGGCAACAACAATATCATCCACAAGCACCTGCATATATTTTCCAGCCCCGCCGAAGTAATGTCTCCAGAAATTAATCGACCCGATACCAGTCAGATCAACATTCTGCTGGATCCACGCACTCCCGGATGCAGGTGCAAGGAGTCTCAGACTGTATGAATCCTTTTTATAGGAATAGGTATTACTGACCGTCGCGGCGCTCCCCGTCCACGGGGTTAACACTCCCATCTCGAAATTGCCATTCAGGATGTGCCCGGTCTTGGTGTTTGCCAAAAAGTCTGCACTTGGTGACGGAACCGGGTCATTGCTGTACACATAAACCCGGTCAACATTTTTCAGGGTCCAGCCACCCATAGAGGGATAATCCCCTCCAAAGTAGTACCAATAGTTCTCCGGTAACCCTTCGGCCTGATCACCGAGTCCGGCAACATGTTCCCCATTCTCGTTCCGGGAAGTATCCGAAAAGAACGTCGCCCGCATCCCAGTCGTGTAATCCGGGCCGGTATACCCGCTCGTCGCACCACTCTCACCAGCACCTACAGAATACCAGGTCAGGACATAGGGACCGAGCTGATTAGTAGGTGTGTAAAGAGCAGAATAAGGAATGTACTGATCGACATTATCTGTGGCTATAATCCGTGCTTTCTGCCCAACAGGCAATCCGCCAACAAGGTTACACAAGTCCTTAATATTTGTCCCCTTCAACTTTCCTAGATTTTTTATCTGCCAGTTGGTCTCCTCTTTCTGTTCATATGCAGTCCCGTTCCAGATCCGGTCCCAAACTTCTTCGGATTCCAACCATGCGGGGGGTGTCCCCCCCCAGTCAGTGCGGTACTCCGGGAATGTGACTCCATAATTGGTTTCCCATTCTCCCTCAAAGATCGGTCCCTGGAAATAATAGTAGGTATTCCCGTCACCATATACCGGAAGGTTTGATTCCAGCCACTGATAGGTTTTGGTGGTTTCTGTGATGGGCGTAAGCCCATCAACCGCATACCGGCGCACGGTTATGTCCGTTGTATATGCGGTGACTGGTATAGTAATAATCGTTAATAATAACAGGAATAGAAATAGGATCCACTTTCTTTGAACAACTCGTTTCATTCAATGTCACCCACCATGTCAAAAAATGTCTGGATACTTTGATTGGGTTATTATCTGTTCTATCATATAATTTTTAATAAACAGCCATGGAAGGTTAACTATATTTTATTAACAAAATCCTTATCTTCCCAATCATGTATCGTTCAGGATCCCAGAAAAAAAAGAGAGATTTGTCAATTCCGGGTTACTTTACCGCGATGTATTTCTGTCGCGTGATCGTGTTACTGCCTCCCGGCCCGGTAACTGTGAGTCTGACCGTGTAGGTACCAGCAGTAGCATACAGGTGCGACGGACTCTGTAGGTTGGAGGTGGCGGTATCCCCGAAGTTCCAGAGGTAGGATGTGATAGCACCGGTAGACTCGTCAGTGAATGCAACATTCAACGGGGCAGTACCGGTTGTCGGTGTTCCGGAGAACCAGGCAGCGGGCGCAGCAACTTTACTGACCGTGATGTATTTCTGTCGCGTGATCGTGTTACTGCCTCCCGGTCCGGTAACCTTGAGCTTGACCGTGTAGGTACCAGAAGCAGCATACAGGTGTGACGGGTTCTGTTCGGTGGAGGTGGTGCCGTCACCGAAGGTCCAGAGGTAGGATGTGATGACTCCGGTCGATGCATCAGTGAATGCTACATTCAACGGGACAGTCCCGGTTGTCGGTGTTCCGGAGAACCCGGCTGACGGGGAGCGCAACTTTACTGACCGTGATGTAGGACTGTCTCGTCATCGTGTTGCTGCCTCCCGGTCCGGTAACCTTGAGCTTGACCGTGTAGGTACCAGCAGCAGCATACAGGTGTGACGGGTTCTGTTCGGTTGAGTTGGTGCCGTCACCGAAGTGTCCAGAGGTAGGATGTGATGACTCCGGTCGACTCATCAGTGAATGCTACATTCAACGGGACAGTCCCGGTTGTCGGTGTTCCGGAGAACCCGGCTGCGGGGAGCGCAACTTTACTGACCGTGACGTAGGACGGTCTCGTCATCGTGTTACTGCCATCCGGTCCCGTAACCGTGAGCTTGACCGTGTAGGTACCAGCAGCAGTATACAGGTGTGACGGGTTCTGTTCGGTGGAGGTGGTGCCGTCACCAAAGTTCCAGAGGTAGGATGTGATAGCACCGGTCGACTCATCAGTGAATGCTACATTCAACGGGACAGTTCCGGTTGTCGGTGTTCCGGAGAACCCGGCTGCAGGAAGCGCAGTTTTTCCGACCGTGATGTATTTCTGTCTCGTCATCGTGTTACTGCCTCCCGGTCCGGTAACCGTGAGCTTGACCGTGTAAGTACCAGCAGCAGCATACAGGTGCGACGGGTTCTGTTCAATGGAGGTCACGGTATCCCCGAAGTTCCAGAGGTAGGATGTGATAGCTCCGGTCGATGCATCAGTGAATGCAACATTCAACGGGGCAGTCCCGGTTGTCGGTGTTCCGGAGAACCCGGCTGCGGGAAGAGCAACTTTACTGACCGTGATGTATTTCTGTCTCGTGATCGTGTTACTGCCAATAGAATTGGTTACGGTCAATTTGACGGTGTAGGTACCGGTAGCAGCATACAGGTGTGACGGGTTCTGTTCGGTGGAATTGGTGCCGTCACCGAAGTTCCAGAGGTAGGATGTGATGAACCCGGTAGACTCATCAGTGAATGCTACATTCAACGGGACAGTCCCGGTTGTCGGTGTTCCGGAGAACCAGGCAACGGGGGATACAGCATTACTGACCGTGATGTATCCACTCTTCAGCTCGCTGTCACTGCCAGCTCCATTGGTCACGGTGAGATTGACCGTGTAGGTACCGGCAGTTACATAGGTGTATGACGGGCTTGGTGCCGTACTGTCCGATTGTCCCATCGTTGTTGAAGTCCCATGCGTAGGTGAACGGTGCGGTACCAGTTGATGCATCCGTGAATGTGACCGTCAGCGGGGCTGTCCCGGTCTGAACATCAGCGCTGAACACGGCTGTCGGGAATACCAGAGGGGCATTTGCCGTGATGTAATCCGTCTTGAGTTCCGAGTCACTGCCACCTGCATTCGTGACGGTGAGGTTCACGGTGTAGGTGCCGGCGTTCATGTACTGGTGGCTCGGGCTTGGTGCCGTACTGTCGATTGTCCCATCATTATCGAAGTCCCACGCATACCCGGTAATAGTACCGGTCGATGCGTCGGTGAACTGGACAGTCAGGGGGGCATCGCCAGACTGGGGGGCACCACTGAAAACCGCGACTGGTGCCGGAGGCAGGGCAGTCTCTACGTAATTCGCAGACTGTGTCATCAGCGGGTAGCTGTCCGTGTACGAGGATGATGTGAAGACGCTGTCGCCAACCCCGTTCCCGTCCGCATCGGCACCTGCATAGGTGGCGTAGCGGTTGCCAAGATAGCTCGTGTAGATGCCGCTATTGTAGGTGTACGTGAGTGGCGATGGTGAATGGCTGACAACGGAGGTTAAAATCTCCACCCCACTGCTGTTGACATCGTTGAGCCAGAGGGCGTTGTCGTGCGTCGTGTCCTTGATGCAGATGTCCTTACTGGTATTTGCCGAGAAGATGTTTTTATATGCGAAATTCCCGAACGCACTGTCACGGATGGAAAGACCATACTTTGAATTTCCGTGAATGGTGTTTCCCGTAACGGTGTTGTTCGTAGCGGTTCCGGCCAGACGAATCCCGACAGAGCAGCTCGAGACGTCATTGTTGGTTATCAGAGCGGAATTAGCGTTCTTGACTTCGATACCGCCGATGTTGCTGTTCGTTGTTCCGCGAACCGAGAAGCCGTTGATGGTGACAAAGTTTGCATTCACGGTAAAGGCCGACTTTGATGTATCAACTGCCGTCACCGTGGTCGTTGCAGCGCCGTTCTCCGATCGGATGGTGAGGCTCTTGTCGATCACTACGTTCTCGGTGTAGGAACCGTCACCAACAACGATCTCATCACCAGCAGCAGCGGCAGTCACCGCTCCCTGGATGGTTGCATACCGGATCCCGGTGTTGGCATTCAGTACCGTTAGCGGTGGAGCTTCACTCACGATGATATGATCCGTTTTCAGCTCGCTGTCACTGCCAGCTCCATTGGTCACGGTAAGATTGACCGTGTAGGTGCCGGCAGTTGCATAGGTGTATGACGGGCTCTGGGTAGTGTTGTCCGTTATCCCATCATTGTTGAAGTCCCATGCGTAGGTGAACGGTGCGGTGTACCGGTAGTTGTATCCGTGAACTGGACAGCAAGCGGGGCATCACCCGAGAGCGGTGTGGCCGTGAAGTTAGCGACCGGCACTTTTGCCAGGTTCATGACAACCGTCTCAAAGACCGTGCCCGCCGGGTAAACGGTGGTCAGCGTCTTTAAGTCAGAGGAGACATCCGCGACCCGGATTACCTGTGCGGTAGCAGTTCCTGCTGCCGGATCAACGGTCACTTTGGTATAGCCGATCATGTATTCAAGGCTGTTCTGAGGATCCGGTATACCGCGGGGTTGCGAGGTTGTAGGACGGGCCTCCGCCGATCCCGGCAACGAAGTAATTGGTGTCATTGACAAGGAAGCGTTCGTAGGCGTGGACATGCCCGTTGAAGACCGCAAGGACACCGTTATCATTGAAGTCGTCCTCCCATGCTTCCCGTAAGTTCTCCCATCCTCCGAAATGCTTGGAGTCGGAGGTATAGAGCGGGTAATGGAACGAGGTGAACTTGAACGGTTTGTCCGTCTGGAGATCGTTTGCAAGCCAGGCGCTCTGCGTCGGGAGGTCCGGCCATGCCCAGTCATTGCTGTCGAGCACCGCTACGTGACCGTCCCCGCAGTCGAACGAGTAATATGCCGGAACGCCATAGGCTGCGAAGTAGTTGGGATCGTTGTCATCATGGTTGCCGAGCGCCGGGTAGACGGTGGTGTTGGCCATCATCATGCTGCCGGCGGCAAAGTAGCGGTCCCAGTTGGCAAGGTCTGAAGCATCGTTCACGAGGTCCCCGGAGTTGAGCACGAATGCGACATCCGGTTCTTCTGCGATGCGGTCAGCAACGAGCTTGTGCCGCTCCAGCTGGCTGAAGGTGGGCAACTGGTCCTGCGTGTCGCTGTAGACCACAAAGGTGAACGCACCGCTCGCCGGGAAGGTGGAGAAGTGGAGGTCACCGGTTGGCTGCCCGGCATACACGACCCGGTAGTGGTACAGGGTATCGGGTGTCAGGCCGGCAAGCGATACGTGGTGAAGCTGGGTGCTCACACTATCGGTTGCACTCTGGTCATATGCCGAGTGTGCCGTGTAGTAGGCGTCGGTTGCATACTCAACGGTAACGGCGGTTGCGATATTCGTCTTCACGTTGACGACCGTGCCGGTTGTCGTGGTGCCGGTCAGGTACGGGCCCCAGAGGAGTGCCGGTGTGGGGGGCGAGACCGTGATGTAGTCCGTCTTCACTTCGCTGTCACTGCCACCCGCATTCGTCACCGTGAGGTTCACGGTGTAGGTGCCGGCTGTCGTGAAGATGTGTGTCGCGTTCTTCGTGGTGTAATCAACCGTGCCGTCGTTGTTGACGTCCCATGCCCATGAGGTGGGTGTGTTGGTGGACTGGTCAGTGAAGTTCACCGTGAGCGGGGCGGTGCCGGTCTGGACGTCGGAGATGAAAGCGGCAACCGGTGCGATGACGGCGGGAGGTGTGTAGGTGATCTCGCCGTTATTCCACGCACCCATCAGCGGATAGTTGTCGAATTCATTGGGAGTAGCACGGGTCTGATTTGGTGTATCCCCAATGCCGTTTCCATCAGTATCAACACCGGAGTAGCCGCTCCAGTAATTACCCATGTAGCCGTTGTATGGAGCACTATTGTATGAGTAAGCCATCGGCGATTGGGAATTCCAGATATTACCGGTGTTGCCAGTGGCATCATAGAATCCAATATGGGAAGTAGTACTGTTGATGAAGTTATTCTGATAAATCTTGTTCAGGGTGGCCAATTGAATCGTCGAAGTGCCCGACGACCTCAACTGAATACCATACTGGTTGTTTGAGAAGGTATTTCCAGTGATGGTGTTGCTTTGCGTCCTGTAAATAAGAATACCTGCAAGTAGATTTCCGGATAAGGTGTTATTTGATATGATATTTTCCCTGCTCTTACCTGCCCAGCTTCCTCCGCTTGCTGTTAAAAAGATGCCATATTGGGAATTATCTGAACATATGTTGTTGTCAACGGTACATTGTGCACCTTCAATCATAATGCCATATTGATTACTGTTACATATGTTGCCGGTTATCGTACTGCTGTTGACATGCAGAATACGCATACCTCCACCGGAAGCCCCGAAACCTGAAAAATTATTATCTGTTATGGTGCTGTTCGTAACAGAGCCTGTTCCACTAGAAAAGATTCCCATTGATGTTCCGGTAATGGTGAACCCATGGATTGTTACATGGGATGCTGTTATAGTGAAACCAACCGAGCTGCCAGCCTGAACTGTAGTGGCATCTCGTCCGTTTTCCGATTGAATGGTCAGGCTCTTTCCCAACAACCACGTTCTCCGGGTAGGTACCATCCCTGACGATGATAGTATCCCCGTCCGTGGCTGCATTTACCGCAGCCTGAATGGTCGTGAAATCCGCACCGCCGGAGTCATCGACATACCATGTCTTCGGGCCTGCCGCTGTCACCGTGATGTAATCCGTCTTCACTTCGCTGTCACTGCCACCCGCATTCGTCACCGTGAGGTTCACGGTGTAGGTGCCGGCCGTGTCGTAGATATGGCTCGGGCTCTGCGTCGGTGGAATCGACAGTGCCGTCGTTGTTGAAGTCCCATGCCCATGATGTCGGGGTGCCGGTCGATGCATCGGTGAAGTGCACGGTGAGCGGGGCGGTGCCGGTCTGGATGTCGGAACGCGAATGCGGCGACCGGTGCAACTGGTGCGGCATTGACCGTGATGTAATCCGTCTTCACTTCGTTATCGTTGCCGCCCGCATTCGTCACCGTGAGGTTCACGGTGTAGGTGCCGGCCGTCGTGATAGGTGTATGTCGGGTTCTGGCGCGGTGCTATCGACGGTGCCGTCATTGTTGAAGTCCCATGCCCATGAGGTGGGTGTGTTGGTGGACTGGTCAGTGAAGTTCACCGTGAGCGGTGCGGTGCCGGTCTGGACATCGGAGATGAATGCGGCGACCGGTGCGATGACGGCGGGAGGCGTGTAGGTGATCTCGCCGTTGTTCCACGCACCCATCAGCGGATAGTTGTCGAATTCATCGGGAGTGGCACGGGTCTGATTTGGTGTATCCCCAATGCCGTTTCCATCAGTATCAACACCGGAGTAGCCGCTCCAGTAATTACCCATGTAGCCGTTGTATGGAGCACTATTGTATGAGTAAGCCATCGGCGATTGGGAATTCCAGATATTACCGGTGTTGCCAGTGGCATCATAGAATCCAATATGGGAAGTAGTGACCGTTGATGAAGTTATTCTGATAAATCTTGTTCAGGGTGGCCAATTGAACCGTCGAAGTGCCCGACGATCTCAACTGAATACCATATTGGTTGTTTGAGAAGGTATTTCCGGTAATGGTGTTGCTTTGCGTCCTGTAAATAAGAATACCAGCAAGTAGATTTCCTGATAAGGTGTTACTTGATATGATATTTTCCCTGCTCTTACCTGCCCAGTCTTCCTCCGCTAGCTGTTAAAAAGATGCCATATTGGGAATTATCTGAGCATATGTTGTTGTCAACGGTACATTGTGCACCTTCAATCATAATGCCATATTGATTACTGTTACATATGTTGCCGGTTATCGTACTGCTGTTGACATGCAGAATACGCATACCTGCACCGGAAGCCCCGAAACCTGAAAAATTATTATCTGTTATGGTGCTGTTCGTAACAGAGCCTGTTCCACTAGAAAAGATTCCCATTGATGTTCCGGTAATGGTGAACCCATGGATTGTTACATGGGATGCTGTTATAGTGAAACCAACCGAGCTGCCAGCCTGGACTGTAGTGGCATCTCGTCCGTTTTCCGATTGAATGGTCAGGCTCTTTCCCACAACCACGTTCTCCGGGTAGGTACCATCCCTGACGATGATAGTATCCCCGTCCGTGGCTGCATTTACCGCAGCCTGAATGGTCGTGAAGTCCGCTCCGCCAGAGTCATCGACATACCACGTCTTCGGGCCTGCCGCTGTGACCGTGATGAAATCCGTCTTCACTTCGCTGTCACTGCCACCCGCATTCGTCACCGTGAGGTTCACGGTGTAGGTGCCGGCAGTGTCATAGATGTGGCTCGGGCTCTGCTCGGTGGAATCGACGGTGCCGTCATTCGTGAAGTCCCATGCCCATGAGGTGGGCGTACCGGTCGATGCATCGGTGAAGTGGACAGTGAGCGGAGCGGTGCCGGACTGTGCGTCGGAACCGAATGCGGCTACCGGTGAAACTGGTGCTGATGTGACCGTGATATAGTCCGTCTTCACTTCGCTGTCACTGCCACCCGCATTCGTCACGGTGAGGTTCACGGTGTAGGTGCCGGCAGTGTCATAGATGTGGCTCGGGCTCGGTTCGGCGGAATCGACGGTGCCGTCATTCGTGAAGTCCCATGCCCATGAGGTGGGGGTGCCGGTTGATGCATCGGTAAAGTGGACGGTCAGCGGGGCGGGGCCGGATCTGCGTGTCGGAACCGAAAGCGGCAACCGGTGCAACTGGTGCTGCATTGACCGTGATGTAAGTCCGTCTTCACTTCGCTATCACTGCCACCCGCATTCGTCACCGTGAGGTTCACGGTGTAGGTGCCGGCCGTGTCATAGATATGGCTCGGGCTCGGCTCGGTGGAATCGACGGTGCCGTCATTCGTGAAGTCCCATGCCCATGAGGTGGGGGTGCCGGTCGATGCGTCGGTGAAGTGGACGGTGAGCGGGGCGGTGCCGGACTGTGTGTCGGAACCGAACGCCGCGACCGGTGCCACCGGGCCCGCGGAGCTGATGATCCGGAGCTCGGAGATGTACTTAACCGAGAGTCCTGTGGTGGTCGGGTAATTCTCGCCGCCCTGCTGGTAGTAATACCAGTATTCCGGTGCGGCAGCTTCGTGCCAGTCACAGTTCCCGAAGGCGTGGATGCCCCATGGGTTCACACCGTCATCCGCGAACCAGACGAGCCGCATGCCGTCAGAATAACCGGTGTCGGGGTAAATGCCCGGGGTGGCTGGATTAAAGTCAAAATCGGTATACCATGTCAGGACCATCGGCCCCTCGCGGGCTGAGTACCCGTACACGTTCTTGTACGCGAAGTCCTTGGTCATCCCATCGGATGCCTTGACACGGAGCGTATCGCCCGGGGACATTCCCCCGACAAGATCGCAGAGGTCTTTAAAGTTTGTACCCTTCGCGGCGCCCATGTCCTTTTCCTGGACATTGGTGTCTTCGTCGGGGTTCCAGCGGAGCGCCTGTTCGACAGCTTCGTCCGCGTCATCGACAAAGACCGGGCCCTGGTGGTAGTAGTGCGTGGTGCCATCACCGAGCACGGTCATCGTGTCCCGCATCTGCTGGTAGGTTAACGTCTGTTCGGCAAGGATGGTTGTGCCATCGCTCGCATACTTTACAACATGCACCTGTGTCGTCGCCGCAGATACCGGTGCGACCAGTATCCCGCAGACGATGAGGAGCAGGGTTACAACAAGAAATGTTCTCATGGATCTGTTCATACGAAATCTCCGTTTTTGATCGCATCTCACCGAACTCGGTGGATGGATCGGTAAGTGCATACTCATTTCAGATAACGATAAATGTTTTTATTTAAATATTAATAAAAGTTAAATTAACTAAGTAAACTTTTTTTGATGGGATGGGACGGTGCACTCCATGGCGGGTGAGACCGCTTTGTACGAGAAAAAAAGGATGGAACGGGCCGGATTTCACGAAAAAAAGCAATGCGCAGAGAACTCCAGATCGATGCGTTTATTTCAGGTTACCGGAGATCCAAAAAATCCGGGAAATCCGGCATCCGTATAAAAAAACTGCCCGGCATGGGAGGTGGATCGTGAAATCCCGGTTGTATCGCGGTATCACACCCGGTGAACAGGATCGACCCGTTGCATGCGCGACATGCACGTATGCCTGCACCATCTCAAAGGAAAGACCGGTAGTCTGCCCTGTGCAAGTGGTGGTTATCGGCCCGCACTCAGCCAGCTACCGGATCAGGGGTCGGGTTCAAGGAGACGCACATCACCGGGCGAGAAGAGGGCGATCACCGGCTCACCGGGTACATACGGGTGCTCTTTCCCGTTGCCGTTCCGGACGCTGACCGTCAGCGGAATAGCACCGGCAAGCCGGACTTTCACCGCATGCTCCATGATGAGAAGATCTGCAATGGTCGCAGGAATGGCATTCAGGGGAGTGTCCGTGGTGACCCGGGGTGTATGAACCAGCGTGATGCGGTCGCCGGGGATACAGGCCGTGACAGCGGACCCGACGGGTGCGGAACCCGTAATGGTTACCTCCTGGTCGCCGGTCTTCATCACGAGGCTCGTGCTGTCCGACCAGACGACCGTCCCCTGCAGGATATTCTCGATGCCCGCATAGCGTGCCGCGGCAGGTGTCCGTGGTGTATGGAAAATTTCCTCCACCGGCCCCACCTGCACGATGCGCCCGCCGATGATCAGGGCAGCCCGGTCGCCGACGCGCATATGCCTCCTCCCGTGCATGGCTGACCTGCACGACCGTTAGGTCCTGCTCCTTTTTCACCTTCAGCAGGATCCGCATGCACTCTTCCTGTGTCCGCGGGTCAAGCGCAGCAAACGGTTCGTCAAGAAGGAGGATTGCGGGTTCTGCCGCAAGCGCCCGGGCGAGCGCGACCCGCTGCTGCTCTCCCCCGCTCATTGATGAGGGATAGTGATCGATAAGGTGAGCGATGCTGAATTCCGTGAGCAGTGATCGCACCCGTTGCTCTGATCTCCGGTTCGGCAATTCGTCGCAATCGTAGGCCAAAGGCAATGTTTTCAAACGCTGTCATGTGCGGGAAGAGCGAATAGTCCTGGTAGACAATCGCGATGCGTCTGTTTTCCGGGGGGATACCGCTGGCATCGGTTCCATCCAAGGAGGATTCTCCCGCTGTCCGGGAAACGGAGTCCGGCGATAGTTTCCAACAGGACCGTCTTACCTGCACCGGACGGACCCATGATGACCAGGTATTCACCCTTGCTGATTCGGAGATCGATATCGTGAAGGCTGAATTCCCCCAGCGTAAGGGATACCTGCTCAAGCGCGATCATGACTCATACCTCCCCGCCGTCCGGGTTACCCACCGGAAGATGATGAACACGGCAATACAGATGAGGATCATGATGAATGCAACGCTCCGGCTCTCTGCAAGTCCGCCGGTCGTGAACCGCTGGTAGATGAGCGTGGACACGACCATCGGGAAGTAGGCGATCATAATGACTGCCGCAAACTCACCGACTGCACGTCCCCATGCAAGGAATGAACCGGAGAGCAGGTGGCGGGTGGACAGGGGCAGCGTGATATTCCGGAATGCATGGAACCGTGTCGCACCCAGCGTCCGGGCAACATTTTCGAGGTGGACAGGGACTTTTTCAAATCCTTCCCTCACGGCGTTGATATAATAGGGGGATGAGACAAAAATCATCGCCACCACGATACCAGCAAATGCATCCTCAAATACGATCCCGACGCTGTTAAACGGGGCACCGATAGGACCGCGGGACATGAAGAGAAGATACACCATCAGCCCGGCCACCGTGTGCGGCAGGACGAGCGGGATATCGACGATGTTCTCCACGATCCCTTTCCAGCGGGAACGTGCTCCGTGGCAAGTACGTAGGCAAGAGGTGTGCAGAAAATGACAAGAAAGATTACCGCCACCAATGCCGCAACCATGGTAATGAGTATCGCTTCGATCACTTCAGACTCTGTTGCCACCGAGACGAGGTGGGACAGGTCGGACAGTTCCGGTACCGCAATGCTCAAGAGAGCCAGGATGGTGATGACGATGATCACACTCCCCATGAGCCAGAATGCTGTCAGGCACGAGTCATACCGGATGCTGGTTGCCATAATTTTGTATTCCCTCCTTTTCTCATCCAATGAACATGTCCAGGCACAACCCGATCAGTTCAGTGGCGCAGGCCAACCCTTCCCCCCGGTCTTTGCCATCCGGACAACAAGATCTGCAAACTCCTGTGCAAGCACGGGATGTGGTGCATTATTCGGTACGGTGACTGCATAGACAATCGGCTGCCCGGTCCTGTCCTGCCCGATAGCACTGAACCGCTGGAATCCGAGGATCACCCTGACCTTTCCGTACTCATCGGTAAAGTCCGGTGAGCTTAAATCAATTTCCGGCGGAAGGTTGACCCATCGGAGATCATGCCCTTCTGCAACGCTCCGGTATTCGAATGCATAATCGATACCCCCGGCCTCAAGATGGGACAGGACAAAGATGCTCCCGTCACGGATCACGAGTTTCTCATCCGATGGACGGAGCACTTCCGGAAGCCTGACTAGTCGCTATTCCTCCCGAATCCTGTAGCTCCAGTGGGGGAGTGAAGTGACTGCCGATGAGCACCGGAAATAGTGTGTGAGTTCTGGTAATACCGGTCAGCGAGCAGGGAGACCATGATCGATCGGTACCCGGCAGCGTCAAGCATCGGGTTGGAGATCCCCACACGCACGTCAGGGCGTGAAAGCACCTGGTACCAGTTTTCTGATGTGATCTCATCTGCGTACCTGCTTTTGTTCGTGAATGCGATGACCATTGCATTCGTAGCAAACGGCGTATAGGCATCAGTGAAATTTGCACCGGTCGTTGGATCAGTCCGGAACATGAGATCCGGGATAAGGGACGCATCAGCAACGGCAACGACATCGATTGGGCGGTGGAGGTCGGTCACCTGCCGGATCAGCCTGGATGCTGCCGTGCCCTTCGACCTGGACATCGACATCGGGGTGCTCTGCCTCAAAGGCTTTCTCCACCTCGTCAAACGGCTGGAGCAGGCTGCCTGCCGGCACGACTTTGAGAACGGTCTTGTTCCTGACCTGTCTCACCGGTGGTGCAGCCTGAACTCCAGCAGAGCATCCCGATGAGCACAACGGCAACCAGCAGGAATTTTTTTGGGGACATGAGTCATCGCTCTGTGATCTCGATCCGGTCCACCCACTTTACCCAGAAACTACCCTCGGTGATGATGCCGGGATCGTCTGATACGATAGCGATCCGGAACGGCCCCCCGTCATTATACGGAACCGGTTTTTCATCCTGTTCATACACGAGGACAAGCCGGAGCGACGGTGACGCCCGTTCCCGTAAATCCGCATCGAGTGTTACAAAACCCTGACCTTCCAGCTGGTCGGCTTCAAACTCCCACTGGTACCCGTCCCGTGCAGAGATCCGGATGCGGTGATCTGGATTCATCCCCCCGGCCAGAGCGACAAGGTCCCGGAGGTCGACACCGGTACAGAGGTACGGCCCGAACCGCACTCCTGTTGTGGATATCATGGAGCCATACCCGGTAACAGTTGGCAGTTTCCTCAGATCGTCAAGGGTGAGGACGGTCTCACGGCTTCCTTTCAGTATGATCTGCGAGTTCTTTTCCTGCGGATCCGATCCGGTTGCCGTTGGCAATCCACCCGGCAGTGTGCACCCCAGGAAGGACAGGTGTACCGGAAGTCCTGCACGGGGGAGCGGGGGAGCGGGATAGGTCTCATCCATCTTGGTTTCGTAGGACTTTGGCAGTGCATCCTTTCCTTCTCTGTACCCCCCCGGATATATCCGGAGTTCATCCACCCACATCACCGCATATCCGCTGGTCGATGGGTAGAGGTTGTCAAAAAGATGAATCATTTCTGCGGGCATGACCCCCCGCATATCCTGGTTCCCGAAAACGTGCTTTCCCGCACTGTTTGTGGAATTATCGGCAAGGATGACCAGCCGCATCCCCGTGTGGTACCCGGGAGGGGAGCCGGTGCCCTGCCGCTCACCCGTGGCCGATTCCTCCCCGTTGAACCAGCAGACCGTGATCGTCCCCTGGCGGGGGTCTGGTGAATAGATATTCTCATACGGGAATTCCACGTGATACCCGTCACCCGCTTTCACCATGACTTCGTCATCCGGTGACATCCCGCCGACCAGATCGCAGAGATCCCTGACCGCAGTCCCTTTTACCGCTCCCATATCCTTGAAGTTCGTGGTCTCACCGACGTCCCACTGTGCTTCCTTTTCATCGGCAAAGACCGGCCCCTGGTGGTAGTAATGGGTTCTGCCATCGCCCTGCACAGGAAGGTTTGCTTCCATCCACTGGTAGGTTACGGTCGTCTCGTTGAGGACCGTTGTGCCGTCAGCGGCATATTTCACCACATGGACCGCTGTCGTGGGTGCTGCATACGCAGTATTCACGAACCCGCAGAGCAGGATCACCGCTATCATGACCGGGAGCAGTCTGATCCCATGCAAACTGTTGTTTATTCGGATCATCGTGGAGATACGTAGCGGAGTTGCATTGTCAAGCCTTTTTAATCTCGATCTTGTCCACCCATTTGACCCAGGCACTGCCTTCTGTCACCACGCCCTTTTCATCGGAGATTATCGCGACCCGGAGCGGTCCCCCGTCATTATAGGAGAGCGGCTTTCCGTCCTGCTCGTACATCAGCAGGAGCCTCAAGGGGGGTGAGGGAATCTCCTTGAGACTTTCATTGAACGTGATGAACCCGTTTCCCTGCACCTGGTCGTAATCAAAGACCCAGAGGTAGCCGTCCGGTGCCGAGATCCAGACCTGATCTCCCGGTGAGATCCCACCGGCAGGTGCAAGGAGATCGGTGAGCAGGACACCCTTGCAGATATAGGGACCGTATTTGATCCCAACCGTGGAGACTGCAAAACCGTTGCCGGTTGTGGCGGGGAGTTTCCGGATCTGGTCGAGCGTGTATACTGTCCGTGCGGACCCGTTGACGGTCAGGTTCCAGCTGCTGAAGTCATCGGCAGAACTTGTTACCGGTTGTGGTGAAGAAGCCGGTGCGGTGCCGGTGCATCCCGCACAACAGCAGAGCAGGATAAGCAGGATGCAGATCCCATATGCAGCGCGGATCACAACGAACGCCTCCCGGGCAAGCAGGACGAGGGTAATGATCCCTCCGATGCAGGCTGCAGGGGTCAAGGGGCTCTTCTGGGTTGTCGTTGTCGGGGTGGCCGCTTT